>JAZUQA010000017.1:0-18708 GCA_045605425.1 Acutalibacteraceae bacterium
CCTGTTTCACTGCCTATTTTTAAAACAATTGTCTTTGTTTCCCATGTATTGTTGCCTGTTGAAATGAATCGTTTTGCAGCATTGCCCCTTGATACAGCATTAATGCCGTAGGATTCGGGCAACACAAGTCCGTCAACAAGAATTTCCGAATTCCGTGCATGCAGATTATAAACCCTTGCCAGTTTCGGCAACTCATCGTCACGCATAAGCCACGGATTACCGTAAATCTCCGGCGCAAGAATCAGTGAACGGTTAAATGCCTGATAAATGAGTTCATCCTCGAAATAGTCAATTGACGAAGAAATACATACACCGTGATCCTCTGCAAGGCGTTCAAGGTTATCTGTATGACCTCTTTCAAACATAAAGCCTCTGTGGTGCATAGCTGTGTTGCTGTTACAGGAAAGAATATCTACATATGTTTCCGTGCCGTTCCAGAGGTAGGTTGTGATGTGTTTTTCTGCCTCATAAAACTCAAGGCGGTGGTTGAGAACAATAAGGTCAGGTGAATACTTACGGCACTCCTTGAGCATATCGGCAAAGATGCCTGCTTTTTCGGGGCGCAGATGACCGCAGACACCGTCCAGCTTGAAAAGACCGAAATTATAATCCTTGCAAAGGTGAACAAAGAAATCGAAGCGTTCCTTCTGCGTTTCCTCTGTATCACCGTAGCCGTCAGGACTGCCCCAAAGACCGAGGCGTATTCCCTGTTCCTTGGCTTTTTCAACTATTTTCTTATAGCCCTCGGGGTACTGCGAGCGAAACTTTTCTCCGTTCAAATCGCCGTAGCCCTCGCTTGCGCCATCGAAATTGCCTGCATCCCAGGCGTATATTTTAATACTCATACCGTAGGTGTCTTTTAAGTATCTGAAAAAATCCAGATTGACAAGGGTATGTTCCTCGGTTGAGCCCTCGTTTGTGTTGTTAATCCACGAAAAATACTGCGCAACGGACGGAGTAAAATTGTCCGCACCTGCATCCTTTGCGTTTTTAAACATAGCTTTCTCCTCCCGAATACTTTCTGCTGCTTAAATTAACACAATTATAATCCAACAAGTGTATCAAGTCAATTACCGTAATATGGAAAAACCCGTCCGCAGTGGGACGGGTTTGTAATTTTAATAAGACTTATGCGACCTTGGAGGTTTCCTTTTCTGCTTTTTCTTTAAGCAGCTTTGCCTTGTCCTGGTTGACAGAACGCTGGTCAACAAAGAATACTACGATAAGCTCAACAAGTGCACCAAGCATATGCCATGTGGAGTGGCCCTGGAAGTTACCAAGAGCGAAGTTTGCGATTTCGTTGTCGCCCCACATTGCTGTGATAACAGCAGCAATACCCATAACGCCGACAGCAAGGATAAGGAGAATACGCTCGTTCTTGAGCATCTTCTTGAAGTTGTCGATAAGAAGATAGAGGATGGGAAGAACCGTAATTACACAGCCAAGCTCGGCTATTGACATACCCTTGGTCTTACCGTCCATGGGAGCACCGTTACCGCCGAAGAAGTAGAGAGGACGGTTGTGGATAACAAATACTTCGTATGCAAGGATACCGATAACTATAGCAGCAAAAATGCTGACCGCTATGACAAAAATATTCCGTTTTTTCCGTGTTTCGGGAGTGTTGTAGAACTCCAATGCAAAGCTGCAGACACCGCACCAGGCAACAAGCTCGGTAAAGGTCATATCAACAAAGCTGGCAAGCAGCTTGGTTGTGAGCACGCCGGGCTGGAATTCGCCGTAGTTAGCTGTGTGCATACCAACGGATGTGACGGACATAATTGCGTAAAGAGCGAGGAACAGGTACCAGAACCACTTCTTGTTCTTCTTGACAAGAAGAATGATGATACCGATGATTGCGGCATATGTATATGCCCAGTTTGTCTGAACGTCCGCATACTGAGCAGCAAACTCAGCCAGGGACAGGTCACCTTCACCGAACGGGAAAACCTCTTTAAAAGAGAGCCAATCAATGAAGTTGAGCTTCAATAATTGTAACATTTGAAAACCTCCTGTTTTTATTTTGTTAATCTGTCACAATTTAACAAAATTATTATATATTTGTTAAAATAGTTTGTCAAGCAAAATTATTATTTAGCATTTAAAATTACTTTTATTTTACTTTACACTTGAATAAATAATAATTACCGCTTTGGGTGTATCGTTTATTGTCAGCTCAAGGCCTTCGCTCATAAGCTTTTCGCCTGTCATTTCATAGACTGTTTCGGGCTTATCATAATCATAAACAGCATAGACCGTTTCCTTTTCAAGACCGTTCAGCTTTAATGTGTACTTGTTTTCTTCTGCTTTTTCACGCTTATAGATGAGTGCCATACCCTCTTTTGCGTCAGTATCAAACTGCATTGCGTGGTATTTTGATGTATCCAAACCGCCATAGGTAAGCGGATAGTAGTTGCCGACCATATGGGGCCTTATATCGTAATATTCCAGGCGCTGTGAGCAGGAGATAATATTTGTACGGGTTGCATACTCACCCTCGACATAGGCACAGGTGCCGTTATAGGGGTACCAGAAGGATATTCCGTAGGTTTGTGCCTGGGTAGCTTCGATAATATCGGGCTTTGAGTTGCCTTCGCCGTCCATACAGTTGTAGTCCGTTCTCCACAGCGGAATGCTTCTTCGGCTCATTTCTATATCAAGGCGCTTGCCGCCGGAAGCACACATATCAATTCTCAACCCCGGAATTTCTTCAAGCAACGTATCAAGGAAGCGGTAAAGATTTGCTACGTGGTGGTTTTCGGTTATTCCCTTTCTGCCGTCACACCATTGCTCGTCTGCCTGCTCCCAGAGCGGCAGAGGTGTGAAATTGCTGTCCATTCTGAAGCCCTTGATGCCGTTGTAGCGCAAAGACTCAACCATCAGATTCGTAATATATTCCAGAGCTTCTTCATTTGCAAAATTAACAACGTTTGCTTCGTCATCCTCTTCGTTTACAAGAAGCCAGCCGTCGTGTTTTATGCAGTCATTATATACCGCAGTATCTTTACAGCAGCGCTCAATTTCATACCAGACAAGCAGCTCCATTCCACGCTCCTGAAGCTGTCGTGATATTTCGCCAAATCCGTTCGGGAAGCGATCAGGGTCCGGATACCAGTTTCCTACGCTGTCACCCCAGTTATTTCTGATTGGGAACCAACCGGCATCAACCCACGCATAGTCAAGAGAATGTGTCCATTCTTCGGGAATATTTTTGACATTCTGAATAACCTGCTCCTCCGTTACGCCCGGTGACTCAATGGCTATACCCGTTGTTGTGAGCTGCTTGGTATTCTCCGGATAAACACAGTCTACCGTAAACTGTCTGAAGGTATTAAAGCCTTTAAGAGCGTTATCACAATCATAGAAGGTAAGCGAAATCAGAGGTGAACGCACCTCCTCACCCGGCAGAAGATAGCCCTTGAGTGTTTCCTGCTTTGCTTTTACCTTGGTGCCGTTAAGAGTCTGTGACAGTGAAGTATACCACTGACCTGACCATCCGACAGCCAGAACAGCTCCGCAGTCTTTGCCGTGAATATTGAAATAAGGCAGGAACGACTCGGTTCTGCCGCCGTTGGCTGTGAAAATCAAGGGTAAAAGACCAAGTGAGGACTTCATCGTTTCAAAATCATCTGCCTCGGCAAATGAGCCCTTGCTGCAATATACTTCTGCTTTCCTACCGATAGGCAGATTGGCATCCATTGCATAAAAGTTGGTGAGCTGCGGAGAATTCTCTGAGCCATTATTCTTTACATAAACCGTCCAGTCGCAGGAGGCACTGTCTTCGTAAATTGTAGCCTCAACAGTTGCTGTAATATCACTCTTTTTGTGAGAAACCGTTATATATGTAGTTTTTCCGCCACGGTAAACTGCACCGATTTCACTTTCCTCAGAATAAGAAAAATCCCAATCCTCAATATTTTTACGGAAATCCTTACCGCCTACCGAAAAAGTATAGGCAGGTTTTTGAGAAGAGAGTACATTCTCCTCAAACCAGGTACGGCACAACTGTTTTTCAGACTCGGTTATTTCAAGCTCTTGTGCTTCAATAGAATCAAAAGCAAAGTCAGTGTCAGATGTCAGACCTACTGCTGCACGGTCTACCCACACCTTAAAGTTCGAGTCAGGCACAGCAAAGGATGAAACCAGAAACAAAAGTGCCTGCAAAAGACAAAAAACAGTTTTCATAAGAATTCTCCGTTTCATAAAAATACTTTTGAATTTACAAGAGTATAGCACTTTTTTAATAATAACACAAGGAAATTAACAAAATATATTGAATTATCCGTATTCTTTCTGTTACAATGTAATAAAACAAACTCACCAAAATTAAAGGAGAGAATTACAAATGAGTGAAACCCCGAGAACCTATAAAAGCTTCAGAGAATGGAAAAACAAGTCCAAGCAGACGGAATACACCCAAAGCACTCCTCTCCTCGCTGCAGACGGCACCCTGCAGGCTAAGGGATGGGCAAAAAAAAATGTTTTCGATTATGACCGCAACCTTGTAAAGGCACGCCTTATGAGCCGTAAGGAGTGGGATTTCTACCAGGTTTCCGACGGCAAATATATGGTGCAGATTAACTTTGCCAATATCAATATCGGCGGTTTTATTGCCGCAAAGCTGATTGACCTTGCAAACGGCAAGCTGATAATGGATGCCACACAGCTTTACCTTGGCGGAAAGGATAAGTACATTCCGCCTGCAAAGGGCGATGTACCCAACCGCTTCGGATATAAAATCGGCAAGGCTGAATTTGACTTTGACACTAAAGAAACCACCAGAACACTGTGGTTTAAAATGCTCAAGGGCGGCAAGACGGTTGAATGTAAATTCACAATGGACATTATGCCAGGGCTTGAAAACATTACTACCGTACTCCCCTTTGAAGGCGACAGCACAAAATACTTTATGACCACAAAGCAGAACTGTATGCCCTGCGAAGGCACATTTAAGATTGACGGCGAAGAGTGGAATTTCACTAAAGAAGACTCCTTCTGCGCACTTGACTGGGGTCGGGTTAATACACCTCACGAAATGGTATGGTACTGGGGCAACGGCTCAAGCTACATAACCGATGAAAACGGCGAAAAGCACCTTTTCGGCTTTGAAATTACATGGGCTATCGGCGACGAAAGCAACGCCACGGAAACCTGCCTTTTCTACGACGGAAAAGCGCATAAATTCGGTGCTGTTGACGTTGAGACCTTCCCAAAGCCCGACAAGTTTATGCAGGAATGGAAGTTTGTTTCCGAGGACGGACGCTTTAATCTTACAATGAAGCCCACCTACGACTTCCATTCGGATTTAAACCTCGGAGTAGCCCGTATGCACACCCATCAGGTACACGGCAGCTGGAGCGGTGACGTTATACTTGACGACGGCAGAAAAATCGAAATCAAGGATATGTACGCTTTCTGCGAATATGTAGAAAATAAGTGGTAAATTAAATAAAGAGCGGGAGCTGTCTTAAACCGACAAGACAGCTCCCTGTTTTTATGTATTCAGAGTAGTTATAAGATTATTAAGCAATTCGTCACGCTTTATATTATAGACATAACACATAGGGCAATCGGAATTTTCGGGTTCATATTTACAGTCATAACCGGGTAAAGCTGTGGCTGTAATCCTCGACTCCATAAAGCGGTTATTATCGTTTAGCAGCCACGCAACCGCAGTAACATCCCATATAACCCTTGTCCAGGCTCTGCCGTGAGCATAGCTTTCCGCTTCGTTTATTGTGTTTTGTGCAAGATAATCCGACAACGGATTTTTACCGACAAACCAGTATTCAAGCTCTTGCTTTGAAACGGTAAAGGCGCTTACGACACCCATACACGGAAGCTGAACAAAGGGTACACCGCTGCCCATAACAACTCTTGCGGCAGCTATATCCTGCTTCATATTGAATTCTGCCGTATCGTGATAGTGTGAGGCGTGACCGCCAAGCCACACAACCACCGTATTTTCTTTAACAGCAGGCTCAATAAGAATAGCAGAAGCAATATTTGTAATTGCACCGATTGCAACAACATAAAGCGGATTTTCGGGTGAATAATCCTTCGCCTTTCGAGCTAAATCAAGTGCGGCGGCTGAAACAACAGGCGTTTTTTCATCTGGCAGATAACGGTCTGCACCTTTAAAAACAGGTAAATCCTTTTCTGCCAGCTTCAGCAGCTTAAGTATTTCGTCATAGCTTTTTTCCATTCCGTCGGCAGGGCCTTCAGAATTGCTGTTATAAAACGGCGCAGCATACAAAGCAAGTGTATTGAGCTTATCGCAGCTTTTTAACATATACGCTATTGCAAACTGGTCGTCGATTTCGTTGTAAGCGTCCGTATCAAGCACAACGTCAATCTTACCGTTTGGCACGGAAAGATTTCTGATCCGCTGTTCGTAATTCATAAACAACCCACCAATCTTTTAAACTGATATTAATTATAATCTTGTCACAAGCTAATTTCAATACCAACAAAAAGCCAAGCACTTCACCTGCCGAAGCAGAGAAGTGCTTTAAGTTTTAACTATGCAGTTGTTTTCTTTTCGGGCTTTTTGCCGACAAACTTCTGGAGCAGAAGAAGCACGACAATGACTGCCACGCCGACGGCATCTGTTACAAGACCAGGAATAACCATACAAAGACCGCCTGCAAGGGCAAGTATTCTCTGCCACCAGGGCATATCCTTGAGCAGATAGCCTTCCATGCCGGCAGATATGATAAAGATACCTGTAACGGCTGTGACAACAAGAAGCACGATTTCATACCACGGTGCGTTTGAGCCGATAATAAGCATTTCGGGGCTGAAAGCAAAGATATAAGGCACGATGAATGCCGTAATGGCAAGTCGTGTTGCCGTGATACCCGTTTTAAGCGGGTTGGACTTTGCGATAGCCGAGCCTGCATAAGCGGCAAGAGCAACGGGCGGAGTAATATCCGCAACGATACCGAAGTAGAATACGAACATATGCGCTGCAAGAATGGGAAGGTCAAGGCTGCGGATAAGAATAGGAGCAACCATTGAAGCCATAATGACGTAGTTTGCCGTTGTCGGGACACCCATACCAAGCACAATACACATAAGCATTGTAAGTAGAAGCGCAAAAATCGGGTGAATCTGGGAAGCGGACTGAACAAGTGCCGAGAGAACGTTTGCAAGACCTGTCTGCTGTACCATTGCTGAAATACAGCCTGCAACCGCACAGGCAAGGGCTACGCCGATAGCGTTCTTTGTGCCGTTTGCAAGTGAACGGAAATACAGTTCATACTCAAACTCAAACTTCTTGTGAACAATTGATTTAACAATACCCTCAATAAGCTTTACACCTATTGCGCAAAAAATTGCAATAATTGCAGACTTTGCAGGTGAGAAATGGTTCATCGCAACAACAAGGGCAACAACAGGAAGAAGAAGATAGCCCTTGCTGATAACGAGCTTGAAGAAATTCGGAATTGCTTCCTTGGGAAGACCCTTGAGGCCGAGCTTCTTTGCTTCAAAGTGAATCATCATAAAGATGCCCGTGAAGTAAAGAACAGCGGGAAGAATAGCCGCAATAATAATCTGCGAATACGGCATACCCGTATATTCAGTCATAAGGAAGGCGGCTGCACCCATAATCGGCGGCATAATCTGACCGCCTGTAGAGGCCGCAGCTTCAACAGCGGCGGCAAATTCGGGCTTGTAGCCGCAGCGCTTCATTGTGGGAATTGTAACCGAGCCGCTGCCGACAGTGTTGGCAACAGACGAGCCGGAATACATACCTTCCATTGCGCTGGAAATAACAGCAACCTTTGCAGGACCGCCCGTTGCCTTACCTGCAATTGAGTTAGCAAGGTCAACAAAGAAAGCGCCTATACCGGACTGCTCAAGGAAGGAAGCAAAAATAATGAACAGAACTATGAAAGAAGCACATACATTAAGCGGTGTACCTGCAATACCCTCCGTAGTGTAGAAGAGCTTATACATAATAACTCTTAACGGATTTCGCTCAACAACAATGAATGCATAGGCTATAAATGCCGCAGACACACAGACTATCGGCAATCCGACAACCCTTCGGCAGGCTTCAAACAAAAGAAGCGTACCGACAATTGCAATGGCAATATCAAGCTCGTTGATTCTGGAGGCTCTGTCAACAATAGCCTGGCAGTTGATTGCGTAGTAAAAGAACGAGCCTGCACCTAAAACCGCAAATATATAATCGTAGAAAGGCACATGATTGGGTCTTTTCTTTTCTTTCTTGCTTACGGGGTAAAGGATAAAAGCGATAAAGACTATGATTCCGATGAACCACGCCATTTTCTGCCTTTCCTCCATGGTGCCGGTCCAGCCGTCGAACATAACGTAGAGGGAAAAGAGCACCATACCTATTTTAATTATTTTATCAAATATACCTTTGAAATGGCGTGTGTTTGACTCCTTGTCGAAGTCCGCCATTAATTTGTCAACATCAATAACTTCGTCCTCATCAGCCGCCATGGTGATGGGCTTTGTGTTTACATCTGACATTAACTACATTCCTTTCGTCAGAATTTCAAATCCCGTAACGGTTTCAAAAACAACTCTTTCGCTTCTGCCGCACATATTGCGAAGGCTGATTTCTTCACCGCCGAGGGTGAGAATATGGTCGGACACAGTACCGACACAGTATCTCAACGGGTCGTAAGTAATATCGTAGCCCGTAACAATCATATTCCCCTGCTCGTCATAGGTCATTTTCTGGTTACCCTCAAGCGCTGTCTGCACTCCTGCGCCAAAAGAACGGTAAGTAGTGGAATATGCACGGATTTCTCCGTTTTCGATTATAAAGGTGTCCTTGACCGGGGTTTTGTTGACCGAGTGGATAAACTCAACGGAAAACATCATCCCCTCTTCGGCTTTTTCGGCTATATAACGTTCCCCGGTATCTGCGTTATATAAAACCAGATACTCTGCCGAAGCGGTTTTTATAAATACAGCAGCCGCTGTAATGAATATCATTAAAACGGCTGCTGTGATTAACCTTTTTAAGAAGCCGGGCTTATGGCTCATTCAGCGATTGCGCCAACCTCTTTAAAGTATCTTTCTGCACCGGGATGGAAGGGAACGGAGATGCTGGATACAGCATACTCAAGGCTCATTTCTGCTGCCTTTTCGTGTGTGTATTCATCCTTGTTCTCATAAATAGCCTTTGTAAGCTGGTAAACTGTTTCCTCGTCGAGGTCGTTGCTTACGATGAATGTAGCCTTAACAGCAACTGTTGTTGCGTCAGCATCAACACCCTTGTATGTGCCTGCAGGAACCTTGTACTCAGCGTAGAAGCCGTACTCGGACTGAAGCTTTGCAAGGTGCTCAGCGTCAATTTCAACAAGAACGATACCTGTTGTTGTGGAAAGGTCTGTGACAGCAACTGTGGGAGCACCAGCTGTGCAGAAGAAAGCGTCAATCTTGCCGTCCTTAAGAGCGTCTGCGGAAGCCTGGAAGCTGAGGTTCTGCTTTTCAATCTGATCAAATGTGATGTCGTAAGCGCCGAGAATCTGCTGCGCGTTGAATTCAACACCGCTGCCGCTGTCGCCTACGGAAACCTTCTTGCCTGCAAGGTCAGCAACTGTCTTGATGCCGGAATCTGCTCTTGCAACAATCTGGCAGACCTCAGCATAAGCTGCGCCGAGAGTGGAGAAGGACTTGATAGCGCCGACATCTGCAAAGAGAGATGTGCCGTTGTAAGCGTAGTCCATAACGTCGTTCTGAACGATAGCCATATCAACGTTACCGTCAGCAATATCAAGGATATTAGCCTTGGAAGCGCCGGAAGACTGAACAACAAGGTCTGCGCCTGTCTTTTCCTTGAGAAGAGAGGAAATAACGTTGCAGAAGCCGTAGTATGTACCTGTTGAACCGCCTGTGCCGACATAGACCTTAACTGAAGAAAGGTCGCCTGCTACGGGGTTGTTATCGGGATCCTGGTTGGGCTTATCACCGCAGGCAGTGAGAAGCAGCATTGAAAGTGCAAGTACGAGGGAAAGAACGATTGCTAATCTTTTCTTCATAAGTTTACCTCCTGTTATTTGTTCCGGAAAGCCGTTCCCGAAACTAAAGTCTTTATTATTATAAACTATGAAAAAGAAATTTGCAAGCCTTTTTTTGTATAAATCATACATACTTTTAAATATTTATACATTGCTCATTTTGCAATTAACTCGTAAAGCGTTGGTTTTACGTTAAACTCAGCTATTGCGGCATCAACCTCGGCAAGGGCTTTTTCCTTTGCTTTTTTTGTTGCGCTCGGGTTGAGTACGGCACGGATGAGCAGGTTTTTCGGCGTATGTGAAAGGTCTATAAATTCGAGCACCTGCGTTTTGTAGCCGGAGTATTCGAGCAGATTTGCCCTGACAGAATCGGTAAGCAAGGCGGCAAAACGCTCCTGAATTATACCGTAGCGTGTGAGCAGGGAAAGATTTTGAGTTGAAAGCTGATTGTTAAGCTCGTGCTGACAGCAGGGAACGGAAAAAATCATTTTGGCGTTCCAGTTTACAGCATTAAAAAGCGCATAGTCCGTTGCAGTATCGCAGGCGTGAAGAGTTATGACCATATCAACGTCAAACGGGCACTTGTAGCCGTTAATATCGCCAAGCTCAAAGTGCAGGTTTTCGTAGCCGTATTTCTGCGCCGCCTTATTGCACTTTTCGATTACATCCTTTTTCAAATCCAGACCGATTATGTTTGCCTCGATTTTTCTGATTTCGGTCAGGTAGTAGTAAACGATAAACGTAAGATAAGATTTTCCGCAGCCGAAATCAATAATATTGAGCTTTTTATAATTGTTCTGCTTGATGCAGTCGTCAATCAGCTCAACGAAGCGGTTAATCTGCCTGTACTTGTCGTACATCGACTGCACTACCCTGCCCTCTTTGGTAAATATGCCCATATCTACAAGTGGCTCGATAACCTGACCCTCGGGGAGAATATACTGCTTTTGTCTGTTGTGGGAAGCAGGCTGATTCTTTACTGCAGAAGCGTTCTTTTTGGAGCCGTAAAAAACCTTGCCTTTTTTTGAAACGGTGATGCAATGCTCCTTTTCCTCACCCCAGGCATTGAGCTGAAGATACTGCCCGTCCGTAATTTCAAAGCAGCGCTCGGCAATTTTGTCAAACGGAACGTTCTCGTGAAAAACCTGCTTTTCGGTGTACTTTGCTATCTGGTAAAATTTCGCAAGGCGTTCCACCGTAATTTTGCGGTATTCACTCCCCTTGTCCTTGGGCTTGCTTATAACAGCCTTGTGTATACCGTCAGTAAATACTTTGTTTATAAATTCTTGAAGTTCATTCATTTTCAGTCACCTTAAAAGTATAGTAAAGTGCGTCGCCGTCCTCGTGGGCGTAATCAAAGACAAAGCCTGCCTTTTCAAAGGCCTTTTGTGAGGGAGCGTTACTCGGGAAAATTACCGCATCGAATTTCTCAACCTTTTCGCCGACAAGTGTGTTTGTATTGGCAACTAATTCACGCAAAACGGCAGAGCCTCTGCCTTTGCCTCTTTGTGTCGGGTCAACGATAATTACGGAAACGGTTGCATTATCCTGATAAAAGCCGTATTTCACGGCGGCAAACGGCACACCGTTTTCGCTGACAATTTTGCAGAAATCCTTGCAGCCGGGAAAATTTTTCGCCTCATCAAGCGTGGCACGCCACTCCTCATCAAAGCCGTCTTCAATACCCGTCATTTTTATAGCCGTATCATCCAACCACAAATCAACTAAAGAAGCGTGTTCGGGGATGTAGTCAGCCCAAGTAAAATTCATATAACATTCTCCGTTGTTTGTTTAAATTACGGTTTGTTGGGTTCTTTTATACACCTCATCCACCGCCATTCGGCGGTCCCCCTTCCCCTCAAGGGGAAGGCCACCAACGTTTTTACTTCATCTAAAGGCTTCCCCTGCGAGGGGAAGCTGTCACCGCAGGTGACTGATGAGGTGTATGCGGAGCATTTTATAATCGGAGCGTAGCGACCCTTTCATTACGCATTACGAATTGAGCATTGCGAATTAGTTCGACAAACCGCAATTTGTCACCCGAACTCCGCAACAAGCCTTTGCTTCATTTTTTCGAGTTCGTCGGAAGACGGGATATTGCTTTTATCCCACATTATTTCTTTCGGCAGCCACCATACGGGTCCTTTGCCGTTGTTGCCGTATTCGCCCAAATCTCCCGATATCCTCGGGAAAATATGCCAATGCAGGTGCGCATCGCCGTTGCCCAGACATTCGTAATTAATTTTGTCTGCGTTGAAAGCTTTTTTCACAGCCTCAGCAGCAACAACCATTTCCTGCATATATTTTGTTCTGTAATCAATGTCCAAATCGAAAAGCTCAACGACGTGCTGCTTACAAATAAAAAGACAATAACCGTAAAAATGCTGATTCCAGCCTAATATCAGGTAACCCGTTTCAAATCCCTTTACAAACCACGGGTTTTCGCCCCGTTTAATTTGTTCGATTACCTTGCACATATCACAGGACATTTTATCACCCCGTTAAATAATATTTTTATAATATCACAATCATATCATTTTTACAATACGCAACAAAAGGACAGAGAAGTTTTGTTCTCTGCCCTTTAAGATAAATCGAATTATGCTCTTACGAAAACGTAGTAATTCGTGTCGTAACCGCCGTAGCGATAATCTCCGCTTTTCCACTCGATGATCAGGTATTCTTTCGAATTGTGGGTTCGGATTTCGTATTCGCAGGCTGACCAATTCCACTTGCGCAAAAGGTAGTTTTTAGTCCAGACCGCCTTGTCGTCACCCTCGAAAACATCGTCTTCATAAACAAGCCTGCAATGACCGCCTTCAAAGAACTCAACCTCTTTGAAGTACAGGTCCCCCATAGGTTCTTCTTCCGACGGAAATTCGCTTTTTCCGCCCTTATAGCCGAGGAAGGAGTGAGCTCGCCATTTGCCTATTACTTGTTCATCATTTACAAAGGGCTTGTCAATATCGTCCTTACGGGCAATCTGTTCGGGTGTGTAGCGGTTACTGTCCAGCTTTTTGAGCACAAGGCAGGTAGGTCTGCCGCCACGGGTACACTCATACTCACGAAGACTTACAAACATATAAAGCTCATCGCCTATTTTCTGCGTTTCGTACTCGTTGTATACGGGGCTTATCAGGTACCCCTTTGTCCACGAGTAAGCCCAGTACTGCTCTCCGTCAGGCAGGAAATACAGATATTTCTGTTCGCCGCCATAAAAGCCGTTGTTGTCGCAGAGTATTCCGTCGTAAAAATCCTGCTTCACGGCATAAACGCCGAGAATTTCCCATTTGCCGATAACCTCTTCGTCGTTTTCAAACGGCAGATTGAGGTCGGGCAGATCTGTTTCTTCGCCAAGCGCAATAACGTCACAGCTTATTTCATTTCCCGCAACACTGTACTGTGACACACGCTGATAATCTGCCGCCTTGATTTCGGCTTCGGCAAGCGAACAGATGCTCAGAAGCTCCTCATCGGGGTTAAGAATAAAAACAGCTTTGCCGTTTTTAAAAGTGATATTAAGTTTTGTCATAATCAACCTTGCCTCCTTAAGATTCTCAAGTGCAGAAAGAAGCTCGTTTTCCTTTCTGCAAAACATTTCGGCTGTTTCCTCCTTGGTTTTTGCGGAAGAAATCAGCGCACGGATTTCCTGCAAGCTGAAGCCCGCCTTTTTTAAAGCGGTTATACGGCGAAAAACAAGAAGCTGTTCGGATGAATAATACCTGTAGCCCGAAAAAGCATCCGTATATTCGGGCACAAGCAGCTTTTCCTTGTCGTAGTGGCGAAGCACGGAAATTCTCGTTGAGCAAAGCTTTGCAAATTCACCGATTTTCATTTTGCTTAATCCTCCGTAAAATAATGTGGCAAAGGTACCTTGCAAGCGTATTGTAAACCTGAAGCAAAGTTTAGAGTCAATAGGTTTTTGAAAAATTTTTCAAAAAAATCCAAGTCACCGTAATGACTTGGATTTTTAAAAATTATGCTTTTGTTTTCTTTTCGGGGACAAAGAAGATAAACACGAGTGAGCTTATGAGGAGAAGGAAGGGATAGAAAAGGTTTTTGATAATATCAAATGCAGAAAGCTCATAGCCGAGGGTTGTTACAGCCGAGAGAGCGACAAGAATCTGCGCACCGTAAGGCAAAAAGCCCTGGACGATACAGGAAAATGTATCGAGAATTGAGGCAACCTTGCGGTTGTTTATACCGTAATCCTTTGACATTTCCGAGGCAATGGGGTTAGCCATAACGATTGCGACGGTGTTGTTTGCCGTTGCAACATCCATAAGACCGACGAGCAGACCTATACCGAGCTGACCGCCCTTTTTACCTTTGAAGATACGGCGGATGCCGCTGAGCAGCGCTTCAAAGCCGCCGTTATACTTAATCAGAGCACAGAGTGCCGCAACAAGCACGGCAACCATTGAGGTTTCGAACATACCCGATGCACCCGTACCCATGCTCGAAAGCAGAGTGGGGAAATCCACGGCAGAGGTTGCAAGCATTATTATACTGCCCGAAACAATACCGATAATAAGCGTGAGAAAAACATTGATGCCGACTATACCGCTTAACAGAACAAGAATATACGGAATTATCTGAACCATATCGTATTCCTTGACAATTCCGCCCGAAATATCGTAGCGGAGAGAAAAAACAATAATCAGCGCAAGCGTTACGGCTGCGGCAGGTGCTACGATTGCAAGGTTGGTACGGAATTTATCCTTCATTGCACAGCCCTGACCGTTACAGGCGGCAATTGTTGTATCCGAAATGAAAGAAAGGTTATCGCCGAACATTGCTCCGCCGACAACAGTACCCACGCAAAGCGCAAGCGGAAAGCCCGAGCCCGTAGAAATTGCAACAGCAATGGGAGTAATCAGCGTAATTGTGCCGACAGAAGTGCCCATTGCAGTAGAAACAAAGGCACTGATTATAAACAGAACGGCTATTGCAAATTTAGGCGGAGTTACGGAAAGCAGAAAGTAAGCTACGCTTTCGGCAGAGCCTCTGCCGACAACGCCGACAAAGCTACCTGCAAGCAGAAAGATAAGCAGCATTGTTATAATGTTTTTGTCGCCTATGCCCTGCCCCATCAGTTCAAATTTTTGGTCAAGCGAAACGCCCTTTGTCTGCAGCACGGCAACAAGCAACGCAACAAGAAACGCAACGATAACAGGCACATTATAAAAGCCCATAGGTATAGCCATTACATATTCAAAAATTATACCGATAGAAAGATAGAACGCAACAAAAACACCTATGGGAATTAATGCAAGAGGATTGGATTTTTTCATAAATTAACTCACTTTTCTGTTTATTTATTTACATAGGTCAGCACGCAGTTACCGTCACGGCAAAATTCAACGCAGGTAACCGAAATATTGTCAAGCGAAAATCTGAACACATGGGGCTTGACACCGAGCGCAGTCGGAATAAGGTATTCGAGCATACCGTGGTGGCTGAAAACAGCAACGGTTTCGCCGAAGGTAAAGCGGTTTTTAATATACTCAATTACACGCTTTGCACGCTCGACATTATCCTCAAACGCTTCACAGCCGAAGGAATATTCAGCCGTACCGAAAAGGCTTTCACACATCTGAGTATTGGCATAATAGCGGCGCAGATATTCTTCACTGCAGCCAAAATAGCCCGGTGTACAGCCGCACTCGATAAGCTCGGGACAGATTTGAAGTATAGGCTTGTCCGCTCTCGCCTTGCACACACCCGTTGCGGTTTTGAAGGCACGCAGAAGCGAGCTTGATATAAAGCCGTCAATTTTTTCGTCCTTCAGCTTTTCGCCGAGTATATCGCATTGCTTTTCGCCCCAAGCGGTAAGCTCACCGTCGCAGTTGTCACGGTCGCCAATATCAGCGTAATCCGTTTCAGCGTGACGGATGAAAAGTATTTTTAATGTGTCGTGAACTATCATTTCTGCAACCTCCTTTTCTTATGGCATTCTTTTACAAGGTTTTCAAAATCAGCAGCACCGACCAAAAAGATATTATCACAACGCAGTCGAATATCTCCAATATAAATATCGAGGTACTTATCACTTAAATTTATCCTAGTGATTTCTGATATTTTAAATTTCTTTCTGCGAAATCGTGCAACGCAAAAAGCTTCGTCGTCTTCTATTGAATACACGACACGTGAATTATGCAGATTGATTATTATAACCGTCATCAATGCATAGGTAACTATCATCATATTCACAAACCACATTTCGGGATTTTTAACCCAGAACCAGTTTGACATAAATGCAAATGAAGCTATAAAAGTAGATATAAAACAGATTATCTTAAGCCCCAGCCAAACACGGACACTTGGCTTGTTTTTATTCTTTACCCTGTCATAAATATCCAATGTCATTGTAATGATATTCGGGAACGCAAGCATTGCATATATAATTGCAAATTTTTCTCCGGTCATTTGTATCTCCTAAACTTTGCTGTATACGAAAATTACAGTTTGTCGAGCAAATAAAAGATGTTGCTTGTTACACCTCCCTCTGACGAGGGAGGTGGGTTTTGCGTAAGCAAAACCCGGAGGGAGAGAAATAAAATATCAAAACAGCGTTATTGTTTTTCTCTCCCTCAGTCAAAATCGCAAGCGATTTCGACAGCTCCCTCATCAGAGGGAGCCAAACATAACAGCATCATAACATCTCGACAAACCGTAATTTATCGTCTCGATGTTTTCTTTTCTTCAAACTTCTTCGGACAGTATTCTTTCAGCAACTGAGTAATCTGTTTATTTTTGCTTACCGTGCCGTCCTTAAGAAAATGCTGTTTTTCTTGGGAGCGGTAGTCGATTTTATAAGACTTTAAAAAAGCATATCTTTTATAGTGAAAGCTATGGTGTTCTCTTATTGAGTTTACATTTCGCCACGGGATATTTTCTTCCACACCGAAAAAGTATTTAATCGTAAGAGAATCATCGGTAAACACATAATATATCGGCGAAATAAAAATATAAAAAAACTGTATCACCGTCAGGGCTGCGCACAGAACACCCAAGGCTGTGTCCGCACGAAAAAACCAAAAGGTAACTACGGCAAACACAAGCATATCTGCCACAAACCCCAGCAGGCGTTTATTAAAAATTCTTTGCTCGTCCAATTAAGTTACTCTCCAAAACAATGATTATAAATTATAGCATACTTTATAAACAAAAACAACCGCTACGGATTTTAAAATCCGCAACAGTTGTTATTTGAGCATCTTCACATATTCAGTCGGGGTCATATTGTAAAACCGTTTGAAGGCTGTTACAAAATATGACTGCGAGGAAAAGCCGAGGGATGTACAAATTTCCTTTGTACTAATACCTTGGCGTAGCATTTCCTTTGCCTTTTCAAGCTTCTGGCGCATTATGTAGGCGCTTAAATTTTCACCCGTTTCCCTTTTAAAAACCTGCGAAAGGTAATCCGCCGAAATTCCGCAATTGTCCGCAACATCGGAAACTGTGATTTTGCGTGAAAGGTTTTCATTGACAAAAATCACACAGCTTCGTGTGTGCGGTGAAAACTCGGGCCGGCACTTGCTTTTTTGCACCTCTTTAGTAAGCTTTATTATTTCCTCACCCACAAAAAGGATTATATCGTTTTTGTTTTTCAGCTTGTCAACGGCTTTTATAACCCTGTCGGAAAATGCATACGCCTTTGTTTCGTTCAAGCCGCCCTGAATTGCGTAACGTGTGGCAAGAGTGATTGTGCTGACAGCCATATATTTATGCTGTATCAATTCGTTGTCGGACATCTTACCCATAACAATAAGAGAATCAAGATTTTTAATCTGCATCATAAGTGAATCAATATCACCTTGCTGAACACAGGAAAACAAGCGTATTTCTGCACTGTACGGCGTGTGCTTTTCAAAAGTGTTTTTCTCTATCGTCTTGACGGTTACGAGTTCACCTATGTTCATTGATTCACATCTTTTCTTTCAGCTTTTTCATTTCTTTTTTCAGACGGTTATTGCATAAAATTTCCCAAAGCGGCATAATCAGACCGCCACCCAAACGGCAATGTGCTTCATTCATTGCACCGTAATATGCAACTCTGAAATCCGCATATTCGGATAGTTTATATTTTTGTTTGTATGTCTCGTATAAACCATAGGCATCGCCCCACATATTGCGAAGCTGGAACAAATCATATTCTCTCTCTGCCCACATACAAGCACAAGGGTCAATGAAGGCTGTGAGTTTTAATGTTTTGGGGTCAGCCATTATGTTCATTATGTTAAGGTCGCTGTGAATTAGAACGGGAGATGAGTTTTCTTCGGGAAGATTATTAAAAATCTCCGTTGCTTCACAGAGAAGCTTCAAATTTATCTTGCTGAACTTTCCTTTTTCGCTCAATTTTTTCAAACCGGCAAGCCAAGGCTCCTGTTTTTCTTTTTTGTAATATTCAAGCCACGAATCATAATCGGGATTTGATAACTCGCCGAATTTGTCATTTGTAACGCTGTGCCATTGGAGCATACCCGAAACAACATCGTTGGCAAATTTCTGCTTCTGACTTTTACTTTTTAATAAGAACAACGGATTCAGTACATTCTGCCCTTCAACAAAGGTCATAGCCAAAATAGCCGTTTCTTCATCATCATAAGTAAAAATAACCTTCGGCATTTCTACGCTTGTGTTTGCAGAGAGGAGGTTGAGCTGCTGAGCTTCATCGTACTGAGAGCCCTGAACAAGTCGG
>JAZUQA010000018.1:0-59637 GCA_045605425.1 Acutalibacteraceae bacterium
TCGGGAATAACCTTTCTGATACCCCAGAAGAACATCCAGATAGTTTCACGAAGCATAAATGAAGGAATCATAACTGCAAGGTTTTCGTAACCCTTCTTACCGCCGAAGTTCAAGAGCTCACCGGCAGCAAATACGCCGAGCATCAGGACGCTGTCAACGTGAGAGCCTGCAATCCACAGAGCCTTGGTTGAGAACTTGGAACGAGCCCAAGGAACGTATGAGTAGGAGATGGGGGAAACAACAGCGCCGGGAATACCAACGATTGTTGACATTGAAGCAAGGTTAAGAACGTTGATATAGTAAAGGTTCAGACCGGAGTTCAGGCTGAATGCGCCAAGGAACTCGGAAAGCGTAATAAGCAGAAGAGGCTTGTTGTTGAGAACAGACTTAACTCCACTGAATACGCTGGGACGCTCAACAGTCTGCATAACTCTTTCTTTAGCAACAAAGGCATAGAACAGAGCAAAGAGACCTGCAACAACAGCAGTGATAACACCGCCGAGAACGAACATTCTGTTATAACCGGCCTGATAAAGTGTGTTGTTTGTGATTTCAAGAGCCTGGTTCTTGGGGCTGTTGATATAAATATCAATAAGCAGACCCATAAGGATTTCGGGAGCTTTCTCAACAAAGCCCGAAAGGAGGTTAGCCTGAGTAATCAGTCGTGTTCTGTCAACAATATTGGGTGTAATTGTTGAAGTCATGCCCTGACGGACAATGGAGATAAGTGAGCTTGCCAGATTTGAGAAAATCTGCAAAACAAGATATATGGCAAATCTCGGAATATTTGAACCGATACCTTGTGTGCCCATAAAGATAGGCAATGCCCAGTAAAGAACCGTGAGGAATACACCGGGGATAGCATAAACTACAAGCCACGGCTTGAATTTACCCCAACGGGTACGGGTTTTATCGACAATTGCTGCAAGGAACATATCGTTGATAATATCCCATACGCCGATTACACCGTTTGTAATCGACTGCAAAACGAGGTCAATTTTAAGAATATTCATCTTAAAAACGTCATCGTATTTGCCGATGTTAAAGCTTTGTGCTATGTCGTCAAGTATGTAGGCAAAGGTTTCCTTTGTGCCGACATAGCGCCTGTTCAGAGTCTTTTTGGCTTCGTTAGTGGTTGAAACTGCTGCGTTTTCAGCTGACATCTGCGCCACTCCTTTACACATAATATTTAAATGATACCACAATATGTTGTTTTTGGCAAGTAAAATTTATTAAATGTCGAAGTTTTAAGTATATTTAATGCCAAGCAGCATCGCCAAGCATAAGCTTTAATTCAAAATCGGAAATATTTGTGTCCTTTCCGATTACTACACATTCAATTCCTGCCATTCTTGCAAAATCAATAATATGCTCTTTTGTGAGAGTGTAGCTTAATACGGAATGGTGAGCACCGCCGGCAAGAAGCCAAGCTTTTACGCCGTTTTTAAAATCGGGATAAGGCTTCCACATTGCGCTGGCAACGGGGAGCTTGGGCATGGGCTCGGGAGTTGACATGCACTCAACCTCTGCACAGATAAGCCTGAGCCTGTTGCCAAGGTCAACAAGAGAAACACATATTGCTTCACCGGCTTTTGAGTTGAAAATCAGTCTTGCGGGAGGTTCTCTGTCGCCGATACCAAGAGGCTGTACATCGAGCTTTATTTCACCGTCAGCAATTGTGGGGCAGACCTCAAGCATATGAGCACCGAGAATTGCTTCCTCACCCTTGACAAGATTATATGTATAGTCTTCCATAAAGGCCGTGGAATCGTTTTCGCTCATAATTTTCATCGCACGGGTGAGTGCGGCAGTTTTCCAGTCACCCTCAGCGCCAAAGCCGTAGCCCTTTGCCATAAGGCGCTGTGCACTCAAACCGGGCAGCTGCTTAAGACCGTGAAGATCCTGGAAGTTTGTGGTAAATGCCGTGCTTTCGGTTTTGTTGAGGAAGCGTTCAAGAGCAATTTCGTATTTTGCCTGTTCTTTAATTGCTGCAATATCATCAGTAACAACGGTGTAGCTGTTCTTATATTCCTCAATAAGAGCATCTGCTTTTTCATCGGTTACTTTATTAATTTCTTCAACAAGGTCGCCTATGCCGTAATAATCAACACTCCAGCCAAGCTTTGCCTGTGTTGTTACTTTGTTGCCTTCCGTAACAGCAACGTCACGCATATTGTCGCCAAAGCGTACAACCCGAAGCGTATTGCCGGCGGCGAAAGCCTTTGCAGCGCTTACCCATGTTCTGATTTCTTCAATAGCTTCCTCATCCTGCCAATGACCGACAACCTCTTTGCGGCTTTTACGCATAAGTGCATAAAGGTGGCTGTGTTCACGGTCGCCGTGAGCCGACTGGTTAAGATTCATAAAGTCCATATCAATTGCGGAATAGGGGAGGGCTTCATTGAACTGTGTGCTGAAATGCAGTATAGGCTTGGAAATTGTCTTAAGTCCGTCTATCCACATTTTTGAAGGGGAGAAGGTGTGCATCCACGTAATAACACCTATACAGTCTTCGTCAGCGTTTGCCTTTCTCATAACATCGGTGATTTCAGGTGCTGTCGTTACAACAGGTGTGCAAATAACATCTGCACCTATTCTGCCGTTGAGATGTTCTGCGATAATTGCGGAATCTGCGGCAACCTGCTTTAATGTTTCATCTCCGTAAAGATGCTGGCTGCCGGTTATAAACCAAACATTGCTCATAAGTAAATTCCTTTCTTGTTATTTTTGTCCGTAGTAGGCGTTTTCGCCGTGCTTGCGGTTGTAGTGCTTGTCAAGGATATATTTCGGTATGGAGTTGCTGTTGGGATTGATTGTTTTCATTAAAATAGCCATTCTTGCAACTTCTTCCATAACTACTGCGTTGTGTACCGCTTCGGCAGCATCTTTACCCCAGGCAAAGGGACCGTGGTTGGCAACAACAACACCGGGTACGGCAATGGGATCAATAAGTTTGAACGCTTCAACAATAACCCTGCCCGTGTTTTCTTCGTAATATCTTGCAGTTTCTGCGGCAGTAAGCTCTCTAGTGCAGGGAATATCGCCGTAAAAATAATCTGCGTGAGTTGTACCGTAGGCAGAAATAGGTGAGCGTGCCTGAGCAAAAGCTGTTGCGTTTGTTGAGTGTGTGTGTACAACACCGCCTATAGCTTCAAAATTCTTGTAAAGATGAATGTGTGTCGGAGTGTCGCTGGAAGGCCGTAAAACACCTTCAACAACATCGCCATTCAAATTTACCACAACCATTTTGTCCGGTGTCAGGTCGTCATATTCAACACCTGACGGCTTGATTACAATAAGTCCGCTTTCTCTGTCGATAGCTGAAACATTTCCCCATGTAAAGGTTACAAGTCCATGCTTAGGCAGCATACAGTTAGCTTTGCAAACCTGCTCTTTTAAATTTTCTAACATTTCAATATTTCCCCTAATTTTTTATTTTCTTGGTAGAGCATAGCCCATTCGGCACAAAGACCAATTCAACGATGATTCCTTAATACTGTCGGCAATACTCCATAAATTATCTGTAATTCTTACTTCAATATTACGTTTGATTAATTCTTCAAATAAATCATTAACAACAAATTTTGCAATTGGTGTTTGATTAGTTTTTGATACGTAATATCCTGCAACATCATCCTGTAATTCAAATTCAGAACAGTCAAATTCATAAATATACAGTGTCGTATTTCGCATTTTTCTGTACCATTTATGCTCTATAACGACAGCGTGTTCAACCGAAGGTGAAGAAAAAAACTTTTGTCTATCTTCCTGTGATGTCTTACTGTTAATATGATAGGTTACTCTCGGACAGTTTCTTGGTGTCAGAAAATTGGGCAATCGCTTTTCATCAATCGCCCAAACAAGACCGACAGTTTTGTCCAAATCGTTTCTGTCCGGATTTCTCGGATGAAAAACCTCAATATCGGATTCTTCGCTGACGTGAAACAGCCTCATATTTAAACCTCAACTTATCTTATTTGTCCGTTACCCCTGATAACAAACTTTGTTGTTGTCAACTCGGGCAGACCTATAGGGCCTCGTGCGTGGAGCTTTTGTGTTGAAATACCTATTTCTGCGCCAAAACCGAACTGACCGCCGTCTGTAAATCTTGTGCTGGCGTTCACATAAACAGCTGATGAATTAACCTTTTGAGTGAATTTCTGTACGCTTTCATAGCTGTTTGTTATAATTGCCTCACTGTGACCCGTAGAGTAGGTGTTGATATGCTCAATTGCTTCGTCAACATCTGAAACAGTTTTTACAGACATCTTATAATCAAGATATTCCGTGCCCCAGTCTTCTTCGGTTGCAGGAAGAACATCAATATATTTTGCAGCTTCTTCATCGCCGTAAAGAACAACACTCTTTTCGTCAAGCCTTGCTTTTATTAAAGGCAGAGCTTTTTCGGCTATATCCTTGTGAATAACAAGGCTTTCAGCGGCGTTGCAGACAGACGGACGTGATGTTTTAGCATTGAAAATAATGCTGACAGCCATATCAATATCGGCGGTTTTGTCAACAAATATGTGGCAGTTTCCGACACCTGTTTCGATAACAGGTACGGTTGCGTTTTGTACAACACTGTTGATAAGTCCGGCACCGCCTCTGGGGATGAGCACGTCAACGTACTTATTCAGCTTCATAAGCGCGTTGGCGGTTTCTCTGTCTGTGTTTTCAACAAGCTGAATGCAGTTTCTGTCAAGTCCGACCGCTTCAATTGCGTTTCGCATAATTTCGGCAGTAGCGATATTGGAGTTGATTGCTTCCTTACCGCCACGCAGAATTACCGTGTTGCCGGATTTAAGGCAGAGTGCAGCAGCGTCAATTGTTACATTCGGTCTTGCTTCGTAGATAACAGCAACAGTACCAAGCGGAACAGCAACCTTTTCTATATTAAGACCGTTGGGTCTTGTTGAGCCGTCTTTAATTCTGCCGACAGGGTCGGGGAGTGCAACGATTTCAAGCACGCTGTCCGCTATATCATCTATTATTTTTTCGCTTAAAGCAAGTCTGTCAAGCAGTGATTCCGACATACCGTTAGCCTTGCCGTTTTCAAGGTCAAGTGCATTTGCTTTAAGAATTTCGGCTTTGTTAGCTTTAAGAGCGTTACTTATTGCTGTCAGAGCTTCATTCTTCAAGGCTGTTGAAGCGGAAGCGAGTGAATTCTGTGCATTGTTTGCGTTAATGCCAAGCTGGTTGATATATTCCATAATTTCAGTCTTCCTTTACAAAGTGTGTGCCTATTCTGTGACCCTCAATAAGTCTATAAATATCGTCTGGGTTTTCACCATTAATAATATATGTATCGATATGTGCCTTGGTGGCTTCCTGTGCGGCGTGTACTTTGGTTATCATTCCGCCTGTGCCTCTGTTTGTGCCTGCACCGCCCGCAAGATTTAATATGCTTTCATCAATTTTCTTTACAATGGGAATAAGCTGTGCATCCTCGTACTCCATCGGGTTTTTATCAAACAGACCGTCGGTGTCCGTTAGGATTATCAGCTTATCTGCGTGAACGAGCTTTGCAACCTGTGCTGAAAGGTTGTCGTTATCGCCGTAAACAATTTCTTCTACGGCAATTGAGTCATTTTCATTGATAACGGGAATTGCACCGTATTTAAGAATATGCTCAAAAGCGTTTATGAGATTGGTTCTTCGTTCTTCGTTTTCAATATCGCTCTTTGTGATAAGAAGCTGACCTATCGTACAGCCGAGCTCACCGAAGAATTTATCATACATAAACATAAGCTCGCATTGGCCGATACAAGCTGCAGCCTGTCTGCCCGGAGTCGTGTCGGGCTTTTTGTCAAGACCGAGCTTACCTACACCGACACCTATAGCGCCCGATGTGACAAGCACAATTTCACAGCCGCTGTTATGTAAATCCGCAAGCGTTCTCACAAGAGCCTGCATTCTTCTGATGTTTGCTTTACCCGTAGCGTATGTAAGGGTGGAAGTACCGACCTTTACAACAATTCTTTCTTTTTTCTGCATAAATAATACACTTCCTTATATAATCTTTTCTATTATATCACAGGAAGTTTGCTTGTCAATTACGGATGAATATTTTACTTTTAAAATTTGCTTATGAATTTTTATCGGAATAAATATTGACATTGAAAATAAAGGTCGTATAATTATTATATTAACTAATTGAAACGGAGCGAAAAGAAATGAGAGAGATATTAAGATCCGATAAACTTGCAAACGTTCATTCCGATATAAGAGGTCCTGTATTTGTCGAGGCAATGCGAATGAGAAAAGAGGGCATCGATGTTCTTCGCCTTAACACGGGTAACCCCGCAACATTCGATTTCAAAATGCCCGACAGCGTTAGAAACGCTCTTATCAATAATGCCGACAAGGCTGTTGCTTACTGCGACCTTAAGGGTATGCCCGATGCAAGAGAATCCATTTGCGAATATCACAAGGGCAAGGGTATTGAAGGCATCACACCTGACGATGTATTTATCGGTAACGGTGTAAGTGAGCTTGTAACAATGGCTCTGACTGCTCTGCTTAACTACGGCGATGAAATTCTTGTCCCTGCACCCGACTATTCACTGTGGACAAATTCTGTCTGGATTGCAGGCGCAAAGCCCGTACACTATATCTGTGATGAAGAGTCAAACTGGTATCCCGACATTAACGATATAAAGTCCAAAATCACCCCCAAAACAAAGGCTCTCGTAATCATCAACCCCAATAACCCCACGGGTGCTCTTTACCCCAAGAAAGTTCTTGAGGAGCTTGTTGCCGTTGCACGTGAGCACCAGCTTGTAATTTTCTCTGATGAAATTTATGACAGACTTGTTATGGATGACCTTGAGCATATTTCAACAGCTACTCTTGCTCCTGACCTTCTTGTCTGCACAATGAACGGTCTTTCCAAGTCACACATCATCTGCGGCTTCCGCTGCGGCTGGATGGTTGTCAGCGGCGCAAAGGAAAACGCAAAAGACTTTATTGCCGGTCTTGTACAGCTTTCCGCTATGCGTCTTTGCGCAAATGCACTTATGCAGCTTGTAATTCCTGCTGCACTCAATGACCCGCAGAGCACCCGTGAAATGATTGTACCCGGCGGCAGACTTTATGAACAGAGAGAGGCAACCTGCCGTGAGCTTGAAAAGATTGACGGTATTTCATTTGTCAAGAACAGCGCTGCTTTCTATATTTTCCCCAAGCTCGATATAAAGAAGTTCAACATTACCGATGACCAGCAGTTTGCAATGGATTATCTGCACAGCAAGAACGTTATGATCATCCCCGGCAGAGGCTTCAGCTGGGATAAGCCCGACCACTTCCGTATTGTTATGCTTCCTGAGCCCGAAAAGATTGCAAAGGCTATGCGTGACCTCGGCGACTTCCTTAAGGATTACCGCCAGAATTAATCGTATGCTTCAATGAGCTGTTGCAGCTCTTCTTCGGTTTCAATGTCTATTCCTGCCGTGAGCTTTTGTGCTTCATCATCGGGCAGGGATTTCAGCGGACATTCAAGCACCTCAATAGGATAGGTGCTGCCAAAGCTGAATACGGCAACGTTTCCGTTAAACTCTTTTACCGTATATCTATATCCGACAGCTGAATTTTCGCTGTCGGATATATTTTTTTCACTTTTATTATCCACCTTAATCAATGCACCGCAAATAACGCCTGCGGTCAGGCAAAGTGTAAATATAATTATCAGTTTTCGTTTCATTTTTAACTCCTGTCATTTTATTGAACAATAGAAGTATTGTATTATTTAACCGTGAATATTAAAGTAATTTTGAAAATTCTCTTTATTTTTCAAAAAGATATGCTATAATAGAAAAGATTAATATGGCTAAATATACGTGTTTACGATTAATCGAGGTGTAACAATGAAAGGAAACTCAAGTAAAGTTAAGAAAAAGAATAATTTAAACATCAGCAAAAAGACGGTAATTATATCCGTTCTTGCTTTTTTTGTGCTGACGGGTATTATTGTCTGCGGCTATGTGTTTGCGTATATGCATTCCGTTGTCAGCGGCGATATGGTAATTGACCTTAACGATTATAAGGCAAACCAGAGCCAGACTTCAATAATTTACGCTTATGATGAAGACGGTCAGATTTTTGAAATGCAGCGTCTTCACGGCACGGAAAACAGAATTTATGTCGGACTCGACGAAATTCCAAAGCACCTGCAGGATGCTTTTATTGCGCTTGAAGATGCCCGTTTTCCGAAGCATCACGGTGTTGACTGGATTCGTTTTATTGCTGTTTTCGTAAAAGACCAGCTTTCTACGGGTGGCTCAACAATCACACAGCAGCTTGTTAAAAACCTTACCGACGAGAGAGATGCAACGTTTGTTCGTAAATTTAAGGAAATCTGCTACGCACTTAATCTTGAAAGACACTTTGATAAAGATGAAATTCTTGAAGCTTATCTCAATACACTTTATCTTGGCGAAGGCTGTTACGGCGTAAAAACTGCCTGCGAAGTGTATTTCGGCAAGGATGTAAAAGAAATTAATCTTGCTGAAGCGGCTTGTATTGCTTCAATTACCAAAGCACCTTATACTTATGACCCGTTAATTGACCCTGAAGAAAACGAGAAACGTCGTGAGGAAAAATGCCTTGCCGCTATGCTTGAGGAAGGCTATATTGACCAGGCTTTATATGATGAAGCCGTTGCTCATGAAATAATTTTCACCAACAGCGAAAACTACGTTCCCGATAAAAAGGCGGAAGAGGAAAAAGCAACAGGCACTTCCGAAATCTGGAGCTTTTATACCGATTATATTGTAGACTGCCTTTACGACCAGTTTATGAATGAGTATGATATGACTGAGCGTCAGGCAACACAGAAGATTTATTACGGCGGTCTTAAGGTTTACGCCGCTGTTGACCCCGAAATCCAGAAAATTGTCGAAGATGTTTACTATAACCGCAAAACCTTCCCGAATGAATCCGGTAAGGATGTTAAAGCCCAGTCTGCTATAACAATTATGGACTACTCGGGCAGAGTTGTTGCAATCTGCGGCGAAGCTGGCGAAAAAGCAAGAAACAGAGGTCTCAACCGTGCCTCCGATTCACCCAGACAGCCCGGTTCTTCCATTAAGCCATTGAGTGTATATGGCCCTGCTGTTGAAGAGGGTATTCTTACCTGGTCAACGCTTTATCTAGATAAGGCATTTGCTTACCAGGGCAAGCAGTGGCCCAAAAACTATACAGGTGATAAGGGCACGGGTGCTTCCGTAACTGTTCAGAATGCTCTTGCACGTTCGCTCAATACAGTTCCCGCAAGAATTGCGTATTATGACCTGGGTCTCAAAAAATCATATCAGTACCTTACCGAAAGGTTTATGATTTCAACTGCCCATCCTCAGCACGACGTCGCACCGGCACCGCTCGCAACGGGTGCTATGAACGTTGGCATAACAACGCTTGAAATGTCTGCTGCTTATGCTGTTTTCGGTAACGGCGGTGTTTACCACGAGCCCTTCTGCTATTATAAAGTTACCAACAGCGACGGTTCAACCGTTTACTTTGATAACTCTGTTAACAACGGTGTTCAGTCCTTAAGCGCAGAAACAGCAGATATTATGTGTGAGCTGCTCCAGACTGTAACAACCTCAAGCGTCGGTACTGGTACACGCTATAAGGTCAAGGGCTTCCAGACAATGGCAAAAACCGGTACAACTTCCGATGATTTTGACCGTTGGTTTGTCGGCGGCACACCTTATTATGTTGCGGCTGTCTGGTACGGCTATGACCTTAATAAAACTGTTTCCAATGTCAGCGGTAACCCGTCGGGTAAGCTGTTTGCCGAGATTATGAACAGAGTTCACAGCGGCTTGCCGGAAAAATCGTTCCCGAAATCCAGCCTTACCACCGAAAAGAAATACTGCACACGAACAGGTCTGCTGGCAGGCGAAAACTGCCCTTCAACTGCAACCGGTTGGTATTCCATTAAAAATCTTCCCAAAACCTGTACAAGCTGCAAAGGTGCTTCTCACGACTCGGATAATCAAAACGGCGGTATCCTTGAAGAGATAACCAATGCACTCGGTTCACTGGGTGATCTTATTCCAATAAACTAAAGAAAGGTCGGAGGGACTGTTTACTTTAAACAGTCCCTCACTTTGAAAAATGGTTATTTTAAGTGTTGATTACGGTGACGCACGAACTGGTGTTGCCGTTTGTGACAAGCTGGAAATGCTTGCTTCTCCTGTTGGTGTGATTAATGAAAAATACGAGCCAAAGCTCATTGATGCACTTGTTGATATTATTAAAAATAAAAAGCCGGAGCTTATTGTCGTAGGTCTGCCTAAAAACATGGACGGTTCACTCGGTTTCAGGGCTGAGGCTTGCACTCAGTTTGCTGATAATCTTAAAGCGGCGTGCGGAATAGAAACTGTTATGTGGGATGAACGACTTACGAGTGTAATAGCCCATAAGCAGCTTCATACAGTCGGAAAACGTGAAAAACAGCATAAATCTATCGTTGATGCGGCAGCTGCGGTTGAAATTCTGCAAAGCTATATCGACAGCAGAAAGCGTAAATAATAATGACAAATAAGATAAATTCAAAATTACTTTTTTTCATAGAAACATTACTTACTTGCGCCTGCTTTGTATTTTTGTCGATACCTGCTTTTAACATGACAGGATTAATTATTAAGCCCATAATGCTTTGTGTTATTGGCGGTGTTGCGATAAGTTTTGTGCTCTCTTTTATTCCCAAGGGTGAAACTGTCTGCGGTTTTGGCTTAATCTTATTTATGGTTTTTTGGCTTGTGTTTGCTTTCGCAAAGCAAATTGAGCTGCAGTTCTTAAACGGTTTTCCCGGGAAATGGGTTTGGTTTTTTTACTTTGACAAATTACTTATTGTAGGCACAATATGGCTGGCTTCATCAGCTTTTTTTACAATTTCCCGTCTTTTATCCAAAAATTATAAAAAGAACTATGGCGTTTTTTTCAAAACAAGTTCAGTTGCTTTTATTATATTCTACTTATTTTTGCTGATTTACTCTTTCGTCCTCATCAGACTTGAAAGGGGAGTATATCCTCTTAATTGGATTCCGTTTAACACTATAAGAGAATATATTTCTGATTATTCGAGTATACCTTATGAAGTGTTTATGATGTTTTTCGGCAATCTTCTGTATTTTACACCGCTTGGTGTTATCTTTTATCTTCTTTTGAAAAAGCATAAAATTATAGTTAAAGTTCTTGTAATTACGGTATTTCCGCTTGCGTCCTTCTCGTTGCTTGAGTATTCACAATATCTTTTCCAAAACGGCTTTTGCGAATTTGACGATATGATGATGAATTCTCTCGGCTTCTGGCTCGGTGCCGTATTGGGGCTTATTGCCGATACTATTGTAAAGAAAGCAACCAAAGGCAGAGTTACCTGTTTCTGGGGCTGAAATAAATAGAAGTATATAAACATACCTATTGTATGAGGTGTGTTTATGAAACGTATTTTTATCGGACTTATTTCCTTAATTTTCATTTTTTCTTGCTACATCAGCATAAATCATTTATACAGGAAAACTGAGTCTGTTTCGTCAAGTGCCGAAAACAGAGGTCTTTACATAATTCTAGACGCAGGTCACGGAGGTATGGACGGCGGCACAAGTGCAGCAGACGGAACAAGAGAAAAGGATATAAACCTTTCGATTGCTCAAAAGCTCAACTCAATGCTCATTGCTTCGGGATATAAAACTGTGATGCTTCGCAATGATGATGCGCTGATAGGCGATAATTCGCTTTCAACAATCAGGGCACGCAAGGTGTCTGATATAAGAAAAAGGCTTGAAATTGCCGAGAGCTATCCCGATTCTGTTCTTATTAGCATTCATCAGAACCATTATTCCGTGCCGAAATACAGCGGCACACAGGTTTTTTATTCAACAAATTCGCCCGAAAGTAAAATTTTGGCGCAATCTGTTCAACAATCAGTTGTTGATGAGTTACAACCCGATAACAGCAGAAAAATTAAGCCTGTAGGCTCTAATATTTACTTACTGTATAATTGTACATTACCTTCAATTATGGTTGAATGCGGTTTTTTATCAAACGTAAATGAAGCAGAAAAATTAAAAACTGACAGCTATCAGACACAAATGGCTTTATCAATAATGCAAGGAATTACAGATTATCTGGAGTGATTAAAATGGCAAAAGCAAAATCGTTATATATATGCTCTGATTGCGGCTATGAATCTGCCAAGTGGTACGGCTGCTGCCCCGGCTGCGGTGAGTGGAACACTATGAATGAGGAGATTCTATCTCAAACCGCATCTTCCAGGTCTGGTAATATCAGGGCTGCTTCTGCACAGAAGCTTAACGAAATAGTCAATGATGTTTCCGTTAGGTATTCTACGGGTCTTAATGAACTTGACCGAGTACTTGGAGGCGGTATAGTAAAGGGCTCGCTTGTTCTTTTTAGCGGTGACCCGGGTATAGGCAAATCAACTCTGCTTTTACAGATTTGTAAAACCCTCAACGACAAATTAAACATTCTGTATATTTCGGGCGAAGAATCCGCACATCAGATTAAACTGCGTGCGGAACGCCTTGGAGTCAGCAATTCACGGCTTTCAATAATGTGTGAAATAGATGTTCTTGCGATTACCGAATATATCCGACATAATAAGCCCGACCTTGTTTTTGTTGATTCGGTACAGACAATGGATTATTCCGAAGTCAATTCTTCACCAGGCAGCGTAACACAGGTAAGAGAATCGGCGAATGTATTTATGCGCACAGCAAAATCACTCGGTATTCCGATTGTACTTGTCGGACACGTCAACAAAGACGGTAACATTGCAGGACCCAAGGTACTGGAGCATATTGTTGATGCCGTTCTTTATTTTGAGGGCAACAGAAATTTCTCATACAGAATTCTTCGTGCTGTTAAAAACCGTTATGGTTCGACAAACGAAATAGGCGTTTTTGAAATGCGTGACAGGGGACTGGCAGAAGTAGAAAATCCTTCGCTTATGCTGATTTCCGGTAAGCCGAAAAACGCTTCCGGCTCCTGCATTGCCTGTACAATGGAAGGCTCAAGACCGATTATGGCAGAAGTTCAGGCGCTTGTAACGCCCACGGGTTTCGGCAATCCCAGAAGAATGTGTACCGGCTTTGATTATAACCGTGCTGCTATGATTCTTGCCGTTCTTGAAAAGAAAGCAGGCTATTTCTTCGGCACAATGGACACATATATCAACATTGTCGGCGGACTTAAAATTGATGAGCCTGCAACCGACCTTTCAGTTGCAATGGCGCTTGTTTCAAGTTTAAAAGATACGGTTGTTGCGGATGATACCCTTGCTTTCGGCGAAATCGGTCTTGCAGGTGAAATCAGAGGCGTCAACAACTGTGAGCAACGTGTCAAAGAGGCGATAAGGCTTGGGTTTTCAAGGTGTATTATTCCTCAACACAACCTCAGAAATCTTTCCTCGGATATAAGCGGTGACACTGAAATTATAGGAGTTCGCAATATCCGGGAAGCCTTCGAGGCATTGATAAAATGACAGATTATTCATTTTTGAGCAATCCCAATCTCCCCGACAGAAAAGTAAAGCACGCAGTAGTTTCTCCGCAGTATCCTCAGGTTATTTCCGCTATGAAGGAACTGGATGTTATACCGATTTCCGTAACAAGCTGCGAGAGTGTTATGTATCCCTTGCGCAATCATACTGATATGCTTTTTTCATATCTTGGTAACGGTGTTTTTGTTGTTGAACAAAGTCAGACTGCTTTGTTAAATGATTTAGACTGTATGGGTTTGCGCTGTCTTTCCGACAGTATTGAATTGAAACCAGAATATCCTTTTGATATACCGCTTAATTGTTGTATTATCGGTAAATATATCCTTTGCAAAAGCGGTAACACTCCTGAAATATTGAAGCAGGGAAAGACCGTAATTAATGTAAAGCAGGGTTATGCAAAATGCTCTTGCGTGCCTGTTGATGAAAATTCTTTTATAACCGATGATTTGTCAATTTACAATGCCGCAATTGGTTTCGGATTGGATGCTTTGCTGGTCAAAAAAGGCTGCGTAAGGCTTGACGGGTTTGATACTGGTTTCATAGGCGGCTGCTGCGGTAAGCTTGCAAAAGATATGCTTGCATTTTGCGGAGATATTGCAAATCACCCCGATTACACTCAGATTAATTCATTTTTACGTGAACGTAATGTTTATCCGCACCCGCTTTTTGGCGGTGAGCTTATTGACATAGGCTCGATAATACCGATAACACAAAAAACTTAACTGTACCTGATAATAAAATTTCGGGTGCAGTTTTTTCTGTTATTTTGTCAGGAGTGAAAATTTGTATTGCATAAATTAAAATAAGATGATATAATTTATAAATATTATTTAAGGTGGTGAAACAATGAGCAGAAAAATATGGCAGGTGAATAAGGTGGACAAGGTTCTTGCTGCTTCTCTTGCCGAAAAGCATACTCTTTTTCCCATGGCTTCTCTCATTGCTTCTTCACGTGGAATTGATACCGATGAAAAAATACGCTCATTCTTTTTTGATGAGCTTGAATTGTCATCTCCCTGGGATTTTCCCGATATGGATAAAGCGGTTAGAACGATTACAGCCGCACTTGAAAATTTTGACAGAATAGCTGTATTCGGCGATTATGATGCAGACGGAATTACAGCCACAGCTCTTCTTTATTCGTACCTTTCCGACCAGGGCGCTGATGTTATGTGTAAAATTCCCGACAGGTCTGAGGGCTATGGCCTTAAATGCAGCGATATTGATTATTTTGCCGAGCAAGGCGTTAAACTTATCGTTACGGTTGACTGCGGTATAAGCAATATCGAGGAAGCCGAATATGCAAAACAATGTGGCATAAAAATGGTTGTAACCGACCACCACAGAGTCGGCGACGTACTGCCTGACTGCTGTGCAGTAGTAGACCCGTACCGTGAAGACTGCAAGTGTTCCTTTAACAGCTTTGCCGGTGTCGGCGTTGTTTTCAAGCTCCTTTGTGCTATGGAGGATTCCGATTACGATTTCGTGCTTGATGCTTACAGCGATATAATAACACTGGGTACTATCGGCGATGTAATGCCGCTTATTGACGAAAACAGATTTATTGTCAGACGTGGTGTTGAGATGATTAATAATTCCGAGCGTTTCGGAATCAATTCACTGCGTGAAGTTGCGGGTTACGGAAGAAAAAGAATGAGCGCAGGAACACTGGCTTTCACGCTTATTCCGAGGATTAATGCCGCCGGCAGAATGGGCAGTCCTTCCAGAGCACTTAATCTTCTGCTCTGCGAGGATGTGTCGATAAGTGATGATATTGCGGAAGAAATAGATTCTGCAAATGTTCAGCGTCATAAAATTGAGCTTGAGATTCTTGAACAAATAAAAGAAAAATTCAAAACTGACCCTTCACTTAAATATGACAGAGTAATTGTTGTTGACGGCGAAAGCTGGCCAAACGGAATTATCGGCATTGTTGCAGCAAAGCTCGTTGAGCTTTACGGTAAGCCTGCGATAGTAATTGCCCGTGACGGTGATGAAGCCAGAGGCTCGGGACGCAGTTTTGAAGGTTTTTCTCTTTATGATGCTATCAAGGCTGCATCCGATGCACTTGACCACTTCGGCGGACATACACTTGCGGCCGGTATAGGTCTTAAGTGTGAAAATATTGGTTTGTTCCGCAGAAAGATTAATGAATATGCGGCTTCTCTCGGCGAAATGAATTTCCCTGTTCTTAATATCGATTGCCGTTTAAACCCTGCCGCAATTGATAAGGATTTGCTTGATGCGCTTTCAACTCTTGAGCCCTTCGGCGCAGGCAATCCGGTTCCCGTTTTCGGTTTGTTCAATATGAAAATTGATGCTGTGCAAGCCGTAAGCGACGGAAAACATATTCGCCTTATGTTATCAAAAGGCGATACCAAGATTTCTGCAATGCGCTTCGGTGTAGCACCTCATGAATTTTCATTCAGAAAAGGTGATACCGTTGACCTTGCCGTTACTGTTGAACCCAATGAATACCTTGGTGAAGTCAGACCGAGTGTTCATATCAAAGCTGTCAGAGGTGCCGGTATGGATGACATTGCCGTACTCAAAGGCTTCTCGCTTTACGAAAAAATCAAGCGCCAAGAATATCTGACCGCTGAAGAAAAGTCAATCGCAAGACCCGAAAGGGAATTTATGCTTGATGTTTTCAAATTTATTAAAGCTAACGGCGGTTGGAAATACGATATAGAAACACTCTGTTACCGTCTGGGCAACAACGGTACAGACCTTTGTAAGGTTGCTGTTTCTTTGGACGCTATGCTTGAGCTTAACGTTTTAGTGCGTGACGAAAACGGAGCAATATGTCTGCCCGATAATCCTGTCAAGGCAGATTTATCTGCTTGTGCTTTACTAAATAATTTGCTATAAAGGGAGGTGCTGCATAATGTGTAAAACCGAAAATATTGATGAAGTTACTGTGCTTTATAATGAACTCAAGGACCTGATTAAAGACAGCTATACTGCCGATCAGCTTGAGCTTATTGATAAAGCGTTCTCAATTGCCAAAAAGGCACACGAGGGTCAGCTTAGAAAATCCGGTCAGCCTTATATTATTCACCCTGTTTCTGTTGCAACAATTCTTGCACAAATGGGTATGGATTCCGAATCACTTGCTGCAGCACTTCTTCATGATGTTGTTGAAGATACCGAATACACGAGCGAGGACTGTGAGCGTGATTTCGGCAAGAGCATTTCAGCACTTGTTGACGGCGTTACAAAACTCGGTAAGGTTTCGCTTGCTAACAAGGAAGAACAGCAAGCAGAAAATCTGCGAAAGATGCTTATTGCAATGTCGCACGATATACGAGTAATTATCATTAAACTTGCTGACCGTCTTCACAATATGCGCACTCTCGGCTTTATGAAAGAACAAAAGCGCCGTGACATTGCGCTTGAAACTCTTGAAATTTATGCACCAATTGCGCACCGTCTCGGTATCCGACCTGTTAAAATTGAACTGGAAGACCTTGCAATCAGCTATCTTGACAGTATTGGTTATAAAGAAATTGAAGAAAACCTTGCCAATCAGTTGACACAGCGCAATGAGTTTCTTCTTGATGTTAAAGAGCGTATTGTTGAACACATTGCTGAAACAGGCATCAAAGCCAAGGTCGACGGCAGGATAAAGAGTGTTCACGGCATATACCGAAAGATGTATATGCAAAATAAAAATTTCGATGAAATTTATGATATTTATGCAGTAAGAATTATTGTTGACACAGTTATTGACTGTTACAACTGCCTTGGTGTCATTCATGATATGTTCCGACCGTTACCGGGCAGATTTAAGGACTATATTTCCACACCCAAGCCCAATATGTATCAGTCACTTCATACAACGGTTATCAGCAAAGAGGGCATTCCCTTTGAAGTTCAGATTAGAACGTGGGAAATGCATTATACTGCTGAATACGGTATTGCTGCCCACTGGAAATACAAGCTCAATATGTCGGGCGGTAAAAAATCGTTCGATGAACGTCTTTCGTGGATAAGACAGCTACTTGAAAGTCAGGATGAAGCAGCAGGCGTCGATGAAATAGTCAGTACTATCAAAAGCGACCTTGTTCCGGATGATGTTTATGTTTTCACCCCCAAAGGCGATGTTAAAAATCTGCCCGTCGGTGCAACTGTTATTGACTTTGCTTATGCAATTCACTCTGCCGTCGGCAACAAAATGACAGGTGCTAAGGTTGACGGAAGAATGGTTTCGCTTGATTACAAGGTTCAAACAGGCGAAATTGTTGATATTATTACTTCATCACAGCCGGGTAAGGGTCCGAGCAGAGATTGGCTTAATATTGTCAAAACCAGTGAGGCCAGAAGCAAAATACGTTCCTGGTTCAAAAAGGAACGTCGTGAAGAAAATATTGAACAGGGCAGGGAACAGCTTGAGCGTGAGTTCCGCCGTGCATTAATAAGGCTGCCTGATGATGAAAGCGAAGCCTTCCTGAAAAAAATTGCTGAAAGACAGCGTTGTCAGACTATTGATGATTTCTATGCTGCTATAGGCTACGGCGGTATTCTGCTGAGCAAAATTATGCCCAGAATAAAAGATGATTACGCCAAACTCGTTTCATCCAAGCAGATAAAAGTTTCTGTAGAAGCTCCAAAAAAACATGTAAAGAGCAGCGAAGGCGTTGTAGTTGAAGGAATTGACAACTGTCTTGTCAAGTTCGCTCATTGCTGTAATCCGCTTCCGGGTGATCAGATTATCGGCTTTATCACAAGAGGTCACGGTGTATCCATTCATTCAAGAAACTGCACCAATGTTCCCAAAGAAATTGAAAGCTGTGCTGAGCCTTACAGATGGCTTAACGCTTACTGGGATAAGGGCGTTAAGGAAGAATACAATGCAAACCTTTTCATTACCGGCATCGACAGAATAGGAATTCTTGCCGATATTTCTGTTATGCTCAGTAATATCAGAGTTTTAATTACCAATATCAACTCACGTTCACTTAAAGACGGTTCGTTTATAATGACGTGTACAATTTTTGTTGACGGCATTGAGCACCTTAAGAGCGTAATTTCTAAAATAGAAAAGATAGACGGAGTTTTAAAAGTAGAAAGAAAGTAACGGGTGGATTAATGAAAGCGGTTGTTCAGAGAGTAAAAAGAGCTGATGTAGTTGTTGACGGCAAAACTGTAGGCGAAATCGGCAAAGGATTTTTGGTTTTGCTCGGCGTTGTTGAAGGTGATACAGAGAAAGAAGCCGAAATTCTCGCCTCAAAAACTGCAAAGCTCCGAATTTTTGAGGATGAAAACGAAAAAATGAATTTGTCGTTGACAGATGTTGACGGTGAAGCACTTGTTGTTTCGCAGTTTACTCTTTGTGCCGACTGTAAAAAAGGTAACCGTCCGTCTTTCACTCCTTCTGCTGCCCCCGAAATCGCCAATACGCTTTACGAAAAGTACTCTGCTTTATTGCTTGAAAACGGCATAAAAAACGTTGAAAACGGCGTTTTCGGCGCAGATATGCAGGTTTCGCTTGTCAATGACGGACCTGTTACAATTATTCTCGATACTGACCTTTGGAGGAAATAAAAATGAATATTCACTGTCTTCCGCTTGGCGATTACGGCGCAAACTGTTATGTAATTACCGACGAAACTTCAAAATCGGCGATTGTTATTGACCCCGGAGTTCCCTCGGATGAGCTTAACGATGCATTACTCGGATTTGATTTGAAATACATCCTTCTCACTCACGGGCATTTTGACCATATATTCGGCTGTAAATCATTAAAAGAGATTTATCCCGAAGCTGAAATCTGTATACATTCGGATGATGAAATCTGTCTGAATGATAACGTTAAAAATCTTGCAGGCGACTATGAAATAACTCCCGGTGTAACTGCTGATAAAGTGTTGAAAGACGGTGATGTTATTGAGTTTGCTGATACCTCTGTTTTCGTCTTAAGCACACCGGGTCATTCACCGGGATCAGTATGCTTTGTTGACAAAAAGAACAAGCTTATTTTTAGTGGTGATACTTTGTTCTGCCTTACGGTCGGCAGGACGGATTTTGTCGGCGGAAGTTTTGATGATATGATGGCTTCCATCAAAAAACTCTCCGAGTTTGACGATGATTATGCGGTATATCCCGGTCATAACCGTGCTACAACAATAGGCTTTGAGCGCAAAAGAAACAGATATATGAGGAAACTCTGATGACAGTTTACATTATCGGTCACAAGTTTCATTTCGAAACCGAAAACCTGTGCCGTATATTTTATCCAAATAGCGACATACACCTTGAATATGAACTTGATGATGTTCAGGGTGATTATATAACTACAAAAATGAATACCCTTGACGGTAGTACTGTTTTATCTGTTGATGCTTTTATTGATAGTAAAACAGAAAAAGCAGAAAGAACAATAGCTGTTTATTCAGACGATGAGGCAGAATATAATTTGGCACTTTGTCTTTATGACTGCCTGACAAAAATTACGGGCTATACACCTGCGTGGGGACTTCTGACGGGAGTAAGACCATCAAAGCTGATGAATCGTCTTATCGAAGAAAAAGGCGAAGATAATGCCAAGACATTTTTTAAAAATAAACTACTCGTGAGCGAAAGCAAAACACAGCTTGCATTTGAAGTTGCACAGGCACAAAAGCAGATTTTTAATGATAACAGAGCCGATTCCTTCAGCCTTTATGTATCAATTCCGTTTTGTCCGAGCAGATGCAGCTATTGCTCCTTTGTTTCGCATTCTATTACGAGCAATAACGCAAAAAAGCTGCTTGAGCCTTACATTGAAAACCTTGCTAAAGAAATTGTTATTACTGCTGATTATGCAAAGAGCAATAAGTTAAGGCTTGAAAGCGTTTATTTCGGCGGAGGTACTCCGGGGATTCTTTCTGCTGAACAATCGGAGTTCTTGATTAATACAGTCAAAGATAATTTTGATATGTCCTTCTGCCGTGAATTCACTTTTGAATCGGGCAGGGCAGATACAATCGCCGCTGAAAAGCTGCTTACGCTTAAAAACTGCGGTGTTGAAAGAATAAGCATTAACCCGCAAACTTTTGATGATAATGTACTTGAAATAATCGGCAGAAAGCATACTGCCGAACAAGCCGTTGAAGCATACCGACTTGCACAAAATATCGGTTTTGACAGCATTAATATGGATTTGATTGCAGGCTTACCCGGTGATAACGTTGAAGGCTTTATTAACTCGGTTGACAAAGCAATTTCACTCGGCGCTGAGAATATCACGGTTCACGCACTTGCTCTCAAGCGTTCGAGTAACCTTGTTGCAAAAGAAAATGCATCTCTTTCGCAGGATATGGCGGCTGCACAGATGATTGATTATGCCAATAAAACGCTCTCTGAAAACGGATATATTCCGTATTATATGTACCGTCAGAGCCGTTGCGTAGGCAACCTTGAAAATGTCGGCTGGTGTTTACCCGGTAAAGAATGCATTTATAATGTCTATATGATGGAAGAAATTCATACCGTGCTTGCTGTCGGTGCCGGTGCAGTTACCAAGTTGAAAGCTCCGCACGATAATCATATTGAACGGATTTTCAATTACAAATACCCTTATGAATACAACACTGGGTTTGATACCCTTGTGGAAAGAAAAAACAGAATATCCGAGTTTTATTCTACATACAATTAACTTAGTATAATCTTTCGGAGGTCCTGCTTATGGCAGAAGTTATCAACACACTTTCACAAATTAATTACGAGGCGCAAAACGATACGGCAGCTTTTATTTCGGCGGCTGAGGAGAGATACAGTTTTGCTCTCGACTGTGTTGTTGAAAGAATTATAAGTAATAAATGTGTAGAAATTGTTCTTCTTGCCGGCCCTAGCTGTTCTGGCAAAACCACTACCGCAAATAAATTAAGAGAAAGACTTGCCGATAAAGGTCATAAAGCATATACTATTTCACTTGATGATTTTTACCGCAATTCTACGGATGCAATTATCGGTGATGACGGTAAGCCTGATTATGAAACAGTACATGCACTTGACCTTGATTTGCTTGAAAAAGTTCTTAAAAAGCTGGTAAAAGAGAGAACGGCAAAAATACCCCGTTTTGATTTTGATACAGGTATCAGAACCGACAATGCCTTTGAAATAACTCTTGATGAAGGCGATGTAGTCATTCTTGAGGGTCTGCACGCACTTAATCCGATTATTTACGGCTATCTGCCGGCTGAAGCTCTTTTAAAAATCTACATCAGCGTATCAACCAGAATCTACGATGATTCGGGTTATGTAATTCTGACAAAGCGTGATTTACGCCTTATCAGACGTACTGTAAGAGATTATCATTCCAGAAGCAGTTCTGTCGAAAACACCTTTGATATGTGGGACGGTGTGCTCGAGGGTGAAAACAAATATCTCGCACCGTATAAATACTGTGCCGATATTCTTATTGATACAATTCACAACTATGAGCCTTGCGTTTTCAAAAGCAGAGCTCTGGAATTATTTAAAACCGTTGAACCTGACAGCGTATGGTTTGCCGAAACACAAAGGCTTACCGAAAAGCTTGTTCTTTTTTCAGATATTGCAGAGAAAGAAGTTCCGCGTTCATCACTGTTAATCTGTGAATTTTTAGGTTAATTTTTATTCCAATGAGTAAGGAAGTGTTATTATGGGACAGGAGAAAACAGCCGTAAAAGGTCAGTCTATGCTCAACGGAGCTCTTATTCTTGTTGCCGCAACACTCATCGTAAAGGTCATCGGCGCTATTTACAAAATACCGCTTACCGCCCTTATCGGTGAGGTTGGCAGAGGATATTTCAGCTCCGCTTACGAAATTTATACACCAATTTACGCTATTTCTATGGCAGGTCTGCCTGTAGCGGTTTCAAAAATGGTTTCCGAAAGTGTAACCTTGGGCAACTACCGTGACGCAAGGATGATTTTTAAGGTTGCTCAGCGACTTTTCCTGATTGTGGGTATTGTCGGTACGCTTTTGCTTGTTTTCATTGCTTTTCCGTATGTAAAGCTCGGCAAGTGTGAGGACAACCTTTGGAGCATTCTTATGATTGCTCCTTCAATATTCTTCTGCTGTGTAATGTCTACATACAGAGGTTATTACGAGGGTCTTCGCAATATGACCCCGACTGCGGTTTCACAGGTTATTGAAGCCCTAGGCAAGCTTGTGCTCGGTCTCGTTTTCGCAAAGGCTGTTATGACTTTCGGCCTCAATAAATTCAACAGCGGTGAGGCTGTTTTCGGCAAGGTCTGCGCAGACGAAGCCGAAGCGCTCAGCGTTATTTATCCCTTTGCCGCTGCTGCAGCCGTGCTTTCTGTTACAATCGGCACAATGGTTGCCCTTGCTTTTATGATAATTCATAAAAAAATCAAGGGTGACTCCTTTACAAGGACTATGCTTGTCAATTCTCCCAGACCCAAATCCTCCTCCGAAATTACAAATTTAATGATAACGATTGCAATCCCAATGGTTATCAGCGCACTAATCACTAATGTAACAAACCTTATTGATAATTTTACCATCCGTACCCGACTTGCACACGCAGTTGCGGATAACCTTGATTATTTCAAAACTGCTTTTGCTGCTTCGCTTCAGGGCTCCGGCACTCTTGATAAGGATATAGGCACATACCTTTACGGCTGTTATTTTTCAGCGCTTGATTTCAAAAACCTTATAACATCAATTACAATGTCACTTGGCGTAAGTGCAATTCCTGCACTTGCCGCCGCAGTTGCAATCAAGAACAAAAGAGAAACAGGCAGTATAATCAATTCCGTTGTGCGCGTATGTATGCTTGTTGCAGCACCTGCCGGTTTAGGTATTGCCGCACTTGCAAAGCCTGTTATGACCCTGCTTTACGGCGGAACTGCTGCAGAAAACCTCATTCCTATTTCTTCTCCCATTGTAATGATTTACGGTATCGGCACATTTGTAATCGCTCTTTCAACACCTCTTACCAATGTTCTGCAGGCTATGGGCAGGGCAGATATACCTGCCAAAACCGTTGCCGTTGGCGCTGTTATAAAAGTAATCTGCAACTTCATTTTTGTCGGTATTCCGAGGTTTAATATATACGGCGCAACAATAGGTACACTTGTCTGCTATACGGTTATAGTTGTTCTCAATATTTACTTTGCAGTAAAAATTTCCGGCTGTAAGGTTAAGCTTGTTTCAACAATAGTTAAACCTATGATTGCTGCTGCAATTTGTGCTTTTTCCGCCTATGCAACACAGGCTGTATTTTCCAATATTCTTACCTTCGGCGATGCAGGAAGCAGACTCAACGGCTACAATTTATCCACTATTCTCGGCGTAGGAGTTGCTGTAGTTGTTTATGCAGTTTCACTCCTTGTTATCAAGGGAATATCAAAAGATGATTTATTAATGCTTCCGAAGGGCAAAAAAATCGCAAAAACCCTTGAAAAATTTGACTTAATAGGGTAAAATTGTTAAAGTACGGGTTATATGCGTACAAGGAGTTTAAAAATGGTAGAAAACTTTGAGTTCAAAAAGAATTATGTGTTTGGCGACCTTGTAAATATAGTTGCTCTTCTGCGTGGCGAAGGCGGTTGTCCTTGGGATGCTGTGCAGACCCACACAACAATCAAAAAAGACCTTATAGAAGAAACCTATGAGGTTATAGAAGCTATAAATAAGGACGATAAAACTCTCCTTTGTGAAGAATTAGGCGACCTTATGCTTCAGGTTGTTTTCCATTCACAAATTGAAACCGAGGCAGATTGTTTTAATATTGATGATATTTGCGACGGTATCTGCAAAAAACTCATTGAGCGCCATCCCCATGTTTTCGGCGAGGTCAATGTCGACGGTGTTGAAGACGTTCTCACAAATTGGGACGATATAAAGCGCCGCACTAAAGGTCAGAAAACCACTACTCAGGCTATGCAGGCTGTACCCCGTGAATTACCTGCACTTATGAGAAGCACTAAAATCCAGAAGAAGGCAAAAAAAGCCGGCTTTGACTGGGCTGATGTTTCCGGTGCTCTCGATAAACTCGAGGAAGAAATTGCAGAGCTTCGTGAAGCAATTGATGCGCAGGATGACAATGCTTGCTTCGATGAACTCGGTGATGTTCTTTTCTCTGCTGTCAATGTTTCAAGATTTATCGATGTCGATGCAGAAGAAGCGCTTACTGCCGCAACGGACAAGTTTTTCAACCGCTTTTCAATTGTGGAACAGCTTGCCGAAAAGAAAGGCATTGATATGAAAAACACTTCTCTCGAAGAGCTGGACAAGCTCTGGGACGAAGCAAAAAAACGTAAATAATACTAGGTTTATAATAATGTAGTATTATATATAAATTCAGGAGGTTTAACAAAATGAACAAAAACGAACTTATCAGCGCAGTTGCTGAAAAAACAGGTCTCTCCAAGAAAGATTCCGAAAAGGCTCTCAACGCTACTCTTGATGCTATCACAGCTGCAGTAGCAAACGGCGAGAAGGTACAGCTTATCGGCTTCGGTACATTCGAGCTTCGTGAGCGTGCAGAGAAGCAGGCTCGCAACCCCAGAACAGGCGAAACAATGACAGTTCCCGCTTGCAAGGCTCCCGCTTTCAAGGCTGGCCAGGCTTTCAAGAACGCTGCAAAATAAGTCATTTTCTTTGGCTGCCTTTTCTTGAAGGCAGCCACTTCTTTTGTTAACTTCCAAAATAATTAAGGAGATTATATTATGAGATTAGATAAATATCTTAAGGTTTCAAGAATAATTAAAAGACGCACCGTTGCAAACGAAGTTTGCGATGCAAAGCACGTAACCGTAAACGGTAAAATCGCCAGAGCTTCACTTGAAATCAAGGTCGGCGACATAATAGAAATTCAGATGGGCTCAAATCTTACAAAATATGAGGTTTTAAATGTCAGTGAGCACGCAACAAAGGAAAATGCAGCCCTGATGTTCAGACAGCTTCAGTAACATATTCTGCCGTTTTTCCGCATATTTAATAAATGAATAATTAAATAGGGGAGAAGCGCTTTGGAAGAAAAAAATATAAATATGTTACCACATAATATTGTTCTTGAAGACAGAAAACATCTTACAGTTTCCGGAGTGAAAGATGTTGACAGCTTTGATGAAATGAATATTGTTGCTTTGACTTCGCTTGGCGAAATGACAGTCAGCGGCAATAATCTTCGTATAAACCGTTTCAGCACAGATGTAGGTGAGCTTGCTATTGACGGCGATATTGTTGCCATAAATTATTCTGAAAACACCCGTGAGCAGGGCGGCTTTTTCAGCCGAATTTTCAGATAGATTATGTATATTGATAATATTTCTTCGCAGCTCCAGGTTTTTCTTTATTCTGTCGGCTTCGGCTTTATACTCGGCTTAATTTATGATATTTTCAGAATAGTCCGTGCGTTGGTAATAAAAAATAACAAGGCAATACCCGTACAGGATATTGCGTTTTTTTCACTTTGCGCAATTCTTACTTTTGTTTTTCTGCTTGTGGTAAATAACGGTAGATTTCGCTTTAATATTCTCGTTGCTCTTGTGTCGGGTTTTTGTGTTTATTATCTTACACTTGGCAGATTTTCTGTGGATTGTATAACTGCGCTGGCCAAGAAAAGCAACAAAATAATCACCATATTTTCAAGGATAATAACCGCTCCGTATAAGTTTATAATTGCTTTATTTGGAAAAACTTACCGAAAACTACCCGAAAATTTTAAAAATATTAAAAATTCACGAAAAAAAGGCAAAAAAACTCTTGAAAATAAAGAATAATATGGTATATAATTAATTGAAAAATTATTAAGTAGGTGCATCATGAACAAGAAAAACAAAGGAAGAGTAAGCATCGTCCTTGTTCTCGCTCTGGTGGCATTAATTGGCTATTTTATTATTAATTCAATACAGCTTCGTTTGGACATAAAGGACAAGACTGATGAGGTTTCCGAGCTGTCTGAGCAGATTTCTGCTCAGGATGAGGAAAACAAACAGCTTGAGGATATTCTCAACAGTGAAAATGAGTCCGAGTATCTTCAGCAATTTGCCAGAGAAGAGCTTGACTATGTTATGCCCGGCGAAAGAGTATATGCGAATTCAGCAACCTAAATTATTTTCAGAGGAGAACACAGGTTTCTATGCAGATTGAAGTTGGAGCAATTATTGAAGGTAAGGTAACAGGCCTTACCAATTTCGGTGCCTTCGTTACTCTTGAGGGTAACACAACCGGCATGGTACATATTTCCGAAGTATCCAACACATATGTTAAAGATATTAAAGAACATCTTTCCGAAGGCCAGCAGGTTAAGGTTAAGGTTCTTTCAATCGGTGCGGACGGTAAAATCAGCCTTTCTATAAAGCAGGCTAATCCTACCGCTCAGCAGTCTGTTCCGACACAGCAGCACAAACCCAGAAACAACCACTCCAGACCAAACGTCTGGCAGGGTCAGCCTCAGCAATCCTCCAACGAGCCTGCATCCTTTGAGGATATGATGGCAAAATTCAAGCAGGTCAGCGATGATAAGTTTTCGGATCTTCGCCGTTCAAACGACTCACGCTACAGCCAGACAAGCTCCAGACGAGGCAACAGAAAATAAAAATTGTGCACTGCGAAGCCCGTCTTTGCAGTGCATTGTTTATATGGAGAAAATATGAGAGAAATAAATGTAAAAACTATAACCGAAACCGTAGCAGACCTTTGTATTCAGGCAAATAAAAAATTGCCGCAGGACCTCAATGTGTTAATTAATTCATTTGCCAAAAGTGAAACAAACACACTAGCTAAATCCGTTATGAATGATATTGTTGAAAACATTAGTGCGGCAAAAGAGCTTGATATCCCGATTTGTCAGGATTGCGGAATGGCAGTTGTATTTGTTGAAATAGGACAGGATGTTCATTTTATAGGTGGTAATTTTGAAGATGCAATAAACGAAGGCGTCAGAAGGGGATATACCGAAGGCTTCCTTCGCTGTTCTGTTGTTTCTGACCCACTTATTAGAAAAAACACTGGTGATAATACCCCTGCTGTAATTCACACAAAAATTGTTGACGGCGACAAGGTCAGAATTACAGTTGCACCAAAAGGCTTTGGCAGTGAAAACATGAGCAACCTCAAAATGTTTACACCTGCAGCAACGAGAGAAGATATTGTAGAATATATTCTTGACTGCGTAGTTAAAGCCGGCGGAAATCCTTGTCCTCCTATAGTGCTTGGAATAGGCATCGGCGGCGATTTTGAACAATGTGCTTATCTTGCAAAGAAGGCTCTTTGCAGGGATGTTAGCATTCGTAACAGCAATGAATATTATTCTGATATGGAAAAAGAAATACTTTCCCTTGTTAATTGCCTTAACATCGGTCCGCAGGGTTTTGGCGGTAAAACAACCGCTCTGGCAGTAAATATTGAAACTGCACCGACACATATTGCAGGACTTCCCGTTGCAGTCAATTTCGGCTGTCACGTTACACGACACAAATCGACAACTATATAAATTGGTTATTTGATATAAAATATTGTTATACCCCTTTACAAATTATGTGCAATATGATATAGTAAAATTGAAGATAGGGAAAATACTAACAACACAAGCTCTATCTCAATTCCACAAAAAGGGGATGTAACTATGAAAATCACAACTATCGGTCGCAAATGCACACTCAGAGATTCCTTCAAAGAACATGCGGAAAAGAAGCTCAAAAAAATTGACCGCTTCTTTGGCGACACTGCCGAAGCCAAGGTAACCGCAACAGTAGAGAAAAATGTGCAGATTGTTGAAGTCACCGTTCTCAACGGCGGTATGGTGTTCCGTTCACAGGAACGTGCCGAAAATATGAACGATGCTCTTGACCTTTGTGTCGATTCTCTCATCCGCCAGATTCGCAAGAACAAAACAAGAATAGAGAAGAAGCTGCGTGACGGTGCTTTTGACGGCTATATCGGCGAATATGCCGTTGATGAAGAACCGGAATACGAGGTTGTCAGAACAAAGACAGTATCTCTCAGACCTGAAACAGTTGACGAGGCTATTCTTAAAATGAATCTTGTCGGTCACCGCTTCTATATGTTCCTCAATGCGGAAACAGGCAATGTAAGCGTTGTTTATGTACGAAACGACGGCGGTTACGGTCTGTTGGAGCCAGAAATTGATTAAAAATTTAAGTTGACTATATTTAATATTTTATTTATAATAGGGAGTGGAGTAATCCGCTCCCTTATTTTAACAGAAAGGCATTTTAATATGCTTATTAATTTTTGTATTCCTTGCCTGCTCGGTCTGGAAGGCTTTATTGCCGATGAGCTTCGTTCTCTTGATGCTATGAACGTTCAGGCAGAAAACGGAAGAGTTCTTTTTTCCGGCGATGAAAATATCCTTGCCCGTGTAAACATCTGCTCAAGGTTTGCAGAGCGTGTGCAAATTGTTGTCGGCTCATTTACCGCCAAAACCTTTGAGGAGCTTTTTCAAGGCACGAAGGCACTCGAATGGGAACAGTGGATTGGCGCACGGGACGCATTTCCCGTTAAAGGCTATTCTATTAATTCCACACTTTTCAGCGTAAGAGACTGCCAGGCTATAATTAAAAAGGCTGTTGTCGAAAGACTTAAAAGCAAGTACAATGTTTCCTGGTTTGACGAAACCGGTCCGGTACACCAGATACAGTTTGCATTTAACAAGGATGTTGTAACGCTTCTGCTTGATACATCCGGTGCAGGTCTTCACAAGCGTGGCTACCGTCCGCAGTCAAATTCTGCTCCTATTAAGGAAACTCTTGCCGCTTCTCTTTGTGCTGCTTCAAGGCTGCGACCGTATCATACTCTTTATGACCCTATGTGCGGCTCCGGTACAATTCTTGTTGAAGGCGCAATGATGGCTATGAATATTGCTCCAGGTTTAAAGAGGAATTTCTCCTGCGACCGTTGGGATCAGCTTGACAGGTCAATATGGGCTGTTGAAAAAGAAAGAGCGAGAGACCTTGAAAAGCGTGACTGCGACTTCTTTGCAATAGGCTCGGATATTTCTCCCGAATCTGTTGAGCTTGCCAAAATCAATGCTCAGCAGGCAGGAGTAGCCGATAAAATAAAAATTAACGTTGCTGATGTTAAGAACTTTAAAGGTGAAACAGAAAAAGGTACGCTTATCTGCAATCCGCCTTACGGTGAAAGACTGCTTGATATAGAGGAAGCGTCAAAGCTGTATTCAGTTATGGGTAGGGTTTTTGAACGCAGGCACGGCTGGTCTTATACAATTATCAGTCCCTCCGAAACCTTTGAACAGGATTTCGGCAGAAAGGCTGACAAAAGACGAAAGCTGTATAACGGTATGATTAAATGTCAGGTATTTATGTACTTTAAATGAAAGGAATGTGGGCTGAATGAAACACGTATTTATCGTCAACCCCTGTGCCGGTAAAGGCAAGAATCAGGCATCAAACTATATTATTCCCCGTATTAAAGAGTATTTCGAAAAAAACGGCGGAAATTACGAAATTCACGAAACGACAGAGCCTTATGAGGGTATCGATTTCGTAAAGTATTACCCCGTAGGTGAAGAAACTGTCCGCTTTTATGCCTGCGGCGGTGACGGCACACTCTTTGAGGTTGTTAACGGCGCTTACGGCAAGGAAAACGTTGAGGTTGCAGTTATTCCGCTTGGCTCCGGTAACGACTTTATTCGTCTTTTCGGCAACAAAGAAGACCTTGTTGATGTTGAGGCTCAGGTAAACGGTACACCGATTAAGCTCGATGTTATTAAGTGCCTTGGTAAAATTGCTATTAACCAGTGCTCAATGGGTCTTGACGCCGAGGTTTGCGCCGGTCAGGCAAAGTTCAAGAAAATTCCGTTTATCAACGGTGAGGCTGCATATACCGCATCACTTCTCTATTCTTTTATCGGTAAGATGAAGAGTGTGTTTACTGTTCAGTTTGATGATAAGGAGCCATTTACAGCTCCGACGCTTTTCTGCTACTGCGGTAATTCACGCTGGTACGGCGGCGGATATATGGCAGCACCGCACGCAATGCCTGACGACGGCTTGCTCGATTTTGTTCACGTTAAAAAGGCTATACCGAGAATTAAACTTCTTGGACTTATAAACAAGTATAAGCGTGGTGAGCATCTCGATTGGGATATCACAACGTTTGAAAGAGGCAAGAAGCTGACAATTCACAGCGACAGACCTGCCGCAGTCAATATTGACGGTGAGTGTGAGTATGTAAATGACTGTACCTTTGAAATTGTCGAAAAGGGTATTACCTTTGTAATTCCGACAACCTCCTGGTATTTTGAAAGGGTTGAAAAAGGCATTATCTGTGATAACAAGCCTATGAAATGATATTTAAAGCGCAGCTTTAATCGCTGCGCTTTTCTTGTTTTTCTATATTTGCCATTATTGCTGTGCCTGCGGCAAGAATAGCAATGCTTGCCCTTAATACCGTTATAAGTTCAATACTAAGCACTCTCATATCATAATAATAGCTTGTGTATTCCGCAATATAAAACGATAATAGCGAGCATATAATTATACTTATAGCAAAAACAACAGTGCATTTTAGCATAATGATCGTTTTAGGAAATGATTTATAATTATTTTTGAAAAAACTCTTCACATAATCACCAAAATAATGATAATATAAATTCAGCATTATTTCAAAGCCAAAATTCTGCCAAAGGAAGTAAATTTTATGAAAACGGGTATGTCCAGCGCCTGCTTTTATCCGCTTGAAACCGAAAAATCCGTAAAAAAATGCGGAGAAATGGGTTTTAAGAATATTGAAATATTCGTCAATTCCTACTGTGAGCTTAACGGCACAATAAAAGATGAGATTAAAGCTATCTGTGATTATTACGGTATGAAGGTCTGCTCAGTGCATCCGTTTACATCGTTTGCGGAATCCTTTGTGTTTTTCGGCAGTTACTCAAGAAGAATTGACGATGGAATTGAATTTTACAAAAATTACTTTGAATTTGCGTCTTTCCTCGGAGCAGGGTTGATTAACCTGCACGGTGCAAAAACACTTTATACAGTTGATAATGAGGAATATTTTGACCGTTATGCAAGGCTGTTTGAGGCAGGAAAACAATTCGGCGTAACCGTTTCCCAGGAAAACGTTGTTGATTACCGTTCGCAAAGCCCTGTATTTATTAAAAGAATGAGTGATTATCTTGGCGATGATTTTGCGCTAACGCTTGATTTAAAGCAATGCCGCAGGGCAGGGGAGAAGGCACTCGATTTTATAGACGCAGTCGGCGAAAGAATAAAGGCAGTTCATATCAGCGATTTTGAAAACGGCAAGGACTGTATACCGCCGCTCGAAGGAAACGAGGATTTTAAGACAATTGTAAACGCACTTAAAAGCAAAGGATATAGCGGGGAATTTTTAATTGAGCTATACAGTAACGGCTTTGAAAACGAGGCACAGATAGTGACAGCGGCAGAAAAATTTGACAAAATTTTATTAGAATGATATACTTTTATTAAACTATACAATATATAGGAAGTGTTAGTGTGAAGTGTCCGTTTTGCGGTTATGAAGAAAGTAAAGTTATCGACTCCAGACCCACAGACGAAAACGAGCGTATACGCCGCCGTCGTGAGTGTATCAAGTGCGCAAAAAGATTTACCACATACGAAATAATAGAAAGCGTTCCCGTTATTGTTGTCAAGCGTGACAAATCCCGTGAACCCTTTGACAGAGAAAAGCTGTTCAACGGGCTTCTCAGAGCCTGCGACAAGCGTCCCGTATCAGTTGCACAGATTGACGAAATTGCAAGCAGTATTGAGCTTACAATTCAGAATTCACTTGACAGAGAGGTAACATCCGTCTATATCGGCGAGCTTGCAATGGACAAGCTCAAGGCGGTTGACGAGGTTGCTTATATCCGTTTTGCTTCGGTTTACCGTCAGTTCAAGGATATAAACACATTTATGTCAGAGCTTTCAAAGCTCCTTAGTGAGAAATAATTGTATACCCAAGGCTTGTACGGTTGATTGCCGCACAAGCCTTTTGTAATTTTAAACCCTGATTATAACTTATATGTTGCGATATAGATTTTGTGGTTGATTTCAAACTCTTTCGGATATTTTGAAAGTAATTCCGTGTGCGCTTTTTCCCACCTAACTAATGTTTCTTTGTCCATAGAAGCTTTTGTGCCTCGGCAGGCAATCATTCTGCCGTGCCAGCTTTCACGGGTAAACGGGAGTTTGCACTCAAAAATATCAAGCTGACCGTTTACAAAAGGATGATTATACATATCCTTTGAACCAGATGCACCGGGAGTCCAATTCTTGTTGAGCGTTTTAACAAGTGTATGTGACCTCTTCGCTATCTCATCATCGAGAGTATAGCTCATATAAATCTTCACAAAAATTCCGTTCGGTTTTAACAAACGTTTTATTTCTTTGATAATCTTTTCACGATCAAAATACCAGAAACACTGTGCCGCCGTAATGCAGTCAAAACTATTATCTTCAAATGGTGTTTCTTCTGCTGGAGAAACAGAAAACTCAATGTTTTCTGCACCTTTTTCTTTTGCCAATAGTTTTGCGGCATCAATCTGACATTCTGAAATATCTATCGCTTTAATATCCGCACCATATGAGTACATGTTAAGAGGTAAAACACCTGTTCCCGTGCCAATATCAAGCCACGAGCAGCCCTTGTGTCCTACGCCGAGTTCGTATAGTCTATCATATAACTCTTTAGGATAGATATCTCTGTATTTTGCATATTCCGCAGAGGTTTTTCCGAAATCAAAAGTGTTTCCATTATCAATATTTTCTATTTTCATAAGCTATCCCTCTCAATACAAATAAACGGTACCGTCATTTCTTCCTCGGTAAGCCCAGCGTGAACACCGATGAAGTTTTTTTCTTCTCGTTCAATAAACAGCGATTTTTCGCCCGTTGCTATTGCGAGGAAATCTCCGACAAAGCCATAAGTTCTCAGGTGTGGTTTTCCAAATCCAAAAACATTTTTCTCAAAAACTTCTTCTTTTGTCAGCAGTATAAAATCTTCACCGAAATGACTGTTGAACTCATTTCTGAATTTCTCAAGCATACCTTCTTTTACAAAAAAGCTCAAGGCTCTGCTCGGCTCAATTGAAGGAGGTATTTTAAGCATCTGAGATAGGGCAGGGTAATCCTCAAGATAGTAATTCACACTGTCGCAATGTCCGTGGTCGGCAGTAACAATTACAAGAGTATTTTTCAGGCGTTTACACAACCTTTCAACCTCGTTATTAATAAGTAAAATCTGCTCGTGAGCCTGTTGACTTTTAACACCGTAACCGTGCATTGCTTTATCGGGCTGATACCAATATGTATAGATATATTTCTTTTTTCTCTTACGTGTCAACCTTTTTACAGTTTTGCAGATATCACGAACACTTTTTGAACGGTATTTTGAAAACGGTGATACACAGAAAGCCGTACCCTTACCGTTTACTTCTTCAATATGCTTGAAAATATCTTTATACGGAATATAGCGCCGGGCTACATTGTAATCGGAAGCAGGTTTTCCGTTTTTCTGTAAAGAGTTACGGAATACAGCTACGTTTTCGCCTATTTCCTCAAAATACAAGTCCCAGCCAAGCCAACCGTGTTCGGCAGGTGAAAGACCGGTCATCGCCGTAACTGTTGCAGCAACGGTTGTAGACGGAAAAACAGATGATATTCCGCAAACCGAATGCTTTCGCAAAAAAGAATCCTCAGGAAGATGCTCGTTAATTGCAGAAACACCAAGCCCGTCAAAAAGCATAATAACGACATTTTTATAATTCTTCTCAAGAAGTCTGTCAAACTCGGGCAGGGGAGAGTGCTCAGTTTTGACACCAAAATGTTTAAGAACAGAGGCGGTCAATGACAGCAGACTGCGTTCATAGTTCAAATTTGTAAGCATAAAAATCACTCCTTTTTCAATACATCAAGTGTGTGAGGCGACATTCCTATTAAATCCTGCCGTTCACAGTTTTTAAAATGATATTTCAGATAAGTTTCATAGGTGAATTTGTCCATTTTTTCAACAGATTTGCTCATATGCGGGGCATATCCGTCGGTTGCGACAAAGTGAAGTCTTTCGGCGTTTAAGTCACCGGTTAATTCAAATATTTCATCCCTTGTATATAGCTTAAAAACACCGTGCGGCGGGAAGAAGGTTTCAAATGTATCAATATTTATTAAGTCGGTATAAATAAACTCCTGCAGTCGGTTTTCGGCAAAAGCCCGTGTTAAAACAGAAGGGTCAACCATACAGTAAGCAACAAAAATGTAACCGCCGCTTTTTGTTATGCGTTGCGCTTCTGATAACGCTTTTTTCTGTTCTTCAACCGTATACAAATGATACATAGGACCGAGTAAAAGCGTTATATCAAAGCTGTTGTCCGGATAAACGGATAAATCGACAGCATTGCCTTGTCTGATATTGATTTTTTCATCGGGCAAGGTGTTGGCTTTGAAAACTTCAATGTTGTGCTCAATTAGCTCAACAGCCTCAACAGTAAAGCCATTTCTTGCAAAATGATGGGAATATCTGCCTGTGGCTGCACCAATTTCAATGATTTTCATACCTTTTTGCAGGTATTTATCAATGTATTTAACGGTAGTCAAAAACTCAATCTGACCGCATTTTGACAGCAGGCGAGAGTCCTCATCAATTCTGTTATAAAAATCGACAAGATGGTTTCCTGTAGTTTGAGGCTTTTTATTAAATAGCTTTCTTTTAATAAAATCAAATAACTTCATAAGTTTTCTCCTTTGAATATAAAAAATTAACGGCGTAAGTATCTGCAGCTACTTACACCGTTATAAACATTATGAAATATAAGTCTTACTATTCCAAAATGAATACAGAGGTATAAGCCTGCAAGCGATACTGATAATCATGCTGTGCAAGCCAATCCATATTCATATCAAATTTTTTGGTAAGATACGTAATCATGGTTTTACCTCAATTGATTTTTTGACAATATAGCACTAAACAAATGCATTTGTCAAGCATTTTGTGAAAAATAAAATTTTTCAAGATGAAAAAACGAGGCAGGGGGCTGTAAAACCATTATACAAAAGGTCATTTTTGCGAAATTACGAGTTATACAAAATCAATCTTTTGTATAATTTAGGGGATGGACAAAACGAAAATTATGGTATATAATATAATTATCATAAATCTCAATAAACCTTGATATATCAACGATTATCCTTATTGTTTTTATAAAATTATATTGATTGTTCTCTTATAATGTATTACAATCATCTGTAGAAGAAAAAATTTTCTTTTTAACTTTTCTCCATTTATTATTTTTTATTCATTAACCGTATTTGCTTTATTTTCAGTCTTATAATGTATGTTTCTTATCCGATAGAAATTATTTTGATGATACTTTGGTTGTTTTAAAAAAACTGAACGGATTTGTTTTTTCCTGAGCTTTATAATCGGTACGGTTATTGCAGTATTCTTAAGCTGTTTTCACAATACAATAACATCTAAATATATGTGTTAGATTATTTACTTGGCTCCATTACTTTATCTTTATAATTGATTTTGTACCGATTACCCTTTTCTTTATAATTTTCAATCCCCTTTAAACAAATGTTCGGCGGAGGATTTTTGCCCTATGAAAAAAGATGAATTGCGTTTTTTACCGGATACTGTCAAAGGCTATCTTGATTATCAGACAGCTGTAAGAAACAAATCCGATTTAACCGTACTTGAGTACGCTTCGGATTTAAGAACGTTTTTCCGTTGGTTTTTAATGTCTAAGGATAAATCAAAGAAGGTTAAACCGCTTAATGAATACGATATTTCAGGTCTGGACGAAGAATTTATGCGTAATATCAGGCTTAATGACTTGTATTCTTTTCTTGCATATTGTCAGCGTGACCTCGGCAACAGCGGCAAAACAAGGGCTCGTAAGGCTTCTACGCTTCGGGGCTTCTTTAAATTTCTTAAAGCACACGGCATTATAGAAAAAAATCCTGCCGAAGACCTAGATGCACCTCGAGCCAAGAAAGCTTTGCCTAAGTATCTCACACTTGATTCAAGTATTGCTCTGCTTGACGCTGTCGAAGGAGCAAATTACGAAAGAGATTATTGTATTATAACGCTGTTTCTTAACTGCGGACTTCGTCTTTCAGAGCTTGTCGGTCTGAATCTCAAAAGCATTGGTAATGACAACAGTTTGCGTGTTTTGGGTAAAGGTAATAAAGAAAGAATGGTTTACCTAAACAAGGCCTGTACCGATGCACTTAACAGCTATCTTACCGTAAGACCAAGAGACGGTGTTAAGGACCGTGAAGCGCTGTTTATCAGCCGCCACAAAACCAGAATCAGCCCCAAAACCGTTCAGCATATAGTAAAAACTTATCTTGAAAAAGCCGGTCTTGAGGGCTATTCTACGCACAAACTCCGTCACACAGCCGCAACGCTGATGTATCAGCACGGTGATGTTGATGTAATGCTCTTAAAAGAATTGCTCGGTCATGAAAGCCTTGCAACTACGCAGATTTACACTCATGTTGCCAACGAGCAAATCCGTTCTGCAATTGAATCCAACCCCTTGGCACAAGTAAAAAAAGAAAAGAAATCAAAAAAGTAACGCTTTTCCGAATTTACTGATACAAAACGCCTGCAATATCGCAACAATAAAGCAAACGACTATTATAATTGCAAACCTTAGCAAAAAGCCTTTCAGCTCTCCCCTGCTCTGTTTTTTTGAAGAAAAAACACTTCCTGCTACAACCTCAGAGAGAATTAGCCCTTCGTTGCCGCCAATAAACAGCATCAAGAAAAAAACTACAGCACACGGTAAAAGCAAAATCAGCGAAAATACGGCACCGTCAACACCGAAATTGCAATAAAGATACGATATAAACGCTGATAATGCCATTGAACATACAGCCGGACACAACAGTATAAACGGCAAACCAAGTGCGCTGAAGCTGCAAAGCGCTGTTATAACCTGTGGTATTAGGCATACCGCAGAAATTATCCTCAAATTTTGTGGAAAACTTGTGTCCAGCATTTTTTCAAGCATAGATTTTATGTATTCGGACAGCATTTGTGCCGAGTTTGAATACAACACGGCACCTGCAACACACCCGCCTGTAAAAACAGCATACAGTAGTATAAGCCGCCTGTGCAGGGCGGCTTCTTCTTTTATTCTGTCAAGCGGTAAACTGAATTCCTTTAAGTTAACTGTCATTGCTTTCATTTCTTTTTCCTCTTATCTCTTTTTTATTGGTTTTCTTTTTTTCTTTATATTAACGGCGGCAATTCCGCCGATTATTCCGCCAAACAGGCAACAAGCCGCAACAATCAATTCAAAAACGCTGAACCCCTTGTAAGACACTGACATTGCAATTAACATAATTATTGCGGGTATAATGCTCGAAGTCAGCCCATTTACAAGACCGTTTTCACGCCTTTTTCTCACCGCCGAAAATCCGCTTATCATACCGCTCAATGCCGATATTATCATAAGCAGCGGTAAATATGTATTGCGGCTTAAATCCGTTTTTAACAGCACCGCACACATTATTAGAGTTAATATTATAAATACGATACATCCAAGCAATCCGCCTTTGACAATATCGGTAACAGCGTTATTCTCTTTTGGTTTTTGCATAAAAAATTCCCCCATATCCTCTTGTTAGAAGATATGAGGGAAACAGCGTAAATATTACAATTATTCTTCGTCGGACTTTTTCTTCTTTTTCTTTGAGAATTTCTTGCCTTCTTCTTCAATCTTGGCATCACGCTCAGCCTTCTTGGCTTCTGCTGCAGCAGCTCTTTCAGCCTCTGCCTTCTCAGTTGCTGTGTTGTTGGTCTGAATAGCCCAGCGTGTAATCTTCATCTTGTTGCGGTCTGCACCGGTTTCGATGATAAGAGAATCGTCCTTAATTGTAACAACTCTGCCAACGATACCGCCGATTGTTGTGATTTCATCACCAATCTGGAGAGAGTCACGCATCTGCTGCTCTTCCTTCTGCTTTTTCTTCTGGGGACGAATCATAAAGATGTACATTGCGCCGAACATAACAGCCATAATGATAATCATTGAAAAAGGATTGCTCTGCTGTGCGCCTGCGTTACCGCCTGCAGCGGTCTGACCCATACCCATAAGAAGTGTCATAAAATTCATAATAAGGTTAACCTCCAAAAAATCAATATATCAATTATATAGTAATTATATTCTTGTGTCAAGCAAATCCACGTATTTATCATGAAACTCTTTAAAAGTACCGTTGTCCAGCTCGTCACGGATACGCTGCATAAGCGTATTATAAAAGTGAAGGTTGTGCATAACGCAAAGGCGCATTGCAAGCATTTCTTTTGCCTTGAACAAGTGGTGGATATATGCCCTTGAATGTCTTCGGCAGGTCGGGCAGTCACACTCGGGGTCAAGTGGCTGCTCGTCAAGCGCATATTTGGCATTATTCATATTAATAATTCCGTTCCAAGTGTTTATGTGTCCGTGTCGTGCATTTCGGCTGGGCATAACGCAGTCGAAAAGGTCAACTCCCCTGCTGACAGCTTCAATTATATTGCCCGCCGTACCGACGCCCATAAGATAACGGATTTTTGTTTTAGGCATATACGGCTCAACAGCCGAAATAATGCGGTACATATCCTCCTTGGGTTCGCCTACCGCAAGACCGCCGATAGCATAACCGTCCAAATCAAGCTCAGCTATACGGCACATATGTTCAACACGCAGTCTGTCAAAGGTACAGCCTTGATTTATACCGAAAAGAAGCTGATTTTTATTGATAGTATCGGGCAGGGCTTTCAGCCTTTCCATTTCATCTTTGCAGCGCATAAGCCAGCGTGTTGTGCGTTCACAGGAAGACTGCGAATATTCGTATTTTGCAGGGTTTTCAACACATTCGTCAAAAGCCATTGCTATTGTTGAACCGAGATTTGACTGAATACGCATGCTTTCTTCCGGACCCATAAAAATCTTTCTGCCGTCAATGTGCGAAGCGAAATAAACGCCTTCTTCTTTGATTTTGCGCAGAGAAGCAAGCGAAAACACCTGAAAACCGCCGCTGTCGGTCAGAATCGGGCCTTTCCAGCCCGTCATTTTATGAAGACCGCCAAGTGCTTTTACTTTCTCATCACCGGGACGAAGATGCAGGTGATAAGTGTTTGAAAGCATTACCTGGCAGTGGATTTCTTCTAGGTCATACGCATCAAGCGCACCCTTGATTGCGCCGCAGGTAGCAACATTCATAAAGGCAGGAGTCTGTACAGTGCCGTGAACGGTGACAAATTCGCCACGTCTTGCTGTTCCTTCATTTTTAATAAGTTTATACATTATTCAACCTCTGTAATCATCATACTGTCGCCGAACGAGAAAAACCTGTATTTTTCTTCAACAGCTGTTTTATAGGCGTTCATTGTGTTTTCATAGCCTGCAAAGGCGCTGACAAGCATAATAAGCGTGCTTTCAGGCAGATGAAAGTTTGTTATAAGCGAATCAATACACTTGAATTGATAACCCGGATAAATAAAAATACTTGTCCAGTCGTCGTCCTCAATTATTCTGCCGTGCTTGGTTGCAACAGATTCGAGTGTACGGCAGGTTGTTGTTCCTACGGCAAAAACTCGTCCGCCGTTTTCGTGCGTTTTATTAATCAGCTCGGCAGTTTCTGCCGGCAGATGATAATGCTCAGAATGCATAAGGTGGTTTTCAATATTTTCCTCTTTAACGGGGCGGAATGTACCAAGACCGACGTGAAGAGTAACCTTGCCGATTTTAACGCCCTTTTCCTCAATTTTGGCTAAAAGCTCGGGCGTAAAATGTAAACCTGCGGTAGGTGCTGCGGCTGAACCGAGATTGGCGGAATAAACAGTCTGATAACGTTCTTTATCGTCAAGCTTTTCTGTAATATAATGCGGCAAGGGCATTTCGCCGATTTCATCAAGAATATTATAAAAATTACCCTCGTAAATAAATTTTACAAGCCTGTTGCCGCCGTCAAGAACATCAACAACCTCGGCACTCATAAGACCGTTGAAATCAAATACAGTTCCGGGTTTTGCTCTTCTGCCGGGACCGGTTACGCATTCCCAAACATCCTGCGAGTGCTGACTAAGAAGCAAAAACTCTACAACCGCACCCGTTTCTTTCTTTACACCGTATATTCTTGCCGGCAGAACACGGGTATCGTTAAGAATTATACAGTCATTTTCCGTGATATAGTCGAGAATATCATAGAAGTGTTTATGTGAAATTTTGCCGCTTTTTTTGTCAAGAACCATCATTCTCGAGCTGTCACGGGGCTCAATAGGTATTTGAGCAATAAATTCCTGGGGTAAATCGTAATAAAAATCTGATTTTTTCATTGCAAATCCTTTAAATATATGTTATTATTACTTGTATTATATTGCAAAGTGCGGCTTAATGCAAGCGGTTTGCTTAATTTTCCGGAGGTAAAGTTCAGATGAAAAAGTATAAGGTTGGTATTGTAGGAGCAACAGGTATGGTCGGCCAGCGTTTTATTACGCTTCTTGACAATCACCCTTGGTTTGATATTACCGTTCTTGCGGCAAGCTCCCGTTCAGCAGGTCAGAAGTACAAGGATGTCGGCGGTAAGCGCTGGATGATGGATGTCCCCTTCTCCGAGAAGGTCGGCGAAATGGTAATTATGGACGCAACAGCTGATGTTGCAAAAATTGCTTCCATGGTTGATTTCGTATTCTGTGCAGTTGATATGAAGAAGGACGAAATCAAGGCTCTTGAAGAAGAATACGCAAAGCACGAGTGCCCCGTTGTTTCGAACAACTCTGCTCACAGACATACACCCGACGTTCCCATGGTTATCCCCGAGCTCAACCCCGAGCACACAGCAGTTATCGAGTCACAGCGCAAGAGACTCGGCACCAAAAGAGGCTTTGTTGCCGTTAAGTCCAACTGCTCACTCCAGAGCTATGTTCCCGCTATCTTCCCGCTTAACAAGTTCGGCGTTAAGGACGTTCTCGTCTGCACATATCAGGCAATTTCCGGTGCAGGTAAGAACTTTGAAACATGGCCCGAGATGGTTGATAACGTAATCCCCTTCATCGGCGGTGAAGAAGAAAAGTCAGAAATCGAGCCCCTTAAGATTTACGGTAAAGTTGAAGGCGATGAAATCGTTCCTGCAACAGCACCTGCATTCACAGCACAGTGTATCCGTGTTCCCGTTACAAACGGCCACATGGGCGCAGTATTTGTAAGATTTGAAAACAAGCCTTCAAAGGAAGAAATTATCGATATTTGGAACAACTTCAAGGGCGTACCCCAGGAGCTCAACCTTCCCAGTGCCCCCAAGCAGTTCCTCAACTACTTCGTAGAAGACAATATGCCCCAGACAAAGCTCCAGCGTGAGCTTGAAGGCGGCATGGCTGTTTCTATCGGCCGTCTTCGTGAAGATACACAGTACGATTATAAATTTGTTTGTCTTTCCCACAACACTCTCAGAGGTGCAGCAGGCGGTGCAGTTCTTCTTGCTGAGCTTCTTTGTGCACAGGGTTATATGGACTGATTTTAGGAGGAATCTCACACTATGAAAAAGACAATTTTCACCGGTGCCGGTGTTGCAATTATCACACCATTTACCGAGGATAATAAAGTCAATTTCGATGAACTCGGCAGAATTATTGACAACCAGATTGAAAACGGCACAGATGCCATTATTATCTGCGGCACTACAGGCGAAGGCTCTACCCTCACACACGAGGAGCACGCTGAAACCATTGATTTCGCAGTTAAGCACACAGCAAAGCGTATACCTGTTATTGCAGGTACAGGCAGTAACGATACCGACTACGCTGTAAAACTTTCCAACGAAGCTGAAAAAAGCGGCGTTGACGGTCTTCTTATGGTTACTCCCTACTACAACAAGACCTCTCAGGCAGGCCTTATCAGACAGTATGAGTACATTAACGACCGTGTTAGTACACCGATTATTCTTTATAATGTTCCTTCAAGAACAGGTATGACAATCAAGCCCGAAACCTATTACGAGCTTTCAAAGCTGAGCAATATCGTTGCTACAAAGGAAGCCAGCGGTGACATTTCCGCCGTTGCACAGATTGCAGCTCTTTGCGGTGACAATCTTGATATTTATTCGGGTAACGACGACCAGATTACTGCTATTATGTCACTTGGCGGTAAGGGTGTTATCTCCGTTCTTTCAAACGTTGCTCCCAAGGTTGCACACGATATTGCTGACCTTTACCTCAAGGGTGAATGTGAAGCAAGCCGTAAGCTGCAGCTTGAGTACCTCGACCTTTGCAATGATTTGTTTATAGATGTTAACCCCATTCCCGTTAAGGAAGCAATGAATATGATTGGTTGGAATGTCGGCGAAGTCCGCATGCCTCTTGCTCCTATGAACGCAGCCGCAAGAGAAAAGCTCCGTGCTTCTCTTGCTCGTCACGGTCTCGTAAAATAAACCAAAATGTCACAGCCGGTTCAGTATTTGAGCCGGCTATTTGTTAAATTAAATATAAAGGATTGATTTGTTATGATTAAAATTCTTTTAAGCGGCTGTAACGGCACTATGGGTAAAGTTATTGCCAAGTGCGTTGAAGAAAGGGAAGATTGCTCAATAGTTGCAGGTCTTGACGTAAACACGGCGCCCAACGGCTCTTTTCCCGTTTTCGGCAATGCAGACGACATCAACATCGACTGTGATGTTATTATTGATTTTTCACACCCCTCTGCCCTTTCAGGTGTGCTTAAATATGCTCTCAAAACAAAGACCCCTGCTGTTATTGCAACAACCGGATTGAGTGAGGAGCAGATTAATTCACTTCAGCTTGCTTCGTCACAGATTCCGATATTCTTCAGCGCCAATATGTCAATAGGTGTTTCGCTTGTAAGTGAGCTTGTAAAGAAAGCCGCAAGCGTTCTTGGCGGCAGCTTTGATATTGAAATTGTAGAAGCACACCACAACAAGAAAATTGACGCTCCCAGCGGTACTGCACTTATGCTTGCCGACAGCGTCAGCAAAGGTCTTGAATATAAGCCCGTTTACGAATACAACCGCCACGCAAAGCGTGAAAAGAGAACCAAGAACGAAATCGGTATTCACGCAATCAGAGGCGGTACTATCGTCGGTGAACACGAGGTAATATTTGCAGGAAATGATGAAATAATAACCGTTTCCCACTCTGCTCGTTCAAAGTCAATTTTTGCAACAGGCTCAATAAATGCAGCAGTATTTATCAGCAGTAAAACACCCGGTATGTACTCAATGAAGGAGCTTGTTGCAGAAAGTTAAGGTGTAAAAGATATGATTGATAAAATTTTATCTGTTATATTTATGCTTATTTTGTGGGTCAGCAACACTTTCGGCTTACCGCTTAGCGGTTATGAATCACAAGTTTTATTTAAAGACGCTGCTTTTGAAAACGGTTTTACCATTATTTCACAGCAAACAGAAAATAACGCCGGCGTAGCTCTCGGAGATTTTGTTTACAGCGATAACGAAAATTTGCCTTCGTGGATGATTGCACAATGGAATTCAGGTCCTTGTCTGTGGTCAGACAGAACGGATAGCGACAAATACACAATAACCGACGGTAATACCAAAACAGTTACTTATAATCCTGCTGAAAATTCAGTATCAATGCGTCTTAATGCTGCAAACGTTTACAAAGGCGAAGCAGCAGGAGCTGATAACTGGCCGCATTTACTGCTTGAACAGTCCCCTGTTTGTGATTATGATTCATTGACTGATGGTGACAAGGCTTTTTATAACTGTTCTGCAAATAGAATTGTGCTTTCGCTTGACATCAGAATAACCGATTTTAAAGATACAACAAATAACGATGGAATCAACGCAGCGCAGTATCTGGCATATTTTTATCTTAACGGCGTTACCCATAAAGAGTTTATCTGGTTCGGCGTTAACCTTTTTGATGACAGAGGCTATCAAGACACATACTGGGCACTTGATGAATCAAGCCAGAAAATGATTTACTGTGTTTCCACCAAGGATACCTTCGGCGGCAAAAATAAATCACTTTTCAGAAACGGTGCACCCTATGTAAGCGATGAATGGGTACATATTGAGCTTGATCTTGCTCCCCATATTACCAAAGCAATTAAAGAAGCGAATAAAGCCAACACTTTCGGCTATAAGGTAAGCGAAGACGATTTTTATATAGGCGGAACAAATATCGGCTTTGAAATTCACGGCAATTATGATTGCACGGTAGAAATTAAAGATTTCCAATTAACTTCATACAACAGAAAATGAGGTAAATGTTATGCCGCATTTCGGTATGCCTACACTGATTGAAACAAATTCGATTGACGAATGCGTTTCTCTTGCAAAAGAATTAAAGTTAGATTTCATTGAAATCAATATGAATATGCCCGAGTATCAGCTCGACATGATTGATATTGAACATTTTAAGAATCTTTCAAAACAATTCAGCATATATTACACCATTCACCTTGACGAAAATCTCAATTTCTGCGATTTCAATCCCTATGTTGCGAATGCGTATTTGAAAACAGTTGCTGATACAATAACACTAGCAAAACAGCTCGATGTTCCCGTGCTGAATATGCATTTGTCTGACGGAGTATATTTCACTCTGCCTGATAAACGTGTTTTCCTGTTCGAGCAATACTGTGAACATTACTTAAAAGCAGTTGACAAATTTATCCGTATGTGTGAAACCGAAATCGGTGAATCGGATATAAGAATATGTATCGAAAACTCTAACGGATTTAAAAACTTTCATAGAAAAGCGTTGGAAATTATGCTCAAAAGCCCTGTTTTTGCTCTGACCTATGATGTAGGGCACGACCACGGTTTAGGCGGCAGTGACGGCGAATTTATATTAAAAAATACCGATAAACTTCAACACATACATCTGCACGATGCTGTCGGTAAAAATCACCACCTAGCACTGGGCAGCGGCGAAATTAATGTTCCCCGTTATCTCGATATAGCAAAACAGAATAATTGCCGTGTTGTTATTGAAACAAAAACCGTTAACAGTCTTAAACAATCGGTTGAATGGCTTAAGGATAAGAAATACTATGAATGTTAATATCAATAATCAAACATCATATAAACAAGTCTTAATCGTTTATAATAATAAAGAGTATCTATTGAAAAAAGAAGAAACTGTTTGCGTATCAATTGAAGATAATAATTCAAAAATCGAAGTGTATGTTTTAGAAAAAAACAAGGTTTTATTTAATTGGCTTTTCGCTTTGATTGACGGATTTGTTAGTGAAGAAAGTGTCGTCAATTCTCTTGTTTGCAACGCTACATTTGACATCCAATCCCAACAGACTGATTCTTTAATAACATTGAAAGACCTTCAATACCGTGATGATGATAACGGATATATTTATGATTCAGTTTATGTCGATATTAATAATATTAATACAGTTTCTAATCTTTCATATAATCTGACCGACACCCAAGCAGTACGAAAAATGAGTTTGTTTTACTATATTGGTATTGTTTCTTGGATGCCTGTATTAATTGTTCTTTTGATACTTACAATTCTATTTGAAGAGCTTGGATATATTTTTGCAGGGGCATTATTATTTTTTGTTTTTTCTGTGCCAAGCTTTAAAAAGGCATATAAAACCAAAAAGTTTTACAGCACCGAGTATGCCAACGAGGTTTTATTATCTCAATTTGATAAGCAGAAAGCTAACTACGGTAACCCGGTTATTCCTGAGCCTAAAGGATTTATCGAGAAAACAATTCACAAGATATTAGATTATATATTCAAGAAAAAATAATTTTGAGGAGCGTAATATTGCGCTCCTCTTTTAAATTTTAATTCAAAATAAAGACCCAATCACTTTTTCTGTAAATACATTCAACTCATCAAAATCCATAGCTTTGATATAGTCTTCTTCAAGGTCGTCGTGTACCTTTTTTGCTTTTTCAAGCAGTATAATTGCTTCCGAGAGCATTTCCGAGGAAACCTTTCGGTTAAAAACCAGCCGTTGTTTATGCGCCGCAATTATATCTTTGTTTACAAAACGGCTTGTGTTTATATTTTTGTATGCTATATTCTTAAAGCTTTGTAATGAATTACTTGTAAAAAAGCCGATTCTCTCTTCAGGCAGAATTAAGTGAAGAGGATTTCCTTCGGGCGCTAACGGATTCAGGCACGTAATTACATCAATACCGTTTGACACGGCGCAACGGCGCAGGCTCTCCATAAGAACAGACGAAATATAACAATCTTCATCGTTTACGGCGTAGATTCTGTCACAGAAATTCTTTGACGTATCAAAAAGCGTTACATACCCCTTGGGCGTAATACCATTGAGGAACCTGTTTTTTTGCACACCCAAACGATTTGAGCATTGGCAATTACGGACAATAAACCGTGAAGCAAAATTTTCAATCTTTTTAAAATCTGTAGCTGATTTTGTTATATTAATACTATCCGAATAAGACTGAAAATCTGCGCTGACATACCGTACACTTTTTGCGTGCAAAGCCTTATTGCAGTTAGTCAGGGTTATGATATGTTCCCTGTTGGCTTCAAGCGTTTTACTGTTCCAGAACTGACCGAGGTTAATTATTTCCTCTACCGCACCGGGGTATTTTGCTTCCATAATGTGCGGTGCAGTGCCGTCAGCAAAACATATCTTTTTTTCGGGAATAATTACTGCATCAAGTGAATCCGGGTCACTTGAACATATTATGCGTTCAACAGTGTATCCCCTATCCTCTGCCGCCTGTGCAACCTTTTGCATCAAGCCGGATTTGCCCGTACCCGGTCCGCCCTTGATAATATATGCCTTCCAGCCTTCATCGGGTTCATATAACTCATTGAACAATGAAAAGAACCCTTGAGCCGAATTTGCGGCAAGAAAAAAAACAGCACCTTCGTTTATCATAAAATCACTCCGCATTTGTTTTCCCCATTTTATGCGAAAAAATGTGTAAGTGTGATAAACGAAGATGTATTAGTTTATATATTACAAGCAGCAAGTGCGGAAACGGAGCCGTCTGCAGCTGCTGTTGTAAGCTGACGGATAGCCTTTGTGCGGCAGTCACCTGCAGCAAAGACACCCTCTACGTTGGTTTTGCAGTCCTCGCCTGCTACGATGTAGCCTGATTCGTCAAGTGCGATAAAATCAGCAAAGGCACTGTTTTCGGGAATCTGACCGACAAGCACAAACAAGCCCTCAGCGTTGATTTCTTTAACTTCGCCGGATCTATTTTCCGTAACTATTGTTGCAAGTTTGTCATCACCCAGAAGGTCTTTGACCGTTGAATTGAGTACAAGCTCAACATTTTCAATTGCTCTTACTTCATCGCTGAGCTTCTTTTCGCAGCGGAATTCATCTCTGCGGTGGATAAGATAAACCTTGTTGCAGATGTTGGAAAGCATAATTGCGCTTTGTACAGCCGAGTTTCCTCCGCCGACAACAGCAACATCCTTACCATTGTAGAATGCGCCGTCACAAACTGCGCAGTAAGACACTCCCCTGCCCATATACTTTTCCTCTGCCTCAATGCCGAGGTGTCTGTGCTTAACGCCTGTTGCAATTATAACTGCCTTACAAGTAAATTCACCGTATTCTGTTTTTACGGTTTTGCTCTCACCGTTATCGGTAATCTTTTCTGCTCTGTCAAGCTCAAGCTCAACACCGAGTGCGGACGCCTGCTCATAAAGTCTGTCAGAAAACTCCATACCGCTTATTTCAGAAAAACCCGGGTAATTTTCAACTTTAGGCGAGGTTGCAATCTGACCGCCGATGCTCTCATTCTCAAGAATAAGCACCTTTTTTCCTGCTCTTGCGGCATAAATAGCTGCAGTAAGACCGGCTGTGCCTGCGCCGATTATAACAATATCGTAATTCATTTTATTCTCCTGTAAATACGGGCAGAGTGTAGTTTTCATACATTCTGCCCGATTTTAGTTATTTTATTTGTTGCTCTCCGCAAAGCGCTTGATGTTTGAAGCGTTAATGAACTTCTGTGCATCTTCGCCATCGATAACAATAAGTGTAGGTGCCTGGCTGATGTTGAACTGCTTTGTAAGCTCAACCTCTTCCTCTGCATCAACTACTGTATAAGCGATACCTGCATCATCAAGAGTCTTCTTTGCCAATTTGCAATTAGGACAGGTCTTTGTTGTAAAGAGAAGCACCTGCTGTGCATTGCCTGCACAAGCGCAAATTTCTTCATCCTTCTGCTCTGCTTCAACAACAGCCTTCTTCTTAATCTTGGATGTTGCAATATCATAGAGCTTTCTGTCCTTGAATTCCTGGGTCTTACCATCGTTCCAGTTCTGAACAGGACGGTAATAGCCTGTGATACGGCTGTAAACCTCAGTCTTCTCACCGCACTCGGGGCATTCATAAACCTCGCCGGCTATATAACCGTGGTTCTTACATACGGAATATGTGGGTGACATTGTGTAGTACGGAAGTTTATGGTTTTCAGCAATCTTGCGTACAAGAGATGCGGCAGCCTTCCAATCGGGAAGCTTTTCGCCGAGGAATGCGTGGAAAACAGTACCCGATGTGTAAAGAGTCTGAAGCTCGTCCTGAATTTCGAGAGCATCAAAAATATCGGATGTGTAGCCAACGGGAAGATGTGAGCTGTTGGTATAGTAAGGTGTGCCGTTCTCGTTTGCTGTACGGATTTCGGGATAACGGGAAATATCGTGCTTTGCAAGACGGTAGGAAGTGGACTCTGCAGGAGTAGCCTCAAGGTTATAAAGATCGCCGTACATTTCCTGATAATCGGAAAGGCGCTCACGCATATGGTTGAGAACATCCTGAGTGAACTTCTGTGCCTGCTCATCTGTAAGATCCTTACCAATCCACTTTGCGTTAAGGCAAGCCTCGTTCATACCGACAAGACCGATGGTTGAGAAGTGGTTGTTGAATGTGCCGAGGTAGCGCTTTGTATAGGGGTAAAGACCCTCTTCAAGAAGCTTGGTGATAATAGTTCTCTTAATCTTAAGGGAACGGGCAGAAATATCCATCATCTTGTCAAGACGATGGTAGAATTCTTCCTCACTGTTTGCAAGATAAGCAATTCTGGGCATATTGATAGTTACAACGCCAATTGAGCCTGTGCTTTCACCACTGCCGAAGAAACCGCCGGACTTCTTGCGAAGCTCACGAAGGTCAAGGCGAAGGCGGCAGCACATACTGCGTACATCGCTGGGCTCCATATCACTGTTGATATAGTTTGAGAAATAAGGTGTGCCGTACTTGGCAGTCATCTCAAAGAGCAGCTTGTTGTTCTCTGTTTCGGACCAGTCAAAATCTCTTGTGATTGAGTATGTGGGAATGGGATACTGGAAGCCTCTGCCGTTAGCATCGCCCTCAATCATAATTTCAATGAAGGCACGGTTGACCATATCCATTTCCTTCTTACAGTCGCCGTAAGTGAAATCCATTTCCTTACCGCCGACAATTGCAGGAAGGTTCTTAAGGTCATTGGGAACAGTCCAGTCGAGCGTGATGTTTGAGAAGGGAGCCTGAGTACCCCAACGGCTGGGTGTATTTACGCCGTAAATAAAGGACTCAATGCACTTCTTAACTTCACGGTAAGAAAGATTATCAACCTTAACAAAAGGAGCAAGATATGTGTCGAATGAGGAGAATGCCTGTGCACCTGCCCATTCGTTCTGCATAATGCCGAGGAAGTTAACCATCTGGTTGCAAAGAGTAGCAAGGTGGCTTGCCGGTGACGAAGTGATCTTGCCGGGAATACCGCCGAGACCCTCCTGAATAAGCTGCTTGAGTGACCAGCCTGCACAGTAACCGGTGTGCATGGAAAGGTCGTGAAGATGAATATCAGCATTTCTGTGTGCGTTAGCAATTTCATCGTCATAAATTTCGCTGAGCCAATAGTTAGCTGTAATAGCACCGGAGTTGCTCAGAATAAGTCCGCCGACAGAATAAGTAACGGTGGAGTTTTCCTTAACACGCCAGTCGGTAACATTAACGTAGCTGTTGACAAGCTCCTTGTAGTCGAGAATTGTCGACTTCATATTACGGATTTTCTCACGCTGTCTTCTGTAAAGGATATAGGACTTTGCAACATCGCCGTAACCGGCCTGGATGAGGATAGACTCTACGCTGTCCTGAATGTCTTCAACGCTGACCTTGCCTTCCTTAATCTTGGCTTCAAAATCAGCCGTTACGCGGAGAGCTAATAAATCGATGATATTGGGGTTGTACTGCTTGTTGTTGGCTTCAAAAGCCTTGGTAATGGCAGCACTGATTTTTGCAATATCAAAATCAGCAATCTGGCCGTCACGCTTAATAACCTGATACATTGGTCGTTCTCCGTTTCTTAAAAATTTATTTTCATACGGGCATAGCAATACCCTTTTTTATGGTGCAGAAATAATTGTATCACTATATTGTGGTGTTGTCAATAGAAAACATACAATATATTGATATATTTTTAGCGATATAAAAACCGCAAACACGATATATTGTGTCAGACTCCACGAACTTGAGTTTCCTTCACAAAGTTTTGCATCAAGCCTTCTATTTCTTCAAGTTCGCTTTTATTGTAGGCGGAAAAAGAGCCTGCGAGAATATCACCGGAATCAATAAAGGACTGAATAAAATAACGCTTTGCGCCTTTAATCCACTCGCCTATCGAAACAAAATCCTCTTTTGAGTGAAGCTCCTTCACAACAGTTGTTCTGAATTCATAATCAACAGAATTGCTTAACAGAAACTCAACACTGTTGCTTATTTTTGAAAAATCAAGCTCCGATACCCCTGCGGTAAGACTGTATTTTTCAGGTGAGTTCTTTATATCCATTGCAACATAATCAACGAGGTTTTCATCAACAAGCCTTTTGAGCTTATCAGGAAATGTTCCGTTGGTGTCAAGTTTAACGCAATATCCTAATTTTTTAATCTCTCTAATGAACTCTTCAATATCCGGCTGCAAGAGCGGTTCCCCGCCCGTAATGCACACACCGTCAAGAATATTCCTGCGTTTATTAAGAAAAGCAAAAAATTCGTCATAATCAACCGGTTCAATTTCATCAAGACCAACAACCAAAGAGGCATTATGACAGTACGGACAGCGGAAATTGCAGCCACCCGTAAAAACGGTACAAGCGGTTTTTCCCGGATAGTCAAGCAGCGATAACTTCTGCAAACCGTATATAACCAAACTGACACACCTCTCAACAAGATATTGTACCTTTTTAACACGCCAATACATTATATCGCATATTTTGTGTTCGTCAATACCCTAAATCAATATTTGGTATTTTACACAAATTATACAGATTATTTTCTATTTCAAAATAGCAAAAGCGGTTGAAAGTTTTCAGAAATTAAGGTATTATATTATTAACCATAATAAATCGAGGTAATATTATGTCTGATTTCAGATTTGGTATATGCACATCCTTCCGTGACAAAGAAAAAATGCTCCTTGCCAAAAAAGCAGGAGCAGAATTTATAGAAGCTAATTTTTGCGATCTGTCAAAAGCCGATGACGAAGCTATAAATGATTTTTTATCTTTTTCAAAAGCTGAAAATCTTCCCTGCCTCACAGCTAACGGAATGTTCCCCGGTGAGCTAAAAGTTGTTGGCTACGAGGTTGATTATGCAGCAATAGATGAATACTTGGACAGAGCCAGTGAGAAATTTTCAAAAATCGGCGGACAGACAGTAGTTTTCGGCAGCAGCGGTTCACGGCGCTGTCCTGAAGAATTCAGTTATGAGGCGGCAACAGAACAGCTTGTAAAACTCTGTGCAGAGCATATTGCACCGTATATGAGAAAGCACGGCATAATCTGCGCAATTGAGCCGCTTAACAGAAAAGAATGCAACGTTATCACTACTGCAAGACGTGCCTTTGAAATCTGCAAAGCAGCTAATGTGCCCGACGTTAAGCTTCTTATTGATATGTACCACTTTGATAAGGAAAATGAGCCCTTGGAAAGTATACTAAATTATAAAGGTTATATTCAGCATATTCATATTGCAAACGCACGAAACGAAAGAAAATTACCTAAGTTCAGCGATACCACAGATTACAAAGCATTTCTTGAAACTCTCTCAAAGGCAGAATATACACCAAAGCTTATATCGTTGGAAGGCAGATGCGAAAACTTTTTTGAAGAAGCCAGAGAAGCCTTTGAAGTTCTTAAAAAACTATAATTTATAGGGAGAAAAACTATGCAATTACTTGAATCGGGTGAAATGTACCTCGAAACCATATATATTCTTTCACAGAAAATGAATTTTGTTCGCTCAATTGATATTGCCAACTACACGGGCTATTCCAAGCCCAGTGTAAGCAGGGCCGTCAATCTTCTTAAAGATAACGGATATATCAACATTGATGACGACGGACACATAACACTTGAAAAAGCAGGCCTTGATGTAGCAGCAAATATTTATGAGCGACACACAATTCTTACAAAAATGCTTTGTGTAATCGGAGTAAGCGAAGAAACAGCCTCTGCCGATGCCTGCAAAATGGAACACGTAATAAGCGAAGAAACATTTGAAAAAATCAAGGTGTTTTTTAACAACAAATAAATGTAAATAACACACAAGAGCCCTCCCCTGTTATGCAGTGCACACACAGAGGAGGGCTTGTTTCATAATTTATAAAAACTTTTATAATGATTTAAAATATCGGCTTTGAGCTCATCAAAATATTTTATTAATTCAGAATTATCGTATTTATTCTCACCTTTTTTCATTGAGCAGTAAACATTTTCCAGCTCTGAAACATCATCACAAAACCGAATATAATCAAGCTGTTTTATCCATTCATAACAGCCACGCAGTTTAGGACTTTTACTGTCAAGAACAATACAATCAGTTCCGGTAATAGCTGCAAAAATCATTCCGTGCAAGCGGTCAGTAACAACAAGCTGCGAAGAAGAAAAAGCGCATAGATTTTTAATCAGCTCATTTCTTCGTTCAACAACAGAAACCGAATAATCAAGAACGGTATCGGAATATTTGACATTATTCTCAAATAATACATCAACAATGTTTTTTATTATATCCTTGATTTCATCCGTTAATACAGCTTCATCATCATCTCTAAAACAAAGAATACAACCGTTTCTGGAAGCGTTACTTGAATATTTAAGGCTCAAAACCATATCGGGAATTAATTTTACGTCATTATAAATCCCATTCATAAAATCATACGAAGCTTTTTCACGGGCATAAATATATAAGTTTTTATGAGAATTATATATTTGTTTTGACTGCTCAAGATAACGTAAATCTTCTTCTGTATTTCCGTAATATATTGTGTTAGGTAAAACAACAATCAATGAATCCGGGTTATTCTTTATTATTTCTCTGTTTATATTTTCAATCCAAGTCCATAATGACCCAAGATTACCTCCACCCGTTACCAATATCATTGCACCGTTAAATACAGACATCAGCCCATAATAGTCCAACATCTCAAGCTGCCTGTTTGTAACCTCGAAAAACGGAAGCTCCAACTCATCGAGCAGCTTTTTTTCCGCATAAGCAATTGCATGATCGCCAAGATTATGGTGTTCGGGAGTAAAAATCAAGAATAGCGGAGCTGACTGAGTTTTCTTGTAATTCATTATCTCTTTATAAAGATTATTAATACAAAACAGCCTGCCTTTATACCAAGCCAGGCGGGAATAAATATTTTTTATTCCCGGAATCTTATTCAATAATGATTTGATTCTTTGAAAAATATTCATACAGAATACTCACTAACTCTATTTTTTCGGGAAAACTTTTCTGAAAACCTTTGCAGATTTAACCCTTAGGCACTCCTTGACATAAAACCTGAAAAAGTGTTTATTAACTATCAGATTCATACAGTATATAGAAGGCATATATTCTTTAACATATTTATTAATCTTAAATTTAGGATAATGTAAACAAACATAATTATACAAAGCATTCATTTGCTTGTAATAATAACCCTTGGTCAGAAATCTGTGTGCAGAATAATACAACACATGCTTAACGCAAAGCCATTCCAACTCTGCATAATACTCCTCAAAACAGCCAATTTCTTTAAAATATGACTCTAATGTATCAAAAGCTGTTATTATTTCCATCATGCGGGTTGTATTAGCACTGTGAGTAATGCTGCCAGGCTGTTGAACATAATAATAAAGCGGCTTATTAAGATAGCCAATTTTATTGGCAAAAGGCACAAGGCGGTAAACAGTTGCAAGATCCTCATACCATAAGCGCTCGGGAAATCTTATATTGTTATCAGTATATAAACTTCGACGATATGCTTTTGCACAAGCTGTTGGCTCAGAAATTAAAAATTCTTTACTACCCAAAAATACAAATTCATCTTCAGAATCAGCAACCTCGGTATCAACAGATTCATAATTATAAACAGCGGTTAAATCAAACGAAATAATATCCAGATTATATTTATCAAAATAAACAGTTAGTGTAGATAACATATCAGTCGGAATAAAATCATCACTGTCAACAAATACAAGGTAATCGCCACAGGCATTTTCAATAGCAGTGTTGCGAGCACCGCCCAATCCTTTGTTCTTCTGGTTAATCACCTTGAGCTTATCTGTTTTTTTTGAATATTCATCAAGTATTTCGGGAGAAGAGTCTGTAGAACCGTCGTTAACCGCAATTATCTCATAATCATCAAAATCCTGATAAAGAATAGAATCAAGGCATTTAGCCAAAAACTTTTCAACATTATAAACCGGAACAATTACCGAAAACTTCAACTAAACACCTCTTTCTAAAGACCGAAGAATTAATTTTTAGCTTTATATTTAATGTAATAAGTTAGCAAAATACCAAAAGGAACACAAAAAACGGTTAATAGTTTATTAGGTGAATTTTTAACCATTCCCTTATCTTTAGCAATGATGCAGCTGGAAACATAATGAATATTATCAACAATAAGTCTTTTTTTCGATTCGGGATATTGCATACAGGTTTTACGCCAAAAGGCAAACCCCTTGGGATATTTAAGATATTGCTTGAACATTGTAGCACTTGACCCGTTGTCCTGATACTCAACATTACAGAGAACTTTATCAAGGACAGCCAATTTATATTGCTGATCAATCAAGCGATATTTATATGCTAAAGCGACATATTTTTCTCCGGCAAAAACAGGATACGGCGGATAGTTGTTGACAACATCGGTACGGTAAACAAGTTTTTTGTCACCTTTTCCGCCCGATGAATAAAACTCGCAAAGCGTTGTCTCGGCTAAACCTGATGGGAACCCCGTGCCGATTATTTCACCTGTATTCATATTATCATCAAGACCAATGATACCGGCGTAACTTTTATCTTTGATCTCATCCCATTTTTTAAGAATAGATTCAACAGCATCAAACGGCATACAGTCATCCGAATCGATACAAACATTCAATTCTGTTTTAATATTCTCATAGGCGGTATTATGTGCGGTATGCATACCACCGTTTTCTTTATAGATGTACTGTATATCAAATCCAGCGTCATCATTTCGCCATTGTTTTACAAGTTCTGCCGTGTTGTCGGATGAGCCGTCATCAACAATTAGCCAAATAAAATCTTTACAGGACTGATTCTTTAAAGATTCATAGGTTCTGCCAAGAGTATGTGCTCGGTTATAAGCAGGGGTAAAAACAGTTAAAACCGGCAGATTATTCAACAATAACCCCTCCTCTGTTTAAATAAAAATCTTCCAACCATTTAGCTTTATTGTAAATATCATATCCTGCGTTCTTGATATGTTCGTAATTATTCGATCGCCGGTGTTGTCTGCATTTATAAATTTGTTCAGCCCAGTACGACGGAGACTTTTCAAGAGAAATAAAAACCACATCATCAGTTACCTTGCATTCTTTAGGAACTCTATCAGAAAAAAAACAAGGCAAACCCGATGCCTGAGCTTCAATACCAACGATTCCCAAACCTTCATATAGTGATGGAAAAATGAATGCATCTGCCGCCATTAGCAATTCAGATATATCAGACCTTACACCAAGAAACTGTACTGACTTTTCAATATTAAAACTATAGACTTTGTCTTTGATTGCTGATAATCCGTCACCGTTACCGACAAGCAACAATTTGGCTTGAGGTTCAATTTTCAATAATTGATTAAATACATCAATTATAAAACTGTGATTCTTTTGTGGATTAAACCGACCAACATGACAAACCGTAAATGATTCATTCAGATTCAATTCTTCTCGTTTTATATGTCTCATTGATTCAATAAATATAAATCTTGAGGCATCAATAGCATTGTTTATTACAGTAAATACTCTGCCGTTGAACATCCATTCACCGGCTTCTTTACCACAGGCAAATAAATCATTTGCAAAGAAAGGTATTAATCTCTTACATAACAATTTGATAGGATATTTAAAATCTTTATCCTGACTCTTATTATGTGCATGTGCAAATCGGTTGGCTACACCATGTTTTTTTGCAACTGAAAGAGGAATAGCGCTCATACAATCAAGATGGCAATGAGCGATATTATATTCATTATGTTCATCAAAAAATAAATTTAACGACTTATAATACCCGGGAGAAAACGGATTAAGTGCAGGTACTCTGTATATTTTGCCGCCTAAGGAGATGATTTCTTTCTCATAATCTCCTTCATCCTGTCTATGCACAAGGAAATCAAATTGTACTTTAGTACGGTCAATATGTCGGTAATAGTTCATCAACATAGTTTCCAGACCGCCTCTGTTCATCGTTGTCACAATCTGTAAAACTCTTATCGGCATAATATATTACTTCCAATCTGATTATTATCTCTTTCTACTCCACAGGTCCGGGCTGAAGAGCACGAGCAAGGGGAATATTTCTAGTCTGCCAAGCAGCATATCACAGGACAGAACAATTTTTGACAAGTCACTGAAATGCGCATAATTTGCAGTTGCACCGACAAGCTCAAAGCCGGGACCAATATTGTTAAAACACGCAACAACAGCGGAAAGATTAGTACCGATTGTGTAATTATCGAGCGAAACTATCAAAAAGCTTGTCAGAATTATAACGCAATAAATTGCAAGATATGAATTGACACCGTGCGTAACCGAGGCTTCTACAGTTTTTGAATCCATGCGAACAATATGAACTTTTCTTGGGTGGAGAGTCTTAATGATTGTCTTCCACACACTTTTGAACAAAAGAATAACTCGTGAAACCTTAAGACCGCCGCCTGTACTACCGGCACAAGCACCTATGAACATCAATATAAACAGAATAGACTTTGAAAAAGCAGGCCATTGCTCAAAATCCACGGAAGCAAAGCCTGTTGTTGTCATAATACTGCTGACCTGGAATGCTGCGTGATGTAAAGCGTCACCGATATTGCCGAACATACTTCGGATATTAAGTGTTATCAAAGCAATTGAAGACAGTACAATTAAAATATATGTTCTCAACTCGCCGTTTTTAAATACAGATTTAAACTGACGAAGAAGAATAAGGAAATATATATTGAAATTTACGCCGAAAAGGAACATAAAGACTGTTACAACACCTCTGCAGAATACGCTGTAGCTTGCCATGCTTGAATTCAAAACAGCAAATCCGCCTGTGCCTGCCGTGCCAAATGCGATACACAGACTGTCAAAAACTGGCATTCCGCCAACCAGAAGAAGTATAACGCACGCAGCAGTTAGTAGGATGTATATAACATACAGAATTATTGCAGTCTGACGTATATGGGGGGTAAATTTACCTACTGACGGACCCGGGCTTTCCGCACGCATAAGGAATATGCCCGAACCTCCCTCTTTTTTTGCCGTGGGAACAATTGCTAACAAAAAGACGAGAACGCCCATACCACCAAGCCAATGACTGAAGCTGCGCCAGTAAAGATTACAGCGGGAAAGAGCTTCAACATCGGTAAGGATTGATGCACCGGTTGTGGTAAAACCGGAGATCGTTTCGAAAAGAGCATCAATATAATGCGGAATTTCGCCTGTGAGTTTAAACGGTACAGCACCGAGAAATGACATTATAAGCCAGGAAAGTGTAGTTGCGGCAAAGCCCTCCTGTGCGTAGAAAGCCGGTTTGTAATTACGGGTAAGAAGGAAAACCAAACCGCTGAAAATCATCATAACAGCAGCAAGACCGAAATAAATGATTGCGTTCTTAATCTGTGAATCAATAATCGCAATAATTGCCGGTGCAAGCATAAATGCAGAGGTAACAAAAACACACAGTGCTGTTATTCTGAAAACAAATTTAACATTCATTTTAAATTAACCTCAGACAAAAATGTCATTAAACTGCATAATGGGCGCTTCACGGTTTGTTACAACGATAACGGTATCGCCTACTTCAAAAGAAGAGTTACCGTCAGGTACAACCGTCTTACCGTGGTGAGTGATACAGGCAATGAGAATATTGCTTCTCAAATGTATTTTTTTGAGCGGTAAGCCAACACACCTTGAATTGGATGCAACAACAAATTCAAGCGCTTCTGCCCTGCCGTTTGCTATTCTGTGGAGTGTTACGGCAGCACCCTCCTGGTTATCCATAGCCCTGACATACTGAACAACATTAGCGCTGCAAAGCTCTTTAGGGCTTACTATACCGCCTACGGGCAAATCTTCAAGCATTCCCGAAATTTCCATACGGTTTACTTTTGTAACAACATTGGGTACACCCTGTGTCGAAGCATACATTGATGAAATAACGTTTTGTTCATCAAGCCCTGTAAGTGTAACAAAAGCATCCATATCAGAAAGACCTTCGCTTTCGAGAACATCCTGTGATGAACCGTCAGCAAGAATAATTGACGCTTCGGGTATAATCTGTGCAAGGTGTTCGCATCTTTTAGGGTCATTTTCGATTATTTTAACATGAACGCCTGCGTCAATAAGAAATCTTGCCAAATAATAGCCTACCCTGCCGCCGCCGACAAGCATAGCATATTTGATTTTCTTTTGAGTTACGCCAAGTTTTTTAAGTAAGGTTGTAAGAGTGCTTACCGGTGCAGTAACATAAATATGGTCACCTGCACGGAAAACCGTATCGCTTGAAGGGATATACGCCTTACCGTCACGCACAAGAACACATACCAGTATTTTGTGTCCGCCCAGTGCATGGGAAAGCCTGCAGAGTTCAACACCGTCCAGAAGGCTTTTTTCTTCTATTTTAAGCTCTACAATCTCGACCCTTCCCTTTGCAAAAGTTTCTCTTTTAAGGAAGCCCGGA
>JAZUQA010000019.1:0-85722 GCA_045605425.1 Acutalibacteraceae bacterium
ACTCTTGAAATATAACACCTGTGTATTGTCATCGTTCTCATCATACATAGAGCGAAGATTTTCATATACATCAAGCATAGACTTCTTTGCTTCCACACGGTCATCTTCCACCAATTCTCCTGCGATTCTGAGCCATTCACCATTTTTAAAGGCACAAATTTCTGCTTTTGGATTCACTGCCAGCTGTTTGGAAACAGGCTTCACTTTCCCTGTCTGGATGTAAAGCTTTCTTTCAAAAATGTGTGCTGTTCCAAATGGACGTACACGAGGCTGGTCACCCTCTACTGTTGCAAGATAATAAACCCCTGCTTCTTTTAAAAAACTACAAATTCGTTCCATCTTTCGTCCTCCTTGCATTTTATACTACTAATAATCATAACTTTTCATGTTCTGTATGTAAATGCTTCTTCTATCGTTCTCTTTATTATTCATTCTCCAATGCTTTTTGCACCATTTTTTCAAATGACTCTGCAAATCGCATATCATCCGCCTCTGTTCTTTTTGCCGGACCCTTCAAATGATGTTTCTTACTGCTTCTTCTCACCTTTTTTGCAATATGACGTTCCATCAGCAGCTGATCTATGTTGTCATTTGTATACCATTTCCCACTCTGATGGATCGCGTAACAGCCTTTTCCAAGAGCCATGGCAGCAACACCATAATCCTGTGAAACACAGATATCTCCTTTCCTTAGCAGAGATATCAACTTGAAATCGACCGCATCAGCACCGGCACCAACGCTAATCACTTCGCTGTAATCGGAGTGGAGGATATGATTGGTATCACAAAGGAGTACGCAGGGCACCTTATAATTCGATGCGATTTTTTCTACTATACGGACAACCGGGCATGCATCCGCGTCAACATATATCTTCATTTCCCCTCCAATTAAGCTCTATCTTCTACATATGTAAACATATCGGTCTGCTCCTTAAATTGTAATTTGACGCTCCATCAAACTGAGAGTTTCATGTGTTCGACCTATTGGAATTTAGCGAATAAAGTATTCCATCATTTGGGCAAGAAAGGGTGGTTCCTCTATAACAACATTAGAGAGGATAATGATTGCCACTTTATCCTTAGAATTCAACCTTTGCCAATGTCTCAATCCTGGCAATCCTCCATCATGTCCAAACCAACCATTATCGAACTGCCACAAACCACATCCATAAGGCTTCGGGTTAAAATTCAGACATTCCTTCCAACTGTCAGCAGACAATATATCGGCATTTAGTATAGCGTTGCACCAAAGTCCTAAATCTGTTAGCGAAGAAACAACGCTGCTGTCACCGCTATCCATGGCAGGTCTGCCACAGGAAAAATTTATATCATCATGTTTGACATATCCACAAGCATCTGCACCACGCCCATTCACGTGTGTATGTTTCAACCCAAAGAGCATAAATACATCACTCATTACATCCGCAAAAGACTTGCTGGATGCTTTCTCAAGAATGTGACCAAGTAGAAAATAATTGGTATTACTGTATCTGCCCTCTGAGCCTGGCTCAAAATACAAAGGTAATTCACCAATTAGGTCAAAACATTCTGAAAGACTAACAGGACGACATTCTGAAACAATGCACTTATTAAACTCGATAACATCAGTTGGTGCGATTCCGTGCTCTGATTCATATTTTTGGATTGCGTCAGGGATAATTCTATCACTGATATAATCGGGAATACCACTTGAATGATGTAGCAGATGGCGAATCGTAATGTTCTTTCTCTGGGGATATTGAGGAAAGTACTGGTCGATTGTATCATCCAAAGAAAGTTTCCCCTGTTCTATCTGGAGGAAAATGGCTGTTGCAATAAATTGCTTAGACAGTGAAGCTAATGTAATTGTAGTATGTGATGTGAAGGGAGTGTTTGTGCTATAGTCAGCATTACCTTGGCAATATTCAAAAACAACTTGACCATCTTTAAGAACAAGCACTCCACCTTGAAAATCTCTCGGGATAATATTTTCAAATGATTTCATAAAGATTTCTCCATCAAATTCTTATTTATCGTTCAGTTTACTTTATCATATTTTTCGGCCTGCATCAATACTTAGTGAAACTGCCAAAGATGTAACCCGTCAGTCCAAAAGTAAATTGGGACGTTTTTTGTTATCGATTGACTTTTGAATTAAAATATGTTTACAATTAGATTGCTGTATAAAACTCAATAAAAACTCTTTTTGGAAGCGATAGGAACAGATTAACTCGATGTCATTACCCAAAAAACAGCCTTTTTGCTAACAGCCTGCTAACAGGAACGTGAAAAAACAGCAAAAATCAGCCGATATTTTAAGGGAACAGATTAACTCGATAATGCGTGAAATCGTTGATATATAAGGGATTAGGGCACCTTGGAAGGGAACCCAAAAACTGCTTCTGGAAGATCTCCTAAGGGTTAGTTACAGGTTCGATTCCTGTTGCGGGTGCCAAAAGCTCATCTGTTTTTCTGGTGAGCTTTTTTCTTTTCATTTCTCAATCACTTATTCAATAGATATGCGGATTTTAACATTGTATTAAAACATCAATTAATTAGTTGAAATCTTAGACGGTGTTGTGGTATAATCATTTTGACAAATAAGAATATAGCAAAGGGGTGTTTTTCTATGAAGACCGGTACAATAGTTAAATTGAAGAATATTTTTATGTATATTACTTTAATTTGGGCGTCTGTTATGTTAGCGGTATATTTAGTAGTTCTTTTTGAGATACCGTTATTTGCTTGGATTAGTTATCTGCCTTTAGGCGAAGCTTTTTGTGAATTATTGAGTTTTATGATGTTATTCGGCATATGGATAGTTCCCGTTCTTTATATTATAACAATATCTTTTATGGTTTTTGTCCGTAAAAAATTAAAAGAAAGCAGTCAAAACAAAAGATTATCCCTATCTGTTATAATACTACCGTTATGTCTTGCCGCTTTAATGCTGTTAACTAATTTCATTGAAATTTTGGCATAAATAAATGTTTTTATGCACATTGAGTTACAAGAAATAAGTGCTTTGGAACATACATATAGACAAAAATCCAAGTCTTTCGGCTTGGATTTTTTCTTCTTGCAAATCAGATTGCCAATATTCTCTTGAACGCTTCGCTGTTTTTAAAGTTTTCGGACAACTGGGGTCTGTTACGCAATCCGTCCTTGACATCCTCGGCGAATGAGCCTTCCCAGAAGTGGTACGCTTTAGTTTTGTCAAAGGCAACGCCTTCAACCGCTTTTGAGGTGTGCACGGTGACATCGGGCATTTCGTCATAGCGTTTTGCGAGTCTGACCGCCTTTTCAAAATACTCGAGGGCTGATTTTTCATCACCTTGAAGGTATTTTTTAACACCTGTTCGCTGCGAGTGAATAACAAGCAGATACCAGCTTTTGCCGTAATCGCCGTCGGGCATAACCTTTTCAACGAGGTTGATGTAAGCCGCGGCTATTTCCTCATCGGCATCAAGGAAGCTTTTATACCTTCTGTTCATTATTTCACCGAAAAGGCGGAGCATTTCCGTTATTCCGTTGGCGCAAGCCTTGGCACGCTTTTCATCATCGTGAGGGTACATATACATAGCCTCGTAATCCCTCGTGTTCTGCATAAGTGGCATTTCCGAAAGAATTTTTTCAGCTTCGGCAATATCAACTCCGCTGCCTTCAATCAGGCTCAGATCACGCAGGTAGCGGCACATAAGCTTTTTAGTCCAGATTCGTATGCTGTCTACGGTGCAATAGTTCTGAATAATGTCGTAAACCCTGTTGACCTCGGGCTTGACGGAAAGGATATATTCGTCATTGTATTCAGCGTGAATGAGGGCATTGAAATACTTTGCCATAAGGTCGTAATTGCCGGGAAATTCTACTATAGCTTCCTTTAACATATCCCTTGCTTCACCGATTTTCCCTTCGTTCCACAGGCGGGAATAGCTGTCGCAATGCTCCTTGATTTTTGCTTCCTGTGCAATTAAATCTGTACCGAGAAGGCTGTCAACCGTAACGCCGAAAAAGGCTGCGATAACGGGAAGCATAGTTATATCGGGGTAGGTTTCTCCCCTCTCCCACTTGCTTACCGCCTGAAAAGACATACCCAGAAACTCGGCAAGTGACTCCTGAGTGAGCTTTTTTGATTTGCGTAATTTTTTGAGATTTTCTCCGAAATAAACTGTCATTTTTGCATCACCCTTCAATAAATTAATTGTAGCTACAACCGAATAATAACAGTTTTCACTTCAATAAACAATAACTCATATTTAGAAAGCAATTCTCTTATCAGGAGAATTTTCTATTATAGCTATAAAAAACAGCCTGCAAAGCAAGCCGTTTTTATATTTTTTATTCAACCGTTACACACATTGTGCAACGCCGTTTTATCTGCATTTCGGAAAAGTATTTCTGCTCAAGAGGTATCCACTCATTGAAAAAGCGGTCAGCCTTTTCGGGGTTTCGCTTTAAGACACGCTCTTTTTGCAATTCTTTACTGATTTTCAGAAAAACTGACAAATCGCAGTAATCACCGAAATACGGGTGCAGAGAGTATGCGCCCTCGATTACGGTGAGCTTTTGCGGCAAAATTTCAACTGCGGGCAAAAGCTGCATTGTTTTGCAGTCAAAACGACGGTAATTGACGGGCTTATTTTCTTTGAGAGGAACAATAACCTCATCATAAAAACGCTCTCGGTCAAGATTGCCGCCCGTTTCTTTGTACCGCTCGGAGGTACGCTGATGAGACTGAAGAAAGAAATCGTCCGTGTGGAAAACAGTACAGCCGTATATTTCTTCGAGCATTTTGGCAAGGGTGGTTTTGCCGCTTGCGCTGCCGCCCTCAATTGCAAGGATTACCCTGCCATTTCCGAGTGCTTTATCAATTGCCGTAAAAAGCGGCAGAAACGGAACAAAACAATTTGAAACAACACGGTAGGCAGGCTTATATGCATTACGGAAGGTGTCCGAATGGTGCAGGGCTTCATAACCGTTCAGCTTCCACTGAGTTACCGCCTCGTCAAACTCTTTTTCATCAAACGGTAAAGTGCCCTCAATTATCATTTCTTTTACTGTTTTCAGCTTTTCTTCCAGGGTCTCAACCGATGCCTTCGGCTTTTTTGCCGAAAGGAAAAACAGCTTACCAAGAATTTCGTGGCTTAAACCGCCGTTTAATACCGACAAGTGAAAACGGCTAAATTCACCGTCAAGCTGTTCAACCAACGGTTTTGTATTTGAAATATTTTCTGCTTCTTTTTGTATGTATTTAGTTGCCGCTTCAAGCGAAGCAACCATATGCTCACAGCCAAAGGTGCTCTGGTGCAGGAATTTAAATATATCACGCAGATTCATCTGTTCATACGCACGGTAATGCGCAGAAATTCTGTTTCGGGTGTCCATAGTTTGCTCCGATTAATCGATAATTTTTTTAATTTTAGGGCTTTCAAGTACCATAACAAGAACGGGTATAACGACAATCTGTGCTATAATTCCGGGAACAGCGTTTGTAATTGCGCCTGCAATAAAGGCGGCAAAGGTAAATGCACCGCCGTTTATACCCATACAAACGAACATTGCCGCACCCCACACAAGTCTGCCGACTATCATTGCAACAAGAAGCGAGCAATAGATATACGGCTTTTTAGGTGGGAGTTTTCTGTGCATTAAGCCCGAAACCGCACCGTAGGCGGCAAGCTCAAACACCATACACAGCGCCGTAGGGAACAAAGGCGGCATACCAAGCGTAAACGAGCGCAGCATCGGCGCAACAAAGCCGACTGCAAGTCCCCACGGCCAGCCGCAGATAAAGCCGCAAAGCAGCACGGGAATATGCATCGGGCAGAGCATTGAGCCGATTTCGGGAATCTGACCCGTTAAAAACGGCATAACAAAGGCAAGCGCAAGAAAGAGTGCGGAAAATACAAGCCGCAGCAAGCTGTTATTTCTCTTCATGAATATCCTCCGTAATACAAAAAGTGTCATTACCCCCTGCGGAGATAATGACACCTTCATAGTATCGTTAAAACAATAAAATGCTTTAAAATCTGCTAGGCTTCTGCCCGTATGCTGTTCTTCTGAACAACAAAAGTATTGTACTTTATTTACATACTTTTGTCAACTGTAATTAATATGGTTTTGAAAGAAAAGTATCCTCTTGTCAACCGTTAATTATATCGGCAAGCCTTGAAACTGCATCCTCAACAAGCGCACCCATATTAAGGCTTGAAACCCCTGCCACAATATTGTCGCACCTGTTCATTGGAATAAGTATTCTCACCGCATCCGCCTGCCCTACGGCAACAGCCATTTTGTCCGTAACCTCGCCATATAGCGAATCAGCAATGACTATACCGATTGGTCCTATAATTATATCCGCCTTACGGCACGCAACCACCACGGGGTTTTCGCCCGTAGCGGCGTTTTTTGCGCCTGCCTTGAGCATTGTTGCGGTTGCAACCGCATTTGTGCCCACGGCGGTCAGATTAACATCATCAAAGCGAGCAAGCACTGCTTTTATGAGCTGTGCACCAAGCTGACCGCCCTGACCGTCGATAACCAATATATTCAAAGAACTCTCTCCTTATCTGAAATAAATTCCGCCAAAAGCAAGCAATGCAGTCATCATCAGCAGATATGACGGATAAACGCTTGCAGAACAGCCGAAGGAAACGACAAAATCCCTGAAGGTCTTTGTCTTCCTGCGGTTTTCGCTTACCAGCTTCGGACGGAACATAAAGAAAAACTCGAAAATGAGATAGCCGACACAGTAGAATATCCAGGTTTCCCAAAGAGTATAACCGCGCACAGCCTGAATTGCAAGAAGCACGGCACCAAGCAGAATTAGTAAAATACGGATATACTTGATACCCTTGTAATCCCAGTATCTTTCCAGCCCGTCGTGCTGGGCAATTACGTAGTACATTGTAAAGCAGCAGATAATACCTGCCATTGTGGTTGAGCCAAGCATTATCAGGCAAAGCGGGCCTACCATATAGCACGGGCGTTCCAAAACTTCAACAATGTTCATATCGACCTCGCCGAAGGCCGTTGTTATCTTATTGCCGTTTCTGCGGTAAGGAATTATAAAGAGGAAGATTGTTAGGATAATCAGAGTACAGAACACCCACGAAAGCACGGTATCGACAGTTTGCGGTATCGGATGCCACAAAGCACCTGCACTTTCAGCAGCAGAAAGGTTTTCCTTTGCAAGAGGCCAGGCGACAACAAAGGCAACGGAGATGCCAAAGCCCTGCGCAAGTCCCTGCACAAGCTCCATCATCTTCCAGCCGTCTATTACGCCGATTTCATCGAGTCTGCCGAAAAGGCGTTTGCCGTTTTTGCGTGTATGGCACTGCTTATCGTAAAGGGTTATGCCGATATCCCAGCCGATTGCGCCGAAAAGAGCACCGCCAGCCCACATAATTATCGTGAAAATGTCGCCTCTTACCGCTGCCATAACAAGCAATGCGGCAACGATTACAATATTGCGTCCCCACTCCTCACGGCTGTCCTCGGAGAAGCCGATTTTTGGCATTCTGCCGTTTTCGGGGTCATAGGGTGTGTTGAAAATGCGGTAGCCGATTTCCTGCAGGAACGGAACAAGGGCAAAGAAGATAACAAAATCATACCACTTGTAAACAACACCGCTCATTGCGGAAAAGCTGACACCTAAAAACGCCGCACCGAGACCGCCCCAGATACTGCCCTTGAAGCTAAGGGCAAGGTAACCCAAAGGCGGATTGTAACGGGGTCTGTTGTGGTGAAGGACAAGAAACATTGTGGAAGCATACGGCTCCATACCGCCATAAAAATAGCCAAGCGCACAGGCAGCCGAAAACAGAAAAATGTTTTCCATAAGCAGCTCAGAGCCCGTGTACCACACGCACAAAATGCCCATAAAGGCACCGGGCAGCATTGCGCCCTTTTCGCCGCCGATAGCCGAGCCACGTATACCCCAGCCGAAGCACATAGCCAGCATACTGAAAACTATAAACAAAACAGGACTTTCAGTCAAAGCAAAGTCCTCCTTTTTTGATTATTTAAAATAAAGCCGGTGCATAAGCTATGTACCGGCTTTTTTTATTTAGCGGAAGTTTGCGTAACCAAAGACAAGCAGACCTGCCATAAGGATATAGAAAAAGGGCAGAACGGTAAGGTCACCGTTGAAGGCAATAAGGAACTCCTTGAAGGATTTTGATTTTTCCTTGTTTTCCTTTATTCTCTTGGGGCGGAGGAAGGCTACTGCGTCGAAAAGAATATAGCCTACGCAGTAGAATACCCATGTTTCCCAAAGAGTGTAGCCTCTGACTGCCTGAATTGCAAGCAGTACTGCACCCAGAAGAATAAGGAATATACGGATAAACTTGATACCCTTGTAATCCCAGTATCTTTCCAGACCGTCGTGCTGAGCAATTACGTAGTACATTGTAAAGCAGCAGATGATTTCTGCCATTAAGTTTGAGCCGAGCATAACGAGGCAAAGCGGACCTACCATATAGCAGGGGCGCTCAAGCACCTCGACAATGTTCATATCAACCTCACCGAAGGCACGGGTGATTTTGTTGCCGTTTCTGCGGTAAGGAATGATGAAGAGGAAGATTGTGAGAATTATGAGTGCGCAGAATACCCACGAAAGAGCGGTATCAACCTTTTCGGGAAGCTCATACCACAGCTTGCCTGCGGCCTCTGCCTGCTCAAGATTCTTGGCAGCTATAGGCCAGCCGAGAGCGAAGGCACCTGCTATACCAAGGCCGTGGAAGCAGCCCTGAGTGAATTCCATAATCTTCCAGCCGTCTATAATATTCCACTCATCCCACTTGCCGAACAGACGCTTGCCGTTCTTGAGGGGATTGATTTCCTTATCGTAGAAGAAGATTGCAACAACCCAGCCGACTGAGCCTGCGAGTGCGCCGCCAATCCACATAAGGATACCGAAATAGTCACGGCGTACAGCCATCATAACGAGAAGACCGGCAACTATAACAAGATTGCGTCCCCACTCCTCACGGCTGTCCTTTGAGAAGCAGACCTTGGGCATTCTGCCGTGTTCGGGGTCGTAGGGTGTGTTGAAAATGCGGTAGCCGATTTCCTGTACAAGCGGAACAAGTGCAAAGAAAATAACGAAATCATACCATTTGTAAACAACGCCGCTCATTGCAGAGAAGCTGATGCCTAAAAATGCCGAGCCGAGACCGCTCCAGATTGAGCCCTTGAAAGCCAGTGCAAGATAACCCAAAGACGGATTATAACGGGGCTGGTCGTGGTGAAGGACAAGGGACATTGTTGAGCCGTAGGGCTCCATACCGCCGTAGAAATAGCCGAGCGCACAGGCAGCGGCAAAAAGGAAAACGTTTTCCATAAGCAAATCCGAGCCTGTGTACCAGACACAGAGTATGCCCATAAATGCACCGGGGAGCATTGCGCCTTTTTCGCCGCCGATTGCAGAGCCACGCATACCCCAGCCAAAGCACATAGTTACCATACTTATGGCAAGAAATGCTAATACATTCTGAGTTTCCATATATTAAACCCTTTCAATATTCAGTTTTTAAATCAGTCTTTTTCTACCTTAACGAGAGCGTAGCATATCTTCTTTCTGCCAACGGTGTAAACCATATGGAGAAGGTTACCTTCAGCAACTATTGAAGGATATGAAAACTCTACGCCGGGAGTGTTTTCAAGCTCTATGCTTACAGGATATGTAGCACCGTTATCCTCAGAGAGGAAGAGATTGAGCGGTGTACGGTCGCCCCAGTTTTCGCCAATGGGGTTACAAATCAGACCGAGTACGCCGCAATCCGTAAGGGCTGCGCCCAGACCGCTGTTGTTATTGGGCATATCGGTGGGACGGGCAACAGACCAGCTTCTGCCGAAATCCGTTGACTCGCTGCGGTAAACCCAGTTGAGGTTTGTACGTGCAAGCATATAAACTCTGCCGTCGTGTGCAGGGTCTTCCCAAATTGCGGGCTGAATAAGACCCTCGCCGTCCTTGGGAAGCTCTTCCTTGCGGTTGCAGATTGTGCCGTCCGGAAGCTCAAAGGCAACAGGTGCAGACAGCTTCCACGTTGCGCCGTTATCATCGCTGTAGTCTGTCCAGGATTCCCAACGGTCTACAATATCCTCTGTTGAACCGGGTGCAAGAAGAGCACCATTGGAAAGTCTTATCATCTGGTTTTTAACGGGGCCTCTGCCGCCGACATCGCCGGGAACAAGCTCAACAGGTGTTGACCAGGTTGCACCGCCGTCAGTTGATACGCTCTTCATTGAATACCAGTTTCTCTCATCAATACCGCTCTTATAAATAAGAGTAAGTACGCCGTCCTCTGCAAAAAGGGTGGGGTTCCAGTCCGCCTCGCCGTCGTCGGGTGTTATGGCAACAGGTGTGCTCCATTCGCCGTCACGCTTTGCAAACCAGATTCGTACGTTGGGGTTTTTCTCCTTGATACCGCCAAACCAAGCGGCTGTGGGCTTACCGTTGCAGATAGCAACCGTAGATGCGTGGCACTCGCCGATTTCTTCGTTAATGCCTTCTGTTTCGAGGTATTCCTGATATAAAAGTTCAGCCTTAATCATAAATTAAAGTCTCCCTTACATTTTAGATTTAAAATAAAAGCCCCGAATGAAAGGTGTTCATATTTCATTCGGGGAAATGCAGTTAAATCAGCAAAGACCGTGACGTTCCTTGTAAATACGGATAACTGCCTGAAGGTCCTCTTCCGTATCAACGCTTACTGCCTCATACTGTGCAGGTGCGGGAACGATTTTGATTTTATAGCCGTGCTCAAGCACCTTAAGCTGCTCAAGAGATTCGGACTCTGAAAGCGGTGTGGGAGCAAGCTTTGTGTATGTGTTGAGGAAATCGTGGGTATAGGCATAGATACCTACGTGCTCAAAATACTTTGCGTGCTGAGCGTTGCGGGGATAAGGAATGGGTGAACGGGAGAAATAGATAGCATTGCCGTTGACATCGGTTACAACCTTGACAACGGTGTTGTTCTTTATGTAGTCCTCGCCGTCAATCGGAACGCTGCCCGTAGCCATAACACAATCGGGGCTGTTGATAAGTGCGGAACCTATATCGTCAATAATCTGGGGAGGAACGAGGGGTTCGTCACCCTGAATGTTGATAACATAATCACAATCGGGATAGTGGCTTGCAGCCTCCGCTACACGGTCGGAGCCTGTGGGGTGGTTAACGCTTGTCATAACTGCTTCGCCGCCGAAGGCAACAACTGCGTCATAAACACGCTGGTCATCTGTTGCAACGACAACCTTATCAAGAACCTCGGACTTGCTTGCGTTTTCGTAAACGTGCTGAATCATCGGCTTGCCGCAGATATCCTTGAGGGGCTTGCCGGGAAGACGTGATGAACCGTAACGGGCAGGAATAACACCTAATACTTTAGCCATTATATTAATCTCCTTATATATCAATTAAAACTTGTATTTTTCGCTGATTGCCTTGCGCATCTTGTTGAGTGAGAAGGGCTTGATTTCTTCAACAATGCGCTCACGCATTGCCTTGCCCTCTTCGGTATTCTGAGGAGCGGATGAGAAATCGAGTTCAACGCCGAGCTCCTTGCAGATGCGGTCAACAAATATCGGCCACAGTTCGCCTATATCGCCGATAACGGGAATACTGTTTTCAAGGCGTGTGAATGCGGACATTTCCATACGGAACGGAATCTTGGTGAGCTTTGTCTTGGGAAGACCTTCGTTGATAGCCTTCTGGATAAGCTCGCTCTGCTTGTTGAGATCCCATGAACGCTTAAGGTTTTCATCAAGGTCAAAGCGGATGAGCGTCTTGTCCTTGAGGCTGTAGGTGGGCAGACCGTTCATTGAAGCCCAGATACCGTGACCTGTGTAGGTTTCAAAGGGACCGTCGTGAATTTCCTGTGTAAGTGCAACGGCAGATTCGATAATAACGTCTGCATCAGAGAGCATTTTTGCAATTCTCTTGCAGCGCTGGCTTACGGGAATACTGTCTGAAATGCAAAGACCGACCTGACCGCCGCCGATAAGCTGGGGAACGCTTACAAGAACGGGAACGCCCTTGATTGCGCCTGCACCTATCATTGTTCTCGGGTCAGCACCAAGACCTGCTACATACTCAAAGCTCTCGCCCAGAGTCTGTGCGGCAACCATAACCTCTGTGGAAACGGTTTCGTTGAACCAACCTACGGGGTAAGCCATATTGCCTGCTGCCTTAATGATAACCTTGCCCTCTGCCTTTTCACAGATTTCGACAAGCTCCTCGTCAAGAGGCATTTCGGAGCGGATTCTTGCCCACTCTGCCTCGTCAAGCTGTGTAAGCTCATAGATATTGCCTCGGCAGCGGATATCCTCGGGGCACTTGTCGCCGAGAATGTCTGCGTCAAAACGCTTAACACGGTCAAGCGTACCGCCCATTTCGTGGGAGATAACTGCCGAGCTTGTGGTAACGCCGTCTATAAGACCTGCGTGAATAAGTGTAGCAATAAGGGTTGTTACGCCCTCGTGGAGGTTGGGGCCGCTGCCGATAACCGCTGCAACCTTGCCGCCACGCTTTTTAACCTCAACAACCTTTTCTATTGCGGTTGCGAGGAATTCTTTTGTTTCATCGGGCAATGCCTGATAAAGCTGTTCTACCAATTCGGGTGATGCCATAATCAATTCTCCTGTCTGATAAATTTTTAATCGGCAAGTTTTTTGCCGAAGCAGGCGTCGTCGTGGTCGATTGACAGCAGGGTGAAATTATGCTTTTCATAGAATTTCATTGCTTTTTCGTTTCTCGGGCCGCAGGTAAGGCAAACGCCCTTGACGCCTTTTTGTTTCAGGTGAGCACACAGAGTATCTACCATCTTGCCGCCCATACCCATACGCTGGTATTCGGGCAGAATGTCAACATGAAAATGGGCAGGATATTCTTCCTTAAATTCTTCCTGACGCAAGTAGGCTGTGGAAGCCCATTCGTATCTGTCCTCGCCGTAGCTGTCGGAACGTGGAAGATACTCGCTGTCGAAAATCTCCTTGAAGCGGTCAAAGCTTTCGGCACAGAGTATGTAGCCGACAGCCCTTCCGTCATCATCAAGGACAAAGCAGTTTTCAGGCTCATGTTCTATATAATAGTTACAAAATGTATTAAGATAGAACAAGCCCGTCAGGTAGTTCGGCACTTCCTCGGGACCGTCGCTGTTGTGGTTGACAAAGTGCACGTCCTCCCTGTCCTTCTCATCATACTTTCTGATGGACACCATTTTAAAAATTCACCACCCTCAATCCGGTATACGCTAATAAAGGTATCATAAAAAGGTTAAAATTTCAACAAAAATTTAGCAAAAAACTTGAAAATTTTTAAATAAAGTGTATATTTAAAATATAACACAAGTAATAAGGAGGCTGTTGCCTTGAATTTTAAAGATAAACTGCTCAAAAACGCAGTAGGTACACTTACGAACACCATTCTTTCCACTATGCCCAAGCGCTTTTTCACCACCCGTGAGGAAGCGGACAGATATATGAAAACGGGTGACAAAAAATTCAGCAGCAACGCAGGTGAAAAATGGACCTGCGGCTGCAGCAAGTCTGCCTATACTCCGACCGATTACAATGAAAAAACCTACTACATAGCCGGCTACGATTCCAATAACCCTGTAAAGGGTGTGCTTGACGACCTTTACGCAAGGGCTGTTTACCTTGACGATAACAGGGGCAGCGGCGGCGTTGTTTTTTGCTCGCTTGACTGTGTGGGAATAAGCAGGCACGATATAAACGACATCAGAAAGCTCGTGCTTGAAAGCGGCAAAATCGGCAAAATCAAATCAATCAACATCGCTTCAACCCACACTCACGCAGGCATTGACACCCAAGGTCTTTGGGGCGAAAAGCTATACAAAACCGGCAAGGATGCTGCCTTCCTCGCAAACCTTAAAAAGCAGGCTGCAAAGGCAATTATTGAAGCCTTTGAAAACCGCAGGGACGGCAGGCTGTTTATGGGCTACACCGAGGCTGAGGATATGCAGGCAGATGTCAGAACACCCGTAACCTACGACAAAAACCTGACGAGATTCCGTTTTTCACCCTTTGACAATTCGGGAGATATATACATTATAAACTTTGCTTCGCACGCAGAGCTTCTTGGTACGACCTCACTTGTCAGCGCAGATTTCCCGGCATACCTTATTAAAGAAATTGAGGAAAGCGTGCCCAAAGCGCAGGCAGTATTTTTCAACGGTGCTGTCGGCGGTATGATTTCGGCAAAGGAAATCAAGAAGGTTTACAGAGATTCTATTGACTGTGAAGCGTATATGAAGGGCTTCGGCAAGCAGCTAGGCGAGCTTGCACTTTCAATAGATAACGAAACCGAAGTCAAGCCCATACTGAATATAAAGTCTGTCGGCGTTGACATTCCGGGCGCAAACACCGTGCTTATTCTTGCAAGGTTTATCGGTGTGCTCAATAACGATATTGTCCGCACGGATAAGCGCAACAAGGTGTGTATCCGTTCCGAGGTCGGTTATATGGAGCTGGGTGAAAAGGATGCCGCAATATTCCTTATACCGGGCGAGCTTTTCCCCGAACTTTTCAACGGTGAATTCCTTACGGAAAAGGACAGCGCACACCACCGCAGGGCAAGCTACAAAAAAGTGCTTTCCGACCTGACGGACTGCAGGCACAGATTCGTTATCGGCCTTTGCAACGATGAGCTTGGCTACATACTTGCGGAAAACGATTTTATGCTCAACGAAGCTCTGCCCTACATCAACAAGGCTACGGACGATATGGACAGAGACCACTACGAGGAAACCAACTCAACAGGCCCCGAAACGGGAAGAATTCTTCTTGAAGCAACAGAAAAAATGATTAAAGAAAGTATTAAATAAAAATAATTTACAAGGGAGATACCCGCTATGAAAAAAAGTTTCAAAACCTTCATCGCAACACTTCTTGTATTCACAATGCTTTTCTCATTCAACGCTTCCGCCGCTACTGCTTCGGCAGGACATAACACCGCAATCAGAGCAATAACAACCGTGCTCGGCGGAATTATTGACGGCGCAATCGGCTTACTTGGGTTCCTTGCACCGACACCCGACTATCCGACAGTTGAGGAATATTTCAAGGGCGAGAGCGAAAACTTCTACGCAGGCACGGCAGAGTTTCTTGATTCCGCCGCAGAGGGTGCGCAGTGGTCACTCGGCTTCGGCAAGGAAAGCCTTGTGCCCGAAAACCTGCTCAACGGCACGAAGAAATACTACACGGGCGGCTACTTCACCCAGAAGGTCAGCGGCGTTTACGACGACCAGAAGGCGGTTGCAATAGCTATGGCAGACGGCTCAGACAGAGGCGTAACAATCTTCGCTTCGGTTGACGGAATAGGCGTTGCAAACAAGGACGTGCGTGCAATCAGAGCCGCAGCAGAAAAGAAGCTGCTTGAAAACGGCGTTTTTGCAAACATCAACGCTATTAACATAAACGCAACGCATTGCCACACGGTTATCGACACACAGGGCATAGGCCTTGACCTGCTTCCCAAAATACTCAAGAGCTTTTTCACGGGCGCAGACAGGTCGATTGACAGCGAATTCCTCGGCGTTATGATTGACAAAACAGCCGATGCAATTGTTGAAGCGTACCTCAACATGGAAAAAGGCAAGCTCTACTATTTTGAAAGCGCAACAATGGGCAAGGACGAGGGCGCAGGCATTTTCCTTGACGATGAATACCCCTACCTTTGCAACAAGAGGTACTACACGGAAACCTTCCAGAACTTTATGGCTTGCTTCAAATTCGTACCCGATAACGCAGACTCTGCCGCAACGGTTTTCACAAATTTCGGTGCTCACCCCACAGTTATTGACGAATCGACAAAGCTGCTTTCCGCTGACTTCCCGGCATTTATGGAAAGCGAATTAAACGCAGCAGGTATGAACTTTATGTTCATTCAGGGCGCACAGGCTCCCGTTTCGGTAAACAAGTGGACAGAAATGCCCGAAGAAATAGTTGCAAAGGTTGAGGCTGAAATTGCGGCTGACCCCACGGTTGAGGACTACAAGATTTCAAAGCAGCTCGGCTATGAATTTGCAAGGCTTATACTTGAGGCTCAGGCAAAAGCCACAGAGGTTGAGCCGATACTCAATGTTAAAATGACGGAATATGTTGTGCCGCTTGGCAAGGGTCTGCTCCCCTACGGCGCAACGGAAGGCTTTATCGGCACAACAACGGTTGAAGATGCTTCAAGTGCAACGGGCTATTCAATCATCACAGAGGCGGGCTATATAGAAATTGGCAAAAACATTGTTCTGCTTACAGCACCCGGCGAGCTTGTACCCCAGCTTGTTTACGGCGAGGTTATTTCGGCAGAGGACTCCTACCTCGGCACGGAATGGACACTTGACGCTACGGCTGACCTTATTCCCGAGGGCAAAACGGTGCTCGTAATGGGTCTTTGCAACGACGCTATAGGCTACATTGTCCCCGATAACGACTACGCACATTTTATTGCAGACTCAATCTGGGATATGGACGGCGCCGACAAGCTCTTCGGCCCCTACCACAGACACTATGAGGAAATGCTTTCAACCGGCGATAAAGCAGGCTCGGCAACAATTACAACACTCAACGCACTTGCAAAGGAAATAAACAAATAAAACCTTAAATGCAAATAATCCCGACTCGGCGGTGTTCATCGAGTCGGGATTTATTCTTTATTATTTCTAGATGCAGTTTGTAAGGGGGCTTTAACAATGTAAAAATGATTATCCTGTAGGGGCAATTCATGAATTGCCCGTTTTTTACTGACATATCGCTTTTACGGCGGGCGATTCGTGAATCGCCCCTACAAATGTAATCATCCCTACAAATCGAAATCTGACGAACAGTTTAACTGATGCTATATTTGACTGAGGGAGAAATTTATAACAAGGTTTCTTCAACACTTTATTTCTCTCCCTCCGAGTTTTGCTGACGCAAAACCCACCTCCCTCATCAGAGGGAGGCAAGTAAAACGGCAGCTTGTTTTGACAACGGGCAGACACGCCGAGCCCTGCAAAAAGCAAACGCCGCCGTACGGATAAACTCCATACGGCGGTGCTTTAGTCCCTTGGTGAATTAATGTTTTTATCTTATCGAGAGCGTTCCCTACAGCTCACCGTTAAATTGATAAAACCTTATACCTTGTTTTTGAAATTAGTTCTCTTTACAGAAGAAATTTATATTTATTGTACAAAAAGATAGAGGAAACCACCTGCGACCGATAATAAGACACCTAACGGTCTCAACATCATATATAAAGCAGTTTTGATAATATCAAGCACATGTATAAAATAGCTTCCATCCAAGCCACGGTCGAAAGGCGCTTTATCGCTCGGGTTATCAACTGTAACCATATCGGTGTTTTCACCAACGTAGATTTCGATGTAATAATAATCTGCGTCATAGTTGGTGTTATATATTACGCCGTTACCCCAGTAGACAAAAACCATAACATCGCAACCGTCAATTAATCCGATTTCCACACCGTCAAACAAATCCTCAGGTTCAGCCGTAATTTCTTTTGTGAAGGCTTTAACCGTACCGTCGTTATATGTAAGGTTAAAGCTGATTGAGCTTAACCGGGCTGTGTCTGTGTCAAAAACGCAGTCCGTTATTTCAACGCCCTTAAAAAGCGAGTCATCAATATACTCAACTTCTTTTTTATAGGAAGCGTCAACGTAATATATGTAGAAGAACGCAGTCTTTTTTTCAGAATTTTCTTCAAATTCAGAATGCAAAAGCTTTCCGTCAAGAATATAATTGCCGTATTCAAGACAACCGTAGGGTTTATAGCTTTCACTTTCAGCCTTTGCGGTAACCGTTGTGCCGTCAGTATATTCTATAAGGAACTCTGCGCCTTTCATATCATAATACCAGGTATCCGCATAGTATTTTTCGGGAAGCTCGGAAAGAGGAGTTATGCTTTTTACAATCATATCAACAAGAGGCAAGTTCTGTGTGGCTGTATATTCGTCTACAAGAGAGTAGTTAAAATAATCTCTATAAACCTCTCCGCTAACCGTAACCTTAATTTCGTCTGCGCCTTTTTCCTTCGCTTCAAGATAATCCTCATAAGTTATATAAGCATCGACCTCAATTTCGTAAATGCTGTTGTACTCTATAAAGTTATCATAATTTGAAATATCATAGGTTTCACCCGAAGCAAGAGTTACTTTAAAATAACAAATATAATTTAAGCTCTGCAAATCTAAAACCAAAGACGAAGAATAATCCGACAGCAATTCCTCTTCTGTAATATTTCCGAAGAATTCTTCAAGCGAAGCAATTTCATCTTTTACATATCCGTCCACTGCTTTAACTGAAAGCGGCTGTGACGTATCCTTGATTTTAATTTCCTGTATTTCCGGTGCTTTTATGCTTTCAAAAGCGGCAAACGATTGCACAGGCATAGAAACCGCCAGCAAAACGCAGGCAAGAAAAACCGATAGAGCCTTTTTAAACGTTCTGTTCATAATAAATCTCCTTTAATTTTTAATCGCTGAATCTGTCGCCTATAGCGGTGACTATAGCCAAAGCACCGACCGCTATAGCAACGATAGCCAAACAAACAACAAGCATTTAATTTTCTCCTTTTTGTCAGCTTTAAGTTACCACTCTCCCTCAATTTACCGGCAGTAACGCCGCAAAAAACTTCCTTGAAATTTGCTTTCATTGCATTTTCTTATTTGCAACCACTCCTTTACTCTCTTTCCTTTAACACATAACACAAAGACGTAATCTGACAGGGATTTTCTCGTCGGCTTGCATCAAAAACCTTGACTGTTCTATTTTTCTCGTACACATTGTCCATTTTTAAAATACCATAGTATTTATATATTGTCAAGCAATCTTTATATAATAGTATCGTAAACTTTATATAAAAGGGTGATAACTATTTTAAACGAGAAAATAAAAATGTTGCGGTTATCCTGCAATTACAGCCAGGTTGACGTTGCGGAAAAACTATCCGTTACCAAACAAACAATATCAAATTGGGAAAACAACAATATTCAGCCCTCTGTCGATATGCTGATTAAAATTGCCGATTTATTCGGCGTAACAACAGACTATTTGCTTGACAGGGACGGTATTGCAAGAATTGACGTAGACGGATTATCCGAAGCGGAAATTCAGCATATCAATATTTTAGTAAACGATTTGAGAAACAGAAAAAGCTGAATTACACTCAAGTAAAAAAGCAATCGCCGTTCCGTCACCTAATTGCTTTTCACCCCCTCTAAATATACAAACGCATAAGACCCCTAAAGTATTACAAAATTCTCAAAATTTATAAAAAAATCAACCTCTCACAAATTGCAAGAGATTGATTTTTACTTTTATTGTATTGTTTTAATTATTTCTATTATTTCTTCGGTTGTGGTTTTTCCATTAAAAGACAATGTCATATAATATGAATCCATTATCCAAAATGCATGATAAAAATTACCAGTATTTCCGATATAGATATTCACCTTTATTCCATTAACATTAAATTCTTCAATCTTTCCTTTTTCATTATCTATGCTTATATCGTAGTTTTCAGTAATACTTTGTTGCCAATCAAAAGAATTGTTAGTTTCCTTATTTACATAAAAGATCTTAATCACGCTATCGTTGGAAAACCTTTGTGTTTCCTCAAATCCTTCAGGAACTTCCGAAAGTGAATATTGGTAGGTTATCTTATTTGTTGTATCACCTTCAAAGAACAGTTCCACAAACCCATCGTAAATTTCCATAATTATTTCTACAATCGGCTCTCGGATAGCACTTACACTCATCATACCTGCGATTGCAAGTGTTAAAGCTGCGGCAATAACAATAATCTTTTTTGTTGCCCACGATACAACGTGAGTGCTGTCATACCGTACCCGTTTTAAGAGTTTTTCCATTTTTCTGTTGAACTCATCGGAAAACTCAAAGTCAATTTCCGAATCGTCAGTCGGAACATCCTCAAATTCTTTTGCTGCGTACATTCGTAACACATCAAAAAATTCATCTTTTGTAATTGCCATTTACATTTCTCCTTTCTCCGAGAGAATATCAACAACCATATTTTTTCCCCTAAAAAGTTGCTGCCGTACTGTGTTTGTTTCTCGCCCTAACAGTTCCGCTGTTTCTTTAACGGACAAACCAAGCACTAAATGATAGTAAAGCACATCTCTGTACTTTGGCTCTAAAGTATCTATCAGTTCAACTATTTCCTCATATTCTGTTTTCGCACATACTTGGTCAATAAAATCCTCGTTTTTAATTACAGCCATTTCTCTGCGTTTTGTGTTTTCGTAATCTGTACGGACTTTCTTTTTGCGAAGAACGCTTATTGAAGCATTCCTCACCGATCTGAGAAGATAAATCCTCACATCGCCCTCACTCGTTGCTTTTGAAATAACATCCATATGGGATGAAGCAACAGAACAAAAGACATCGTGAACTACATCTTCGGCATCGTGATGATTATGCAGTATGGAGTTTGCAAGATGTGCCATTTGCTTTTTGTAAGTATAGTAAACTTCCTCAAAGCGTATTTTGTCATTTTCATTATCAATCAGGCTCAGATAAAAAGCTAACATTTTAAATCCCTTTCTTGTCTTTCAATTATATATAACGCATTAAACCGCTGTTTTGGTACAAAAACGATAAATTTATTTTACAAAAAACGGCTTTTATATGAGCAAGGTTGCTAAGAACAGAAAAAGAGGTATTGCGGACAATTCCGTATTACCTCCGTTTTTAGCATATCACCATAAGTGGTGAGTAAGTGCGCTATTAAAATTTATCGTTTTTTTGCTTCCTTTACGGTATAGTATTTATGGCATTGATTACAAAAAAATTCAATATGGGTAAATTTCATACCACCTTTTACCGTAATATCTGCAACCTCAAAATCATAATTTTTTGCTTCTGGTGATTCAGAATTAATAACTGCAGAAGCCTTTTTCTTAGATAATTTATTTCCGCAATTCGGACAATAATGCTTTTTGAAAAATGTATAAAATAAATGTTCGCATTTGAAACCGTAACCGTTCATTTGATTCTTCCTTATGCGTGATTTGCTTTAACTGTTTTTAAAGATGAAATCAACATCCTTCTGATAGCGCCGCAATCATTATGCAACTTTTTATATTTTTCCTCAGAAATACAGTCTGTTTCAAAAAGTAGCTCTAACCAATATTCTGTTTCATAGCATTCTTTTTGTGCTATTTCAAGTTTTGATATAAAATCTTTAGTTCCTTGTGCATATTGTGCTTCGTATATGTTTGCACCAATAGAGGTTGCGGAGCGAAGAATCTGATTTATCAGGACAGATTCTTTCCTCTCTTTTTTCATATCTCGGCAAGCAAAAACAATTTCTTTTGCAAAATCTTTAGCTTTATCTCGTAAAATACTGTCCGCCACAAATATCACCTCTATACGAATTATACCTAAAACAATAGGCTTTTTCAAGTGTTATTCTGCCTTACGGCAGAGTGTTATTTTTACTTGCGTGAAAGTTTTATTGCAACCTGCGGTTTCAGTGTTATTTTATTCGCCAAAAAACTCGCAAAGCGAATAAAACTGTGCAAAGCACAATAAAACTGCGAAGCAATATAACTCGCCGAAAGGCGAATAAAACTGACGTTTTATCCCAATAAAACGTCAAACACGAGCATCAGGCAGAAGCCTGCAAGCAGGGAATAGGTTGCTCCCCTTTCTGCGCCGTGTGAGTGGGTTTCGGGTATCATTTCATCGCTTATGACATAAAGCATTGTACCGCCCGCAAAGGCAAGAGCAAAGGGCAGGACAGCCGTTGATACACTCACGGCAAAGAAGCCTAAAAGAGTGCCCACAACCTCTACAACACCCGTAATTATTGCGACAACAAAGGTTCTCGAGTGGCTCATTCCTGCGGCAAGCATAGGGCCGATTATAACCATACCCTCGGGGATATTCTGCAGGGCTATACCGCCTGCAATTGTAAGCGCCTGGGTTACGTCCCCCGTGCCGAAGCCGACACCTGCCGCTATACCCTCGGGCAGGTTGTGTATTGCAATTGCAATTACAAAGAGCAGTATTTTATTGAGCTGCGCCTGCTTTTCGGGGTGATTTTCCTGGTCTACGCCCGTTAATTTGTGCAGATGTGGCACGATTTTATCTATTACATTAACGCAAAGCGCACCGCAGAACACGCCGATAACGGTGACAAGCAGCGGGTATTTTCCGCCGTGCTCAAGCGAGGGCAGAATAAGCCCTATCACCGAGGCGGCAAGCATAACACCTGCCGCAAAGGCAAGAACAATATCGCTGAATTTATGGGTTGTCTTTTTAAAAACAAAGCCCAGAAGCGCACCGATTACCGAAGCACCGCCTACACCAAGTGCAGTAAGCAAAACCATAGTCATAATTATCACCCGTTATATTATACTTTATTTTAATCAATAATATATGATCAATTAATAATAGAAAAATGCCTGAAATTCAGCAAAGGCTTAATAACAGGCATATTATCTGAATATTCTTTTATAAACCTTGCGCACGAAAAGCGTTACAAAAGCCAACGATGTTTTAATTACACCAAGCTTTTCTATCTCGTAATAAAGCTGCCACTGGTATTTGACAAGGCTGAGTTTTTTTTGCGAAAGCGATTGTTCACGCTTACGGTAACTTGACAAAACCTCTTTAATGCCGTATACGTATTTTTCTTTTTTAAGTACCTGAAGCCACAGCGCAAAATCGTTTCGCTTACGGATTTGCGGAACATAGAACTTGCCGAGAGCCTCAACGTTGTATACTGCGGTTGAATTGCCTATACAGTCGCCGTAATAGAGGCAAAGGTTGTAGTCCGCCTTCTTAAACGGCTTGACAACTCTGCCGCCGAAGCTACCGTCTTCGTTTATATGCTCGTATGACGTACAGCTGAAATTATAGCCGTTTGTTTCCATAAAGCTGATTTGCTTTTCAAGCTTTTCAGGATACCACAAATCATCGCTGTCAAGGAAAGCCATATACTTGCCTTTTGCACGCTCTATTCCTGCGTTTCTTGCCACAGCAGCGCCCGAATTTGTTTCAAGCCTAATATAACTTATACGTGAATCCTGCTCAAGCAAGGCAGAAACGACCTGTGCCGTATTGTCCGTTGAGCAATCGTCAACGATTATAAGCTCCCAGTCGGTATAAGACTGCGCTATTACGGAAGCAACGCTACTGGTGATATATTTGGCCGAATCAAATGTCGGCATAATAATTGAAACCACGCTCGCAACTGCCCCCTTTTCCACAAAATCTTGTTTTATTATACACTAATACGACAAAAAAGTCCATACCGTTTACGTAAAATATACTTATGTTGCACATAAAATCTGCTTGTATCAGAGAAAAAAATATACTCCGCAGATTGCTCCACGGAGTATATCTTTATGCTACGGTATATTTACGGATTAAAGAACACTGAGTTCAAGTGTCTCGTCGATAAATGTGCCGTTTTCCTCTGTGACAAGTCTCCAGGTCTTGCAAAGGCCGAGAGGCTCAAGGATATCGGAATTCTCACCAACAGAGATTGTTACGATACCGTAAACCTTGAAGTTGATTGTACCCTCAAGGTTCTCACCGGTGGGAAGAGTCCAGTTCATATCCATAAGGAAGTCGTAAGGAATATCAAGGTTGTGAACTGCAGCACCGCAGGTAAGGTGTACAGTTACGTGTACGCCGAGACCTACTTCAACACCAACGTCAACAAGGACGATGCTTACGATGCTGATATCAACATAGAGACCGAGAACAGCTTCTACACGAGCCTGAGCTGTGAAGTCTGTCATACCGGGAGTCTCAACGGAGACAGCTCTTACCTTATTGTCGATGATTTCTACACCCTTAAGTTCGTGAGAGGTGATAACAAGATCAACTCTACCGTCGAAGGTGATAACGAACTTAGCTGTGATACCGACTGTGATAGCGGGGCAGTTGGGAATAGCAACGTCGACAGAGAATACTTCGATTTCGCTTTCGGAGCCGCCCTTCATCTCGAAGAGACCGCCTTCAACACGGCCGAAGAAGTCTACGCTGTCGGAACCCTCGGGAAGCTCGGATTCGTCAAGAGACCAGGACTTGTGGCCTGTTACGGTTGTTGTGTCCTTAAGATCGTAGTCAACAAGAACGTAGGAGTGCTTAACGTCGTTAACGGAAAGAGCACCGTCGAACTTTGTTGCTACGTTGAAGTTACGAACTTCGTAGGACTTGTTGATGTAAACGCCCTTGAAAGCGCCGCCGACAGAAACGTCGAAACCGCCGTCTGCAAGACCTGCGTGAACATCAAGATCACCAATGGAGAAGTCTACCTCGATATCATCAAGGATGGACTGACCGTTGATGCCTGCAACCTCGGGCTGAACAAAGGGATTAACACTACCTGCATAATTGAGGTATGTGATATCCTCCTCGTTGATAACTGCACCGTCAGCTGTCTGAAGTGTAAGGCCGTCGCTGTTCTCAACGAGCATAAGATCGCTCATATCAACAACACCCTGATCCTTAACAGCAACTGAACCGCCGTTTACGGGCTTAAGCTTCTGATCGGAAGCAATCTTCTTAGCAAGTGCAAGAGCGATGTCGGCATCTTCCTTGCTGATGAGCTTTGCCTCATACTTGCCTGCCTCGATTTCGATTGAAACGATACCGAGATCAACAGCAATCTTGACGTAAGCATCATCCTTGGATTTGCCTTCAATCTTTGCAGCTGCTACGAGAGATTCTGCAACAATAACGTCTGTGACTGCTGCATCTGCATCATACTCGCCGGAAATGACTTTCCACTCTTCGCAAGACTTAACAACAAGCTGCTCGTCTGTAAGCTTGTCAGCATCTTCGCCTTCATAAGTAAGCTCAAATGCTTCGTAAACCTTTGCATACCACTCAAGCTGAGTGTAGCAATCTTCAGGCTGAAGAGCAGGAGCAAGACCGAGAAGAGACATAATGAAAGCCATAATCATTGAGATGATCTTCTGGATAAACTGCATTTTGGTTTTCTCCTTTCATATATTTCTTTGTAGATACCTCGGGGAGGCGAACTCATACTCCCCTTTTTAGGTATCTCCATTATAACATAAATGTTAAATTTTGCAAGTTATTATTTATAATAAAATGTTCTTTGTTCAAACTGCTAAATTCTTCTGTTTTACCGTGCTTTCTTTTCCGCTTATTTTCCCCGTAAAAATTCTCGTTTTGAAACTTTTGCGTGTTCTTTTGTTTAAAATGACAAGAAGCCGTTTTTGGCTTATAAAAACTGCACAAAAGCTCTACATAATTGCCGCAACCACCGCCGCTTCCTCAAAAGAAGAGTAGGTTTTTTCGCCGTATCTTTTATATTCAAGCGAAAAAGCCGCTCTGCCGTATTCGGCGGCAAACCAATCGCAAAAGCCCCGCTCCTCGTCAAGCGCACTGCTTTTTTCCGCCTTTTCAAGACCCGAGCAAAGGCGCAGAATTTTTGCCATAAGTGCTCCCTTTTCCTCGCTGTCACCGCCCGTGACATAAAGGGCGTTATTCCCCCTTCTCACATCCACTATATGCCGCACGCCGTATTTACGGCACAGATTTGCCACCGCACGGGATTCGGGCTCGCTGAAGCGGGTTTTACCGCCGTAAAACCTTGCCCCCGGTGAGGTGTAGCCAACGCTTCTTTCCGTTTCCTTAAGCCTGCGCCAATCATCCGAGGCGTTGCGGCTTAAATCCACACCTGCGGCGTTTGCACGCCAATCCTCAAACCCGTCGGGACTCAAGCGCTGGGCAAGCCCGGCATAGCAGCCTGCCGCAACGGCACCGCAGCGGCGCATTTCCATTCCGTCGGGATTGACACAGGGCACAATAATCACACCCCTGCTTTTAAATATTTCGTTGAGCCTTATTCCGCACAGCTTACCGCCGCTGTCAACGGCACGGCACATATTTTCATAAAGCCGCAGAAGCGAAAAGGTCGTTTCGCCGTCACACGCATTTACGCAGCCCATATAGAGCGTTGCATCTTTTGTCTGACCCAGCCCAAGCGTAAAAAGCGCACGACCGCCCCAGCTTCTTGCCCCCACCGTACAGACCGCTGACGGATATTTTTCTTTAATCGCATACACCCTGCGACGCATATCGGCGTAATCGCCGTCAAAAACCGTTTCTTCCGTTTCAACCACCGCTTTCAATAATTTTCTCAGACATCTCTAATCAATATGCAAAGGTTGTAAATTTTATTAATTTACGGGCATATTAATCGGTGAGGTGATTTTAATGTGCGGAATTATAGGCTGTAACGGCGTTGAGGCGGCAGTGCCCGTGCTCATAAACGGACTGGAAAGAATGGAATACAGAGGCTACGATTCTTCGGGCATAGCTGTGTTAAGCCGGGGCAAAACCGTAACCGAAAAGAAAAAAGGCAGGGTTGCCGCACTTATAAAAAAGGTTGAGCAAAGCACAGGGCTTGAAGCGCAAATCGGCATAGGTCACACACGGTGGGCAACCCACGGCAAGCCGAGTGACGAAAACGCTCACCCCCACCAAAGCGGAAAATTCACGCTTGTGCACAACGGAATTATAGAAAACCACGCCGAATTAAAAGCGCAGTATCTGAAGCTGACCAGAATGAAAAGCGACACTGACACGGAGATTGCAGTGCATCTGCTTAACAGATTTTATTCGGACAACTGCCTTGAAGCAATTGCACACACGGCAAGACTTCTGAAAGGCTCATTTGCACTTGCTGTAATGTGTGAGGATGAGCCCGAAACGCTTTTCTGCGTGCGGCAGGCAAGTCCGCTCGTTGTCGGAATCGGAAACGGCACCTTTGCCGCATCGGACACAGCAGCAATAAGCGAAAGTATACACACGCTTTACAGAATGAACGACGGTGAAATTGCCGTACTGAGCAAAGACAGAATTGAATTTTTTGATTTTGAGCTTAACAAAATCACCAAAAAGCCCGATGAATTTGAAAAGAGCAGCTACACGGCAGACAAGGGAAACTGCGAGCATTTTATGCTTAAAGAAATTTACGAGCAGCCCGAAGCTATACGCAAAACGGTTGACGCATACCTGAACGAAAACAGCTTTGATTTTCGGCTGAAAATTGAAAAGCCCGAAAGAATTTATATAGTCGCCTGCGGCTCGGCATACCACACGGGACTTGTGGGAAGACAGATTTTTGAGAGGTTGACCAAAATCCCCGTAAGCGTTGAAACAGCGTCGGAATTCCGCTATTCCCGTCCGCTTGTGAATGAGAAAACACCCGTTATAATTATAAGCCAGAGCGGTGAAACAGCAGACAGCCTTGCAGCGCTGAGAGAAGCAAAAAAGCGTGGAGCGAGAACGGTAAGTATAGTCAATGTTAAAGAAAGCTCAATCGCCGCAGAAAGCGATTTTGTGCTGCTGACAAAGGCAGGCCCCGAAATAGCCGTAGCAACAACAAAAGCCTACGGCGCCCAGCTTTCAGCGCTCTATCTGCTCGGAATTTATTTCGCCGAAATTTTCGGCACGGCTGACAAAAACGAGCTTGATAAAATGAAAAAAGCACTCACCGAGCTTCACAAATCGGTAAGCGCCGCACTCGGCTGTGAGGAACAGATTAAAGAAATTGCCCAAAGGCTGAAAGATATTGACAGGGCATATTTTATCGGCAGAGGTCTTGGCTTTGCAGCGGCAGCGGAGGGCTCACTGAAGCTCAAAGAAATCAGCTACATTCACTGCGAAGCCTATGCCGCAGGTGAAATGAAGCACGGCACAATATCGTTGATTGAAAAAGGAACAACGGTTATTGCCATGAACACACAAAATGAGCTCTCGCACAAATTGCAAAGCAACATTGACGAGGTGAGGTCAAGAGGCGCAAAGGTTATTGCCGTAACCTCTGCGGAAAGTAAAATCGACGCCGATGAAACAATAAGCGTACCCGAAGTGCATCCTCTTTTTGCGGTGAGCACACAGATTGTGCCCGTACAGCTATTGAGCTATCACATTGCAAGACTTCGTGGCTGTGATATAGACAAACCACGGAATTTAGCTAAATCCGTAACGGTAGAATAAAAACAAGGTGAAGTGACGGACAATCACTTCACCTTTCTTTAGTTTTGTTTTCTGACTATTGCATACTCGTCATTAATCATAAAATACGGACAGCTTTTTACCATACCGCCCATATAGCGCTCGGTGTCGTCCATATCCATATCGACTATGCACTCACATTCGCCTGTTTCTTCGTTATATTCGTAATTGAGGCAATCCTCGCACATCTTCATTTTCTTCAACTCCTTACGGTTGAATTATAACATATTTTTATTGCTCAGGTCAATTAATTTTAGGAGTTGACAAATTGCACAAATGATGAACAATATTTTAACTAATCTCTACAAGTATTGACTAAATCGGAAGAAAGTAGTATATTAGACAAAAGTTAAATACTTAATTACATACTTATTTCAGCCGAAAGGATTGTGAATCAATTGAAGGGTATAGTCCTTGCAGGCGGTTCGGGCACACGCCTTTACCCGCTTACAATGGTTACCAGTAAACAGCTTTTACCGGTTTACGACAAGCCGATGATATATTATCCGCTTTCAACGCTTATGCTTGCAGGCATCAGAGAAATTCTGATTATTTCCACTCCTGCCGACACACCTAAGTTCGAGGCACTTATGGGCGACGGCTCACAGTTCGGTCTTAAGCTTTCCTACGCCGTTCAGGAAAAGCCCGAGGGTCTTGCACAGGCCTTCATCATCGGCGAAGAATTTATCGGCGATGACGATGTTGCAATGGTACTTGGCGACAATATTTTCTACGGCAACGGTCTTGGAACAATTCTTCGTCACGCTGCCTCCAACAACAAGCGAGCCACAATTTTCGGCTATTACGTCGAAAATCCGCAGGCCTTCGGCGTTGTTGAGTTTGATGATACAGGCAAGCCGATTTCAATTGAAGAAAAGCCCGAATGCCCGAAATCCAACTACGCAGTAACGGGTCTTTACTTTTACGACAACCGTGTTGTTGAATACGCAAAATCCCTCAAGCCCTCCAAGAGAGGTGAGCTTGAAATCACCGACATAAACCGCATTTACCTGGAAAACGGTGAGCTTGACATCAAGCTCATGGGCAGAGGCTTCGCCTGGCTCGACACGGGCACGGTAGATTCGCTTCACGATGCGGCAAACTTTATACGCACGATTGAAAAGCTGCAGGGAATCAAGATTTCCGCACTTGAGGAAATTGCTTACAATATGCGTTGGATTTCCAAGAAGCAGCTGCTTGAATCCGCCGAGAAATACGGCAAGTCACCCTACGGCGAACACTTAAGACGTGTTGCCGAGGGCAGAATTCTTTATTCAAGGCACAACCGCCAGAACGAAAGACCCATCTGGGGCAGAGGAGAGAATATCTATGACCCCGAATAAGGCACTCGCCGCCGTAAAGACAGAGCTTGGCGGTGCAATTATTGTTGAGCCGCTTGTACACGGCGATTCCAGAGGCTGGTTTTACGAAAGCTATTCGAAGAAAAAGTATGAGGAGCTCGGAATCAAGGCGGATTTTGTTCAGGACAACCGTTCATATTCCGCACAGAAGGGTATTCTCCGAGGGCTTCACTGCCAGCTCGACCCGTTTGCACAGGCAAAGCTTATCACCTGCACAAAGGGCGCAATACTCGACGTTGCGGTGGATATTCGTGAGGGCTCACCGACCTATATGAAGTGGGTAAAGGTTGAGCTTTCCGCAGAAAATAAGAAGCAATTCTTTATTCCGAGAGGCTTTCTGCACGGCTTTGTAACCCTGACCGATGAGGTTGAGGTTATGTACAAGACGGACAACTATTACGAGCCCAGTGCAGACAGAAGCATAGCCTTTAATGACCCTGCTTTTGCAATTGACTGGGGTGTTGAAACACCCGTGCTTTCCGCAAAGGACAGCTCCGCTCCCCTATTAAAGGACAGCGACGTTAAGTTTACATATTAATTACTGTTTACAAAAGTATGTTCGGGCGGATATAATCCGCCCATTTTATTGGAAAGGACAATAATATGAGAGTTCTTATTACCGGCTGTGCAGGTCAGCTCGGTCACGATGTATACGAGCTGCTTAAGGCTAAAGGCGAAACGTGTATTGCCGCTGACAAGGCTGATTTTGACCTGACAAACGCTGATTCCGCTATGGGTTTCGTTCAGGCGTTCAGACCCGATGCTGTTGTTCACTGCGCCGCATACACGGCGGTTGACAAGGCAGAGGATGACAGTATAAACTGCTACGCAGTAAACGTTACCGGCACTAAAAATCTCTGTGCTGCCTGCAAAAATCTTGATGTTAAATTCGTATATGTAAGCACGGACTACGTTTTCGACGGTGAAAAGAAGGAGCCTTATGAGCCGGATGACGCACCCAATCCGCAGACTGTTTACGGGCTGACCAAGCTCGGCGGAGAAAACGCAGTAAGGCACAGCATTGCAAAGCATTTCATTGTGCGTACAGCGTGGGTATTCGGCGCAAACGGCAACAATTTTGTTAAAACGATGCTCCGCCTCGGAAGCGAAAGAGATACGCTCAACGTTGTCTGCGACCAGTTCGGCTCACCGACCTATACAAAGGACCTTGCAAGGCTTATCTGCGATATGCTTGAAACAGATAAATACGGCACATATCACGCAACAAACGAGGGCTTCTGCTCGTGGGCAGAGTTTGCTTATGAGATTATGCGTCAATCCGGCTCCAACGCAAGGGTTGTTCCCATTACCTCAAGCGAGTACCCTGCCAAAGCAAAACGCCCGATGAACAGTAAGCTCTCAAAGCAAAAGCTGATTGATAACGGCTTTGAGCCCTTACCCGATTGGAAGGACGCATTGGGCAGGTTTTTGGTAGAAATTAAATAACATTAATTCCCGAATCGTGAAAGTTTGTTTAACGAATTTTCACGATTTTTTTGTTTTTCTATTGACATCCGTTAACAAACGTGCTATTGTATACTCGAAACATGGAAGGTCGACATTCCCGTTGTTTCACGAAGTTACACGAAATGAGGTAAAAATATGTTTATAGAAGAAAGACATCAGGCTATTCTTGATGTGCTGCGTGAAACGGGCAGAATATCCAACAGCGAAATTCAGGAAAAGTTCGGCGTCAGCTACGATTCAGCCAAAAGAGACCTGCGTATTTTAGAGGAAAAGGGCTTACTTAAGCGCACACACGGCGGTGCAATACCTGCAAAGCAGGTAGGCGGCAATATTTGCCGTGACCTCTCCCCTGCCGAGCGTGTTGAAAAGGTAAAGGAAAACTACCTGTCAATTGCAAAAAAAGCAGTTGAGCAGATAGAAGAAAACGACATTGTTTATATCACAAACGCAAGCGTAGGCTACCTTATGGCGCAGAATATTCCCGAAACGTTAAAGTGCACGGTTGTTACCAATTCCGTTTCAATTGCCGAGCTTTTAAGAAAAAACGGGAACATAAGCGTAATTCTTACGGGCGGTGAAATGGAGAAAAACGGCTGTTTTTACGACAGCTTTACCCTCTCAGTTGTAAAAAGGCTGCGCTTTGACAAGTGCTTTATCACCTCTGCCTGCATTTCTGCCGGCTTTGGACTGTCAATTCAGAAATCACGAAGCATTGAGCTTACAAACACGGTGATAGCAAATTCAAAAAAGGTTTACGGCCTTTACCCGACAGAAAAAATCGGCTTTGATTCGGTTATTAGCATCTGCCCTGTAAATAAACTCAACACCCTCATAACCGATTGGGATGCTTCGGAAGAAGATCTGAAACAGTTCGACGAAATCGGAGTTGAGGTTGTTATAACCGAAAAGGTTGAATAATATATTACAGTTTGTCAGTCATCAGAAAGACAAACTGTAATTAGTGCAAAGTGCAAAGTTAAGGGTCGCTTCGCTCCGATTTTATAATAAAAACTTACATGGTGTCATCCTGAACGAAGTGAAGCATCTTTTGGTAGCATTAAAAGATTCTTCGCTTACGCTCAGAATGACATCACCTTTTATTCTGCACAATTACAAATGGGTGAGGGCGAAGCCCTCCCACCGTTCTGCGTTCTGAACTCTGCACTCTGCACTCAAACAAACTGTAAATTATCCGTACAACGAAAAAACAACCGCTTATCGATTTTGCAATCGGTAAGCGGTTGAATTATTTATATGCTTATTTAATCAGCAGCAATGTGCAGAACGAAATTGCGCCCTGGATGATATTCAGGCGGTAGATGGTCTGGGTATTTGACCAACCCTTGTTCTTTCTGAAATGGTCGTGCAGGGGTGTACGGATGTTCTTGAGCACTTTGATTTTGAGGAAGCGTGTGACGGAAACCTTGAAAATACCGATAAGGCCGTCGAGCAGGAGGACGAAGCAAAGCGGAAGAGCAAGCAGCATATTGCCCGACTCGAGCACTATAATACCAAGGAAAAGGCCTATTGCACGGGAGCCTGCGTCACCCATCATCATTGAGCTGGGCTCTGCGTTATACCAGAGATAAGCCATAATCGAGAATATCATAATAACCGCAAGTTGTGAAACCTCGGAACCTTTTGCGAGAAATTTACAGGCAATTGCGATAAAGATAATTGAGTTGATTGAAAGCGAGCCGCAGAAGCCGTCAATACCGTCCGAGCAGTTTGTGGCGTTTATCATCATCCACAGGAAAACAGTTGAAATAAGAATGAACAGCGCCCAATGCACATTAAAGCCGAAGAAGCCGAAATTGAGGTTGAGCTCGCCGACGTTCTGCCACACTAAAGCGGCAGAGGTGAGCAGGCAGATTACAAGGTCGATAGCGCCCTTTTTGTATTCGTTCCAGGGCTTTTCCGATGCATCATCAAGATAGCCCGAAAGCATTGCAAGGAATATCATTACATAGTAAAGAATGTTCTGTATGTTGATTTCAACGCAGATAAGCGAAACGAGAATAAACACGCAGATAAAAATTATACCTGCGCCACGCTTTTTGCCTGCGGACAGCTTGCCGTTAAAGGCGAAATCACGGCCGCCGTCAACAGGAAGCTTGTTTTTGAACAGCTTAAGCGCCGCAAAAACACCACCTAAGGACAGGACAACCGACAAAAGGATTAACCAGTTTAAGGGAAGTAATGAATTAAGCATTGATTACACCTCTTTTATTTTCTTTAAATACTCTTTATCTTTTTTAGTCAGCTCGGCTTTTTCGAGCATATCAGGTCGTTTGGCGAGGGTACGCTCTAGCTGCTTTTCACGCTGCCATTTCTGTATATTGGCGTGGTGGCCGCTGAGCAGCACATCGGGCACTCTTTTTTCGTGCCATTCCTCGGGTCGGGTATACTGCGGATGCTCAAGCAGAGAATTATAATGGCTTTCGTTCATAAAGCTCTCGTCGCTTGAAAGCACGCCGGGCAGCATACGGCAGACGCTGTCCGCAACTATAATTGCAGGCAGCTCACCCCCGGTGAGAACATAGTCGCCAATTGAGATTTCCTCATCAACAATTTCTTCGAGCACACGCTCGTCTATACCCTCGTAGTGTCCGCAAAGCAAAGCTATATTATCATATTCCAGAAGCTCAATTGCCTTTTTCTGCGTGAGCACAGTACCCTGCGGCGACATATAAATCACGTGGGGCTTTTTGCCCAAATCCTCACAGAGGGATTTATAACAATCGTAAACAGGCTGTGCCTGCATAACCATACCCGAGCCGCCGCCGTAGGGCGCATCGTCCACCATGCGGTGCTTATCGAGCGTGTATTTGCGTATGTTGCGGCAATTGATTTCAACAAGTCCCTTTTCCCTTGCCCTGCCGAGTATGCTTTCACTTACAACGGTTTCGCACATTTCGGGAAAGAGGGTCATAATATCAATCCTCATCGTCAAAAATCCCCTTCAGCGGTCTTATGAAAACCTTTTCATTTTCAATGTCGGTACTGATTACAACGGGAGGAATGACGGGGATTAGGTACTCCTTGCCGTTTTCGGCTGTAATGTGCCAGACATCGTTTGCGCCGGTCTGGCTGACGTCGGTAACAGTACCCCAGATTTTGTTTTCATCGTCGGCATCGTGCGCCTTGCAGCCGATAAGGTCGGCTATAAACCAGCTGCCCTCAGGGAGTTTAGCATCCTTTCGTGCCATATAGAGAATTTTATTCCGCATTGCCTGCGCCTGTTCAACGGTGTCTATCCCCTCTAACTTCATCAGAGCGATATTACCGTGAGGACGGGCAGAAATAACCTTAACGGGCTTTTCGCCCTTATCGTCATAATATACGGTTTTGAATTTGCAGGCAAACTCCGGACTGTCACACCACGGGTTTACACGCAATTCGCCACGCACACCGTGGGTTGAAACGATTTGCGCCAATTCAAGATATTCTTTTAACATTTTTCCGTCACCTGAATATTAATACTTAAAACACCAATAGCCCTATGGCTTTTTTTAATTCTTAAAAAGCACATAGAGCATTGCTGTACTATTGTAAATAGAACCTTGGTTTTGCGAGATTATTCGATCTCAACTGCGATTTTCTCGTTGTTGCGGGTCGCAGCGGCACGCATAACGGTGCGGATAGACTTGGCAATACGGCCCTGTTTGCCGATTACTCTGCCCATATCGTTCTCGCCGACGTGAAGGTGGTAAACCGTTACGCCCTCCTCGTTGGGTTCATCTACAGTAACCGTTACTGCGGAAGGATCCTCGACAAGACCTTGTGCGATTGCGATTAAAAGCTCTGTCATTGACAGCACCTCCGATTATTTTTGCGGCTTTGCTTATTAATTAAACTCAGCCGATAACGCCTGACTTCTTAAGGATGTCCTTAACTGTGTCTGTGGGCTGTGCGCCGTTCTTGATCCACTGCTGAGCCTTCTCAACATCGATCTTGATTTCAGCAGGGTTCTTCATTGTGTCGTATGTGCCGATTTCCTCGATGAAACGACCGTCACGGGGGTAACGGGAATCTGCTACTACGATACGGTAGAAGGGTGCCTTCTTTGCGCCCATACGGCGCAGTCTGATTTTAACTGCCATTTTGGTTTTCCTCCAAATATATAATAATAATTTTTTATAAAATTACAATATACCTTATTCTATTCGTGCATATTGATTTTACCGATTGCTTATCTGCGCTTCTTTTTGCCCTTGTAGGACTTGGACAAGCGCTTGCCCATACCCTTGCCGCCGAACTGCTTGAACATCTTCTGCATCTGCCTGAACTGTGCAAGCAGGCGGTTAACATCCTCAACCTCCATTCCGCAGCCTGCCGCAATACGGCGCTTACGGGAGGGATTGATAATATCGGGGTTTTCTCTCTCGCCCGGGGTCATTGAAAGGATGATAGCCTGAATTCTGTCGAACTGGCTTTCGTCTATATCAACATCCTTGACCTGCTTGTTGAGACCTGGAATCATACCGAGCATATCCTTGATTGAGCCCATACGGCGAATCTGGTCAAACTGGTCGAGAAGGTCATTGAGGTCGAACTTATTTTTGCGGAGCTTTTCTTCAAGCTCCTTTGCCTTTTTCTCGTCAAGTGCCTGCTCTGCCTTTTCGATAAGTGAAAGCATATCGCCCATGCCGAGAATTCTGGAAGCCATACGGTCGGGGTGGAAAACGTCGAGGTCTTCGAGCTTTTCACCGATACCGACAAACTTGATGGGCTTGCCCGTAACCGCTCTTGCGGAAAGAGCAGCACCGCCTCGTGTATCACCGTCGAGCTTGGTAAGGACAAGACCGTCGATGCCCAGAGCATCGTTAAAGCCGTTGGCAACGGTAACAGCGTCCTGACCTGTCATTGAGTCAACAACAAGGAGGATTTCGTGAGGATGAACGGCACTCTTGACCGATTTGAGCTCGTTCATAAGGTCCTCATCTATGTGAAGGCGGCCTGCTGTATCGAGGAATACGTAATCGTAGCCCTGATCCTTGGCAAGCTTTATAGCCTCCTGAGCAATTGTAACGGGGTTGGACTGACCCATTTCGAAAACGGGCACTCCTACCTGCTCACCGACAACCTGCAACTGCTTAATAGCAGCGGGACGGTAAATATCGCAGGCGACAAGCAGCGGACGGTGACCCTGCTTTTTAAGCATAAGGGCAATCTTTGCGCTGTGTGTCGTTTTACCCGAGCCCTGCAGACCGCACATCATAACAACCGTAGGCGGGTGCGGAGCAGATGTGAGCCTTGTCTGTGTACCGCCCATAAGGTTAGTCAGCTCTTCGTTGACTATTTTGATAACCATCTGGCCGGGGGTCAGGCTCTCCATAACCTGGGCGCCGATTGCACGCTCGGTTACGGTGTTGGTGAAATCCTTGGCAACCTTGAAGTTAACGTCTGCTTCAAGAAGAGCAAGACGAACCTCACGCATAGCTTCTCTTACGTCGTGCTCGGTAAGGCTGCCCTTGCTTTTGAGGCGTTGAAACGCAGCTTCAAGTCTGTCTGAAAGGCCTTCAAATGCCAAGAAAATACACTTCCTTTATAATAAGATATGTAGAAATCAGTTTTCCATAAGGGTTGCGGCAAGTGCACGGATGCGCACGGTTGCGTCGTTAATCTCACGGGAGAGACCGAAACGCATATTCTGCTCGAATATTAAGTTTGCACTCTCGGAGATTTCGTTAAGACCTCGGCGAAGCTCTTCAAAACGGGCAAGCAGACCGAGCTTATTTTCCATATCGAAAAGCTGAGCCTCTGCACGCTTGATTGCGTCACGGACACCCTGCCTTGTGATACCCTCGTTTTCCGCAATTTCGGAAAGGGAAAGGTCATCATTATAATAATATTCCAAAAAGCTGCGCTGCTTTTCGGTCAGCATCTCGCCGTAAATGTCGAGCAAGACCGTGACCTGAAGATTCTTAGCCACAAGGTTATCCCCCTTGATATTATCTGTAAAGCAATTTTTCTTTACAGTCAAGCATTATACTAAATAAAATGACCTGTGTCAAGGCTTAATTTGCACACAAAAAAGCCCTCTTTTTGTGGAAAACCTTGTGGATTTCGGTGAAAAATGCGACTAATGGTGGTTCAAGTCGGGGCAAGGCACAAAATGTCGTTAAAAAATCCACAATTTATTCCAAATATTACGAAAAAATAATTTTTGCAAGAATTTTGCAAGAAATCGTTTACAATTTGTTCACAAAAAAGACATCATTTATTATCAAATTGTGGCGAAAAGTATTGTAATATATTGTCAAGGAAAGCAACACGCTTTCACTTATTAAATGTGATTTCTTCTTTTTGTTTCTTTTTCATTTACTCCTTCCTTTTGCAAACAGGCGAGCCGTTGCGGCTCGCCTGTTTACATTTTTGTTTATTTTAATTTTTAATTTTTCTCAACGGGAAGCCATATTTCTATTGTCCGCTCGGGACAGCCGCCCACAATCCCCCAATGGTAAACCGCAAGCTCGGGAGCATTGATTATCTGATAATCGTTATTGGATAACCACTCGGTTGCGATTTGCTTACGCATATCAAAGTATTCGGGAATAGGCATTTTCGTTTTTTCCGTTTCAAAAATAATATAAGTTCTTTCCGGAACAACTATTTCCTCGAAATTAAACTTTTCCATAAAGTCAATTCCCGTTACTTCGCTGTTGTATAAATTGTTGCGCTCATAATCATCCGTCGTGACTGCAATATAAAAATCATAGCCGTCATCATCAAAATCCGACAAAACGCAATAATCCGACAGCTTGTCGTTTGTCATTCCTTTAAGCATCCATTGAAATGCTCTTGTCGAAGCAAAGAAATCCCCTTCCTGATGCTGTCTTAAAGAATCGTACGGTGTTCCGTTGAAACGCTTTTTGTAACCCAAAAGCGTCAACGACGGTTTGGTTTCAATACGGTATTTCATAGTTGTGCCGCCTTCCAAAGAAAATTTCAGTACAAGGCGTGAAAAGGATTTGAGATTACTGCCGTTACTGCGAGCTTGCGAAGGTAAGATTCCGTGAAACCTCTGAAACGCTTTGGCAAAGCTGTCCGGACTTTCGTAACCGTATTTAAGTGCAACATCAATTATTTTTGAATTGGTGGTTGCAAGCTCCTTGCCGGCAAGAGTTAACCTGCGGTTACGGATATATTCGCCAAGAGTAAAGCCGCAAAGAATACTGAACACACGCTGGAAATGATAACTCGATGAAAAGCATTTCTTTGCCGCTTCTTCATAGTCAATCGTTTCAGTCAGATTATCTTCAATATAATCTATTGCCCGTTGTATTCCGACAATCCAATCCATATTCAGTCCTCCTTGTCTGTGTGTTTATTCTAACAGAAGGTGAATTTTAATTCCCGACAATTAGTGCGAAGTACAGTCGGGTTTATGTACCAAATCGCAGTTTGTAGGGATGATTACATTTGTAGGGGCGATTCACGAATCGCCCGCCGTAAAAGGGATATGACGGTAAACCACGGGCAATTCATGAATTGCCCCTACAGGATAATCAAATTTATATTGAAATATTGGTAACCTTTTTCGGGACGTCGAGGACGCCGTCCCCTACGGTAGACAATCGATTTTACATTGATAAAGAAATCGACAAACCGTAATTTGTATAATCAAATAATCGCACCCAATATCCAATTAAACACCAGAACAAAGAAACCGAAGATACGGGTGAAGACTGTCATATCCTCCATATAAGCAAGGTAGGAATGCTCGTCAACGTTATCGGCATCTACACTGAGGTTGGATATTGTGCCCGTGCCGCCTATTTCGCCGACGGAAAGCACGGTGTTGTAGGTTTCGTCCTTAAAGCCAAGGGTAAGGCTTGTGATGTCGGAATTAAAATACTTATCCGCTCTGAAGCCTGTCTGCACGCCGCCGCTGGGAGAATACCAGTAGCAGAAACAGTTGTTGAAGGTGCTTGAGCCGTAATTGGTTGTGCGGAAGCCTATTGCAAACTGGTCGGAGTAGCAGTAGTCAAACCAGTTGTTGCCCTCATCAATAAGGAAGCCGCAGCTGTTTTCGAAATCGGTATAATCGGAATAATAAAGCGGATGGACATTGCGCAGCATATTACCGCCGGACTTTACGTGCACACCCGTGAAAACGCAGCCAATACGCACGTTTGTGACGGTATTGTCAAAGCCTTCAAGGACTATGCCGACTGAATCCGTGCCGCCCGTGCCGATAATATTGACGCCGTATATATCCGAATCAGATGAGCCGGAGTTAGCACCGTACATAACAAAAATGCCGACAACCGTGTGCTTGATTGAAACATTGCGCACGGCTGTTTCTCTGCCGCCGTTTATGGATATGCCGTTTGCAACGCCGCTGCCGTCGATTACGCCGCCCTCAAACGAATAGTTGCTGCCGACGGTGTGGGTGTCGTTTGCCGGGTTTTTACCGCCGAGCTGAACAACCGCTTCACCCTTTGTCCAGCCTTCGCCTGCCCTGAGCACGGCAAAATCCGAAAGCTCAAGCGAAACGCTCAGTCTCGGGTCTGCCGGAGTATAAATCGGCTTTGAAAAAACATATTCACCGTCGGGGAAATATATCGTGCGGTTGGGGTTGGAGTCGATTATAGACTGAACAGCATCGGAAACATCCTCACCCGTATTTGCCGCAATGGTATCGGTTACGACTATGTATCCCCTGTCGCTGTCAGCCGAAGCGCCAACGCAGACAACGGCAAAGACAAGAGCAATACATAACACAGAAGATAAAACCTTTAATAAATACTTTTTCATTTTTTGCACCGCCTGTTATTTAATATTTTTTAATATTATAACATACAATTTATAAAAATTAAACTGTATATCTGTAATCCTAATGGATCAATTTGATTTATTCAGTTAGTTTTTTCGACAATTCTTCAACATTGTCATAAAGCCAATTCAAAAAGTTGTTTATGAGTTTCGCAATGGCTTTATAACTGTCTGGCATATCGGCAAGCTCATCGGGTCGGTAGTTGCACATACAGTGCCAAAAATACAGAACATACGGCATTGCTTTTATATCATACTCGGTTAACGGAAACTTTTCTGTAAACTGACTGATATATTTTTTCAGCCCGTCCGCATCAATTTCTCCTGCAGCACAGGTGGGACTTGAAAAAACATAAGAGGTTATTACATCCAAACCAATCGGCAACCTACACGCTGAACTCCAATCTACAACAGTAAAATCATTGTAATTTATGATAGCCTGACCTATGTGATAATCGCCGTGTGAATTGGCGTAAGTCAGCTTTTCAGCGTCGATACGGAATTTTGAAATTCTCTTGAGATGTCGGATTTGTTCTTCCCAAACTGGAACTATGTTTATTTCTTTTGCTTTTTTCGCTTTAACAAGTTCTTTTTTATATTGCCATATTTTCCTGCGAACTGTTTTGGCTGAAAAGAACTCTTTGCCGAAACGCAACTGTAGTCCCTTATAATCTTTCAACAATAATGCCGTTTCACCAAGAAAATCTGCTGATTTGCTTATAAACCAGTCCGGCGCAGTATTCACCGATAGAGAGTCACCCTCAATAAACTGCTGAACGGTAAGCTGAAACTCATTGTTTTTTACGACATAAGTATCATTTTTGCTTTTCAGAAACCTTGCAACTTTAAGTCCGTGATTATAAAGATATTCGGTGAGTTCACCTTCGTTTTTTACGTTTTCCATATACAACGGCAAAACCTTAACTATGTATTTGCCTGCATTTGTGTTAATTAAATAAAGCTCTGTCCCAAAATGCTTATCGAGAAGCTCTATATCAGACACTTTTAAATTAAAATTATCTTTTATGAGATAAAGCATTACACTTTCTGCGGATATTATTTCATTATAAGAATTCATTTTTTCTCACCTCTAAGTTTTCTGTCAACTGCTTTGATTTGTTTGTTCATTTTTGCTATTTTTTTATTTTTCTGCTGTTTTTGTCTCAAAAAAGCTCCTTTGTCATCTGCAAATATTGCCTCATTCTTAAGATTCAGGTAACTCTCCCAACGTTCAATAGATAGTTCACCTTTTAAAATAGCAGACCTGATTGCACAGCCTGGCTCAACATCGTGTCTGCAATCGGTAAACTTGCATTTGCCTAAAAACTGTTCCACATCACTAAATGCTTCATCCAGACCAATAGAAACATCCCACATTCCAAGTTCTCGCAATCCAGGGGTATCGATGACCATAACGCCGTTTTTCAACATAATAAGTTGCCTGTGGGTCGTTGTATGTCTACCTTTGCTGTCGTCTTCACGAATACTGTTAACAGCCATTATCTCTTCACCAGCCAAAGCATTCAAAAGGCTTGATTTACCGACACCGGACGAGCCAAGCAGCACAATAGTTTTTCCCGTTATCATATAGCAAGACAAGTCTGCAATACCGAGTCCGCTTTTAGAACTGACAGCGTGCACAGGCACTCCTGTTGCAATTTTCTGAACGGTATGGATGTATTTATCAATATCATCCGATAAATCCGCTTTTGTTAACACAACAATCGGTATAGCACCAGATTGCCATCCCAAGGTAAGATAGCGTTCCAGCCGTTTGGTATTAAAATCTTGATTCAGAGATTGCATAATGAACACATAATCAAAATTCGATGCAACTGCCTGTTCACCACGTCCGGGCGATGGGTCTCTTCTTGAGAAAAAGGATTTACGTGGAATTGTGAAAAGAATAAGACTGTCACCAACAGGGTTAAAATTTATGACCACAAAATCACCTGTCGTCGGAAAAGTCTGACAGTCAACAAAATATTCTTTTGTTTTCAATCTACCGTAAATCTCACCATACTCACAGACTAATTCATATCGTTCTCTATGAACTGCAGTTACTCTTGCAGGAATACCACTTATATCTTCCGGCATCATATGTGGCATAAAGCCATATTTTTTCAAATCCAATGTTAATTTCCTCCATAGTTAAATCCATAATATCTTTAAATAAAATCATACTAATCATCTCCTTTTTGTAATTGTCATCTCAAAACGGGCGCAAAAATGCCGTAGAAAGCAACCCTCATTAGTGGGTACTTTCTACGGCTGATTTAAGGCATAAAAATAACACACCCTAAAGTGTGCTACAACCGAAAGTTATAGTATTCACGAAAGGTTACTTTAAAACGGCACAACAACACAGAGGCATATGCCCCGATAATCGTTTGCACCACATATTCAGTTTAAGATGCGATTACCTCATATAAAACTATCATACAATTGTTCTCCTTTCGGAATCTGCCTTTGCAGATATATTTTAATTTATTATAGCATAAAAAATCCAAGTTTTCAATGACTAAAAAAACAAAAACAAATGTTGAATTTTTAATTGTTAGACTGTATAATAATGTATATAAAGAAATATAGGGAGAGATTCATAATGAATTTTACAGATATAGCAACCACCAGACAGTCCTGCAGAAGCTATGATGCAGCAAGACAGGTTGAGAAAGAGAAGCTCGATGCGGTTATCAATTCGGCACGGCTTGCACCATCCGCCTGCAACGCACAGCCCTACCACCTGACGGTATGCACGGGCGAAACAGCCAAGGCTGTTGCAAAGGCAACGCAGGGAATGGGAATGAACAAATTCACCGCAGACGTGCCCGTAATGATAGTAATATCCGAAAAGCCGTACAACTCAACAGCCGCTGTCGGCTCAAAGGTAAAGCACAACGACTACCGCTCTATTGATATAGGCATCGTGTCCGCATACATTACGGCAGAAGCTGCCGCACAGGGGCTTTCAACCTGCATTTTGGGCTGGTTTGACGATAAGGAGCTGCGCAAAATCTGTTCACTCAATGACCCGGTAAGGCTTGTAATATCACTCGGCTATGCAAGCGAAAACGACAAGCTGCGTGAAAAGAAGCGCAAGGATTTAACCGAGCTTGTAACATTCAAATAATCCGATAAAAAACAGCAAGGTGAAGTATGCTTTAGGCACACTCCACCTTGTTTTTATTTATTCTTCTTATTAAACACAGAATTACCAATTATATAAACCACCGGGAAAAGCACACCGGCAATCGGCCATATTATCCACGTTTTTCCCCACGCATTTGCAATAAAGCTCGTTGCCAGATAAACTGCCGTAGCAATCAGCCAATAAGCTGCTGACAGTTTTCCGCCTTTCTCGCTGCTTTTCTTTTTCTCTGCGGAAAATTCTCCGTCCTTGAGCAAACGGTGCATACTGTTGCTGCGTACGGTACCGATGATAAACAGCGCAACGGCTATACCGACAATCAGAAGCAGAACAGTCACGCAAACACAAACCGCAAATTCGTTGCCAAAAAAAGCAGAAGCAATCAACGGCACAGGAGAAATAATGCAAAGGCAGGTTGCAATTATATTGCTTGCTATGCCGAAGGGAGTAAACTGCTTATCCTTTTCTTTAACCATACCGACAACGCCGTATTCGGTTTCAAACTCACCGTTCAGGTAAGAAAATGCAGCATGCCTGAAGCCGCAATAGCAGAAAATGCCAACGGCAGCCGCCACCATAAACAACAGTGCAACAAGGCCAACCAAAACAGCCACGCCCTCTGAAACGCTGTAATAAACCGTAGCGGCAGAAAGCACAATCAGCGCTGATGGTGACATAATACAAAGGAACACGCCGAGCGCAAGCAGCAGAGAGGCTTTTTTTCTGTGTTCAATATATTCATTTGCCTCCTGCATTGTAACACGCTTTACAAGTAAATCGTTATTAACGCCGCTAAATTCCTCGTTTTCTATTTCGTCCTTTAAAAGATAATCCGTTGTTACGCCAAACAGTTCACCAAGCTGCAATATTTTTTCAAGGTCGGGTACAGTCTGTGCGCCCTCCCATTTTGAAACAGCCTGTCTTGAAACATTCATTTTTTCTGCGAGTTCTTCCTGCGACCAACCGTTTTTCTTTCTCAGTCTTATTATCTTGTCAGCCAGTATCATTCCGTTCACCTCGTTGAGATATTTCACAAAGGAATCCCCTGTGCTGTCTCAATTATAGCAAAGCAACAGCTTACATACCACCAAACAACAGCTTGCAATCTGTCAACCCACGGTTGCAAAGCAAAAAATCACATAAGCTCTGCCGATTTTTTCAGCGCTTCAACCGAGAACGAGGGTATTCTGCCGAGCCCGTCGGGTCCGATATTGAGCAGATAGTTGACACCCAGCGAATTGAGCTTTTTTCTTCTGCTTGCAATTTCCTCAGGGCTTATCCAGTTCTGGTCGTAATACTTAAAGCCCCACGAAGAGTTGAGAGTACCTGCCGTTTCGTAAAGACCGTAGGGTGAATATTTGAAGCCGTCAAGGCTGTTGGGGTCTGTGTTCTCTGTCGGCTTGAATTCATCGGGGTATTCGTTATCGCCGAGAGAAACGTAATCGTAAGCGCCGTTGCCTATTCTTGAATTAATAAGGCAGTCGGGCTGATACTGCTTTACAAGAGCGTTGAGCTCGAGGCTCTGCTCGGAAGTTATTGTGTGCGGAACGTCAAACCATATAAGGCACAGGTCGCCGTAGCCCGTTAAAATCTCTTTTACCTGCGGCTTGATTTTTTCTTCGAAGCAGATTGAAAAATCCTTTTTGCTTCTGTCGGGAAAATCCCAGTTATTATCCCACGAGGAGCCTGAGCAGCCCGAAAGGTTGGTGTAACCGCCGCCGTGAGGATGGTGCCAGTCCAGCTCCTGCGAATAGTAGAGCCCGAACTTCAGCCCGTGCTTATAGCAGGCTTCGCCTAATTCGGCAACAACGTCCCTGCCAAAAGGCGTGGCATCAACAATATTGAACGGGTCGGCCTCGGATTTGAACATTGCAAAGCCGTCGTGGTGCTTGGAGGTGAAAACAAAATACTTCATTCCGCAATCCTTGGCAAGGCGAATCCACTCCTCGGTATCAAAATATATCGGATTAAATACCGAAGCCAGCTTTTCGTATTCTGCGTTGGGTATGGCAAGCCAGCTCTGAATCCATTCGGCATAGTCTCTTACCCTGCCGCCTTTGTATTCACCGCCGAGCGCAGAATAAAGCCCCCAGTGAGCCATCATTCCGTACTGTGCGGATTTAAACCAATCTCTGTTGTTCATATATTATTCCTCTTCCGGAGCATACATCATATAAAAATTATCTATGCCCTCTTTTTTCCAGTAATCGTGCTTAATCACTCTGAAACCGAGCTTTTCATAAAACGCCACGTTTTCCTTATCCTGCGCCTCAAGGCCGAGCTTATAGTCCTTTGCGGTAAGGTCTTTAATTCCCTGCTGAATGAGCTTTGTTGCAATACCCTTGCCCTGATGCTCAGGAGCAACAAAAACAGGCGAAATTATATATGTGTTTTCGGGAAAAACTTTAACATCAAGGTGTGAATAAGCCATAAGAGTTTTGAGGGTTTTCGGCCAATACAGCCAGAGGAAAAACCAATTTGGATACATCAGAAAATCGAAAACGTCATATTCGTTATGCGCTTCACGCCAGATGCAAATGCCCCGTTTTTCTTCGTCGATATAAATAATATCCTCACGGTTGGATGTGGCAAGCCGCTCAATCATAAAATGATAGACGAATCTTTTTCTGAATTTTTTGCTCTTGGTGACGTAGCTGTGCACGGGGTCATTGACATAGGCCTCGGCCGCCATGCGAGCAAAATATTTCAGCGTTTTGTTATCCATAGGTTTTTGCTTCATTTTATACCACTGCACTCTTTTCTTTCACACTTTTGGGGGCTGTTTTATTGTCAAAAAATGTGGTAAAGTTGATAATAAACAACAGAGCGTAAGCAACCCACATAGGCAGGTTTTCGATAAACGCACTCTTGCCTACAAACACAAGAAGGGCAAGCATAATCAGCAGCACGGCAATAAAAACAACAGTTGCGATTATATATTTCTTATCCTTCTGCTTGCACTTGTGGAAAAGGAAGATGATAACGCCTGCCGCACCGAGGAAGGCGAAAATAAGCGCTGTTGCCCAGTGACCGAGGCAACGGGGAGTCATAACAAGGTCAAGACCTGCCGAGGGCACGTTGACCGTTATATAAATTGATGCACAGCCCAGAGAAGTTACAATTACTCCTGCCTTGCCACGGTAGTTGTTCTTGCGGTACATATATAGGGTGTTTGTAAAAATAGAAAGAGAAGCCAGAACACCCCACAGCTTGAAATACCAAGGATAACGAAGGCCGAGCATACTTGCGGTAACATCTGTTAAAATATTGCCGAACTGCTCGGGGAAGCTGAGGAAACCGTACCAGGTGATAAAGGCACAGCCCGCAATAAGGTTAAGAACACAGAATGTCGTAGTTGCCGCATTAAGAGTACGGGCAAAAAGAATTTTTCTGATAAACAGTGCGTAGCAGATAAGCAACGCAGTAGAAGCGATTACCCACAGCCAGTAAACAGTTGCGTTCGGGTACAAAGGCTCGTAAAGCATACCGTCAAACTTTGCAACAAACTCTTCAGCAGGCAAAAGCATATCCGCTTTAGTAGGGATTATGTAGGGATACTGATCCCAGCTCATAAAAATCGCCATCCATAAACCGTAGGCAACGGCAATCGCACCCCACAAAGCGGTGTAAACATTAAGCATTTTTTTAGTTTTCATAACAAATCACCTCTTGAATGTATTTTAGCACTTATATTAATCAAAAGCAATATTCTTGCAAAAGCAAATAATATTTTCAAAAAAATCTTGACAAATGCTTACATATTTGTTATACTTCAAAAGCTGTTGATTTTGCAGCCATTTGGGCCATTAGCTCAGTTGGTTAGAGCAACCGGCTCATAACCGGTCGGTCCGGGGTTCGAGTCCCTGATGGCCCACCAAATTTAATATAGGGGTATAGCTCAGTTGGTAGAGCAGCGGTCTCCAAAACCGCGTGCCGAGGGTTCAAGTCCTTCTGCCCCTGCCAAAATCAAAAGCGCTCACAAACGGCTCTGTATAGCCAAGTGTGAGCGTTTTTCTTTTGCGTTTTTTAGTGATTTTTCAAATAGTTTTTTATCTGCTTTACGCTGTTTTTATCCGCTTTATGCGAAAAAGGTCGGTAAATAGGTCGGTAAAAACAGAAGCTCTTCTTTTATTTTGCAGTGTGCTGTTTCATAACTCTTTTAAGTGTTGCGTATAGCCACACTTTAGCGTTGGCAGGAGCGCCATCAGTTATCATCTTGTTCCACAGTAAAGAGAAAACTTCCAATACTATGTCTTCTGCTTCTTCACGGTCTTCTCGCATTTGAGCAAGACAACATTTCCGGAGCGCCATTGAGTTTTCTTTCCAAATTCGAGTATACTCAGCTTTCAAATCGTTCATTAAACATAACCTCTCTTTCGTATCGACAATTATATACTCTAATATCAGAAATTGCAATATATGAAAAAAGCCGCCCGTTCCGACGAAGGAGCAGGCGGCTTTGACTATGTTTTATTCAATTAATTGTGGCATCAGCCGAGGATCAGCGAGAGTTTCTTCATTCTGCGGTCATCTCCTTTCTTATGCTACAACAGCTACATTTTTGAAAAGCTGTTTAAACAAGTTGGTTTCACAGGGGTAAATCAGCCCGTCCGAGCTTGTTATCAGCATATCGTTTGGCGTGAGTGTGAAATCGCCGTTTTCGGGTGTGGTTATCAGATAACTTCCGTCTTCGCAATGAGTAACAGCGCAACCTTTATATTCAAAGCTCCACGGAACACCGTTTACTATATTTGCGCCGTGATTCTTGCCGTACTCAACGAATTCATCAAAAGTCATAGCTACGGAAAATTTAGGAATATTCTCGCCCGTCCCCAACAGCTTATCATTCTCTTTCCAGAGCTCTTTCACCTCAAGGAGCAGGGCTTCGAGTTTAGCGGAGAGCCAGTCGGGGTCTATGAGCTCCTGCACCCAGTCGGGAAGCAGGGCGAGGAAGCGTTCAAGGACATAGGACATTTTGAGCTTGCCGGTGCCGTCACCGAATTTCCGCTCGGCTTCGGTGAAGAGTGCGAGTGTGACCTGCGCAAGCAGCTTTTCACAGAGTTCTTTTGCTTTTGTGATTGCTTCGTACTTTGCCCGGTCTGCTTCGAGCTTTGCGTTGTCGCTGTCATAGCGGCGTTTGAAGTAGCCTAGAACGAGCACGGCGGCAAGGAATATTGCGGCAAGAGCCGCAAGGGTGATTATGTATTCTTTCATTTTGTGTCAGTCTCCTTTGATTTTTTCTTTTTAGGTTTAGTTTCAACAACCTTGATTTTGCCGAGTACGCCAGCTTCAAATCCGACGAAGGCGAATACACCTGCAATAAGCACTTCGGGCTCACTGCCTGTGATTATGAACGTAACCGTCATTGCCGCCACAAACAGCAGCACGAACACGAATATGCAGATTACGCATTTTTTTGAGAATTTCATCGGCTACTCCTTCTCATCAAGCTGTTTAAGCAGTTCCTCATATTTATGCTTGACCGCACCGTTGCCGCCGAGCTTGACGTATTTGTCGCCTGCGGCAAGGCGTTCCTCAAGCGGTATTTCTTCGCTGCATATTGTCAGGCGTAGGGTCATAAGATAGTTCTCACGCTGATGTCGGTCGATTGTATCAATCTTCTTGAGCAGTTCCTTGAGTGGCTTAATTATCTTGCGAATAGCAACGATGATAACCGTTATTGCACCGATAATTTCAGCCGCACGAAGGATGTCCAATTCGATTACGCTCATCATTTCACACCTCCCGAATACGCCACAAAGCCGCATTTGGTTGTGCTGCCTGCGGAATATGTAAGCAGATAGCAGCCGTCAACGATAGCTACGCAATCAGCTTCTTCCTTTGCGGAAAGACTGCCGATGCTGTTTTTCTTCGCCTTGCAGTCGGCAACGGTCTGATAAACTTTTTCTGTAGTGCTGCCGTTTTTCCACGGTTTAGCCATAAAATCACCTTCCTGTGTATTGAAGTTGTCCCAGTCAATGAAGTCATTCGGGTCAAGCAGGTTTTCGCCATAGCCCCACGTTGCGCTGTCCTGTATCTCAACGTGCAGGTGAGCACCGCTGCTGTTGCCCGTGTTGCCCATGGTGCCGAGCTTCTGCCCGGCTTTTATTTTTGCACCGACCTTTACGGACGGCTTGTCCCGCATATGAGCGTAAAGGACTGTTCTGCCGTCGGCGGTGCGGTAAACAATATGGTTGCCGTAGCTCTGACCGCAACCCGAAACACGGGTAACAACGCCGTCTGCTATTGCAACAAGCGTCCTGTCGGTGTCGCATACACGGTCAATGCCTGTGTGAAATCCAAGCTTCCAACTGCCTTGCTTTTTGAAAGCGGTTGTCTGTCGGCTCTTTGCTTTAAACGGTGAACGGTACATCAGAACAGCACCTCCCGAATAAACCATTCAATGAGTGCAATACATAATCCTATGTGTGTGAAAATACCGTGTATCATGCAATATGATCCTCCTTCACTGAAAAAATAAGCGGTGAATTCATTTCGTCACCTCATTCCGTGTATTCAACACCGAAGCGGTCAAAATACGCCTTGACCGCCTCATCCTTAAGCAGCTTTTTCTGCTGACCCTGATTGAGCGTGTCGTAAACCGTCTGCAATGCGGCTTTTGCCTCAGCCTTGCAAGCGCTGACGGCTTCGTTCAATGTGTCTTTATTCATTGAAGTTTACCCCCAAATCCTCAAGAGCGTTGATGTAGTCAGCTTCGGTCGCTTCGTCTGTTTTGGGTATTTCGTGCTGTTCCCAGCCCTCAACAATTCTGCCGTTTTGCTCCGTGTAAACGGGTGTGAAATAAAAGCCTTCCGCTTCGGGCTGTGTTGTACGAGCAATCGGCAGATAACCGTGTTCTGCATACTTTTCAGCCGTTGCGTTGATTATCTGCACAGCACCGTCAAAAAGGATATTCGGAGCGTAAACAAGGGTATTGTCTTTGAGTTGTCCATAGTTAATGTTTCTTTTCATTCGTTACACCTCTTCTCCTGCAGAAAAAATTCCATTTACACCTCGATAAAAACGACCTTCTACAAAGTCATACATTCCAGCCACACCTTCGGGATTTATACAAGGCACAAAATCTCTCACTATTTCGTCTTTCTGAAATATTTGACAGTAATATATGTTGCCAACCAAGTGATAAGCTGCATTATTGACGTCATCAAAATAAGTTCCAAATTTTACTGTGCTTTCATAAGGGTTACCCGAAATTTCATTGCCTATTGAAATTATGAATTCATCGTCAAGATAAACATCACCGTTCTTATCTACATAAAACTCATAAGCTATTTCGGCGCTGTAAGAGCGTTTTATACTGTGCAGCTTGGTTCTGTTAACCGTTATCTCGCCGCCCATATAATTTCTAAAGAATGGAAAAGCCGGGAAACCACTTCCCGAAAGCACATAACCACCGTATGGCTTAAATACGCTTTGCGAATACTTGTACTTAGCTCCTGTGTATCCATCAGCATAAATCCCGGTATCAAACCACACGCCGATATAAGGATCTTTAACAGTAATATACTTTAATGCTGTATAATCGACTGGAAGTCTTTTCTGTGCTTGCTGTGCCATCATCAACCGTCTGTTCATACTGTCACCTCGTAATCAACGGCACACCACAAGGCTACATTATCAACAACGCTGATTTCGTACCGCTTGTTGGCTTCAACAGTCAGCTCATTCACCCACTTAACCGATGAAGGCAGGGTCAACACGGTTGCCGTTTCGCCCGAAACAAAGCTAAAAAGGTATTCGTTGACCTTGGTTGCTTCGCCAAGCAACAGGTCGAGATTGAGCACATCAACCTCACCGAAGCGATACAGAATGTTCGGCAGTATACCGTATGTAAGGCTCGTATCGGTCAGCGTACAGTCTACCTCATTCGGCAGTTCAGGCTCGGGATACGGTAATTCTGCCCATTCGCTGTTGGTATAGCGGTAGAAGCGAGGAAGAACATAGAATATTTCGGAAAGTTCGTCAGGCAAGCTGTCTATGCTTGGGTCTATACTGTTCATATAGGATTCGTCAACTGTTGTTATGGCAAAACAACGCATAGGCTGTATGTTGTGGCAACGAACAGCTGAATCGTTAGCTGTTGCAATTTCGCTATTGGAAGGGTCAAATACTCCATTAACCCAAGCGCTATCAAAATACAAGCCTTCTGTTGTTCCCATTATCGGTTCTTGATAAAAATAGGTGAAAACATCATCTGCAAACTCAAAGCCTAAACCTTCGCCCGTATCATTAAGCGGTATGTTGAATATATTGCCGTTCAATTCTGAATGAGTTTTGTAATATTCAATCAAAATATCAACCTTTTCCACATCCACATATATCTTGTGATATGCGTCTGCAGCAGTCAGCGTATTCGGCGGTGGGCAATAATAGACAACATCACCCTCGTTTGCTGTTTCAGGCAGAGCTGATACGGATTTGATGCCGCCTGTGTCTTCTTCAGCAATCTCAAACTCAAGCTCATCGCCGTTAACCTTAACACCGTCAATAGTTTCAGCAAACTGCTTTACACCTGAAATCGGAATATCAACAGTTTTCTTGTTCCTGTTTTTAAGGCTGCGACTGTCCGTAAGGTTAAGGCGGTAGAATTTCTGCCCGTCCTTTTCAATCTCACCGAAGTCGCTGATAAGGTTGCCTTCTGCAATATCGGTGCGCTCGGTCAGCTTCCACTCGCCGCCCGAATACATATACTCCCTTGGCACAGTGCGGAATATCGTTGTATTGTCCGTGTCCTCGACGTCAAAAATATCCAAACCGAACATCAGGTCTTTTGTAACCGTAAAGCCCGAAACTTTACCGAGCGGGATAAGAGCCGGAATGGGGTCGGGTGAAACGTTTGAAATGCCGTCATAAGGCTTGCCGTCACGCCAGTACCACCGGCCGCCGTAGTTTTCGCTCAAGAGGAAAATGCCTGTAAGCTCATACGGCTCGTCTTCTTCAATCACATCCTGTTCAAGAACGAGTATAAAGCCCTTGCCTGTCGGATTCGGTGCTTCAAACTCCCATCTGCGGTGTGTTATGCCTTCGGGAAGTTTCAGCGAAGCCAGCGCAGCGGTATCAAGAACAACACCGCTGTTGCTGTCGTCGGAGCTGATTTCATTGCAACGGTGAAGGAGTATAACGTCACCTTCGTTTGAAACCGCAGGAAAAGCGGTGAGGGATTGGATGCCGCCGATTTCCTTGCCGCCAAAAAGCAAACCGCCGCTTGCGTTTTCGCCGAATTTGTCGAGCGTGTCAGCGTTGGTGTGGGAGTGCATTTTCTCAAGCAGCACATGCACCTTTGCAAGAATGCGGTCAAGCAAGGAGGGGTCACTGTCTGCCGGGGTCAGCTTACCGCTCAACGATTTTTTAATATTACCTCTGTAAATTTCGGTTTTGCCGATTTCATCAATATCGCCGTTTTCGTCAACCACGTAGCCGATAACCTGCGCCGTAATAATACCGCTCGTTTCAACCATAGCAGCGGTAAGCTCAAAACACACCTTGCCGTCAAGAATTTCAAGGTAATCTGTACGGAACAGTTTTCCTTTGATAGTTATTTTCGCACGGTAGAAATTGCAGGCGGCTATATCCTCGGGCAGCTCAACGACAATGCGTGTGTGCTCTTTTTCGCCGGTATAGCCCCACAGCTGAGGCGCACGGCACGCAGGCGACAATAAAATTTCTCTTTTCATTGCAACCCTCCTTATCTGATGCCGTAAATATCGGTAACATACGGACAATTATCAGCGTTCGTTCCACTGAAAGTAATGTAGAGTTCACTAAGTGTCGTCAGAGTAACACCTCGGTACATTTCCGTGACTTTGTTAGCAGGATTAAGTGAAATTTCTTCGACTTTGTAAAAATACTTTTTATAGCCTCCGGGTACCGATGGTATTATCATTGTTTCTTCGTTGCTGAATTTCAGCAAATAGGCTAAATAATCGCCTCGTTTTATTTTGTCATTTGAATAAAAACTCGTGTAAGCGCTAATCCCTGTTACAATTTCATAAATTCCTTTACTTATACCGCTGACGGCAGCAGTTAGAGCTTTTGTTTCTTCTTTGCGTTCTTTGGTTTCTTTGGCAACTGCTTCATTAGTGTCCGATAGACCTTTTCTGAGCTCTGCAAGAGAAGAACACAGCTTGAAGAGCTGCACAGGCACGGTATTTGAGGATGCTGTGGCAATAAAGGACCAAAGAGGAAACTCAGCTGCTGTTGTTCCGTCGTCAATCGTATTATTTGCCAATGAAACCGTAAGCGCTTCCGCTGCGGCTTCGCTTGCCTGCGGCTCGGACGATACAACAGCGAGGCTGTATGTTTCAATATTTGTGCTCGTATCTCGCTTGTAACGTATTACAACAATGTTTTTTGTGTATGAGGTATCCGAAGGCGGCGGTGTATAGGATGCGCTTTCGGAAAGAGTTACGCCGCCGAGATGTCCGTTAAAAGCAAATGCACCGTCAGCAACAGAAACCTCTCCGGTAACAGGTGATACAGTAAGGGCAAGCTGCCTGCCGTTTGTAAAAACAAAACTGCCGCCGATAATGCCCGAGTTTGTCAGAGCGTGGTTGGCGGCTGTGATATGGTTTGTGTTGGAAAATCTTTCGTTTACGAATATGGGCAATTATATTTCCCCCGTTTCAAAATTAATTTGGAATGTTTTATCGGTCATTTTAAGTACCTTAGAGGTGACTTTTGCCGCAACAAGCGTTTTGCTGTGTTGCTCGTATGAGCCGACTATATCGCCGATTTCGGCGGCAATTTCGGAAACCGACAACGCAGATGTGGCAGATGCTTTCTTTTCTGCATCCATAGCCTTTATCATTTCCTGCATAATCTTTTCGCTATCGTCGGAGCTGACGTTAATCAGCTTTGTTATCTCGGCCACGCCTTTGATTTCCTGCGTGACGGCATAGGTGCCATCATGCTGCAGATAGAGGTGGTGTGCCGTACCGCTCTTTGATACGGCAATAATATGATTGACAGGCATCTTATTTACGGACAGCTCCATATTGATGTTTCCGCTGTCGTACTCCTGCCCGGAATAATCTTTGACCGCCTCCGAGCCGATGCGGATGCGCTTGATTGTCGGGTCAAAAGAAAACGACGGGCGGCAGCCCACGGCACCGAGAATGCTCTCAAGTGCCGCAAGAGGCGTCATATATTGCCCCGTTGTCGGAACTGTGCCGACTGTTGAAAGATTATCAGCAGGAGTGAACAGTTCTGTAAGCTCCGCCATTTCAATCACACTCTGAACAACTTGGCTCAAGGTACTTCCGGGAGTAACCGAAACGTTGTTCTGCAGAATCTTCTTTCGTAAGATACCTCTCCACGTTGAGCCCTCAAAGGTTACCGTTTTGCTTGCTGTGTTAGGGCGGAATGATTCTATTCTGCCGCCGAACTGAGGTTTGCTTTCGCAATAGATAAGACAGCCTGCTGAAAGAACATCAAAACGGTTGAGCGATATTTTCAGCTCAAAGTCGTCCTCACGTCCGTTTTCAAGGTCAAGGTTGAAGCCATCAAGATAGCCGACATCAAGACCGCTCGGGTCTGTATATATCAGAAACTCCACGGCGGCACCAGCCTTTCATCCACGAGGGTCAGGAAGAATTTATCAATTCCCTGCCACGCTATCTGGTTTTCGCCCGGCTGAATGGGCTCGAAAACGTTGCTTTCCCTGCTGCGTTTGTCAAAAAGGTTGCTGATTGTGCCATCTGCCGCCCTTTTGGTTATGGTTTTGCTTCGGCTGTCTATTGTCAACATTTCGCTTACACCTATCTCGGCATTCACCGCATAGACGTGACCGCCGATTGTTATCGAAGGCGTACACGGTCCGAAAACCGTTATTTTGAAATGTGCAGGTGTGTACAAGGGATTGACAACCCTCTTTTTTGAATAAGGGTTAGGATAGCCGTGAGGATAACCGTGCGGATATGTTACGGGTTTAAGCGTCTCGCCCGTTGGGGAATTAACAATAATTGAGCTGTCGGGTGTGAATTGATATGTCTGCAGGTCTTTATACCACACGGGGCGGTCTGTAAAAACGGTAAAGGTCGCTGATTTGAGCAGATTGAGGTTTTGTGTAGGTGTCATTGCCGTAATATAGCAGTCAAGAGAATAGCCGTTGACCGTCAGCTTGCCGTAAGAATTTTCGGAAATATCGCTTTTGAACAGCGAAAGAAGTTGGTCGAGTTTGTTTCCGACATTCTCTGCACTGTGGCTCCTGACGCCGATTTCAACGGGATATGTTACGGTATCGGCACTGGTAAAACCCGATATTTTTGAGCCTATAATATTCGGATTGACGCTGTATGCGTAAGCGGGCAGAGGGTTAAAGCTGTAGCCGCTGCCATCGTTGAAGGTTATTGATTTTCCTTCGTGGTTTGCAAACTTACTCTCACGCACTCTGCTTCACCGCCCTTCCTATATCTCTTGGGTTGTTGACATCTACGGGAATACCACCGTTGAGGATATTCGCAATCGCTTGCAAATCTGACCTTAAAGCGGCAACGTCTTCACGGGACAGATTGTTTGCTGACATTGCCTTGATTGAGGTGTACGCCTCGTTTTCTGCTGCCGTAAGGATTCTTTCGCCCTCGTGAAGCTGAGCAAGGTAATTATCATAAGGCACATACGGCATACCTATTGCATGTGAGCCGTCTGCGCTGTCGTTTTCGGCAGCGCCTGTTATTTTACTTTTGATTTTCGCCCAGATGCGTGAGCCGAGAGCACCCCAGTCGTAATTGATAAGAGCTTCACACAGACTGCCTGCGAGCTTGAAAGCCGCTTCGATGAGCTTCGGCGTAGATTCAATAAGGCCTCCGCCGAGTTGGACTACCAAATCAACGGCAACCTTTGCAAGGTCATCCATATTTTCATCATCAAGCAGAGCATTCATCAAACCATCAAGAAGCGTAAAGGCGGCATCAATAATATTCGGAGTTGCATCGAGCGCACCGCTCGCCAATTCAATGATAAGGTCAATACCTGCATCAGACATCTTCGTCAGATTTTCCTTATCGAAAAGAGATGTGCTCAGCTCGTCGAGAAGATTGTCTGCGGTGTCGATAATTTTATCGGAATTGTTAAGCAAACCGTTTGTCAATGCACCCACGAGTTCAACCGCAGCCTCGCCGAGTTCTGGGGCAACATCTTCGATTAATGTCATTACTTCGGGAATAAACTCATCAAGCTCGGCGATTGTATTCTCAATGCCTTTTTTGATTTTTTCGGGTGCACCCTCTTCGCCGTTAAGAAGGGCGGTAAAACCGTCCATAATTTCGGTTATACCGGGAAGAAAGTCAGCGGTAAGGTCGTTTTTTAAGGCAGATACAGAACCTTTAAGTAATGTCAAAGAATTGTTAAATTCAACAGATGCGTCTATAGCAGAATCCGACATTACAAGACCGTAGTCATTTGCGGCTTGCTTTAGTTCTTCCAGCGAACCAATTTCCCCGTTAAGGAGCGGCAACAATTCTTCACCGGTTGTTGACATCAGCTTTGTTGCAAGAGCCTGCCGCTCGGTTTCATTTGTTACACCCTGCAATGCTTTTATGGTTTCCTCAAAAACCTTCTCTTGGCTTTTGAGTTTACCGGTTGAGTCTGTAACATTAACGCCGAGCTTTTTGAAGATTTCAGCCGCTTCGCCTTCACCTTTGGCGGCATCATCCATCTTTTCTGCAAGGTCGGTAATGCCGCCCTGCAGAGTGTCCATACTGGTTCCTGCTTGTTTAGCTATGTAATCCCATTCTTGATAGGCTTTAGTTGACAAGCCTGTCCTTTCAGACATTACGAGTATTTCCTTGCCTGCTTCCGCCGTACCGCTCGTGAGTGTGAAAACAGCTTGGGCAGTTTTGACAGCAGCAGCTTCAAGTCCTCCGACTGCAGCTGTGGCGGTAGCTATACCGGTGGTGAGTCCCTTTACAGATATAGAACCGATGTTCTTCAGGGTGCTTCCGACAGGCTCAAGTTTGTCCTTTACATTTTCGGTTTTACTCTTCAGCTCGTCAAAACTGTTTTTGATTTTTTCAATCGCTTTTTCTTGCTTGCCGAGCTCTTCGATCGCTTTATTGTTCTTATCAATCTCATCTCTTGTCTTGGCAAGCTGTGCCTCAGCGTTGTTGAGCTTGATTTGCCACTCTTTCACCTTGTCGGAGTTTTCGCCGTAGGTTTCCTTAATCTTCTCAAGAGCTCTTTGTGTTACTCCCACCTTCTGCCATTGTTTATCTAAACGGTCGTTCAAAATTTCGGCTTTAGATGTCAGTGCTTCCATACTGTCGTTATTATTGCCAAATTCGGCAGATGACAGCTTCAGCTCAGAAGTAAGAACGTTGAGGTCTTTATTTATTGAACTTAATGCTTGTTTAAATTCAGCCTCGCCGCCGAGCTTCACCTCGGGATAGAGGCCAAAACCGTTACCCAATCATCAATCCCGCCTTTCTGTACTTGGCGATATGTTTGTAATACTGTTCCATCAGGCACAGATATTTCGCAAAATCCGTGAGATGCCAGTATTCAAAAGCCGACATACCGAGCAGAACGGTGCACTCAAAGTACGATTTATCAAAATCCCACTCTGCTCGGTTCATCAGTTTTTTTCTTCGTCCTCATCCGGATGCGGTGCGCCTGTAATTGCCTGACGCTCCTCGTCCGTCCATTCGCTTTGCTTTTCTGCACTGAGCCCGGGAACAGATTTGATTACCGCTTTAACAACTGCGTTCTGCAGCAGAACGTGCTCGGCAGGTGTCAGGAACAGGTCAAGCTCTTCCAAAGTTGGTGCGCACACATCTTCGCCGAGATATTTTGCAATTTTTGCCGCTTCATCAAGAATGATTTTGAATATAAGCAGGCGCTTTTCGGCATCTTTGAGGAGTGCCGATATTTCGGAAAGTGAACCGCAGCTGTCCTGAATCTTGCGTGCGGCATTGAAATTCATCTTGATAGGGTAAGACTGTCCCTTCAGGTCAACTCTTACAAACTCTTCGGCTGTGTAACAAACTCTTGCTTTCATAATCACAAAAGCGGCAAGCCTTATGCCTGCCGCTATCCTCCTTTATATTTTGTATTCTTTCTTAGAGACCGCTGAAACGACACCGTCAAGAACTGCAATAGCCTTGACTGTTGCGGTTTCGCTCAACGTAATGGGATTCTCATATTTCGGTGAGCTTTCTGTCGGCTCTGAGCCGTCGATTGTGTATCGGATTTGAGCATCGGGAGTGTTCGATACAATAGTGATGGGAGTTGTGCTTGTGATAGCTGCTCCGTTATCCGGGAAGATATAAGGCTGACCTACAAAAGCCTCGTCGGAAATATTTGCAAGTGTCTTAACTTTGTTGATAGCCTCTGCAAGCGTATCAAATTCCCATGTATGTGTATGCCAGCCGTTAGGCAGCACCATAGATTTGCCTGAAAGAGAAGGTGTGTTGAACTGGATATTGCCGGCCTTTGTCTGTGCCGTATCGTTAGGCTTTGCAAAAGCTGTCTTATATGTCCATTCAACTACATACTGCGTCTTTTGGTCATGCTTCATCTTCTTGACATAACCGAAGCCGCCGTACTTTGTCGGTGCATCCGAGGTGGTGTACTTCTCGTTTGCGGTAAGAATCACCTCACCGAACATCATCTCGCCCGCTCTGTAGGGAAGCCACGTTACACCGAGCGTGATGTCGCCACCGGTGACTTCTTTTTCGTATTCAGTCTGACGGTTGTCACCGTACAGACTGCCTTCTGCGTATGTAAAATTGTGTGTAAGGTTCATAAACTCGCCGAGAATAATGCCCTGACCGTAAACGGGGACAGGTGCTTCGGTGAGCAAGGGAGCCCATACAGCACAACAAGCCTGTGTTTGCATTTTTATACCTCCATATCTGTGCTGAGGATTGAGACCTCAAGCGTTAAGTGATTATATCCTGTGTCGTTTTCCTTTGCACGCCGTACAAAGGTGATTGTAAAGCCGTATTCTTCGAGTGCCTTTTTTATCGGAGCAACCTTGCCGTCAAGACTCTGCTTGGTGTAGTAATGAATATACAGGTTTGTTCTGTCTGCAAGTTCTTTGTTGTCGCCATAAAGCACACCGGATTCGGAAATGTAATTGAAAACGAAATAGCCCCTGCTTATATTGCCTATAAAAGGATAATTCAGGCCGTATTTAACGGTTTTGTCATACTCATCGGGGAAAACGGGCAGACAAAACCGCTCAAGTGCTTTTTTAACTGTTGCGTTTGCGTCCATTTAACTCCCCCAGTAGTCTGACAGATAGTCTATCGCCTTCTGTTCAAATTCTCCCATTGAGGCATCCCTTGCGGGAGCGACAACGGGAGTTGATTTCTGATTGCTGTTGCCGTATTCCAGCTCTGCGAGCTTCAAGGCGTTTCGTGTACCGTTGGTTGACGGAGCCTTCTTGTCATAGACGGATATGCTGTAATATCCGTCCTTCCCTCGCTTTGGCTTTTGTACCTTAATGGCTCGGGCAAGGTCACCGTGCTGATAATGGCTGCGCAATTCTCGCCGGAGGTTTTCCGCAAAGATGTCGGCACCGATTTCAAGCACACGCAGGTACCAGCTTTGGAAATCCTGTATAGCAGACCAACGGCGTATAAAAGTATCACTGACCTCAAAATCAAGCAATGCCATCAGATAACCTCCTCAACGGATAGCTCCGTAAACACGCTGCTGACTGGGTACGCCCGTATTATTCGGTACTTTTTACCGTCCGAAATAACAAAAGGAGCGCCGTTATAGGTGTCCTTGTAGACCCTTAAAACGGCGCTTATTTTATAACCTGCTTGATTTGCCTGATAAAACTCTGTGCGTGTAGGGGCTTTGAATTCCGCATACGCTTCTACCGTTTTCGTTTCGGTTTCGGCGTTACAGTTTTCATCTTGCCCGTTGGCATATTCTGTAACAAATTTCACTCTCTTATCAAGCATTTGTCAGCCCTCCGAAGCGTAGTCATCGTCGAGCATCAGTCGGACCTTGCGGTCTTCCCATTGCTTTGAATACCATTCGGCTCTGCCGTCATAGTTAATCTGCATTTTTACATAGCACTCAACGGCAGAGACAATCAGCGGGTCGTTTGAAGAACTGTCAGCCTCGACATTCTCCTGAATAAGAAGCGACACGGCATCTTCGATGTAATCGTATATAACACGCTCGAAGGAGTCATCGTCTGGGATTTCATCCTCCGGCACACGGAAGCGTTGTATTCTCCGTAAAATATCATTCAGCAAACCGCTCGCTCCTTTCTGTTATCAGGCGGAAGCCTTCACCTTACCGTAAAGGACTGTGCCGGGCTTAACGGCAATACCGACAAGAGAATAGGACGTATAGTCGTTGATACGCTCCTTACCGTTCACATCCTTTGTTACGCTGATATCCTCAGCAAACTGTGCAAGGGTGTTTCTCTTGAGTGCGCCGATAATGAAATCGCCCTCGTGAAGGTAGGGGTCAACCTCAACCGGATAGCGTGCAACAGAGTTGACACCTGTGGAGTTGATGGGAGAGAGAACATAGGCACCGTTGCCGTCTTTTGCAAAAGTGACGGACTCTGCAAGGTCTGTGGAAAGATAAATCTTAGCACCGCTCTTTGCTCTCGGAGTCATCTTCTTGAGGCCCGCCTCGATAACATCAAGGATGTTTGCATCTGCAGCATAAGAGCCGTCTATTACCTCATGCTTTGTGATACCCTTTGTATCGTTGTCTGCGCCTGTTCCGTAAACGAACTGCTCGATAAGCTGTTCGCCGTGGTCGGAGACAAGCTCATTGACAAGATATGTAATGAAAGAATCAGGGCTCATGCTCTCAAGTCTCCACGTAACCCTTACGGTTGCGGAAATCTCTGCAAGAGTAATCTTTACGTCTGCCCATACAAACTCTGCATCTGTGTTTGCGACACCTTCTTTGCGAGTCTTTGCGGCACTGACCTTCTTCTTGTAAGGAAGAGAGATATAGCCGGAAACGTGGACGCTGTTGATGTCGTTGAAAACAGGAGAAAGAAGAGCTACCTCGTGAAGGAAGCTGTCCATAACAGAGGTCGGAATAAGCAGGCCGCCGTTGTTGACACCGTTCACGCTTGCTGTTGCCGTTACAGGTTCTGTTGCTGTGGTTGTGAGGACAGCACCGAGAGCTCTGCGCTCCGCCTGTGTGAATGCGCTGTCGGGGCGCTGCATCATACGCTTTGCCCACGCTGTACGATATTCGGGAGATGCGAGAACTTCCTCACGGGTTCGTGTTTCTGTTGCGGGCTGCTGTGCGCCCGCAGCACCGGGAACAGCTGTGCCAAGCTCACCGTTTGCAATTCTGCCGAGCAGAGCGTTGCGCTGCTGAGCCTGTTCAAGCAGCTGCCTTCTTTCTTCAATAAGCGCAGTTGTTTCTGCGTTGAGTGCGGCGAGGTCTGCGCCGGGTGCTTCTGCTTCTGTTGCGATAGCGGCAAGACGTGCCGCAATTTCTTCAAGTCTGTTCATTGTGTTAAATACCTCCAAGTTTTAATTTGAGTAAAAGTTTCTGCTTTTCGTGTTCACGGCGAAGCAACTCCTGCTTTACCTTTTCAATCTCTCCGTATACTAAGGAGCGTGAACTTATTTCCGTCGCATCGTTGGCAGGGATTGAAACCGCCGATACGTCGTAAATCTTAATAATTTTGTGGTGAATGATGGTGCGGGTTTCCTCGTTGTATTCGAGGGTGTTGTAATCGGGTCTGAAACACCAACTCATTCGGTCAACAAGACCTGTGTTGATATCCTCATACATAAGCCTTGAGGATGTTGTTTTTGAAAGGTCGCCGGCAATAAATAAGCCGCTTTCGGGATGAACCTCAAGCAGCAGAGTGTTGTTTCTGTTCCTTGCAAAAACCTTTCCTACGTGGTCGTACTGGAATATAACGTCTGTCATATCGCAATCGCCAAAGGCTGTTGGCAAGATTTGTTCATAAATCGGGTCGCCATTCTCATCGTGAAAAAGCACATACGGCTCAAAGGTTGTGGCATAACCCTCAACGTAGAAATCACTTTCAAACCTCTTCTGATGGGTCGGTTCCAGCGGCACCGTCAAGGGGCTCATGGACCTGTACTGTCGTTCCTGTTTGATTGGCATTGTCGCCCTCCTTGTATTCTTGTAATGCGTATTCCTTACGCACAAAGCGTCTGTCACCCTCGGGACCGAGTGTCGGCATATTGAAGATTTCGAGACCTTGATTGTGCGTTAAATAACCACGGTCAAAAAGCTGAGTAACTACGTTCAGCTTTTCTTCCGTGGATGCGTACTGAAGATTATTTGTTGTGAATGCAACCTTGTTTCCGTTGGCAATCTGCCTGTCTGTGTAAATCATATTGGTGTGCACAAGACTGCCCTCGATTGCAAATGGCTCAACTTCGCCTTCGTAATACGCCTGCCATTCAGACGAATTAAAGGTGTTTGTGAGTATTTTTTCATTGGTGCTGAAATAATAAAAGACGTTTTCACGGATTAGCTTCATTTGCTTGTCGTCAACGTACATCGGCGCTGACTGTATCTGCTTGACTTCCTTATATTTATTGTCAAGCAAAAGAACACCGCCGTTGTTTTCGGCTCCAAGATTTGAAGTTCTAAAGTATTTCCGTTCTTTTTCTATGTCTTTGTCGCTTATGACTTTTCCGAGCGTTGCTATAAACCGCAATGCAGCTGAGTTTTTTACACCTTCGGTTATTGCTTGGCTCTGTGCGTTGAGCATTTCGAGTGTTGGTCTGAATGCGGCGTTGTCATCTCCGAAAAGCTCATCCTTATTCTGAAACTGGCACATCCTGCCGACTTTTTCAAATTCAATTGCACCGTATTCGTTATTGCCGAAGTTGTAGCGCAGGAAAAGTTTGCCGTCATAGGTTACAAGCTGACATTTACTCGGGTGCAAAGGATATACACCGTTTATACGTCCCGTTGTTTCGTCTATCAGTGGGCAAATAAATGCGTTGTTCTGTACCTTGTAAATGGTTGCAAGCCGATACAAATACTTTTTTGTATCCATAAACGGATTTGGCTTGGTTTGCATAACCCTTTCAAGTGCTTTGTTGTGCTGTTCAGGTCCTTTGAGCTCAATTTTCAGCTTTGAGCAATGCTTTGCAAACGAGTGAATTGCCGCTCTTGTGAGCTCCATTTCGTAAATGCTGCCTTCAAAAGAAGTAAAGCGGGGCTGATAAGCCGTAAAAACCCCGAAATAATCCTGAACCGCTTGCTCTATTTTTTTAGTTTCCTTCGTCTTGAATATCGCCAAGTATTTCCTCACACTCCTCGTTCAGGTTGATATATTGGTCTTTTTTGTCCTGCAACCCCTTGTAGCCCATAATAAGAGCAACACCGCCGTCAATTCTGCGGCGGTTGTCCTGTGTTTTTACGGGCTGGATATTGCCGTTGATATCGCTCCTGGCAACCATATTACCCAGATTCCACTTGAGAACAGGGTTGTTGTCATAAACTATGTTGTGGTCCTGAAAGTCAGCCTTGAGGTCTTTCATCGGCTGAGAGAGGCTTATTACGCCCTGTCTTACGGGTATCATACTATCTTCGCCAAACTCTGCTTTAAATTGACGGAGAAGGTCATCCGAAATGTGCCACGGGTCGTAGCAGATAAACACGGCATAAAGCTGCTCTGTATCTCTGAGTTCTTTAAACCACTCAAGAAAAATGCTTTTATCACATTTTCTGCCCGGACAAGTTCGCATATATCCTTGTTGTACCCACAGGCTGTAGGGAACGGAGTCACGCTCACGGCGATTGCCGAGCCGCTCAGCCTCTTTGAGTACCTGCTCGGGTATCCAGAACATTGATTTAATATAAATCTTGTTATCACCGGGACGCTGACAAACAGCAAGGGCAGCGTTAAGGTCAACGCTGTCAGCTGCGTCGAATGCACCGATACAATAATCGTATTTAACCTTGTTGATTTCAGTGTTGTTGAGCTCTTCCCATCTAAGCCACACGGTCTCTGAGGTCTGCGGAATGCAGAAATCCTTAACCATAACCGTCGGCAGGAAAGACGGGTCGTCGATAGCCTTTTGCACCATTTCACGCATATATGTCATGCTCTTGATTGTGCCGAGACCGGGGTTTGCCTTAATCCAACAGCTCTCGTCACGCCACTCTTTAGGGTCGTCGAGCTCATATATCAGCGGCAGAAAGCGTTTGTTTGGCTCCGTCAGCTCGTTGTTGAGTAGCTTTTCCGAATAGCGGTACTGCGAATCAAAAATGCCGCCTCTGATAAAGCCGTTTGTCGTAATTTCAAGCAACAGGTAATTATCACGGGCACCTGTTGCCTGTCTTGTAAGGTCGTAAATGTCTCTGTTTTTCATTGCGGCAAGCTCGTCAAGAATAGCGCAGTGTATGTCGAGGCCGTCAAGACCATTGGTGTTGGATGCCATTGCTTTTATAAAGCCGAAGTTCAACGGGAAATACAAATCCGATGCCCTCTTTTTAATGTGCTTAGAGAGCATCGGAGATTGTTTCACCATTTTATGTGCGGCGTTAAAGCCGAGCTGTGCCTGGTCTTTTTTCGTTGCTACGTTGTAAATCTGTGGTGCGCCTTCGCCATCGTTGCAAAGCATATCCAGTTCGACGGCGGCACACTCCGTTGTTTTACCGTTTTTACGTCCTTCGCAAATAAAAGCCTCATTGTATTGCCGCAGGCCGTTATCGTCAACAAAGCCGAATATTGCCTGATATCTTGCTTTTTGAAAGAGTTCCAGCTCTAACGGTACTCCGAGCTTACCACTCGGGCGGTTGCAGAAGGTCTCGATAAAGTCTATGTGTCTGCAGGCTTCATCGTAATCAAAGTGATATTCTCCGGGATTGGCGAACTGTTCAAGGAGCATTTCGCTTACTCTTTTTATCTTTTCGCAAGCCACGATGCGCCCGTCATAGCATTGGGTGAAATAACTTTCAAATTCCGTCAAGATATTTTACCTGCTTTTTGTCTTTTTATAAAAGCAAGAAACTCATCGTCTTTGCCGTTACCTTTGGGGCAGAGGTCAACGAGGTGTTTAAGTGTACCGTTGTAATTCCTCAGCGTCGTGTTGTAGGATTTCACGGCAGGGTTTTCAACTGTAACCTCAAAGCCGTTACCGTTTCTGGTTTTGATAATCGCTCCTTCTTCACGAATTGTTTTCTGCAATTTTTTCAGCGTTTTTTCCATAAAGAAAAGCTCTTCAACCCACTTTTTTGCGAGCTCGTATTGCTGCTCCGGCAAAGTTGCGTAAAATGCGAGAAACTTATTTTTTGTCATAGTAAACTATCGCAAACCCCCTTGTGAGCGTTTCTTCGTGCGTTAAAATTGTTGTCTGGCGTTCGGTCTTTCCCGTTTCAATGTTGGCTCACTTATGGGGCGGGTCTCTCTATCGGTTGACCGCTCTCATCAAACGCACATCTCGTTCTTTTTACTCCATGTGCATCATAAAAGTGCCCTTCTTCCCAGTCGTGACAGTCCTTGCAATCAAGCCGCAGGTTGTCGAAGCATAACGCTATCTGCGGATCGTTTATGTTTTCAGGCGTAAGCTCTATAATGTGATGAACTATGCTTCCGATTTCACTTCGGCACACTTCACACAGTCCACCGTCAATGCCTATGCGTTCATCCCTGTAGCTGTCACGGCAGGCACGCCACGCTTTGCTGTTGTAGAACTGCTTTGCCCACTCTTTAGCCATTGCCTTCTCCTTTTGCAGGCTTCACTTCCTGCCCGGTTAAGCGGTCGAAGCATTGACCGCTCTCTTTGTCTTTGATTAGTCTGCAGCGAGGCAGAGAGCACACCAGCGTGCTGTTGTTGCGGTCACGGTATATGCACCGCTCGCAGAACTGTGATATATGCAACGGTGTAATGAACAAACCGCTCACCTCGCTTGCAAATACTAAAGGAAGCCGCTCTCTGCCGCTTCCCTCAGTTTATAATCTATCACAGATTAATCGGGAATGTCGGGAAAGTTTTATTTTCTGTCTTTCCAGAATTTATTGATTTGTTTGCGCTGTGTTGAGCCGTCGCCCTCTGCGCCGAGGAATTTGCAAAGCTTCTCGTATGAATAGCCCTCAATGTAGTAAAGGCGGATGATGCAGCGGATGTTCGGGTCTTTAACCGTTTCAAGCCAGCATTCCACTTCCGCTCTCTGCCGCTCAAGTGTCAGCTTCTTGTTCAGTATATCGGTCTGAGTTTTCTGCCGCTGCTTCTTGATTTTCTCAACAGCTTTACTGCCCTCAACAGGTAAGCCTTCCAGCTTGATTACTGTCGGCAGGTAAGGATATTCGGGCGAACTGCCTTTGACTGTGTCCGTCTGTCTTATGTCGTGTTCTTTCTCAAGAAGCCTGTCGTACTGCTCCTGAAGCACCTTTATTTCGTTGCAGGTTGCCCTGTAGGTTTCAAGCATATATTTCGTTACTTTCATCTGCACTCCTCCTTAACACACATCGTCAAGCCAGTCATCATAAGCATCCGGGTTAATCAGCGGCTCTCCTGTGTCTGCTTTAATCATCACAACGCTCACATACCAGTTGAGGTTGAAATCATTGAACTTCTTTATCAGCTTAACAAAGCGATAGCCCTTGAATTTCTTTTCCCAGAACTCTCTGTCATCCACACGCTCACGGGCAATGCGTTCAACATATCGCTTTGTAACCCTGCCGTCCTTCGGCTCTTTGACTGTTGGCTGTGTGAGGTTCTTTGAATATGCAAAACTCTTGTTTCCGCTCGGGTCTTTTGCTATGTATTTTGCAGCAGCCTCGAAGCCGAACTTCTCAGGCTGATATCTGTTGCAGTTAATTCTGTACGACCAGAGTGCTTCCATTGTTTCAGCGTCAAGCCCTGCCGTTGCAAACAAATGGAAATGCCAATTGAGTTGACCTTTGCGCCTACCGCTCTTGTATTCCTGCCGCTCCATAACGTAAAGGTACTTGAACGGCTCGGAGAGCTTCTTGACCTTGTGGCGGAGCTTGTCCAGTCTGGCAGCAGTGAATTTGCTTTGCTTCTCCGAATAGAATTGTTCGAGCTCGGCAAGCTCGGCGGATGCACGCTTCAACTCGGTTTTGCGCTTGGATTTGATTCGGCGCAGGTAGTTGACTATATCCCTGCGTGCCTGCTCCTCTGTCTGAGGTGCTTGCCAGTCCTCATAAGTCGGGTGAATGAAGAAGTCTGTATTATCAAAATTCGCATTAACAAGGCGAACTATTTTCTTCTTAGCTTGTGCACGGTTGTACTTTTCCTGTGCTTCTGTTGAGGGCTTTGTTTTCGGTGTCCTCGTCGGTATGCGGCGGCCATCACTGAAAATGGGGTAATAATCCACCTCAAGCATTGGGCCGCTTATCGTCTTTTTGTTTCGTATCTGCATCTTTACCCTCCGAAATCTGTGTTGACCTGATTTGTGTAATACGAATCGAATTCCATAGGTGCATTGTATAGTGCCGTGCGCATCCACGCCACACGGTTTTTGATTTCATAAGTGCAGGAGTTGAACTTCTCGGCAACCATTTCAAGGTGTGCCCCGGTGAGTAGCTTGTACATTTCCTGTACATTCCGGGCGAGCCTCGGTGCTGATGCAACACGCATTATGCAATCGGGATGAATGGTAAACACATCTGCTATGATTCGGCACATTTCCTTGTACAGCTCAATATTGCTTCCTGCGAGACTTTCAATTTCAAAGCTACAGGCAAATGCATCTGCAATTTCACTGATTGACGGACTGACGGACTGACCGCTCTCACGCTTATCGAAAATCATTTTCTTTTCTCCTTCTCTCTTCGTCGATGAAATACTATACAATACAAGGCCGATATGCGAGCCTCACTCGCCTTGAAAACAGCCCGAAAAAGGGCGCATATAATGTATTTATATAAGGTGTTTTATAGTCCTCACGCCTCCGCCGTGTCCGGCAGAGGCGTTTTTGATTTGTTTCCCCGTCCATTTTCGCACCGCAGTGGCAATACGGATATTCCGCTTTTGCATATTTAAGCATTTTTTCTTCTTCTAATTCAAAAGGCACATACTCGGTTTTATGACAGAACGGACATTCAACATAAAATTCTTCGTCAACATCATCAAGCATTTTATAAATATTTGATTTGAGCAACCACTCACCGTGCTTTACCTCAACCACATCGGCGTTAGGCATTGATTTTATAAGTTCTTCTGCGTATGTCCTGTGCGTTATTGGTTTTGTATTGCCGTACATATTCTTTTTTAGTATCGCTTCTCTCTCTATGTATTCAGCCATTGTCAACTCTCCTTATCCCAATTATCAAGCTCAACATCAAAGCCAAATTTCTGTAATACTTCCGTGGAATGCTTATAATGACTGCCGTAAAAAGCATGGGTGCTCAAATAATAGCTTTTTTCAAAAAACTCTTCATCGTCTTCATCTTTGGGAACAATCCAACCGTTACCACCGTCAACATTGATTTCGAGTTTGTAATGCTCGGATTCAAGCCCGACCAAGTCTTTCCAATCCTTAATAAATTTAGGCATATTCATTCTCCTTTACAGGTTATCTGCCAAAAATTCTTCCCATTTTTCCAAATGTTCTTTTATGCTTTCGGGAATGTCTTCCCATTCGTGATTGCGAACAAAAGCAACAATATCATCAAGCTCGTGATAAGGCATATCATATTTGCTCTCATAGGCAACATAGGTTTCATTTACATCAAGCATCAACCCTCACCTGCCGTTTCTTTTTTGTCTTTTGCAACCTGTTCGTCATACATTTTCTGCAGCTGCTCATCTGTATAAATTCCTAACGAGCGAAGGTGCTCAAGCGCTTTGATGTTTTCTTCAAGCATAGAGTCTTTTAAATCAATTTTTATCATTTCTGATTCTGCCTTCCTTAAATTCTTCAAACTCTTTTTTTGTCACAACAGCCATAACGAGCATCATGGCAAAAACAAATAATCTTACAATCGGAATAAACGAAACAAGCAGGGACTTTCTCTTTCTTTTGGTTGTGCCGGCAACGTTGTTAACGTCAATCCAACCGTTTTCCACAATAAGTTCTTGAAAGAGAACTGCAGTAAACTTAAGAACAACAAACCAAAGAACAACACTTGCAATGTAAATCTCTAACACTTTTTCTCACCTTTCTTTTTTTCAATTCCGTCAAGGTTGCAGAAGCAGCCTTCAACTCTTATGCATTCGGGCATTTTGTCTATAAGTTTTTCGGGTATCTCTTCCGGATTTAATCTGCACCAGCACTCAGTTACTCTGTATTCCACATAAGCCATCACTACCTTTTTTATAACTTTGAATATCGAAGGTCGTTTCGCAGAGCTGTGCAAAGGTGTTGATTTCTGCCACGAAGCTCTCTTCGATTACTCTTACGGGATAAATGGCAGCTACGATTTCAAGCCCCTGTTTGACTGTTATGTAGGTTTGACCGCTCTTGTCGGTTCTTGCAAAATAGAACAAATCCTCATACGGGATGTCTGACAACGGTGCGAGATAGGCTTTGTCAATGAAGATTACGCTGCCTTTTTCTATCAGCGCCCGAAGGTCCCTGCCCATATAGCGCAAACCGAACTTTGTGTATTCCTCAAGCTGCGCCTCATCCGGCGTATTATCTTCAAGGTTGATAGTGTCGGGCAACTCGGGATATCGTTTTATTGTCATTTTCTCTGCTTTTTTGCTGTCGATGTCGTACGCAAGGCAAACGGATATTTCATCCAGCTCAGGCAGCCCCCACAGCGAGTATATTGCCGCCCCGTTGCTTATCCACTGCACATCCTTGTCGCAGTAGATATTGAGCACACCCGTCTTTTTGCAAAGGTCAATAGCTTTTTTCGTTTTCATCGTAGTTTACAACCTCGCTTTTTCGTAAAATATATGAAAGCTCTTTGAGGGCTCTTGTGTGTGTACCCATACGGCCTGCCATATAATTATGGTGATATCGCCCTTCTACTTCGAGGTACATACATATAGTTACAAGCGTTTCTATAATTTCTGCCATTGCTTGTCGCTCCAGTTTTTTCTTGTGAAAATAATTCTTGATTCTTTTAATCATCTCGTGTCACTCCTTTATTTCTTTAAAGCCTGCAATGTTATTTAAAAAAAACATTCCGATAGTTCCGGTGCTATCCGAGCATCTCAAACGTGGTGTATTATATGAAAAATCTAATTCCCAGCTATCGCACTCAACAACAGTAAGTGGCGGCACTTTGCCAATTGGATAGATTGCAATTTTCATTCAATATCACCCCGCCTGCTTCCGCATATCAAATTGCAGCTGTTGCAGTTGAGAGGTTCACCCGACCGCTCCTGATACAGAATGTTTATACAGCAGGACGGGTTGTACTGCTCTTTGGTAGGCTCGCTGAGCAGGTACCTTACAGCAGCTTTCTTGCACTCGCTTGGAATAATATCGACATCGCAGTCCACGTTAGGGTTAGCGGCGTGCGGACAGTATTTCGAGTCACAGTATCCATAGTGAACACCGTCGTTGAGTATATCTTCCGCAACCTGCTCAACAGTGCGGTTTTTAAGTATTTCATATCTGTTCATATTTTCACGCTCTTTTCAGTTTTATTGGGTAATATCCACAAAGCACACGCCGTTCAAACTCAAATCTGAGGTCATCTCCGGGCGGAAAATAATACGGTACACCGTTTTCTTTTTTAAATGCTTCGTAATACGGTCGCACTTCGGGATGGTTTACACCAATGAGGTAACCGTATCTGTGCGGCATAGGTGTATAAATTGTATTTTTTGCCTGTTTGTCATCGGTTGTTGGTCTGTATGGCCTTTCTGTCATCAGACCACCTCTGCGAGATTACTCTGCCAGAGCTGAATGAACAGCTGATGCCGCTCCCGTTCGTTCTTGCCCTTGCAACGGCGCTTTGCTTCCCGGAGAGCCCGGGCCTTTGCACTTTTCAGCTGCTTGTGGTTAAGTTGTTTCATATCACACGGACGCTCCTTTCGCTCTGTTGAACAATTCAAGTGCCTTTTGGATGTTTTTCGGCGGTATAGACACAGCTTCGGGGTTCATTCGCACAAGCACATTTCGCACGGCAATTTCGCTCCGCCCGAAGTGTTCTGCGAGCGCCTTGTTTGTATGACCGCTCTCTTTGAGCCTTAAAAGCTCAACCAACTCGCTTACGCTCCAATACTTTTTGCGCACTCCCTTTTGTTTATGTACCTTTGGCGCAGGCACTTCGATGCCCCTGCGGGCAAGTACGGCTTTTATATCATCCTGCGAGCAGGCGTTGAGCTCGGCCAGTACCTTGATTTGCTTCTGACGGTCAACGGCACCGTTGTACATATCGGCTATGTCCTTGTCGCTCATCCACGGTTTCATCTGCCGCCTTCCTTTCGCTTGAGTGCGTAGTGTATCGCTGCGTAGATATTCCAAGCATTAACTATGTTTGTTTCACGAGCCGTCTTTTTTGTAAAGCTGTCGCAAACCGGACATTTGATGTCACTGCCACAAAGAAAATAGTGTGGACTTTCGTATCCTATCTCGGGTTTATGCTTACACTCAGGACAATGCACAATGAAGGTAGGCTCTTTGGTCATTGTGATATACGTCTTGTCAATGTATTCACAGTAATCTTTTTCGAGCTTTGCACCCTTGCTGTCTTTGGCTGTTACATCAAAAACAACAAGGTCAGCACTGTCTATCATTGCAAGGCATATCCGCATATAATCTGCTGTGGTCATTCCTTCGGGGAGTGTTGCAGGGTTGAGTATTATTGCAGATGGGTACCATAAGTGTATCCACGCTGCAAGATTAGCGAATTCGAGTTTGTAGTTGCGGTTATCGTAAATCTTGCCGGCTATGTAGATTTTGATAGGATAGTCTTTCATTCCGCCTTCACCCCGTAATCATTCGCAAAGGATTTTATAAGCGCCTTCATTGCTTCCGTAAGGTTGCTTGCAACATCAGGGTCGGATTTTGCAACGGCAGCAAGTGTTTCCTTGAGCTTGAGCATATCTTCCTGCACTGCTTTGAAATGCACCTTGAAGGCGGCAACGTCGGGGTTGCTCATCTGCAACTGCTTTTTCAAATCCGCAGCAGTCTGCTGCGCTTTCGCAGCGTCACGCTCGGCGGACTGTTTTGCAAGATTTGCGGCTTCTATTTTGTTGTTAATATCAGCGAGCTTCTTTTCAAGCTGAGCGGATGCTTCGGCGGTTGCCTTTGCTTCGGCTTCTGCTGTGATTTTGTCAGTTACCTCCTGCGGTATTTCGGGGTTTTCCTTAAGAGCCTTGAGGTTGTCCTTTGCCTTTTTCTCTGCAGCTTTGGCTTTATCGAGCTTGTCCTTGTATGCCGCAATTTCTTTGCTGAGGCTGTCCACGGTTTCGTTGAGGTCCTTTACCTTGTCACGGTTATACTGAAGCATACTTTCAGCTTTTTCCTTTTCAGCCTGCAGGTCAAGCATTTCCTCAACCTTCGCCCTGGCTTCGTCACGTTCTTTTATGGCTTTTTCAAGCTCACGGGTGGACATTTCCTCAACGTTGTTTTCTTCAACAAACTGCTCACGCTCCTCTTCCGGAATAGCAAGCAGGCGCAGAGCCTTGGTGTACGGTAAATTCATAACCGCTTGCGAATTTGAAGTGAAGAGACTCTCCTGTCGGTTACCGTATTCCTCGTACAGCTTCATAAAGTTTATTGCTGTTGACTGTGAATAGTTGACCTTATCCTTGAGCCAGTTGCCCCACTCACCGTGTGGCAGGAGTGCCTTTGCTTCGGTGAGATAGCCGCCGATTTCAATGGCATACTCCAAGGCAAAGCGCTGAGCCTGTGCGGTTTTCCATTTTATTTTGTTTGTGATTTCTTCAATCCTGTTATTGTCAAGCGACTGCTGCTGCGGGTTGTTTACGATTGCGTTTTCCATTCTTTTTGGCTTCCTTTCCTATATTGTTTTCTTTGAGCCACGCAAGCCACTTTCTCTCGAAGGCTTCTACCTCCGGTGTACGGGCACAGTTGCGCTTGCCTCTGTTCTGCCTTACCTTGTATTGCTTCTCGTCGAGTTCAAGTGTAAAGAACGGCTCGGTGGGGTTGTCCGTGTGGCGGATGAAGAATATTGCCGTTTTACCTTCTGCGTGTCGCTTTGCATACGTAGCAACACAGTGGTTCAGGACATTTCCCTCTTTAATCAGTTCTTTTTCGCTTCGGGCAGGCACTATCAGCAGACCTGTTTCCTCATCCTCAAAGCAGAAGGCATTGAGCTTTTTTGTTCTTGCCTTGTATTTTTCCATAAGCTCTTTGCTTGCTTCAAACTTAATAAGCGCAACAAGCTGGTCGTGCTTGGCGATAAGATTCTGAGGGTATCTGACCTTGATATCTGTAAGGTCAATGCTTCTTTTTTGACAAAGCTCCCAGTAATCGAGCATGGTTTTGATGTCCAAACGGGTTTTGTAGTCGGGATACTTTTTTTCTTGCTTATCAAGATAATCGCAGGCGAATACGAGAGGCTCACCGGTTGCGGTGAATTCATCAAAGCTAAACTTTAATCTTTCTTTTATTCTTCGGACGCTGTCCGGAGTAACCTTGCGGTCATAGCTTCTGTACTTATCAAGAAGGTAGATTTCTTTAAGGCTCAGCCCGCTTGCAGTAATATTTTTGTATTCTTCTTTTTTCAGCCGGAGCATTTCGTGCGGTTTTACTTTTTTGAAATCAAAGGCATCCGTGTTTGTGCTTCCTCTCCAGTTCTGATAGCTGAAACCTGCATTGCTTTTTCTCGCATCGGTCAACGCCTCATTTACAAGGTCGCTGTGTCCCTGCATAACAAGGTTTTCAATATTTGGGTGCTTCTGCCAAAGGCGCAAATAACTGACAATCATCCGCTTTTCGCCTTTGCAGAAAACATCGAGCTTGCTGTTTTCGCAATCTGTGCCGATGAGCGTTTCCTCGTCAAACGGCATTATGAAATCGGAATCCACTTCGCAGAGTGTATCGTCATAGCGTTTGCGCTGCTCCCATTTGCTAAAATATGAGTAGCTCCCGAAATACCGTTGTGTGCCTGCACACTTGACCGCTCTCTTGCCGTCAAAAATATATGCTTCTTTAATTTGTGAATCGATTGCGATTTTACCCTTTTTGTCAACACTCTTTTCAATCCACCACGCTATAATGCACAGCTTGCTTTCGATTTTCTGTACAGCAACATATTTTTTACAAGCAAGTTGATAACTGTCGCCATACATACTTGAAATTGCAATCGCTTTTACCGGCGCACCGCATTCGGGACAAATTGTGTCGTTGCAATTTCCGATATGTTCATTGGTTCTGTAGTTAAAAAAACCATACTGCGCCGAGCTGTGTGAGCAGTAACCGCTCGAAGTGTAATCACAATAAAAATCCTCGTTGCAGGCGGTACAGCGGCAATGCACTTCTCTGTGCTTCAGCCCGGTCAAAGGGTCTGTAATCCACTCAACATTCATAACAATTACGTTTGTATTCTTCCAGTACCGCTCGGCCATATCAAAAATGCCTTGCGGCGGCTTGAGAGGCAGCATATCTGCATAATTTGTTTCTGACATATCCGCTCACCTCTCAAAGGAAGTCCGACAGGTCAAGCACGTTTGACTTTGTCGGTGCTTCGCCGGCTTCTGGTATTCCGTAAAATTTGCGGATAATACCGTCAGCAACGTTAGGCGGACAACAGCCGCAGTTGCCGTTTTTGTGTTTGCTTGCGTATTCTGCGATTTTCTTCTCGCACTTTGCTATTGACATTTCAGAGTTATCAAGGTCAGTGCTGACTATATCAGCGTTGTGCTCACTCTCACGGCAGATATCCTTGAGCTGTTCGCCGACGTAATATACAGCATTTCCTTTTTGACCTATCTGCTGTTTTTCTATCTTTTCAATTGCGACATCAATTATGTTCATCTCTTTTTCTCCTTAAAACTCAAATTCACTGCAAACGAGGTTTGCTTTGCTGTGGCGTTTGGGTGCGATATAAGCCTTAATGCCGGGCATCGGTGCGAGCCTTGCCTTTTCGAGCTCGTGTCTGCGGCGGGCGACGATAACCTTTGCTATCGCCTTCGCCGCTGCATCAAGCACCTTATCCTCAAAAGCAATGAGTTTTTCTTCTTTGATAACTCCTATAAGCACGAGCGTTACAAGCCCGATTTCAATTATTGTTGCTATCATTTTCACAATCTCCTTGCGTATTTTGGTTTACCCACACATCTTCGGGGGCCTCTTTTTCGGTAAACTCTGTCTGCGGTTTAAAAAAACAGGCATAATTATCTCGAAAAGGATAGAGGGTTTTCCTTATTCTTGGAAGCAATGCTTTTGCGAGTCTTTTTTCGCCTTCATCAGTACTTGTTGCCATTAGAGAAAACACGCCATCAAGATACTGCATAGCTTCTCTGATTTTTTGACCTTGAAGAGCAAAGTTGTAATTTGATGCAATCTGCTCTTCGGTAAGTACATGTTTGGGCTCGGTGTAAAAGCGTATTCCGTCGGCATTGCCAGCGTATATTGCCACCTGTACCTGACCGCTCGGCAGCTCATCCATAATTAGAGCTCTTACAAATACAAAACGCTCACCATTCTCACTCATGCACTAACACCTCCTGCGGCGGCTGTGAACTCGTTGTTCATAAATGCCTTGAGGTTGTCTTTGGTGATAAAAAGCTTGTTTCCGTGCTTGGCAGCGATAAGCTCGCCGAGCCTTATGTAGTTTTGGACTGTTGCGGTCGAGCAGTCGAGGATTTCGGCTACCGCTTTAACGGTGAGGATAATCGGTACCGAATCCCAGTTGTAATAAACCTTTCTGAATTTTGATGGTCTTCCCATTCTTAATTCTCCTTTCGATTCGTGGTTGATTCGTTTGTGTTTAGCTTCCAAACACAAGTTTTTGACAGTGTCTGTAAAGCCCGGGGATTTCGTGAGGGTTAAAATTAAAGCCGTATCGCTTGTAAAAAGCATCGTTGCTCATTCTGAGCCACTCACAGCCCAGCGTAATGACGTTATAAAACTTAACCGTTCCGTCAGAAAATGTAACAGCAAGCGTGTCAAAATATCTTCTCTGGCATACGGCGTATACAGGTTTATTCATCATTCGGTTCACTCCTTTGCGTCATATTTCGGTTCGTGGTTGATTGTGGGGGATTGTGTTTTATTGCAGTTTCTGTTATATTCAAACAGAAAGGGGGTGTTGATATGGATGAAATTGCTGTTGGTGTGTCGATAGGTGTTTCAATAGCTGCAATTCTTTCGGCAATAGCGGTTGCACTCATAAATAATCACTATCAGGCAAAGCTACGCCAACAAGAACTTAACCACAGTCTGAAAGTAAAAGAAAACGAACTGCTGCATGAGCAAGAAATCAAAAAGCTTGAGTTAGTTGGTGATGTCAACAAGCGAAATTTTGAAATCTTATATTGTGACAAACGTGATGCATTTAATCACTTTCTGCAGGTTGCAGGATGTTACACAAAAACATTTGCCGAAATGCAACAACTGTCTTCTGCTGCAAGCGCAGTAATTTTGTTTGCTTCTTCGCAAACACAAAAAGAAGTTGACGAATTTGTTAGCTTTGTGCAAGAGGAGCAAAAGGACAAATCCTATGCAGAAACATATTGGTTTCTTCTTTCTTCGTTAGCAAAGGCATTAAATACCGAATTGCAACATACTTACGAAAGTAATTGTACAAATACACCCGATTAATATTTCCACCGCTACACACACCTTGTAGTGGTGGCTTTTTTTATTTGCCATTCTTGATACACAAATTACAATGCTGCACCACACGATACTGTTTAATATTAAATAGCCGCTTGGGGGCATTATTATCTCTCCCTTCTGTGCGTTTTCGTGGTCGTTGGTTGATTGTTGGGGATATCATGAGCACATTTTGTGCTCGATAGGGTAATAAAAAAGTTCCTCAACAGAAACTCCGTAATAATCAGCAATTTTAACCTTTACTTCATCTCTGGGAACTCTTTCGCCCCGTTCGTACATAGCAAGAGCTGATTTAGTAATACCCATACCGTCAGCTATAAACTGTAGCGACTTATCACCTCTTAATTTGCGAAGTGCTTTTCCGATTTCCGCTCTGCTTTTCAATAGTTTCAACTCCTTTCGTGCACTATTTGTGTTCGCTAATTCAAATTATATCGCTTTATCGGTGAATGTCAACACTTTTTGTGCACAAAAGTTGCACAAAGATATTGTACACATTTTGTGCACAATGTTCATTGACTTTGTGCACGTTTCGTGTATAATGTCACTTAAAGAGGTGAATTAAATGCCTAAATTTAATGAAAGATTAAAGAGTCTGCGAGCTGCTTCGGGCTTATCTCAAAAGGCTTTTGCAGATGAATTAGAAATATCTAAAAGCAGTGTCAATATGTATGAGCGTGGAGAACGTGAACCCGGTCTTGAAACACTTGAAGCCATAGCCGATTTCTTTAATGTAGATATGGACTATCTCCTTGGTAAGTCAGATATAAAGAATAGGTTTATGTATTCGTTTCATAGTAACGCTCCTCAAATCGCACAAGAAACCGTTACATTTCCTGTAATAGGTGATATAGCGGCAGGCTTCGACCAGATTGCAGTTGAGAGCTGGAGCGGCGAAACAATAGAGGTTCCTGCATCTTATCTCAAAGGACACAGCAAAGACGATTTCTTTGTGCTTGCGGTTAAAGGCGATTCTATGTATCCATTTTATCTGAACGGCGATAAGGTGCTTATTTACAGACAGTCAACCGTAGCAAACAGCGGTGATATCGGCGCCGTTTTATACGATGATGACTGTGCAACGCTCAAAAAGGTCGAGCTTATCAGCAATGATTACATAAGGCTCGTGCCTATTAATCCGCTCTATCAGCCTATCGAAATCAAAGGTGAAGCCGTTGACCATTGCAGAATTATAGGCGTTCCGAGGCTTCTTGTCAGAGAAATAGAAAAAAATTAATAAAATAGCGTTACTTTTTGCGCTTTTTCGACATATATAATATATGCCCGTATTTTGGCATATTTTGTATTATGAAAGGATGTTAAAAAATGAAATTATTCGGCAGTTTTAAACTCACAGACCGTATCCGCATCGGAGCAAGCTCAGGCGGTGGCAAAAAGAAAAGCGGCGGAATAGGCTGTGGCACTATATTCCTTGTTCTCGTTCTCATCTGTATGCCGTTTGCAATGATAAAATCTTGCATAGGTGGAGACGAAGAAGAGACCACAACGGAAATCACAACGGTTGCAGAAGCTGAAGTTTTTGAGTTGAGTGATTCTGAACCTATTGAGCTTGAAGTCGGTGAGACAGAGGACAGATGGCTTGAAATCAGTGATAGTTCCGAGTTGACCGTTGACGATATTGCTTTTGTTTCTTCCGATGAAGATGTTATCACAGTTGAATTTGACGACCAATGGCTCAGCAACATATATTTCAATATAGTTGCAAAAGCTCCCGGCACCGCTACGGTTTATATCGAAAGCTCTGACGGAAAGGTTAAGAGCGAAGAAATAGAGGTTATTGTAAAAGAAGCGGAAACAACAACCGAAAAAGAAACTACTACAAAGAAAGAAACTACAACAAAAGAGAAAACAACGGCTGCTCCCGTTGTTGCTCAAACAGAGGCGACTACCAAGAAACCCACAACCACAGCAAAGCCCGTTGTTGAAAAGAGAGAATATGTTTTGAACACAAACACAATGAAAATACACAACCCGAGTTGTTCATCGGTTGAAGATATCTTACCCCACAACTACGCAACAACAAAAGATTTTGACGGTGCTATTGCAGACGGTTATTCACCCTGCGGCAGATGTCATCCCACAGGCGACTAAACAAATAAAAAAAGCCCCGATGCTGGAACATCGGAGCTTCAGATATCACCCAAACGGAGTTTTGATGTAAATCAAACGAATCAACCACGAACCGAAAGAAATAAACCAAGATAAACCGAAAGAGATGATATATTTAGTTTATCATCTTTCTTTGGGTTTGTCAACCGCACCCATAAGGAGGATGTTTTTTTATGGCAAAAAAAGGCAACAGCCGCCGTGCTGATGGACTCGTCGCTGTATCTGTGTACATCGGCAAGGTCGAAGGCAAAAAGAAGTACAAAACCTTTTACGGAAAAACGCAAAAAGAAGCGAATGCGAAAGCTGAGGAGTTCCGCAGTTCTATTGGCAAAGCTGAAAATAAGCCAGATGATATCAGCTTTCGTTTCTGGGCGGACAGCTGGTGTTCCGCTCGTGAAACTGAAACCTCCGAAGAGCGAGCAGGCGCAAGCCGCTCAAAAATCGCAATGTTTGTGAATTGGCTCCCTTTTGAAAACAGGTGGAACGCCGAGAATGAAAAGGCTGTGTGTCTCGGCGATATGCCGATAGACCAAATCAAGCTCTACCAGCTACAAGCGGTGCTCGATGCGCTCGCCCGGTGCAATCCTTTCACAGGTAAGCCGAGCGCAAAGCGCACGTTGAACGATTACCTGAAAGCAGTACAAGCGGTATTTGAGTATGCTATGTTTAATCAGGTTATCACCTTTGACCCGACACCGAGATTAACAGTCAGCAAGACCGCTCCCAAGAGCGAGCGCAGAGCCTTGAGTAAGGAAGAGCGTGAGCGCATATGTGAGTTTGAGCACAATGCGCAGCTTCCCGCTATGCTTATGACCTTTGCCGGTCTGCGCCGAGGTGAGGTGACCGCTCTCTTGTGGTCGGATATTGATTTTGAGAATAAATGCATAACTATCAGCAAGAGCTACAATTTCAAAACCAACAGAATAAAGCCGCCTAAAAGTGAAGCGGGTAACCGCACGATACCTATGCCTGACATCCTTTGCAATTACCTGCAGGAATACAGAAAAAATGCAGGCAAGGGCAAAATGCTTGTTATGTTGTCCGCTCGGGGTAAGCCTATGACCGAGAGCGCATGGAAGCGGATGCTTGAAAGCTACCTCACACAGCTCAACTACACCTACGGCATATTCAAGGACAAGAAGCATATCAACTCTCCCGAAAAGCTCCCGATGGTTATAGAGCCGTTCACTTGGCACTGCCTGCGCCACACCTATGCAACAATTCTCTATGAGTCGGGCGTGGATGCCGTCACCGCAAAGGACCTGCTCGGCCATTCAGATATAAAAACAACGCTCGGCATTTATACACACCTCAGCGCAGAAAAAAAACAAAGCGATATTTCTAAATTAAACAGCTTTTTAGGCGGTAATAATACCGAGGTCGGTAATGGGTCGGTAAAAAACGCTTGATTATGGCTATATATCAATGATGATATTTCCACTCCAAAACCGCGTGCCGAGGGTTCAAGTCCTTCTGCCCCTGCCATGAAATCGTTGAAAAATCAAGGTTTTTCAGCGATTTTTCTTTTTAATTCAATTACTTTCAGAGATCGATTTTCTTGCTTTTTCCTGCAAAATATATGGCTTTTTCGAGATTTTTACTGTCAAATTTACTGTCAGAAAACATACTGAAAAACCGCTTGAAATCAAGCACAAAAGGCTGCCTTGCTTATGCAAGACAGCCTTTATTCATTGTTAAATTATAAAATTATTCATTACCGCATCCTTATAACTGTCAAATATGCTTACATAAATCCTTGCTGTAAAAGCGGGATCACTGTGTCCTAAGAGTTTGGACACGAGTTCAATCTGACCCTTTGAATGCATATAAGCCATAGAGGCGAAGGTGTGTCTGAGGGTATGTACTCCGCATTGCTTTATTCCGGCGTATTTAAGAATGGAATAAAACCTTTTATCAAAGCTTCTTTCGCCGAAAATTGCGCCGTTAGGTCCATGTATTATAAGTCCGTCATATCCTTCGGGCTCGGCTGCTTTCAGTTCTTTGATAATGTTCAATACCTCCGGATTGAGCTTCATCTTTCGGATGGAGTTGTTGGTTTTGGGTGTTTGTATATACCGCTTTTTCTTTCCGGTGCTTTTTCCGTTTTCATCACGTTCTTTAACCGCAGTGACGGTTTTGTTAATATGATACACACCGGTTTCAAAATCGATATCGGAATACTTTGTTGCAAGTGCCTCACCAAGTCTTATCCCTGTGTTAAGCATAAAGATAAAGAAAATACCTTGGTGAAATCTATTAACTCCGTTTTTATACTTTGCTGTACACGCTTTCTTGAATCTTTCGATTTCGTCATTGTTGAACACAATGATCTTTTCTTTTTCTTCCTCATCATCTTCAGTGATGATAGTTTTGTCAGCTTTCAGTGTGATAAGCCAAACCGGATTAAGTTTTGCCATATTGTTTGCAACGGCAAATTTGAAAAAATCGGACAAAAAATCCTTTGTCTTCTTCTGTGTGCTGTACTTATATCCTTGATTCTTGACATAATCAAGAACAGCTTGTGCTGCGTAAACATCAAAATCACTAATCTTTGTAATGCCAACATAGTCTAAAGCTGGAGAAACCTGATATTTGAAGGTTTGCTCCAAACGGTCAAACGAACTGCTTTTCACCTTGTTAATTTTGATTTTATACAGCCACTTTTCCATTTCAGCTTTAAGTGTGCAGCCATTCTTGTCATAGCTCTTAGGATTCCAATCCTGTAGGAAGTCATCTCTTTTGGCTTTAACATCGCTTCTGGTTTTTCCGTAAAGCGATTTTGTGATTTTTTTGCCTGTCAGTCCATCAATACCCAAGGTCAGTTCACAACACCAACGATCATCCGATTTTCTTCGGTATATCGTATCCTTTGGTTTTTCGTAATACATTGAGTTACTCCTTGATTAATTGAATTGTTTCTTTTTCTGAACATTTAATTCTTTAGGTGCTCAGCTGCCGGTTTTAAACCGACAGCTGATAATCTGTTTTTGTTTTTCAACATTTAATTCTTTTTTCGCTGTTTTGTTCCCATTCGAGAAGAAGGTCTTCGCGGATAAAGAATTTACCAGAAAGGTAAAACGCAGGAAAATCCTTGCGTCGAACAAGTGCATAGGCAGCATCATTTCCGATTCCGTAACGGTCTTTAAGATCCTTTACTTTCAGAAGCTTGTGGCTTGTATTGATATCTACGATGGTGTTCACCCCCTTTTAACTCATGCTTATGATGAAGGCATAAAAGATTTACATTCATCAGAAGATTGCAACACAGGAGGTGTTGAGAGGAGCATACAGACAATAACCTTGTGTTTCAATCTTCAAAGAAAGTATGTAAGATTGAAAGAATTTTTGATAAAATTGTGTTATCTCAATTCAGAAATTGTCTTTTATGCTTTGGATTTATATTTGATCTTTCTTTCAATATTAATTGTATCAATACACTTATCTTAAGTCCACGCGTAATAGCGCACGATCTTTAACGCGAATTACGAATTATGGCCGTCTATAGCGCACAAATCAACCGACTTCAATAAATTCGGAGGATTTGTGCGCTCATTTTTAATTAGACGGTAAATACGTTACATAACCGTCTTTGACCTTTTCAAAGCCGGGTGTTGATTCTATACGGTTCTTGACAGTATTGACCGTTACCCCCAAAACTTCCGCTAAATCTGAAATCTTCGCTGTGCCGTCATTGGCTTTGATGTTCTTATAAGCTTCTATCAACTTTTCGGATTTCTGCTCTTTTGCGGTTTTGGACCTTCTGAATAGATCATCTTTAGTGTTGAGGTTCTGATCTTTTGAGGAATCGATGCTAAAAATGCCGTCTTTGAAAATGACATTAAGCGGCGGATGCGGTGGGAAATGTCTTGAGACAATTTTAATATGTTCCTTTTTACAGTCATTCTTCTCATATACTCTTGTTATGCCTACGAGAGTCTGAGCGTACCTGCCAAAAATTGATGAACCTGAAATCATATCAATAGAACTTGTGTATCCTTCGGTGGCCTTTTTAACATGATGGCAAAGAATAATTGAGGATCGTAAAGCGGTAGCTAATCTGTCCATCTCTTTCATAAACAAATCAACATCTTCCGGCTGACTCTCACGACCGTTCAGAAAATTATAAACCGAGTCAATTATTATTGCACTGTAAAAGCCCGGTTCAATATTCTCAATCATCAAATCAACAAAGTTTCTTATTTCTGCATAGCCTTTCATATTTGTCACAGTGATATGATTCATACAGTCTTTGCTGATTGAACGTTGTTCGCAGATTTGTTCAATACGCTTACGAGTTTCAGCCGCGCCATTTTCAATGTCACAAATGAAAACGTTACCTCGTTCGCATTTGTGCTCAAGCCATTCTCCGCCGCAGGCAATGGCAATAGCAAGGTCAGCAGTAAGATATGATTTGCCTGCTTTTGCCGGACCGTACACAATCATCTTATGTCCTCGGTGCAGCAACCCGTGAATAAGAACAGGAGCAGGCAAAACATAATCTTCAACCTTGTTAAGCGGCATAGCATCAAAAAGATCGGTTTTAAAGTGCAGCTGAGAAACATCCGGTAATTTACACGGATTTGTTACCGGAGCAGATTCTGTAACAAGGTTCATCATAAGTTAATTCCTTGGAATGAATTTGTCCACTGAGTTAATAGTTTTGAAGTCGAGCTTCTTCTGGATGATGTGGCAACCACCCTCTTTGCCAACAATTTCGTCCCACGCAGGTGGTGCATCTTCTTCGGGTGTCATACCGATAGATGCGAAGAAATCGCTGATCATCTGAATGTTACCTTCTGTAAGAAACAGCTTTTGATTGATGACAACATTACCGTGCTCGTTGTCGATTTCCAGACGAAGGTTAGCTACGGGACAAGATGTGGAATCGTCCTCATAAAAGTCCTTCTCAAAGTGTACAACTTTGAAACGGTAGTGACCTTCGCTGAGGAGAATGAACTCCTCTGTTTTAGCAAGCGGGCTTTCCCAGCCCATTACTGTGTTTTTGCTCTCGCGAGCAGTTTGACAAATTGACATTGTCTTTTTCTCCTTTCGGATAATGATATTTTTTTGAGAAGTTACAAACGAGTCGTTTGAAACTTCCCGATGAAAGTATGTAAGACTGAAATGATTTTTGTGACATTTCTTGAAAACGCTGATAAAACTCATTCCCTCACCACACTTTTCGAAGAAAGTATGTAAGACTGAAATAAATTTTGCGATATTCCTTGAAACCACTGTTAAATCATCTCTTCCACTTGCTTTCAAGGAAAGTATGTAAGACTGGTTTTCAAAAAGTAAAAACAATGAAATTTATACTTAAAACAACTGAAAAAGAGTGTCAGATTTGCTGTCAATTTTGCTGTCAAAAGCAGCGGTATATAATAAATAGTTAATACTTGATAGATAAAAGAGAATGCAAGGATATGCAAGTGATTTGCAAGTACTGTTTTGAATTCTCTTCACAAATATTAAGCTCAGGAAAATAACAGTACATGACATATCAAGTCAAAGCGATACAAGCAGATTAGCAGAACAAGGCATAACAGGACATTACCAAGCATAACCCGGAAGAACTCATCATAGCAAAGCAAGACCTTTTCAGCACAAAGCAACATCAGCGAAAAATATAAAGTAACCGACACGCAGTAAGCAACATCAAGCAGGAACAATACGGCGATGGAAGGGTCGAGCAAGACAAGGCTTGCTCTCGCAAAAGGGGTTACAATGCAAAACGGAGCAAAAACCTGATGAAGGTCTTTGCTCCGGAAAAAGTTTGCTTAATAAAATTTGCTTTATTGATTTTTTGAACATATTACGGTTGTTGCCTATTATACTGTTTATATTATTTACGATACTTGCGAAAACGGTTATTGTTAATCCCTCTTGCGGATAAAGATGTGCTTAGAAAAATGCTTAACTATAAAAAATGAAGGAAAAGCGGTATCGCTCCGATTGAGGAGAGATACCGCTTTAAATTTGTTTATCCAACCATTATTTGCAATATGAGCTTGCGTTACTTTTAGTTGCAGTTTGATTATTTTGATTATGTGGTAACAAGTACAATCGTTTAATACAATACTTTGAGAAGAAGATATAAATAAAACAAGTAATAAATATATAATTTAAATCAAAACTTTACCCCCAATATTCCAACAACTCACGGATTTCTGTGTTTTTAATCTGCTCTTTCCAAATGGATATATCTTGTTCTATTTTTTGTCTGTGCTTCAAAAACTTCACTCCAGGTAACAATGCAGCAAGTGATGACAGATAATCAATGCGAGCTTGCATATAGGGAATCCCACTTCCAGAATAACTCCAAGATGACGGTTCTATAGGCAATTTTTCAAAATCATCAAAACTGTCATTATAGGAAATAAATTTCAATAAAGCAGATTTCCTTCTAACATCAGACCAATCAGTTATAGCACTAAATAGTACACGCATAGAATATAAATCTTTGTGTCTTTCCTCAATAAAATGATTTATCCAAGTGTCCTGCTTGTCTGTTATGTCATTAATTGATTTGTCTGTTTCCAGTAATTCTTCGACACACTGAATTAAATCCCATCTTTTATCATTAAATGCATTAAAAAGATAATTAACGATTTCGTTTATTGCTGTTAAATAATCATAACGTTTCCACATGTCTTTCAATCTGTTTATATAGCTATCATAGCCTTTGTATATTTTTTTATCGGCTGATATAACAAACTCCAAATACGTGTAAATAAAATTAGGATTATGCTTCAAATATTCCATTAAAAAAGTACCGCCATAATCGAAATTCTCTTTATAAGAGATACACATAAGGTATATTCTTTCTAACAATTCCAGATCTGCTGAATATAATTCAATTACATCTTTATGAGAGATATGCCGGGGATTGAAAAGAAGAGTGAAATATGAATGAAATATAAACGGAGATTTATCATAGCTTTCCACCAAGATATGGTTTGCCTTGAGAAAAAATTCGCTATCAATTAATTCATATTTCTTCAAACATTCTATATCACGAAATCCCGCTTGCTTTAATGATAAATCTGGTTCAGATAGAAATTGAAGCAATTGATTACAGAGTTCTTCTGATATGTATGCGTCAGGCAATTCTAAATAATAGTACCAAAGCCAAGTGTTCTTTTGTGAAAAATTATATTTTTCAATTAGATTATAAACTTCTGT
>JAZUQA010000020.1:0-27201 GCA_045605425.1 Acutalibacteraceae bacterium
TATTATAATCAGCCGTATATCGGTGCTGAAGAAGAATCCGCAAGTTTTCAGATTGACGCCGAAGCATTGGAAAAGATAAGGCGCAAATGCAAGGAATTCGGTGTTCTCAAATGGGGAGAACTCAGACCGAGCGAATTGCAGCTTCTTGATGCCCCCACAACTTCCGTGAGCTTTGTTTACGGTGATAACGAATATTATTCAGTCAGCTCAATCTATGATCTTCCAAGAAAAGGAACCGGTTTTTTCACGGCATTCTATGAAATTCTTAATGAATACAATACGCAAGGAGGTAATTAACCTTGTCAGCAATAACTGAACAGAAATGTCCGCATTGCGGAGGTGCAGTCGAATTCAATGTCGGCGCACAAAAACTCAAATGTCCATATTGCGATGCAGAGTTTGATATTGCCGCTATTCAGCAGGCAGAAGAATTTACAGCCAATACGGTTGAACAGATTAACTGGAACTCACAGGGCTCACAGTGGGGTGCAGGCGAAACAGACGGAATGAACGTCTATGCCTGTAAATCCTGCGGCGGTGAAATTGTTGCCGATGCAACAACCGGTGCAACAAGCTGTCCATATTGCGGCAATCAGGTCGTTATGCAGGGTCAGTTCTCAGGTGCACTCAAGCCCGATCTTGTTATTCCCTTCAAGCTTGATAAAAAAGCCGCAAAGGAAGCACTCAAAAAGCATTTCAAGGGTAAGAAGTTTGTTCCAAAGGCATTTTTATCTGATAATAAGCTTGATGAAGTCAAGGGTGTTTATGTTCCGCATTGGCTTTTCAGCTGTGATGCGGTTGTAAATGCATCATATCAGGCGGAAAAATACAGACGCTGGTCTGACAGCAAAAACAACTATGTTGAAACCTCAGCTTTCAATATTTACAGAAGCGGTTCAATAGGTTTTGATAATGTTCCCGTTGACGGTTCAACAAAGATGCCCGATGACCTTATGGAATCAATAGAACCGTTCAACATCAACGAAGCTGTTCCGTTTAATACAGCTTATCTTGCAGGCTATCTTGCAGATAAATATGATGTTGATGTAAACCAGAGTATGAACAGGGCAAATCAGAGAATTCAGGCGAGTGCACTTGATGCATTTGAGGATACAGTTGATGGTTATGATTCCGTAAGCCCCTTGCAGGCAAATATGCAGGTTGCAAACGGCTCATACAAGTATGCTCTTTATCCTGTATGGATTCTCAACGTTAAATGGAACGGCAAAGATCACACCTTTGCAATGAACGGTCAGACCGGTAAGTTTGTAGGCAATATCCCCACGGAAGATAAGAAAGCCAAGCTTATTGGTGGTCTCGGCGGTGCGGCACTCGGCATTCTTATCTACATAATTATAAACATTATTTCATCACTTTAAGGAGGTGCGGAAAATGACTAAAAAGATTTTGGCAATATTCATTGCGGTTATGGTCTGCCTTTCAATGGCAGTTTCCGCATCGGCTTATACTCAGCAGTATGTTTATGACCCTGATTATCATCTTACAGACAATGAGATTTATGAAATCAGTTCATATGCTCAGCGTATTGAAAATGAAAGCGGCTATGCAGTTATCTTCTGCATCATAAGCGATAATTTCGGCGAAACAAATGCCGATTATGCTGAAGAAGCATATTATGCATACACCGATGCTGAAAATGCACTTATTTATGTTCATAACACAACAGAAAAGGTATATGACTATTACATTGAGGGCGATTCCAAAGGTGTATTCACAGAAGATATTCTTTCTGCAATGAAGACAGCATATGACACAAACGAAAGCTATTACGGCGGTCTGATGGGATTCTACGCTGCAGCAGAAACTGCGCTTGAAAATGCTGAATATGCAACAGCACCGACTGTTGGTGATGCTCCGACAAAGGCACCCGATTCAAACGGAACAGATTTTGTGCCGGTTGAAAGAACGCTTTCTCTTGTTGTTGACCAGGCAAATATTATTCCCGATGATGTCGAGACAGCACTTCTTGCAAGAAGTGAAGCAATGGCAGCGGAATATGAAATGGAAGTTGCAATTGTAACGACAAACGATTTTGAAGGTAAGAGCTCTCAGGCTTATGCCGACGATTTTTATGATTTCAACGGATACGGCTACGGCGAAAACGATGACGGTATGCTTGTTGTCTATAAACCGGGCGAAGAGGGCGAAAGAGAAATCTGGATTACAACTCACGGCAATGGCTCGTCTGTTTTCTTCCAGGGAATCCGTGAAGGTATCATTACCGATATGAAGGATTACCTCATTGCGGAAGACTATGACAAAGCGTTCAATGTTTATCTTGACAGAGCTGAGGCACAGCTCAAGCCCGGCACTCCCATAATTTGGCTTTTTGTCCTCGCACTTGTCGGTGCAGTTGTAGGCCTTCTTATTACAGGCTCAATGACAGCAAAGAATAAGAGTGTTGTTGCCCAGAAACACGCTAAGGTTTATACCCGTCAGGGCAGTATGTACGTTATGGATGCTAAGGATGTGTTCGCATATTCATTTGTCAATGCAACACCCAAGGCACAGGATAATGACAAGAGCAATGACAGCTCGACTCACACAAGCTCATCGGGTAGAACGCATAGCGGCAGCGGCGCAAAGTTTTAAGGAGTGATACAAGATGGCACTTTTTGATATGTTCAAAAGTAAAGCGGAAAATGCAATTAAGAAAGGCGTAAATTCCGCAGTAACACAGGGCTTTAACAAGGCGACTTCGGCAGTCAGTAATTTGGGCAACAAGAAGGAAAAAATTGTATTTTCTTCTCTGCCCTCATCGTTTGAAGAATTTGCTTCTCTGCCTCAGGCTGCTTTGTCAACTCCGTTTGAAACAGCAGCAATGACTGTTCTTGCTTTCTGCTATTATCCGCAGAATAAAGACCTTGCTTTGCAGATGGTTAATTACCTCAGAGGCCCAAGACCTTTAAGCGGCGGAGATATATCATTTATTGCGGACAGATTCCGTGACAGCGATTACGTTCCCCGTTCATATTTTGAGGGCTCAACCCCTGCAAACGATTACACACCTGCCGAGCCTTACACAATAGTTGTCAGCGAAAGTCCTTATTCATACCAGAATGAAGGTTATGCAACGCTCTATATCACTTCGGGCGGCGCAGACAGCCCCAGAAGCGTTCAGATGCGTAAGGCAAAGGACGGTAAATGGTATCTTTGGGAGCAGTTTATCCTTGTTGGTATCCGTCAGCCCGAAAGCGCAAATCCTTGGGCTTAACAGGAGGTAAAGAAAATGGAGTGTTGTACAGGAATTCAATTTGACGGTCGTTTTAACACCGAAGTGGTACAGGGTACATATAAACTGTTTACAGAAGTTAAGTTTACAGCAATTCTCAATATTGAGATTGCAGACCCTGATAAGTTCAATACTATGTTCGGCGGTCATCTTCCTGTTGATATTATCAAGACAGATGCATCCCGAGCTGCCGAAATGACCTTTACAAAAATGTTTGCAGATGGCTGCTCAGTTGATGAACTGAAATACAAGGCAGACACACAGGCTGATTTGATTCTGCAGGACTTCGCAATTGCAGGTTGGGAAATAAGAGCAGGTATCAGAGCAACCGCAATAAGTGATGTGCTTATCGAAATTGACCCCAAAACGGAAAAACTGCTTTCGACAGTTGCGACGATGAGCGCTGCTCCCGTTTCTGCACCTTCACCGCAAAATAACACTGTCTGGCAATGTGCCTGCGGTAACAAAAATTCAGGCAAGTTCTGCACTGAATGCGGAACAAAAAAGCCTGAAGATTGGGTCTGCACCTGCGGAAGCAGAAATAAAGGCAAGTTCTGCACCGAATGCGGAAAGCCGAAAAATCAATAACCAAAGAATATTTTTTGGAGGTAAATTAAAATGAAAAAACTTATTGCAATTATTATGGCTATGGTAACAATTCTTTCCTTTGCTGCCTGCGGTAAGGAAGACCCCGTTGTAACTCCCGACAACACAAGCCCCGATGCAGTAACAACCGAAGCACCCACTGAAGCTAAAACCCCCGAAAAGACTATCGTTGAACAGGATTCAGGCGTCGGCCCTGTTATTCTTTCAAACAGCGATCTTTCGTTTGAAATTCCCGAAGGCTTCGGCTATTACATTGACGATGCATACAAGAATGAAGACGGCACCATATTTCAGGTTATCGTTGACCTTAAGAATGCAGACGGCAACAGAATCGGCGAGCTTCTTATCAACAACAGCGGCGGTCTTGAAAGCGCTGACGAATATGCAAATACCACTATTGATGAGTACAAGGACAGCGAATCGATAACAGTAGGTGATGTGGAGTCTGCAACCTTCAGCGTTTTTGATGTAAGACACTTCACTCTTGATAGAGGCTATATGGTTGATAACCGTTATTTCGGTTATTATCAGCTCCCCGATGAAAATGCTGAATTCCGTAACGTTCGCTTTGAGCTTGAGCTTCTCGGCTATTATTACAAGGATGTTGAGTTCCCGAAGGCTGAATGCGAAGCTATTATGAACTCAATCGTAATCAAGTAATTACAGCTTATTTTAAGGAGAATGATTATTATGAAAAAAATTCTTGCTATACTTATGGCTTTTGCAATGCTCCTTTCCTTTGCAGCCTGCGGCGGTAATGACGAGCCCGAAACAACGACTGAGGCTCCCGAAACAACTACAGAAGCTCCTGAAACAACAACAGAAGAGCCCACTACCGAGCTTGAGGCAGATGCACCCATTACAACCGCAAAAGGTTATGCAACCGTAACTCCCTGCGGCGGCTTTGTTTATAATGATGCTGAAACAACCGATGATAAGGTTGCTCTCAAGAATGCTGATCTCGGCGCTTATGCTGCGGTTTATGTTTTCGATGAGCAGAGCATGGAGCTTGAAGCACAGAAAAAGTATTTCAGCTACGCTTACCCCAATAAGGAGTACAAAACAGTCACTATAGGTGATAACACTTTTGAAGCTATTGAATCCAACACAGGTACAACCTACCTTGTTGCTGAAACTTCAACAGGCTATGCAATGTATGTTGCAGTATGGAGCTGCTCCGTTGAGGATGCTATGCCCGTTCTTGAAACAATAGTTATCGGTTAATCACATTTTACGGAGTGGCCGTATCGCTCGGTCACTCCTATTAAATATAAGGTGATTTTATGAAAAAAATCATAGCTTTTATTCTGGCTTTTTCTATGATTTTCTGCTTTGCTTCGTGTGCAAAGGATAAACCCGAAAATACCGTAAACGAATCAACAACAAGTGCAGAAAATAACAATTCAGCAGAAAAGAAAAATGCCGTAGAGTTTCTTTCTGTTTATACAGAAAAAGCCTATGAGTATGAAACATACAGTGAAGATTATTACTATCTGACACAGGTAAATTATCAGAAATTGCATCTTTCCGAAGAGGACGAAAAAGAGTACCCACGCCTTGCAAAAGCTCTTGATTCTTTTAATATTGAAAAAACAGAGTTCTATAAGGATAAGGCAAAAGAGCTTGATGAGTATGCATCGGAACAGCTCAATTATTATTACGAAGACGGTGAACAGCCTGCGGTTTACACCGCAAACAATGAATATTTTCTTCAAAGAGCAGATAACGTTGTTCTGAGTATCAGAAGCGATGCCGATGAGTTTTCGGGCGGTGCACATCCCAACTACGGCTATAGCGGTTATAATTTCGATACCGTAACGGGTAAAGAACTGGTTATAACCGATGTCATGACCGATATTTCATCTCTTCCTGCAATTCTTTCGGAAAAGATAAATTCAAAAGATAAATTTGCAGACGGATTTTTCGGTGCACTTGAAGAAACTCTTTCGGAATACACAGCAGAACAGTTTAACTGGACAATCGGTTATCAGGGGATAACCTTCTATTTCAGTCCCTCTGAAATTGCATCCTTTGCCGCAGGTCTTATTACAGCAACGGTATATTATGACGAATATCCGGAGCTTTTCAACAAGAAATATACGGTTGCCCCCGAATCATATGCTGTAGCACTTTCCGAATGGAACGATGTTGAGTTTGATATTAATCTGTCTGACGGTAAAAAAGATACAATCAGTGTCGGTCTTTCGTATTTCACGGAAGAAGGCTCATATAAAGATGTAAGCCTTAACCTCAATGGTGAGGAATTCACGGTTGAAGATGTCTATGCTTTCAGTGCCGAATATTATCTTGTCAATTCAAACGGCAGATATTTTATTTATCTTGTGCCACACGGCTATAACGATTACACAAACATTCTTATTTATGACCTGAACGGCAATGAGATAAAAGAAGCAGGTTGTTTTGACAGAACTGCTTTCGGCAGTCTGGTCTGGGAGGATGAAAACGAAGATACCTATCAGGCGAAGCTTCTTTTCAATAACCCAACACAGTTTGTTCTTGAAACAACCTTTGATATTCTCGGAACATACGCTGCCGATAAAACCTACACCGTAAATTCCGAAACAGGTATGCCCGAATCAACCGATGAATTCTATACCATAGACGAAAGATTTGCGTTCGTTCTTACATCAAAAGAAGCTTTCAACGTTAAAATTCTTCCCGATATGAAAACCGAGCTTGTCGAAGCGGGTTCAGAGTTCACACTTCTGCGCACAGACGGAAAAACATACGTTGATGCAAAGCTTGATGACGGAAGAGAATGCAGAATTAATGTTGAGAGAAACAGAACGGATTATCAGCTCTGTATCAACGGAACACCCGAATATGAGCTTTTTGAAGAGATTTATTACGCAGGATAAAAGGAGATTATTTAAAATGATTAAAAAAATTACAGCAATCATTCTCGCTCTCATTACTGTTTTTGCAATGATGAGCATATCAATGACTTCGGCATCAGCCGCAACAAAGGTTATTGAAATCAGTAAGCTCCCCTCAATCTATTACGGCGAAAAACTCAACAATTCAGATCTCGCTTCTTGCTTCCCATCGCTTGACTACAATCAGGCGCCGTATTACTCGGAAGTTTTGTCAACGCATGTTCCTGATTGCGGCGGTGAGGTAGCTGACCCTGAAAAGGAATACTATGTGCTCACAACATTCTATATCGGCGGCTATGAGCTTCCCGCAGCTGATGAATTCAAGGTAGTATATGACGGCAAAGAAATATCCTATTATGATTTCAATTCATATAAGCCCAGTGACAGTGCATATTTTCTTTATAAACATGGTAGTAACGGCAAAGCAATGTGCATTTTAAGAATCAAACTCGGTGATTCTGCAACTCTCGGCACTGGTGTTACAGTTAAAAACGGCAAGGCTTCTGCTTCAAATGCTGTTGCAGGCGATGCTGTAACAATCACTGCAGATCAGATTGACGGTAAGATTTTTTATTGCTGGAACATCACAGGCGCAACCCCCGAAGATTATTTTGATTCCGAAACAACATTCACAATGGGTGCTTTCAATGTTATTGCAGAAGCGGTTTACAAAGATTGTGAATGCAATTGCCATAAAGGCGGAATTGAAGGATTCTTCTTTAAATTCGTCCTCTTCTTCCAGAAGATTTTTGGTATGAATACGGTTTGCGGCTGCCAAATGAATCACAATGTTTTCGGTGATCTCTGGTAAGATTTAAAATCTCATAACTCAAACGGCGGAGCAATCCGCCGTTTTTTTAAAAAATATGCACTAAAGTACGATGAAAAATAAAATAACTATGATATAATGATATTTGTAAAAATCCGGCAAATGGGTGTGATGTTATGAAAGATTTCAGTAAAGTTAAATTCAAATGGACCTTCCGTGATTATCAGCAGGCGGTGCTTGATAATTCACAGAAGCATCTTAAGGATAAAAGAATACATATCGTTGCCGCACCGGGCAGTGGTAAGACTATTCTCGGTCTTGAGCTTGTCCGCAGGCAGAATGCACCTGCGCTCGTTATGTCGCCGTCTGTTACAATCCGTCAGCAGTGGGGTGAAAGATTTATTGAAGCATATCTGCCCGAAACGGAAAACCCCGATGAATATATTTCATACTCACTGACTAATCCTAAGCTGATAACCTCAATCACATATCAGGCGCTTCACGCAGCTTTCACAAAATCCGTTATGGAAGCAGAAGCGGATGAAGATGAATTTGAAGCAGAGGAAGCACAGGATTTCACGGGCTTTGATATTTTTGCCGAAATTAAAAAGGCAGGTATTAAAACAATCTGCCTTGATGAAGCGCACCACCTCAAAAGCGAATGGCAGAAGGCTCTCGAAAAGTTTGTTGAAATGCTCGGTAAGGATGTAACAATCATCGCTCTTACAGCAACTCCGCCTTATGACAGTGCACCTGCCGAATGGAACAGATACCAGACCCTCTGCGGCGATATTGATGAAGAAATTTTTGTTCCGCAGCTTGTTATGCAGAAAACTCTCTGCCCTCATCAGGACTATATATATTTCAGCTATCCTACCGCAGAGGAATCGCAGATTCTCGCAAATTACAAAGCAAAAGCATCGGCTGTTACCGATGAAATAATCAGAAGCGGTCTGCTTTCAAAGGCTTTGCAGGCCTCAAATGCCGCCAATAACGAAGAGCTTCTTTACGATAACCTCGCAGGCTTCAAATCGCTTGTCTGTGTTGCGAAAAAAGGCGGCGCAAACATTTCAAAAAGCCTTGAGGAAAAGGTTTTTGAGGGCAGAAAGCCGCATGTTTATTCAATTGCCGAAGCCGAAAAAGCGTTTCAGTTTATCATAGATAAGCCTGATATATTCACCGAAGAAATAAGTGAAGAATTAAAAGCAATTCTTTCAAAAGAAGCTCTTATCGAAAAAAGGAAGGTACGCCTTGCTTCAACCGATAAAATAAATAAAATGCTTGTTTCTTCAACCGGTAAGCTTGCCAGCATTAACAGCATTGTTGCAAGTGAGTATCAGAATCTCGGTGACTCTCTGCGTATGCTCATTCTAACCGACTACATCAAAAAGGATATGCTCAAGCTTGTCGGTACGGATGAGGAAATTCACGCTCTCGGTACGGTTCCCGTATTTGAATCAATCCGAAGAACTAATCCCGATGCAAAGGTTGCCGTGCTTTCGGGTACACTTGTAATTCTGCCCGATTCAGCCGTTGAAACTGCGCAGGAAATCGCATATAACGAGGGTGTGCCTTGCAGGATAAAGAAGATTGAAAACACTAACCACACCGAAATGATTTTCAGCGGCTCAAATAAAAATAAGGTCAGCATTATAACAAAAGCGTTTCAGCTTGGTGTTATTAATGTCCTTATCGGTACAAAATCCCTGCTTGGTGAAGGCTGGGATTCGCCGAATATCAATTCCCTTATCCTTGCAAGCTTTGTGGGCAGCTTTATGCTTTCTAACCAGATGCGAGGCAGAGCAATTCGAATTGATAAAAAGAATCCCGAAAAGGTTTCAAATATCTGGCATTTGGTTACAGTTGAGCCTGATTCAAAGGACGAAATCATAAGCGATGATTTTGAAACGATGAAGCGCCGTTTTGCCTGCTTCCAGGCTCCCGCATATAACAGCGACGTTATCGAAAGCGGCACGGACAGAATTGATATTCTCAAAGCACCCTATGATACAAACGGACTTGAAAATATTAATAATCAGATGTTGTCACTTGCCGCCGAAAGAAACGTTATGTCAGGCAGATGGAACGCTGCCGTTAAGGGCAAAGCAAGACCCGAAATTGCCGATGTCAGCGAAATTCCAGCCGAAGTACAGCCTGCAAAGGCGGTTCATAAAAACAAGATTTATGCAATTGTTCTTGCTGTCGTGGTTGTGCTTGCAATTATAATTATTGCAACGTCGGGATTTTTCGGCGGTCTGCTCGGATTTATCATTGCGGCAGTTGCAGCTGTTTTCCTTATAAAGTCTGCAAGCGTTGTTACGAAGAATTCCTCGCCCGAAAAGACGGTTTCAAATATTTCGGGGGCAGTTTTCCGCACGCTTAAAGAAATCGGTGAAATCGAGAGCAGGGGAGCAACGGTTTCTGTTAAAAAATCCGAAAATCACAATACAATAAATTGCTCGCTTGAAAAAGCAACGGTACGTGAAAAGAATGTTTTTGCCAAGGCAATATCCGAGCTTCTTTCTCCGATTGATGACCCGAGATATGTTTTGATCGGCACAAAGGGCATCTCAAAACTCCAGACAACAAATTACGTTCAGAGCTATGCCTGTCCGTCAATTATCGGAGTTAATAAAGAAACAGCAGAAATTCTTGCAAAGAATCTCAAATCCGCAGGCGGTAAATTTGACCTTGTATTCACAAGAAGCGAACAGGGGAGAAAAGAGCTTTTCAAATGCCGTAAGTTTTCATATATCAACGCAAACAGTAAGCTTGTAAAAACCAAGAAAATTGTAAAATAGTTTTATCAGAAACACAGCACCAAGGTTTACAGCCTTGGTGCTTCGTTATTTATCGTCAGTTATGTTGTTTTATCAATGTAAAATAAAAATGTGGAAAATGCGAGTTCAGAGCACAGTGTACAGAAAGTAAGAATACATAGAAGGTCATAAACAGACATATATGGGAAGAATACATAGAACGAGCAGAAGACATACGACATTCTCCTTTGGGTAAGAAAACGTACTCGATGCGGAGTCAGACAATTTAACGAGTGTATGCCGATGCCAAAGAAAAACACGGTATGAGGTACACATATTACAAAGGCTTAAAGCAAGTTACAAATTGGGTTAGGCTTAAATTCACTGCAATAAACCTCAAAAAACTGGCAATGTGGAAGTTCAAAAACAACAATCCTACTGACTTTTATCGCTTTTTGTCCACGTTTTTCAAATGTTCATACCAACACACTAAAAAACTGTGCTTCTCCTAATCCGAGATGCACGGTTTTTCAACAGTATGGGAATGAGTCCGGTACAATATCGAACTCATTCGTTAACAATTAAATATTTATTTTTGTCTAATCTTTGGGGTTCACTTCAAATTTCAGGGCTCTTTTTTATGTGAAAAGCTGTTACGGTGTAAGTTTATCTGTAACAGTTTTAAATTCTCAATTCAGCGAATTTTTAAAAACATATTGACATTCATTTGCACCCGTGCTAAATTATGTATAGTACGAGTGCGAATATTGTTTTTGAGGAGGTACTATGGCGAAGAAAGTAACAACAAAAGATAAAATAATCCGAGTTTCAACCCGAATGTTTCTTGATTACGGATATTCGGCATCAAGCGTAAAAATGGTATGCGATGAACTTGGAATAAGCAAGGGCAACTACACGTTTTATTTTCACTCCAAGGATGACATTCTTGCGGTGCTCACGGATTTGCTGTGCAAATATCAGTGGAGGATGATAAAGAAAGAAGCAGATGACGGCATAAGTTCGCTGCTGGCTCTTTGCTTTGAGCTGATGACAATGGCGGCAGCTTGCGAAGAAAGTGAGGTTGCGAAAGACTTTTTTATTTCGACCTATCAGAGTCCGAAGTGTCTTGAGATTATCCACAACAATGATACCGCCCGTGCAAAAGAGGTTTTTGCTCAATACTGTCCAGGTTGGACAGACGAGCAGTTCAGAGAAGCGGAAATTCTTGTTGCAGGCATTGAACACGCAACTCTGAATGCTATTGATAAAACCGTGCCGCTTGAAACACGTATTTCGGGAGCACTTAATGCCATTATGACAATTTATAACGTGCCCGAAGAAATCCGCAGGAAAAAGATTGATAAGGTTCTTGCAATGGATTACCGTTCAATCGGCAAACGCATTTTCAACGAGTTTAAAGAATATGTTGAACAGAAAAGTGAGGTGCTTTGAAATGAATGAGAAAATTAAGAAAATCATTTTCGGAATTGGTGCGGTTGTTCTTATCGCTGTGTGTGGTGTCTGGTTTTTAAGTAGCAACCTTGAGCATATTGAAGACACTAATGGTGCTGATAATTTCAGCTTGCAGACAATTACAGACTCAAACATAATTAACCGTGATATCGGTGCAATGGGACTTGAAAAATCTACAGATTTCGCTTTTAACACAACAACTTATTCTTCAAATAAGTTTACCGGTGTTGAGGAAATCTTCGGTGAAAATATATGGGGTAACCGTTTTGAAATTACTGTTAATCATGCAAGAGTAGACTCAGGTAATTTTAAAATCGTTCTGCTTGAGGATGATAAAATCGTCCATGAATTTACTCTTAATGAACTTACGCAAACCTATGTTCTTGAAAATCCTAACGGATATATTTCACTTCGCATTGCAGGCGAAAGTGCAGATTTCATGTTTGACTATCATATCAATTAAACATATTAATTAAATTTTATTTAAAGGTGAATACAAATGAAAAAATTATTGTCGATTATTCTTGCCGTTATTATGATTTTATCCGTTATGCCAATAGCTTTTGCGGCAGAAGCAGAAACGGTTATTCTTTACACAAACGATGTTCACTGTGCAATTGATGATTATGCTGTGCTTGCCGCTTATAAGGCTCAGCTTGAAGCGGAAGGCAATACGGTTATCACCGTTGATGCGGGCGATGCAATTCATGGAGAGGTTATCGGTTCAATAACCGAAGGCGAAGCTATAGTTGATATTATGAACGCTGTCGGCTATGACTACGCCGTTCCCGGTAACCACGAGTTTGACTACGGCATGGAGGTATTCCTTGACCTTGCACAAAACAAGGCGGAATATGATTATATCAGCTCCAATTTCTATGATCTTACATCCAATTCGCCTGTGCTTAAACCCTATGCTATTGAAGATTTCGGGGCTTATCAGATTGCATTTGTGGGTATTTCAACTCCGGATACGGTCACTTCAACAACTCCCGAATATTTCAAGGATGAAAGCGGTAATTTTATTTACGGATTTCCTTCTTATCCCGGGGGATTGACAAATGAAGACCTTTATAACAGCATTCAGGAAAGCGTTGACGAAGCGATAAAAGACGGTGCGGATTATGTTGTTGCGGTAGGTCATGCGGGAATTATCGGTTCAAATGACGGTTGGAAATCGAGCGATATTATTGCAAACACCGACGGTATAGATTGTTTCATTGATGCTCATTCCCATGAAATAACGGAAAAACCAGTCTATAAAAACAAAGATAACGAAGATGTTTTCCTTACATCAACAGGTGCGAAATTTGCAAACTTCGGTGTGCTCACAATTAGCGGTGATAACAAAAGCTTTGAACTTATAAACCCCGATAATGTTGATATTGAAACGATGTCGGCAGACGCAAAATCGGCTTACACTGTCGTCAAGGAAAAGATTGACGATTACAACGAAGATATAGCTTATCTTTTTGAAGAAATAGGCAAATCTGAAGCAAATCTTATTATCTATGATTCCGATTCGAGCAGAGCTGTAAGAAAGAGAGAAACCAATGCAGGAGATTTTGTTGCCGATGCTTACCGTTCGGTAACTGGCTCTGATGTAGCAATAGCCAATGGCGGCGGTATCCGTGCAGAGGTTGAGGCCGGAAGCGTAACAAGAAAGAGCCTTATGGATGTGAATGCATTCAACAACAATATGTGCGTTCTTGAGGTTACGGGTCAGCAGATTATTGACATACTTGAGCACGGTGCACGTAAGTGCCCCGAAGAACTCGGCAGCTTTTTCCAGGTTTCGGGTATGTCATTCCAAATCCACACATACAGAAAAACTCCAGTTATTACCGATCAGCTTGGTAATTTTGTTGGGGTTGACGAAACAATGGAACGCCGCGTTCAGAATGTCTGCATCGGCGACGAGCCTGTTGACCTTGACAAGAAGTATACACTCACAGGCAGCACTTATGTGCTTCTTCAGGGCGGCGACGGACTTACGATGCTTGACGGTGCAAGAGTTCTTCAGCAGGAAGGACTGCCTTGCGATTCCGAAATGCTTATTGAATATTTCGTCGAAACCCTTGAAGGAAAAATAACTGCCGAAAAATACGGCAACCCTGACGGTGAAGGCAGAATCAAAATTATCGACAAGAGTCCTGATGCTCCCGAAAGTGATTATGAGATTGAATACGGCGATACTCTGACAATTGAAACAGAATCTGCCGCTGGCGTTTTTGTTAAGTTTGTACCCGAAAAAACAGGTAAATGTATTTTCAGAACCGAATCCGACGGGGTTGACACCGGAGCTTGCCTTTATGATGCCAACGGTGAAGAGCTTTTCGGTGAATATCAGGACGATACAGAAGAAGGTTTTGATTTTAGACTTGAATATGAGTTTGAAGCAGGCGAAGAGTATTATCTCAATATATTTACATATTCCGAAGGCGCAGAAACCTTTAAGCTTATTATCGAATGCGGTCATGATTTTGAGGAAGGCAGCTGCATTATCTGCGGTGAGAGCTGTGACCATACAGAAACAGGTTTTCTCGGTTACTGTTTCTGCGGCGAGAACTTCCTTGGAAAAGATATAAATATCGGCAATGAATATGTGCTTGAAAACGAAGCTGCTTATGAAATTTTCTGGTTCAGATTTACTCCTGAGGTAAGCGGATATTATTCCTTCAAATCTGTATCGGAAAACGCTGACCCTGATTGTTCTCTTTATTATGCAAACGGCGAATGGCTTGCCGACAGCTATGATGTCAACGGCTTGGATTTTGACCTTGTGTATTACTTTGAAGCAGGCGAAACTTATTATTTTGATTTACATAACTGCTACACCGCAGGTGCTTTCAGTGTTAATCTTAACCGCATAGTTCATACCACTGACGATGGCAGCGAGCATAGCATTGAATTCGTTGAGGGCGTATATTCGAATTGTACGGAGCATGGATATACCGACGGACTATTCTGTAACGATTGTGAAGAATTCATTTACGGTCACGAGGAATTGCCGCTCGATGAAGGTTATCATATTGATGATGACTATGACGAAATTTGCGACCTTTGCGGTGAAGAAAATATCTATGACGAAGAACTGTGCTCACATATATGCCACAGTGACCATTGGTTCTGGAGATTTATTTGGACAATAGGCAACTTTATTCACAGCCTTCTCGGCATTAGTCCCGTTTGCGAATGCGGCGAGGCTCATTATTGATTTAACTGAATTGCATTAAAAAATGGAGGGTTTTATGAACGGCATAATCATTATGATAATCTCTCTTGCCGTTTTGCTTCTTGCGTATATTTTATATGGCAGGTGGATTGCAAAAAAGTGGGGGGTAGACCCCAAAAGAAAAACTCCCGCTTATGAACAGCGTGACGGCGTGGACTATGAGCCTGCGCCCAAGAGCGTTGTTTTCGGTCATCAGTTCGCTTCAATTGCAGGAGCAGGTCCGATAAACGGTCCGATTCAAGCGGCGATATTCGGATGGGTGCCTGTGCTTTTATGGGTACTTATCGGTGGCGTATTTTTCGGAGCAGTTCAGGACTTTGCAGCAATGTATGCTTCTGTCAGAAACAAAGGCAGAAGTATCGGCTACATAATTGAAAAATATATCGGCAAAACAGGAAAAAAGATGTTCCTGCTTTTCTGCTGGCTTTTCTGTATCCTTGTTGTTGCGGCATTTGCCGATATAGTGGCAGGCACTTTTATGGGCTTTACCGTAACCGACGGTATTCAGAGTGCAAACATAACGGCAAACGGTTCCGTAGCAACCACATCGGTGATGTTTATCATGTTTGCGGTTGTTCTCGGTCTTATCCTCAAATATGCCAAATTGCCGACAGCCGTAAATACCGCCGTTGCAATTGTAATGCTTGTTGCATCTATAATTATCGGTCTGAAATTTCCTATGTTTCTTTCTCTTGATGTATGGCACATTTTTGTTTTTGTTTATATTTTTATTGCATCCGTTGTGCCTGTATGGATTCTTTTGCAGCCGAGAGATTATCTCAACAGCTATCTGCTTGTTGTAATGATAGTTGCGGCAGTTATTGGCGTGTTTGTTGCAAATCCTCAGATTAATCTGCCTGCATTTGTGGGATTTGAGGTTGACGGCAGCTATCTTTTCCCCATCCTTTTTGTTACTATTGCCTGTGGTGCTGTTTCGGGTTTTCATTCATTGGTTTCTTCGGGTACGGCATCAAAGCAGATTAAGAATGAAAAAGATATGCTTCCCGTATCTTTCGGCTCAATGCTTCTTGAAAGTATGCTTGCCGTAATCGCTCTCATTGCGGTTGCTTCTTTTGCAAGCGGTGAAGCGGCTGCACAGGGCTGGAATACTCCCGCACAGGTTTTTGCAGGTGCAGTTTCAGGATTCCTTACAACTCTCGGTTTACCCTCTGATATAGTTTATACTCTTATCACTCTTTCAATTTCTGCCTTTGCGCTGACTTCCCTTGACTCTGTTGCCCGTGTCGGCAGACTGTCATTCCAGGAGCTTTTTCTTGACGATTCTATAACTGATGAAAACATGGGTAAGGTCAGAAAGGTGCTTACAAATAAGTATTTTGCGACAATTATTACCCTTGTGCTTGCATACGCTCTTACTCTTGTGGGCTATAAAAACATCTGGGCACTTTTTGGCGCATCAAATCAGCTTTTGTCTGTATTTGCGTTCCTTGCATGTGCGGTGTTCCTCAAGAGGAGTAAAAAGGTAAGATGGTTTATGTATATTCCTCTCGGCGCAATGCTTGCTGTAACCTTCACAGCTTTAGGCATGACGGTTTACAACAAGGCAACGGCACTGATTATGTCTTCAAGCACAGACATTTTCGGCGATGTACTTCAGCTTGTGTTTGCAACACTGATTATTATTCTTGGTGTCTGCGTTGTGATTGAAGGTTTCAGAAAGCTTTTCAAAAAAGGCGACAGAGAAATAAAAAGTGAGGTAAGTGTATGAAAAAAGCGTTATCATTAATTCTCGCAGCGGCAATGCTGTTTGCTTTTGCTGCCTGCGACACAAAAGATGCCGATATGGTTGCCGAGCTTGGTTTGAGTGCAGACACAAAAGCGGCTACGGAGCAGACGGTAAAGATTAATTCTGCAATTTATTCCGAGCTTGATTTTGAAGATAAAACGGAATATGAATTTGCTGTAAAGGGACTTATAGATGCGCCCGAAGAACTTGAACTTAAGGATGCTGACGGAAAAGTTATCTGGAGCCAGAAGGCATACAGCTTTGTGGACAATTATGAAGAATGTCCCGATACCGTAAATCCAAGCCTATGGGAAAACACTAAAAACAACCACGCCTACGGTCTTTTTAAGGTTTGTGAAAACATATATCAGGTCAGAGGTTATGATATGGCAAACCTTACTCTTATCAAAGGTGATACAGGCTGGATAATTTTTGACCCTTTGATGAGCATTGAATGCACTCAGGCGGCAATGCAGCTTGTTGAAAAGAATCTTGGCAAGCTTCCCGTTAAAGCCGTTATTGTTTCTCACCCCCATGTTGACCATTATGGCGGAATCAAAGGCGTTATTAATGATGAACAGGTTGCTGACAGCAATCTTACGCTCGAAGAACAGCTTGCAAGCGGCCTGGTCCCGGTTATTGTTCCCGAGCATTTTACCGAACACGCAGTGAGCGAAAATCTCTACGCAGGTAAGGGTATGGGAAGAAGAGCGTCTTATCAGTACGGCGTTTTCCTTGAACAGTCGGAAACAGGCAAAATGGCAATGGGTATCGGAATGGGTCAGTCAACGGGAACGGTCGGCTTTATCAGACCGACATACGAAATCAGAAACACGGGTGAAGTTTACACAATTGATGGCGTCACAATGGAATTTCAAATGACTCCCGGAACTGAAGCTCCTGCAGAAATGAATATCTGGTTTCCTGAAATGAAAGCGCTTTGGGTTGCCGAAAACTGCACAGCAACTCTTCATAATCTTTATACGTTAAGAGGCGCACAGATTCGTGACGGAAATGCATGGGCAAAATATATAACCGAAGCAATTGCTCTTTACGGCAATGATGTGCAGCTTACCTTCCAATCGCATAACTGGCCGCATTGGGGCAATGAATTCATCAATGATTACCTTGCGGATACAGCAGCTGTTTACAAATTTATAAACGACATGACTCTCACTTACATAAATCAGGGCTACACCTCTGATGAAATTTCAAATATGATCGAATTGCCCGATGACCTTTCAAAGAATTGGTATACCCGTCAGTATTACGGCACGGTTGCCCACAATTCTAAAGCGGTTTACCAGAAATATATGGGCTGGTACGACGCAAACCCTGTCAATCTTAATCCTCTGGAGCCTTCTGAAAGTGCAAAGAAATGGGTCGAATATCTTGGTGATACGAATGAGGTTCTACGCAAAGCAAAGGCTGATTTTGACAAGGGAGAATACCAATGGGTTGCAGAGGTTACGAACGTTCTTGTTTTTGCCGACCCCGAAAACAAAGCGGCAAGACTTCTATGTGCCGATGCACTCGAACAACTCGGATACCAGGCTGAATCAGGAACGTGGAGAAATGCTTATCTTTCTGCTGCACTTGAACTGCGAAGCGGAAATGCCGCACAAAAGGGTGCAAATACAAAAACAGACGGTAGTCTTATCAGAAACATGACTGCGGAAATGATATTTGACTATGCCGCCATTCTGTTGGATAAAGAAGCAATTTCAAAAGAAAACTTTAAAATAAACATCGTTCTTTCGGATACGCAGGAAAAAATTATGCTTCATTTCAACAACGGAGCATTGTTACAGTACGCAAACAAAAATTCGGATGACGCAGAGCTTACCGTAACCTGTCCTCAGAAGGCAATTGCGCTTATCCTACAGAAAGATATGAATAAAATCAAAGCTTCAATGAAGCTGGAGGGCGATGCTTCAAAGCTTGAACTCATCGTCAACAACCTCAATCAGTTTGATTCGGCAGGCAACGCCAATTTCAATATAGTTGAGCCTTAATTTAGTTTCCTTAATTTTACCATAGAGATGTTTTTCATTGTCCTTTTTTAAGGAACTATTCATTAATTCAGGGCTCTTTATGTAAAATACATTCCGAACAAATAAGAATTTCTTAGAAGGATGACAAATTATGTTTAGAAAAAGTATAGCTTTTTCACTTGTTTTAACTATGCTGCTTGGCTTGCCGTCAGTCGCATATGCTGAAGAATGTGTTCCCGAAAAGGAAGGTTATGTGCTTGATTTCAGCACAGAATTTAATGATGGTAATTTAAATACAGAGTATTGGCTGCCGCAGTATCTTCCTCACTGTACTGCCAATACAGAAGGCTCCTCTGCAAGGTATAAAGTCGAGAACGGTTATCTGAATTTGTATATCACAAAGGATTCGCCTGATTATTTCGGCGGTCAGCCTGGTTCTGTAGATCCGGATAATCTTCTATGGATAGCTAACGGTATTCAAACTTGGGAAAAGAACAATCTTCATCCCGGCGGTGCTCAACAGAACCAGGTTGAGCCTTATGAAGGATACGCAACACAGTATGGCTATTTTGAAATACGGATGAAAATGCCTGATACCGGTGGTGGCGGATACGCTTCATGGTGGCTTATAGGCACACAGGATGATGTAGCTCCTGACGGAACAGGTTCTGCTCAGAATGCCGAAATAGATGTCTTGGAAACCTTTTTTAAATCCCCGGGAGTGTTTGAACCTAAAGTTCATGCTTGGAATGATCCCAATCTTGACGAATGGGCAAGCAGGGTTGAATTGGATGGCGACCCAAGCGACTATGTTAATGAATTTCACACCTATGCTATGGACTGGAGACCCGAAGGAATAACATTTTATGTTGACGGAAAAGAAGTGGCGCAGACGAGGGAATCACCGCAATACAGAATGTGCATGATTTTGTCTATGTATATTAATTCCGATTTCAGCGGTTGGGATGAACCCGAAAATAACTATCCCATAGAATGGCTGATTGATTACGTACGTGTCTATAAAGATAAAAACGGTTATGACGAGAGCAACCGCCTTACTGAGTTTGAGCGTTTTGTAAAAGATATGTGCGACTCGCTAACTGTATTCGGGCAGCGTATATTATCGTTTTTTCAACACCTCTGTATGCAGTGCCGGCAGTTCTTTGAGCATATATTCAGTAAAATTCCTGTTGTGTACAGAACAACAAGTTCCAATTTGTTGAGTTGAATATCGGTTTCTTTTACTTTTTTACACAATATTTATCTAAATCATCAATAGCTTTAATTATCGGTTTCTGTATATAAATGATATTTATTTTTATTAACTGTAAGGGAGTCTGTATTTTGTACAGGCTCCTTTTTCGCTTTTTATCATCATAGAAAAAATTTTTGAAAAATTAGTTTTTTCTAATATTCCTTTAATCTTTGGCGGTTATGATTAAGCCACAGTCAAGGATGACTTAATTAAATAAACATAAAATTAATTTAAGAGGTGACTAAAATGAAAAAAAGATTATTTACAGCATTAGTATCCGCAGGTCTGGTTTTGTCGGTGGCACTGCTTGTCGGTTGCGCAGACAATAAACCGCAGGTTGAAGAAAACGTAACAGTAAATCAGGCGCAGGCATCTGCACCCGAAGTAAACAAAGAAGAGCATTCTACAGCAGTTCCCGAAACGGAAAAGGTTGAAGCTCCCGTAACTGAAAAAGCCACAGAAGAGAATAAAGCTCCTGAAAAGGCAGAAGCACCTGCAACAAAGGAAAACACAACGAAGAAAAAAGCCGATAATAACGTCAAGGTCAGCGCTGAAGTTGCCAAGCAGAAGGCACTTGAAAACGCAGGCATAAAAGCTGAAGATGCGGTTTTTGTAAAAACTGAGTACGATTATGACGACCGTGTTCCTCACTACGATGTAGAGTTCCACGCTAACGGTTATGAGTACGAATACGAAGTTAGGGCTTCTGACGGTGCTGTTCTCGATAAGGATGTCGAAAGAGAAAGAGAACCCGTCAAGACAACAGCCGCAGCTAATAACTACGTATCCGCAGAAAAGGCAAAGACAGCTGCTTTCAACCACGCTAAAGTCAAGGCAGCAGACGTTAAGTTCGCAAAGGCAGAGCTTGACAGAGATGATAGAGTAGTACACTACGACGTAGAGTTTGTTGCCGGTAAGTACGAGTATGAATACGAAGTAAACGCTGAAAACGGCAAGGTGCTTTCTTACAATAAAGAGTTCAACGATTAATCAGTAACACAATAAAATTAAGGATGTCGCTTTCGCCCACACCCGACAAGGCAGTATTTCTTTAAAATGTGAATTTTAAGCACAATAATGCGTCAAATCCCGCAGATATGCGTCAGCATTATCTGTGGGATTTTTCTTTTCTTGCATCTTAAAATTTCATTTTATAGTGCTTTGCAGTTTCGTAAGGGTATAAAATTTCTTGTATCGAAGCCAAAAACGCAGCAAGGCTGTCGCCTTACGAGGCTTTTGTCAAAGATACGGGGAATTTTACCCGAGAAACAAATACTTCCTTATCGGGCGTGGGCGTTGGCGGCATCCTTTTTTATGTTGAGGAAACTCAGGATAGCTTTTTATTGTAATTTCTGAATTTTTTATATTAAATATCTGTGGATATTAATCAACAATGCAGCAAGTTTTTTTAAAAAAATATTGACATTATTTCGTACTCGTGCTAAATTATAAATAGTACGAGTGCGAATATTGCTTTTAAGGAGGTACTATGGCGAAGAAAGAAACGACAAAAGATAAAATAATCCGAGTTTCAACCCGAATGTTTCTTGATTACGGATATTCGGCATCAAGCGTAAAAATGGTCTGCGATGAGCTCGGGATAAGCAAGGGCAACTACACGTTTTATTTTCATTCTAAGGACGATGTTCTTGCGGTGCTCACGGATTTGCTGTGCAAATATCAGTGGAAGATGATAAAGGAAGAAGCAGATGACGGAATCAGTTCGCTGCTTGCTCTTTGTTTTGAACTGATGACAATGGCGGCGGCTTGCGAAGAAAGCGAGGTTGCGAAAGACTTTTTTATTTCGACCTATCAAAGCCCGAAATGCCTTGAGATTATCCACAACAATGACACCGCCCGTGCAAAAGAGGTTTTTGCGGGGTATTGTCCCGATTGGACAGACGAGCAGTTTAGAGAAGCGGAAATTCTTGTTGCAGGCATTGAACACGCAACTCTGAATGCCATTGATAAAACCGTGCCGCTTGAAACACGTATTTCGGGAGCGTTGAATACCATTATGACTATTTACAACGTGCCCGAAGAAATCCGTAAGATGAAAATTGAAAAAGTTCTTGCAATGGATTACCGTTCAATCGGCAAACGCATTTTTAACGAGTTTAAGGAATATGTTGAAAAAGCGAATACATTTTAAGTGCATAGTTCATCAGCTTTAGCGGAGCAACATAAGCTCCTTTTGAAAGGAGCTGTCGAGCAAAGCGAGACTGAGGATTGGAAAAGAAAAAACGGTAAATCAATCCTCCGTCAGACCTTGCGGTCTGCCACCTCCTTTTCAAAGGAGGTTAACGGAAAGGCAATCGTGCCGAAAGGCTTTTATATACATAATAAATAATCCTCAAGGAGGTTAAATTAATGAAAAAAACAAACAAACTCATAAGCATTTTAATCGCTGTTGCGATGCTTTTGTCAATGGCGCCGATTTCGGCGTTTGCGGCATCAGTAGTAGCAAGCGGTAATTTCGGCGCAAGCGGCAGCAATCTCACCTGGTCGCTTGACAGTGACGGTGTGCTTACCGTAAGCGGCAGCGGTGCAATGGAAGATTTTGCCAGCGTTTCAAAAGTGCCGTGGTACAGCAAAAGAACCAATGTTAAAACGGTTGTTATAGAATCCGGTGTTACAAACATCGGCAAAGATGCATTTTACGGTATTTCTGCTCTGGTTAATGCAACGATTTCAGACACCGTAACAAGCATAGGCAACAGAGCATTTTCTGGCTCCGGTCTTACAAATTTTGAGTTTTCCGATGCAGGCAATCTTAAAACAATCGGAAACGCGGCGTTCAGCAACACAAAAATTAAAAGTATGGTTATTCCCGACGGAGTTACAACGCTTGGTTCATATGTTTTCGGCTACGGTCCCATCCAGAGCGTTACAATTCCCGCAAGTGTAACATCTATCGGAAACTACTTCTTTGAGGAAACTTCCAGTTTGAACGAAGTTATTTTTCTCGGCAATAAAGAGCCTGAAACTATAGGTGATACAGTATTCCTGGGTTGTTCATCGTTAGCTTATGTATCTGTTCCCGCAGATTATGAAGGCGATACTTTCAGTAATATGAAGGTAGCAAAGGCTACAGCCTCTGTAGCAGAGGTGAACGGCCAGGGCTTTGCAACTCTGGCGGATGCGATTTCTGCCGCACAGAGCATCAACGGCGCCGAGCTCAAGCTTTTGTCTCATATTTCCATTGACTCGGGAATTACAATTGAAAGCGGCAATTTCACCATTGACCTTAACGGTAAAGAACTGTTCTCAAACGGTTATTTTCTTTTACGCATTGACGGTGCGGATGTAACTATCGTTGACAGTGCAGGCGGAGGTATTTTTAACGCAACTAACGACCAGGGCAACATAGTACTTGAGGTGTTAAGTGGAAGTGCGAACGTTTCAGGCGGTACGTTTAATTCCGCCGGCTATCCCGCAACCGTTAGAGACGGCACACTAAAGTTGACGGGTAAAGACTTTGTTTTGAACGGCAACTGTCGTATCGGTTGGTATGGCGGCAGCGTCGACCTTTCAGCCTGCACAGCCGATGAGGTTCGTATTCAGGCTTGTGCTGACGGATTACAGGCAAGTGCAGTCACATTGCCCGACGGATGGGGTTTATTTGAAACTGACGGCACACCCTGCACCGAATTTATAAAAAACGATATTTACGTAGCCAAGGCAGGCTTTAAAGTAACAGCTTCTGTCAACCCCGCCGAAGGCGGAACGGTAGAGGGAGCAGGCACATATAGCTCTGGTGAAACAGTTACTCTCACCGCAACGGCAGCCAACGGTTACAGGTTTATTAATTGGATAGAAAACGGTGAGGAAGTAAGCACAAGTGCAGTCTATACTTTCACAGCTTCTAAAAACCGTGAGCTTACTGCAAACTTTGAAATTGTTCCTCACACCCATTCATTCACCTACACCGCAGGACTTAACGGCAGTATAGTTGCAACCTGTGTTGCGGATGGCTGTCCTCTTGAAAACGGCATTGGCGGCACATTTACAATCTCCGCTCCTGCAGACCTTTATGTTGACGGCACAGCAAAGGAAGCAACCATTGAAAACAACCTTGTTGATACTTCGGTTGAAATCAGTGATATTACATATTCAGCCCCTTACGGCTTGCCTCCTAAAGATGCAGGCACTTATACCGCAAGCGTAACAGTCGGAGGTGCAACGGCAACGGTTGAGTTCACTCTGCTCAACTACGCCGCAAAGGTAACCGACAAAGACGGCAACGCTGTCGGCACTTACAAAACCTTTGCAGATGCAATAACAGCGGCACAGGGCAGCGAAGGCAGCACAATAACTCTGCTTGATGATATTACGCTTACCAAAGAGCAGAATATTCGCTCCGGCAAGTTCACGCTTGATCTTAACGGTAAAAATCTGATTAACGAAAACGGCAGAGTTCTGTATATACTTGAAGAAGCCGATTTGACAATTAAAGACAGCGGTGAAGGCGGTACAATTGAAACTAAAGAAGAGTCTGTGGATTGTATTTACAATTACGGTAAACTCACTGTTGAATCAGGTATAATCAAGGGCGACGGCGGTATTCGCAACTTCGGTGTTTTGTATTTTAATGACGGAACGGTTGAAGCTGACAACTATCCGGCGATTGCCAATTATAATGACAGCACTGTTTATGTTTATGACGGTGTTCTTAAAGGTGGTAAAAACTCCGGCGCAGTTGAAAACGGCGGTACGCTTTACGTTTACGGTGGCGAGATTGAAAGCATCGTAAACGTAAATGACGCCTATATTTCCGGCGGTAAAATAGACCGTGACGACTATATGGCACTTAATCTGCTTGGCGGTACTGTTGAGATAACCGGCGGCAGCTTTACGGGAACGGATAATGAATACGGCCGTCACAGCGGCACACCCTACGGCGAATGGACGGTTGACATCGACGAAGGTGCAACTCTTATCCTCAAGGGCGGCGAATTCCCCAACGGCTTTGTTACTGATGAAACAACCGTAAACGCACTCCTTGCAGAGGGATACGCTTTCTATGATAAAGACGGCAACAAGATAACCGTTGCAGATGATGCAACCAAGATTGACGGCTATGTTCAGGTCAAGGAATATTTTGCTGCGTCAGTAACCGACAAAGACGGCAACGAGCTTGAAGGCTCACCGTACAAAACCCTTGCAGATGCAATCGCAGTGGCACAGGGCAGCGAAGGCAGCACACTCACTCTGCTTGATGATTACAATGGGAATAGTTATGTTAACATCACTTCCGGCACATTTACCATTGACCTTGCTGGAAAAACAGTTACAAGTAGTGGTTGGGATACTGCTGTTATGGTTAACGGTTCGGATGTTAACCTCACAATAACCGACAGTATCGGCGGCGGTAAGATTTATGATTCATCTATAAGTTTGAGGATATCTGCCGCTCAATGTGTAACCATCGACAACGGCATTTTTGAACGATATCTTGATTTGACTAAGGGCAACCTTGTAATCAATGGCGGTACATTCTATAAGGGTACAGCTCGATATTCAATCGGTGATGATGACGGTACTAATGTTGCAATTTACGGCGGCGAATTCCCCGATGGCTTCTATGCCTATCTTAAATCCCCGAATGATTATCTTGCAGACGGCTGTTACTTCCGTGATGCGGAAAACAGAATTATCACCGTTGCCGACGGTGCAACCGCAATAATAGGCTATGTAAAGGTCGAAAAGGGTGCATACATTACAGACGGTGTTATCACCCTTGATTCAACAGAATTCACCTATAACGGCAGCGAAATCAAGCCCACGGTTATTGTAACAGTAGGCGGCAAAACTCTCACAGAAGGTAAGGACTATACTCTCACCTTTGCAAACACTGTCAATGCAGGCACGGCAACCGTAACTGTAAAGGGTGCAGGCGATTACACGGGCGAAGCAACAAAAGAGTTCACAATCGTAAAGGCAGATAACACCGTTACTGCCGCTCCTACGCCCAACACGCTTACATATAACGGCGAAGCACATAATCTTATTGCCGCAGGCGAAGCGATGTACGGCACAATGGTTTACAGCCTTGACGGTACAGAATATTCCGAAACAATCCCCCAGGGCACAAATGCAGGCGATTACACCGTATATTATAAAGTCATCGGTGATGCAAACCATAATGACACCGAGCCTGCAACGGTTACCGTTACAATCAACGCAAAGGATATTTCCGACGGATTTATCATTCTCGGCGAAGCTCTCACCTATAACGGCACAAAGCAGACACAGACCGTTGAAAAGGTTATTCCGACGGGTACTGCTCCCGAAGCAACATATACAGTCAGCGGCAACAAGGCAACAAACGTCGGCGTTTATCTGCTCACAGTAACAGGTACGGGCAACTTCACGGGCGAAGCAAAGATTGCTTATGAAATTGCAGTTGATGCAAGCGCAGTTGAAGGTCTTACCATTGATTATGTAAAATCGACCGATAAGGAAAACGTTGAGTATGTTTACAGTCAGCTTGAAAACGCTGTAAAAGACCTTGCCGACGAAGATAAGATATCAGAATGGAATACTCTCCAATCCTATTGTGCCGCAATGCGCCAGAGAATTTATATTATTGAAAATCTGATTGTAGCCTTTGAAAATAAGTTAGGCGAATACGATATTAATACCGTAACATCTGATGATGCTGCTGATTTGGAAAGTTTCCAGAACAGTGTCGGCAAATTCAATAATGACTATTATGACAATCTGACAGATGAACAGAAAAAGACAATAACCGATATTTATTCGGCGATTGAAGACCTTGAAACCAGAATCAGCGATGTTGCAGAAGAAATCACAAGAATAACAAACGCTGTAAACGGCTATGACGAAGCAACCGTTAAGTACAGCGACTACAAAGATATTTTACAGCTTATTGATGATATCGAGGCTCTCATCGACGGTCAGAACATTACCGCAGACGAAAGAGCAAGCCTTGAAGAACTTAACACAAAGGCGAATTTACTTGCTGCGAAAATCAGAAGCACGGCAGATGAAATTGCAAGAATCACAAGGACAGTTAATGCTTATAGCATTGACACCGTAAAATCAAGCGACAAGGCAGATATTGAAAACCTTATCGCAAGAATCAAGAAGCTCACCGACGGCGATAACATCACCGCTGACGAAAGAGCAAACCTCAACGAACTTGATTCAACTCTTGATGCTCTCCTTGCAAAGATTGATGAAACCGCAG
>JAZUQA010000021.1:0-51783 GCA_045605425.1 Acutalibacteraceae bacterium
TGAGGTTGCGGAGCTTATCTGTCTTGGCTACACTAACAAGGATATTGCAAAAACCCTTGTCATTTCCGAGCATACCGTGAAGGATTATGTAAAAGATATTTATTATACTCTGGCGGTTCACAGCCGTTTGGAGCTTGCCGCCCTTGTAAACAATTACCGCCTGGCAAACAAAAAATAACAAACTGAAGTCAGTGCAGATGTTGAAGCTGAATCCGCTCTCTCTGTTCTTTCAAAGAGAGAGCTTGAGGTTGTTGAACTTATTGCCGGCGGCTACAGTAACGCAGACATTGCAAAAATACTGTTTATTTCAGTTCATACCGTCAATGACCACACAAAAAATATCTACCGCAAACTGAACGTTCACAGCAGATATGAACTCACGGCACTTGTCAATAAAATAATAATCAAAAAATAAACCAACAACAAAGCCGGTGAATTTTCTTGATTTGGATATCTGCTGACAAAAAAACCATAAAACCGCATGATGAGGGATACGGGTCTCCGGTGGAAACCTCTGCAAAGCAGAAGCACCTACCGAGCCGGCAGGCAAGACCAAGTCCTTCTGCCCCTGTCAAAGAACAAAGCGCTCACAAACGGCTCTGTATAGCCAAGTGTGAGCGTTTTTCTTTTGCGTTTCTTGTTGCTTTTCCCAATAGTTTTTTATCTGCTTTATGCCGCTTTTGCCTGCTTTATGCAAAAATGCAAGTCAAGATGCAAGTCAAAACAGGCGATAAATACCGTGTTGGTTTTTGCTGTTGGTATAGATTATTTTTTCGTGGTGATTACTTAATAAGCTGCCAGCCGTCTGTTACGGTTTCGTTGTTTTCGTCAAGGTGGGAAATGAGCTGATAGCGGTTTCCGTTAAGGTCGGTTGCTGTGCCGTCCTCGTATGCAATAATAAAAGTGTCGTTCTCAAGGACGGCAACGTACATATGGTTATTATCGTAAAACTTTTCTTTAAGCATGGTATAACTTCCTTTCTCACAGGCAGCAAAAACCAACACTTTTGCCGCCCGTGAAAAGGCAGTTTCACTTAATGTCAAAAAATATAAAAAAGTTACTCTGTCTGCATATTAACAGCACCAGGATATAAAAAACTGCGGCACATAGAAATGCACCGCAGTCGGGAATAAATTACAGGTTTCAGTTTCTGGGTAGAGCGTCAACTATTGCCATATGGTCGGTATAGAAGCTGTGGGTCTTCTGCACGTTGCCGTTCATACCGATTACTGTGCCGTGGTCGCCGTCAAGAGTCGGGAAAACATACCACTTGCCACGCTCAATTTCGGTATCGGCAGTGTAGCTGAACATTTCTTCATCACTCGGACACTGTGCGGAAACGACGTTTACAAGACCGTCGTTTGGAAGCCAGCTTTCGTCAATTTTAATTGCTGCAGAGTCGCTTGTATCCGTATATCTGCCAATAAGAGTTGCAACGGGCATAAGCACAAGCAGAGTGGATTTTCTCGGAAGCTGATGATTGGAAATTACGGATTTTTCCGTTGTACAGTAGGCGTAGGAGAAATAATAGACGCTGTCAACCGTTTTTATTGTTTTGTTAAGCTCAACAGCACCGTCGGGTGACAAATCGTAAAATGCGTTGTCCGTACCTGTGCTGAATTTCTGATTGATAAGCGAAAGCGTTTCGCTTGTACCGGATTGGATGCCGAAGTGGTCAAGATTGAAATCTATCAGTCCGCCTTCAATAACATCCGTCACACCGCCTGCGGCATAGAGCACGCCGAGTGCTGTCTGAATAAGATTGTACCTGTCCACAACGTAGTAAAGCGTTGAACCGTTATGCGGTGAACAGAGGGTTGTAACGCTGTTGATATATTCGCCCTTACCGCCCGTGAAAAGCTCAGAAACCTCGTCACCGCTTGCTTGCTGCTCTTCGGGGCTGCCGTATTCAAGCAGACTTGTGAGAAGGCGTATTGTATTGCCGCCGAAGGAATGGCCGATAAGGTTTATTTTCTGAAGCTGACCGCCCTCGGTTTCTGTACCCCAGCCTTCGACGAGCTTTGCCGTATATGTTTTTCCGTAGCGGTCGTGGCCGTGGATTTTTGAATGTGCCTCGCCATAGTCAACCCTTGTACCCGTAAGCTGGGCATAAAGCTCACACGCTCTGTCCCACGCACTTGAAAACGGACCGACATTGGCTTCCGCCACCTTTATATCTACTGAACGCAGGTATGTTGAAAGGCTGCCCGTAACCGAGCCCCAGTAGGGTGAAAGGCTGTTTATGCCTGCACCTTCTCCCCAACCGCCCATGCCGTGAACAAGCACATAAGGGTAGGCAACGGGAGGCTCGGTGAATTTTGCCCACAGTCTTTTATAGCCGCCGAGCGGAATGGGCAGAACTATTGCAAAAACAAGAATAACCGCAAGCACGCCTGCAATCGCTTTAAGATAGGCAGGCTTTTCCTGCTTTTCGCCGTCCTCTTCCTGATGTAAAGTCTGGTTTACATCGGCCGAATCCGTTGAGTCTGCGTAGGTTTCGGCAGCTTCAGCCTCTTCATCGCAGGGAATTTCGCCGATAATTTCCTCTTCCAGAACATCGTTATATACTGCGCTTGCGTGGTCAGTCTTACCCTTGAGCAGGTAATCCGTGGTTACGCCGAAAAGCTCGCACATTGCAACCGCCTTGTCTATATCGGGCATAACGTTGCCTGTTTCCCACTTTGAAACTGATTGGCGTGACACACCTAATTTTTCGGCAAGCTCCTCCTGGGAAAGACCGCTCTTTTTACGCAGGTCTAATATTCTTTCACCTAAATTCATTGCTGCACCTCGTTGTTTGGCTTTGTGATTCAATTGTATAGCAAATACATATAAAAGTCCAGCAAGTCGGGTTGGAATTTGCATTTTTTCAAAAAAATATATAAAATTTTATGTAAACTTCGGTTTACATTTGTGATTTTTTTCGGTTTCGGTATTGTTAAGTTTAAAATTCTTTGATATAATTTTGTTTAAAAATAAATATTCTTTATTTTAAGGAGTGTTGATTTATGAAAAAAACTCAATGGTACAAGGACGCTGTGTGCTACCAGATATGGCCCCGCTCATTCTGCGACGGCAACGGCGACGGTATAGGCGACCTTGAGGGCGTACTCTCAAAGCTCGACTACCTTAAAGACCTTGGCATCACCTGCATCTGGTTCTCTCCTCTCTATTGCTCACCCAATGCTGACTACGGCTACGACATTTCCGACTACAGAAACATCTCACCCGATTACGGCGACAACGAGCTTTTCAGGAAGGTGCTTGACGAGGCTCACAAGCGTGGTATGAAGGTTATTATGGACCTTGTTGTAAACCATTCCTCCGACGAGCACGAGTGGTTCAAGCAGGGTATTGACAAGAACAGCAAGTACCACGATTACTATATCTGGCGTGACGGCAAAAACGGCAAGCGTCCCAACAACTGGTCCTCACTTTTCGAGGGCAAGGCATGGGAATACTGCCCCGAAAACGGCCAGTACTACCTGCATCTTTTCTCCAAGAAGCAGCCCGACCTTAATATGGATAACCCTGCCGTAAGACAGGAAGTTAAGGACATTATGAAATTCTGGCTTGATATGGGCGTTGACGGCTTCCGTGAGGACGTTATCACCTTTGTTTCCAAGCGTGAGGGTCTGCCCAACGGTGTCCCCATTCCTCAGGCCTGCGGTATGGAGCACTATGCTGACGGTCCGCATATTCACGAATACCTTCAGGAATTCCGTCAGGTGCTCAATGAATACGACTGCTTCGTTGTCGGCGAGGCACCGATGATGACTCCCAACAAGGCGCTCAAATACATAAAAGAGGGCCCCGGTATGGAGCTTGATATGATGTTCCACTTCCAGCACATGGAAGCAGACTGCCTGTTCACGGAATTTATGGCTATGCCCTTCAGCCTCAGAAAGCTCAAGAAGGCTTTCTCAAGATGGCAGTACGGACTTAAGGACAAGGCATGGAACGCACTGTATATGGAAAACCACGACCACCCCAGAATTATCTCACGTTACGGCAGCGAGAAATACAGAACAGAAAGCGGCAAATCCATTGCCAACTCTTATATGCTTCAGTGCGGTACTCCCTTCATTTATCAGGGTCAGGAAATCGGTATGGTAAACATTCACCTGCCCAAGGTTGAGGACTACATGGACGTTTTTGCAATCAACAACGGCAAAACCCTTAAAATGCTCGGTATGTCCGAGGAAAAGGCAAACGAAAGACTCAAAAAGGTCAGCCGTGGCAACGCACGTACACCCGTCCAGTGGGACAGCAGCGAAAACGCAGGCTTCACAACAGGCACACCGTGGATGCCCGTCAACCCCAACTACAAGGACGGCATCAACGCCAAAGACGAAATGGAAAACCCCGACTCAATCTTCAACCATTACAAGGCTCTCATCAAGTTCCGCAAGGAAAACCCGATTATTGCCAAAGGTGACTACAAGGAATACAACGAAATGAGCAAGGAGCTTTACGTATACTCCAGAAGCTACCAGGGCAAGAAGATGCTCGTAATCTGCTCCTACTCCGAGAAGTGTGTAAACTTTACCGCTCCCGCAGGCTTTGACCTGACAAAGGGCACACCCATTTTCTGCAACTACAAGGATAACCCCGCATCCGCAAGCAGCTTCACGACACGCCCCTACGAAACCAGAGTTTATCTTTTTGACTGATATGCTGGGCTTACGGAAACGTGACGATTACAAGACACAGATAGTTTTTATAAGGCACGGCGAGTCCTGCGGAAACGTAGGGCTCGCAACCCCTGAGGGCTTTCACCCCGATGACCCTCCGCTGACGAAAAACGGACTTGAGCAGGCAAAGAAGCTGTCCGCCTGTTTTGAAAAAGGAGAGCTTGCGCACATTTACGCAAGCCCGCTTACCAGAACGGTACAGACCGTTTACCCAACAGCGGAAAAACTAGGGATGAGAATTGAGCTTTTGCCCGACCTTATGGAAATAGGCACACGCATAGCAGGCTGTGAGCGTGAAATGCTGGAAAGGGATTTTCCGCTCAGCATTCCCTGCACAAGTGAGCCGACACCCACAGGCGGCACATTGCTTCTGCCCGAAAACGAAAGTGCCGAAATGCTTGCCGCAAGAGCCAAACGCTGTATTGACTATATCAGAAACAATTACAGTAACGGCGAAACGGTGATAGTGGTTTCCCACGGCACATATTTCGGCTACCTGATAAGGGAATGTCTTGAAATCGGCAGTAACGAAACCTTCAACTGGGAGGCTGACAACTGCTCAGCAACCTGCATTGTTCTGCGCAAGGACGGCAGAAAGCCGCTTTTGCGCACCGCAAACAACACAACTCATCTGCTTTAAAAATTTATTTAGGGGAAATATGGGATATGAAAAAAAATAAAAAAGGCAAGGGCAAGGCGAAAAAGGTTCTTGCCTATATCGCCGCTGTTATTGTGATTCTGACGGTGGGCACCGTAATTGCAAACGTAATTTTATCAAACAAAAACATTGAGCTTGCAGGCACTTTTGAAACGGTAGAGGTTGAAAACCAACTTGTACCCGAAAAGGATGCAAACGGCTTTTATACCTTCACAACTGACGAAGAATTCAAGGTAATGCAGATTTCCGACGTTCACATAGGCGGTGGATGGATGTCCTACAAAAAGGACTCAATGGCACTCAACGCCGTTGCCGCAATGATAAAAGCGGAAAAGCCTGACCTTGTTATTGCTACAGGAGATATTGCCTACCCGGTACCGTTCCAGGCAGGCACATTCAACAATATGACCGGTGCAAAGACCTTTGCAGCGCTTATGGAAAAGCTCGGCGTTTACTGGACTGTTTGCTTCGGCAACCACGACACGGAAAGCTACAGCTACTATAACCGTGAAAAGGTTTCCGCATTTTATGCAGACAGCGGTTTCAAGTACTGCCTTTATCAGCCGGGTCCCGAAAGCATTGACGGCTACGGCAACTACGTAATAAACGTCAGAAACACCAAGGGCGAGCTGACACAGGCGTTGTTCATTATGGACAGCCACTCCTATCTCCCTTCTGACCCGTTCGGAATGTTCTGGAAGTACGACAACATTCACGAAAACCAGGTTACGTGGTACGAGGAAACGATTGAAAACCTGACAGTGCAAAACAACGGCAAGCCCTTTACATCAAGCCTTTATATTCACATTCCGCTTACAGAACACAAGGATGCGTGGTTTGAATATTTCAACAACGGCAAGAATGATACGGAAAACGTAAAGTTCTTAGGCGGTGATGCAGGCGAGGACGAAGAAAATATGGTTTACTGCGGTGTCGGCGATGACAGAATGTTTGAAGCTATGCTTGAAAAAGGCTCAACGAAGGCTGTTTTTGTCGGACACGACCACAAGAACAATTTTATGCTCGAATATAAAGGCGTAACAATGAGCTACAGTATGAGTATCGACTACCTCGCCTACCCCGGAATTTATAAAGAGGGTATACAGAGAGGCTGTACAATAATCAACTACGCCCCCAACGGTAATTTTGAAATAGTAAAAGAAAACTATTACCAGGATAAATACCCGTCCCAATACGAAAAAGAGCAGGTAACGATGACACCTGTTGAATAAACAACAACTAAGGCATACACGACTACCAATCGTGTATGCCTTGAATTTTAGCAATATTTACCTGCTGTTTGCGGTTTCTATCATTCCGAAGTAGAAGTCCTCAAAGGTTGTGGGGTAGTCCTTCGTACCGCAGAAATCGAAGTGGTCTGTGCCGTACATTGTGTCGAGGTAGTACCATCTGCCGGGTTCAATTTTTTCGTTTGCCGCTATTGCTTCCTCGTAATCACGGGCTGTTGCGGCATCGCAAAGCGGATAGAGTGCAGAGGCAAGTGGCACAATTCCGTCGTTTACTGCCCAGTCGCCCTCGATTTTTACGCCGTCAATTGTCATACCCGTTGTAAGGGCGAGCATTGCACCAGAGATATAGAAAATCGGGTTGAGTGAGCTTATGGGATACTGCAGACCAAAAAGGCCTTCCTTGGTTGCAGCGGTTGAATATGAATAGTAATACGTGTTGGGAGCGAGCTTGATTTTTTCATTGAGCTCTCTTGCGCCACGAAGTGTCATATCATAGCCGCAGTTGTCGTTATATTTGCAGAAGTTATATATACCCTTGAAATCCGGCAGAGCTCTGAATTCGTCCTGCGCAGGGGTAAGCCCGAACTGACTTAACTGGAAGGAGAAAACGAGGAAATTGTTACCAAATATACCGCCAAGAGCATTAAGTGCCGTTGCAAGCAGGAGCATAGTCACCTGAGGGTCAACAAGGTAATTTGCAACCTGTGAACCGTTGTGGGGACTTGAAAGAGTGATACAAGCGTGAACGCTGTCGTGACCACCCTTGAAAAGCTCGCTTGTTTCTTCACCCGTTGCGGCAAGCTCCTCCTCACAGCCGTAAGCCATAAGGGAGGTAAAAAGCCTTACCGTTTCGCCGCCGAAGGAATGACCGACAAGATTAATTTTATCCTTCATATTCCACGGCTCATCCATAACCGCCTTACCTTCATAGCTGAAGCCGTAACGGTCATGTCCGTGGGCTTTGGAATGAGCCTCACCGTAATCGACAACCGTACCCGTAAGCTGTGCATAAAGCTCACACGCTCTGTCCCAAGCACTGCTCAAAGGACCGACAGCAGGCGCATAAGCCTCAATTCCGTTTTCGTTGAGTATTTTTATAAGGTCCGTATCATTCAGACCGAGACCGCCGCCCCAATAAGGCGAAAGCGAATAAAATTTGTTATCCGGTGCCCAACCGCCCATACCGTGAACAAATATGTACGGATAATCCGTTTTACCGTCATTTGCGGCATAAGAGCTTATTGCAACCGACGAGAAAAGCAAGGTAAACACAAGAAGCAAAGCGGTAATCTTTTTTATCATTTTGTTTCTCCTTATAAATTACTTTTCTCTATTATAATAAGTTTGTAATATTTGTGCAATAGCGTGTTACCTTAAGTTGACAAATTATTGTTGCGCTAAACTGTAATTTGACACACACTTACTTATAGTATATAATACATTATAAACTTAACTTCTTCGGTGATGAAAATGAAAATCAAGGTTTCAAATTATATATCACAGTTTCTTGTTGACAACGGCATTGACACGCTGTTTACGGTTACGGGCGGCGGTGCAATGCACCTCAACGATGCTTTCGGACATCAGGAGGGCTTGCGCTGTGTTTATAACCACCATGAGCAGGCGTGTGCAATAGCGGCAGAAGCGTATGCGAGAATTCACAATAAAATTGCAGGTGTCTGCGTTACAACAGGTCCGGGCGGCACAAACGCCATTACGGGTGTTGTGGGCGGCTGGCTTGATTCTATTCCGATGCTGATTATTTCGGGTCAGGTGCGTTATGACACAACGGCAAGAGGCAGCGGACTTAACCTGCGTGCAATGGGTGACCAGGAATTTGACATTACAAAGGCCGTTGACTGTATGACGAAGTACAGCGAAATGGTTGTTGACCCGTGGCGGATAAGATACTGCCTTGAAAAGGCGCTCAAAATTGCCCAAAGCGGCAGACCGGGTCCGTGCTGGCTGGATATTCCGATGAACGTTCAGGGCGCATACATTGAAACAGACGAGCTTATCAGCTATGACGAAGAGGAAGAAGAGCTCCCCTGCCCCGTAAGCGATGAAACTGCTGACAGGGTGCTCGACCTTATTGCAGAGAGCAAAAGACCCGTTTTTAATGTAGGCAACGGCGTGAGAATTGCGAGTGCACACGAGGTATTTTACCGTGTTGCAGGTAAGCTGAACATTCCCGTTGTTACGGGCTGGAACAGCATTGACTGCATTGAGGACGAGCACGAGCTTTATGTCGGCAGGGCAGGCATTATGGGCGACAGACCGGGTAACTTTGCCGTGCAGAACAGCGACTTACTGCTGAGTGTCGGCAGCAGGCTGAGCATAAGACAGGTCGGCTACAACTACCAGACATGGGCAAGGGCTGCGAAGAAAATTGTTGTTGATATCGACAGCGAGGAACTGAAAAAGCCGAACGTCAATGCAGATTTTCCGATTCGGGCCGATGCAAAGGATTTCCTTGAAGCTCTTGAAAGAAGAATTGACGAAAGAAACTTCAGCTTCCCGAAATCCGACTGGCACGACAGATGCACCGACTGGAAAATAAAATACCCCGTTGTGCTTCCCAAGCACTATGAGTGCGAAGAAGCTAACGTATACGCTTTCATAAAAGAGCTGAGCAGTAAGCTGAACGAAGGCGACGTTACGGTGGTCGGCAACGGCTCTGCCTGCGTTGTGGGCAGCCACGCTTACGTTATAAAGCAAAAGCAGAGGTTTATAATAAATTCCGCCATTGCTTCAATGGGCTATGACTTGCCTGCGGCTATCGGTGTTGCCGAGGCCGAAAAGGATAAGGATATTATTCTTATCACGGGTGACGGAAGCATACAGATGAATTTGCAGGAGATGCAGACAATACTGCAAAACCGTCTGCCGATTAAGACTTTTATGATAAACAACGGCGGCTACCACTCGATCAGGCAGTCGCAGAAGAATTTCTTCGGTGAGCCTTTGGTCGGTGTCGGCCCCGAAAGCGGTGACCTTAGCTTCCCCGATATGTCAAAGCTCGTGCCTGCATACGGTATGAAGTATTACCGCATTGAGAAAAACAAAGAGCTTTCAAAGGTTATTGATGCGGTGCTGAAAGAGGAGGGTCCCGTTTTCTGCGAGGTTATTGTAAGCCCCGAGCAGAAATTTGAGCCCAAGGCTTCGTCAAAACGTCTTGAGGACGGCACCATTGTTTCCGCTCCGCTTGAAGACCTTGCACCGTTTCTGAGCAGAGAAGAACTTAAAGAAAATATGATAATTGAACTTGTTGATTAACAAAATCATAGGAGAAATTATGAAAATAAATATCAAAGATATAATGTATTACGGAAGATATTATACTGATATTACATCAGAACCGTACTGGTGGTTTGGTAAAGATGATTATCAGATATATTCTTCGGAAAACTTAATTAAAGAGTATTCATACAAGGATACGGATGATATATTACAATCCGGGTATTTTATACCTATCTTTCAAACAGATATTATCGAACTGGAAAAAAGATTTTTAGCAGAATATAATTCCAGACCACTCCAAGATAAAACAGAAAAACTCGTTACCCAAGCAAACGGTAATTTTGATTTAGCCTTCAAAACATTAATTGAGGTTGAAGAAGGAATGTCAGAAAACTGGTATGATTTTGAAAGAGAAAATTTGTATAACGACGCTGTGAATTGGTGTCAAAAGCATAATATAAAATATCAATAACAAACACTTGAGCACCTGAACGTTGTATTCGTTCAGGTGCTTATTTTTGTGTCTATTCATGAACAAATTATTAACATTTTGAATTTTTGCCGATTTTGTCAACCTTTTTGTGTAAAAAAACGGGCTGTACCCCTTTTGAGTGGGAGGAGTTTTTGAAAAGTGTTAAAGAAACTTTGAGTAAAGTAAGTTAACTTTACAATTTCGTGTAATTTCCGCCGCACGGAAAAAACTTCTCTACTAAAGCAAGGAAGGTGAAAAAATCGCAAAGAAACCCTTAAGCAAAAGAGAAAAGCTGTTTTGCTTAAACTACGCTTATCTTCGCAACGGAAGTGAAGCGGCTGCAAGGTCGGGCTATACGCTAAACCCGAAATCTGCCTCGGTAAAGCTGCTTTCACGCAAGGAAATAGCCGAGGAAATTGCCGCTGTTTCTAACCGCTTCAAGCCTATGCAGACAGAGGCAGCAACAGGCTACAAACGGCTTGCCTTCGGGTCTGCAGCCGATGCGCTGAGCCTGCTTTTCCGTGAGGAAGCACCGACAAAAGAGGAGCTTGCCGAAATGGATTTGTTCAACGTTTCCGAAATCAAACGCCCCAAGGGTGGCGGACTGGAAATCAAGTTTTTCGACAGGCTTAAACCGCTTGAAAAGCTTGCTGAAATGAGTGAAGGTGAGGCTGCGGCCGCTCTGCCGTTTTACGAGGCACTTAACAGCTCAGCAAAGGCACTTTACGGGAGAGATGCGCTTGAGTAAAGCAAACAAACTTTACAGCACCTTCAAGCCTTTCTCCGAAAAACAATTGACCGCACTCACCTGGTGGTGTCCCTCTTCGCCCTACAAAATGCGTGATGCAATCATCTGTGACGGTGCGGTAAGGTCGGGCAAGACGCTTTGTATGTCAATTTCGTTTATCGCCTGGGCTTTTTCCGCTTTTGACGGCACGGCATTTGCAATATGCGGCAAAACGGTAACCTCGCTGAGAAGAAATGTTATTACTCCCCTGCTGCCCGTACTCAGAGAGCTTGGCTTTGAGTGCACCGAAAAGGTATCCAAAAATCTTATTGAGATTTCCTTTGACGGCAGAGTAAACAGTTTTTATCTTTTCGGCGGTAAGGATGAATCCTCCGCATCACTTATTCAGGGTATGACCCTTGGCGGCGTTTTGCTGGACGAGGTTGCGCTTATGCCACGCTCGTTTGTTGAGCAGGCACTTGCCCGCTGCTCGGTTGAGGGCTCAAAATTCTGGTTCAACTGCAACCCCGACAATCCGCTTCACTGGTTTCACGAGGAGTGGATAAAGAAAAGCGAAGAAAAAAACTGCCTTTACCTGCACTTTTTAATGCAGGACAACCCCTCGCTTACAAAACAGATTATGGAGCGCTACCGCAGCCTTTACAGCGGTTCGTTCTACGAGCGTTTTGTTGAGGGCAAGTGGGTGGCTGTGCAGGGGCTTGTTTACCCGTTTTTCTGTGAAAGCAGAAATGTCTGCGAAGTGCCCGGCGGCGAATTTGACCGTTACTGCATTTCGTGCGACTACGGCACGGTAAACCCTTGTTCCTTCGGGCTGTGGGGAAAGCAGGACGGAATATGGTACAGGCTGGATGAATATTACCACGATTCACGCTTGCTCGGGGAACAGAAAACGGACGAGGAGCACTACAGCGCACTTGAAACCTTAGCAGGTGAAAGAAAAATTGACTCCGTTACGGTTGACCCGTCTGCGGCAAGCTTTATTGAGTGCATACGCAGGCACGGGCATTTCCGTGTTGTTCCGGCAAGAAACGATGTGCTTGACGGAATAAGAAAGGTATCCGAAGCGATAAAGGGCGGCAAAATCAAAATCTGTTCACCCTGCCGTGACATCATACGTGAATTTTCGCTGTACCGCTGGGAGGACAACTGCACAAAGGACACCCCGAAAAAGACTAACGACCACGCAATGGACGACCTGCGCTACTTTGTGACAACGCTGATGGAAACGGGCAGCAGCGAATTTTTTGCCATTGCACAGGAAAGGAATGAAAGGCTATAAGAAAAAGTAAAAAGAACACCGCCGAAGCCGAGGTCTGCTCGGTGCAGACGGGACACGCACAAAATCCGTTTGCGTTTCTGGAAAGCTATTCGGCACTCGGCAGGCAGCAGCTTCGGCTGTATTCCGCACTCAGAGATGCCGTACCGATTATTGATGCGGCGATTATGAAGCTGGTAAGGCTTACGGGCGGATTCAGCATCCGATGCACAGATTCAGCCGCCCAGGATACGCTTGACCGTTTTTTCAGCAGCGTAAATGTCAACGGCAACAGCCTTGGACTCGAAAGCTTTGTATCAAGCTATTTTGAACAGCTTCTCACCTACGGCACGGCTATAGGTGAAATTGTAACGGATAACACGGGGCTGCCCGTTGCACTTTTCAACGCACCGCTTGAAAATATTGAATTAAAGCGAAACGCAAACGGCATTGACATAGACATTTTCACTATCCGCTCCGGTATGGCTGAAAAAGTTAAATACCCCGAGCTGATTGTTATGTCAACGCTCAACCCCAGACCCGGTGAGCTTTGCGGTAATTCACTTTTAAGCGGTCTGCCCTTTGTTGCACAGACGCTTATGCAGATTTTCAGAACAACGGGCACAAACTGGGAACGCCTGGGCAACACACGCTTTGCCGTAACCTACAAGCCGACAAACGATGCACTTGACAAGGCTTACGCCAAGGAAAGGGCAATGCAGGTTGCAAAGGAATGGAGCAACGCCATGAGCAGTGAAAGCGTAAGAGATTTCGTTGCCGTGGGTGATATTCAGATTAAGGCTATAGGCTCGGAAACACAGATTCCCGACAGCGAAATACCCGTAAGACAGCTGCTTGAACAGATTGTTTCAAAGACGGGCTTACCGCCGTTTCTGTTGGGGCTAAGCTGGTCGAGCACGGAGAGAATGTCCTCACAGCAGGCAGACGCCCTGACAAGCGAGCTTGAAGCCTACCGCAGAATACTCACTCCTGCAATAACAAGGCTTGCAGACACCTGCCTGAGGCTTTTCGGGCTTGCAGGAAGCGCCCAAATTATCTGGGACGACATAATGCTGCAGGATATGGTTGAGCTTTCCCGTGCCGAGCTTTACTCCGCACAGGCACTTAAATTAACCAAGGAGGACTAATGGAGAAATTACAGAAAAATGCACCGTCGGGAGTTGAATGCTCTTTTATCCCGACGGATAAAGACCTTGAGCTTATCAACCGCTACACGGTAAAGGCGCTTGAGGCAGACGAGGTTTTCTGCTTTAATCTCACGCTTTGTGACAACGAAATCGACAGGGATTTAGAGCGTTTCAGCGTTGAGGCACTTACCGCACTTGCACCGATGTTTGAGGGCAAAACAGGTATTGCAGACCACAGTATGAAGACTCAAAACCAGCACTCAAGAATTTTTAAGACCTGGATTGAAGAAAGCGAAATCCGCAAGACTTCAACGGGCGAGAACTACACCGCTCTAAAGGCGAGGGCATATATCCCCATAACGCCCAAAAGCGAGGAGCTTATTGGGCAGATAAAGTCGGGGATTAAAAAGGAAACGAGCATAAGCTGTGCCGTGAGCAGTCACATCTGCTCGGTGTGCTCGGCAGAGATTAAAAAAGGAGGCTGTAAGCACCGCAAGGGCGAGCTTTACGACGGCAGGGTGTGCCACACCGTGCTTAATAAGCCGACAGATGCTTACGAATTCAGCTTTGTTGCCGTGCCTGCCCAACCCGAGGCAGGTGTGACAAAGAGTTTCACCGTGCCCGAGGGTATGGAGCTTGACAGAATTGGAAAAGCCGCAACAGGCTGCGACGCAATTACGCTGAGCATTGAGGCTTTTTCTCAGCTTACCCAAAAAATTCACAACCTGCAGGAGCTTTCAAAGGATGCCGAAAAATACAGAAAAGCACTTGAAGCAAGAGTTGCAAGGCTTGGCGCAATGGCTGTTCCCGAGCTTAATTCAGACGAGCTTGAAGGTGTTTGCAAGCAATTATCCACAGACAGCCTTACAGCACTTGAAAAGGCGTTTTCGGCAAATGCGGCAAAGCGTTTTCCGCTCGCACCACAGCTTGGCACATTCACAAACACAAACAAAACCGACAATAAGGAATTCAAAATTTAAGGAGGATAAAATATGTCAGTTTCATTCAAAGGTATCAACGAACAGGTAGTCACATTCAAAACAGAAGAGGAGCTTGCAGCAGGCACGCTTGTAACCGTATCGGATAACGGCACGGTAAGCCCCTGTGCGGCAAACGGCAAGATTGTGGGCGTTGTTGTTTCAAGCAGAGAAAGCATTGCCGCCGTACAGATTTCGGGCTTTGTTACCCTGCCCTATTCGGGCTCTGCACCTGCACTCGGTGTTACGGCAATCGCCGCCGCAAGCGACACAAAAATCAAGGCGGACGCAACAAACGGCAAGCTCGTCACCGTAGTGGAAACAGACACAGCGGCACTCACAGCAGGCATTCTGCTTTAATGAAAGGAAGGAGTAAATAACTATGGCAAATTTTGACAACATCAGACTTGAAAAGGGACTTTACTGCGGCGGCTCATTCACCTCTGCTCTTGAGAGCATTGACCCGTCCGAAAACTACAAGGACAGTGCTCTGGAGGGACTTGACGCCTATCAGCGACAGCTCAAGCGTTTTGACATCAAGGTAAGCGGCAGCGGCAGCGACGTTGTTGAAAAGTTTTTCAAGACAAGCGACAGCGCAACACTTTTCCCCGAATATGTTGCAAGAGCAGTAAGACAGGGCATGGAGGAGGCGAACGTACTTCCCAAGCTTGTTGCAAGCGTTACCAACATTGATTCGCTTGACTACCGCTCAATCACAAGTATTCCCACAGACGACGACAAGGCACTCAAGGAGGTTGCCGAGGGCAGCACAATTCCGCAGACGGTTGTCAAGACCCGTGAAAACCTTGTAAAGCTCAAGAAGAGAGGCAGAATGCTTGTTGCTTCTTACGAGGCAATCCGTTTCCAACGCCTTGACCTTTTCACCGTAACACTCCGCCAGATTGGCGCATACATCGCAAAGGCACAGCTTGCCGATGCAATTGACGTTATCGTAAACGGTGACGGCAACGGCAATGCTGCCGCCGCAACAAATGCACTTTCCTCGGGCACTCTCGGCTATGCCGACATCGTAAACCTCTGGAAGGACCTTGACCCGTATGAGATGAACGTGCTTATTGCAAACAATGCGGATGCGGTAAATATGCTCAACCTTCCCGAATTCAAGGATTCTGCGGCAGGCCTGAGCTTCCACGCAACGGGCAAAATGATTACGCCTATCGGTGCAGAGCTCATCCGTTCTTCTGCTGTTGAAAGCGGCAAAATCATCGGCCTTGATAAAACCTGCGCACTTGAAATGGTAAAGGCAGGCGAGGTTATGACCGAATACGACAAGCTCATTGACAGACAGCTTGAACGTGCCGCAATTACCTCAATTGCAGGCTTTGCAAAAATCTTCACAGACGCATCCCGTGTGCTTGAAGTTTAATTTACGGGGGTAAGGCGCTTTGATCGGTAACCATACTGTACTTAACGGATTAAGGCAGCTTATGACCCTCGACGAGAAAGAGGCAGAGAACGCTCTGCCTCTTTGCTCACTCTGCCTTAACGAAATAAAAAAACGCCTGCGTGAGGGCGCAGACGAAAACGACAGCCGCATTGCCTCATGTGCGGCGGCACTCGCCTTTTACCGCATAGCAATCAGAAACGCCGTTGATTCGCAGGGCACTACCAGCTTCAAGGCAGGCGATGTTACGGTGAGCCGTTCTCCTGCGGCGGCGGTTGAACTGGCGGTTGCGGTAAGGGACGAGACCTTTGCCGCAGCGGCAGACCTGATTGAAGACCAAAGCTTTGTTTTCAGGCAGGTGGGTGTATGAAAATTAAAAAGCTGCTTGACACCTACGGCAGAACGGTTGAGCTGAACTCAGCCGAATCCGCAAAAAAATACAAGGCGTTTATTCAGCCGTTGAGATATAAAAACAAAATGTACCTTGACGGCGTTTACACGCAAATCGGTTTCAACAGCCAGGGACACTACCTTTACATAGGTCCTCCCGACCCTGACCTGACACTTGCTGATGACGGGGCTTTCCTGTTTGCGGACGAAACAAAATACCAGATTGACCGTGCGGAAAGGGTTTACAACGGCGACAGGGTATTTTATATCTGGGCAATTATAAGAACGATAGTGGAGGTTGAATGATATGTCAAATTCAATAAGCGCAATGCCCAAGGACATTGTAAAATGGCTCAATGAACAGACGGAGGTTTTCGGCAAAATAAAATTCCTCACGGAGTTTCCGCCCGTACCCAAGGCGACACCGCTTAAAAATCCGATTATATCGGTTGGACTTGACAGCGTTAAGATTTCCGACTTTTTCGTTGAGAACAGCGAGGGTGAGCTCGTGCCCGATGAATACTGCCGTATGGCGGATATAAGGCTGCGTTTTTCAATTCACGTGCCCTATTCAATGGGCGGCACAGCCTGCCACGATGCGTTCACGAGAACAGTTGACTGCCTTTCCTTCAAGAGTGACCTAAACCTTGTTCAGTCGGGCTGTGAGGCTATAGTTGCCGACAGGGAAACGGACGCCTTTGTTATGAAAAGCTGGGCAGATGTTCAGGCGCAGTTCTGCCCTGCGGAATCAAGCGAAATACAGTACGAGGCTTTTCTGCCCAAAACGTTTTTCTGTGCCTCGCATATGAACGACACCGACCTGCACGTATCGAAGGAAGAAAAGGCGAAATGGAATTCGTCCATTACAATCGGCTCGTATTTCGGCACGGGTGAAGCCAGCCGAAGCATTAACCTCGGCTTTAAGCCCACCGCTGTTATTGTAATCCCCTCACTCGTGCCGCTTTTCTATACGGCAACGGGAGCCTCCTACTGTATGAGCGGCATTGCGGCGAAGAGCTATTCGAGCGCAGGTGTTTATATAAACGACAGCGGCTTTACGATAAAACAGAGCACATCCGAAAACTACGGCGATACCTTTGTTTTGCTCAATAAGCTCAACATAGATTATTGCTATATCGCACTTAAATAAAAAATAATAAAGAATAAATGTTGATTTTTGCGCCCGTGTGAGTTATACTGTAGAAAAACTAAAAATTCAGAACCGAGGGTTAAAAATTATGGCAAACAGAGCTTTCGACAACAAAGGCGTTTATTCACTTCTTCTCACTCCGTTCAAGGAAGACCGTTCAATCGACTTTGAGGTTTACAAAAAGTACGTTGAGTGGCAGTCACGTCAGGGCGCACAGCACCTTTTCGCTTGCTGCGGCAGCTCCGAAATGACAACACTTACTCTTGACGAGAGAATTGAGCTTGCTACACTTGCTGTTAAGCACGCCAACGGCACTCCCGTTGTTGCCACCGCTAATATCGAGCCCACATGGCACGGTCAGCTTGAAGAAATCAAGCGTATGGAGCAGACCGGCGTTGAAGGCCTTGTTTTTGTTACAAAGGGCTACTGCGACAATAACGACAGAATGTTTACATACCTTTCAGAGCTCGCAGAGCACACAACTCTCCCCATCATTCTTTACGAGTTCCCCGGTATGCAGCCTCACCTTATGGATGCTGAATGCTACGGCAGACTTGTTGAAACAGGCAAGTTTTACGGCATTAAGGACACAACCTGCCGCATTGAAAGAATCAAGGAAAAGATTGCCGTTCAGGGTGACTCCGCTGTTCTTCAGGCTAACATCCCCTACCTTATGGAAGCATACGAGGCAGGCGCAAGAGGCGTTATTGCAACACCCACAAGCTGCGGTGCTTACCTCTTTGCAAAGATGTATGACGAATTCTTTGTTCAGAATGACCGAGAGGCAGCCAACCTTACCCACCAGCAGATTTGTGTGCTTGACAATGCTATTGATTCCGGCTTCTGTGCAAGCGCAAAGTACCTCGTCAGCCTTTGCGGCATAGAGGGCTTCAACTGGTACACAAGAGGCAACCACGAGCTCAACCCCCAGAGACTCAAGTCACTTCGTGTGTTCTTCGACTGGGCAAAGGCAACAGGCTTCAAGTTCTATAACGACTAATAAAACACTATTCAAAAGGCGGTATCTAAAATGGCCGATAACAACAGCTTTTCCATTTCAAGAAAGGGCTATACCTGCTCTGAGGTTGATGAATTTATCAGCTATGCACGCCAGTCGGAAGCACAGCTTCGTGAAAGCTACGCTTCGCTGCAGGAAAAATACGACACTCTCCACGAGGAGAATTCAAAGCTGCGCAAGGACTGTGCTGTTCTTGCGGCTGCACTGCAGAAGCTGCGTGAGACAGCTCTTACGGAAGAAAGCAGGGACGACACAAATCTGCGTGAAGAAAATACTGCTCTCAAAGCCGAAAACGAAGAGCTTAAGGCAGAGCTTGAAGTAATCCGCAACGAAGGCACTGAGGCGGCAAAGCTTTACGGCAACACGGCTTCTAAAATGATTGAAGAGGTTGCGCAACTTGTGCAGAAGCTTGAAAAGGACGCACAGCGCAAGGCAGACGCAATCACGGTAGCTGCACGCCTTGAGCAGGAAAAGGTAAACCTCATCAAAGAACAGGTCAACCACGAGGTACGCAGCCTTATGTCAATGCTTGAAAGCTTTGCAAAGGATACCGAAAACGAAAGTGCTGTTGAAGTAATTGACGAGGACGAAACCGAATAAAAACAAAAGCCACACTCAACTGTGTGGCTTTTATGATAAAGGAAAAATCAGCTATGAGAATGAGAAAAAAGAAATATCTTGAGCAGCGCCTGAACGAATGCGGCGACAACATAATTCAGCTTTTCAGCGATGACCGCAATTTTATGACGGCTATTGAAAAGAAGGAATATTTCGATTTCAAGGAGATTTTCGGCAACGACAAGCCTGTTGTGCTCGAAGTCGGCTGCGGCAAGGGCAAATTTGCCTGTGAGCTGGCAAAAGCAAACCCCGAAATCAATGTACTTGCGCTTGAAAAGGTTGCAAACGTTATTGTTGCGGCAAGTGAAAGGGCAAGGGAAGAAAAAATCGAAAACGTGCGCTTTCTTCACGGCGGTGCAGAGTACCTTGAAAAATTCATTGCGCCCAAGTCAATCGAGCGCATTTACCTTAATTTCTCCTGCCCCTACCCCAAGAATTCCTACGCCAACCACCGCCTTACCAACGCACGCTTTCTCAAAAGCTATGCGGTAATTCTCAAGGACGGCGCAGAAATCCACCAGAAGACGGACAATATGCACTTTTTCGAGTATTCGCTTGAGCAGTATTCCGCCTTCGGCTTCAAAATCAAAAACATATCCCTCGACCTGCACAACAGCGGCTTTGAGGGCAACATAGAAACAGAATACGAGCATCGCTTTGCTTCGCAGGGCATGCCGATTTACAGAGTGGAAGCGTATTTATGAAAACCTGTTTACTTGTCGGCGGCGGAGATTTTTACGCCGAGGGCTTCAGACCCGAAAAGGAAAACTTAATAATCGCCGTTGACGCAGGCTACGAAAGGCTGACAAAGCTCGGAATTACTCCTGACCTTGTTGTGGGTGATTTTGACTCGCTCGGCTTTGTGCCCAACCACCCAAACACCGAAACACACCCGAGCGTTAAGGACGACACGGACACCATGCTTGCCGTAATAAAAGGCATTGAGGCAGGCTGTGACCGTTTTCTGATTTACGGCGGCACAGGCGGACGGATTGCACACACCTTCGGCAATATTCAGGTGCTTGCTCACCTTGCAAAGGAAGGTAAGCAGGGTTTTATTATTGACAAGGACTATGTAATAGCTGCCGCAAAGGACTGCACGCTCACTTTTTCAAAAGAAAACAGCGGATATATTTCCCTGATTCCCTGGGGAAGTGAAAGTTGCGCCCTGACACTAAAAGGGCTTAAATATGAGCTTGAGGGTGCTCCCCTGCCAGGTGACCGTCCTTTAGGTATCAGCAATGAATTTACGGGTAAAGCCGCCGAAATCACGGTACACGACGGCACAGCGGTAATCATAATCGAAAGCTCAGGCATACTGCCCGAAAGAGAGGAAACAGATGGCAAATAAAATTTCCGCCGCAATTTTTGACCTTGACGGCACGCTTATTGACTCAATGCCGATATGGAACGACCTGAGCTTCAACTTTCTCACCGCCCGTGGCGTTACGCCAAAGCCCGACTTGCGTGACAGGGTTTCGACAATGTTTCTGCGTGAATCCTCGCAGTACGTTGTGGACGAGTACAACCTTGACTGCACGGCAGAGGATGTTTTAGCCTTTATGCACGAGCAGATTGACAATTTCTATATCAACCTCGTGCCCCCAAAAGAAGACGTTATACCGTTTCTTGAACGCTTAAAAAAAGCCGGAATTAAAATGTGCGTAGCAACGGCAACGGAAAGAAGGCTCGCAATTCCTGCCCTTGAGCGCAACGGTATGCTGAAATATTTCGACCGGATTTTCACCTGCGCAGAATTGGGAGTCAGTAAAAGAGACCCGTTGATTTTTGAAAAGGCACTCCAATTTCTCGGCACGGAAAGCCGGGAAACCTATGTGTTTGAGGATTCACCCCACGCAGTTGAAACTGCGGCAAAGGCAGGCTTCCCTGTAGCAGCGGTTTACGATGAGTCAGCCGCAGGCAAGGAAAAGGAAATCCGAGAGCTCAGCAAGGTGTTTTTTTATAAGTATGAAGAATTGAACGATTTTTTTGATATATAACAAAGCAGGACAGCACAGTTCACCCATACTGTGCTGTCCTTTATCTCTTCCCGGAAAAACTATACTTTTTCTGCTTCACCTCCCTTTACTTTAAAGTATAATCTTTGCAAATGGCTGTTGCTTCGCCGTTTTCATTGAAAACGATATCCACAACACCCATTGCTTTAACCCCGTCGGTGTACTCAACGGTAAAGGTAACCGTGTCATTAAAGGCTGAAAAAGATATACCGTTGTTTTCCGACAGAGCTTTTAACATTTCGTCCGTGTGCTCCCAGTAAAAGCCGTCTGTTTTACTGTTGAATTCCTCACCGCTGACAACGATTTCGTGGCCGTGTTCGGGAGCAGAAAAAACAGGTCTGCCTACAGAATAAACAAGCTGACCGTATTCGGATGTGTTTTTCACCGTTACGGTTTTTACGTTTCTGCCTTCCTCCAAATTCAGCCTGAATTCGTTGACGGAATACCGGGTCAGGTAAATTTCATCTGTACCGTCGGTATGGCTTCTGCCCCTGAAAAAGCCCTCTTCGTCACGGTAAGCGTAAATTCCGTTATCAAGGTCAGTGCGTACTTTTTTCTTTTCGCTGTCTGTCAAACTTCGGATGTCGGTTACAATTAATTTGATGCCACAGTCATATCCCTTATTGATTTCAAGCGGTACAGCGGTCTGTTTTTCTTCTGCATCACCGTAATAAGCACCTGCAAGCACAACAAAACCGCTCATCATATCAAGCACCGTATTCTGTGTGGTGCTTTCGGTAGATTTTTCCGCTTCGGTTACAGGTCGTTTTCCGACCAAGCCCGTGCCCAAAACAATAATTGCAATAAAGCACAGAGCAATAATCGGGTTGGTTATTCTTTTAGGCTTTGCTTTAGAAGCACCGCCTATAACCTTTGCTTTGAGCCTGTTTTTCATATGTACATCGGGCTGAATATCATCAATTATACTTATTAATTCTTCCTTTTTCATTGCGCATAATCCTCCAATTCGGGTTTTAACATTTCTCTGCCCCGTTGCAAACGCTTCTTTACTGCAGCTTTGCTTATTCTGAGTATTCGGGCAATTTCCTCAACGGAATAGCCGTTGTAATAGTACAGCAGCACCGCAATTTTGTATTTGGGCGGCAGGGCAAAAACGCTTCGCAAAATGTCCTGCCGTGCATCGTTTTCACAGTATACGGAAAGAGAAACATCCTCCACACTTATGTTTTTTCTGCCTGCCTTTTTAAGCAAATCGAGGCAGGCGTTTTGTGTTGTTCTTATAAGCCACGCCTTTTCGTGGTCAGCACTGCTGAATTTATTTTTACTGTAAAAAAACTTTGTAAAAACATCCTGCAGCACATCCTCGGCATCAGCGCTGTTGCCGAGATACAGAAAGGATATTCGGTAAAGCATTACCGCATAAAGATTGTATTTTTCTTCAAATTCTTTTTCGAGATCCCGATTCTTCATAGCTTCCTCCTTTCATATATAAAACGAGTGAGGAATGCTGTTGGTGACAAACTGTTAATGAAAAATGAATAATGAAGCCGCTTACGCTGATGAATAATGAATAATTAAGGAAGGGCTACGCCCTTACCCATTATTATAATTCGGGTACGGGTGTCCCGCCTACAATTATTCATTATTCAATATTCATTATTCATCATTCATTTCAACAAACTACAACAACAAAAAGCCCCGGGCATTTACTGCCTTGGGCTTTTCGTGTTAATTATTCAAAATACTTTTTCCAATCGTCGCCGGAGAGGATTTTGCCCTCTGCGAGGTTGAAGGTGAAGGTTTCCTGCTTGCCGTCCTTTTCGGTTACGAGGCGGATTACCTCGCTGTTAACATATTCGGCGCTGATAATCTTTTCGTCTGTCTTTTCAAAGAACTTTCGCACGAGTGTCTGTGCCGCCTTGTCGTAATCGGCTGCGTTATCGGAAACGAAAAGAACGTTACCGCAAAGGTTATTTATTTTACCGAGGAGGTACTTCTGCTCGTTAGTGAACTGGAGCTTATTAATGCGCATCATCAGCACATCGGTAAACTTCTGGTTGTTCTTTCGCAGGAAGAATACGTCGGGGTCGTTCATCCATACTCTGCCGTTCATATGGCGGCGGAATATCGAGTTATTTATTGCGCTTCTTGCGCTGAGCATTTCGTTAGCAACCTGAATACGGTTGTAGAACAGACCGTCGTAGTAAAGGTCAACGTCACAGCTGATACGGCAGGCATCAACAACACCCATAGCAGGGCCAATCGGCACACCGCAGCCAAGGAAGAGCTTATCGCCGACGCACTCACGAAGGAACGCCATAGCGTCGCACATAATCTCGCCTCTGCTCTTGCCGTGTCTGGGCTTGATACACTGGCTGTAGAGGAAATCGAGCTTGACCATATCGTAGCCCCAGTCGTTGAGGACAGTATCAAAAACTTCCTTGAGGTAAGCTCTTACTTCTTCGTTGTAAATATCAAACGTATAAGCGCCGCCCCAGGCAATACAGCCAACCATAGGCTTGCCGTTGGTGTCCTTGATAAGCCAGTCGGGGTGTTCCTTTGCCATACGGGAAATCTTCTGGCAGTTGAAGGGAGCAAGCCAGATACCTGCCTTGTAGCCCTTGTCGTGAATTTTATCGGCAATATACTTCATACCGTTGGGGAACTTTGCAGGGTTGGGGTCAAGCCAGTCGCCAATAAAGGTTTCGTAGCCGTCATCAATCTGGAAGATATTGACCTGGTCTTTATAAGCATCAAGTCCGTCAAGGTCACGAAGGATAATATTTTCGTCAATATCCTGGAAGTAATTGTACCAGGAGGTATAACCGCTCATTGTGCCGTGTCTTGTTTCGGGCATATCCCACAGACCGAAGTAGTTGTCAAAGACTTCCTCGTAGCCGCCCTCAAAGTAAACAATATCGAACACCTCAAGCGGACCCGTGAGCACCTTGCCGAGCAGGTCCTTTGTAAAATAGAAGCGGTTTTCGTTCATCTTTACCTTAAAAATTGTGAAGCCTGTTTTTTCGGTAAGTGAACCCCAGAGCTTAACACTCTCGCCGTTGCGGATATAGGTATAGCAGTGGCTGTGGAATTCGCCGGGCTTTTCGGAATATTTAACAATCCACTCGTCACCCGTTTTTCTCGCAATGCCCTTTGTGTACTCGGAAATATTTGCCAGCTTAATGCAGCCACGCATAATTTCGTTTGCCTTGTATTCCCTTGTCTTTGTCCAGGACTGGTAGCCGTTGCCGAAGAACAGGTCGCCGGGCTTGAATTCATAGGGCATTTCGGAATAGAATTCTACAAGCTCAATTGTCTTTTTCGGAACAATTGTAACCTTGTAGCTGTTGTCCTTATTTTCAATTTCAAGGCGGTAAAATTCGTTCTCCTTGTCGTTGGTAGTGAACTGCTTGCCGCCGAATTTAAAGCTTACGGTGTACTTTTTATCCATTATTGTCGCTCCCGTCACATTAATAAGTTTATTTTAGCAGAATTCACCCCAATAATCAACTATAATAATTATAATTATTCCGTTGTTTTCGGGCACGGCTTGTGATAAAATATAGTCATATTTTTCCGGAGGTGTATCACCGTGGACAAGGACGTTTACAGAAAAGGTATATCAAGGCAGCTCAACCTCAACACGCAGGAAACACTTGCAATGATTGCGACTTACCGACCTACTCCCCGTGGGGTTGAACACGAAAGCCGTGTACCGTACGGAGAAGGCAGACTCAACTACATCAAAACCTACTGCCGCAAGGACTTGAAAGCTATCAGAAAGCCGCTGTTTTTGTATATTCACGGCGGCGGCTGGATTTCGGGCGTTACCGCAATGCGCAACCCATATATTATGAACTGGGCTGAGCTTGGTTTTTTCACCGCCTCTGTCAGCTATTCCTACGCACCGCAGAAAGTCTTTCCGACACAGCTAAAGGAAATATTTGCCGCAATTGATTATATTTTTGACAATGCAGAAAAATATAACATTGACACCGACAATATTGTTATTGCGGGCGAAAGCGCAGGCGGTTATTTTATTTCCTATGTCGCCTGCTACGGCAACGACCCCGAAACGCTGAAAAAACTCGGTATTGAGTTCAGACACGCAGGCAAGCTGAAAATAAAGGCGCTCGTTTCACACAGCGGCTGTGCTGACCTGAGAAGAATATTCGACAGCAGCAAAAAGCAGTCCGAATTTCCGTTTATCAAAATGATGACGGCAACCTTTTTCGGTATGACGGAGGCTGAATTTGCAGACTATCTGAAAGCCGAGGAAAGCCGACTTGCAATTCCTGTTATCACGCCGTCTTTTCCGCCCTCATACCTTGTGTGGTGTGTAAAGGATTTGCTGCAATACGAAAGCTTTGATATGGCTGCCGACCTTGAAAAAGCAGGTGTTGACCACGCTCTTTACAAGGGCGACAAAAAAATTGCAAAGCACGCCTGGTCAATCGTAACCCGATTCAAAGAGGGCAGGGATTGCCTTGCCGCAACATACGACTTCATTCTGCCCTATCTGCCCGGATATTTTGAAAAAATCAGCGGCAAGTGGTTATTTAAGAGTTGATTAAATCTTATTTTTATAGTAAAATATTTAAAGTTTTTATAAATCAAAAGGAGAACTGTTATGAGCAAAAAATTAGTTGTAGGCAACATCGGTATGATGTTCGGTATGGCACACGTTGAAGGCGCACTGGCTTACGACGATGCAGAAATCGCACTTATCTGCGACTGTAACGAGGAAACCCTGCGCAAGGCAGGCGAAAAGTACAATATCCCCGTTGAGAAGCAGTGCACGGATTACCACGATATTATAAACAACAAGGATATCAACGTTGTTTCCGTTGCTATCCCTGACCAGCAGCACAAAAAGGTTGTTTCCGAGCTGCTTCGTGCAGGTAAGCACGTGCTTTGTGAAAAGCCCCTTGCGCTCACCCGTGAGGATATTGAGGAAATCGTAAAGGTTGCGGACGAATCAGGCTGCAAATTTATGGTCGGTCAGATTTGCCGCTTCACACCTTCCTTTATCAAGGCAAAGGAAATTATTGATTCAGGTCTTATCGGCGAGGTTTACTTCGTTGAAAGCGAATACGCACACGACTATATGAAGATAGTTGAGAATGCAGACGGCACACAGCACTGGCGTGCTGACCCCAAGCGCCACGGCGTTATCGGCGGCGGCTGCCACGCTGTTGTCCTGCTTCGCTGGCTTGCAGGTGACCCCACGGAGGTTTTTGCCTACGGCACACACCTTATGCTGCCCAAGGTTGATTATGATGACGCAACCATCGCACTTATGAAATTCAGCGACAGATGTATGGGCAAGGTTTTTGTTTCCACGGGCTGCAAGCGTGACTATACAATGCGCACCGTTATCTACGGCACAAAGGGCACAATCATCTGCGACAACACCTCACCCACAATGCAGCTTTTCGTTGCCGACGAAGAAGGTGTTGCACCCGAGAAGCCCGAAATCATCGAGCTTGAGGTCAACAACCACAACGCCGTAAAGGAATTTGAGGTATTCGCAGATGCCATTCTCAACGGCAAGCCCATTCCCACAGACGCAAGAGAAGGCGCAAAGACTGTTGAGGTCTGCCTTGCAATTGTTGAATCAGCAGAAAAGGGCGAGAAGGTTTACCCCAATTACAACTTCTGATTTTTGCATTTTTTACATATTTTGCGGTTTTAGAAGCTCAAATTTTTAATATTGAAATATCGGTTTTTTTATTGAAAACTATATACATATTAAAAAAATTGTGCTAAATTATTTATGTTAATTTTATTGAGCACAAGGGAGTGTTTACAATGACAAAAATTTATGAAGGCAAGACAAAGGACGTTTACAGCCTTGAAAACGGCAACGTAATGCTCAAGTTCAAGGACGACTGCACAGGCAAGGACGGCGTTTTCGATCCGGGCGAGAACACAGTCGGTCTTACAATCGAGGGCATCGGCAAGGCTAACCTCAAGTCCTCTATTCACTATTTCGAGCTTCTCAAGCAAGCAGGCATCAAGACCCACTACGTAAGCGCAAACATTGACGAGGCTACAATGGAGGTTCTTCCCGCAAAGGTATTCGGCCACGGTCTTGAGGTTATCTGCCGCCTTGTTGCTACAGGCAGCTTTATCCGCAGATACGGCGATTACATTGCAGACGGCACACCTCTTGTCGGCGGCTATGTTGAGTGCACCTTCAAGGACGACGCTAAGGGCGACCCGCTTGTTACAGGCGAAGGCCTTGCAGCACTCGGTGTTATGACTCCCGCTATGTTCGACAGCCTTAAGGAGCAGACACTCAAGATTACAAAGATTGTTGCTGACGACCTTAAGTCCATCGGTCTCGACCTCTGGGACATCAAGTTCGAGTTCGGCTACAACAACGACGAGGTTATCCTCATTGACGAAATCGCTTCCGGTAATATGAGAGTTTACAAGGACGGCGTTATCGTTGACCCCGTTGAGCTTACAAAGTACATCAACGAAAGATAAGCCAATAAAAAATTCACACGGCAGCTTCACAAAAGATGAAGCCGCCGTGTTTTTTGTTTTTATTTAGCTGTTGAAAATATAGTCGCAGATACGCTTTGTTGAGTTGCCGTCACAGGCTGACATAAAGTCGTTTTTGAAGTTAATTACCCTTTGCTTGTCAAAGCCGGTTTCAAGGCGCTTTACTTCGTTTATGATGCCCTCGGTATCTTCTACAATTTCGCCGGGAACAAAGCTTCTGTAATCGAAATAGAAGCTGCGGTCGTTCTCGTACTTTTCAAGGTCGTAAGCGTAGAACATCATCGGACGTTCAAGCAGTGAATACTCGAAGATAAGTGAGGAATAGTCGGAAATAACAATATCAGCCGCACACAGCGCCGTGTCAATATTTGCCGAATGTGAAACGTCATAGAGGAAGCCGCTGTATTTTTCCTGCTGTTCCTCGGTGAGCTTGAATGCCTTTGCGGTGAGCGGATGAAGCTTCATAACAAAGGCGTAATCCTCGTGAAGATTGTCATAGAGCGCATCAAGGTTAAGGGTGTTACGCATATAGGAATTTCTTAAGCTATTGCCACGGAAGGTGGGAGCGTAAAGGATAACCTTCTTGCCCTCAATACCGGGACAGAGCTGGTTGAGAGTGTCTCTTCCGCTTTTTACAAAGTCGGGGTCAAAATAAACATCCGTTCTCGGTGTGCCCAGCGGCTTTACCGTTTTTTCGTCGCAGTTAAAGGCTTCGGCATAGGCAAAGCTGACCTTGGGCGAAGAAACGCAGACATTTGTGTATGTATTATGCACGGGGAATTTATCGAGTGAACTCTTGTTTGCACCCCATTTTTTATCTACCGTAGAGTAGCCCCACATTTTGAAAGCACCGCAGGCGTGCCAGAGCTGGACAATATCCTGACCCTCACGGGGCTTGTTGGCAAAAGCGGGGAAATAATAGTCTACAAGGAAAAGTGCACGGCAGTTGCCGAACTCCTTGAAGAAGAACTCGCAGTCGATAAACTTGGCAAGCTCGTTGAGAATCTTGTTCTTGTAGCGGTTGTCGCCCTCTCCCCTGTTGACTGTAACACAGTTGTAGCCTCTGCCCTCAAGCTCCTCTTTAATGCACCTGAGGTTGTCGGGAAGGGTTTTATAAAGGCTGGAATACGCAAGAACGACCTTTTTTTCGTCAATAGGCTGTTTTGAGTATTTCTTATAATAGTGAGGCCACAGGTGATAGTACCAGAAGCTTCTTCTGATGTCGCCGAGCCTTTTCATAAACTTACGCTTGAAAAGTCTTAAGATATTTTTTACAGCAGTCATTTTACTCAAGGTAAATTCAACTCCTTTTTTCAAGAGGATATTATATACTATAATGTAATAAATTGCAAGTGTAATTAAGAACAAAGCACTTGCGTGATTAATACCGGGGTGCTCCTGAAAAATGAAAAAGAGACTATCGGGAAAACCGACAGTCTCTAAATCAACAAAATTGCGTCAGATAGCGCGGGTAACCTTTCCTGAACGAAGGCAACGGGTGCAAGCATAAACTCTCTTGGGAGAGCCGTTTACAACAGCCTTAACACGCTTGATGTTGGACTTCCATGTTCTGTTGGAACGTCTGTGGGAGTGGGAAACCTGAATACCGAAAGCAACGCCCTTACCGCAGAATTCACATTTTGCCATTGGTGAAAACCTCCTTTTAAGCTTTTACTAAACGAACATTAAGTATTTTAGCAGATTAAACACTAAAATGCAAGAGCTTTTTTATATTTTTTCGTTTTATATAAGTTGTATTAAAAAAACAACGCTTGTTTAGGCAAAAATCACATTTTTGTTACTGCTTCAAGCTGCTCACGCAGCCAGTTTATGGCCTGTGCCGTGCCCTCATCGTCAGCCGGGAAAAACTCTTCGGTGATTTTTTCCTTGTCAACAATGTCATAGGACTGCCAGCCGATGTAATACGAAGCGCTGATTTTGTTGCCGTTTTCCTCGTCCACCTTAACGGTGAGTCTGTAGCGGAAGCGGTCGTCAAAAACGCCTGTATTCTCCTTATAGGTTACGGAGCCGTACCAGATGTTGGGCTTACCCCAGATGGGCACGGCACCGAGCAAGTATTCATAAGTTATATCGGGTATAGTGTTCATAAAAGTTCCTCAATTAATATGCGGCAATTGTTTCGAGCTCCGCTCTGCCTCTGGAAGCGGTGATGACAATTTTGAATGCATCACACTCTGACTCCTGCACACAGATTTTTCTGTTGCCGACGGTTGTGTAATTCTCGTAAGAGGTTTCCCACAGACCGTCCTTTCTGCCGATTATTCTGAACGAAGCAATACGCTGACCGTTTGCAATATTCTCACGAAGCTCAAAATAGTTTATCTTCTTTACTTCACCCAGCTCAACAAGGTATTCTGACTGCGTAGGAGAAATGTGAGTGCAGGTGATTTTTGCACCCTCGCAAAGGTTCACGGCAAATGTGCTGCGGATTTTATCACCCAGCTCTTTCAGACGGGCAATATCTCTCGGGTCAAACTTACCATTTGGCATAGGCGGAATGTTAAGGTTGAAGGTTGTGTTTGCGCCGACAGAACGCAGATAGGTATTGAAAAGCCTTTCAAGTGAATGAGGCTCCTCCTCTGGGTGGTAAAACCAGCCCGGACGGATTGACATATCTATTTCGGACGGACAGAAAACAAGACCCTCGGAATACATAATGTTTTCAAGGCTGCCTATATCGCAGTCACAGTTTGAGTGGTAAGGAATACCGCCTTCAAGCAGTGCACCCTCGGTCTGCTTTTCGCAGTAGCAGCAAAGCTCGTGGGGGACAACTGCCCACTCGGAAAGCCTTGCGCTGCCGCTTTCGTTGCCGCACCAGCGCAAATCGGGACCGTCATCCTTGAATATTGTAGCATTGGGCTGATACTTGCGCACAAGCTCAAAAAACGATTCAAATTCATAAACCTGCTTTTTGCCGCTGGGACCCTCGCCGCAGGCGCCGTCAAACCAGACGTGAAAAACCTCGCCGTAGTTGGTTAGCAGCTCGGTTAACTGCGCACGGTAAAGGTCATTATATTCCTCCGTGCCGTAGCAGGCAGCATTTCTGTCCCACGGGGAAAGGTAAAAGCCGAACTTTATGCCTCCCCTTCTGCACGCTTGGGCAAGCTCACGCACAATGTCGCCCTTGCCGTTTTTATAGGGACTGTTTTTGATTGAATGCTCGGTAGTAGCAGTCTGCCACAGGCAGAAGCCGTCGTGGTGCTTGGCGGTGATGACTGCACCCTTCATACCTGCGGATTTTATAGCCTCAACCCACTGGTCGCAATCAAGCTCTGTTGGGTTGAAAATTGCAGGGTCTTCCTTGCCCGTACCCCATTCAAGACCCGTATATGTGTTGGGGCTGAAATGGATAAAGGCGTAAAACTGTGTTTCACTCAGGCGCTCAAGCTGACGGGCAGTCGGCTTCACCTTACCCGCATTTTCAATAAATTCGTTAAAAGAAATCATTTTGTTACAGCTTCCTTCTGCTCTTTTGCAGGCTTAGCGTCAATGATCTTGTTAATGTCGAACTTGCCCTTGTGGCGGTAGGGATAAACAAGCAGGAATACATAGGCAAGGATACCGCCGATTGAGTTGCAAAGCAGATCCTCCATAGTATCCATAAGAGCCCAGCGGTAGGCAAATGTTTCTTCTGTCCAGCCCTCTGCCCAGAGGCTCTCACTTATAACGTGAGGGATAATATGCGGATTTTCAAGGAAATCCTTGCCGTAGGTTTCGGCTGCTGCCACTGCCTCCTGGTAGCACCAGTGCTGGGCATCGGAGCCAAAGAACTGGTCAAGAACGAACTCTACGATTTCCCAGGCGTTACCCGCAATAAAGGAAACACCGAAGGCAGCAAGAGCAACAAGCGGAACGTGGTGCTTGATTTTATCACGAATCTGCATAGCGGTGATTGCTTCATAGCCGAAGAGAGCACCTGCTATACCGCCGAATATATGGAAAATAAGGTCGTAATAACGGAACGAATAGTAAAGGTTGACGTATGCGCCGCAGAAGGATGCCATAAAGAAGCCGATAACGGAAATATCCTGAATATAGGAAGGCAGATAGTGCATAAAGTTTTTCTTGCTTGTTGCCATACAGATTTCCCAGGCGAACATACCGACAAGGTTAGCTGCCATCTGCTTTACCATCATAGGTCTGCCGCCAAGCGGAGTGAAACCGAACAGCGAATCAAGAATACCGAAAATCATAATGGCACGGAAAATCCACCACCAAACGATTTCTATCGGCTTTGCGTTAGCCTTAAGTCTTGAAATGTAGTTTTTCATAAATCTTTCTCCCTCAATTTTTAATGTTGTAATAAGCCGTACAACAATGTAAGTTTACCAAACAAAAGCCAAAAAGGCAAGAGTAAATTATTATCTTAAGAAAATTGTAATAATCAGTCATATAAAAACTCCCCCGTGCCCGGTTACCCGGGCAGAGGGGAGAAAAACATTATGTTTTACTGCCGCAATGCAGCAGATTTTGGCTTTTTTATTTACCGAACAGACCGTTGAAGAAGCCTGTGAAGAAGGAGATTATAACATTAAAGAATCTTACCAGCCAGGAGGGAAGCTGTATACCTTCACCGGAACCGTTGAAAAGATTCTGGAAGAAAGCAACTATCTGCTCCCAAAGGGTAGGCTCATCAACAGGGTCATCGGGATTATCGGGGTCATCGGGATTATCCGGTTCATCGGGAACATCGGGCTGTACGATAGGAGGAATATAGAACTTATCTCTTGCCGCAATTGTGAAGTCCTCTTCAATGGGAACGTAGAAGGCAAGTGTCGTTTCCTTCATATCAGCCTCGTCAAGACCGAAAACTGACGGGTCATATTTTCTGCCCTTTGAATCAAGGATTTCCCAATAGGAGAAATCGCTTGAAGAAAGTGATGTTCTTGCCGAAATCTGCTTACCCTTGTATACATCAAGCACACTTGTATCATACCTTGTGTTGATACAGGTCATCTTGATCCACTTTTCGTAGGTAACTGTCGTTGCGTGGGATTCCATAACCGGATTTGTAAAGTAGATACAGTCTGCATCACCGGGAGTATATTCGGCGTAGGCAACAAAGGTATATGTGCCCGGCTCCTCAATCTGATGCTCGAATACCTTGCGCTTACTGCTCTGCGTATGGCTGTAGGTTGGCGGAATATCCTCGCCGAGAATCCAGGTGTTCGTGCCATCCGTAAGCCAAACCTTTGCCGTACCGTTCTTGTACTGGTCGTGGAAAGCAAGAGTTACCTGAATTACACCCTCGTTGTTGGAGTTACGGGTATTAACCGCAAGTGAGCCGAACTTGCCCGTATCGGGTCGCTTTACAATTTCTATGGGAAGCGTATACGTAAGCTCCTCGTAGTTCGCATCAAGGTAAACTTTCATTTCCATAGCTTCGGTTTTACCGAGAGGAAGATCTCTTACGCTTACGCCCCATTCAACGATAACCTTGGAGGCGTCAAAGCCCTCCTCAAACTCAAAGCCTGCATCTGCAGCCTTTCTGTTTTTGGCCACATAGCCGTAGTTAACCTTAACGGCTTCGGGTACCTTTGTAACGGGTATAGTCTTCTTGCCGATTATTTTAATAGGCAGAGTTACCGTAATGCTCTCGTGGTTTGTATAGCTTATAGTAGTCGTAATATCATTATACGTTCCGGGCTCAAGAGCCGTAAGGCTCTTGCTGAATTTTACCGTAACGTTTTCCGGAGCAACGTATTCGTCAAACTCAAAGCCGAGCAGAGTATCTGCTTTGACACTTGTGCCGACAGTGCCCTGAACAATTTCAATGGGCATAGGAACCTTTACGTTGAGCGTTGCAGGAGTAATTCTTATACCCAGCGATATCATCTGTGCACTCTGTGCAAAAAAGCTGACAAGGTCGGGATTATCGGGCACAAAGTATGCCCATGTGGTAACGTTCGTGCCTAAAATTTTGACATCATCTTTGCTCTGCCACTTAAAGGCACCGGTTATTGGCTGACCTTCATAAAGAACACGTCCGCCTTCAAACTTGATGTCACCGTATGTGAGGTCGGGTGACCAAACTATGTCATCATCAAGAACTGTCGGGTAAACCGAAATACCCGAAGCAAGTGCAGGATTATCATTTACGTTTACCTGTATGGTAGTTGTAACGTCTGCATGACCCTTGAGAGTCCACGTTGCGGAATATGTACCGCTCTCAAAAATCTTTTTACTGCCGGATTGGACGTTTGATATGGAATCGTAAGCCCATTTACCGCCTTCAATTGGTTCGCCTGTTTTCGTGTTTATAACCGTGCCCGTTATCGTTGCATCAGAAAGCTTTGTGCCGGGGTCGATTGCAGCGGCTGTTGCCGTACCCTGAAGAGCGGTTTCAACCGCAGTAACGGTTATCGTCGGCCAGTTTTCAATCGGGTAATCGTCTGTAGTTCTGAACGAGCCCTTTTTGTATTTTGTTTCGTCTGCCGGGAAGAAATAAAGCGAAAGCACTGAATCCTCACGGGGAGTAGGTACTGTTGTAAGGGTGTTAAAGCCGAAGTAGCCTTCAACCTTTTCGCCCTCGTACCAAACCTCACCGCCTGATACGGTAAGGTCACCGTAGCTAAGACCGTATTCAAAAACGCTTGGTGTAACGGTGGGAGCAACCTTTACGGTTGCGTTGCGGTAGTTAAGCGCTATCGGATCTGCCGCCGAAGCAGTAAGACCCATCGGGATAATTGACAAGAGCAAAAGTGCCGTCAGAAGGACAGCGAAGGATTTGTTAAGTTTTTTCATAATGTTTCTCCGTTTCTAAACTTTTCTCCGGTCGGTGTTTCAAGTCGGCCGAAATTTTTCTCATATTGTTTAGTCGGACACATCTGAAAACTCAAGCAAAAAATCTTCACTCTGTTTTTGCCATAGTCTTTATTCTCTTATACAGTAAAAAATTAAGCAAAGACGTGATATGGCAACAGAGGTTTCACGACTTTCAGTGCTGTTAAATTTCAAACGTGCCCCGTTATTTGGTTTTTCGGGTGAAAGGTGTTGAGCCATTGGAATCACATCCTTTTTTCAAATTTATTCAACTTATGCAAGTTGTTAAGTAAATATTACCAATTTTTAAGCATTATTGCAATAGATTTGTGCATATTTTGTACACACATTAATTTTTTCTGCAAAATTGCACATTATTGACCTGTTGTATTTGTGCATATTGGTTATTTTTCTTGAAAACAAAAAGCAAAATACCGTATCAAAATTGTGCAAACAATACATTTTGATACAGTATCTTTAATTTTACTTATTCAGATATTCCGTTAAGCGGTCATCAATATACACATCCGGCTTAAAAAGTCTTGCCTTCTCGCAAAGCTCGGCATAAAGCTGTTTACTGTTTTTAAAGCAATAGGAAATTGTAACCTTGTGCGGCAGAAATTTTGCGTTGATACGAATTGCCCACACACCTATCAGCGGCAAACGTCGGGCTTCAATGTACCACACATCCTCATACTTTACATTTAACGAACGAGGATACCTACAGCCCTTGAACCTAAATGAATTAAGACGCATATAGTCATCAAAGGTTTCAACGTATCGGTTTTTATACTCTCCCATAAACATAAAGCACATAACAAATGAAAAGGAAAGTGTAGGCATTAAAACACGAAATATCGTTGCAATCGGTTCCTTTGTTACCAGTCCTATAATTAAAAACATCAATACAACTGACAGCTCAACCATCATCATATTCAAAACATATAAGCCGACTCTGTATTTATATTTCATTTTGCATTCCTTTTAAAATATCTGTTATTACCTCGCCTATCTTTTCCGCCATAAGATAAAAGCCCAGGTCATTCGGGTGGCAGAAATCCACGGTTGCATAGTCTGCCTTATCGCCGTAAATTTCCTGCCCGTCAATAAAATAAACGTTTTTGTCGCCGTTTGCAACAGCCGTTTCATAGGTTTTGCGGATTATCGCCTTGCGCTTTTCAATATCTTCGCCAAAGTGCTTATCCGCAACGGAAACCATTATTACCGGCAAATCGGGCTTTGCGGCACGGAGAATTTCAAAGAAACGTGCGTGTGTTTTTTCAAGCCAAGAGGCATCGGGTGCATTGTGGTCGTAATCGTAAACGAAGGCACTCATATCAAGCGAAGCAATATAGTGCGCCATTTCATCCTCACCCCTGCAGCTGCCCGAAAAGCCGAGGTTTATAAAATCACAGTCGAGCTTGCGTGAAATAATTGCCTCGTAGCTGTTGCCCGGGTGTCCTGCACAGCCGCCCTGTGTAATTGACGAGCCGTAAAAAACAACGGGCTTTTGGTGAGTATATTCATCCGCTTCGAGCACGGCTGCACCGTCCTCAAGCAAAATACAGACCGCAGAAACATTGTTGTAAAGCGGAAAATTTATGAGGATATCACGCATTTTTGCCGAGCCTAAATTAACTTCTGAATAAAACTCCTTTTCACCCTTTTCCTTTGCCTTGCCGTAAAAATCTCCCTGCGGAATAAAGGGCCTTACAAAGCCGCCGTCAGCGTATAAATCGAAACAGGAAACGCCCGTTACGGGCATATGCGGCAGCAGACAGATATCGGGCAAAATATAGCGCAGAGCTATCCTTGCACTGTCCGTTTTAAAGCGGAGCCTGCCGCCTGCGGTGTTGGTATGAAGCCATTTTACGCCGTCATTCACCTTTTCGGCAACCTCATAGGGCATACGGGTGTAATTACCATCCTTGCAGTCATACAGACCGTAAATTTTAAAGGGAGGGGTATGTATATTATAGGCTTTCATGCCGTCGGAATTAACCTCACCCACGGCAAAGTTGGAGTCAATTTTTTCGATTTTCATATTATCACCTATAAAAAATCAAGAAGTGGCAATGCACTTCTTGACAAAAATTCAAGCTTTTTTGCCCTTCGTTTCGGGAAGATTAGTGAGAATTATCGCAACAAACATAACTACACAGCCGATTAATTCTCTTGCGCTGAGGGCTTCGTGCAGGATGACCCAGCCGGCGAGCACGGCAAAAACAGATTCAAGGCACATCAGAAGCGAAGCCACGGCAGGCTTCGTGTGCTTCTGGCCGATAATCTGCAAAGTATAGGCAATACCGCTGCTCATAACGCCCGAATAGAGCATAGGGACTATAGCCGCCTTGATGTTGCTTACCTGCGGATTTTCAAAGATAAACATAAATATAATTGATAAAATGCCTACCACCAAAAACTGTGAGCAGGAAAGGATAACGCCGTCCACCTTGGCGGAAACGCTGTCGATATAAAGAATATGAAAGGCAAAGAAAACGGCACAGCCGAGCGCCAGAATTTCGCCTAAGCCTATAGTCATAGCCGAATCGACACAAAGCAGGTATGCACCCACACAGCCCATTACAACCGCAAACCAAACGAGGGCACGCTGCCTTTGCTTGAGAAACAGACCGAAAATCGGCACAAGGAGCATATAAAGTGCAGTAATAAAGCCGATTTTGCCCGAAGCGCCTTCATCCGCAGGGATATAATAAAACGCAAACTGCTGAAGATTGCTTGCGCAAAAAAGCAGCAAGCCGCAGATTACACCGCTTTTCGCCTGAAGCAAATTATCCTTTTTCTTCTGCTCGGGTGTGCGAGTGTCCGTTTTTCTCTTTTTGAGCTGCATCACAAGAATAACGGGCAGCAAAACACCCACACCCATCAGCATACGGATACCGTTGTATGTAAACGCTTCGACGTAATCCTTGCCGACATCCTGTGCAACAAAGGACGTACCCCAGATGAATGCGGCAAGCAGAAGCGCAAAATTGCCGCCCAACATCTTTCTTTTATCATTCATTATATATAACCTCTTAATAACTCATTGTTACGCTGCCGTTTTCACGGGAGATATCGGCAAGGAAAACGGTTTTGTGGCCTGCCACGGAATCAAAAATGCTCGTGCAGGAAACAGAAGGCTTTTCGCCTCTTACAAAGTTGACGAAATCCTCTGCAAGACCAAGGTCTCCGCCGCCGTGACCGCCGCCCTCGCAGAAAGCGGAAAGGTCTATAATTTCCTCGTCAAATTCCTTGCCGGGGTCGGGATTTATGCGAAGCACGTGGATATCGTTGTGCTCGAATTCACCCCAGATTTCGCCCTTTGTGCCGACGATTTCAATTCTGCGCAGCGGTCTTGCCGCACCGCCGACCATATTATGCGTACCCGTTGCGCCCGAAGCGAAATTTACCATTACGCTCTGGTGGTCAACAACGTTGTTGCCACTTTTATAAATACACTTTCCGTAGGGGCTGTCGCCCTTGAGAAGGTTGATTTTGTCTTCAATCGTGTCATTCTCCATATCCTCAAGCGCAGACCAGACGTAGAATTCCCATCTGTCGGGGTGGTCGATATAAATACGCTTTGCGGAATAAAGACAGGTGTCCTTGTGCGGACAGTCAACAAGGCATTTTGTGCCTGCGCCCTCGGGTGCCATTTCGGGCTTGAACTGGAAAATCGAACCGCAGCTGGAAACGGTCTTGGGCTTGTCCTCACCCATCATCCACATCATTATATCAATATCGTGACAGCATTTTGCAAGGAGCATTGAAGTTTTACAGTTGTCGGAATTGCCCCACTTGCCTCTTACGTAAGAGGTGGAAACGTGGTGGTAGCTGACGTGCTCAAAGGTGTTGATGCTGATTATATCGCCGATTTCTCCAGCAAGCACACGCTCCTTGATTGCAAGGTAAAACGGTGTGTAACGAAGGACATGGCAAATCATAACCTTGTTACCGTTTTCTTCAACAACCTTTACAAGGCTGTTCATTTCGTCAAGACTCACGGCAAAGGGCTTTTCGAGAAGCATATCGTAGCCCTTTTTGAGCAGCGGAATTGCCGTTTCGACGTGCTGGTGGTCCATAGTGCCGTTGATTATTGCATCGGCAAACTTGGGCACACTTGCTAACTCATCCGCAGAAGAAAAGCAGTTTTCCTTCGGGAAGCCGAACATCTTCCTCGCCTTTTCGCAGCGGAAGGGATTGGGGTCGGCAATACCGACAATCTTTAACTTTTCCGGGCTTTTGAGCGCCAATTCGGCATAAGTAAATGAACGGTGGCCGCCGCCAACGATAACGGCCGTTACGGGTTTAACTGACATAGCTTAAGACCTCTGTATTATTAAAAAAATAACTAATGGTAATGATAACATATTGTAAAAAGAAGTCAAGAAAAAGCATAAAAAAACAGCCGTGAAAAAGCACGGCTGTAACTTGATTTTATTAAAATCAGAAAATTGTGAGGATAATCTTTGCTGCAAGTGCAACTACAAAGAAGCTGATACCGACAATCTTTGTGAGCTTGACGAGCTTTGCCTCCATTGTGCGGCCCTTGTTCTTGCCGAAAAAGGTTTCTGCACCGCCTGCGATTGCACCGGAAAGACCCTTGGAGTTACCCTCCTGAAGAAGAACAAGTGCAACGATTGCGATTGAAAGAACAATAAGAACTACACCGAAAACAACCTGATACCATAACATAATTAATCACCTTTTAACGCTTTAATTTGAAGCGAATACCCTTTCTTTTGTTACGGGACATAACACCCCGATATATTCGATACTTCGGTATTCTACCACATTGAAACAAGAAATGCAACACCTTTTTGTAAAAAGATGTATTTATTCGGTAAAAATTTTGAACGTATATCTGCCCTTGTTTGGGCAAAAATACTACTGACAATCAAAAAGCTGTTTTATTTCAGGTGTTTGTGTTTGCATCAGCTTTTAGTTTTGTCATTACCGTCGGTACAGCTATTCTGTATCGTCGGTTTTGTTTTATATAAGACTAAGCTGCTCACCACTGTCCTCTGCGCTCAGGAGTGCTCCCGTTGAGGGCAGATTTTTCGTGCGGTAGCGGTAGGGCTTTACAAATTCACCCTCGACATAGGGTCTGACAGTCATCAGGCGCTGACCCTTTTTGAGCGTAAGCACTGCGACACCCTGGGTGTCCTTGGTGGTCTTGGGTGAAACGGAGCCCGTGTTGAAAAGAAGGTGTCTGCCGGCGCTTGAAATGAGCACAAGCTCGGTATCTTCTTTTACATACAGCGCCGAAACAAGCGGAGATTTATCGCAATAGGCCTTAATCAGCTTCTTGCGGTTGGTCTTTGTTGCGTAAGCAGACATATCGACCTTTGCAACCTTACCGTTTTCAAAGAAGAAAAGCATATAGCCGCTGTAATCCTTGGTTACAGCCATATACATAAAGGCTTCTTCGGGCTCCATATCAAGCTTTGAGGGCACATAGTCACCCAGCACGCTTGCCTTGGTAAACTCAAAATCGTCCGCCTTTGCCTTGTAGACCTGCTGCTTGTTCGTGAAGAAGAGCAGCTCAACATCGTTGGTGGTATCGCAGGTGTAGGCAATTTTGTCGCCCTCCTTGACCTTCTGCTCACCGCTCATACGAAGCGAAAGCGGAGTAATCTTTTTGAAGTAGCCGCCCTCAGACATAAACAGGTGTACAGGCTCGTTGGAAACGAGGTTTTCGTCCTCTTCCTCTACGATTTCGGCGTTGTAAATAATTTCGCTTCTGCGCTCCTTGCCGTATTTCCTGATTACGTTTTCAAGCTCGGAAACGATAATTTTCTTGACACGCTGACCTCTTTTGAGTATATCCTCCATATCCTTTATGGCTTCTTCAAGGCTTTCAATATCCTTGGTGTGCTTGAGGATATATTCACGGTTGAGGTGGCGCAGCTTGATTTCCGCAACATACTCTGCCTGAAGCTCGTCAATGCCGAAGCCTATCATCAAGTTGGTGACAACTTCCTTTTCCTCTTCGGTGTTGCGAATAATTTTAATCGCCTTGTCAATATCAAGCAGAATCTTCTGCAAGCCCTGCAAGAGGTGAAGCCTGTTTTTCGCCTTCTGCAAGTCGAAGAATGTTCTTCTGCGCACACATTCGGTGCGGAAGGCTATCCACTCATCAAGCAAGGCCTTTACGCCGAGCACCTGAGGCATACCGGCAATAAGGACATTGAAGTTACAGGAGAAGGTGTCCTCCATAGGAGTCTGCTTGTAGAGCTTGAGCATGAGCTTGTCGGCATCGACACCACGCTTCAAATCAATTGTGATTTTAAGACCGCTCTTGTCGGTTTCGTCACGCACGTCGCTGATTTCCTTGAGTGAGCCTGCCTTGAATTTTTCGATAATTTTATCAATTATAGCCTCCGCCGTTGTGGTGGGCGGAATTTCGTAAACATCTATACAGTTGTTGGACTTGTCGTACTTATACTTTGCTCTGACCTTGATGCTTCCCCTGCCGTTGTTGATGACGTTTGCCATTTCCTCGGGATTATAGATTATCTGACCACCTCCGATAAAATCGGGTGCTTTGATAATTTCGGAAACATCGTAATCGGGGTCTTTTATCATCTCAATTGCTGCACGGCAGACCTCGTTGAGGTTAAACGAGCAGATTGAGCTTGCCATACCGACGGCAATACCCGTGTTGTTGTTGACAAGCACACTCGGGAAGGAAACGGGGAGAAGCGTGGGCTCCTTCATAGTGTTGTCGTAGTTGTCAACAAAGTCAACGGTGTCCTTATCGATATCGCCGAAAAGCTCGGCACAGATGGGCTCTAATTTTGCCTCGGTATAACGGGAGGCAGCCCACATCATATCACGGGAATAAGCCTTACCGAAGTTACCCTTTGAATCAACAAGCGGATGAAGCAGAGCCTCGTAACCTCGGGAGAGACGCACCATTGTGTCGTAAATTGCGGCATCACCGTGGGGGTTGAGCTGCATTGTACGACCGACAATATTAGCGGACTTTATTCTGCCGCCGTTAAGAAGACCCATTTTATACATTGTATAAAGCAGCTTTCTGTGGGCAGGCTTCAAGCCGTCGATTTCGGGGATTGCACGGGACATAATAACGCTCATAGCGTAGGGCATATAGTTGACTTCAAGCGTATCGGTAATACGCTGGTTTACAACCTCGCCTGCGCCGAGAATATGAGCGTTGGGGTTAATTTCGCTTTTAGGCTGTTTATCCTGCTTTTTCTTTGCCATTCGTCCTCTCCCCTTTCTCAGCTTACGTCGGCCATATCAATATAGAGGTGGCCGTTTTCTGCAATATACTGCTTTCTGCCTGCAAGGTTATCGCCAAGCAGAAGCTCGAATTTTTCCGACATAGCCTGTGCCATATCGGGCTCAATTTTAATAAGGCGGCGTGTGGCAGGATTCATTGTTGTAAGCCACATCATATCCGCATCGTTTTCACCAAGACCCTTTGAACGCTGAATGGTGAACTTTTTGCCTTCAAGCTCGGCAAGCACATCAGCCTTTTCCTTTTCGGTGTAGGCAAACCAGGTTTCGTCCTTGTAGGTGATTTCGTAAAGCGGTGATTCCGCAATGAAAACATAGCCCTCTTCTATAAGAGTAGGCATAAGGCGGTAAATCATTGTGAGGATAAGCGTTCTTATCTGGAAGCCGTCAACGTCAGCATCGGTACAGATAATAACCTTGTTCCAGCGTAAATTTTCAAGGTTGAAGGAAGCCAGATCCTTTGCCATTTTGCCCTTAACCTCAATACCGCAGCCGAGAACTTTAATAAGGTCGGTTATGATATCGCTCTTGAAAATTCTGTCGTACTCACATTTTAAGCAGTTGAGAATTTTACCTCTTACGGGGATAATTGCCTGAAATTCCGAATCTCTGGACTGCTTACAGGCGCCCAAAGCAGAGTCACCCTCAACTATAAACAGCTCACGCATACTGACATCACGGCTTCTGCAATCGACAAACTTCTGAACTCGGTTTGCCATATCGTTGCTGGTCTGCAGGCTCTTTTTTATTGTCTGCCTTGTGGTTTCAGCCTTGACACGGCTGCGCATATTTATAAGCACCTGGTTGCAAATTTTCTCTGCCTCGAGCTTATTTTCAATAAAGTAAATTTCAAGCTGACGGCGGAAGAATTCAGCCATAGCCTCCTGAATGAACTTATTGTTGATAGACTTCTTTGTCTGGTTTTCGTAGGAGGTCTGCGTAGAGAACGAGGAGATTACAAGAATCATACAGTCCTCAATATCCTGAAAGCTGACCTTCGGGTCTGTCTTTGAATACTTTCCGTTCTGTTTTAAGTAAGTGTCAACTGACGAAACAAAGGCACTTCTAACTGCCTTGTCGGGTGCACCGCCGTATTCAAGCCAGCTTGAGTTGTGGTAGTATTCCTTGACCTGCGTTTTGTTGGAAAAGCGCAGAGCGGCGTTGATTTTGAGCTTGTAGTCCTTCTGGTCCTCTCTGTCACGGCCTACACGCTCCGCAGTCCAGAACTGCGTTGCGCTCATAGCTTCTTCGCCGCCGAGCTCGTCAACATAGTCCTTGATACCGTTTTCGTAAAGGTACTCGTAGGTTTCAAAGGAAGCGGTGTGACCCTTCTGATTTTTCAGAATAAAGCGCACGCCTGCGTTTACTATTGCCTGGCGCTTGAGTGTGGACTGGAAATATTCGAGCGGTACGTTTATATCGGTAAAAACGTCAAGGTCGGGCTTCCACTTGATTCTTGTGCCCGTATCCTTTTTTGCATATTCCTCTTTGAGCATTTTGCCAACGGGCTTACCCTTTTTGAACTTGAGCTCGTAGCGGTAACCGCCGGTTTTGATTTCTGCCTCCATATACTCGGAAGCGTACTGCGTTGAGCAAAGACCCAGACCGTTCAAGCCCAACGAATATTCGTAGCTGCCGCCGTCGTTGGTGTCGTACTTACCGCCTGCGTAAAGCTCGCAGAAAACAAGCTCCCAGTTAAACTTCTTTTCCTTGGGGTTGTAGTCAACGGGAATACCACGGCCGAAGTCCTGTACTTCAACAGAGCCGTCGGAGAAACGGGTTATGACGATTTTTTCGCCGTAGCCCTCTCTTGCCTCGTCTATTGAGTTTGAGATAATTTCAAAAATGGAGTGCTCACAGCCCTCAAGACCGTCCGAGCCGAAAATGACGGCAGGACGCTTACGGACTCTGTCCGCACCCTTGAGGGAGGTTATGCTTTCTACTCCGTATTCCGCTTTCTTGGGCATTTTGTTACCTCTCTTTATACCGCATTTTGCCGGCATCACCTTGAGTGATGTCGGCAAATAAGGAAATATTTATGCGTTTTCGTTTTCTTCTGTTGTCTGTACTTCAACAGGCTCAGCCTCTTCCTTGGGCTCTTCGCCGAGCATATACTGCTTGAAGGTTTCACCGCTCATCTTTTCGTGTTCGATAAGATAGCCTGCTACCTTGTGAAGCTTGTCGAGGTTATCGGTGAGTATCTTTTCACAGCGGCTGTAGGCGTTTGTAATGATAGCGTCAATTTCGCTGTCAATTGAGCCTGCAACGTTTTCGGAATAGTTGCGTGTCTGGCCGTAATCCTTGCCGAGGAAAACCTCATGACTGCCCGAAGTAAAGGAAATCGGACCGAGCGTATCGCTCATACCGTACCTTGTAACCATATTTCTGGCAATTGAGGTTGAGCGCTCAATATCGTTTGAAGCACCTGTTGAAATATCGCCGAGAACGATTTTTTCCGCAACACGTCCGCCAAGCAGCGTAACAATGTTGTCAAGCATATCGTTCTTTGTTGTATAGCTCTTGTCCTCTGTCGGGATGGACATAGTGTAGCCGCCTGCCATACCGCGGGGGATAATTGAGATTTCGTGAACGGGGTCCTGTGATTCGAGCGCAAAGGTTGCAACTGCGTGACCCGCCTCGTGGTAGGCGGTGAGACGCTTTTCCTTGTCGCTCATCTTGTGGGACTTCTTTTCCGTACCGACAATAACCTTGACCGTTGCTTCCTCGATTTCCTTCATTGTGATTGCCTTCTTGTTGATTCTTGCGGCAAGAAGAGCAGCCTCGTTGAGAAGGTTTTCAAGGTCAGCACCCGTAAAGCCTACGGTTGAACGGGCAATTACGGACAAATCAACGTCCGGTGCAAGGGGCTTGCCCTTTGCGTGAACGTGGAGAATTTCCTCTCTGCCCTTGAGGTCGGGGTAATTAACCGTAACCTGGCGGTCAAAACGACCCGGACGCAGAAGTGCAGGGTCAAGAATATCGGGGCGGTTAGTAGCGGCGATAATGATAACGCCCTCGTTTGCGCCGAAGCCGTCCATTTCGACAAGCATCTGGTTAAGGGTCTGCTCACGCTCATCGTGGCCGCCGCCCATACCTGCGCCTCTGTGGCGGCCTACGGCATCAATTTCGTCTATAAAAATAATTGACGGAGAATTCTTCTTTGCCTGGTCGAACAAATCTCTTACACGGGATGCACCGACACCGACATACATTTCAACAAAGTCGGAGCCCGAAATTGAGAAGAAGGGAACGTCTGCCTCGCCTGCAACCGCACGGGCAAGAAGAGTTTTACCCGTACCGGGAGGGCCGACAAGCAGAACGCCCTTGGGAATACGAGCACCCAGGTCATTGAATTTCTGCGGGTCCTTAAGGAACTCGACAATTTCGGCAAGCTCCTGCTTTTCCTCGTCTGCACCTGCAACATCGGCAAAGGTAGCCTTGCGCTTTTCGTCCTTGGCGTTTTTGATTCTTGCCTTGCCGAAGCTGAGCGTTTTGTTGGTTTCGTTATTAAAGGTCTGACCCATACGGCGCACCATAACAAACATAAGCACACCGAGAACGCCCATGAGAATAATTGTGGGCAGCACCTGGAGCAGCCAGGAATTTTCCGCACCCTTTTCGAGTTCAACCTTTACGGGTGAATCGGGGTTGGCCTTATTGTGTTCCATTACGTCAAAGTGAACGTCCTCAAGGAACAGGTTAACGTTTGGCACGGTGTACTTTTTAGGAGTCTTATCTCCCTCCTCATAGTAAACGAGTGCACCGGAACTGAGGTTGAGGGTATATTCCGTTACCTCACCCGCCTGAAATTTTGCCACGACCTCGTAATACTTGACCTTTGTGCTTTCCGTTGACGATGTAACAAAATAGAAAGCAAGGCCGATTATTACAACGGGGATGATGAGGTAGGGCAAAAAGCTTTTTAACTTCTTTGTGTCCATTTTTTCACTCCTTGAAAATATATATGAAAAATTGAAAATTATTTATTTTCGTAAACTTCGGGCTTGAGCACACCGACATAGGACAGATTGCGGTACTTTTCATCATAATCAAGACCGTAGCCGACTATAAACGCATCGGGCACCCGGGCACCTATGTACTTTGCATAAACATCTGCCTCACGGCGTTCAGGCTTATCGAACAGTGTGCAGATTTCAATGCTTTTAGGCTTTCTTGTGGAAAGAATTTCCATAAGTGAGCTGAGTGTTCTGCCGCTGTCAAGAATATCCTCTACAATAAGAAGGTCGTAGCCTTCAAGTGAGATATCAAGGTCCTTAATAATTTTAACATTTCCCGAGCTGTTTATGCCCGAGCCGTAGCTGGAAACCGCCATAAAATCTATGCGGCAAGGCAAAGTGATGCTTCTCATAATGTCCGACATAAAGACAATGGAGCCCTTGAGTATGCTTACAAGCAGAAGATTCTTGCCTTTGTAATCCTCGCTTATCTGTGAGCCGAGGCGTTTTACGATTGCCTCAAGTTCTTCCTGCGAAAAAAGAACGGACTGTATATCATTCTTCATATCTGTCTTTCTCCCACGGTTTCAAAAAGCAGAAACCTTTCTGTATTTTCGTCGGCACTTACTCTTTCGTCAACGCCGACACCGCTGACCCACACGACACCGCACTCATCACGCAAAACGGATATGCGGTTACGGTGTGATGGCGGAATGTGATTTTCGTTAAATATGCGGCGCAGCTGTTTTGTAACACCCCTGCCCTTCGGGCGGATTTTATCCCCCGGTTTAATGGAGCTGAAAATCAACACTCCTTTTATTTTATCATAATCTATCGCCTTCGCCAATAGTTGTTTGTTAAATTTTTGTATATTTATTTTGTCATTTTTGTCATAAAAGGACGAAATTACCGTTTCATAGGGCAAAAAGTTCGTGCCCAAAACAAAAGCCTGCTCCCATTCCTCGGCTTCAATTTCTTCCCTTGCAAGCACGCCGTTGTAAACGCAAAGCGAAACGGCGTTAACAATCTGTGTACTGCCGCCGTGAGAAACTATATCGCACACAGCCTCAATATGATGTGCCTGCGGCTTTTGGGCGGTAACTTCTTCAATTATTTTTGCAACAGCCCTTCTTTTAAGTGAGGGATGCACGGTGTTCAGATTTTCCGCAAGCCAGCCGTTTTCTGCCCTTGCGTTTTCGAGTACGGAAAGTGAAAGAACATCAAGCAATTCCTCATCCTCACGAAGATTGCAAAGACATCTTTCAAACGCAGAATCAAACGAAGGATTTATTTTTTTGAGCTGCGGCACAATATTGTGCCTGATGCTGTTACGGGTATATTCATCGCTTAAATTTGTGCTGTCAGTCACAAACTCAATACTGTTATCATTACAGTATTTTTCTATATCATCCCTTGAGCAGTAAATAAGCGGACGGATTATATTATCCCTCACGGGCGGAATAGAGCCCAGACCCTTTAGCGAAGCGCCCCTTGCAAGGTTGAATAAAAATGTTTCCTCGCAGTCGGACAGCGTGTGCGCCGTTGCAATTTTAGCTTCGGGGGCTGTTCTTTCAAAAAAAGCATAGCGCTCTTTTCTGCCGCATTCTTCAACGCCAATACCCTTTTCCTTGGCAAGTGCAGGTATATCCGCAAAGCCGACAAAAAGCTCAACGCCAAGGCTTTTACACACCTCAACGCAGAAATCCTCGTCACGCTTTGCCTCCTCACCACGGATACCGTGGTTAAAATGGGCAGCGATAATATTGATATTATATTCTTCTTTTAACTCATATAAAACGTGAAGAAGCGCCATCGAATCTGCTCCGCCCGAAAGAGCTGCCAGAACGGTATCCCCCGGGTGAAGCATCTGATGACGCTCAATTGCACGGATTGCTTTAATCTTCATTACGTGTTTTTTCCGCCGTTGAGAACAGAGTGAACGCACCGTTCCAGTGCAGAGGCACGGTTTCAAGCGAGCCGTGTCTGTTTTTGGCTATGATAAGCTCTGCCTCGTTCTTCTTGGCGAGATCCTCTTCGGTAAGAGGACCGTCCTTTTCATTAATATAGTAAAACGGTCTGTAGAGCATAAGGACTATATCGGCATCCTGCTCTATTGAACCCGAATCACGCAGGTCAGCCAGCATCGGGCGGTGGGACTTACCCCTGCCCTCGGTAACTCTGGCAAGCTGCGAACAAACGATAACGGGAATATTGAGGTCCTTTGCCATCAGCTTAAGGTTACGGGTGATATCCGAAACCTCCTGAACACGCTGTGCGCCGTAATCCTTTTCGGACTTGACAAGGCCGAGGTAATCGACAACAACTGCATCAACATCACGCATACGGCGTATTCTTGCTTTCATTTCGGGCACGGTGATTGTGGAGGTATCGTCAAAATAGAGCTCACAGTTGACAAGCGACTCTATTGCAACGCCCATACGCTGCCAGTCGGCATCGTCAAATTCACCCGAACGCATTTTCTTGACATCGACCCTGGCTTCCGTTGCAAGTATTCTTTCCGCAAGCTGAGCCTTGGTCATTTCGAGCGAGAACATTACAACCTTTTTGCCGCCGCAGATAGCGATATTACGGGCAAGGTTGAGCGCAAAGCTCGTTTTACCCATACCGGGACGGGCACCGATAATTATAAGGTCGGACTTATTAAAACCGGAAATATGCCTATCGAGCATTGAGAAGCCCGAAGGTAAGCCCTTGTGCTTTTCACGCTCTTCTTTATTTGATATGACCTTAAGGCGTTCAAAAACCTCGTTATTGATAATATCGTTAAGGCGTGAGGGTGCATCGGTATTTCTGCCCTGACGGATGTTATATATCTTCTGCTCTGCCGAATCAAGAAGCAAATCAGCAGAATTGTCCTCATTCATTGAGCTGTCGATAATTTCACGGGAAGCGGAAATCAACGAGCGCAGATAGAATTTTTCACGCACTATCTTCGCATAGGACTCAACATTCTGCACCGACGGCACAGCCTGAGCCAGCTGATAGAGGTAGGTTTTACCTGCCGCATCGTCGTAAACGCCGTCCTTTTTAAGGCGTTCAAGCACGACAAGCGGGTCAATGGGCTGAGCATTTGCGTCGAGCATAACGGCGGTAGTAAAAATAGCCTTGTGCTGCGGCATATAGAAATGCTCCGCCTTAAGGTGAATAAGCACGGTAGGCATACAGCGAGGGTCCTTAAGTATTGCGCCGAGCACTGCCTGCTCCGCCTCAAGGCTGTAGGGCATATTCATACCGTCGTAGTTTGTGGATACATCTGCCACGCTGCATCCCCCTTTCTTTTAATCAATGGTAATTATTCGCACACCTGAACATACAGAGAAGCCGTTACGCCGTGGTTGAGCTTTACGGTTACGGGATAGGTGCCAAAGGACTTAATATCCTCAACGTCTACCTTTCTCTTGTCAAGCTCAACGCCGAAATCGGCCTTAATCTGTGCGGCAACCTCCTTGGAGGTTACCGAGCCGAAGAGCTTGCCGTTCTGGCCTGCCTTGGCAACAACCTTGACTGTCTTGCCTTCAATTTTAGCAGCTGATGCCTTTGCGGCTGCTGTTTCGGTTTCAATGCGGTATTTCTCCGCCTGCTCTTTGTTTTTAAGCTCGGACATAGCCTGAGCGTTTGCTTCGGAAGCAAGGTTCTTGGGGAAGAGGAAGTTTCTTGCATAGCCGTCGGAAACGGTTACAAGCTCACCCTTCTTGCCAAGTGACTTTACATCCTGCTTGAGAACAACTTTCATTATATATTTCTGCCTTTCAAAAAATTACTTGGTACCGAAAATTCTGTCGCCTGCGTCGCCGAGACCGGGCACAATGTAGCCGTGGTCGTTAAGGCAATCGTCAAGTGCGGCAATATAAACTTCTACATCGGGGTGTGCCTTGGTGAGAGCCTCTACACCCTCGGGTGCGGCAATAAGGCACATAAACTTGATATCCTTGGGGCCTCTCTTTTTAATCTGGGCAATAGCATCTATCGCCGAGCCGCCTGTGGCAAGCATCGGGTCAACAACAATAACCTCACGCTGCTCAATATCGGCAGGCAGCTTGCAGTAATACTCAACAGGCTGGAGAGTATCGGGGTCACGGTAAAGACCGATGTGACCAACTCTTGCGTTGGGAACGAGGGTGAGAACACCGTCCACCATACCCAGACCTGCACGGAGAATCGGAACAAAGGCGAGCTTCTTACCGGCGATAACCTTTGTGTGTGCCGTTGCAAGAGGAGTCTGAACATCCTTGTCCGTAAGGGGAAGGTCACGTGTTGCCTCGTAGCACATAAGCATTGCTATTTCGCTGACGAGCTCACGGAACTGCTTTGAGGTGGTTTTAACATCTCTTAAAACGGAAACCTTGTGCTGAATAAGCGGATGATCCATTACATGAACTGCCATTTCTTTATCCTCCTGAATATTTAATAAATCTTTCAGTTATTTTCTTCAATTTCGGTAATAAGACCTACTCTGCGTGCGTGTCTGCCGCCTTCAAACTCGGTTTCAAGGAAGGTGTCAACCATCATACACGCAAGGCCTGCGCCGATAACTCTGCCACCCATTGCGAGAATGTTGGCATCGTTATGAAGTCTTGTATAGTGTGCGCTGAAGCAATCCGAACAGCAGGCACAGCGAATTCCCTTTACTTTGTTTGCGGCAATGGAGATACCTACACCCGTGCCGCAGCAGAGAATACCTCTTTCGCATTCGCCGCTGACAATTGCATCGGCAACCTGCTTTGCGATAATCGGGTAATCTATAGCCTCTCCCGTATATGAGCCGTAATCCTTATACTCAACGCCCTTTTCGTCGAGGTGTTTTTTTATGCTTTCCTTGAGTTCGTATCCGCCGTGGTCTGCACCTAAAGCTATCATTGGTTATCTCTCCTCTTTTTAAGTTCTCTTTCTGCCTGCGGTACTCGTAAATATACGGGCTTAAGGGCATCCGCCTCAATTAGCTCACCGACATATTCCGCCGCAAGTGCAACGCCTGCCGCACGCTGATAACGCACATTTACCGGGGCAAGAGAAACGCCGTTGCAAACAGTTTTCATATAATTATAACACAACTCGGCACCGTCGCCAAGTATTATTACATCTTTTTTTATATCTTTTTTGGCATTTTCTATCATTTCGGGCAGGTCAGCTATCATAACAGCCTTGTCTTCGCACAGCCTTACGATTTTTTCGCCGCAGTCAAACAGCGCCGTATAAACCTGCGAGCAGCGTGCATCCATAACACAGAGCGCTATGCACTCCGCACCCAGAAGGTTATACGCCATACCCTCAAGAGTAGAAATGCCTATACACCTTTTACCGCCGAAGCAGAGTCCCTTTACCGCCGCAACGCCGATGCGTATACCCGTAAATGAGCCGGGACCGTTTGCAATTGCAACAGCGTCCAAATCATTAAGGCTCATATTCGCCGTTTTAAGGCAGGCATCAACCATGGGCAGAAGGGTCTGCGAATGGGTAAGCCCTGCGTTGACAAAATTTTCGGCAACTATTTTACCGTCAACACTCACAGCCGCACCTGCGCTGACTGCGGAGCTTTCAAGCGCCAATATTTTCAAGCCGCTCATCCCCTTCTATCTCAATAATTCTTGTTTCGTCCGTTTCGCCCTTTGTGATGTTTATGAAAAAAGAATTTTCGGGCAGTACGTTTTCTATATTCTCGCTCCACTCAACAGCAAGCACCGCATCGTCCTCAAGATATTCAAAATATCCTGTGGTGCAAAGGTCGTCCCAACCGTCGATACGGTACATATCAAAGTGGCAGAGCATTGGCGAGCCGTGATAGACATTTACAATTGCAAAGGTCGGGCTGCTGACATCGGCGGCAATCCCCATACCCTCGGCAAGTCCACGGGTAAAAGCGGTTTTGCCCACACCGAGTCCGCCAAAGTAGGCAACGATATCGCCACGGCGAAGCACCTTGCCGAGCTCTTTGCCTAAACCCTCTGTTTCGTATGCACTTTTTGTTGTGAAAACCTTTTTCAAAAAATCACCCTAATATTTTATCCAAAGGATTATATCACAAAAAGTCAAATATATAAAGGGGGTGACAGTATTTTTTTATGTTGGTTGATAAACTGTATCGATATAAATTCCTGCGGAATTTTCGATATGCACAAAAGTGCTCGATATGTCCTTACGGACTCGATATGCGCTGCGGCGCAAGGGAATTTATATCATATCGAGTTTGAGTTTTAACTCAAACATATCGAATTTTGTGAAACAAAATATATCGAGTGACC
>JAZUQA010000022.1:0-122707 GCA_045605425.1 Acutalibacteraceae bacterium
CTCACAGAGAGCGCCTTGGTTATACAGGTGATGGTCAGCTTACTGCAGACGCTGTTATGCTTTGCTTTGATGCTGAAAAAATGTATCGTAAATGGATAAGAGATATTGCAGATTGTCAGGATATTTATAACGGTCACGTTCAGCATACAGCACCATTTTATGGTGGCGGTGGCGGTCCCGGAGGCTGGGGCGGAGCAATTGTTTTTGTTCCCTATACCTACTATAAGCACTACGGCGATAAGGAAGTACTTAAAAAATATTACCGAAATATGTGTAAGTATCTTGAGTATATGGAAAGCCACAGCGAGGATAGCCTCGTTGTCCGCTCGGAAAAGGGAGGCTGGTGTCTTGGTGACTGGTGCACACCCGAGAAAATCGTCATTCCTGAGCCCTTTGTAAATACTTATTTCTATATCAGAGCGGTACGCTGTGTAAAGGAAATTGCCGCAATAATAGGCGAAAAGCTGCCTGAGGGTATTGACGAAAGAGAAGCGGCAGCCGTTAAGTCAATGCACAATAAGTACTTTGATTCTGCTACCGGCTCGTTCTGTAACGCAGTTCAGGGTGCGGATGCCTTTGCTGTTGACCTTGGCTTGGGTGACGAAAGAACATATAAAAATGTTCTCGATAAATATTCAGCTCTCGGCAAGTTTGACACGGGTATCTTCGGCACGGATATTCTTGTCCGCATTCTCTGCGAAAGAGGCGATAAGGCTCTTGCAAGAAAGCTGCTCACAAGCCGTGACGGTATAGGCACTTTCAACTATATGCGTGATCAGGGTGCCACAACTCTCTGGGAAAACTGGGACGGTGCGGATTCACACTCTCACCCGATGTTCGGCGCAGTAGTCGCTTCAATGGTTATGTTTGATATTGTATAAAAATATGACCTGTATCTTTCGGGATACAGGTCATAAATCTTTATTGTTTACTTTTCGATAAATGCTAAAATCTGCTCGCTTATTTCTGTGGCTCTGTTTTCGTTGCACATGTGTCCGCCGCCTTCAACAACGTAATTTGTTGCTTCAGGAAATGCGTCTGCAATCTGTTGCTTCATAGCGGCTGTCAAAATCATATCCTTGTCAGCCTGGGCTACAAATACAGGCATTTCAAGCTTTGAAATCTTTTCAAAATCGTTGGGCATTGCTCTTACTGATGTAATCATATTGCTGTAGCCTGTGTTATGTATCTGTAAGGGCTTTGAAAGGGGAGTAAGGTCGTAATTCTTTGTGAATTCCCAGTCCATAAATGCAAAGTAAGCAACAAGTCTGAGCAGCGGCGTTATTTTTGTCAGGTGCTCAAAAATGAAGTTTGCCATTACGCCCATAGGCTTTGAAGCCATCATAGCAGCCATTATTCCTGTCTGTTCGGCAATCGGGCAGGGGCACACAAGCACAAGTGACTTGATTGTCGGCTCCAGGCAGGCTATGTTCATCGCAACACCGCCGCCCATAGAGTGGCCTGCAACGTGCCAATCGTTTATAGGTGCTATTTTTTTCATAAGGTTAATAACGAGAGCTTCTCTTGCAATAACGTCCTCGTCGGCAACCTCTGTTTCTCTTGTGCTGTAGCCAAAGCCGGGCAGGTCAACAAGCACGCAGGTGTAGCCGTTTTTAACCATTTCGGCGGCAATGGGCTCCCAAGTGTAGGTTGAGCAGGCAAAGCCATGAAGCATCAGCATTTTACCCTTTTCGTTTTCGGCTTCCATAACACGGTAGTGAATTGTGTAATTGCCTTCGGTGTAAAATTCGCTGTTGTCAAAGGGCTTTTCCTCTGCCGCAAAGGCGGAAAGGGAGAGCATTGGTACAATTAATAAAACGGCACATATAAGTGAAACAAGTTTTATGCTTATTCTTTTCATTGTTTTAACCTCACTCGTTTATTGTGGGCTTGAAGCCCTTGCCTATAATTTCGTTTGCTTCTGTGATTATTGTAAAGGTGTCGGGGTCAATGGATTTAATCAGCTTTATAACGCTTGAAACCTCATTGTTCCTCAGCACACATACAAGCATATTTTTGTCCTTGCCAGTGTAAGCACCGGTTGCAGGCAAAATGCTGACACCTCTCGGAGTTTTGCTTACAAGCAGCTTGGATATTTCCTCTGCGTGGTCGGTAATAACCATAAGCATCTTGCTCTTGCCCATACCGTAGAGAATGTAGTCAATGACCTTTGAACTGACAAAAATAACGATAGCGGCGTAAAGTGCACTTTCAATACTTCGGAAAACTATAGCCGAAATTGCAATTACCACCATATCGCTGAACATTACGAGCTTGCCGTAGGAAAGGTGGGGGAAGGGTAATCGCAGCAGCTTGCTGAGCACATCCGTACCGCCTGTTGTTGAACCACGGGCAGCTACAATTGCAACGCCTGCGCCAAGAAGCGCACCGCTGAAAATTGCCGCCAGCAGCTTATCACCCGTGTAATGGTAGGGAATGTAAGCGGCAATGAGGTCTATGAGCGCAGATAGCATGGCCGTAACCCATAGGGTTTTTACAACAAACTTTTTGCCTATAAATATCCACGCTAAAATAAGCACGGGAATATTCAGCGCAAAGTTTACCGCACCGACCGGAAGCTCTGTCAGGTAATTGATAACAATTGCAAGACCTGAAAAACCGCCCTGCGCTATGTTATTGGGTACGTTGAAAAAGTTAACTGCGCAGGCATATAAAGCACAGCCGACAAACCAGAAAATGTTATCGACAAGAAGGCTTATTGCCTTGTTTACCTTTTCGTTTTTCATAAAGGAGGGTTTGTTGATTTTCAATTTTCTTTTTCCTCACTGATAAGTTCAAAAAGTTCTCTCATGCGTTCACTCCTGCCTTTAAGGTACAGGTATCCGAACAGTGCCTCAAAGCCTGTTGCTGCGTGGTATTTCGCAGGGGAAGCACCCTTGGGGATGTGTGACACCTTGGCGTTTCTGCCTCGCTTGAAGGCGGTTAATTCTTCCTCAGTAAGCATCGGCATCAGCTTTTCGATTGCGCTTGCCTGTGCCGTTGCGCTTACAAAGCTGACTGCAAGGCGGTGCAGCTCTTCGGGCGGTCTGTCGCCTTTAAGCGCAAGGTGCTCTCTTACAAACACCTCGTAAACTGCATCGCCCAAAAAGGCGAGAGAAATCGGATTGAGAGAATTCGGAGAAATCTTATTATTATGTTCCAAAGTGTTCTCCTTACGGTACGTAATCAAATTCAAAGTCGTATATAACTACGCTGTCGCCCTCGTTGATGCCCATTTCAACAAGGCGGTCAAGAATACCGCTTGTTTCAAGCACTCTCTGGAAATACTGGAGTGATTCGTAGTCGTCAAGGTCAGTTCTCTGCAGTATGCGCAGCAGCCACTCACCCTCGACAAAGTATACGTCGTCCTCGCATCTGACTGTAAAGTTTTCGCCCGATTCGGGTAAGAGGTCGGTTGTCTTGATTTCTTCGCTCTCAAAGCGTACAACAGGCGGAAGTGTGGCAAGCTTTGCGGCAACTGCGTTTATAACCTCCTGCGTGCCCTCGACAATGGGTGCACACATTTTGTACAGCTTGTAACCGTGCTCTGCCATATACTTTTCAAGCCTGTCAAGCTGCTCGTCAGTCGCAAGGTCAATCTTGTTTGCTACAACTATCTGCTCCCTCGTTGCAAGCTCCTCGTTAAAGCGTGCAAGCTCAAGGTTAATCTTTTCAAAGTCCTCAATCGGGTCTCTGCCCTCGCTGCCTGCCGCATCAAGAATGTGCACAAGCATACGGCATCGCTCAACGTGGCGTAAAAATTCGTGACCGAGGCCTATACCTTCGCTTGCACCCTCAATAAGTCCGGGAATATCGGCAATTACAAACGAATTGCCTTCACCCATTCTTACAACGCCCAAAACAGGTGTTATTGTGGTGAAATGATAGTCGGCAACAATCGGCTTTGCCTCGCTTACAACGGAAATAAAGCTGGATTTACCGACATTCGGGAAACCTAAAAGACCTACGTCGGCAATGAGCTTGAGCTCAAGCGAAACCTCCCACTCTTCGCCGGGTGTACCGCTTTTGGCAAAACGGGGAGCCTGCCTTGTGGCAGTTGCAAAGTGGGGGTTGCCCCAGCCGCCTCTGCCGCCCTTTGCAGCAATAAACGGCTTGTCGTCACTTAAATCAGCCATAATCTTGCCCGTGCTGACTTCTCTTATAATTGTGCCGAGCGGTACCTTGATAACAAGGTCCTCACCCTTCTTTCCGTTCTTTCTTCCGCTCTGTCCGTTGCCGCCGCTTTGTGCGGTGTATTTTCTTTTGTAGCGGAAATCGGCAAGAGTTGAAAGATTGGTGTCAACCTGAAAAACTATGTCGCCGCCCTTGCCGCCGTCACCGCCGTCGGGGCCGCCGGAAGCAACGAATTTTTCACGGTGGAAGGCAACACAGCCGTCGCCGCCCTTACCGGCTTTTATTTTGATTTTTGCAATATCAACAAACATTTTATTTTACCTTTTCAAAATTAGATTATGAGAGTTCGTGGATAAATAAACCGCTCAGGAGCTTGGGCTCAAACCAGGTGGACTTCGGGGGCATGATAAGCCCTGCGTCGGCAATTGCCATAAGGTCTTCAAGTGTGGTGGGATACATCGAAACAGCTATCTTCATATCGCTGTTTGCCCGTCTTTCTAGCTCTTCAAGACCTCTGATGCCGCCTACGAAATCAATTCGCTTGTCTGTTCTCGGGTCTTCAATGCCGAGCACGGGAGCGATAAAGTTATTCTGCAGAATTGAAACATCAAGCTGTGCTATCGGGTCGTTGAGGTCAAATGTGCCTTTCTTTGCGGTGAGCTTATACCATCTGCCTTCAATATAAAGACCGAAGGTGTGCTTTTCCTCGGGCTTGTAGGGCGAAACCTTTGCGGGCTCAAAGCTGAAATATGTGCTGATTGCGGTGAGCAGCTGGTCACGGCTCATACCGTTTGTGTTACGCATTACACGGTTGTAGTCCATAATTTCAAGCTCATCGGCAGGGAAGCAAACGGCAAGGAAGCGGTTGAATTCCTCTTCGCCCGTGTAGCCGGGGTTAGCTTCTCTTCTCATAAGGCCGACTCTTACTGCGGAGGCACAGCGGTGGTGGCCGTCTGCAATATAAAGGCTGTCAATCTTGTCAAAGCCTTCTGCTATTACTGCGTTAACCCTGCTGTCGTCAACAGCCCATACCGTCTGCTGAACGCCGTCGGAAACAAAATCGTATTCGGGCTCGTGGCTTTTCTGCCATTCTTCAACAGCGTTCTTTATTACATCGCTGTTTTTATAGGTGAGGAAAATCGGGCCCGTGTTGGCGTTGCAGGTGTCGACATGGTTGATTCTGTCCTGCTCCTTGTCAGCTCGTGTCAGCTCGTGTTTTTTTATGTTGTTGTTAATATAGTCGTCAATGGAGGCACAGCCGACAAGACCCGTCTGGCTTCTGCCGTTCATTATCTGTCTGTAAATAAAAAAGCAGGGGACAGAGTCTTTCTTGCATATACCGTCGGAAACGAGCTTGTCAAGGTTTTCCTTTGCCTTTGCGTAAACAGCCTTGTCGTAAAGATAGGTGCCTTCGGGCAAATCAATCTCTGCCTTGTCAACGTGAAGGAAGGAATAGGGGTTTCCTTCAACCATTTTCTTTGCCTCAACACTGTTCATAACGTCATAGGGCAAAGCAGCAACCTTGTCTGCAAATTCTTTTGTGGGACGAACCGCATTGAACGGTCTGAAATAAGCCATCGGACATATTACTCCTTATAAAAAATTACATATATAAATTTACAACTTTTATATATGTAAGTCAATAGGAAAGAATAATTGTAAAAAAGTAATTTTTCTTTCAAAAAAGTAGTGACATTTCACAAAATTATGTTATAATTATGTGACAATGTACTAAAATAATTACTCGAAAGAATTTAAAGGAGACCTGCATTTGTTTGAGCAGACAATAAATATCGACAGAATGGAGCACGCTGTAAGTCTTTTCGGCAGCTTCGATGAAAATATTCGGAATATAGAAAAGGAGTATTCCGTTGCCGTTGTTTCAAGAGGCTCTGACCTCAAAATAACGGGTGAGGCAGAGGGCGTTGCAAAAGCCGTGCGTGCAATTAACGGTCTGCTTTCCCTTATCAATAAAGGTGAAGCGCTGACCGAGCAGAATGTGCGCTATGTTATGACGCTTGTTGGCGAAGGCAACGAAGGGCAGATTGCAACTATGGGCAACGACTGTGTCTGCATCACCTCAAGAGGTAAGCCCGTCAAGCCCAAAACACTCGGACAGAAAAAATATATCGAAGCCATTAAGGATAATACCATTGTATTCGGTATCGGTCCGGCTGGTACGGGTAAAACCTACCTGGCGGTTGCAATGGCGGTGAATGCCTTCCGTGCAAAGGAGGTCAACCGCATAATTCTTACAAGACCTGCCGTTGAGGCAGGCGAAAAGCTCGGCTTCCTGCCCGGTGATTTACAGCAGAAGGTTGACCCGTATCTCCGTCCGCTTTACGATGCGCTTTTCGATATGCTCGGTGCGGAAAACTTCCAGAAATATCAGGAGCGTGGCAGTATCGAGGTTGCGCCTCTTGCCTATATGCGAGGCAGAACGCTTGACGACAGCTTTGTAATTCTTGACGAAGCGCAGAACACTACACCCGAGCAGATGAAAATGTTCCTTACCCGTCTGGGCTTTAACTCAAAAATGGTTATCACGGGTGACGTTACACAGATAGACCTGCCCGACGGTAAGCGCTCAGGTCTTGTCGAAGTAATTAAGATACTCAAAAATGTCGAGGATATTGAGAACGTAACCTTTAACGATAAGGATGTTGTTCGCCACAGGCTTGTTCAGGATATCGTCAAGGCTTATGCAAAATACGAGGAAAGAAAGAAGAACTGAAAGGGGTTGCTTTAAATGAAAGATAAGATTAAGGTCATTATTACCGATGAGCAGGCGAAGGTAAAGGTTCCCACCGGATTAAGGCTTCTTGTCAGAAGAAGCTGTACTGCCGTGCTTGTCAGCGAAAATTTTGAGGGCTCAGCCGAAATCAGCGTAACCTTTGTTGATGATGAGCGCATTCACGAGCTTAACAAGCAGTTCAGAAACGTTGATTCTTCAACGGATGTGCTTTCCTTCCCGCTTGGTGAGAACGGCGTTTACGATATAAACCCCGAAACGGGTGCAAAGCTGCTGGGCGATATCGTAATTTCCCTTGAACACGCCGTTGCACAGGCTCACGCTTATGAGCACACCTTGCAGCGTGAAGTTGCTTTCCTCACCGTTCATTCAATGCTCCACCTTCTCGGCTATGACCACGTAAACGGAGGTCTTGAGCGTGTAAGAATGCGTGAGAAAGAGGAAGAAGTCCTCACAAAACTCGGCTTACATAGAACGAGCAGTTATTATCTGGGTGACGATGAGGAATAATTGATTATGGCATCTTTTCTTAAGAGCTTTGTTTATGCCTTTCGTGGACTGGGCTACTGCCTTATAAACGAGAGGAATATGCGTGTGCACTTTTGCTGCCTTGCTTATATGGTGTTCTTTCTTGTGCGGTACGATTTCTTTGTTGTCACCCGTACTCAGGCGGCAATTCTTGCCGTTGCGGCGGCGTTGGTAATTGTTGCCGAATATATAAACACCGCCGTTGAAAGAGCGGTTGATACCGCTTCAAAAGGTGAAAGAAGCGAAACGGCACGCATTGCAAAGGATACTGCGGCAGGCGCCGTGCTTGCTGCGGCAATTTTCGCCGTTGTTACAGGAATAATAATTCTCTATCAGCCCGAGGCTTTCAAGGCACTTTTTGCCTATTATGCGGCTAATCCCGTAAGCCTTGTATTGTTTATATTAAGTTTTGTTATTGCAATCTGCTTTATGTTTATCGACCCCAAAAGATACTTGAAAGTTTTCAGGAGAAAATGAAATTATGAACAACGAAAAAACCGCTTTTATTGCGATTGTCGGCTGTCCGAATGTCGGCAAGTCTTCAATTCTCAACCGTCTTTTAGGCGAAAAAATCGCAATAGTTTCCGATAAACCCCAGACAACACGCACCCGTATTATGGGTGTGCTGACTGAGGATGAAACCCAGCTTGTCTTTACCGATACACCGGGCTTTCACCGCCCGAAAACCAAGCTCGGTGAAAAAATGATTAAGGCTGTTGACGAGAGCATTTCGGGTGTCGATGCCTGCCTTTTCGTCGTTGAGCCCGAGGGTGAACTGCGCTCAACTGAGGAAGAGCTTATCAAAAAGTTTTCACAGCTTAAGGCAAGGGTAATTCTTGCTATAAATAAGGTTGACACAATCCCCGAAAAAGAACAGCTTATGCAGAGAATACTTATGTTTTCAAGGCTTTACGATTTCGAGGCGGTTGTTCCCGTTTCCGCAGTCAAGGGCGACAATATGAAGGAGCTGCTTGATGAACTCAAAAAGCTTGCCGAGCCGGGTTATCATTTCTTCCCCGAAGACACTCTGACCGACCAGCCCGAAAGAGTGCTTGCCGCTGAAATGATAAGAGAAAAGCTGCTTCGCAATCTCGACAAGGAAATTCCCCACGGCACTGCGGTCAGCATTGAAAAAATGCGTGAGCGTGACGATGCTGAAATCATTGATATAGACGCAATAATCTACTGCGAAAAAGAGAGCCATAAGGGTATTATCATCGGCAAGGGCGGAGCAATGCTCAAGCGTGTTTCAACCCGTGCCCGTGAGGATATGGAGCGCTTTTTCGACTGCAAGGTTAACCTCAAGTGCTGGGTCAAGGTAAAAGAGGACTGGCGCAACAGAGAAGGTCTGATTCACAATTTCGGACTTGATTAATTTTCCACAAATAATGTGAAAAGCTCCCCGCAAAATAAAAACGAAGGGAGCGGTCAAAAGTGGATATTATTGATGCGTGGAAGGCTTTTGCCAGAAGCGGTAAAATTAACGATTATCTGAAATACAAGGAGATAGCCAATGAGGCTGAATACGGACGGTTTGATAATAAGGGAAATGCAGACGGGTGAGGCAGACCGCCTCGTCACCGTGCTGACCCGTGATATGGGCGTTATCAAGGCGTTTGTAAGGGGAGCGAGGAGCATTAAAAGCCGTTCGCTCTCCGCAACACAGCTTCTGGGCTACTCCCGTTTTTCAATTTATATGAACAGGGATACATATACAATTGATGAGGCAGAGCCGATTGAGGTTTTTTTCGGTGTCAGGAGCGATTTTGCCCGTACCTCGCTTGCTATGTACTTCTGCGAGCTCATCTGTGAGCTTGCATCGGAGGGTACGGACTGTGCCGAAATACTGTCTTTAGCCCTCAACACTCTTTATATGCTTGCCAATAACCGCCTTCCCGTGCACCAGCTAAAGGCTGTTTTTGAAATGCGGCTGCTCAGCCTTACGGGCTATATGCCTGCTCTTGTGGGGTGTGAGGTCTGCGGAAAATATGCGGACGATACTATGTTTTTCGACACGGAAAATTCACAGCTTTTCTGTTCGGAATGCAAGCGTCCCGTTCATGCAATTGAGCTGACTGTCGGCGTTGTTACTGCGCTGCGGCATATCTGTCTTTCCGACCCGCAGAAGATTTTTTCGTTTACGTTATCAAATTCGGGGCTGAAAGCTCTTGCGGATATTTCGGAAAGGTATCTTCTTGCAACAACACAGCGCAGGTATAAATCCCTTGAGCTTTATAAATCATTCACATAAAGGAACACTACGATATGACCAACAAAGAAAGAAAAAAGTATATAATTAACCGTTGCTATTCGGCGCAGTATGCAAAGCTGCCCGAAGCGTTCAAGCAGATTAATATTCTGCGCTATCCTGGTCTTTGGATAAGCATACTTGCCAACAGCGAGCTTTACAATATCCAGAACCTCACCCCCGAATGTACCGACGTTCTTCTCAACACAAAGGGCGGCTACAACGCAAACTACGAAAACCTTGAATATACTCTGCAGGTTTTCTATGAGCTCAACTACTTTATGGAAAAGCTGCGCTTTATCGGTTACGATGTTTTTGCTTATCCCGATTTTATAAAAGCGGTTAAGCTGATGCTCCGTCTGCCCAAAATCAGGCGTATTGACATTGTCTGCTCGGGCGATACAATCCCCGAGGGTGAGCAGATTGATGTTCTTCGCAACCCGGGTATGACGGCTGTTATTGACTCAAAAAGCCCTGTTGCGGCCGAGCTGGAACAGCTTTTTACCGAGCGTGAGGTCAATTTTGAAGTGCGTGAAATCGGCGAAGAATGTACATACCGCAAAAATACTCACACAATTTTTGTTGAGGGTAAAATCTTCCGCTGCCCGATAACTGCACGTGAATACGCAGACGGTACGCAGGTAGAAGAAAAGAGCTATGTCGATATAGTTGCCCGCAAGCTCGAAATAAAGCAGCTCCGTCTTGCAGTTTTTGACATTACCAACGACCCGCCGCCTGCGGACTGCAAGTCCTGTGCCAAGTGTAAAAAATAGAATCAGATAATAACAAAGACCATCGGTTTTTTACAGCCGATGGTCTTTAGCATAGAATTACATATTTACCGTGTTTATCGGTTTGCCGTCAAGGAAGGCAAAGATATTTTCTTTCAGTACGCCGAGCAGTCTTTCTCTCGTTTCAAAGCCTGCCCAGGCTATGTGCGGTGTGATAATGCAGTTTTCGCGGCCGAGCAGGGGATTGTCAGCTTTAGGCGGCTCGGTCGAAAGCACGTCAACACCTGCGCCTGCAATATCGCCGGCTTTAAGTGCCTTTGCAACAGCCTCTTCGTCAAGCACAGGGCCACGGGAGGTGTTAATCAGATATGCTGTTTTCTTCATTTTGCCGAGAAAATCTGCGTTTACCATGCCTTGGGTTTTATCTGTCAGCGGACAGTGAAGGCTTACAATATCACTTTTTTCCAAAAGTGTGTCAAGTGACGCAAACTCAACGTTTTGAGTGTCCTTATACTTGTCGGGGTTGGCTGTGTAGGCAACAACCTTCATTCCGAAAGCGTGTGCGATGTTAGTAACTGCCTGACCGATTTTGCCAAAGCCGATTATACCAATCGTCTTGCCGAAAAGCTCCTGCAAGGGCGTTTTCCAGAAGCAGAAATCCGCACAGGAAGTCCATTCACCGTTTTTGACGGCGGTATTGTGTAGCGCAACGCTGTTTGTCAGCTCAAGAATAAGCGCAAAGGTGAGCTGTGCAACGGCAGCCGTACTGTAGGTGGGTATGTTTGAAACGGGAATACCCCGTGTTGCCGCATATTTGCAGTCAACAACGTTATAGCCGGTGCTTAAAAGTGCAATAAACCTGCACTCGGGAAGCTGTGCCAGCGTTTCTTTTGTAAGCGGCGTTTTGTTTGTAATAACAATGTCGCAGCCCTCGCAGCGCTCAACAATTTTTTCGGCGGGAGTTCTGTCGTAAACCGTCAGCTCGCATTTTTCCTCGAGCCAATTCCAGCTCAAATCACCTGGATTTGTTGTAAATCCGTCCAAAATAACAGCTTTCATATAAAAAATTCCTCCGTATCGGTTGACCTTGCAATAAAAATTATATATAATTATACAGTATATGTCCCGAATTTGCAAATGTTTTTGAAAGGGCGGTGAGGCTCTGCTTGGAAAAGGTGTCTAAGCGCAATTCATATATGAATTTTGCAGGCTTCGGTCTGCTCATCCTGGCGGCAGTCTTTATTGCTCTTTGTGTTATTTCCACAAGTGAGGAAATACAGCGCTGGTATGCCGGATACGAGGAAATGCTCTATAAGCTCGATATGGCAATTCTCTCTATCGGTACGGAAAGCTACATAGTTCTCATAATTCTCGCTATCTATGCAATAAAGTGCTTCGTGCCTGTTGTTCCCGTTTCGGCGGTGTGTGTTCTTACCGGTATGGTTTTCCCGACCGTACCTGCTCTTATTGTCAATGCTGCGGGAATGTTCTTTATGTTCACCGTAAAATACAAGGTCGGCAGAAATTATACCGGCGGCAGGGCAATGGGAATACTTGCAAAGAACGAGGTTTTTCGCAAACTCTTCCGTTACCGTGGCAAGGGCAAAGCGTGGCTGCTGTTCGTTTTCAGGCTTATACCCACTTTCCCGATAAACACCATCAGCCAGATTTACGGCTCAATGAAGTTTGATTATAAAAAATTTGCAATTATTTCAATGCTTGGCTATGCACCCAAACTTCTTTCCTACACCTTCATCGGTGTCTATGTTTTTGACCCGTTGTCTGTAAAATTCTTTGTTCCGATTATCGTTCTGCTTATTATTTCGGGCGTAACGGTGCTCGGCGTAAACGCTCTTATAAATTATCTTGAGAAAAACTGAAAGGATGATATATTATGTTCAGCTTTGATACGGTAAAAAAAGGTCTTACCGGTGTTGATTTTGATTCAGCCCTTACCAATCTTTACGGTGCGGCAGCACCTGCACAGAAGGAACGCTATCTGCGTGTGCTCAATGCCTATGGCGAGCTTTACGGCACAGCAGGCGAAGTAGGCATTTTCTCCGCACCAGGCAGAAGTGAGGTCTGCGGTAACCACACAGACCACAACCACGGCAAGGTGCTTGCAGCCGCTATCAATCTTGATGCAATAGCAGTAGCTGCAAAGAATAACAAGGATGTTATCCGCCTTAAATCCGAAGGCTATGATATGGATATGGTTGATATAACCGACCTTAATCCCAACAAGGCAGAGTATTCAAAGTCCAAGGCACTCATCCGTGGTGTCTGTGCAGGCTTTGTACAGCGTGGCTACGAAATAGGTGGCTTTGATGCTGCAACGGCAAACGATGTCCTTTCCGGCTCGGGTCTTTCCTCTTCCGCCGCTTTTGAGGTGCTTGTCGGCACTATCCTCAACCACCTTTATAACGACGGCAAGGTTACCCCCGTTGAAATAGCACAGATTGCCCAGTACGCCGAAAACGAATTCTTCGGAAAGCCCTGCGGTCTGCTTGACCAGATGACCTGCTCTGTAGGCGGTTTCGTGTTTATGGATTTCAGAGACCCGACAAAGCCCTACATCAAGCCCGTCAAGTTTGATTTTGACTCTTGCGCTCACGCTCTGTGCATAGTTAACACAGGCGGCAGCCATTCTAATCTTACCGATGAATATGCGGCGGTAAAAAATGAAATGATAAGTGTAGCACAGCGTCTGGGTCACGATGTTCTGCGTGAGGTTGACGAGGCACAGTTTTACAACTCAATCGACCTTGTAAGAGATGTTGTTGGCGACAGAGCAATTCTTCGTGCAAAGCACTTCTTCAGCGAGAACAGACGTGTTGACGAGCAGGTTAAGGCTCTTGAAGCCAAGCAGTTCGGCGAGTTCAAGAAGCTGGTTGTCAAGAGCGGTCAGTCCTCCTATATGTATAACCAGAACGTCTATTCCGTAAAGGATCCGCTTGCACAGCCCGTTTCACTCGGTTTGTGCCTTTGCGAAGAGCTTCTTGACGGTAAAGGTGCGTGGCGTGTTCACGGCGGCGGCTTTGCAGGCACAATCCAGGCCTTCGTTCCCGTTGATATGCTTAATGAATTCAAGCGCAGAATGGAGCTTGTTTTCGGCGAAAAGAGCTGCTATGTTCTTTCAATCAGACCTGTCGGCGGCATAAACGTAATCTGAATTTTTGGGCGGAAAATCCGCCCTTTTTATCGTTTTTATCAGGAGAAAAACTATGGAACTTTTTGATATACTAAAAGCCTTGTGCGAGGCAAACGGCACCTCGGGCGACGAAACAGCCGCCGCAAAGGTTGCAGCAGAGTATCTTGGCAAATATATGCCCGTAAAAGTTGATGCTCTCGGAAACGTAACGGGCGATACAGGTGTTTCGGGCAGTAAAATCCTGCTTGATGCCCACCTTGACCGTATCGGCTTTGCCGTTACCGCAATTGATGAAAAGGGCTTTATCAAGGTTGCAAGGGTAGGCGGTATAGACCCGATTGTTCTTGCAGCGGCAGAGGTCACAATTCACGGCAAAGAGGATGCTTACGGCGTTATTATTTCAACTCCGCCTCACCTTTCAAAGGGGTCGGACGGTAAGGCACCCGAAATTGCCGATATAGCAATTGACACAGGTATGTCCAAGGAAGAGGCCGAAAAAACAATCAGCATAGGCGACAGAATTACTATGCGCGGCGATATTAAGAGAATGCTTGGTGAGCGTGTGTGCGGTGCTGCGCTTGATGACAGAAGCGGTGTTGCCGCAATTCTGCGCTGTCTTGAAATTTTAGGCGAAAAGGTCAAAGACCTGCCGATAGCCGTAATGTTTTCCTCTTGCGAGGAAACGGGAAGCGCGGCGGCAAAATCGGGCAGCTTCAATGCACAGCCCGACGAAGCCATTGCTGTTGACGTCAGCTTCGCAAAAGCACCGGGTATAAAGGAAAGCGTGCGTGCCGAGCTTGGCAAGGGCACAATGATTGGCTATGCACCTTCGCTTAATTTCGAGTTATCACGAAAGCTGGAAGCTCTGGCAAAGGAAAAGGGTATTGCTTACCAGGTTGAGGTTATGGGCTCTTCCACGGGCACAAATGCCGATGATATGGTAACTGCAGGCAGGGGCACAAAAATGGCTCTGCTCTCAATACCACAGCGCAATATGCACACCCAGTCTGAGGTTGTTGATTTGAGAGATGTCGAAAGCACAGCTCAGCTTATGGCGGCATATATACTCGCAAGGGAGGGCAATCAAAATGCTTGAAATGATTAAAGAACTGTCCTCTTTGAACGGTATTTCGGGCAGAGAGGATGTTGTGAGAGATTATATAATTTCACGCCTTCCCGAAACGGCGGAATACTCCGTTGACGCAATGGGAAACCTCATTGTTTTTGTCAAGGGTAAAAAAAGAGCCAAAAACAAGGTTATGCTTGCCGCACATATGGATGAAGTAGGTATGATAGTCACCTACATCAATTCTGACGGTTTTATCAAGTTTGCCAACGTCGGCGGTATTGAAACCGCTGTGCAGCTCGGCAGACGTGTTAAGGTAGGCGAAAAAGAGCTTACGGGTGTTATAGGTGTAACGCCTATCCACCTTCGCAGGGCTGATGATGAGCAGAAGTACCCCAAGAAGGCGGACGAGCTTTATATCGATGTCGGCGCCGAAAGCGACAAGGAGCTTGAAGGTCTTGTTTCTCCCGGCGATAAAGTAGTTTTCGACAGCGAAACGGTTGAATTCGGCTCAATGCTCAAGGGCAAGGCGCTTGACGACAGAGCAGGCTGTGCCGTTTTGCTTGATATGATAATCAGCGGTGTTGAGTATGACACGTATTTTGCCTTCACTGTGCAAGAAGAAGTAGGCTGCAGAGGCGCAGGCAGTGCTGCCTTTGCTGTTGAGCCCGATTACGCTGTGGTTGTCGAAACCACAACCGCCGCCGATATTTCGGGTGTCAGCGGTGAAAAGCAGGTGTGCAAGCTTGGGTCGGGTGCGGTTGTACCCTTTATGGATGCAGGTACTGTCTATTCACCCGAGCTTTATAAAAGAGCCAATGAGCTTGCAAAAGAGAGGAATTTTAAAATTCAGACAAAAACCGTTGTTGCAGGCGGTAACGATGCAAGAAGCATCAAGACAAACCGTGGCGGCGTAAAAACGCTCACCGTTTCTTTTGCAACACGCTATCTCCACTCACCCTCGTGTGTTATTCATAAGGACGATATTGCGGAAATGAAAAAGGCTGTAACAGCAATTGCGGAGGAATTTGCCAATGCTTAAAATGATAGAAAATTTGGAAGAAGCAGAGCTTCTCCGTGAGTTTTCAACGGACAGCTTCGGTCTTACCGTTGCTTCCCTTGTCACTGCCTATCCGCCCGAGCTCGATATTTGCCGAAGCTGGATGCAGATTGTCGGCGATGAAATGACGGCAGGTATATGCTCACACGGCGGTGAAATCGTCCTCTGGTCAACACTGCGTGCAGATTATGAGGAGCTTGCCGAATTTATCAAAACAATAGGCTATACCAATATTCTCTGCCGTGCAAGGGATGTTGTAAGCCTTGAGCTTTTTGCCTGTGCCTGCGGTCAGGTGTGGCGCAGAGAGCCTGTTGAAGCAGCAGAATGCGAATACGAAAAGCCCGAAAAGAAAGCCGATTACAAAGAGCTTTTTGAGCTGCTTGAAATCAAGGGTGAGTTTGATGAGTGGTTTGCCGACATAAGCCACAGAATAAACAAGGGCACTGCCGAAATGCGCTTTATAAGAAAAGACGGTAAGATTATTTCAACAGCGTCCCTTCTTCATATTGACGGCGACAGAGCCTTGCTCGGTGCGGTTGCAACCCATAAGGATTACAGAAAACAGGGCTTGGCAAAGAGCCTTATAAATTCATTCGGCGAAAAAACAGTGTATCTTCGTTGTCTGCCTTACCTCAATGGCTTTTATCAAAACTTAGGGTTTAAGAGTGTTGATGTTTGGGCAGAGGTTAAAGCATAAATTTAAGTAGGTATTTTTAAGATGAACAGTTTTTTTAAAGTTGATGATACAATAGCCCGTGCATCTCAAGAAGCAATGGATGCAGCTTCTGCTTCCTTTGCCGAAATTGATGCCGTAAGGGCATATAATCAGGAAAAGGTGCTTGCTGCCTTTGTTAAAAACAGCGTGAACGAAAGCCATTTCACCGAATCAACGGGTTACGGCTACGGCGACAGGGGCAGAGATGTGCTTGACCAGGTGCTTTCCGACAGCTTAGGTGCTGAGGATTCACTTATCCGCCACAGTATGACTTGTGGCACGCATACTCTCGGTATAGCTCTTTTCGGTATGCTCCGTCCCGGTGACACAATGCTCTGTGTTACGGGTACACCCTACGACACGATTCATTCCGTAATCGGTCTTTCGGGCAGCGGTATGGGCTCGCTCAAGGATTTCGGCGTTACATATAAGCAGGTCGATTTACTGCCCGACGGCACGGTTGACTATGAGGGCATTGAAAAAGCCCTCAATGAAAGAATTGCAATGGTCTATATCCAGCGTTCAAGGGGCTATTCGTTAAGACCCAGCCTCGGTGTTGAGGATATAGAAAAAATAGCCAAAATCGTCAAAAATAAGAGCGATGCGGTGATAATGGTAGATAACTGCTACGGTGAGTTTGTTGAGCGTACAGAGCCGATTTCACACGGCGCAGACGTAATCGCAGGCTCGCTTATCAAAAATCCCGGCGGCGGTATTGCCAAGTGCGGCGGCTATATTTCGGGCAGGGCAGACCTTGTCGAAAAATGCGCCTACCGTATGACTGTGCCGGGTCTGGGCAGAGAGGTCGGACCTTCGCTTGGTCAGACGAGAAGTATGTTTATGGGCCTTTTCAATGCTCCTCATATTGTCGGCGAAGCACTCAAAACCGCTGTCTTTGCCGCAAGTTTATTTGAACAGCTTGGCTATGAAACTACACCTGCTTCAAACGAAAAACGTGTCGACATCATTCAGGCACTGAAGCTCCGCAACCCCGAAACCCTCATTGCTTTCTGCCAGGGTATGCAAAAGGGTGCACCGATTGACTCCAACGTCAGCCCCGAGCCGTGGGATATGCCGGGCTACGACAGTCAGGTTATTATGTCAGCCGGTGCATTTACGGGCGGCTCTTCAATAGAGCTTTCGTCGGATGCTCCGCTTCGTGAGCCGTTTGCCGTGTGGATGCAGGGCTCGCTCAATTTTGACAGCGGCAAAATCGGCGTAATGCTTGCCGCACAGGAAATTTATAAGAGAGGCTTACTCGGATGAGTGAATATAAATATAACGGCATAACCCCCGAAACGCTGATGCTGCTCAGCGAAAACCGCTTCCGAAACAGCAGAGAGTTTTACGAGGAGCACAAAAAACAAATCAAAGAGGGTATCACAATCCCGATGCAGCAGGTCATCTGTGCTCTTGCCGACACAATAGGGGAGATTGACGACGAAATACCTATCGTGCCCACGAAAATGGTGTCAAGAGTCAGGCGTGACACCCGATTTACCAAGGATAAGAGCCTTTACAGGGAAAATCTCTGGGCTATGTTTATGCGTGATAAGCGTGCCTTGCCGTATTTTCCTTGTATGTGGTTTGAGGTAGCGCAAAACGGCTACTCGGGCGGTATAGGCACTTACTATGCACCGCCGAGGTTTATGGAGCTTTACCGTGAGGAGATAGCAGCCCGTCCCGACGATTTTTACGATGCGGTTATCCTCGCCGAAAGAAGCGGAGCTGTTTTCGGCGGCGATTATTACAAAAAAGCAAAACCCGGTTGCCCGATGGCAGTGCTTGAGCCTTATTATAATGTGAAGAGTATATTCTTTTCATATTACTTCCCGAATCTGAATGAGCTCGGTGACAGCGCCTTTATCGAAAAAATAAGCCCTATTTATGCTTCCTTTAAACCGTTTTATTCATTTCTGCTCGATGTGGCAATGAAATATTCAGCAGAACAGGTGAAATAAAAAAGTTGACAAATATTTCAAAAGTGATAAAATAATTATCAATTATTAATAAAATATCAGGAGGCGTTCCGATGAAAATTAAGAACTTTGGCAAAAAATTCTTCTGTGCGGCTGTCAGCGCAACTATGCTTGCCACAATGGCTCCGCTCTCACTTGCTGCAGGCGATGTGGATTATAAAATCACCAACCCTTATGCAGGTGTTGATTTTGCAACGTACAATGTTTACAAGGGTGATCTTCACAGCCACACCACTTTCAGCGACGGTCACGATTCCTTGCCCCAGATGACAGAAAGACATTACGAGCTCGGCTTCGATATTTACGCAAGAACCGACCACAGCACAGTTTCTTACGGTTATATGAGCCACGATTATGTGCCTGCAATGAAGGTGCTCGGACTTATCAAGAACGGTGTTGTCGGCGGTGAGGTTCTCTCTGAAACCGGTACAGCCGAAAACGGCAAGGCTTATAAGGTCGAGGTTTCCGAGGCTGGCGATGAGTATTATTCACAGGAAGGCGGCCATAAAATGATTTCCGTTCCGTTTGGCAACGAGCAGAACGGTACTTCCTTTAATAATGCTCACGTTAATACTTGGTTTGTTGATTACGGTAACGGCAGATTAGGCGGAACCAGCGACTATGAAAGCGTTATAAAGGCTGTTGATGAAAAGGGCGGTCTTTCCGTTATAAATCACCCGGGCGAATACACCAACGCTCGTGACGAAATTTACACGGAAGACGCTTACAATAAGGACAACGCAAGCTACAGCTACAAAATCAAGAAGTTTGAAAACATTCTTCTCAATTACGATTCCTGCCTTGGTATCGACATTAACAGCAAGGGTGACGGCAGAACTCGCCACGACAGAAAGCTCTGGGATATTCTTCTGACAGACCTTGTTCCTCATGGCAGAAATGTCTTTGCTATTGCCACAACGGACGCCCATAACCTCGGCATTGTTTACTCCGGCTACACAATGCACTATATGCCCGAGAACACTTCAGCTAATCTTAAAGCCAATATGTCAAAGGGTGAATTCTTTGCAGCAAGCAAGTATGTTGGTAATTTCAATGAGCTTGTAACTCTTCGTGACGAGCTTGTTGCTTCCGACAATTCTGCAGCGGCAGCCATGATTGAAAAGCTCAATACAATTATTGAGCAGAGCAAGATTGAAATGGCAAACGGCGAAGAGGGTCAGAAATATGAAGCACCCGAAACTGCCGAATCTCCGCTTTTCACAAACGTTGTTGTTGACGAGGCAGAGGATACAATTGCTCTCACAGCAGAAAATGCACTCATAGTTCATTGGATTGCCAACGGCAAGGTTATCCATGTCGGCAATACAATCGACCTTGACGATTATTCAGACGAAATCGGCAGCTATGTCAGAGCAGAGGCTTATGGCGAAGGCGGTGTTATGTATACTCAGGCATTTACTCTTGAGTATGACGGTGCACCCGAAGCAACACCTGTGGGCGCATTCTTTGATTGGGGCAAAATCGCAACAATCATCTGTGATGTTCCCGTCCGCTTCCTTCTCAGCATCCTTCCCCTTGACCTTATCGCAACAATTTTCGGTTAATTAAACGAATAACAATAAACCAGGCTCAAGAGTATTTTCTCCTGAGCCTGGTGTTCTTTTGTAGATTTTTATTTGATGTGGAACAGTTCTTTTGCGTTAAGTGTTGCTGTGTCGATTATTTCCTGTGCCGAAGTGCCTCGCAGTTCAGCAATCTTTTCTGCCGTGTGGGCTATGAGTGCAGAGTTGTTGCGCCTTCCTCTGAAGGGAACGGGTGTCATATACGGGCAGTCCGTTTCAAGCAGAAGCTTGGAAATATCAAGGCTTGCGGCGACCTCCTGCGGTTTTCGTGCGTTTTTGAAGGTTACGCTTCCGCCTAGACCGATATAAAAGCCAATATCGGTTAACTGCTTTGCGGTTTCGACACTTCCCGAAAAGCAATGCATTACACCACGGGGTCTGTGCTTTAAAATCAGTTCAAGGCAGTCTGCGTGAGCCTCTCTGTCGTGCACAATTACAGGTAAATCAAGCTTTTTTGCCAGAAGAATCTGCTTTTCAAACCATTCAAGCTGCATTTCTTTTGGCGTGTAATCGTAGTGGTAATCAAGTCCGATTTCGCCTATTGCAACAACTCTTTTGTGACTTGCCAGTATTTCAATCTGCTCAATTGCATCCTCTTTTTCTTCTGCCGCATTCTGCGGATGAATACCTACAGCCGCATAGATTTTGTCGTATTTTTCGGCAAATTCTATGCTCTTTTTGCTGCTTTCAACCGTACAACCGCAGTTGATGATACCGCTCACACCGCTTTCAAACATTTCGTCAAGCAGCTTAAAACGGTCTTCATCAAAGCTGTCATCATCGTAATGAGCGTGGGTATCAAAAATGTTTTCGTACATCATCTGATTTTTGCGCCGGGCTCAAGGTAATCAACAAATACAACCTTTACGTCGTCCTCACCGCCTGCAAGAATCATACCTCTACTTTCAACACCGCAGAGTGTGGCAGGCTTAAGGTTGGCAACAACAATTACATTGTGGCCTATAAGGTCTTCGGGCTTGTAGTAAAGCGCAATACCGCTTGCAACCGTACGGGGTGTGCCTGTGCCGTCATCGAGGGTTAGCTCAAGCAGCTTCTTTGCACGCTTTACGGGCTTGCAGTCAACAACCTTTGCCACTCTTAAATCAACCTTTGCAAAATCGTCAATTGCAATGGGCTCCATTTCTTCAAAAGCGGGCTTCTTTTCTTCTTCGGCGGCTGCCTTTGCGGCGTTTTCAGACTCGATTTCGGCAAGCAGCTTTTCCGTATCAATTCTGCTGAAGAGGGGAGCAGCCTCGCCCATAACTGTACCTGCCGGTGTTGCGCCGAAGGATTCAAGGCTCTCGTAGCTGTCAATGCTGCAGCCAATCTGTGCGAGAATCTTTTCTGCTGTTTCGGGCATAAAGGGCTTGAGTCCAACTGCAATAAAGCGGATGCTCTCAATCAGGTTATACATAACCGTGCCAAGGCGCTCTTTCTTTGCTTCGTCCTTTGCAAGTGCCCAGGGCATTGTTTCGTCAATATACTTGTTGGAGCGCTTTGCAACTGCCATAACCTCGTTAACAGCATCAGCTATGCAGAAGCTGTCCATCTTCTTTGCACACTTTGCAACAGATTCGAGTGCAACAGCTTTGAGCTCTTCGTCAAGTGCTTCGGGTGCTGTCGGTGCGGGGAGCACACCGTCAAAATATTTCTTGACCATTGCAACACTGCGGTTTACAAGGTTGCCGAGTGTGTTTGCAAGGTCGGAATTGTAGCGCTCAATAAGTGTTTCATAGGTCAGTGAGCCGTCAGCAGCGTGAGGCATTTCGGCAAGCAGATAATACCTTACCGCATCAACGCCGAAACGGTCTGCAAGGTCGTCTGCATAGATAACATTGCCACGGGATTTGGACATCTTGTCTGCACCGACCATCAGCCACGGGTGACCGTAAACCTGCTTGGGCAGAGGCTCGCCGAGAGCCATGAGCATAATCGGCCAGTAAATCGTGTGGAAACGCACAATATCCTTACCGATGATGTGTACGTCTGCAGGCCAGTACTTTTTGTACTGCTCGCTGCTGCCGTCGGGGTCATAGCCGAGACCCGTGATGTAGTTTAACAGAGCATCAACCCAAACATAAATAACATGCTTTTCATCACCGGGGAAGGGGATACCCCATTTGAAGGTTGAACGGGAAATGCACAAATCCTGAAGACCGGGCTTGATGAAGTTGTTTATCATTTCCTTTTTGCGTGCTTCGGGATAAATGAAATTCGGATTGGCTTCAATGTATTCTTCAAGCTGCTTCTGGTATTTGCTCATTCTGAAGAAGTAAGCTTCTTCCTTTTCTCTTCTTACTTCTCTGCCGCAGTCTGGGCACTTGCCGTCAACAAGCTGGCTGTCGGTGAAAAAGCTTTCGCAGGGCACGCAGTACCAGCCCTCATACTCACTCTTGTAAACATCACCCTGGTCGAGCAGCTTCTTGAAAATCTTCTGTACGCATTTTTCGTGCTCTTCATCGGTTGTGCGGATGAATTTGTCGTAGGTGGTGTTCAGTCTGTCGCAGATGTCCTTGATTTCGCCTGCAACCTTGTCAACATATTCCTTGGGGGAAACGCCTGCATCCTTTGCGTATTCCTCTATCTTCTGACCGTGCTCGTCTGTGCCTGTCTGAAAGAAAACGTCATAGCCCTGCATTCGCTTGAAACGGGCAATAGCGTCCGTTAAAACAATTTCGTAGGAATTTCCGATGTGTGGCTTGCGTGAAGTGTACGCAATAGCCGTGGTAATGTAATATGGCTTCTTTGACATAGTTTTTACCTCCTGATACCATATTTTAAATATAATCCCTACTATTATAGCATAATTTAACAAAATTACAACACCCTAAATTACAGTTTGTTTAAACGCAGAGTGCAGAGTTTAGAACGCAGAGCGGTGGGAGGGCTCCGCCCTCACCCGATTTGAAACAACTATTATCTCATATTTATTATCTTTTATCTCTTATCTCACAATGATTTCAGATACCGCTTAGATAACAGATAAGAGATAATGACTAATAGATAATATTATAATTCGACCCTTCGTTCTGCACTCTGCGTTCAACTCGACAAACTCTAATTTTACATTTTGCACTAAATTCTGCGGAAGGCGGTAAGGTTTTCTTATATATATAATTCTTGACATCATAGAAATATAAGCGTATAATTTTATGCACAAATATTTCCGAAAATGGAGGAACATCGAATGGCACAGTTTGCTCAGTTTATCAAAGGTTCATTTTTGTTTAAGGGCATTTCCGCAATTATTGCTCTTCTCCTTACACTCAACCTTTCTTTTAACACAATGGTTAATTCCGACGAAGTTCTTGACCCCGGCGATTACGACAACGTTATCCTTATGATTGGCGACGGTATGGGTTTTTATCATATCGACTGGATGGAACAGGAATATGGCATTGAAGAAGCATATATGTTCTCTATGACCGATTACCACGGCGAATCCAAGACACGTTCTTCAAACAATATCGTTACAGACTCTGCGGCAGGTGCAACAGCTCTTTCCTGCGCTGTTCGTACCAACAACGGTGCAATCGGCGTGTTCCCGCAGGACCAGTATGCCGTTGCCTATGTTCCGCAGAACCTCAGTGAGCTTGCTCACTCCTACGGCAAGCTGACCGGTATCGTTACATCCGACAACAACCACGGCGCAACTCCCGGCGGCTTCTCCGCTCACATTTTCGACCGTGACGAGGATGTTGAAATCACAAGACAGCAGATTGAAGAATCTGACCTTGACCTTATCTGGTCTGCAACAAGCGGACTTGTAAACGATGAGTACGCCAACGAGTATGGCTGGACTCTTATCGACACAACGGCAGAGTTTGAGGCTGTTCAGCCCGGTACACGCTCCTTCGGTCAGTTCTCAGGTAACGTCTGGGCACCCGACACAGGTGCAGATTCTCCCAGCCTTTCCGCTCTCACTACAAAGGCTATTGATATGCTCGACGATGATGAGGACGGTTTCTTCCTTATGGTTGAAGGCGCTCACATAGACAAGCACTCACACAGCAATGAGGAAGCCAATATGAAGATAGCAGCTAAAGAATTTGACCTTGCTGTCAAGGCTGCAATCGAGTATGCAAAGGCTGACGGCAATACTCTTGTTGTTATTACCGCTGACCACGAAACAGGCGCTATTTCATATAATAACGGCGAGTATAAGTTCAACAGCGGCAGTCACTCCGGGGCTAACGTTCCTCTGCTTGTTTACGGTAGCGACAATTTCATTGAAGAAGGCGAGGCCATAAACAACAAGGAAGTTTCACGCCGCCTTGCAATGGCTATGGGTGCAGAGCCTACGGCATTCCCCGCAGCAATTGCTGTTGAATAATAAATAAAGGACAGGAATTTTATTTTGACAGAGATTATCAAGGCCGATGCGGCTAAAGAATTTGATGCCTTTGTGGCAAGCCACCCCAAGGGTCATTTTATGCAGCAAAGCGCATGGGCAAAGGTTAAGAATAATTGGATATGGCGAGGCATAATCTGCCGTGATGAAGACGGCAATATCAAGGGCACAATGGCGGTTATTATCCGCCGTCTGCCCGGCGGTATTCCTTTCAGTATGCTTTATGCTCCTCGTGGACCCGTCTGCGATTTGCACGACAGGGAAGTTTTTACCGAACTTATGGACGGTGCAAAAAAAATAGCTAAGGAATTCGGCGGCTACGTGCTTCAGGTGGATACCGACACAAAGGTTGATGATACCGAGTACGAAAAAATGGCTGTTGATTACGGCTTTAAGGTCGGTGAACGCTCAAAGAATTTCGAGGGCATTCAGCCCCGTTTCGTAATCCGTCTTGATGTTGACGGTAAAACCGAGGAGGAGGTTTTTGCTTCCTTCCATTCACGCCACCGATATAAGGTGCGTGTTGCAAAAAAGAACAACGTTGAGGTTGTTATCAAAGGCGCTGAAGCTGCAGAGGAATTCCACAAGATTATGATTGAAACAGGCGAGAGAGACAATTTCTCAATCCGTCCTGCCGATTATTTCAGACGTATGGTTGAGGCTTACGGTGACGATGCCAGAATTTATATGGCATACAGCGAGGGCAAGGCAATTGCCGGCACTCTTGCAATTCACTGCGGCGACAAGGTGTGGTATCTTTACGGTGCCTCCTCCAACGAAGAGCGCAACAAGATGCCTAACTATCTTCTCCAGTGGGAAATGATTCGCTGGTCGGTTGAGCTCGGCTGCCGTATTTACGATTTCCGTGGTATTTCGGGTGACCTGGACGAAAACAATCCTCTCTACGGTCTTTACCGCTTCAAGAAGGGCTTCTGCCCCGAAATTACCGAATTCATAGGCGATTTCTACTATATCTATAACCCCCTTGTTTATAAGGGAATGGAGTTTGCACAGAAACTCCGTAAGAAGCTCAGAAAGGGTCATTAAGCCTTGAGATACGTTGTACAAAAAGAACTGATTGTTTCCAATCTCAACAAAATGCGCACCCATTGTCCCACGGCAGAGGTTATCTGCGTTGTAAAGGGCAACGGCTACGGTCTCGGACTTGTTAATATGGCAAAGCTCCTCACTGAAAACGGTGCGGCTACGCTTGCTGTTTCCCGTGTTGATGAGGCTGTTAAGCTGCGTGAAAACGGCATAGAGAGCAGTATTCTGCTTCTATCACCGCCGTTTGATGCTGAAAGCGCAAAAACGGTTGTTGAGCTGAATATTATAGCAACGGTTGACAGTATCTTTACCGCAGGTCTTCTCAATAAAGCGGCAGGGGACTGCGGCAAAAAAGCAACAGCACACATTATGCTCGATACGGGCTTTGGCCGTTTCGGCTTTATGCCGGGTGAGGAAGAGGATATAATCAAGGCGTATAAAACAAGTGAGAACATCTGCTTTGAGGGTATATATTCTCATTTCTATAACGCTTTTTCAACAAGCTCCGATTCTGTAAAACTGCAGGTAAGCCGATTTAATACTATGGCTGCGGCTGTCGAGGCGGCAGGCTGTACGGGCTTGAAGAAGCATATCTGCTCTTCTGCGGCGGCTGTGAAGTACCCCGAGTATCATTTTGATGCCGTGCGTCTTGGCTCTGCCTTGCTTGGCAGAATTGCCGTGCCGAATACACCCGGTCTGGAAAAGGTCGGCTTTATGGAGTGCGAGATTATTTCAATCAAAACTCTGCCGGCTAACCACTTTGTCTGCTACGGCGAAGCGTACAAAACCACCCGTGAAACGAGGGCGGCTGTTGTTCCCCTCGGTGTTTGCGACGGCTACGGTCTGAGCAAAACGGAGGTTGCCTTCAATTCCTCGGATAAGGTCAATTCTCTGCTTCGCAAGGTTAAGCGCTTTGGTTCTGACCAGACACTTTCTGCTGTTGTAAACGGTAAAAAGGTCAGCGTTATCGGCAAGGTCGGTCTTACGGATCTGATTCTTGATGTTACGGATATTGACTGTGCCGTAGGCGATGTGGCTGCCTTCGAGTTCAATCCCACGCTTGTCAACGACAGCGTGAAAAAAGACTTTGTTTAATACTTTATGGGCGGCGTTGCCGCCCTGTTTTCACTATTATACACGAACAGGAGAAGCGGAAACTTTTTTTCGCATAACGAATTTATGGCTAAGGATTTTCTTGAAAAAGCCGTTGCGGCTGTGCCGAGTAAGCGTCAGCTTGACTGGATGAAGGTTGAATATGCCGGACTTATCAATTTCGGTATGAACACCTTCAGCGGCAGAGAATACGGCACGGGCTTTGAGGAGGTTGATTTGTTCAACCCCACAGCATACAAGCCCGAGCAATGGGTCAAAATAGCAAAGCTCAGCGGTATGAAGGCACTGGTGCTCAACGTCAAGCATCACGACGGCTTCTGCCTCTGGCCTACAAAGTATACGGATTACTCCGTCAAATCCTGTCAGTGGATGGACGGTGAGGGCGATATAGTTGCCGACATCAGCAGCCTTTGTGCAAAGCACGGGCTCAAATTCGGCATCTGCATTTCTCCGCTTGATTTGCACGAGGAGAGCTTCGGCAGCGGTAAGGAATACGACAAGTTCTTTATGAATCTGCTCACCGAGCTTCTTACAAATTACGGTGAGCTCTACTGTGTCCGCCTTGACGGTGCAACGGGTGAGGGCAAAAACGGTAAAGTACAGCAGTATGACTGGTCGGCTTATTTTAAGCTTATCCGCCGTCTTCAGCCTAATGCCGCAATCACAAATTGCGGTCCCGATGTGCGCTGGTGCGGTAACGACAAGGGTGTGTGCCGTATAAGCGAGTGGAGCGTTGTTCCCTCGCATTACAGACTGTTTGACGAGGAAACCTGCGAGTATATCCCGTCAAAATACACTCCCGATTACACTCAGCCCGATATAGGCAGCGTTAAGAAAATCAAGAAGTTTGACGAGTTTATCTTTTATCCGGCAGAGGTATGTGTTCCCTTGCGTGACGGATGGTTTTATAAAAAAGCACAGGATTTGTCAATCAAGCCGCTTTCAAAGCTTGAAAAGATTTATGCAGGCTCTGTCGGCGCAAACGGCTCTATGCTGGTGGGTCTTGCACCACAGCCCGACGGTACGATGAACGACAAGGACGTTGAAACGCTAATGACCTTCGGCGCCGTGCTTTCGCTCCATTTTGAGGATAACCTTGCGCTCGATTCTTCAATGCAGGGTAACTGTCAGCTTGACGAGCTTCATTCGGCTACCCGTGCGCTGCCCGATAAGCAGGGCTACTGGCATTCGGGCTTCAAAACGAAGAAACCCGAGCTTATACTCGATATGGGTGATGATTACGATGTTGACCGTGTTGTACTTAAGGAAAACATTGAAACCGGTCAGCAGATAGAAGAATTTACTCTTTATGTTGAACAGGAAGGTAAATGGAAAAAGGTTGCCGAGGATACCGTAATCGGTACAAAGCGCCTTTGCGAATTCAAATATCATTTCAGAACAAGAAGAATCAGGCTCGTAATTGAAAAGCACAGAGGCTTTGCAACAATACAGAGCTTTGAGGCTTATTAATTCAATGCTTTTAATTTTGAAAGGATGATAAAAATGGATGTTATTATGGCTTTGGCCACACTTGCCTGTGCGCTTATTGCGCTGGGCTTTGCGGGCTTTAAAGCGTACAAGGTGCTTAAGTTTGAGCCCGGCACGGACAGAATGAGGCAGATTTCAGGCTTCGTGCGCACAGGTGCTTCGGCATATCTTAAGCGTCAGTACAAGATTGTCGGTATCTTCTTTGCCGGTATGTTTGTTGTGCTTGTTGTAATGGCGGCTTTGGGTGCGCTTACCTGGTTTGTGCCCTTTGCATTTATTACGGGCGGCTTTTTCTCGGGTCTGTCCGGCTTCATCGGTATGACTATTGCAACCCGTTCAAACGCAAGAACGGCTCAGGCGTGCAGCAAGAGCCTCAACAGGGGACTCAACGTTGCCTTTTCGGCAGGCTCTGTTATGGGCTTTACTGTTGTAGGCCTTGGCTTGCTTGATATTTCAATCTGGTTTATTCTGCTTAAATATGTGTTTAAGCTTGATATTGCTGACATTACCTCAGCTATGCTTACCTTCAGTATGGGTGCTTCCTCTATGGCTCTGTTTGCCCGTGTCGGCGGCGGTATTTTCACCAAGGCAGCCGATGTCGGAGCAGACCTTGTCGGTAAGGTGGAAGCAGGCATCCCCGAGGATGACCCGAGAAACCCTGCCGTTATTGCCGATAATGTCGGCGATAATGTCGGTGACGTTGCAGGTATGGGCGCAGACCTCTATGAATCATATGTCGGCTCAATTATTTCTTCTTCTGCACTCGGCGTTGTTGCTTTCAGCGACATCAAGGCTATGGCTGTGCCGCTTCTTATTTCGGCACTCGGCGTTATTGTTTCAATTTTCTGTACCTATCTTGTGCGCACAAAAGAAAGTACTGACCAGAAAAACCTGCTCAAGGCACTGCGCAAAGGTACAAATACAAGTGCTGTTATAATTGCCGCACTCGCTTTCCCCGTAATCTGGTTTATTCTCGGTAAAGAGAATATCGGTGTTTATTTCTCGATGCTTTCTGGTCTTGCTGCCGGCGTTCTTATCGGTGCATCAACCGAATACTATACTTCCGACACATATAAGCCCACCAAGAAGCTGGCGCAGACCGCTTCTACAGGCACGGCAACAATTGCAATCAGCGGTATAAGCCTCGGTATGCTTTCAACCGCTCTGCCGATAATTATTGTAGCTGCGTGTGTAATGATGGCGTTCGGCTTCTCAGGCGGTTTTGCAAACGCTTCAAACGGACTTTACGGTATTTCCGTTGCCGCTGTCGGTATGCTTTCAACACTCGGTATTACCCTTGCAACAGATGCTTACGGTCCTATAGCCGATAACGCAGGCGGTATTGCGGAAATGACAGGTATGGATCCGGCTGTCCGTGAAAGAACGGATGCTCTTGATTCCTTGGGTAACACAACAGCCGCTACAGGTAAGGGCTTTGCAATCGGCTCAGCCGCTCTTACAGCCCTTGCTCTTATTGCAAGCTATGTCGAAAAGGTCAAGGAGGTAGGCGGTGCGGATATTCAGATTGATATGAGCCTTATGAATCCCACCGTGCTTACAGGTCTGCTCATTGGTGCAGCGCTGCCGTTTATCTTTGCCTCACTTACAATGGAATCCGTCGGCAAGGCTGCGAGAAGTGTTGTTGTTGAGGTTCGCAGACAGTTCAAGGAAATTAAAGGTCTGCTTGACGGTACAGGTGAGGCTGATTACGCTTCCTGTGTTGACCTTTGCGCAAAGGCAAGCCTTAAGGAAATGATTCTTCCCACTATCGTTGCTGTTGCTGCTCCCGTAGCTGTGGGTCTGATTCTCGGCTACAACGGCGTTATAGGTATGCTTGCCGGTGCAACCGCAACCGGCTTCCTGCTGGCTGTGTTTATGTCAAATTCAGGCGGTGCGTGGGATAACGCAAAGAAGCACATTGAAACCGGTGTTCTCGGCGGCAAGGGCAGTGAAGCTCACAAGGCGGCTGTCGTTGGCGACACAATAGGCGACCCGTTCAAGGATACCTCAGGTCCGTCTATCAACATTCTTATTAAGCTTCTTTCTGTTGTTTCAATTGTCTTTGCAGGCATTGTAGTTAAATACCATATTTTCTGATAATTAATAAAAGTTAAAAGCGAAGCAGACCAAACGGTCTGCATCGCTTTTTTGTGTGGCTTTATTGGTTTGCTTTTTCAAACTGGCTGTTGTAGAGGTTTGCGTAAAATCCGCCGAGTGCCATAAGCTCTTCGTGGTTGCCTTGCTCAACAATATCACCGTTGTTCATACAGAGTATAAGGTCAGCGTTGCGTATTGTCGAAAGTCTGTGAGCAATAATGAAGCTCGTTCTGCCCTTCATAAGGTTATCCATAGCCTTCTGAATGAGGATTTCCGTTCTCGTGTCAACCGAGCTTGTCGCTTCGTCAAGAATGAGTATCTTCGGGTCGGCAAGTATTGCTCTTGCAATGGTGAGAAGCTGCTTCTGACCCTGCGAAATATTGGTTGTTTCCTCGTTCATCATCATCTGGTAGCCTTCGGGTAGGGTGCGTACAAAGTGGTCAACCTGGGCGGTTTTTGCGGCTTTTATAACCTCCTCATCGGTTGCGTTGAGCTTGCCGTAGCGGATGTTTTCCATAATGCTGCCACTGTAAAGCCAGGTGTCCTGAAGCACCATTGCAATTTCCTGCCGCAGGTCGTGCCTGTCAAAGTCTGTTAAGTCGTGACCGTCAATAAGAATTCTGCCGTCTGTCAGCTCGTGGAAGCGCATAATCAGCTTAACCATAGTGGTTTTGCCTGCACCCGTCGGACCGACAATCGCAATTTTCTGGCCGCTTTTAACCTTTGCAGAGAAGTCGTTGATAACAATTTTGTCTGTGCCCTCGTAGCCGAATTTAACGTGGTCAAAAGTGATATTGCCTTCAATTTCAACGTCGGAAAGCTTGAGCGTTGCCTTTGAGTCATCCTCTTCGGATACTTCAAGGAATTCGAAAACTCTTTCTGCGGCTGCAGCCATTCTCTGCATCTGCGAGGAGATGTTTGCAAGCTGGTTAATCGGCTGGTTGAAGGTCCTTACATACTGGATAAATGCCTGTATGTCACCTATTAAAAGCGTTCCGCCTGATGCCATAACCGCACCGACTATACACACAACGACATAGCCGAGGTTACCTATAAAGCCCATAAGCGGCATCATAAGACCGGAAAGGAATTCTGCCTTTCTTGCGTTTTCGGCAAGCTGCTCGTTGAGCTCGTCAAACTCTTCAATAGCTCTTTTTTCACCGTTGAAAGCCTTTAATACAAGGTGGCCGCCGTACATTTCTTCAATGTGACCATTAACTGCACCGAGATATTTCTGCTGCTTGCGGAAATGCGGCTGTGAGAGCTTGACAACGTTTCTGACTATCACCATTGATACGGGTACGGTTATAATTATAATCAGCGTCATAAGGGGACTGGTGATAAGCATCATTGTCAGTACGCCGATAAGCGTTGTAACGCTTGTGGCAATCTGCGTTATGCATTGGGTAAGTGCGTTTTCAAGCGTATCAACGTCGTTTGTAATACGGGAAAGCACGTCACCCTGGCTCTGACTGTGGAAGAAGCCAAGAGGAATGCGGTTGATTTTCTGCATTATCGTGTTTCTTAAATTGAAAGAAAGTCTGGTTGTAACGCCCGACATTATAAACGACTGCATATAACTGAAGGTTGCGCTGATAAGATAGAGTATCACAAGAACCATCAGTATCTGAGCTACTTTTTCAAGGTCAATTGAACCTGTGCCTGCTAGCATACGCTCAACGCCAAACTGAACCTCGTTTGTTGCCTGTGAGAGAATTTTCGGACCTATAACGGCGAAAAGAGAAGAGCATGCTGCGAGGAAAACAATCAGAATAAACTTGAATTTGAACGGGGCTATAAGTTTAAGCAGCTTTTTGACTGTGCCCTTGAAATCCTTTGCCTTTTCAACGGGCTTTCCGGGAGGACCGCCGTGTCCCTTTTTGCCGTGCTTCATAGGGGGAGGGGACAATTTTTCCTTGCTCATTCCAACTCCTCCTTTGCAAGCTGTGATTCCGCAATTTCACGGTACTGTGTGCAGGTTTTGAGCAGCTCTTTGTGCGTGCCCTTGCCGACTATCCTGCCTTCATCAAGCACTATAATCTGCTCTGCGTTCATTATCGTGCTTACACGCTGTGCAACTATCAGCACGGTTGCGTCCTTCGTGTAGCCTCTGAGCGCCTTTCGCAGTGCGGCATCGGTCTTGAGGTCGAGTGCTGAAAAACTGTCATCAAAAATATAAACGGGTGATTTTTTGGCGAGAGCTCTTGCAATTGCAAGCCTCTGCCTCTGACCGCCGCTGACGTTTGTGCCGCCCTGGGCTATTTCGGAATTTATACCGTCGGGCATATCGGCTACAAAGCGTGCCTGTGCGGTGGTGAGTGCGGCGCTTAAGGTATCAGCATCGGCTTTGTTGTTGCCGATTTTTAAGTTGCTTTCAACCGTGCCCTTGAAAAGTACACCCTTCTGCGGTACATAGCCTATGTTTTCACGCAGACTGTGAAGGTCGATTTTTCTTATGTCCGTGCCGTCAAAGCGGATTGTGCCTTGGGTAACATCGTAAAACCTAGGAATAAGATTAATGAGTGTTGATTTACCCGAGCCCGTTGAGCCGATAAAGGCGGTTGTCTGACCGGGCAGGGCAGTGAAGCTTATGTTTTCGAGCACGCAGTCATCAGCGTCCTTGTATTTGAAGGAAACATTATCAAATACTATTTCGCCTCTAGGCGCACGGATCTGCTTGGCACCCTCAGCGTTGTTGATTGAGGGCTCTGTTTCAAGAATTGCGCCAACACGGTTGACCGAAACCATTGCACGGGGAATGTTAATGAATATCATTGAAATAAACAGGAACGACATAATTACGTGCATTGCGTACTGGATATAAGCCATCATATCGCCGATTTCAAGCGTGCTGTTAATTATGGCCTTTGAGCCGAGCCACACAACGGCAATCTGCGTGAAATTCATAATTATCGTCATAAACGGATTGAGCAAAGAAACGACACGCTGAATAAAAAGATTGGTTTTGCGAAGGTTGTTGTTTGCACCCTCAAACCTCTTTTCCTCGTGCTGCTCGTTACCGAAAGCACGAATAACCATCATACCCGAAAGGTTTTCACGGCTGACAAGGTTGAGCTTGTCAATTAACGACTGAATAATCTTGATTTTCGGCAGTGCAGCGGAAAAGCCTATGACAATAATCATCAGCAAAGCACCAACGGCAACGGCAAGAATCCAGCTCATTGATGTGCTTTTCATAAGTGCAAGTGTGATACTGCCTGCACCCATTATCGGGGCAAAGCACACCATACGCACACCGTGGCTGAGCATCTGCTGTACCTGCTGAATATCGTTGGTGGTTCTCGTGATAAGCGAAGCTGTTGAGAATTTGTCAAATTCGGTGCTGGAAAACTGTGTTACACGCTCAAAAACATCGTGCCTCATTCTTTTTGAAATTATGGCCGACGCTTTGGTCGAAAAGAAGTTTACACCGATTGCGGAAAATACACAAAGCAGAGCAATTGCAAGCATTTTTAAGCCTTGTACAATGATGTACTGCATCTGCCCGTCCTGCCCGTTAAGACCTATGACACCCTCGTCAACAATATCACTCATCATGCTCGGCAGTATCAGCTCAGACAGTGCCTGCACGATAAGGAAGATTACGCCAAGCACCATATAGCCTGCGGCATACTTGAGATAAACTATAACCTTCTTCATTTGTCCTCCTTTATTCTATTTGAGCAAAATTATACAAATATCATTTTAATATAAATATCGCTTATCTGCAATGCATAATTGTAAATAATTTGTAAACTAAAAGCGCAATACTTTAGCGTGTTATCACTTTACTACAGCAAAGTATACATATTTTGTGCTTTAAAGCGGCTTATATTTTACCGAATGACGAAAGTGACAAAAAGATAAAATTTTATTTGCATATCAACCTCAAGTGTGCTATATTATTATATATTTATTATTAGTTTGGGGCGGTGTTTTTTCGTGAAGGTTGCTGACATTCTCAATAACGGTAAGGTCAATGTTTCCTGTGAGCTTTTTCCACCGAAAGTTTGGGATAAGCTTTCGGGTGCAAAACAGGTCGTGCGTGAAATTGCTGCACTCAAGCCCTCTTTTATGAGTGTTACTTACGGTGCAGGCGGTGGCACAAGCGAATATACTGTCGATTTAAGCCGTGAGGTAGAGGACTGTGGCGTAACAGCCCTTGCTCACCTTACCTGCCTTTCAACAAGCGAAGAAAAGCTGCTTTCTATTATTGATAGCCTCAAGTCAAATAAAATCGAAAACATTCTTGCATTAAGAGGCGATAAGGGTGAGCTTTCCGTGCCCGGTGCATTTGCCCACGCAAGCGACCTTATTTCGCTGATTAAGCAGCACGGCGATTTCTGCATAGGCGGTGCGTGCTATCCCGAGTGTCACCCCGAATCACCGAGCCTTGCCTGCGACCTTGACGGACTTAAAATCAAGGCTGAAAGCGGCTGTGAGTTTTTTACCACGCAGATGTTTTTTGACAATAATGTTTTTTATAAATTTATGTACCGTCTTCTGGCGGCGGGTATTACGGTGCCTGTAGTTGCAGGTATTATGCCCGTTACAAACAGCGCCCAGCTTGACAGAATTATTTCTCTTTCCGGCTCGGGTATTCCGCTTCGCTTCAGAGCAATTGCGGATAAGTTCGCAAATGACCCAGCCGCTATGAAGCAGGCAGGCATAGCCTACGCTACCGACCAGATTATTGACCTTATAGCAAGCGGTGTCAATAACATACATATCTACACTATGAATAAGCCCGATGTGGCTGAAAGTATTATGACAAATCTCTCTGACATTATCGGAAAGTGAGGAAACGGGTAATGAAGTTTTGCGAAGTTTTCGGCAAAAGGCTTCTTTTCTGTGACGGTGCTATGGGCACTATGCTGCAGTCGCTTGGTCTGCCCGTGGGTAAGAGGGCGGATTACTGGAGCATCGAACAGCCCGAAAAAGTAAAAAGCGTACATCTTGCCTATCTTGAGGCAGGTTGTAATATAATAACCGCAAACACCTTTTCTGCCGCAGTCGGCGGCGATTACTCAACCGAAGAAATTGCAAAAAGCGGCGTGAGAATTGCAAAGGAGGCTGTTGCCCAAAGCGGTAAGAAGGCACTGGTTGCCTTCGATATGACTGCTACGGGTGAGCTTCTTGAGCCTCTGGGTGAACTTACTTTTGATAAGGCTTACGAGGGTTTTGCAAAAGCCGTTAAGGCAGGCGAAGCGGCTGGTGCGGATTTCGTGCTTATCGAAACAATGACCGATACCGCCGAAATCAAAGCCGCCGTACTTGCCGTAAAAGAAAACTCCTCTCTGCCCGTTGTTGTTACCTTTACGGTTGACGAAAACGGCAGGCTGATGACGGGTGCGGATATTGTTACCGCCGCCGCCCTTATTGAAAGCCTCGGCGCTGACGGTGTGGGTATCAACTGCGGCTTCGGCCCCGATAAAATGCTGAAGCTTGCACCCGAGCTTTTAAGCTTTACCACGCTTCCCGTCCTCATAAATTCAAACGCAGGTATGCCGGTTGTAATTGACGGCGTAGCAGGCTACGATGTAAAGCCCGATTCATTTGCCGCAAGCGCAAAAGAATTAGTGGAAATGGGTTGCTCTGCTGTCGGCGGCTGCTGCGGCACAACACCTGCCCACCTTGAAGCGGTTGTTAATCTTTGCAAGGGTATATCGCTTAACAGACCCGATGTTTCGGGCAGGAAGAGCTTTGTTTCCTCCCGTGCAAAAACAGTATTCTTTAACGATAAAACAGTTCTTATCGGCGAGCGTATAAACCCCACCGGTAAGCCCAAACTCAAAGCCGCATTAAAAGAAAATAACCTCGAGTATCTCTGTACCGAGGCTGTTAACCAGGAAAACGCAGGTGCCGATATTCTTGATGTCAACGTCGGTATATCCGAAATAGATGAAGTTAACGTACTTGAAGCGGCGGTAAAAAGAGTTTCACAGGTTACGGCTTTACCCTTGCAGATAGATACTTCAAATACAGCCGCTCTCGAAAAAGCGCTCCGTGCCTATGTCGGCAAGCCTCTTATTAATTCCGTTAACGGCTCGGAGGACTCACTCAACACTGTTCTTCCTCTTGCGGCTAAATACGGCGCAATGGTTGTCGGCTTAACTCTTGACGAAAAGGGTATTCCCGAAACAGCCGAGGGCAGAATCGAAATTGCAAAGCGTATAATAAGCCGTGCGGCTGAATACGGAATAGATAAGTCCGATATAATTATCGACCCGCTTACAATGACAATAAGCACAAGCGATGTCGGCGCATTGCCTACTCTCAATTCGCTTGAATATATTAAAAACACACTCGGTGTTCATACCGTGCTCGGTGTTTCCAATATCTCTTTCGGTCTGCCGAACAGAGAAAAAATCAATTCCGCTTTCTTTACCCTTGCAATGCAAAAGGGCTTGAGTGCCGGTATAGTCAATCCGCTAAATTCCGCTATGATGGATGCGTATTATTCATACAATGCCCTTTACGCTTATGACAAGGGTTGTCTTGAATATATCGCCAATAATCCCGTCAACAATGTTCAGGCAGATGCAAAGCCCGTTCAGAAAGCAACAGCTCAGACTGCAGATGACCTGAAAACAGCAGTTATCAAGGGAATGAGCGAAAAAGCGGCGGAGGAAACAGAAAAACTGCTGAACGAAAAGAAGCCCGTTGAAATTATCGACGGTTATCTTATACCCGCACTTGATGAAGTAGGTGTGCAGTTTGAAAGCAAACGCCTCTTCCTTCCACAGCTTCTGCTTGCCGCATCTGCGGCTTCTGCGGCGTTTGATGTTATCAAAAAGCGTCTTTCCGCATCGGGCGCAGCACAGAAAAAAGGCAAAATCATACTCGCCACCGTTAAGGGCGATATTCACGACATCGGCAAAAATATAGTTAAGGTTTTGCTTGAAAACTACGGCTATGAAATAATTGACCTTGGCAGAGATGTTCCTGCCGAAGAAATAGTAAAATCGACAAAAGAAAATTCAGTCAGACTTGTGGGCTTAAGTGCGTTGATGACTACTACCGTGCCCAATATGGCTGAAACAATTGAGCTGCTGCGCCAAGAGCACGACTGCAAGGTTATGGTCGGCGGTGCAGTGCTCACCCAAGAATATTCCGAGCAGATAGGTGCAGATTTTTATTGCAAAGACGCAATGGCGTCCGTAAGGTGCGCCGAAAAACTTTTTGAGGAGGGTTATCTTAAATGAGTTTGTTTTCAAAAATTAAGAGCAAGGGCAGTAACTATTCGATAAAGCAGATTGATTTGTCTGTCTGCCCCGAAAACACACCCGAGGAGCTTAAATACTTATACGAGCAGAGCGTTGTCGATTACGGTGAGGGCTATTTAGGTCATCCCGATTCGGTACTGCTCAAAAACGGCGATATTCTCACTTTCTTCCCCAAGGGTCACGGCAAGGGTGCAGCGCTTTCACGCCGCAGTAAGGATGGCGGTGTTACTTATGTAAACGGAATTGAAAACCCGCCGAAATCCTGGGAGGGCTCCCGTGAAACGCCGACTGTTTACCGCTTGGAGTTCAATGACCCGAATACACCCGATAAGCTCATACTTATCTGCGGTAACCCCAAGTGGGGTACAGAGCCCACAACGGGCGGCTTCAATTGCTCAATTTCCTGCGACGAGGGTGAAACCTGGAGCGAGTTCAAGCTGTTCTATAAGGGTATGAACACTATCGTTGCAATGGCATCACTCACAAGGCTTAAGGAAAACGGTGAGTTTGTTGATAAGTGGATGGCTTTGTTCCACGACAGAAAGTTCCACAATTACAAAACAATCCTTACCTTCGACAAAAACGGCGAAATGCAGTGGAGCAAGCCGGAAAAGTATTTTGCCTGCTACCGTAAAATGGAAAAGGGCAGCAATATGTGCGAGGTTGAGTGCATACGCTCCGATATGGGTAAGGGCGACGAAATATGTATCCTCACCCGAAGCAACACAAAAAAGGTAAATTCCTTCATCAGCTTTTCAAAGGACGAGGGCAAAACCTGGTCAGAGCCCGTCGAGCTTCCTGCCGCACTCAACGGCGAAAGACATAAGGCGGACTATCTGCCCGACGGCAGGCTGATTATAACCTTCCGTTCAATCGAGCGCTGTCCCGAAAAGAACAAGGTGTATATCGAAAAGGGTCATAAAGGCCGTGGCTGGTACAGCGAGGGCTGGATAGCCTGGGTCGGCACTTACGATGACCTTAAAAACGGCAGGGAAGGGCAGTACAGAATTAAGCTTGCCCACACCTATCTCAACTATCAGACCGAGCCCGAGCTGGTTGCAAACGGCGACTGCGGCTATTGCGGCAACGTTGTATTGCCCGACGGCACTTTTGTCACATCAACCTACGGCATTTTCTCTGCCGATGAAAAACGCCATACATATATCATTTCAAAGCGTATCCGTCTTTCGGATACAGACAAGTTACTTTAATTTTAAATCAGTTCTCACAGGAGTTATCTATGGAAGCCTTCAACAAAAACGAAACCGTGCTTTATAACCTGCGTATGCTCTATGAGCAGTACGGCTATAAGCGCTTTAAAATGAGCAAGTTTGAGGAGTATGACCTCTATCTTGAATATAAGAAGTTTTTACAGACGGAGAATATTATCACCTTTACCGACCTTCACGGCAAGCTCTATGCTTTAAAGCCCGATATTACTCTCTCAATTGCAAAGAACGCAAATCCTGCCCAGCCTCAGAAGCTCTACTACAAGGAAAACGTTTACAGAGCCTCAAAAGACACAAAGGAGTATAAGGAAATCACGCAGCTCGGCCTTGAGTACATCGGCGAAATTGATTCCTACACAATGGCTGAAGCCGTTCTTCTTGCCGCAAAGAGCCTCAAGCTGATAAGTGAAAGCTATATTCTCGATATTTCCCATATGGGCTTTGTTTCGGGCTTGTTTGAGCAGGCGGCTTTGAGCGACGTTCAGCAGGAAAAGCTGCTCGGCTTCCTAGGCAAAAAGGACACCCACGAAATTCTTTACTGCTGTGAGCAGTTCGGCATTGAAAAGCAGATGAGCGAAAAAATAGTTTCCCTCTGCGAGATTTACGGCAGCTTTGAAGAAACTCTGCCGAAAATCAAAGCGCTTGTTATCAACGACAAAATGGCAGATGCTATCAGTGAGCTGGAAGCGCTTTATTCCGTGCTCAGCGCAATGGGTGAGGGTGAGCACATCAACCTCGATTTCTCCATTGTAAACGATATGAGCTATTACAACGGCGTTATTTACAGGGGCTATGTCAAGGATGTGCCGTTCAGCGTTCTCAGCGGCGGCAGATACGATAATCTCCTGCACAAGCTCGGCAAAAGCTGTCAGGCCATAGGCTTTGCGGTTTATGTCGATTTGCTGGAGCTTTACGATAAGCACAGCCGTGAATACGACGTTGACGTGCTTGTAACTTATACAAAAGAAGATTCTCCCGCAGCAGTTGCGGCTGTTGCGGAAAAATACATTTCCGAGGGTAAAAGCGTTAAGGTGCTTCCCACCGTGCCCGAAACCCTCAAATACCGTGAAAAGGTAAGCGTTTCACAGAAGGGAGCCGAGGAATAATGGAATATCTCAATATAGCCCTTCCTAAAGGAAGGCTCGGCGAAAAGGTCTATGAAATGTTTGAAAAAATCGGCTACGGCTGTCCTGCTATTAAAGAAAAGAACAGACAGCTGATTTTTGAGAATGAAGAAAATAAAGTCCGCTATTTCTGGTCAAAGCCCAGCGATGTTTCAATCTACGTCGAAAAGGGTGCGGCAGATATAGGCGTCGTCGGCAAGGACATTCTCCTTGAATACGAGCCCGATATTTACGAGCTTGCCGACCTTGATATAGGCAAGTGCAGAATGTGCGTTGCCGCTAAAAAAGGCTTCCGTGACAATTCGGAAAAAACTCTAAAGGTTGCTACAAAGTTTGTTAACATTGCAAGAGGTCACTATGCTTTAAAGGGCAGGGACATTGAAATCTGCAAGCTCAACGGTTCAATTGAAATTGCACCCATCCTCGGTATGACCGACGTTATAGTCGATATTGTCGAAACGGGTACAACGCTTAAGGAAAACGACCTTGAGGTAATCGAAACAATAATTCCGATAAGTGCCCGTCTTGTAGCCAACAAGGCAAGCAGTAAGTTTAAAGCACAGCAAATCAGCGACATACGCAGAAAGCTCCAAGAGGTAATTGACAATGATTAAGATTTTTGACGGCGAAATTAAAGCCGAAGACATATTTGCAAGAGAAGAGGAAAAAAGCACGGTAGGCGAAATCGTAGCTGATATTATAGCAAACGTTCGTAAAAACGGCGATAAAGCACTGCGTGAATATTCCGAAAAGTTTGATAAGGCAAAGCTTGACAGCCTTGAAGTGACTGAAGAAGAAATCAACGCCGCATTCCAGGCACTTGAGCCCGAATTTGTTGAAGTTATCAAGGAAGCAGCCGAAAATATCCGTGAATTCCACCGCCATCAGGTCAAGACAGGCTTTGTTATCACACCCCGTGACGGTGTTGTGCTCGGTCAGCGTGTAATTCCGCTTGAAAGAGTCGGCCTCTATGTGCCCGGCGGCACGGCAAGCTATCCTTCCTCCGTTCTTATGAACTGTATTCCTGCCAAGCTTGCAGGCTGTGACGAAATTGTTATGGTAACTCCTCCCTCACAGGACGGCAGCATCAAGCCTGCAATTCTCGTTGCCGCAAAAATCGCAGGCGTTGACCGCATCTTCAAGGTCGGCGGTGCTCAGGCTGTTGCAGCCCTTGCTTATTCAACCGAAACGATTCCGCAGGTTGACAAAATTGTCGGTCCGGGCAACGTCTTTGTTGCGGAAGCCAAGCGTCAGGTTTTCGGCACGGTTGCAATTGATATGATCGCTGGTCCGAGTGAAATCCTCGTAATTGCTGACGAAACCTGCAACCCGAAATTCGTTGCTGCCGATATGCTCTCCCAGGCAGAGCACGACAAGAACGCCAGTGCAGTTCTCGTTACCGACAGCATGAGCCTTGCAAAGGCAGTAAGTAACGAACTTGAAAGACAGATTCCGCTTCTTCCCCGTGAGGAAATAGCAAGAGCATCAATCGACAACAACGGCAAAATTATCGTTGTGGATGACCTTATGAAGGCTGCCGAAATGTCCAACCGTATTGCTCCCGAACACCTTGAAATCTGTGTGGACAAGCCGTTTGACTTCCTGCCCCGTATCCGTAACGCTGGCTCGGTCTTCCTCGGCAAAAACTGTCCCGAAGCACTCGGCGACTATTTTGCAGGCCCCAACCACACTCTTCCCACAAGCGGTACGGCACGCTTCTCAAGCCCTCTTTCCGTTGATGATTTTATCAAGCGTTCCTCTTTTATTTCCTATTCCGAGGATGCACTTGAAAAGGTTTACGAAAAGATTGATTCCTTTGCACAGAAGGAAGGCTTACATGCTCACGGCAGAAGCGTAACGGTAAGATTTGAAGATAAATAATTTTTGGAGCATTTAACTATGAGCAGATTTTTGTCAGACAGACTTCTGAGCCTGACTCCATATACTCCCGGCGAACAGCCGCAGGATTTTAACTATGTAAAGCTGAATACAAACGAATCTCCGTTTGAGCCTTCACCCGAGGTTATAAAGGCACTCAACACCGATGAAGTATCGCTGTTAAAGCTTTATTCCGACCCCGAATGTAAAAAAACAGTAAAGGCAATTGCCGATTATTACGGCGTTGAAAGCAAAAACGTTGTCCTGGGCAACGGCTCAGACGAAATTCTTTCCTTTATTTTTGAAGCCTTCTGCGATAAGGATACTCCCGTTGCCTTCCCCGATATAAGCTACGGCTTCTATGAGGTTTTTGCCTCTCTCTACGGCATAAAGGTACACGTAATTCCCCTTAAAGAAGATTATTCTCTTTGTGCGGATGATTACTGCGCTCTGAATGAAACTGTAGTTATTGCAAACCCCAACGCACCTACGGGTATGGCAATATCACTTGCTGATATCGAAAAAATCGCTTCGACCAACCCGGATAACGTGGTTGTAATTGACGAAGCCTATGTTGATTTCGGCGGTGAAAGCGCAGTTGAGCTGACAAGGAAGTACGATAACCTTATAGTTGTACAGACCTTCTCAAAATCCCGTCAGCTTGCAGGCGCACGTCTCGGTTTTGCCGTTGCGAACGAAGCGCTTATTACCGACCTTAACACGGTCAGATTTTCAACCAATCCCTACAACATCAACCGCTTAACCCTGCTTGCAGGTGAGGCGGCAATAAAAGACACGGCTTATTTTGAAAAGACAAGAGCACTCATTATTGAAAACCGAGCCTATACGGTAAGTGAGCTTGAAAAAAGGAACTTTACCGTGCTCGATTCAAAAACAAACTTCGTCTTTGCCTCCCACAAAACAATGGGCGGCGAAGAGCTTTACAAGGGGCTCAAGGCTAACGGTGTGCTTGTCCGCTTCTTCAATAAGCCGAGGCTCGACAAATACTTAAGAATCACAATCGGCACAAAAGAGCAGATGGATGCTCTTCTTGCTGCACTTGATAAAATACTCTAAAAACAGGAGTGAATAAAATGCGTACAAGTGAAATCAAAAGAAATACCGCCGAAACAAAGATTGAACTTTTTTTGAATCTCGACGGTACGGGCAAAAGCGAAATTGACACAGGCTGCGGCTTTCTCGACCATATGCTCACCCTTTTTTCACGCCACGGCAGATTTGACCTGAATGTGAAAAGTAACGGCGATATAAATGTCGATTACCACCACACGGTAGAGGATATAGGAATCTGCCTTGGTATGGCTTTTGCTCAGGCACTCGGCAATATGGCAGGCATCAAGCGCTACGGCGATATAATTCTGCCTATGGACGAGTCGCTGATTATGTGTGCTGTCGATATTTCGGGCAGAGCACATTTATCTCTTGACCTTGGCAATATGCCGCCCAAGGTAGGCGATTTTGATACCGAGCTTGTTTCGGAATTTATGCTCGGCCTTGTGCGCAACAGCAAAATCACCCTGCACATAAATAAGCTCTACGGTTCAAATACACACCACGTTATTGAGGGCTGCTTCAAGGCGCTCGGCAGAGTGCTCGGCAGCGCAGTAAGCATTGATGAAAGGCTTAACGGCGAAATCCCCTCAACAAAAGGAGTTCTCTGATGTTAGCTATAATTGACTACGGCGTGGGCAACATTTTTTCGCTGTATTCTTCGTTTAAGTTTATCGGCGAGGATGTTGTGCTCACTAACGACAAAAAGGTAATTGATTCCTGCTCACACATAATTCTTCCCGGTGTTGGCGCTTTTGCGGACGCAAGAAGAAAGCTCGACGAAAGCGGAATGACAGATGTCGTAAAGGAGCAGGTTAAAACGGGTAAGCCTCTTATGGGTATATGCCTTGGTATGCAGATGCTTTTTGACAAAAGCTACGAATACGGCGAGCACGAGGGTCTCGGACTTATTAAGGGCTCTGTAAGACCCATTTCCGAGGTTATTCCCTCTGGCCTTAAAATTCCGCATATCGGCTGGAATGCTCTTGAATTCACCAAGGAAACGGGCATTTTCAAGCATATAAAAAACGGCGATCACGTTTATTTTGTCCATTCCTTTTGGGCGGCGGACTGTGAGGAAAGCACAACCTCCGTTACGGAATACGGTGCAAAGCTCACTGCCTCCGTACAGAGCGAAAACGTTTACGGCTGCCAGTTCCACCCCGAAAAAAGCGGTGAGGTCGGCCTTAATATCCTCAAAGCATTCTGTGAATTATAAGAGGTATTTGCAATTATGAAACTTTTTCCCGCAATAGATTTAAAGGATAAAAAGGTTGTCCGCCTTTTCAAGGGCGACTATAATCAGATGACGGTTTATTCCGACAATCCGCTCGAAATTGCCAAGGGCTTCAAGGAGAGCGGTGCTGAGTACCTCCACGTTGTTGACCTTGACGGTGCAAAGGACGGCGACAACCCGAATTTTGAAATCGTTGCCGATTTAGCAAAAAACAGTGGCCTGAAGGTTGAAATCGGTGGTGGTATAAGAAGCGAAGAAATAATAAAGAAATATATTGACGCAGGCGTTATGCGTGTAATTCTCGGCACTGTGGCAATTTCCAACCCAGATTTTGTTGCTGAAATGGTAAATAAATACGGCGAAAAAATTGCAGTAGGTGTCGATATGCTCGGCGGTAAGGTTGCAACCCATGGCTGGCTGAATGTAAGCGAGGTTGACGGCTTTGATTTCTGCGAAAAGCTTGATGAAATGGGCGTTGCAACGGTAATCTGTACCGATATTTCCAAAGACGGTGCAATGCAAGGCACAAACCGTGAGCTTTACCGTGAAATGGCTGCACGCTTTAAGTTTAATACTGTGGCTTCGGGCGGTGTTTCAACGCTTGACGATGTAAAGGCACTCAATGAAATGAATGTTTACGGTGCCATTCTCGGCAAGGCGCTTTACACGGGCGCAATAGATTTGAAGGATGCCGTTAAAATAACGGCAGGGGAGGCATAATATGATAACAAAACGAATTATTCCCTGCCTTGATGTCAAAAACGGCAGAGTTGTAAAAGGCGTAAATTTCGAGGGTCTGAACGACGTTTCCTCCCCCGTTGAGCTTGCGGATTATTACAGCCGTGCAGGCGCAGATGAGCTTGTTTTTTACGATATTACCGCATCTGTAGAGGGCAGGCAGATATTTACCGATATTTTAAAGGAAGCTGCTTCCAAAATCTTTATTCCGCTTACCGTTGGCGGCGGTATCACAACGCTGGACGATTTTGAGCGTGTGCTCAATTGCGGTGCAGATAAGGTAAGCGTAAACTCGGGTGCTATCAAAAACCCGAAGATTATAGGAGAAGCTGCAAAGAAATACGGCGACCAGTGCGTTGTGCTCTCCGCAGACATAAAGAGGGTGGACGGCAAGTTCAAGCTCTTTAAAAACGGCGGCAGAGTCAACACTGAAATCGATGCACTTGAATGGATTAAATTCGGTGTGGACAGCGGCGCAGGCGAAATCGTTGTCAACAGCATTGATACGGACGGCGTAAAGCAGGGATTTGACCTTGAAATGCTTGAAGCTGTTTGCAATATCGTTTCCGTTCCTGTTATCGCCTCGGGCGGTGCAGGCGGCATAAAGGATTTTATTGAGCTTTTCAATAAGCTTCCCAAGGTGGATGCAGGTCTTGCGGCTTCAATTTTCCACTTCGGTGAGGTTACGATAGACGAGCTTAAGCGTGAACTCAAAAAGAACAACATAAATACCAGAATTTGAGGAGGAAATGAAAGATATGGTACACATCAGTGAACTTAAATTTGATTCAAACGGTCTTATTCCCGCAATTGTTGTGGATTATCACACAAAGAAGGTTCTCACCCTTGCCTATATGAACGAGGAGAGCCTTCGCATCACTCTTGACGAGGGCAAAACCTGCTTCTGGTCACGTTCCCGTCAGAAGCTCTGGCGCAAGGGCGAAAGCTCCGGCAACTACCAGCACGTAATGGAAATCAGAGCCGACTGCGACAACGATGCTCTTGTAGTTCTTGTTAAAAAGGACGGTCCTGCCTGCCACAAGGGCACGGATTCCTGCTTTACAGGTACTCTTTACCGTAAGCACGGTTACCAGGATTTCACGATTTCCGGGCTTTATGACCTGCTTAAATCCCGTAAAGCAGACCCGCCTGCAGGCTCATATACAAGCTACCTCTTTGAAAAGGGTATCGACAAAATCCTCAAAAAGGTCGGCGAGGAGTCAACCGAGGTTATCATTGCCGCCAAGGCAGACGACAAAAAGGAAACCATCTACGAGGTTGCCGACCTTGCCTACCACATTATGGTTATGATGGTAGAAATGGGCATCACCCCCGAGGAAATTTTCAAGGAGCTTTCCTCACGCCATGTTATTGACCATAAGGTTAAGCAAGAAAAAATGACCAAGTAATTTAATATTGCGGACAAATCCGTGATATGTCGTGTTTTTGCCCACTCGCAGTATCTTCATACAGCTTCGGGACAAAGAACACACCATCTCATCGGATTTCTCGCAATATTCATAATACATAAACGGACAAATCCGTGTTATGCCGTACATTAACATTTTAAAAGGGGTTGAATTTATGATTACTGTTTTTAATCGTAAGGAAATCTTGATTACTCGAGATTTGGGTATGCTCAAAAAATGTACTGACGGGCTTGAAGCCAAAGGAATTGATTATAAGGTTGTTACAAATTCACTCGGAAATCCCGAAAGATACCACGGAATACCGGGCGTTAAAGCGGAAAGTACATATGAATACAGAGTATATGTAAACAAGAAAAATGCATAAAAAGGGAGGCTTTTTGCCTCCCTTAATCTTTATTATTCTGCCTTTAACAATCCAAGCTCTTCCAGCGCTTTTACTGCTTGCGCTTTGTTGAACGAATAGTCGAATATGCCCGGTGTATAACCTAATGCTCTGTCATCGTTAATAATGTTTGCTTCCGACAACAGATAAAGTGCCGTTTTGTTATAAGCTGTTGATGAACAGTATTTCAGGTAATATTGGTAGCTGTGCTCTTTAAAATCTGTACCTTTCTTTTCGTCAAGGTGCTTTATCAGCTTTGCCATTTCAGGTGTTGCCGCATCACCTAAGCTGCCAAGTGCGTCCACATCTACTACGTTAACCGTGCCGTCAATATAGCGCTCAACGTTAAATTTAGCAATCTGTCTGTCAACGTTGCAGAGCGCCAGCCCTGCAAAGGCGATGATAACAACGCAGGCACAGGTTGGTATCCAGCTTATTTTCTTTATAAAACGGCTCAATGTGATTACCAGGAATATAACTGCGATTACTGCCATAAACCACGCCGCATAAACTCTTTTTTGTGTCAGTCCGTAGCGGTTGATGTACATTACAAGCTTTGACATAGCCGTAGCCATAAGCAGGAAGGTGACCGCCGAAAAAACAACTGTAAGTATTTTTACGGCTATTGTGTTTGCCTTGCCTTTTTTAATTAGCTGCGTAATCAGCACTATTACCGTAAGGTTAATTACGGACACCTTACAAAGCTCGAAAAAGCCTTCCCTTGCGTACTGTGCGTAGCTGAAATTGTCGGGTAACACACCCGTAAAGCCAGAAATATAATATTGCTTTTGTGAAATAAAGAACACCACATAAACGGCAAGCAGGGGAATTACCGCCGCAAGCACGGTTATAAGCGGAGCAATTTTAATTTTGTCGGAAACCTTAATAAAATTTTCTTTGGTGAAAAATCTGCTCTGTTTTTTATCAGTGCCCGAAATAAACAGGCTGAATATGTACATTCCTACGGGTATTCCGAAAACAAGGCACATTATGTGGTAACCTATATCCTCGGCTTTGAAGCTGAAAATATTATCAACAATTTCCTTGAAGCCCTCGTCATAGGACAAAAGCGAAAGCGCAAGGCTTGCAGGAATTATGGCAACCACTATGCCAACAAGCAGGTAGGCGAAATACTTTGTGCCCTTGCTTTTTCTCGAAGCACCCAAGGCACGGAAAAGCTCAAAATTCTTAATTGAGCCGAAGGGCATAGTCAAAAGCGATTTAAAAACATCAAATACAATAAGCCCCGAAAACGGCTTGCCGAGTGAGTTGCCCGTTGCCGAATAAACGAAATAGCAGTATGCCGCAAACGCATATCCGCCTGTAAAAATGTTCAGCGGGCTTTCCCAGCCGTAGCTCAGCGAAACGGATATTGCAACAGCGGAAACAGCGGCAAATACAGCAGTACCGCTAAACTTTACCTTTTTAACTGCAAACACTATTGTGGTTGCAATAAAAATAAAAGCCGTGAACAGCGTGCCGCCGATAGCGGATTCGGTAAGCGGAAAAGCAAGGCAGAAAAAGTAACCTGCAAGGCAGCTTATCCACGCAAACAGCGCTTCATGTCCGGTGAAGCTGCGGTGATATTTAGGCGCTTTAGCTTTTAAAACAGGTGTTGCTTGTGCATCGCTTGCTTTTTCCTCAACAGCGGTTTCAAAGCCTTTGCTTTCTGTCGCTTCGGTTGTTTCAGCCTTGGCTTCATTTTTTTCAATCTGTTCCATTGTTTATTCTCCTTCCTGGTTGTCGGGCGAATATTCAATTATATCCTCAACCCTGCAGTCAAGCGCTTTGCATATTGCCTCAAGCGTTGAGAATTTGATTGCCTTTGCCTTGTTGTTTTTGAGTATCGAAAGGTTGGCTATTGTAATACCAACTCTTTCGGATAACTCGTTTAGTGACATTTTTCTTTTTGCCATCATTACGTCAAGATTTATAATTATCATAGCTTACCTCTTTATACCGTCAGGTCGTTTTCGCTTTTGATTTCGGTAGCCTCGGCAATAACGTTTTTTGTTACCCTCAGGCAAAGTCCGAGGAAAACAGCCATAAACGCAACAACAAACGCAAGCTGGAAATATAAACCAAGACCGCAAAACAGCAGACAAACTGCGAAGCAGCACCACGATACGCCTCGTATAAGTCCGACGCTTTGTGAGGTAAATACAAGCTCTTTTTTTACATTCATAAGTAATTTGAAAAGCAACGCATCTGCCGCAACGAAAACAGCAAGCAGAAGGTAGGATATTACCATCACAAAAGCTCTGCCGCCAACAGTTATGTCAGCTCTGTTGCCGATGTTGTCGGGTGTGTCAATTAGCATAGGTACAAGCTTTGGCATAATGAATGCACCTGCAATGCAAATTACGAAAAACAGTACCGATATAATAATTGACAGGTTTATGGAGTGCTTGTTTGAAATTTTTAGCATAATTTTTACCTCCGAATGATGATCGTATATTAACTTCCTTTATCTGCATAATAGCACTCGAATTTTCGTTTGTCAATATAAATTTATCGAATTACGATAAAAATTTATTGACATGCATCGCTTTGTGTGCTATATTGCAAATTGAAAGAGGTGAGTGTAATGAAATTAATTAAATGTATTTCGGTGTGTTTAATTGCTTTGGTTTTACTTTCTTTTTCAGCCTGTAAGCAGGAAGAAAGACCGTGGGATATTGCCGCTGACCCACTCGGCAGAGGGGATTATTCACACGCTTTGTTTTCAGGCTGTGAATTTACACGTACGTCTGCTCTTCACGGCAACATAACAGACAACGGTATAATGCTGTCTGATATTGATGCATATATTTTTAAATATGCATACGATGACGGCCGTTATATTGCCTACCGTTCAATGCGGCTTCTGACTGACAGTGCAGGTGATTATACCCGAACTCTCAACGGCGATACCTACGGAATAACAAACGATAAATTCTGCCTTTACGATTATGCTGAAAATAAAACTTATGAGTTTGCCGATGCGGAAGAATTGAACAAATACTGTTTTGAAAACTCAATAAACCTCGGCAATTGGTTTTATCCTTTAGCTTTTAGCAGTATCGAGGGTAAGCAGACAAAACTTACAGGCAAATATTCGTTTGAGGATATCGGAAAATACCGTGGACAGTCAGTTCTTAAAAACGGTGTTCCTGTGTTTTCGGGGTATATAGATAACCTTAATAAATACGGAAAATTCATAGTTTTAAATCTTAAAATAGCCAAAACCGATTTTGATATTGAATTTATGGAGCAAGCCAACAAAGGCTTGTCACTGATGTCCGAAGAAAAGCTCGGCTCTTACCGTGCCGATTGGGGTTTATCTTTTCCCGTTCACTATGATAAATACATAGTTATCGATTCTTTGACCGATGCAGTAAATGAATTTGATACCGAAGACGAAGCACTTGACTATGCCGCAGAGAATTATTCAGCGTAGTTAATTTGCAATTTAAGGGTGATGTTATGAAAACTAAAATTAGAAAAATTATTCCGTGGGTATTACCGCCTGTCGTGTTTTTGTTCTGCGGTTTTTCTTTTAAACTCTTTGTTTCTTACAGTTTCGTATCTTTAAAATATGTTTCACATGGTTTTGATTTCCTTTTATCATTGGCTTTTGGTTCAGTAGCAACAGTAATTTATTTAATTGCTATGGTGGTCAATAAAAATCAAAAGACTGCAATAAAGGCAATAGTCTGGCTGCTGTCATCTGTTCTGATTATAGTTGTTTTATTTTACGACTGTTTCTTTATGTTTTTCGGTGGGTTCGTTTCTAAAACTGATGACACCGAAAATTATCTTGATTTTGATGACTGTGGCTTGGAATTGAACGAATATTTTGAACTTATGCCTTCAGAGATTCCTGTCAACGCTGAAAACATAGTCTATTCATATGAATACACTGAAGCTTTTTTTGGTGGAGCTTATGCTTATGCAGAATGGACGTTGCCCGATGAAGAATATAACGTAGAAAAGCAGAGATTAACTGAGTTGCTTTATCCGAGAATACCGTATGAAATTGACGGTGAAACGGTTTATTTAAATTCTAACAGTGTAATAGGTATCGGACAGATTTCTCTTAATGATTCTGAAAATAAGGTTTCGTATTATATCTCTGCCGGAGAAGAGTTTAGCAACGAATATAAAAAAGATATAGAGATATAGTGTGTAGGGGCAATTCACGAATTGCCCGTTGTAAAAGCGATATGACAGGTAGTTTTCTGTCGAATAAGTGAATCAATCCTATACAAAGATATAAAGAACAACAGCTCAGCCGATTGGGTTTCGGTTGAGCTGTTTTAATATATATTTGTGTTTATGCTTTATGCCATTTAACACCCTGCGGTGTATCCTCAAGAACTATGCCCATAGCCTTGATTTTATCACGGATTTCGTCTGCCTTTGCCCAGTTCTTGTCTTTTCTTGCCTGTGCACGCTCTGCAATAAGTGCTTCAACCTCTTCGTCAAGGCTTGCCTTGCCACGGTTGTAAACAAGACCGAGTACGTCAGTCAGCTCGTCAAATGCTTTGCTTGCCAGCTCAAGTGTCTGCTTTGAAGCACCTGCAGCAATAGCTGTGTTGATGTCACGTACAAGCTCAAATACTGCTGAAATGCCGTCAGCGGTGTTGAGGTCGTCATCCATAGCCTTTATAAACTGTTCAATTCTGCCGTGTACCTTGTCGTTGAACTCGTTGTCAAGCTCGCCGTCAGCAGCGTTCTGGAGCGCAAAATCAAGGTTGTTGCGGCAGGTGTAAAGGCGTTCAAGCGAAGCCTTGCACTGCTCAATAACATCAACGCTGTAGTTGATGGGGCTGCGGTAGTGTGATGAAATCATAAGGTAACGGATGGGCTCATAGCCGTATTTTTCCGCAACGTCACGTACCGTGAAGAAATTGCCGAGGGATTTTGACATCTTTACGTTGTCAACGTTGATATAGCCGTTGTGCATCCAGTAGTTTGCAAACGGTGCACCGTTGCAGCATTCGCTCTGTGCAATTTCGTTTTCGTGGTGGGGGAATATAAGGTCTTGACCGCCGCAGTGAATATCAATTGTTGTGCCGAGGTAGCGGCGTACCATAGCCGAGCACTCAATGTGCCAGCCGGGTCTGCCGTGACCCCACGGGCTCTCCCAGTAGGGCTCACCGGGCTTTGCACCCTTCCAGAGGGCAAAATCCATCGGCTCACGCTTGATGTCCTCAACGTTGATTCGGGCACCTGCCTCAAGTTCTTCAAGCGGCTGGTGTGAAAGCTTGCCGTATTCGTCGAACTTCGTGGGGCTGAAATAAACGTCGCCGTCTACTGCGTAAGCGTAGCCCTTTTCGATAAGTGTGGAAATAATGCTGATTATTTCGTCGATATTCTCTGTTGCCTTGGGGTGAACAGTAGCCTCACGGATGTTCATACCCTTGGCATCCTTCCAGAATTCCTCAATATACTTTTCGCTTACTTCCTTGAAGCTGAGGCCTTCTTCATTGGCTCTCTTTATAATCTTGTCGTCAATATCCGTAAAGTTCTGTACGAATTTAACGTCGTAGCCTCTGTATTCCATATAGCGGCGAAGAACGTCAAACACGCAAAGGGGACGGGCGTTGCCGATGTGGATAAAGTTGTAAACCGTCGGGCCGCAGGCGTAAACCTTAAGTACGCCGGGCTCAATTGTTTTAAGCTCGTCTTTTGCTCTGGTGAGTGTGTTGTAAATTCTCATTTATTTCTTCTCTCCTGTCAAAGATTTGATTTTTTTGTTTAGGCTTTCTATTTCAAGCTGCATTCTGTTCAGCTCAATTGCAATCGGGTCGGGGATGTTGACCTGGTCAAGGTCGTCAACACGCTTGCCGTTCTGCTTAACAACCCTTGCCGGTACACCGACAGCCGTTGAGTTCGGCGGTATTTCATTGAGAACTACCGCACCTGCGGCAATGTTCGTATTGTCGCCGACTGTGAACGGACCGAGCACCTTTGCACCTGCACCAATAAGCACGTTGTTGCCTATAGTCGGGTGTCGCTTGCCCGTGTGGTGACCCGTGCCGCCCAGGGTAACACCCTGATATAGCGTAACATCGTCACCGATTACGGCTGTTTCGCCGATAACTACCCCCGTGCCGTGGTCGATAAAAAAGCGTCTGCCTATCGTTGCGGCAGGGTGGATTTCGATTCCCGTCTTCTTTACCGCTCTCTGCGAAATAAGCCTAGCGAGAAAAAAGAGCTTGTGTCTGTAGCAGAAATTAGCCCTTCTGTGCATTCTTATCGCCTTAAGACCGGGGTAAAGGAAAAATATTTCCAAAGCCGAGCGTGCAGCAGGGTCACGCTGCTTTACGCAGGCTATGTCCTCACGGATTTTTAAAAACAAACTATCACCTCAATTGTGTGAATTAAGAAAACAAAAAACCGTCACCTGAACAGACAGGTGACGGAGGCGAAAATTTAATATAATCGCGGTTCCACTCCGACATTATACTCAGTAAGGTTCGTTTAAAACCTTTGGCGTGTAACGGTGCCTGCCGTGCGGCCATTTCCTGCCGCCTGCTCACAGGGTGCATTCCCGAAAAGTGGCTGACGGTGTGCTTCCAGCAAAATGCACACCTCTCTGTGAAAGCCGTTATATAACGGTACTTCTTCCTGCTCAATGCATTTTTCTATAATATTATATGCAATTTATTTTGAGAAGTCAATTGTTTTTTTCGCCTGAACAAGATAAATAATGCCCGAAACCGTTGCAAGCACGGCGGTAATCCATATCATAATGTTTGTAACAAAGTGATAATTAAGTCTGAGGAAGCCGAAGGTTTCGACTAACTCACCCCAGAGCATAATTATAACCGTGAAAACCATCTGTGTTGCGGTCTTGATTTTACCCCAGATGTTTGCCGGCACAACAACATTCTGTGCTGCAGAAATAAGGCGGACAGAGGTGATGATAAACTCTCTTGTAAGTATTATAAACACAGGCCAGACGCTGCAAATGCCCTCTGCAATAAAAGCTAAAAGTGCCGCAGTTGTGAGCATTTTGTCGGCAACGGGGTCAAGCAGCTTACCGAAGGTGGTAATCTGGTTGTTTTTACGGGCTAACTTGCCGTCAATTGCGTCCGTAATTGCGGCAATGCCGAAAACTGCGCAGGCAATAAGACAGCGGTGGGGGATATTGCTCAAAAAGAAAAGCAGGAAAAAAGGTGTAATAATAACACGGGCTACTGTCAGTTTGTTTGGTGTATTCATTTACTCAACCTCTCCGATGAGGTCATACTCATCAATTTCAAAAATCTTTACGTTGCAGAATTCACCTTCCGCAAGCGGTTTGTCACTTGTAAATTTGACACAGCAGTCAATTTCGGGTGCATCCATATATGTGCGTCCCGTATAGGAGTCACTGTATGCGTCGTAACTCTCAATAATTACTTCAAATGTTTTACCGATAAGTCTGCTGTGCTTATCCTGAACAATCATATACTGGTCGTTCATAATGATATCCTGACGCTTGAACTTTGTTCTGTCGTCAAGCTGACCGTCAAATTCAGCCGCAGGTGTGCCTTCCTCGGGCGAGAAGGAGAAACAGCCAAGGTGGTCAAACTCCGTTTCATTTACAAACAACGCAAGGCTTTCAAACTCTTCCTCTGTTTCCCCGGGAAAACCAGTAATAAAGGTCGTGCGGATTACAATATCGGGAATTGAGTCACGCAGCTTTGCGATAAGCTGCTTTATCTGTGCCTGAGTGCCTCTGCGGTTCATTCTTTTAAGTACATTGTCATCAGCGTGCTGAAGCGGAAGGTCAATGTAGTGAAGCACCTTGGGCTGTGAACGAATGGTTTCGATAAGCTCGTTGGTAAATTCATCGGGGTAGCAGTAAAGCATACGAATCCAGTAAATACCGTCAATTTCGCACAGCTTGTCAAGAAGCTCGGGGAGCTTAAGCTCGCCGTAAATATCCTTGCCGTAAAGCGTTGTGTCCTGCGCAACAAGGATAAGCTCTTTTACGCCTTTTTCGCTTAACTGCTTGGCTTCGTCGAGTATATCCTCAATTTCTCTGCTGCGGTAATTACCACGTATTTCGGGTATCGCACAGTAGGTACAGCGGTTGTTGCAGCCGTCTGCAATCTTGAGGTAGGCATAGTGCTCGGGCGTTGTGAGTATGCGTGCACCGTTTAAGGGTAAGCAGTCCTTTGGCGGAAATTCACCGACAGTTTCGTCCTCAAGAACACGGTTGCAAATATCGGCAATACTGCCGTTGGCTCCGATACCGACTACGGCGTCAACCTCAGGGATTTCGGAAAGAATTTCTTCCTTGTATCTCTCTGCAAGACAGCCCGTGACAATAATTTTGCCCACAAGACCTTCTTCCTTGAGCTGTGCCATATCAAGAATATTTTCAATAGCCTCTTTCTTTGCAGACTCAATAAAGCCGCAGGTGTTGACTATAACAATGTCAACGCCTTCATACGGGTCTGCTATCTCAAAGCCTTTGTCAACGAGCGAAGCCAGCAGGCATTCACCGTCAATCTGGTTTTTCGGACAGCCGAGGGAAATAAAACCAACCGTACTCATATTTCTTCTTCCTCTATACTCTCATCATAGTCACGCATTGCGCTGCGTATTTCGCCGTAGCCGTAGCCGAGGCGGAGCAGAGCATTGAAAACCTGCTGCCTGCCTTTTTCAGTTTCGAGCTTACGGCGGTACTTACCGTTTAATAATATATTAATTTTATCACATTCGTCAAGTGTCAGTGAAGAAATTGCGTTTTCTGCCGTGTTTCGGTCAATTCCACGGTGAATGAGTTCAGCTATTATTGCTCTTTCGCTTTTGCCTTTTCTTTCGGCAAGCTCTTTTGCAAGAGCCACTGCATAGCGTTCATCGTCAATATAACCGAGTGACTTTATCTTTTCAACAGCACTTGCGGCGGCTGCTTCACCGTCCGCACGGGAGAGCTTGTCAAAAAGCTCCTTTTCGCTGTGGTCACGGCGTGAAAGAATGTTGAGCGCCCTGTTAAAGCAGCGGCGCTTGAATATGCTTTCTGCAAGCGCTTTGTATTGCTCCTCGTCAATTTCATCACCGGAAATATAGCCGCAGGAAAACCAGAAATCAGCATCAACGGTGAGCTTGTACTCACCGTCGATGCTGATATGAATTTTATTTTGTTTGCCTTTTTGTGCGGAAATTATCATAATTATTCGTCGTCAACAGCTATGTCAAGGTTGGCCTTGATTCTGCTCTTGGGTGCAACGGGAGGAGCTACGGGAGCAGGAGCGGCAGGGGAGGCGGTTTCAATTTCAGACTTGTCGTTTTTCTTTATATCTCTTGTTTCGGCAAGCCTTGCACGAACCTTTGCCTCAATCTCTTCAGAAAGAGCTTTGTTGGAACGGATGAGCTCTTTTACATTATCTCTGCCCTGGCCAAGACGCTCATCATTATATGAGAACCAGGCACCACTCTTGTGGATAATATCAAATTCAACTGCAAGGTCGAGAATTTCACCCTCAACAGCTATACCCTTGCCGAACATAATGTCAAATTCAGCAGTCTTGAAGGGGGGAGCAACCTTGTTCTTTACAATCTTTGCCTTTGTGCGGCTGCCGATAAATTCACCGCCTGTGCCTTTAAGCTGCTCGGATTTGCGCACGTCGATACGCATTGAAGCATAGTACTTGAGTGCACGGCCGCCTGTAGTAACCTCGGGATTGCCGTACATAACGCCGACCTTTTCACGAAGCTGATTTATAAAAATAAGAATTGTGTTTGATTTGGAAATTGCACCGGCAAGCTTACGGAGAGCCTGTGACATAAGTCTTGCGTGCAGACCTACGTGGGAATCGCCCATTTCGCCCTCAATTTCAGCGCGGGGAACAAGTGCGGCAACGGAGTCAACAACTACTACGTCAAGTGCGCCAGAGCGAACAAGAGCTTCTGTGATTTCGAGTGCCTGCTCGCCGTTGTCGGGCTGCGAAACAAGTAGGGAGTCAATATCTACGCCGAGGTTGCCTGCATATACGGGGTCAAGTGCGTGCTCTGCGTCGATGAATGCGCATTCGCCGCCTGCCTTCTGTGCCTGAGCAACAACATGAAGTGCAAGTGTGGTTTTACCCGAGGACTCGGGGCCGTATATTTCAACAATTCTGCCCTTGGGAAGGCCGCCGATACCGGTTGCATGGTCAAGGGAAAGCGAACCCGTTGAGATAGCCTCAACATTGAGTCCGCAGCTCTGGCCGAGGCGCATTATTGCACCTTTGCCGTAGCTTTTTTCAATTTGTTTAAGAGCGGTTTCGAGAGCGGTGGATTTTTCTGCCATTTCAAATGACCTCCGTTATATAAAACTGTAGCACAAATGTTCGATAAATTGATTTGATTATACCTTTTTGTACAATAATTGTCAAGCGTTTTTTTTGCATTTCGTCAAAATTTTTTGAGTGGGGTGATATTGCTTGCAATTTTCTTGAATTTCGTTTATTATTATTTAAATATTGTTTTACGGAGAGAATCAAATGATAATTGATAAATTAGTGTCTTTTTCAAATCTTTACGGCAGCAACGAAGAGCTTGTTCTTGCCGGCGGCGGCAACACCTCCGCAAAGGACGGCGATGTAATGTACATCAAGGGCTCGGGTACACAGCTTGCTACAATCACAGAAGACGGCTTTGTTAAAATGAGCCGTAAGGCGCTTGCCGAAATTTTCACAAAGGAATACCCGACAGACGATAAGGAGCGTGAGGCACAGGCACTCGCAGACCTGACTGCGGCAAAGCTGCCCGACCAGGAAAACAAACGCCCGAGCGTTGAAACCCTGCTTCACAGCCTTTTCGATAAAACCTTTGTCCTTCACCTTCATCCGGCACTTGTAAACGGTCTTACCTGCGGTAAGGACGGCAGGAAAATAGCCGAGCGTCTTTTCGGCGACAGCTTTATCTGGGTGGATGCCTGTAAGCCCGGCTACATCCTCTCTAAAATATGCTACGATAAAATGGAAGAGTACAAAGCCCTTCACGGCAAGCAGGCAGATATGATTATCTTGCAGAACCACGGCATTTTCTTTGCAGCAGATACCGATGAAGCACTCGGCGATATGCTCTTTTCCGTAATGGCAAAGCTGCGTGGAGAGCTTACTAAGGAAGCGGATTTTTCACCCTGTGAGTTTGACGGTGAAAAGGCAGAAAAGTGCTTTGACGTAATTTACGATATCTACGGCGAGGATGCTGTTATAACCTATGAGCCGAGTGTGGCTGCGCTTGAAATTGCCGAAAGCCCCGAAGCGGCAGAATGTGTTATGAAGCCTTTTACACCCGACCATATAGTTTACTGCAAGGCTAACCCCGTTTACGGCTTCTGCAACGGCTGTATCAGGGGAGCGGTGAATGCTTTTGAAGAGGAAAACGGCTGCAAGCCGAAAATTATAATCATCAACGGCTGCGGCTTCTTTGCCGTTGATTACACACCCAAGGGCAGTCAGACTGCGGCGGCACTTTTCAACGATGCAATAAAGGTTGCCGTTTATGCCGAATCCTTCGGCGGTGTGCTTCCGATGAGTGACGAGCTTTCCGATTTCATAACCAATTGGGAAGTTGAAGCCTACAGACAAAAGCAAAACGCATAAGGAGAATATAAGATGTTTTATACTATTGAAAACGAATACCTTTCAGCACAGATTAACGATATGGGCGCAGAGCTTCATTCACTGGTTTCAAAGGATGACGGCTTTGAGTACCTCTGGCAGGGCAATCCCGAAATCTGGTACGGTCAGTCACCCGTGCTTTTCCCCGTAATAGGTCAGCTTAAGGGTGATGTTTACCGTTACGGCGGTAAGGAATACCCGATGAATAAGCACGGCTTTGCAAGAAAAATGCTTTTTGAAGCAGCAGAGGTTGATGGCGCAAGAGCGGTCTTTATTCTTCGCACAAGCGAGGAAACGCTTAAGCAGTTCCCGTTTGAATTTGAGCTTTCCGTCTGCTTTGAGCTTGTAGGCAGAGCAATAAAGGTTACACAGTCAGTTAAAAATCTTTCCGATAAGACTATGTATTTCTCTATGGGTGCACATCCCGGCTTCAACTGCAAAATAGGCGACTATCTTGAGTTTGACGAAACCGAGGAGGATATGCGCTGCGAAAAGATTGACAGCACGAATATCCTTACCGACCGTTATTACGACGTAGCACTCGAAAACGGCAAGGCCATCCGCCTGACGGAAGACCTTTTCAGCCAGGATGCACTTATTCTTTCAGAGCTTAATTCAAGCGTTGTCACCCTTAAGAGTGACGACCACAACAGAACGGTGCGCTTCGATTTTGGCGAAGCACCCGTGCTCGGTATCTGGGCAAAGCCCAACGCACCCTATGTCTGCCTTGAGCCGTGGTACGGTATCAACGACGATACAAGAGGCTATGACGATATTTCTGCAAAGCGTGAAATTCAGAGCCTTGAGCCCGACGGCGACTTCGACCTTGTGTGGATAGCAGAAGTGTAAATGGTAGGGGACGGCGTCCTCGACGTCCCAAATTATAAATCGCAGGCAAGGTAATAATGAATTACCTTGCCTTTTTCAAAACAACCGGAGGTATAATTATGACACATTCCGAAATGTTCGGCAGCGCAAAATGGGTATCTGCAAATAAGAATATTTCTTCACCGCTTTTCAGAGCGGAGTTTTCTACAAAAGATGTGAAAAACGCAGAGATTTATATTTGCGGCCTTGGCTTTTTTGAGTTTTACATAAACGGCAAAAGAGTAAGTGAGGATTTGCTTGTGCCTGCTTTTTCGCAGTATTGCTACCGTGACCTGAGCGCTCATTACACCGAGCGACAGGACAAAATGAGCTATCGCACTTATGTGTGCTATTACAGGCTGAATGATTATCTGGCTCAGGGCGATAATGCTATCGGTGTTCAGCTCGGAAACGGCTGGTATAACCTCAGCGATACCAAGGATGGCGACCCCACCTGGACAAGCTATGGCGATTTAAAGCTCTGTTATAAAATTGTTCTTGAGCATAACGACGGCACAAAAACCGAAATTATCAGCGATGAAAGCCTTAAATGCTCGGAAAGTGAAATTACCTACAATAACATTTACGGCGGCGAAAGACACGATTATTCGCTCGAAAAGAAGGGCTTTGCCACTGTCGGCTATGACGATTCTGCCTGGGACAAGGTAACGGTTGCTGATGCACCGGTTTGTGAGTTTTATATTCAGGAATGCTTTGCGGATAATGTTATGCGAACAATAACGCCCAAAAAGATTAAGGATTTGGGTCAGACAAGCATTTATGACTGCGGCGAGGGCATAACAGGCTATGCCGTTATAAAGACAAAGGAAAACGGTGCAACTCTTACCGCTCGCTATGCCGACGTAATAAACGATGATTTTACCCTCGATTTTCACCCCAGCGGCGGCGACGAAAGAAAGCTCCAGCAGGAGGTTTTCAAAAACACAGAAGAGGGCCGGGGATATTATCCGCATTTCTGCTGGCACGCCTTCCGTTATATTGAGGTTTCAAATAACGCCGAAATTGAAACGGTGAATGTTACACATTACGGCTGTGCAACAACAAGCGGCTTTGAATCCGATAACGAGGTGCTCAACTGGCTTTATAAAACCTATATCCGCACACAGCTTGACAATATGCATTGCGGTGTGCCTTCCGACTGTCCGCATATTGAGCGTCTTGGCTATACGGGCGACGGTCAGCTTTGTGCCGAGGCTGTAATGCTTATGACGCACAGCAAGTCCTTCTATAAAAAATGGATGGGCGATATTGCTGACTGTCAGGACGTTGAAACAGGCCACGTTCAGCACACAACACCCTTCTGCGGCGGTGGTGGCGGTCCTGCTGCGTGGGGCGGTGCAATAGTTGTTGTTCCGTATATGTTCTGGAAAACCTACGGCGAAACCGATGTGATTGAGCAGTATCTTCCCAATATGCTTAAATATATTGATTATATGGTTGCTCACAGCGAGAGTGGTCTTGTCTGCCGTGAGGAAAAGGAATGGTGCCTTGGCGACTGGTGTGCACCGATGGATTTATATAAGCCCGAGCACCACACAATGAGCCGTGTGCTTATTCCCGAAACCTATGTCAATACCGTGCTTTTCATCAAGCAGATGAAAATGGTTATTGAGCTTGCAAAAATCATCGGCAAGGAAGAATTGACTTCACACCTTCCCGAGCTTATCAAAAAGGCTTTGGATATGGTAAATATAGCCTATTACAGCCCGATGACCCATTGCTACTGCGGCGACGTTCAGGGCGCAAACTGCCTTGCGCTTGATGCAGGTCTGGGCGACGAAAAAACGCTTAAAATGACCGTTGAAAAGTACGCCGACAGAGAGTGCTTCGACACGGGCATTGTTGCAACAGATGTCCTGCCGAGAGTCCTGTTTGAGAGCGGCAACGCACAGCTTGCCTTTGACCTTATGACCTCACGCAAGCTGCCGTCCTTCGGCTATATGATGGAGCACGGCGCAACAACCCTGTGGGAGGACTGGATGCCCGAGCGTTCACTCAACCACCCGATGTTCGGCGCATTAACACGTTATCTGTTTACATACCTGCTCGGTATTTCACAGAGCCCTGACAGTGCAGGTTTTGAAAAAATAGTTATCAAGCCCTGCCTAGTAAACGGCATGAATAAAGCGAGCGGTTATATAGTAACAGAAAAAGGTAAAATATCAGTTGCCTATGAAAAAACAGGGGATGAAATAAGCTTTATCGTCGGTGTACCCGATTCCGCCGAGTTTATCTGCGGAGAGTATAAAGCAACCCTCACCGAAGGCTGGAATAGATTTACAATCTGCAATTCGTAATTCGTAGTTTTTATATGATTCATTAAAGCTCTGTTCCTTGTGAACAGGGCTTTTTTGTATAAATCAGGCTGTAATGATAGGTTTAATTTGTAGGGTCGATTCACGAATCGACCGCCGTAAAAGCGATATGTTGGTAAATTTCGGGCAATTCGTGAATTGCCCCTACATTTTTCTTGCATATTTTTATATGTTGTGGTAAACTAAATGAGCCAAACAAAAATCAAATATTTTGTCCACATTTAAGCAAGTGTATTTTTATCAGCTTTGGTAAAAATACAGATGCTCTGTTTCTGCACACGCTTAATGTGGATTGTAGATTTTTGTTTGGCGACAATCGGAGCTATGTATTTTTCGTGCGTGGCTTCGGCTGCGCACTTTTTTATTTGTGGTGATAATTTCTATGAGGTTTACCAAAGGTGAGAAAAAATTTATTGGTATAGGTTTATTAATTGCATTTTTCTTTTTCCTTGCAGGAAACTGGTGTCAAAACTGTAAAATGGGAAATATTATGCTTGCTGCTTATTGTAATTATTGCTCGGAACCGTTGTATCAAACGAACGGTGACAAACCCCATAATGAGCTGCCTCATGAGGAAGCTATAGTCGGGAAGTGGAAAACCGTTTATGAATATTATTATGAATATGACTTCTTTGCAGACGGCACCTGTAAGGGCTATTACTGCGGCAGAAATCCCGATTATGAGCCTTGTCTGCATCCACAGCTGTATATTGCAGGAAGCGGTGACGGCATCTGGTATTTTGACCGTGACGAGCTTGTTATTGAATATTCCGGCAAGGCGGAAAACACAACAAAAGGTACGTGTAGGTATATGTATGAATTCAATGATGATTATTCACAATTAAAAATTGCAGGTTTACAGTCTGATGCATTGTGGTTTAAAGTATCGCAGGAATAAAAACAAGGTGCGCTATCCGAAGATAACGCACCTTTAATAATTACGAATTATAAATTACGCATTGCAAATTGTTTTTACTGCTTTGCGCCGTTGTCGAACTTTTCGAGAACCTTTATGCTTGCTGCCCAGCAATCTGCAAGGCCTTCTTTGTTCATGTTGTCGTAAGTATCACGTCTTGTGTGGTAGTAGGATTCGAGCTTGTGGTTGAGGCCTGTGATACCTGCTGCTCTGAAGCCTGCCTGTGCAAAAGCTGCTGAGTCTGTAGCACCGCCAAGAGGAGGAACCATACCCTTTGTGCACTTGATATCAAGCTCTTTGCAAGCCTCCATAAACAGGTCTGCAACATCTGCATCTGCCTTTACTGTACCGTTAAGGTCACGGTAGTTTGCCATAAGGTATTTCGGGTCGTGAATTGTGTCGTATGCATAGATAAAGGTGGGAACATCGTCAAATTCGCCCTTGTGAGCCTCGCACCAAGCCTTTGCGCCACGAAGACCTGCTTCCTCGGATCCTGTGAGAATAACGCCGATTTCGGTATTTTCAAGCTCAATGCCCTCGTCCTTGAGTGCCTTGAGGATGGCAATACCCATATAACAGCCTGTAAGGTTGTCGTTTGCGCCGTCAACGGGTCTCTTGTAGTTGACCATCCAGTAAAGACCGATAAGGAAGGGGAGGAACGCAATACCGAAAAGCATAGCTTTAACAACGGGGTCAGATGTGTCTGCAACGCCGAAGCCGATGCCGTTCTTTGCTATGTAAACAATTGCAAGTACGAGGTAGTAAATTGCGCCGACACCGCAAAGAATTGCGTGACCTTCAAAGCCGACACCGCCGAGTGCGTAGTTAACGGGCCATTCAAAGGCAACGTCGGGGTGACCGTTGAAGATAATTCTTCTCTTGGTTTCGCCCGTACATTTTTTAATAGCTGTTACGTTGTGACCTGTTTCCTCGGGGAATACGGGGTCAAGCAGCTTCTTGTAAACGCCGAACTGAGCAAGCACGAGCCAAAGACCTACGCCGATAAGCACAACACTTGCAAGTGGGAAGAAGAACAGCGCAACGAAAGCAAGAAGAACAAAAGTAATTGTAAAATAGATCCAGCCGTAGAATGAACGGGGGTTTTCCTTGAAGGATTCAACCTCTACCTTTTCACAGCCGCAGTCGTCCTTGAGCACCTGTGCCATATAACGGCAGGCCTGCTCCTCGCCCTTTGAGCCGGGCGGTCTTTTTTCGAAGTTCTTGCAGATATAAGTTATTTCCTTAACCATATAATCTGCAGCTTCATTTTTTTTGGCGATAAGTTTTTTCCAGTCCATAAGTCCATATCTCCCTTAAATGAAGGTTTTTTCATATCTTAACAGATTTTTAAATGGAATTAGTTACGATTTTGTGAACATTTACTTGTTTTTCATATTTATTTTACGCTTTGCCGCAACCCTGCACGCCCTTGAATAAGCCTCGGCAAGGTATTGTTCAAGTGGCATTTCGCTGTATTTGTCGTTTTCGTGTCTGTCGGGCTTGGATTTTGTGTTCAGCTCAAAGGTCATAATGCCGTTATAGCCGTGGTCGTCAAGCCTTTTTGCAATGTAATCCCAGTCTGCAATTCCGTCAAAGGGGAGCAGGTGCAAATCGTCTGTCCAGAAAATGTGACCGTTGAAATCGCTTATGCCGAGGTTGTCGTTTAGGTGGGTTGCAATCAGCCGGTCACCGTAAAGTGCGAGCAGGTCCTTTGAAAAGTTGTAGCACATCTCGTGCCCCGTATCAAGGCAGAAGCCGACATTTTTTCTGCCCTTGAATTCTTCCATAAGTGCGGCGAGGTATTCTTCACCCTCGGTGTTTTCAAAGGCAATTTTTACGTTCCTTTTTTCGGCTTCATCAACAACTTTTCCGTACCTTTCAAGCCCGATTTGAGTGGGCTTTCTATCATCGTCAAAGCCTATAAATGTGTGGCAGACCATAATCGGAATACTGTTTTTTTCACAGATCTTAACACATTCTATCAATTCGTTAACCGCAATTTTTGCAAGAGTCTCATCACCGTGCCACATGTCGTCGGATTTGTTGAACGGAGCGTGAATCGACTGGTATATCATGCCGATTTCTTTGGCGTATGCGGCGTATTCTTCAATCGGGTCGCCGCTTTTCCACGGCGTAAAAAAGCCGTCAAAGCCCGCTTCTTTGAACATTTTTATCTGTGTTTTCGTGTCAACTCCGAATTGCTCGTTAACGCTCAAAGCCAAAAGCTGTCTGTACATTGCAAAACCTCCTTATCCTTTTTACTGAAAATAAATTTATCATACATATTTTTATTCGTCAATAAATATTCAGCATATAATTATGTTTTGATTATTGACTTTTATGTTGCATTTTTATATTATTTAGTGGTGACAGATTTTTATGAAGTTTATTTATGAGGTGATATAATGGCACAGCTTAAAATGTACTGGGTGAAGGGCACGCCTATCAGAGAAATGACACTGCCCGAAGGTTATTCTTTTTCATTGAATAAATGTGATGATGCAGATAAGCTCGCTTGGGTTGAGTGCTGCAAAAACGGACTTGTAGGTGATGATGCAGGTATTGAAACATATATCGACAGAATAACAGAGCACGACGACTGTATCGAAGCAGAGGACGTTTTCTTCCTTGATTACGAGGGTAAGCATATCGCAACAATAACAGCAATTTTCCACCCCGACAGAAACTGCGGCGAAGTTCACATGGTCGGTATGGTGTCCGAATTCAGAGGCAAAGGCCTTGGCAAGTATCTTAATAACAAGGCTATCGAAAAGCTCGCTGCACAGGACGTTGACTACATATATCTCACAACAGATGAGTGGCGCAAGGGTGCTGTCAAGAGCTACCTTTCCTCCGGCTTCAAGCCCGTCGAGTACGACGAGGGTATGACCGAGCGCTGGCAGGCAGTTATGGCTGAATACGGCATTGAAAGCCTTGATATGGTAGACGAGAACGCAAAATTCGTTAAAACGATTTGTCGCTGAAATATAAAAGTGAGGGCTGTGAAAAACTTGTGTTTTTCACAGCCCTTTTTGCGCTTATTTTTCTGTGATTGTCGATGTGTGGTCGGTGTGGTTTGTTTTTTCGCTGAAAAGCTTATCGGTATTCATTCCGGTTGTATAAACGGATGAGTAAGACAAAGCTGTTATGTCATAGGAACTGGAATCCGATTTGCATTCATACAGCCACATCTTTGTATATCGTGCCCAGAAACTGCTGTTGTATTCAGGGTACTCGGGGTTTGACTGTGTTGAACCGTGTGAATAAACGCCGAGATTAAGGCTGTAGGAACGCACCTGGTCGTTGGTACCTGTGTCAGCAATGTTTCCGCCGTGACAGCTTTCATATTCACCGCCAATACGGATAATTGAGCCGCCGTCGTGTATTGTGGAAGCGTTGCAGGAGTGGTTTGTGCTGTTGCCGATATTGTATGCTCTGCAATTTATTTCTACAGCGCATGGTACAACGTTTTCGTCAATATTTTTATGGTAGTTGAAGCCGTCGAGATATGTGTTGTAAACCTCGCAGTCTTCAAGGAATGAGTTTCCGCCTGTAATTGATAGAGCATTATTGTTTTTACTGTCGTGAAAACTGCACTTGTAGATGTAAAGATATTCGCTAAGTCCGAGTGTGGCAGCAAAGCATCTGTTATGTCCGCTTATATCAAGGTTTTCAAGGTAGGCCGTACCGCTTGTGCGCAGACATCCGCTGCTGTTCGTACCGGCGTTGTTGAGCTTTACGTTACCTATTCCGATTATATTTTTTCCCGAAACATCGTTGGCAACGTAGTGGTCGCCGTAGTTGTACGTTCCTTCAAGCAGATAAATCGTCGTGCAGTCAGTAACGGCAAAAGCGGCTTTGAACGTGCGCTTGGGTTCCTCTCTTGTGCCGGGGTTTTTGTCATTGCCGTTGGGAGAAAGATAAATCTCTTTGCCGCCCTTTATTCTGTGTTTGGTTATGTCAAAATCAGCGTAATATTCGCCGTAACTTGTTTTGTATATATTAGGCTTCAGTCTGCTTGTGAACTCGGCGGGATATATGTACTTTGTGTGTCTTTTCCTGGCTTGCTCATTTATAGAGTTTATCTCCTGGATTTCTTGTTCAACCTTGCTAAGCTGAGAGGAGATAACCTCAATTTCCGTCGCCATTTCCGAGTGCTTTTCTTCAAACACAGAGTGCTGTTCATCTGCCAGAGAAAATTTTTCCTCAAATACAGAATGCTGTTCGCTTACCTGTGAGTGTTTCTCTTGGTATTTGGTATTATTATCCATTATGGAGGAATTCTGCTCCTGTAATTCCTGGACCTGTTCTTCTAATACTGCCATACGATCTTCTATGGATTGGTCAACGACAATATAACCCAAAGAACCCAGAATGGCAGCAAGTATAGTTACCATAAATTTTTTCATAATAAATCAACTCCCGTATCAGCCTAATATAGGCTTGTCAACAAGCTCAAATTCGGGTTTGCCCTTAAGTCCGTCAGATTCAAATACAATAATTTCGTTTTCGCCTTCGTTCAACAGGGAAGCAGGCAGATAAAGTGTCTGCTGCGGACCTATTTCCCAGTATCTGCCAAGGTTGAAGCCATTGACCGTTACAAAGCCCTTTGTGAAATTATCGAGTTTTATAAACGTGTCGCAGGGCTCGTCAATATTGAACTTTCCTTTGAGGAAAACGGATTTTTCTGTCGGTATTTCACTTGAATATTCAACCTTTTCGAGGTTGTTCATCCACAGCGGATAAACCTCCCAGTTGAAGTGAATTTTACCGTCAAGAAGACATCTGCCTGCAATGCCTTTCTTGCGCATCATCTTCGGGCCGAAGTTGGCTCTGCCCATATTTTCGCAAAGTACGGTGAGCGTGTCACCCTTCTTGGCGGTGATGTCAATTTCAAGGCTGTCGTTTATGTAAACAATGCCGATAAGCTCGTCGTTTACATAAATCTGTGCTCTGTCGCCGAGGCTTTCAAACGAAAGGGGAACATCGTCGTAATCTCTGTTGAGCCTTGTGCGGTAGGCGATGTAGCCGTAGCCTTGACCGTATTTTTCCATACACAGCGGTACGTCGGAATGAACAGGTGAGGAAAGCCTGTCGAGGCTCTCGAAAATGCCTGCAAATTCCGTCAGCTCAAATTTGCCGTAAGCCTTTTTCTTTCTGTTGGCAGGAATTTCGGGCAGGTCGCTTGGTACGTGCTTTTGTATGATTTCTCTGATTTTTCTGTACTTCGGCGTAATGTCACCGCATTCGGTGAGCATAGCGTCGTAATCGTAGCTAGTTACGTCGGGCGCAAATTTTTCGTAGTGGTTGGCACCGCTCATAAAGCCGAAGTTTGTGCCGCCTATGAACATATACATATTAAGGCTGCCTATGGTGAGCATATCGTCAACGGATTTTGCGTAATCCTCTGCCGAGGTCGTGTGGTGCTTGTCGTCACCCCAGGCGTCAAACCAACCGTTCCACATCTCCATACACATTTTCGGCTGGTCGGGGAAAAGCTTATTGTGTGCACGGAAGTTTTCCTCAACTCTGCTGCCGAAATTGAGCGTTGTGAGTGTGCCGGGGATGAAGCCGTCAAGCAGGTTATCCTCACTTGAGCCGTCGGAAGTGAAGAGCGGTACATCCATACCTCTTTTTATATAACCTTCACGAAGGTATTCAAGGTATTCCTTATCATCACCGTAGTAGCCGTATTCGTTTTCGCACTGAAGCATTATTATATTGCCGCCGTTTGTGCAAAGCAAGGGCTTGATTTCGGCAAGAAGCCTGTCAAGGTATCTGTCAAAATATTTTATGTATGCTTTGTTGGAGCAACGTATTTCAATTTCCTCGTCTGCTTGAATCCACCACGGCAATCCGCCGAATTCCCACTCGGCACAGATATACGGGCCGGGACGGACTATAGCCATAAGCCCTTCGTCTGCGGCGGTTTTGATGAATTTTGCAATGTCCAGAATGCCGTCAAAATCAAATTCTCCGGGCTTCTTTTCGTGCATATTCCATGCGCAGTAGGTTTCAACGCAGTTGCAGCCCATTGCACGCATTTTTCTGAATATATCGCTCCATGTGTCGGGCAGGTTGCGGAAATAGTGTACCGCACCCGAAATGAGCTTTATCGGCTCGCCGTCTTTTAAAAACTGATTACCCTTAATTTCAAATGTCATATAAATACACCCTTTAGTTATTGTACTTAAAAATTATATAGTATATTTGATAATTTTTCAAGATTGAAAAAACAAAATACCTGTGTTATATTTATGTGGGTGATAATATGGAACTTAAAATTATGAGCTATAACGTTCTTCATTGTGAGAATTACATAACGAAGCAGATAGATTTTGATGCATTTGCACAGGTTATAAGGGAAAGCGGTGCCGATATAATCGGCCTCAACGAAATCAGGGGAAAGGGAATAATTCCGGGCTATACCGCACAGGCGAAGGCTCTTGCCGAAAGGTTGGGCTATCATTATTATTTTGCCCGTGCAATTATGGTGCACGGTACTTCTCCCTACGGAAACGCTCTGCTTTCACGTTATCCGATAAAATCCGCTAAAACAATAATGATACCCGACCCCGAAACAAGAAACGGTAAGCATAATTACGAAACACGTTGTATATTAAAGGCTGAAATTGATGTTTCCGGCGGTCTGAATGTTCTTGTAACTCATTTCGGCCTTAACCCCGAAGAACAAATAAATGCAGTCAGAACGGTCTGCGATAATCTGCCGTCCGAGCGTTGCGTTCTTATGGGGGATTTCAACGCAACACCTGATAACCCCGTTCTTACACCGATAAAAGAGCGTATGTACGACACGGCACAATGCTTTGACTGCGGGAAGTTAAGCTTTCCGTCGGATAAGCCGGAAATGAAAATAGATTATATGTTCACAAGCAAGGATATCTCCGTGCTTTGTGCCGATATCCCCGAAATTATCCTCTCCGACCACCGACCGTACGTTGCGAAAATTAAAATTTATTGAGAGTTTTCAGGCTTTTCTCCGTCTAACGGGTGAAAGGCCTTTTAAAATCTCAAAAAGGAGGGTAAGAAATGGACAGGGGTACACAAAACTATTTGCGGTATCTCGCGGGCGATGACAGCGCTTTTGAGGAAATAGTTCGTGACTATAAGGACGGCTTGATGCTGTATATCAACAGCTTTACTCACGATATTTTTGCCGCCGAGGAGCTTATGCAGGAGGTGTTTGTTCGCCTTGCCGTAAAGAAGCCGAAATTCCGCAGAGAAAGTCTGTTTAAAACCTGGCTTTACGCTTCGGGCAGAAATACGGCAATAGACTACATAAGAAAGCGCTCAAAGGTTTCGGACACATCCGTTGAAAAATACGAAAGCGTTTTACACGAGGAGGAAACAGTTGAAAAAGCATATCTGCTTGAGGAAAGAAAATTTATGCTTCATTCGGTAATGAAAAAGCTGAAACCCGAATATTTGCAGGTTTTGTACCTTGTCTATTTTGAGGAGTTTTCAAACGAGCAGACTGCAAGAATAACGAAAAAGAGCAAACGGCAGGTGGAAAACCTGCTGTACAGGGCGAAGTCTGCCCTGAAGGAGAAACTTGAAAAGGAGGGCTTTGAATATGAAATCCTGTGAGGAGATTGCAAGAGCTGTTCTCGAAAAGAGGGATGAGTGTCTTGCCGTGAGAAGAAAAAGAATAAAGACTGCACAGCGTGTAGCGGGCAGCTTATGCTGTATTACTGCCGTGCTTTTACTCGGCATCGGCGTGTGGAAAAGCGGATTTTTCAGCCTTGATCCCGGTGTGATTATTGATGAAAGCGACACACAAGCAACACAGAACACCACAGAACCGCCTACGCAAGAACCTACTTTTGACGATAATCCTCTGCCTCACGGCGGCGACAGAGGCGGCTATACCTATGCCTTTGTTCATAAGCTTCACGGTGTCAGCGGAGAGTTGATGGACTTGGTAAAGGAAACTCGAGGCATCGACACTCACGATTGGTTTATGGCAAAGGACGCCGAAAATAAATCATTGAAATACCGTGGTGACGAACCGGGAAGAACTCCGTTGTTAATAAATTTCATTCGTGATTTTGAAATAACACGGGAAGAATTTGAACAGTACAACAACGAAATGATAGAGTTTTATATAAGTATTGATCAGAAAGGTATGATTCCCGAAACAACATTCACGCAAGAAGAAATAGATGCAATTTATTCCGGTGACAGGACAGAGTGGGTACGTGTTATGGCAAACGAATATGCCATAGTAAAAAACGGCGAAGCCTATGCCGCGGACTGGTATCTTTTTGCCTCTGCCGAAGAGCTTGCGGAATATTCAATAACCGTTGAAGAGGTTGACAAAGCCGTTGAAAAGCTGGCGGGTTTGGGTGTTTTTGGTGAAGACGTTGAGTATTATTTCAAAAAGCGAGGTTATACCAAGGCACAGATTGATGAACTTATATCAAGCCAAAGAAAACCAAGCACCGAACCAGTTAATCAAGGGGCTGTGTACTATTTTGAGTACGACGAGGAAGAGCTTGAGCGGTATAACGTGAATTATACTGAAGGCTTTGAACGCATTCCGCTGGATTATTCCGGAGAACAATACCGTGAAGAGCTTTGGGATGATAAAAAGGCGGCGGAATACTTTGGCAAAGATTTTGCAGCCCTGGAAAATAAAAGCTATATGATTGACGGCGTTGGAAAGTGGCCGAACCAGAAGCATCCCGTGATTTACGATTTGAACGGAAACATTGTATATGATAATATCTATTTCAGTTACATCTGTTACTTTGAGGGAGGTAGTAAGGAAGTGTCGATTTGTGCCGCCAAGACTATGCTTCCGCACACCGAAGAGTATATTCTCAAGGAAGAAAAGAAAACGTTTGAGGTTGCCGACGGAACACAAGTCACTTTTTATATTACGTCTTCATATTATGTAGCTGATTTTGAGCTTGACGGTATTAATGTCAGAGTTCAATGCAACGGTTATCCGCTTGATTCATTTGAGGAATTCTATGAACTGGTTTCGGGTATGGTAGAAGACCTGCGAACGTGAATGATTGCATTACGCTCTGTAATTAATGCAAAATGCAAAATTAAGCTCCGATTGTAAAAATATAACCTTAAAGAGTGTCATTCTGAACGAAGTGAAGAATCTTTTAGACTTTAAGATTCTTCGGCTATGCCTCAGAATGACACTTTTTTAAGGGTTAAATTATAATTGGGTGTGAGTGAAATCCACCATTAATTACGAATTATGCATTACGCATTACGAATTGTTTGTCCTCGACAAACTCTAATTTGTTCAACAAAAAATCCTCAACGCCGTATTGTTATTTGTCATATTTTGTAGTATAATATCTTTGCTTTTATTAAAGAGGGGAGATGTGAAAATGGATTTCAAGGAATATATGGCAGGTGCGCTTACAAAGCCTATGGAGGGCGACACCGTAGAATACTACAAAATCAAGGGCAGGGTATCGGGCAACGTTCTGACAAACGCTCAGCAGAATATTCCTGCAGGCGGTTATAATTACGAGGCGGACATTACAAAATTCTGGGAAGAATTTCAGCGTCTTAAAAAGGAATGTGACTATAAGCTTTCTTTTAACACTCTTATGATGCGTGTGCTTGCAGAGGGTCTTAAGGTTGCACCGAGGCTCAACGCTCATATGGATTACCGTCCGCTTTCTTCAAGCGGCAGACTTATTATTAAAAAGCACATCGACATTGCTATGCCGGTTCTTCTTGAAAGCGGCGAAACCTTCCCCATAAAGGTGCGCAACGTTGAAACAATGAACCTCAAGGAGCTTCAGACAGAAATAGACAGAATGCTTGAAACTCTCAAAACAACGGACGTTGACAGAGTGCTTTTCGATGTGATTTTACAGCGAATAATCGGTTTTATCTGCAAGGGTAAGCTTCGCCAGACAGCCGCACAGATTTATACGGGCTATTGCGGTAAATTCAAGGTTGCCAAGCTTTCGGGGCTGTTTGAGCATGCAGACCGTGATACTTCCAAATCATTACAGATGTATGAGCTCAATGAAGGCTCTGTCTGCCTTACCAACCTCGGTACACTTTCCAAGGGTCTTGCGGGCAACATTACATACGCACCAATTCTTTATCCGCAGGTGTTTATTATGGCTATATGCTCAATGCAGGATAAGGATTATGTCTTCCGCAACGAAAAGGGTGAGGTTGATATCGGCACAAAGAAAATTCTGCCCATCAACCTTATGTTTGACCATAGAATAGGCGGCTTTGCGGATGTTGTGCCCTTTATTCATAAGCTCGATGAAATTTTTGCCAACCCCGAGGTAATCAGAGAGTGGTAACGGATTTTGAAATAAGGTCAATTACGGAAGATGATGAATCGGCCGTGCTCGCTTTAATGCGTGAATTTTATTCTTCGCCTGCGGTTTTTACGGACGGGTCAGAGGAAATATTTCTTGCCGATATAAAGGCTTGTTTGAGCAGCAGCCCGTATATTGAGGGCTATGTTTTCATAACTGAAAACGGTGTAAGCGGTTACGCAATGCTTGCCAAAAGCTTTTCAACCGAATTCGGCAAGCCCTGTATATGGCTGGAGGATTTGTATATCTCGCCCGAATGCAGGGGTATGGGTATAGGCTCGGCTTTTTTAAAGCTGATAGAAGAAAAATACCCCGATTCCGTATTTCGCCTTGAAGTTGAAGAAGAAAACGAGGGCGCAGTAAAGCTATACCGCAAAAACGGTTTTACCGTTTTGCCCTATATGGAAATGAAGAAATAAATTTATTTTTTTAACGGAGTGATTGTTATGGCAAAAAGAATCCTTTTTCAGGGTGATTCGATTACCGATTGCGACAGAAGACGTAGTGATTATTATCACCTCGGTTTAGGCTATCCCCACCTTATCAAGGCTTCTCTCGGCTTTGAGTGTCCCGGCGAATATGAATTTATTAACCGTGGTGTAAGCGGCGACAGAATTGTTGATTTGTATGCACGAATCAAAATGGATTTCATCAACCTAAAGCCCGATTACGCAAGCATTTATATCGGCGTAAACGACACCTGGCACGAAATTAACGACGACAACGGCGTTGATACGGCCAAGTTTGAAAAAATTTACACAATGCTTATCGAGGAAATTAAGGAAGCCTGCCCCGAAACCAAGCTTATGCTTATTGCACCTTTCGTTCTTGAGGGAAGCGGCTCCTGCAATACCGAAGAGAAGCCCACTAAGTATAACACCTTCAGAGAAGATGTTGCACAGAAGGCAGCAGTAGTAAAACGCATTGCAGAAAAGTACGACCTTGCTCTTGTTGAGCTTCAGCCCGCTTTCGATGAGGCTTGCAAAATGGCACCTGCTTCTTACTGGACGGGTGACGGTGTTCATCCCGGTGAATGCGGTCACGAGCTTATAAAGCGTCTCTGGCTGGAAGCATTTGAAAAAATCAAGTAAAAAATAATAAACAAAACTTAAGGCTTGCCGAAATCAATCGACAAGCCTTTGCTTTTTATTTCTTTATTTTATCCCAATAAGCCTTTGCTGCCTGCTCATTTTTGTTTTCGCCATACTCGTAATATGTTCTGTTTTTGAGTGCGTCGGGCAGATATTGCTGCTTGACCCAGCGGTTTTCGTAATCGTGAGGGTATTTGTAAAACTGACCCTTGTGGTCGTTGTCCTCGCCGTCAAAGTGCTTGTTCTGTAGTGTCCTGGGAATCGGGCCGTTTTTGCCGTTTCTGATGTCTGATAATGCCGAATCAATGGCTGCGTAGGCCGTGTTTGATTTCGGTGCGGTTGCAACAAGTATAACGGCGTTGGCAAGCGGTATTCTCGCCTCGGGCATACCCACCTGTAAAGCGGTATCAACAGCCGCCTTTACTATCGGTATAAGCTGGGGATAGGCGAGACCTACATCCTCGTTGGCACAAACGAGCAAACGCCTGCATGCGGAGGGCAGGTCGCCTGCTTCAAGCAGCCTTGCAAGGTAGTGTATAGCCGCATCGGGGTCGGAGCCACGCATCGATTTCTGGTAAGCGGAAACAATGTCGTAGTGCTCGTCACCCTCTTTGTCGTATTTGAAAGCACTTCGTTGAGTGAGCTGTTCGGCAATTTCAAGCGTAACTATGCGTTTATTGTCAACGGTCTTGCTTGCCATTGCGCAAAGCTCGGCGGAATTCATAGCCTTTCTTACGTCACCACCGCAGCCGCAGGCAATGTGGCGCACAACACCGTCCTCAAGCTCAAATTCCATACCGCCTTCTTTTGCAAGAAAATCGAAAGCACGCATTACCGCCGGCTCAATTTCCTTTGGCTCAACGCTTTTGAATTCAAAAACGGTTGAACGGCTGAGCACGGCGTTATACACATAAAAATACGGGTTTTCCGTTGTGGAAGCAATAAGCGTAATCGAGCCGTCCTCAATATATTCGAGCAAGGTCTGCTGTTGCTTTTTGTTGAAATACTGAATTTCGTCAAGGTATAACAGCACTCCGTTTATTGCCGAAAGTGTCTGCGACTGTGCAATTATCTCTTTTATATCGGCGGTGGAGGCGGTAGTGCCGTTTAACTTGCAGAAGTATTTGTTCGTGCGTTTTGCAAGTATTTCGGCAAGCGTTGTTTTGCCCACACCCGACGGGCCGTAGAATATAAGGTTAGGCACTTCGCCCGAATCTATAATGCGCCTTAGCGCCTTGCCGGGGCTAAGTAAATGCCTCTGCCCGACCATATCGTCAATTGTCTGCGGTCGAAGCCTGTCCGCAAGCGGATTTCGCATAGTATCACTTCTTTCGTTGAGAAACTCTAATTTGCTGAAATCATTTTACATTATATTAATTCGTTTTTCAAGTGCTTATCAACTGTAAAGTAATAATACACAAAATAGTTACTGAACATAAATAATAATTCTAAAAAATATAAGTTGTAATTATTTCCATTATGCTGTATAATCTAATCTGTTGCACTATGACAAGGTGCAGAATAGTATGTGAGTATTAAACCGTTTCAGAGGTGTATATATAATGGTTTGCAACAATATTCTGGAGGCGATGGGGGATACACCCATTATCCGCCTTTCCAATATGGTTGATGAGGACTCTGCCGAGATTCTTGTAAAGTTTGAGGGTCTTAATGTCGGCGGTTCAATCAAAACAAGAACGGCATATAATATGATTCTTGCTGCGGAAAAGCAGGGTCGTATAAATAAGGATACTGTCATTGTGGAGCCTACATGCGGTAATCAGGGTATAGGTCTTGCTCTTGTCGGTGCGGTCAAGGGATATAAGACAAAGATTATTATGCCCGACTCCGTTAGTGAGGAGCGCAGAAAGCTTGTCAACCAGTACGGCGCAGAGGTTATCCTTGTTCACGATGCTGGCAACATAGGCGCTTGTATCGAAGAGTGTCTTAATCTTGCTTTAAAAATGCAGGCAGAGGACGAAAACGTCTTTGTTCCCCAGCAGTTTGAAAACCCTGCAAACGTTGAAATTCAGCGCAACTGCACGGGTGTTGAAATCCTCAAGCAGGTAAATGCTCCCATTCACGGCTTCTGCTCGGGTATCGGTACAGGCGGAACGATTACGGGTATCGGCGAAACATTAAAGCAGGCAAACCCCGATATCGAAATATGGGCTGTCGAGCCCGAACACGCTGCTATTCTTTCGGGCGGCTCAATCGGAACACACGTTCAGATGGGTATTGGCGACGGACTTATTCCCGCTATCCTCAACACCGAAATTTATAACGACATCTGTATTGTTAAGGACGAGGAAGCCTTGCAGACCTCAAAGGATTTAGCATCAAAAGAAGGCATCCTCTGCGGTATTTCAAGCGGTACAAACGTTGCCGCCGCAATCCGCCTGGCAAAGAAGCTAGGCAAGGGTAAAACTGTCGTAACCGTCCTTCCCGACACGGCAGAGAGATATTTTTCAACGCCGCTTTTTAACTGAATACAAATAACAAACCGTCTTAATGAGGAGTTATCCTTGTTAAGGCGGTTTTTGTTTGTAATAATCCTTTGTCCTCACTCATAGATATATACAGATACTTTTGAAGGTGAGGTAAAAATGATGGATTTTAATGTTGAAAAGCAAAGCCTGTCCTCTTGCCGTGTTATTCGGGAAGCAAAAGCCGAGCAGAGTGTGGATTGCGATATTACGCTGCCCGATTATTGCCCGGATATAAAAAGTGTGCTTTGCTGTGAGGTGGAGCCGGGTGTAACAGCAGTTGATATTACGGGCAACCGCATAACCGCCGTCGGCAATGCAACGGTAAAGCTTATCTATGTCGGCGATGATGACAGAATTTCCTGCTTTGAGCAGTCCTGTCCGATTAACAAATATGTCGAAATGAGTTCACTGCCCGAGGATAGCACTATGCTTGTTACGGCAAAGACGAGCTATGTCAACTGCCGTGCCGTCAGCCCGAGAAGAATGGATGTCCACGGCTGTATAGCCATAGTCTTTTCAGCCTTGAGCTGTGAAACAACACAGGTTGTAAGCTCTGCATCAGCGCAAGGAATTCAGCTTAAGCAGCAGCCCGTACAAACCTGCAATTCTCTGGGCTGTGCTTCAAAACTCTTTCAGATGAGTGAGGTTATTCCTCTGCCAGAGGGTGTACAAAGCGCCAAAAGCATTTTGCACGCCCAGGCCCTGCCTGTTATTACGCAGACCAAAAATGTCAGCCACAAAACGCTGATTAAAGGCGATTTGCAGCTATCTGTTACCCTTTGCTCGCAGGAAGGTGAAGTCACCAAAACCGAGCACTCTATGCCCATCAGCCAGATTGCGGAGCTTCAGGGGTTAGATGAAAACAGCCTTTGCGATGTGCGCCTTTCTGTTTCTTCGCTTGATGTTCAGCTCAAACCAGATGAAAACGGTGAAATGCGCCGAATTGATGTTGCTGCCTGCATCTGTGCCGTTGTGCGTGGGTATTCAAAGGTTTCTGCAGTGCTTTTGTCAGACGCTTTTTCAACGGTAAACGAGCTCGAATTGCAAAAGGACAGCGTGTGCGAAGAAGGACTCGCCGCCGTGCTTGACGAAACCTTTGTAAATTCCGCAGAGCTCGATTTTTCGGGTGCGGCTGTCGGAAGAGTGCTTGATGCTTGGTGTACGGATTTGACCTGTGTCAATTCCTTTGCCGATTCACAGCTTGATTTAAGCGGTGCGGTTACTGTCTGTGTGCTATATACGGATGCTGAGGATAAGCCCTGCTTTGCACGCAGAAGGGTGGATTACCGCCACAAAACCGATATTAGTGCCGATACTTACGATGTGAATTACAAGCCGAATATCTGTGTTAGCGGTGTAGCTGTCAGCGGTAAGGGAACACAGCTCAACGCACGAATTCAGTTCAATGCTTCGGGCTGCGTTTTTACACGCAAAAATCACCTTGCCGTTATTGATATTACTCAATCAGGAGAAAAGAGTAAGGATAATCTTTCCGCTATCACCGTCTATTTTGCCGATAAAGGCGAAAAGCTCTGGGATATTGCAAAGCATTTCGGCACTTCTGTTGATGCTGTCAGCCGACGAAATGCGTTAAGCGGCGAAGCCCTGCACGACGATACCATGCTCATCATACCCCGAAGCTGATAAAAGGAGGAACAAAAAATGGAACAGAAGAACATTTATAACGATATTGCTGCCAGAACAAACGGCGATATTTATATCGGCGTTGTAGGCCCTGTAAGAACGGGTAAGTCCACCTTTATCAAGCGGTTTATGGATGAGCTTGTTCTGCCGAATATAAGCGATACCGCTAAGCGTGAGCGTGCTACCGACGAGCTGCCGCAGTCAGCCGCAGGCAGAACGATAATGACTACAGAGCCGAAATTTATTCCCGAGGATGCGGTCGGGGTAACGCTTTCGGGCGGAGTAAAAATCAAGCTCCGTATGATTGACTGTGTCGGCTACATAGTGCCGGGTGCTCTCGGATATATTGAAAACGAACAGCCAAGAATGGTCAAAACGCCTTGGTTTGACAAGGAAATTCCGTTCAATATGGCGGCCGAAATCGGAACAAAGAAGGTCATTGATGAACATTCCACAATAGGCCTTGTTGTCACTACCGACGGCAGCATCGGCGATATTTCAAGGGAAGAATATGCAGAAGCGGAAAAAAGAGTGGTAGATGAACTTAAAGCCCTCGGCAAACCCTTTGTTGTGCTTCTCAACTGCGTTGACCCCGATTCAGTCAAATCGCAGCAGCTTTCAAAGGAACTCATTAATACCTACGGTGTGCCCGTAATTGCAATCAACTGCAAAACCGTGGCTGAAGACGAGATAAAGGAAATACTTCGTCAGGTGCTCTTTGAGTTTCCGATTAAGCAGGTCGGTGTTAATTTGCCCGGGTGGATGTTAAGCCTTAATTCGGGTCACCCCGTGCGTACCGGTATTGATGCTGCTGTTGCCTCTGCCGCATCAAAACTAAAGCGTGTGCGTGATGTGCCTGCGTTTGCAAAGGAGTTAAGCGACTGTCCGTATCTTTCCGCAGTAAAAGTAGGGGAAATGGATCTTGCAACGGGCAGTGCAACTGTCAGCGCACAGACTGACCCGTCACTCTTCTTTGAAACACTCAGCGAAGTTACGGGCACTAAAATCAGTGGTGAGCAGGCGTTGATGGATGAAATGATTTCCCTCAATAAAACAAAAAGAGCCTACGAGAGGCTCAAGAATGCGCTTGATGAGGTTGAAGCTACGGGCTACGGTATCGTTATGCCGTCAATCGAGGAATTGACCCTTGAAGAGCCCGAAATTATGAAGCAGGGCGGTAAATACGGAGTTCGCCTTCGTGCTTCGGCACCGTCTGTCCATATGATGCGTGCGAATATAACAACAGAGGTTGCGCCTATAGTCGGCTCCGAATCGCAGAGTGAGGAGCTTGTCAGCTACCTGCTTAAAGAATTTGAAGAAGACCCGATAAAAATCTGGCAGTCCAATATCTTCGGCAAATCTCTCAGCGAGCTTGTAAACGAAGGGCTTCACAACAAGCTTTGCCGTATGCCGGGCGAAGCGAGAATGAAGCTGCAGGAAACGCTCGAAAAGGTGATAAACGAGGGCTGCAGCGGTCTTATCTGTATAATACTTTAATTTTCAGCTTTAAATTTTTCGGTCTGAGCGACAGCGAGTGCGTCACAGCGCTCGTTTTCGCTGTGGCCGTTGTGTCCCTTTATCCATTGGAATTCAACCTCGTGCTTGGCAAGCTCTGTCAGCAGTTCATCCCAAAGGTCGGCATTAAGTGCCGGCTTTTTGTCTTTTTTAATCCAGTTGTTTTTCTTCCAGCCTTCTGCCCAGCCCTTTGTAATTGAATTAAAAACATACTGCGAGTCGGTTGTTATTTTAACTCGGCAGGGGTATTTGAGCGCCTTCAGCCCTTCGAGCACGGCAGTTATTTCCATACGGTTGTTGGTGGTTTCCTTTGCACCGCCCGAAAGCTCTTTTTCTGCTTCGCCAAAGCGCAGTATCGTTCCCCAGCCGCCGGGACCCGGGTTGCCCGAACACGAGCCGTCTGCAAAAAGTTCAACAAATTTAAGTTCGTTACTCATATAATAAATCATCCCGTATATATTTTCTGTCTGCTATTTTATCATCTTAATCATAATATTACAACCTTAACGATTAATTTTAACTGATTTTGTCAATGATAATTCAAGAGAAGAACGGTACATAACAAAAATTAAACTTATAGGAGAAATCAATGAAATCTTTCTGTGTGCTCAATTCTGCCGTAAGCCCTGCCGTTGCACAAAATATAGGCTCTGCCGTTGCCGAGGTGCTGGGCGGTAAATTAGGTGTGCTTTATTGCGGGTCGGATGCTTCTTGCGTGACGGCACAGAATATTGCAAAGGGGATAAAGAGGCAGGGCGGCTGTGCCTTGGTTGCGTCAGAAGCGTTTGAAGCACAGACAGCCTTTGCCTGCGAGCATTATTCTCTTGACGGTGCTGTCTTTGTCAGCGGTGACAGCAAATGCAGTATCAGCGTTTGCGGCAGCAATGCCGTTGCTTTGACTTCCTTACAGGAAGAGGAGATTTCCGCACTTGTTGCCAAGGATAAATTAAGCGGTCACAGAGGCGGAACAATTCTTCAAACTGACCTTAACTCCGTGTATTATAAATCTCTGCTTGAAACAGCCGAAAGCCTTGAAAATGTAGCAGTAAGCATAAAATCCGAAAATATTTTAATAAAAACCCAATGTGTCAGAACCTTGCTTGCCTTGGGCGGTGAAAACAAAGGCAGGGTAACTTTTTATATCAGCCCGTCGGGTCTTTGCTTAAGTGCCGTGGATGAATACGGCAAAATCCGTACACGGGATGAGCTGCTGTCGGTTTTGTATGCGCTCATAATCACACGGCAAAAAACACCCGTTGAAATTTCCTTTTCGCTTTCCGAAGGGCTGGATGCACTTGCAAAAGAAAACGGCGTTGAAATCCGGCGCAGCTTTACGGGCGGAAACGAGCTTTTTACCAAGGATTCCGTTTTCCTTACCGTTACAATTTTGAATTATATGTCGCAAATCGGCTGCGGCTTGAATGAGCTTTGCTCAATTCTGCCCGAAACCGCAGTCAGCAGAAAGAGCTTTGCTTCATCTGCGGATATACTGAAAATTGCGGATAAAATAGAGTGCGAAAACCTTGTTACCGACGGCAACAGCGTTTTTGCAAAGGTTCACGGCTCAAATGTCCTGCTGACTCCAAGCGGCACAAGGGGCAGATACTGCCTTGAGGTGCAGGCAGCGGACAGCGAAACGGCACGTGAAATAGCTCTTAACTTGACAGATATATATAATTAAAGTATAATTAATACTGATTTAGGATTTTTTCCGCCTTGGGCGATAGGCGGATTGTTATATTATCAAAACAGAAATAACAGAAAAGAAAGAATTGATTATGCAAGAAAAAAACACACAGACAAAACAGCAGGAGAAGAAAAAGCAGACTAAAAAGTTTGCACGTTATTCAAAAATCTCCAAGCGCAATGCGCAACCCGAAAAGCAGGAAAAGCCCGTAAAACAGGAAAAGCCTGCAAAACAGCCGAAACAGACTCCGCCCCGTAAGCAAACCAAGAACAAGACGGAGAAAAACCAAAGCAAGCAAAATAAACAGAACAAGCAGAATAAGCCCGTTTCCAACACTCCCGTGCATATTGCCTTCCTCGGCGGACTTAACGAAGTGGGTAAGAATATGACTCTTTATGAGTACAACGGCAGTATGTTCCTTGTCGATTGCGGCCTTGCCTTCCCTGAGCCGGATTTGCTCGGTGTTGACCTTGTTCTGCCCGATTTTTCCTATGTTGAAAAGAATATTGACAGAATAAAGGGTATTGTAGTCACTCACGGTCACGAGGACCATATTGGCGGTCTGGCCTATCTGCTTAAGACTGCAAATATCCCGATTTATTCCACAAAGCTTACAATCGGTCTTATTCAGGGCAAGCTCAAGGAGCACAACCTTCTGGAGTCTGCAAAGCTCAATGTCGTAAAGCCGGGCGATACAATCAGACTCGGTGAGTTTGATGTTGAACTCATTCACGTTAACCACTCTATACCTGATGCTGTGGCGCTTGCCATACGCTGCGATGCGGGCACGATTGTCCAGACGGGTGACTTCAAAATTGATACAACACCCATTGACGGTGAGCCTATCGACCTTAACCGCCTTGCTCAAATCGGCACGGAGGGTGTACTCTGCCTTCTTTCCGATTCAACCAATGCTGAAAGACCGGGTTATACCGAAAGCGAAAGGAAGGTAGGCGAATCCTTTGACCACCTTTTCCGCAGGGCGGGCAACCGCAGAATTATTGTTGCTACCTTTGCCTCAAACATCCACCGTGTCCAGCAGATTATCAATACCGCTGCGGCACTAGGCAGAAAGGTTGTCCTTTCGGGCAGAAGCCTTGAAAACGTTGTTACGATAGCACAGGAGCTCGGCTATATCAACGTTCCCGAAGGTATTATTGTAAGCATTGATACCGTCAACCGCTATCCTGCCGAAAAAATGGTTATCATCACAACGGGCAGTCAGGGCGAGCCTATGTCAGCCCTTACCCGTATGGCTTTTTCAGACCACCGCAAGGTCGAAGTCGGTCCGATGGATTATATCATAATTTCCGCTACTCCTATTCCGGGTAATGAAAAAACTGTAGGTAAGGTTGTAAACGAGCTTATGAAGCTCGGCGCAGAGGTCATTTACGAAAAAATGTACGATGTTCACGTTTCGGGTCATGCCTGCCAGGAAGAGCTGAAAATGATAATGAACCTTGTAAAGCCGAAGTATTTCATTCCCGTTCACGGCGAGCAGAAGCACCTGCAAAAGCACAGGCTTCTTGCCGAATCTATAGGCATTGACCACCGCAATATAGTAATTGCCGACAACGGTATGGTTGTTGCGGTTAGCGAAAAAGAAATCAAAAACGCAGGCATAGTTCCTGCCGGCAAAATATTTGTTGACGGCTCAGGTGTGGGCGATGTCGGCAATATCGTTCTTCGTGACAGAAAGCACCTTTCACAGGACGGTATTATTATCATAGCCGCAAGCGTTGAAATTGATACGGGCTACATCGTTTCGGGCCCCGATATTATTACCAGAGGTTTTGTTTACGTAAAGGAAGCGGAAGAGCTTATCGAGGAAGCAAAGCAGATTGCATTTGATACGCTTGAGGAAAGACTGGGGCGTGCTCCGTTAGACCTTACTGCGGCAAAGAACAAAACAAGGGATGCGGTTTCTTCCTTCGTTTTTGAACGCACACGCCGCAGCCCGATGATAGTCCCCATAATTATGGAGGTTTGATTTTTTGAAGCGCTTGTTCAGAAACAACATTTATCTTTTCGGAATACTTGCCGTGGCGGTTTTTACCTGTGCCGTAATGTTCAGGTACAACAAAACCGTTGCGCTGGTTGAGCTTGCGATTTTTGCAGCCCTTGTCGGTCTTGCACTTGTCAGCAATATCATTTCCCTCAAGCATAAGGATGAAATGATTTCTTCTCTCAACCGAACTCTCGACTTTTCCGAAAAAGATAACCTTATAGGATTTCCTATGCCTGTGCTCGTCTGTACAGCAACGGGCAGAATCCTTTGGTTCAACACGCTTTTCGGCTCCCGTGTGTTGGGTGATTATACGCTGATGAGTGATGATGTTACCCAGTTTCTCAACGGACACAGCGCTGACGAAATTGCAACGCACGACAGACTTTTTACTGATATATTTGATAATTCTTACTCAATATATCCTTTCCCGATAACTGTCAGGGGAGATGCTGCATTTGCGCTTCTTTTCTCCGATGAAACCGAAATGCGCAAGGTTTATTACGAATACCGCCTTTCCCGTCCGAGCGTAATGCTTATGAGCATTGACAATCTCGATGAAATTGAGCAGTCATATTCCGACGGCGACTTTGACGCTATGCGAAGCCGTGCCGAAAAGCTGATTGATACCTGGCTTAGCGAATACGGCTGCCTTATCCGCAAGCTCGGCGACGGCAGATTTGTTGTTGTCTGTGAAGAACGTGACCTTGAAAAAATGGCTGAAAAGAAATTTTCCGTGCTCGATTCAATCCGTGAATATGAGTACGAGGAAAAGTTGGTCGGTATAACTCTTTCAATAGGCGTCGGCAAGGGTAAAACCCTGCGTGAGGGCGAAGCCAACGCCCGTCAGGCGCTTGATATGGCTGTCGGCAGAGGCGGCGACCAGGCGGCAATCCTTAAAAATGACGGTTATGAATTTTTCGGCGGTGTGTCAAAGGGCGTTGAAAAACGCAGTAAGGCACGCACCAGAATTGTTGCTTCAGCCATACAGAAGCTGATGGAAAACAGCTCAAATATTCTGATTATGGGTCACCGCTTTTCCGACCTTGACAGTGTCGGCTCTGCCGTAGGTGTACTGTGCGCTGCAAGAGCGGTTAATAAGGAAGCCAAAATTGTTGTCAACCGCCGTCAGTCACTTGCACAGGCATTGATTGATACCGTTGAAAAGAATACGGGTGATGTTTTCTGTTCACCCGAGGAAGCGCTCAAACTGCTCGACAAAAAAACGCTTCTCATAATTGTCGATACTCACCGCTGTGAGGTTGTTGAAAGCGCAGAGCTTTATAAACAGGCTGATACTGTTGTGATTATTGACCACCACAGAAAGAATGTTGATTTTATCAACAATTCCATAGTTTTTCAGCACGATCCCAATGCTTCTTCGACTTGTGAAATGGTTGCCGAAATGCTACAGTATATGCCCGTAAAGCCTAAAATCAATGCAAGTGATGCCGATGCAATGCTTGCAGGCATAATGCTTGATACACGTAATTTTGCGCTTAAAACAGGTGTGCGTACGTTTGAGGCTTCTGCTTTCCTTAAGAGCAAGGGTGCCGATACCGTAAAGGTACGAAAGCTGTTTATGAATAAGATGGAAAGCCTTAAGCTGCGCAATGAAGTAATTGCTTCGGCGCAGAATTACCGCTCTTGTGCAATTGCCTTTGCCGACATTAATTCCGAGGATATAAGGACAATTACCTCACAGGCGGCAGACGAGCTGCTCAACATAGACGGTATATGTGCTTCCTTTGCAATGTTTGAAAGTGACGGCACGGTTAATATTTCCGCTCGTTCCCTGGGCGAAGTCAATGTTCAGGTTATTATGGAAACTCTGGGCGGAGGCGGTCACCAGACTATGGCTGCCGCACAGCTTCGGGGCTGCGACCGTGAAACTGCCACAACAAAGCTCTATGCGGCAATTGACGAATATTTTAACAATAAATAATCATTACTTATAAGATGTAAAAAGAAACGGAGTGAATAAAATTGATTAACAGCGAAAACCTTTGTATGGGCTGTATGAGAGATACGGGCGGTGCACAGCAGTGCCCTCATTGCGGATATAATGCCGATACACCGCAGATGCCGCCTTACCTTCCCGTAAGGACAGTTATATCGGGTCGATACATTGTAGGCAGACTTCTAGAATATAACGGCGACGGTGCAACATATATTGCTTGGGATACAGTAAATCAGAAGGCGGTAAAGCTGCGTGAATTTCTGCCCGATACGCTTTGCAACCGTAAGGCAGGGGAGAAGGCAGTTACAGTTATGTCCGGCTGCGAAACTGCATTCAACGACTGTCTGGCGGATTTCCTTGAGCTGTGGCGCAGGCTTACCCGTATGAGCGGTCTTTCGGCGCTTGATAATGTGCTTGAGGTATTTGAAGAAAATTCAACAGCTTATGCTGTTACTGACTATATCGAAACAATCAGCCTTCGTGATTACCTGCTTCGCAATAAAGCAGGCTATATTTCCTGGGAAAGAGCAAGGAGTCTGTTTATGCCCGTGCTTTCAACCCTTGGTATGCTCCACACGGCAGGTATAATTCATAGAGGAATTTCTCCCGTAACGCTTCTTATCGGCAGAGATGCCAAAATGCGTATCAGCGGTTTTTCAATTTCTCAGGCTCGTACCGCAAGGGGAGACCTTACTCCTCAGCTTTTTCCGGGTTACGCCGCTGTTGAGCAGTACGGCTTTGAGGGCAAGCAGGGTCCCTGGACGGATATCTACGCCTTTGCGGCTACTCTCTACCGTGCCCTTATCGGCACAGATCCCATAGAGGCAACAGAACGCCTTACAAATGACAGACTTATGGTTCCCGGCAAATTTGCCGAACAGCTTCCCGCTTATGTAATCAACGGCCTGATTAACGCCTTGCAGATTCTTCCCGAGGACAGAACACGCTCCGTTGAGCAGTTCAGGGCAGAGCTTTCTGCTTCGCCTACTGCAACAGCGTCGGATTTTGCGGGTGCTGCTGTGCCCGAGTCTGTAAATGAGCCCGGCGCAAAACCGCAGCCCGAGAAAAAGCCTGTTCCTAAAAAACAGCCTGTAAGGAACAGCGGAAAGAAGCTGGATGAAAACAAGCTGCTTATTCTTAAAACAGCGCTTATCAGTGCAATTATCGGTCTTGTTATTTTCCTTCTTGTTGTACTTATTTTCGGCGATAAAATAGGCTTTACCTCACCCGAACAGGAAACAGAGGTCAGCACAAGAAATGAGCTTGTTCAGGTGCCGAATTTCGTAAACCGCAACTATGCCGAGGTTACCGCAACACCGTTCTGGACAAATAATTTTGTCTTTGAGCGTGCGGAAGCATATAGCGACACTATATCAAAAGGCTATATAATCAAGCAGAGTGTTCCTGCCGAAAGTGAAGTTAACGCAGGCACAAAAATTGTGCTTACCGTTTCACTTGGCATCGAGCAGTTTGAGCTTCCTTATGTTATCGGTATGGACTTTGAGGATGCACAGGAAAGACTTAAGGCATCCAACTTCAAGGTAAGCAAGGAGCTTATAGAAAACGACGGCACACATACCGCAGGTGTAGTACAAAGCGTATCTAACCTTACCGTGGGCAAGAGCTATCCCAAGGGTACGCAGGTAACGCTTGTTGTCTGGGACGAAGCTCCCACGGAAGCACCGCTTATTCCGCCTGTTGACGAGCCTTCTTCATACGAGGATGCAACAAATTCCCAAGAGCCGTCAACCAACGAGCCTCCGGTTGAAAACACAGAGGAAAACACCGAAGGTGCTCTCACTCCTGCAGAATAATCCAATAAATGCAAAACACGCAGTTTACTGTAAAAAGTAAGCTGCGTGTTTTTTATATAAACTTATTATTTCTTTTTAGGATTAGCGGTAATTTTAGCAATACTTTCTGCCTGACCGATAACAACCATATGGTCGTCTGCCTTGAAAACGTAATCTGCACCGGGCATCGGGCGAAGCAGACCCTCACGCTTAACCGCAATAATATTCAGGTGATAATCCCTGCGGACATTTACTGTGGAAATTGAGTGTCCTACCCAAGCATCGGGCACGGGGATTTCGTAAATCGAAAAATCTGGTGTTAATTCAATGTAGTCGTAAACGTTGTCGGCATTAAAGCGTATGGCAAGCCTTTCTGCCATTGCTTTTTCGGGGTAAATAACCTCGTCGGCACCGACACTTTTAAGAAAGCGTGCCTGAATATCTCTGTTGGCTTTTGAAACAACGTATTTTGCGCCAAAATCCTTTAGCAGAGCTGTGATTTCAAGCGAGGACTGAAAGTTTTCCCCGATAGAAACAAAGCAGATGTCAAAGTTATTTACGCCGAGTGCACGTACCGTGCCTTCGTTTGTGCAGTCACCGACAAAAGAATCGGTAAACATCGGTGCAAGCTCTTCAATTTTGGTTTCGTCGCTGTCAACGATCATAACGTCGTTACCAAGCTCAAGCATTTTCTGCGCAAGATGCTTGCCGAAGCGTCCCATACCTATAACGAGTATGCTTTTCATATATCCACCTTATCCTATCTGTATTTTTTCCGTCGGTCTTGTAAGCATTGCCGTCTGCTTTCTTTCCGCAAAGGCTATCATAAGTGTAAGTCCGCCGAGTCTGCCTGCGTACATAAGAAGAATTAAAATAATGTGCGAAACGGCAGAAAGAGAAGACGTTATACCTGTAGTAAGACCAACCGTTGCCGCAGCGGAAACAACCTCAAAAAGAACATCTCCGAGCGGTAAGCCTTCAATTGCGCCGATAAATATTGTTGCAAGTATCACCGCAAGCAGATAAATTGTAATTATCGCACCGGCCTTTTTTACTGTGTCTTCTTCAAGCCTGCGCTTGAAAACGGTTGCGGATTTGTCGCCACGGGTTACGGCTATAAGCTCAATTATCAGTACCGCAACAGTGGTTGTTTTAACACCGCCGGCCGTTGACCCGGGGCTGCCGCCGATAAGCATAAGCGTCAGCATAGTCATAAGACCTGCGGAGGAAAGCCTGTCAAGCGGTACCGTGTTAAAGCCTGCCGTTCTTGCTGTTACGGACTGAAAAAGTGCGGTGAGTATTTTTTGACCTGCTCCAAGTTCAGCCATGCTGCTGTTCCATTCTGAAATGAGCATCAGCAGCCAGCCGCCAAGCAGAAGCACGGCACTTGTTATAAGCACAATTTTTGTCTGCAAAGAGTAGCTTTTAAATTTGAATTTGAAATCAAGCACATCCTGCCACACGAGGTAGCCGATACCGCCGATTACAATAAGCGCACATATTGTCAGATTAACGGTTATGTCACCGACAAATGGTGTCAGCGAGGAAAAAGCACCGTATCTGCCCATAAGGTCAAAGCCTGCATTACAGAAAGCGGAAACCGAATGGAAAACGGAATACCAAAGTCCGTTTAATAAGCCGAACTCGGGGCAGAAGCGTGTTGCAAGAAGCAATGCACCGGTGCCTTCGAAAATAAGCGTGCCGGTCACAATCTGCTTAAGCAGTTTAATTATTCCGCTCTTTCTCACCGTGCCGGAGGATTCAATCAGCAGCTTTCTTTCGTGAAGGCTGATTTTTTTCTTAAGGAACACGGAAAACATCGTGATTATCGTCATAACACCGAGACCGCCGATTTGTATCAGCCCAATCAGTACAGCCTGACCGAAAAGCGACCAGTGTGAAAACGTGTCGTAAACAACAAGACCCGTAACACAGGTTGCACTTGTTGCGGTAAAGGCGCAGTCAAGCAGGGGTGTCCATTCTCTTGACTTAGACGATATGGGTAATGTCAGCAACAGCGTGCCGAGAATTATTACGCCGAGGAAAAACAGAGCAATAATTCTCGTGTAGCTGAGTTTGTAATTTTTAAAAGAGGGGATTTTCAAATTTAAATCACCTTACAAAAACTTATTACATAAGTTCGTTTATAAGCTCCTTGACCTTGTCTACAACCTCGTCGAGCGGTACCTTGAGGCTGATTTTCTTGTCACGGCTTACAAGCTCGCAAACGCCTTCCTTGAGGTTCCTCGGGCTTGCAATTACACGAAGCGGTACGCCGATAAGGTCTGCATCGGAAAACATAACGCCTGCGCTAACGCTTCTGTCGTCGTAAATAACTTCAACGCCTGCTTTCTGCATATCAGCATAGAGCTTATCTGCGCAAGCCTTGGCTTCTGCGTTATCTGCTCTCATACAGCAAAGGTGTACCTGCCAGGGAGCTATCGCCATAGGCCATATCGGGCCGTATTCGTCGTGATATGCTTCGCAAACGCTTGCCGCAAGTCTGCCTACACCTATGCCGTAGCAGCCCATAATCGGGTACTGTGCCTTGCCCTGGTTGTCCAGATACTGCATACCCATAGCCTTTGTGTACTTTGTGCCGAGCTGGAAGATGTTACCAACCTCGATACCTCTGGAAATTGTAATGCTGTGCTTGCCGCAAACGGGGCAGATGCCGCCGTCCTTGATAGCAGCAACGTCACAGTACTCAACTTCACCGAGGTCACGCTCAATGTTAAGACCTGTGTAATGGTAATCTGTTTCGTTTGCACCGCAGGTAAGGTTTGTTGCACCTTTAAGTGAGCCGTCAATAAGCACGGTAATTCTCTCGTCCATATTGTACGGGCCGATAAAGCCTGCAAAGAGACCGCAGCCGTCAACAATTTCTGCCGGGTGAATGTCACAGCCGACTGTGTTGCGCAGCTTTGTTTCGTTAACCTCAAGGTCACCTCTTACAAATGCAACAATGTATGTGTCGTCAGCATTTCTCTGGTAAACAACGGCTTTGCAGGATTTTTCAACGGGAGCGTTGAGGAAGGTGCAAACCTGTTCAATTGTGTGCATATCGGGTGTGTGAACCTTTGTCAGCTCATTAAGAACAGCGTCTGCCTCGTTTTCAACAATGCAGGGTGCGGCTTCAATATTAGCTCTGAAATCACACTCGGAGCACACTGCAATGCTGTCCTCACCAACGGGCGTGAGAAGCATATATTCGTGGCTGATGTTGCCGCCCATCATACCCGAGTCGGATTTAACGGTTACAACCTCGGGAATACCGCAACGGGCAAAAATTCGGTTGTAAGCGTCGTAGCATCTCTGGTAGTATGCTTCAAGGTCTTCCTGTGATGTGTGGAAGGAATAAGCATCCTTCATTGTGAACTCACGTACACGGATAAGACCTGCTCTGGGTCTGCCCTCATCACGGAACTTTGTCTGAATCTGGTAAATCATAAAGGGATATTTCTGGTAGCTGTTCGCGTATTCACGAACAAGGTGAACAGCAGCCTCCTCGTGAGTCATACCGAGTACAAGGGGAGCCTTGTTTCTGTCTGTAAAGCGTACCATTTCGCTGCCGATAGAGGTGTATCTGCCGGACTCCTCCCAAAGGGAAGCGGGCATAACAACGGGGAACTGAACCTCCTGACCGTCGATAGCGTCCATCTCTTCTCTTATTATCTGCTCAATTTTCTTGGTAATTCTGCGAAGAGTGGGGTAAGAGGAATAAATACCGTTTGCCACGTTTTTGATGTATCCGCCTCTGACTGTAAGTGCGTGGCTGTCAATAACACAGTCCGACGGTCTTTCTTTGAATCGCTCACCAACAAGCTTGTCAAGTTTCATATCTGTTTTACCTCCGATAAATATACGCAATATATTTTAATACTATATATGGAAATTGTCAACATAAAAAACTGTACGGAATTAAATGCTTTGTCAGATAAATTACGGTTTGTCGGGGACAAACTATTGACAAAATCTAAATAACTGTATATACTGTTTATGAACAGTTAAGAGACACAGCTTTTTACGGGAGGTGTGCAATGAACATATTTATCAACAACAGGAGCGGTGTACCGATATACGAGCAGATATACACGCAGATTAAAAACCATATAATCAGCGGTGCTGTGTGTGAGGACGAAATGCTGCCATCAATCCGAAATCTTGCCAAGGATTTGCGCATTAGCGTTATTACAACAAAGCGTGCTTATGATGAGCTTGAACGGGAGGGCTTTGTCTATACCGTTGCAGGAAAGGGATGTTTCGTTGCACCGAAAAATACTCAGCTGCTGCGTGAGGAAAACCTGCGTAAAATAGAGGATTATATGCAGAAAATTGCGGTGCTTGCAGGCTCTTGCAACTTAAGTGAAGACGAAATTATAGAAATGTATATACTTATTTCGGGGGAGGATTAATTAATATGAACGCTGTTGAATTAAAAGGACTTTGCAAAAAGTATAAGGCAAAAAGGGGCGAAACGAGAGCTTTTGAGCTTAAGGATGTCAGCCTGACCTTGCCTTACGGCTGTATTATGGGTCTTATAGGCGAAAACGGCGCAGGTAAAAGCACAACAATACGACTTATGCTCGATATTCTTGAAAAGGACGAGGGCGAAATCAGCCTTCTCGGCTGTAAAACAGCGGAGGAAAGAGTGAAAGCAAAGGACGAAATCGGCGTTGTGCTGGATGATCCCTGCTTCCCTGATATTTTTACGTCTGTGCAGATTAATAAAATGATGAAAAGTACATATTCCAATTGGAACGAGGAGCAGTTTTTTGCTTACCTTGAACGCTTTGAAATTGATAAAAAGAAGGCTGTCAGAAAGCTGTCAAAGGGTATGAAAATGAAGCTGAGCATTGCCGTTGCGCTTTCACATTCGGCAAAGCTGCTGATTATGGACGAGCCCACAAGCGGACTTGACCCTGTTGTCAGGAATGAGATTGTTGAAATTCTTCACGAGTTTACCCGTGTGCCGACAAATTCCGTGCTCATTTCCTCTCACATTGTCAGCGACCTTGAAAAGCTCTGCGATTATGTTGCCTTTATCCATAAGGGCAGGGTAGTTCTCTGCGACGAAAAGGACAGACTTCTTGACCGTTACGCAACCGTTCATTGCTCTGCGGAGGAATTTGATAAAATTGACCCGTCAGCCGTCAAGGGCAGTGTCGATACCCGTTACGGTGTCGATGCTGTCATAGAACGCACAGCTATCCCTGACGGTATGGATTTTGAGCCTGTTAATATGGAAGAACTGTTTGTTCTCTTTGTCAAAAATCAGCATTTATAATTAAAAGGGGGGCTGAAAATATGAAAAAAGCACTTGTAAATCAATGGTACATTGTCAGAATTAACTTTTTTATGCTGCTTGGCTTTTCTCTAATGCACGTATTACAGCTTGTGTTTGACTTTTTTGCATTTACCAGCGATTTTGCTCTTGTCGGCGTGTTGTTTGCCGGCTTGTTCGTTGGAGGATACGCACAAAACGCAAAGTGGAAGACTTATAGCAAAACAATGCCCATATCGGTTTTTGAAAGGGTAAACGCAAGCTTTGCTTTTGCTGTCGGTCAGATGCTCATTGCATTGGCGGCAATCTTAACAACAAATTTAGTTTCGCTTTATGTCCTTAATGATGTCGGAGCAATTAATCTTGTTTGGTCGTTAGTTGATGTTGAAGCACTTCCCAAGGAAATGCTTGCGGCCTCTGTTGCTGTTGCGTGGTTTGCAGGTCTGAGCATCCTGACGGCATTTGGCTTCTTTATAACCGGTGCATTGAAGCGCTATTTTGCAATTGCAGGCAGTTTGGCTGTTATTTGGGCGATGTTTGGTGCGCTTACTCTTATAATGTTGAGGCTTGACGGATTCCTGACGGTATTTGCAAATGTTATGAATAAAGCACCGTGGCAGCTTGCGTTTGTTGTAATTGCTTGTGTGCTTTTGCTGCTGGCATCTTGGTTTGCAGTTCTCGGTATTGAAACGGTAAACAGTCCCGAAAGCAAAAAGCGCTTTACCACCCGTGCGTTGGTTATATTTGCTGTTGCAGTTCTTACTTTTGGCGGACTTGTAGGTTATTCTTACGCCAAGGGTTATTTGGTTATCCCTGAAAGAGAAGATAAATACAGTAACTATCCACACTATAACGATTATAATGAAAAAGCTCCGGAAACTACGACAAATCCCGAGGACGTAGAAAATGAAAAGAGAATAATGGATGATGTGTACAGCTTTTTATCCGAGGGTATGTGTGTTGACCTTACAATGAAGGATTTTGAAAAGCGTGTCGAAAGCATTGGCTTTGAAAAGGAAGGTAACGAATATAAAAGCGAGTCAAGGAATATAAAATTCAGCGTTGAGGGTGATTCTGAAATAACAGAATTTAATCTTGTCAACGACAGCTCCTGCAACGGCAATATTGTATACAGCAAAGCCGAAGGCATCGCGTTTGAAGAAAAATTCAGTTTGGGTATGAGTGAAGCCGATCTGATTAAACTGTTTAAGAATGAAGGTATCTATCCCGCCTATATTACTGAATATTATGACTTTGCCGACGGATATGACGACAGGGTAATAGTACGAAAGTATAATCTTTATCTTCAGCAGAGAAACTCTGCACCAAATCGACTGCCGTCGCAAAATGAATTGTCCGTTCAGTATTATACACTTGTAATTCATGTTGCCGAAGGTAAGGTAGTCTTTGTAAAATCGTATTGACATAAGCTGGCATTGTGCTACAATTGAAAAAAACAAAACCGAGGTTTTTCTATGAATTTCGACATACGCCAAAAGGCAAAGGAAAATATAATCGTTGTAGCCCACCGTGGTGCTTCCGGCGGAAACATTCCCTGCAACACAATGGCGGCTTATGAAGTTGCACTTATGCAGGGGGCAGATATGCTTGAAATTGACGTTGACTGCACCCGTGACGGCAAGCTTGTTCTTTTCCATCCCGGTATGGAAAAGCCGCATCTGGGCAAATTAAGGCTTATTCCGACTATGAAATACGAGGCGGTGCAAAAGCTGCGTTACCGCAACGTTGATGAAACCCCGACCCAGTTCGGCGTTACAAGCCTTGATGACTTTCTCGAAGCCTTCAAAGACCGTTGCTATATAAATGTAGATAAATTCTGGGGCAATCCCGAGAAAATTTACAATGCAATAAAGCACCATAATATGGTTGACCAGGTGCTTGTCAAAAGCAAAATGAACGACAAGGTTATAAAGGTACTTGAAGACCTTGCGCCCGAACTGCAGTTTATGCCTATTGTCAAAGAAAAGCATCCTGCGCACGAGGAGCTTTTAAAGCGCAATGTCAACTATGTCGGCGTTGAAGTGCTTTTTGAAAAGGACGATTCACCGCTTGCTGGCGAAGAGTTTATTGAAAAAATGCACAGGGACAATATCCTTGTTTGGGTAAATTCAATTATTTACGATTATAAAGAGCAGCTTTCAGGCGGTCACAGCGACGACAGCGCATTGACCGTATCCCGTGATTACGGCTGGGGCTGGCTTGCCGATAGGGGCTTTGACGTTGTTCAGACCGATTGGCCGATGATGCTCATTGATTATTTAAAAAATACGGACAGATATTACAGATGAAAATTATTGCACACATAAAAACGGATTTCCCCACAAAGTTCGGTCTGCCAAGGCAGAGCGGTCTTGTTGAGGAAATCAAGGGTAAGATTATATTTGAAGAGGAATACCGTGTGCCCGAGGCGTTCAGAGGACTGGAGGATTTTTCGCATATCTGGCTGCTGTGGCAGTTTTCCGAAGCGGTCAGGGAAATTTGGTCACCTACGGTCAGACCGCCTCTGCTTGGCGGCAATACCCGTATGGGCGTTTTTGCAACCCGTTCTCCTTTCCGCCCGAATCCAATCGGGCTATCCTGCGTTAAGCTGGAAAGAGTTGAGCTTAATTCATACGACGGTCCGGTATTATATGTAAGCGGAAGCGACCTTATGGACGGCACACCGATTTACGATATAAAGCCTTATCTGCCTTATGCCGATAGTATACCGCAGGCAACGGGCGGCTTTACACAAACTCTTGCCGACAGAAGCCTTGAGGTGGAATTTGAATCTTCTCTGCTTGATAAAATTCCCGTGGATAAGCGTGAAGCACTCGTAAAGGTTTTAAGCGGTGACCCCAGACCTTCCTATCAGAATAACCCCGAAAGGGTTTACGGTTTTCTGTTCGCCGGTTTTGAAGTAAAATTTACTGTTTCCGACAGAAAACTTACTGTAACCGAGGTTTTACCCGTAAATTAAATATTATTCCCTAAACACGGCTGTTTTTCAGCCGTGTTGTTTGTTTTATGTGCTTATTTTCATCTCATTTCTGCCGAACTCAATGCCAAAAGCCCCGTTTTCACAAAGTGCAGTTTTTATCCTTCAAAGTTTGCTATTATACGTTACGAGATGAGCGATCCTCACAAAAACAACGGGCTTATTTGCCCGAAAAGAAAGGAAAAACTGATTTATGGATAAGAATTTAAAGGCTATTGTGGCAGATAATTCCGAAGGCTTCGGAAAGCCCTGCGCAAAATCAATGCAGGCAAACGGTATTGATGCCCAATGTGTCGAAAAGGACGGAAGAAAGCTGATTGATGCCGTGATAAGACAAAACCCCGACATTGTTGTAATGGAGGTGTTTATGCCCAATCTTGATGCAATTGGAGTTATCAGAAGTCTGCGTGCAGCCGGTCTTGCACATCAGCCAAAATATATTGTGGTATCGGGCTTTGATAACCCGACGCTTGAAAGCGAGGTTATGTCGGCAGGAACAGATTACTACTTTCTGCGCCCCTTTGATTTCGGTGAAATGGCAAGGCGTATCAGCAACTTAAGCATAGGCACAGCCAAAACCGATGAGAATATTGCCGCAAGCCTTGAAATGCAGGTAACGCAGACGCTTCACAGAATAGGTGTGCCTGCACATATCAAGGGCTATCAGTACCTTCGTGAAGCAATACTTATGGCAATTAACGATGAGGACAGCATCAACGCCGTGACAAAGCTGCTCTATCCGGGTGTTGCCAAAAAATACGCCACAACCTCTTCAAGAGTAGAAAGAGCAATCCGCCACGCTATCGAGGTTGCGTGGGACAGGGGAGATGTGGATGTGCTCAATTCTTATTTTGGCTACACCATCCAGTCCTCACGGGGCAAGCCAACAAATTCCGAATTTGTTGCAATGATAGCCGATAAATTCAGACTTCAGCTCAAAGCCGGTTAATTTATTTTAAAAAGCTGTAGTAAATATCTCTGATTTCTTTCAGGTTTTTCTGCCGTATAAGTACGGTTTCACCGTTGTCTGTGCGGAAGCTTTTGTCTGCGTAAACAATGTGATTCATATTGATAAGATAGCTCTGGTGACAGCGCAGAAAACGGCTGTCGCAAAGCTCATCTTCAATATCGCAAAGCCGTTTGTAAACTGTGTGGATTTCGCCTGAAGCGCAGTGAAGCAGGCATTTTGAATTGCAGCTTTCCACAAATACGATATTGTTGTAATCAATGTTGATTATTTCACTGCGGTGGCGCAGGTGATAAACCTCTGAGTCAAAGTCTGCAAGCAATTCACGTGTAATCCGCTCAATTTTTTCAAAGGTAACGGGTTTGAGTATGTACCCGAAGGCCTTTACCTCGTAGCTTTCAACGGCAAAGCCCGACGTTGCAGTCATAAAAATGATTTTGCCGCTATAACCGCTTGCACGCAGCCGCCGTGCAACATCCATCCCCATCATTTTGTCCATATAAATATCCAGAAAAACTGCGTCGAATATTTTGCCGTCCTGTGCTTCATACAACAGCTCAATGCCGTTTGAAAAGCAGGTTATACCGCCGCCCGAATTGCTCATTCTCATACACTGTCTGAGCATTTGTGCGGCGGTGTTTCTGTCTATCAGGTCGTCATCACAAACCGCTATTTCCATAGTTTTCCACCTCGAAAAGTAAAATAAATTCACAAAACAATATAACACCGACTCGAATAAAAATCAAAGAAAGTGACAATAATTCACAAAATGTTTACAATTTTTTGAGCACTGCCAATAAAAAATAATTGGTCTTGATTTAATCGTAATGTTTTTGGTATAATCAAAATGTTAATGTTATTAATTGGAGGCATAACTAATGAGCAATAGTATTGATAATAACGCTTTATTTAAAATTTCATACGGTCTTTTCTGCCTTACAGCGGCAGATTCCGTTAAGAATAACGGCTGTATTGTAAATACGGTTATTCAGGTTACGCAGAACCCTTTAAAAATTGCTGTTTGCGTTAATAAGTCGAACTATACGCACGACCTTATTATGAACAGCGGAGTTTTTAATGTAAGCGTTCTCACCGAAAGCACACCGTTCTCACTTTTTGAGCGTTTCGGCTTTTCTTCCGGCAGATTCACCGACAAGTTTGACGGCTTTGAGTTCTGGGCTGCATCGGAAAATAACCTTCCTTACCTTACAAAGTACGCCAATGCTTTCTACAGCGCAAAGGTTAGTGAAAAGATTGACTGCGGTACACACACAATGTTTATTGCCGAGGTTACCGAAGCGAAAATTCTCAACGATGAAAAGAGCGTAACCTACGAATACTATTTTGCAAACATCAAGCCCAAGCCTGAAAAGCCCAAGACAAAGGGTTGGGTGTGCAAAATCTGCGGTTATGTTCACGAGGGAGCGGAGTTGCCGGACGATTTTGTCTGCCCGTGGTGCAAGCATCCCGCTTCTGACTTTGAGCCGATAGAGTAAACTTCGGAGGAAAGTAAAAATGAGATCATATTTTATTAAAATAGTTTCGGTTGTTCTTTGTTTTTCTATGCTGTTTTGTGTGAATGCTTCTGCGGTTGACACACAGTCAGTTTCTGTTCAGTCCGAATCAGTAGGCGATACGGTTATGAAAGGACTTTATAACGCCCTTAACGTTATTGTTGAAGGTCTTGTCAGTACAATCTGTAAGATTTATCCGGACTCGGCAAATTGGCAGAATATTGACGATTACGACAGAGCAGAAGTCGGTTTTATGCCCGGCAGAGAGAATTATCAGACTGAAGCTGCCGTGAGCAACTACTGGACACTCGGCTATTCAAGCAAAAGTCTTGTACCCGAAGATATTGACAACGGAAAGTACAACATAGGCCGTGACCTTACAAACAAGCTCGCCCAGGGTGTTTATGACGATATGCGTATCCGTGTAGCTGTTATTGATGACAACAGTGGCGAGGGTGCGGTTGTGCTCGGCGCTATTGATGCTCTCGGTGTTACCTCAACCGATATACGTGCAATGCGAAAGGCAGTTCTTGAATACTGCAGGGAGCAGAATATCAAGGTATCAAGCATTAATATTGTTTCCACTCATGCTCATTCAGCCCTTGATACTCAGGGTGTAAGCACAGGCTTTGTAAACAAGCTTTTCGGTGCTTTCTGGACTAATATTTTCGGTATTGATTCGCCTCTTCCCGGCCTTGAAACAGCCGAATATTTCAAAAATTACTTTATCGGCGAATCGGTAAAGGCAATAAAGGAAGCTTTTGAAAACCGTGAAAGCGGTAAGCTTTATTATTCAACGGCTGATTTCAGCGAGTATATCAAGGACAAGCGTGAGCTTATCGCAAAAGAAGACCTGCCGGAAACGGCTGTTCTCCGCTTTGTTCCCGATTCAGGTAAGGGTGACACCTATATTGCGGATATTACCTGCCACGCAACTTCCTTCAGCGCAGGTCATAACCTTGTCGGCTCGGATTATATTTACTATATGGATAAGTATATTAAGGATGAGGTCGGCGGTAACTTCATTATGATTCCGGGCGCTGTCGGTCAGGTTTCAAGAGACATCAGCGTCAACACCGAAGGTATGACGGAGTGGGAAGACTGGGGTGCAGAAGCTAACTACCTCGGCACAGCCTTTGCTAAGCTTGTTCTTGCCGCTGATTATACAGCGCTTGCTCCTGTTATCAATGCCGTACACAGAGATATTTTTGTCAAGCCCGAAAACAGTATTCTCGTTCTTGCCTGTGAAATCGGTCTTGTAAACAACAGAGTTTACTATGACGGCTTCCTTTTTAAAGATTATATGATGGCAACTGAAATGGGCTACCTTGAATTCGGTAACAAGGTCGGTTTTGCGCTCTTCCCCGGTGAGCTATATCCTGAAACTTTCTGGGATGATGAAATCACGGGTGCGGCAAATTGGGACGGCACCGAGTGGCAGTACGACAGTCTTTTTGAATCCGTTGACGGCGTAGATGTCTATTGCGTAAGCCTTGCTAACGACGCCATCGGTTATGTTCTTACCGATAACAACTTTGCTTTTATGGGTCACATTATCGGTGACGGTATTGCAGACGAGGTTCTTTCAGTAGGTAAGCATATTGGCTCTTTCCTTGTCGGCGAGTATCTTGAAATGATTAAAGGAATTAAATAAATATGAAAAATTATGATGTTATAATTATCGGCGCCGGTCCCGGCGGTATATTTTCTGCCTATGAGCTTACAAAGCTCTCACCGCAGATGAAGGTTGCAGTTTTTGAGGCAGGCCACGCTCTTGATAAGCGCCATTGCCCGATTGACGGCAAAAAAATAAAGACCTGTATAGGCTGCAAAAGCTGCTCTATTATGAGCGGCTTCGGCGGTGCAGGTGCTTTTTCGGACGGTAAATATAATATCACCAACGATTTCGGCGGTACGCTTTACGAGTATATCGGTAAGCGTGAAGCACTTGAGCTGATGCACTATGTTGACGAAATTAACCTTGCCTACGGCGGTGAGGGCACAAAGCTCTACACTACGGCAGGCTCTTCGTTCAAAAAGCAGTGTATTCAGCACGACCTTCATCTTCTCGAGGCTTCCGTGCGCCATCTCGGTACGGATATAAACTATGTCGTGCTTGAAAATCTTTACAGCTATCTTAAAGATAAGGTCGATTTCTACTTTGACACTCCCGTTGAAACAATTAATATTGTTGACGGCGGCTATGAGATTGTGTGTAAAGAGGGGACTTACTCCTGCGAAAAGTGCATTATTTCCGTCGGACGCATCGGCAGCAAATGGATGGAAAAGGTTTGCGGTGAGCTTGATATACCCACACACAGCAACCGTGTTGATATTGGTGTGCGTGTGGAATTGCCTGCAGAGGTATTCTCGCATATTACCGATGAGCTTTATGAAAGCAAGATTGTTTACCGTACGGAAAAATACGGCGATAAGGTGCGCACATTCTGTATGAATCCCAAGGGTGCCGTAGTTAACGAAAACACAAACGGCATTATTACCGTAAACGGCCACAGCTACGAAGACCCTGCAAAGCAGACGGAAAACACAAACTTTGCCCTGCTTGTGGCAAAGCATTTTTCAGAGCCGTTTAAGGATTCCAACGGTTACGGCGAAAGCATTGCGAGATTGAGCAATATGCTCGGCGGCGGTGTTATTGTACAGCGCTTCGGTGACCTTATAAGGGGTAAGCGTTCCACACAGGACCGTATTGACGAAGCGTTTATTACACCCACTCTTAACGCTACTGCCGGTGATTTGAGCCTTGTGTTGCCAAAGCGTATTCTTGATGGTATAATCGAAATGATTTACGCACTCGACAAGGTTGCACCCGGTACGGCAAATGACGATACTCTGCTTTACGGTGTTGAGGTCAAGTTCTACAATATGGAAGTTGAGGTCAACGAAAAGCTGCAAAGCAAGTACGACGGCCTTTATATCATCGGCGACGGCAGTGGCATAACCCATTCTCTTTCCCATGCCTCCGCCAGCGGTGTGTATGTGGCAAGGAATATTGCAGAATAATTATACGGTAAAGAGCTATCCTGCGATTATGCAGGGTAGTTCTTTCGGTTAAAAAAACAATCAGCGGACAGCATTGTGATTGTCAAAAATCAAACCCCGACACGGTGTCGGATTTTGTAACCATTTTGTAACTTCCTTTTTTGGAAAAGTGTGATATAATGTATTTGCGATCAATCGAAAAGATGGAGATTTCAATGGTTTGAATTAAACCACGCAATGTCCGATGTGTAAAAGCAAACAATCGGGAGACCAATCATAGAACCGTCCCCTGATTGGTACATATACAACAAAAAGCCTAGCTTCTGCTGGATTTTTTCGACAGTCTGAAATGCTATGAGGAAATTTCCGCATAGCATTTTTTCATGACCTATTTGTGAAGATTTGAGCGCATTACTTGAAAAAATGGCATACTTATGATATGCTGAATATGTGAAAACAGTTCGATAAAACTAAATTTGTCAATTGATATGCGGGATGAAAGCAATGTGGATTTTCAGTCCAGCTGTTGATTTTTTTATATGAATTATTCGGAGGACAACATTATGCTTTTTAAAAAGGGTTCGGGGTGGAAAGCCTGTTTTGACAGTGACAGCGGACGATATTTCGGCGAATATGGTGGGATACAGGCATATTATCTGTATGAGATAACAAAGGAAATATTCGACCGCCTTGATAAAAAAATGGCGGAGAGCAATGCCGGGAACATTATATGCGAAGGAAGGCGTATGTATATGGCTGTAGATGACCGATGCGGGCCTCCGTATACTATTGTTTTTGATGACGATTACGCAAAACTTTGTCCATGGGCCGATGTTGTGAAAAGCGGAGATGTTTGGCCTGATGAACTGACTGATATAGCGGTTGAATTGTTTGATTCCGAAAAGAACAACCGAAACAATCAGGGGACGGTTCTGTGATTGAATCTCTTCCCGATAACCTGAAACATAATATACTATAATATAATTTCAAGGGCTGTCCCGCCAAAACGGAACAGCCCTTGATTAATTTTATTTGTTTATTATCTTTATCAGTTCATCCGGCTGTCTTGTTGTTATATTATCCGGTGACAGAGAAATGATTTTTTTCATATCTCTCGTGTTGTCAACCGTCCATATTGAAACAAGCAAGCCGTTTTTATGGAATGCATTAACAAGTCTTTTCGTTGCGTGATTTTTATTGAAATTAATCCCGATTGCACCGCTGGCTTTCACTTTATCAACAAGCGATTGCAGGTACTTATCGGTCTGTTTCCACTTGGGCGCTATATTGATATTGAGGTAATATTCAACCTCAGGTGCTCTTGTCTTTACCGCTTCAACAAAGCCTTCGTGTACACCGGTAAAGAAAATTCTGTCAAGCACATTGTGCTTTTTTGCAAGCGGAACAACTTGTTCTATTTTCTCAACGCTTTTAATGTCAACATTCGCTTTCACTCCGTTACATTTTGCGAGGACTTCAAACGCTTCGTCGAGTGTAACCTCTCCGCCTTTCGGGCTATCGTGTGAAAGCAGGGGAGTGCCGTTGCTGTCAAAATTCAGGTCGAATTCAATTATATCAGCACCCGATTCAAAGCCTTTGAGTATGGCTTCAATAGAATTGGGCTTAGTGCCAAGACAGCCTGTGTGCGCCGTTACGGTAAATATCTTCGCTTTCATATTATTGTGCTCTGAATTTAATTTCGCCTGTTTCGGCGTTCATCTCGTCAACAATTGCGAGCGACTCCAGCTTGTAGCCAAGGTTTCTGATAACCTGGCCGCCAATCTGAAAGCCCTTTTCAATTGCAATACCAAGACCTTCAACCTTTGCGCCGGAAGCCTCTGCGATTGAAATAAGCCCCTGTAATGCACAGCCGTTTGCAAGAAAATCGTCAATAATAAGCACACGGTCGTCTGCGTTGAGGAATTTCTTTGAAACAATAACCTGGTTTTTGTTCTTGTGTGTGAAGGACTCAACCTCAGCTATGTACATATCGCCTTCAATATTAACGCTCTTCGATTTCTTTGCAAAAACAAGCGGAACATTGAAGCACCTTGCAACAGAGCAGGCGATTGCAATACCTGAAGCCTCTATTGTGAGCACTTTTGTAATGCTTTTATCCGCAAAACGGCGGTGAAATTCTTCACCCATTTTGTCCATAAGCTCAATATCCATCTGGTGATTAAGAAAGCTGTCAACCTTTAAAACGTTTCCGGGTTTTACAATGCCGTCTTTTATAATTCTCTCTTCAAGAAAGTTCATTTGCTTATTCTCCCTGTCAATTGAAAATAACGTAGATTTCGTGCTTGATTGTTTCGATTATATCAAGAATTGTTCTGATAATTTTTTCAATAATAGTTTCCTTTTCATACGGTGCGTCAATACCGGTTCCGCCGTAACAGCCGATGTTGGTGCTTGTGATTTCATTGCCGAAAAAGTCCGTTGTGCAATCGTCATCCTCAATCTCAATGCCTGCACCAATGAGAGGGGATTTGTCGGAAAGGAAATACTGCTCAAATCCCTCAAAGCCTTCGCCTGCAAAACCGGGTCTTGTGTTGAAAGAGCCTAAATCAATAAGCGGTGTCATTACCTCGAAGTAGCAGTTGTTTGTTACCGTGTTACCTCTTGTGGGGTCAAGATCATATGCGATTGTTGCACCCTCGGTCGGAATAATTATGTTGTTGGCAAAAAGTGAATCGGAAAGGTTTACAATCTGGAATTCGCCGCAGTTGATTAAAGTGTTGTTGTAGAAGCTGAAGCCGAATTCACCTGAACCGCCTGCTGTAGTGCTTCTGCCGCCGTTATCGTTAACGGAAAGGCAGTATCTGACGGTGTTGCCGTGCTGACCGCTGTGGTTGGGGCAGTTGCACATAAAGCGCATATTGTCGTGCGAATAAATATACTGATAAGTACAGTTGTGAGAGAAAGAGTCAAAGTCAACAGCCATACCGTCGCCGAAGTTCTTCTGTCCGGCAATTTCACAGTACTGAATGGTGCTGTTAATGCTTCCCCAGAACCACATTGCAGCGGTGAAATATTCGATTTCGCCGTTTTCATCTACGCCTTCGCCCTGGCAGCAGTTAATTGCTCGGCAGTGCGTTACAAGGGCACCGTCGCAAATGCCGATAACAACCGCTTCGGCATCCATTTCGTGGAAATAACAGCCCTCGATAAGCAGACCTGTGTTGAAAATCGGGTCAATATCCTCTTCCTCGCACCAGGGTGCCTGTTCATCGTTCCAGGAGCCCCAAATCATAAAGCCGTTTGCGCAGTCGTAAACTTCGCAGTTTGTAATAGTCAGGTCGTTAACTGCGTATCTTGATCTTGCGGGCAGTCCCTTTACCATAATTGCCGCTCTTGCACCTGCTGCACCGTTACTGAAATCGTCTCGGCTGTGAACCTTGCCGTTGGGCATACCGTAGAAATATACATTGTCAATTGTAATGCCGACAGAGGTTTTATTGTATGCATCAATCCATATACCGCCGCCGTTGGGTGCTGTAATGTTAAGGTTGCTGACAGTGAGATAAGAGCAGTCAAATAATCTGAAAACATCTGTATGCTCGTTAGTTTTCAGAACGGCAGTTTCGCCCTCACCGTAAGAGGAGATAACAACGGGGTTATCTTTTGTGCCCTCGCAGGAGAGAGTAACGGCACATTCGTATTCGCCGCCATTTCTGAAAAGAAAGTGCGTGCCGGGGCCGATGTGAAGGTCCTTAAGACCGGCAATGCTTTTTACTGCGTTGTCAATATCGGTGCCGCTGTTGCTGTCGTCGCCGTCAATGGCATCGATGTAATAGTAGTTCTTGCTGTCTGCTGCGCTTGCAAAAAGTCCCGTCGTGCTTGCAAGAACGGCAAACACAAGCAGCAAACTTAACGCTTTTGTGATTTTCTTCATAACGATAACCTCACTTGTCCGCTGATTTTACTGTATATTATAACTTTTTGTGTGCAATTAGTCAATAAATATTATAAGTTGACAGCAAAGTACAAAAGGCGTACAATCAGTTTATAAATTCACTACGTAAGAGGTGCTGTGATGGGTGAGAGAATAAAAAAAGCAATAGGTGTGCAGGGAGATTTTAAAACAACCGTACTTCCTATGATTAATTACAGCTACGCCAATATGTATATGGGCGGTGCAGGTTACATAATCAGTATGTATTTTACTGTTTTTCTTACCGATGTTGTTAACCTTTCGCTCAATCAGGCAGGTATAGTTGTTATGCTTGCAACCGTGTGGGACGCTGTTACCGACCCTGTAATGGGAATTATAACCGACCGTACACGTTCAGCTTCGGGTAAGCACAGGCGGTATCTGCTTTGGGGCATACCGCTTATGGTTATTTCTTATACGCTTTTGTGGAACTCATACGGGCTGAGCGGTTCAAAGGCTATGGCATATTTTGTTGTTGTTTATATGCTCTACAAAACCGCTTATACAGTTATTGGCGTGCCGCATACGGCTATGCTGCCCGAGCTTGCACCCGAATATAATCTGCGCACACAGTATAATTCCGTCGGCTATCTTTTTAATTCAGCCGGTATGGTGCCTGCCTTTGCTATAGTTGTTGTAATTCTTGCCGCTTTCGGCTCAAACGACAACATTACCTCCGCTTCAAAAGCCCCGTTCCTTGTTATCGGTATCGTGCTTTCCGTATTCTTCGGTGTTGCGGTATTTCTCACATATTATAAAACCCGTGAGCCGAGTTCACTTGACAATAAACTGGATAAGCTCGACGTAAAATATATAATCCGAGAGTATGTACTTGTTTTCAAAAACAGGTCGTTCAGACAGTATTTCTTTATGAGCCTTGCTTATCAGTTTGCAACGGGCTTCTATGCGAATTCAAAGGTTTATTATATTAAATATCTTGCTAACCAGTACAGTAAATATGCCCTTTTCAACGCCGTTGCAGGTGTTGCGGAGGCTGCGGCATTTCCGCTCAATTACGCTCTTACAATGAAACACGGCAAGAAAAAGTGCGGCAACATCGTCACTCCGCTTATGGTTGCGGGTCTTGCAATCGGTCTTATAATGCAGTCGGGCGGTTCATTTTTCTGGTCTGCACTTATGATGCTGAGTATGTTGCTTTATCCCTTCGGTATGTCGGGGCTCGGCTTTGTTTCAACCAATATTTTCCCTGACCTTACCGACGTTGACGAGCTTATTACAGGCCGCCGCAGAGAGGGCGTTATATCCACCTTCAGCACGCTTATTAAAAAGAGCATCAGCGGTGTTATGGCTGCTCTGGTAGGCTTCACTCTTCAGGGCTTCGGTCTTGTAACGGGTGATACCGTTGCCGATTATGAGAATGCTACGGGTCAGCTTTTTGCACAGTCTGCAAGTGCTGTCACGGGTGTAAGAATCTGTGTTGCCGTTATTCCGATTGCTGCTGCTCTGATTTCGCTTGTTCTTCTCAAGCGTTTCCGTATGACTAAGGATGACCATACTATGATTCGTGCCGCAATTGCTACCAAGCACAAATACGGCAGCGTTACTCTTTCGTCAGAGGAAAAGCGTATCTGCGAGCTTATTTCGGGTCAGAATTTCGAAAACACCTGGCTCGGTCAGAATAACAGCGGTGAAGCACATACGCTTCAAACAAATGAAAACGGCGAATATTTGATTTTACTTGAACTAAAAGCAGAAAAGGAGAAACTCAACAATGGCTGATATTACAAAAAAAGCACCCGATAAAAGAGAAAAGAATGCAAAAAATGCCGTGCGGGATTTTCTGTTTTACCTTGTTCAATGGACCTGGGGTCTGCCCGTAAATATAGCAGGCGGAATAGCGTTTTTAATCTGTACAAAAGTAAAAAAACGCCGTTGGCAGCGTTTCGGGTATTCATATATTGTCTATCTTCCTTGGAAATCGGGCGGTCTGTCACTGGGTCTGTTTATATTTATGAAAGACCAGCACAAGAGTAAAAAGTGGACGTACAACACCCGTATTCACGAATACGGACACACCTGGCAATGCCTGCTTCTCGGTCCGCTTTACTATGTAATAATCGCCTTGCCGTCAATGATATGGTGCAACTGCTTTGAAGGCTACAGAAAGAAGAACAATATTTCTTATTACAAGCTGTACTGTGAAGCCTGGGCAAATGCCTGGGGACAGAAATTCAGTAAAATGGAAATGGAAAAAGAAGGCTGAAACTAGAATAAAAGAACGCTCTGCTTAACCACCTTAAGCAGAGCGCTTTTGTTATAATAATGTAATTGTGTTAACCATCATAACAGATGTGTTCTGAACATCCTTGCCAAAAACCTTGTAGTTGTTAAGTCTTATATCAACCGTGTAGCTCCACGTACCGCTGACAATTTTTCCGTTGGGGTCAACAGTTACCTTCAGCCTTGCGTTTGAGTAGTGAATAGATGTATCCTCATCGGAAATCTCCATTGGCAACCCGTACTCCTTGAGCTGGTCAACCACAACGCCAATATCACCGACAACAGCCATTGCGTGACCGACAGTACCCTCGTTCATATCTTCTCTGGGACCTGCAACCTGGTTTTTCATTGTCATTTCAATAACTGTGTTTTTGCCACTTTTATAAGCTTTGGCGTTCTTAATATCTGTCTCGGAAAGCTTTGTGAAGCCGCCTGTAATTCCGTTAACCTCGGTTGAATTTCGGGCAAGAATCTTTGCCATTATCGGTGTTATAAACTCAAATATATTCTCGTACTGTCCGTTGTTGACGTCAATACTTGTAAGCGTGATGTTTCTTTCTGATTTTGCGCCCTTATGTGTTTTTGTTGCGGCGCTTTTGTAAAAATCAGCTATTTGTGCAAAAGTCCATTCGGAAATATCATCAACCGCTTCTTCCGTTAAGTTTTCAACGGTTTCGCTTATGTCTGTACTTACTTCGGCGTTGGTTTCATCGGATTTGTTTTCTGTTATATTTTCTTCTGTAATATCCTGTGTAACTGTCTGTTCAACACTTTCTGTTGTGTTATCAGCAGGGGAGTTGACTTCTTCCTTTTCGCCGCAGGCTGTTAATGAAAGTATAAAAATTGAACTGATGATAAGTGCCGTAATTCTTTTGCCGCTCATAACCCTTTCACCTCAAAAGTTTTCTTTTGAATAAGTTTATCAAATGAAAAATTAAAAGTAAAGTTCGTGCGGGAATATACATATTTGTTTACAGATATTTTACAACGAAAGAAAAAGAGTGGCTCGAAAAGCCACTCTTTCGTGATTTATAGGGGAGATGATTAACCGAAATATCTCTCAAGAAGACCCTGGAATGCCTTGCCGTGTCTGGCTTCGTCCCTTGCCATTTCATGCACGGTATCGTGGATAGCGTCGAGGTTGAGCTCCTTAGCCATCTTTGCAAGGTCAAACTTGCCCTGTGTTGCGCCGTTTTCAGCTTCAACTCTCATTTCGAGGTTCTTCTTAGTGCTGTCTGTTACAACCTCACCGAGAAGCTCTGCAAACTTTGCTGCGTGCTCTGCTTCTTCATAAGCTGCCTTTTCCCAGTAAAGACCGATTTCAGGATAGCCTTCTCTGTGAGCAACTCTTGCCATAGCAAGGTACATACCAACTTCTGTGCATTCGCCCATATAGTTAGCTCTGAGGCCTTCGATGATTTCTTCGGGAGCACCTGCTGCAACGCCGACAACGTGCTCGGCTGCCCAGCTCATTTCGCCGCTCTGCTCGTTGAATTTGGAAGCAGGAACCTTACACTGGGGGCAGAATTCGGGAGCTGAATCGCCTTCGTGAACATAACCGCATACAGAACATACAAACTTTTTCATAATAAATTTTCCTCCAAAAATTAAATTTTAATATTGATTTTAAATTATTCAACGGTATTGCAGTTTTCGCAAAGACCGTAAAAAACTAAAAGATGTGAACGGATTTTACCGTTATACCCTTGTGCAAACAGAGTATCAAGCTCTGTCAGGGGAGTGTGGTCCAGGTCGTATAACCTGCCGCAGCTTTCACATATCAGGTGATAGTGAAGGGAGTTGTTACCGTCAAACCTGTCGCAGGTACCGCAATGGAATTTCAGAATAGTGCCGTTGTCGGTAAGCATTGCAAGGTTTCTGTAAAGTGTGCCGAGGCTTAAATTCGGAAGCTCTTCTTTAAGGTCCATATACAGCTCGTCTGCTGTGGGGTGGTCGGTGCGTGAACATAGATTATTCAGTATCGTTTCTCTCTGGCGGCTGTATTTGGTCGCCATACAATCACCTCACTTGTTTTGTTATTAACGATATCAGTAATCGTTACTGTTATTATAATCGTACTCATCCTATTTGTCAATACTTTTTTAAAAATTTTTTCAAAAAAATTTGCCTGTGCAGTAATTAAACTGCACAGGCATTATATGATATGTTTTAAAAAATTATTTTGCTTCTTTATAACCCTTTGAAACAAGAAGGTTTTCAATTCTGTCTGCCGGGTCAAGAAGGCTGCTGACGGAAAGGTCGTGGTTGAGTGTATCTATAAGAAGAGATACATACTTGGAAAGGTCAACCTCTGCGTACCACTCACGGGCAAGAAGCTCGGGTGTGCGGTAAATAAGGTTAGTTGTGAATACCTTGTGGATAAGTCCCTTTTCGTAAGCTTCGTCAAAGGAATCAAGACCGTTGCAGAAAAGACCGAAGCTGGTGCAGATGAAAATACGGTTTGCCTTGAGAGCCTTGAGCTTTGTAGCAACCTCAATCATTGATTCGCCGGAAGAAATCATATCGTCAACAATGATAACGTCCTTGCCTTCAACGTTGGCGCCGAGGAATTCGTGTGCGATAATGGGGTTTCTGCCGTTAACAATTCTTGTGTAGTCACGGCGCTTGTAGAACATACCGAGTTCAACACCGAGAACAGTTGAATAATAAATACATCTGCCCATACCGCCCTCGTCGGGGGAGATGACCATAAGGTGCTCTTTATCGAAATGGAGATTGTCAATGGTTCTTGTCATAGCCTTTATCATCTGATAAACAGGCTGAACGTTCTCAAAGCCCTTAAGCGGAATGGCGTTCTGCACTCTGGGGTCGTGTGCGTCAAAGGTGATGATGTTGTCAACACCCATCTCGTTGCACAGCTCCTGAAGCATATTTGCACAGTCGAGTGACTCACGGGAGGAACGCTTGTGCTGTCTGCCTTCGTAAAGCATAGGCATAATTACGGTGATGCTTCTTGCCTTGCCGCCGATAGCGCTGATAGCACGCTTGAGGTTTGCAAAGTGCTCATCAGGGCTGAGCGGAACGTTGATGCCGTACATCTCGTATGTAACGCCGTAGTTGAAGCAGTCACAGAGAATGAACAGGTCATAGCCTCTTACAGTCTGGTGGATTGTTGCCTTGCCTTCGCCTGTGCCGAAACGGGGAAAGCGTACATCAATAAGGTATGACTCACGCTCATAGCCTCTGAAATGAAGCGTTTCCTTGTGCTCCTCGTGTCTTTTGGATCTCCAGGTGGTGAGATACCAGTCAATTTTCTTGGCTAGCTCCTCACAACCGGGAAGAGCAATTATGCCGAGAGGGCCGTTGGGAATGGTCTGAAAGTTGTCGTCAAGCTCGGTGTATTTCACAGTTGCACAATCTCCTTTGTTTTATTTAGTGTAGTCTGTTAAATTAAACCTATACATATTGTACATAATAACTTTCAGTTTGTAAACCTCAAAACACTTTTTGTTCAAAAACAGGGGATAGAAAAATCTACACAAAATATGGCAGAGTTTTGTCGAAACTGCCAAAACTCCGCCGAACACAATTTTTATTAAGCAAATTTTAGTGGTAGCTGCGGTCAACGGTTATAACCGCATAATAGTTCTTTTCCAGCTTTTCAAGGGCAGAATTTATCTGTCCGATAATAACTGCACTGTCCGTTTTAACAGAAAATGGTATAACAAGGTCAAAAATAAGGTTTGTGTGGTGAGGACCAGATACAACACGGAAATCGTGGATTGAAAGCGTGGACTCAATACTTTTTGCAATCTCTGTTACCATAGCCTTTGCGGCGTTGATTGTTTCGTCATTTTCAACCAACGGGTCCATATGAAGGGTTATCGAATAGCCCGTTTCAGCGGTTATGTCCTGCTCGATTACATCTATAAGGTCGTGGCTTTCCATTATATCTGTCTGTGAGGAAACCTCTGCGTGGGCAGATACAAAGCATCTGCCGGGGCCGTAATCGTGAATTATAAGGTCGTGTACGCCGAGTATGCCGTCGTAAGAAAGAATCTTATCCTCAATTGCCCTTACCGTTTCCTCTGTAGGCGGCTGACCGAGAAGGGGGCTTACCGTGCTTTTGAAAACGCCGAATCCTGCCCAAAGAACAAAGCCGGAAACTATTACGCCGAAAATGCCGTCAAACGGTAATGTAAAATAGTTGGAAAGCACAAGTGCAACAATGGAAGCGGTTGTAGCAATAATATCGTTTATGCTGTCCGTTGCAACGGCGGCAATTGTTTCGGAATTGATGGTCTTACCGATTTTTTTGTTGAACACAGCAAGCCATATTTTGCCGAGAATAGAAACGGCAAGCACAATAACCGCAACCCAGGAAAAGGCAGTTTTTTCGGGGGTAATTATTTTTGATATTGAGCTTTTTACAAGCTCAAAGCCCATAAAGAGTATAAGCGCACCGACTGCCATGCCGCAAAGGTATTCGAGTCTTCCGTGGCCGTAGGGATGCTCTTTATCAGCAGGCTTTGAAGCGAGCTTGAAGCCGAAAAGTGAAACAACCGAGCTTGCGGCATCGGAAAGGTTGTTAAAGGCATCGCCCGTAATGGCAATACTTCCGGTTATTGCACCGATAGCGAATTTAATTATACACAGAATAATATTTACTGTTATACCTGCAAAGCCGCTGAGCATACCGTATTTTGCCCTTACCTGCGGTGAGGATATGCTTTTGCTGTCCTTGATAAAAATTCTTATAAGTAAATCTGTCATTGTATTTTTCCTTTGTTGTCAAATTATTACAATAATATCCTCTTTAATGTCGGTTAGTCAAGCGTAATTTTTATCTTTTTTCAGCTGCCGTACATCGTTTTTGTCGATACAACCGAGAATATAAAGGCACGGGAAGTACAGTGTAACAAAGAGTACTGTCAGCATTGCAAGGGCAAGTTTAGCAGATATATCGGGGAAAACAAAATACATTATCAGGTTTAATACTGACCCTGCACCGAGAGCGGCAAGCAAGGGCTTGACTATGTCGGAAATTATATTAAACCTAAGTTCTGCAGTTTTGGCAAGCCTGTTGAAGCTGAGTGCAAAGTTAATTATTTCGCTTAAGAAAAGTATAAAAATATATCCCTTTACGGCAAATCGGGGAAGTAAGAAATACACAAGCGCTACGCAAAGACCCGAATCAATAATGTTATATCTCATTGAGGCAAGCTGTTGGTCAAGCCCCTTGAGCAAGCCGTCCGTAACCGTGTCGAGGTACATTACGGGCAGCAAGACACTGAGCAGTTTAATATAGAAAGCACTTTCTGTGTCTGAATAAACGGCAAGAGCGGTTTTGTCAGCAAAGAAAAACATAAATACTCCTGTGCCTAAGGCAAACATAGCTGTTAATCTTAAGCATTCATTCGAAACCCGGTTGATTTTTTCTTTTTGCCCCAAGGCAAGAAAGCCCGAAAGCTCGGGAACAAGCAAGCCGGAAAGCGCCGTAAGCACGGCGGCAGGGTAGAGAATTACGGGAAGTGCCATGCCGTGTACCGTGCCGTAGGTGCTGAGTGCTTCTTCGGTTTTCTGTCCGGATTTTCTGAAGCCTACGGGTATCAGCAGGTGTTCAACCGTCAGCAGCACTGAGCGCATACCCGAGCCTACAGCGTCGGGTACTGATATGTGCATCAGCCTTTTAAACAAGCCTCTTTCCGTAAAACTGTTCTTTTCTTTTTTGTCGCAAGCATAAAGTGTGCACGAAAGAATACATGAAACCACTTCTGATACCGTTGTTCCTGCGGCAATTGCTCCGCATAAAGCGGAAAGCCCGTTTCCTGCCGCCGCAGTAAGCCCGAATACGGTTGCACCTATTCTGCAAAGCTGTTCGATAAGCTGAACTGCAGAATATTTTACAAGCGTTTTCCGAGCGGTAAAATAACCGTTAAGGGCGGCTGAAACAGCAACGGGCGGCAGGCTTAAGGCTAATATTTTAAGCGAATATTCAGCCCGTTCATCCATAATCCATTTTTCGCTGATAAAGCCCGAGAGTATAAACATTGTGCCTGCTATTACGCAGCCTGTGAACAGCGAATACTTAATACACAGTTTAACTATTTTTTCTGTCGAGGCTTCTTTTTTGCACAGCGAATCCGTTACAAGCCTTGTAGCGCCAAGCCTTATTCCTGCCGAAGCAAAGGTTACGGCAAGGGCATATACGCTCATAATCAGCTGAAAAAGCCCTATTCCGGCCGAGCCTATACGGTTGGTCAGATATACATTGAATGAAACCGCAATCGTCCTCATCAGAAAGCCCGAAAGGGTAAGTACGGTTGTGTTTAGTATCAGCAGCTTTGAATTTCTCATTTTCACACCTCAATGATATCTATGTGAAAAACAGAGTATAAATGCTTGATTTTTTTACGCCTATTTGATATTGTTATAATATACTTATAAATTAAATAGCAAAGGGTGTTTGATTATGAAATTTGAAGTAACCAAAGAGTTTATAATTGACAGCAGCAATGCTCCCACTCCGTCTGCCCACGCTTCAACCCTCGTTAAAATGGATAACGGCGAAATTCTCGCAGCGTGGTTTGGCGGCAAGCACGAGAAAAATGACGATGTTGATATATGGTATTCACGCAGAACCTCAAAGGGTTGGTCAAAGCCCGAAAGAATTACGGCGGCAGAGGATATTCCTCACTGGAATCCCGTTCTTTATAAAAAGGAGGACGGAACTATTGTTCTTTTCTTTAAAGTCGGCAAGACCATTCCCGACTGGCAGACCTATTATGTCGTGAGCACGGACAATGCCAGAACTTGGACAAAGCCCGTTGAGCTTGTTGAAGGCGATGTCAGCGGCGGCAGAGGCCCTGTTAAAAATAAAGCTATCCGTCTGCAAAGTGGCAGAATTCTTGCGCCTACCTCCTGCGAGAAGAACAAGGACTGGAAGGCTTTTGTCGATATATCTGATGATGATATGAAGACCTGGGAGAGAACCGAGTTTATCGAAAGACCCAAGAGATACGGCAGGGTAGTCGGTATGATTCAGCCTACCCTCTGGGAATCCGAGCCCGACAAGGTGCATATGCTCCTGAGAACAAACGCACATTTTATCTACAGAAGCGATTCCGTTGACGGCGGCAAAACCTGGTGTCCTGCATATAAAACGGCACTTTTCAACAATAACAGCGGTATCGACGTTGCACAGCTTGACGACGGCAAGCTCTACCTCGTTATGAACCCCATCAGACAGAACTGGGGCGAAAGAACACCGCTTAACGTTATCGTTTCCGAGGATAACGGTGAAACCTGGGATATGGGCGTTGTGCTCGAAAGTATGCCCGGCGAATATTCATACCCCGGTATGGTAGCAAACGGCAACGAGCTTTTGATTACATATACCTGGAACAGAAAATATATTGTTTTTGCTAAAGTTAAGGTCGTAAAATAAAAATATAGGTGGTTAAAATATGAAAACCGAAAGAACCGAATTTACACTTGCCTCTGCACTTGCAGGTACGAATATTAAGGGCGTAATGTATACACCCGTTGTAAAAGCAAATGTCAAGGCTATATTCCAGATTGCCCACGGTATGGCAGAGCATAAGGAAAGATACGAGGAATTCTGCGATTTTCTTGCACAGAACGGCTATGCCGTGCTTGTTCATGACCATATAGGCCACGGTCAGTCCGTCAACAGCGATGATGAGCTTGGCTTTTTCGGCGAAAATGACGGTTGGAAAAACCTTGTTGAGGACTGTTACACCGTTACAAATTTTGCAAGAGCAGAGTTTGAAAAGCGCCCCGTGATTTTCTTCGGCCACAGTATGGGCTCTTTTGTTGCAAGGGCATACACACGCCTGCACGACAAAAAAGACCTCAAGGGCGTTATTTATTGCGGCACGAGCGGTGCTAACCCTGCGGCTGGCATTGCAATCAAGCTTGCCGATGCTATTGCAAAGAGCAAGGGAAATATGCATCGCAGCGAGTTTATAAATACTATTGCATTCGGTACATATAATAAAAAATGCAAGCCTCAAAGAACTGCCTTTGACTGGCTTACAACCGATACGGATATAGTTGACAAATATGTTGCCGATAAATACTGCGGCTATCTGTTTACCGCCTGCGGCTACAGAGATTTGTTTTCAGTTCTCAAGTACGTTTCGGGTAAGGATTGGTATAAAAATATCCGCAAGGATTTACCTATTTTCCTTGTTGCAGGCGATGAAGACCCCGTCGGCGAATACGGCAAAGGCGTAAAGCAGGTTGCAGAAGACCTTAAGAAAACGGGTCACACAGCCGTTCATACAAAACTTTATAAAGGTATGCGCCACGAAATTCTCAACGAAATTGAAAGACAGACCGTTATGAACGACATCCTTGAATGGGCTGACGCACAGATAGTTAAAAGATAAAAATATAAATCTCCTTCGATTAAAAAGTAATTTCGAAGGAGATTTTTTGTAACCTTTTAGTGACTTGGTTTGTTATATAAGTGAAAGGACCTTTCAGAAAAAAAGTTGGTGAATCAATGACGAGCGAAGAATTTGAATCAGCCGTAAAGCGCAATAATCAAAGGCTTTACCTTATCGCATTATCTTTTACAAAGAATGCCTGCGATTCGGAGGATATATTACACAACGTATTCTTAAAGCTGTGGAAATATAAAAAGCCCTTTGAGGATGATGAGCATATTGACAAATGGCTGACTGCTGTTTGTGTGAATGAAAGCAGAAACTACATAAAAGCATTGTTCAGAAATCATACGGATATTGATGATTGTACAATTGCTTCACCCGACAGCTTTGAAACACAGTCACAGCAGGATTTGTTCAACGCCGTTATGCATTTGCCGAAAAAATACCGCACGGTAATACACCTGTTTTACTATGAGGATTTGAGTGTTAAAGAAATTTCCGGGTATCTGAACATAAAAGAATCCGCAGTAAAAACTAGGCTCAGCCGTGCAAGAGAAAAATTAAAGCAAGAATTGGGAGATGATTGGATAAATGAACAGGACTGATTATAAAAGCGCTTTTTCACAAATCCGTCCTTCCGATAGCTCAATTGAAAGGATAATGGAGATGACAAATAAAAAGCACCATACAAATGTTAAAAGACTTGTTGCCTGCATTGCGGCTGTTGCGCTGATTATATGCACACTCGGCGTTATAGCAAACGCCGCAACAGACGGAGCAGTAGGCGAAGCAATTTCGGACGCAGCTGAAAAGTTTACAAAAAAGGTTCACGTTTTTGTAAACGGAGAAGCGGTCGATTTCGACGTAAATGTTGAAGAGCACACCGGCGAAGACGGCGAAACATATTACGTAGGTGAAATTTCGGTTACCGAGCCAAACGGTGACTCTTATTCAAAGATTGAATTTGAAATTGACGGCTCGGAGGGTGACGGCGATATCGGTTTCGGTACGGTAATAATCAACGATAAATCCGAAAGCTCCGAAGCAGCAGAAGTTGACCTAATACTCAATGACAGCGAAGAAGCGCATATTCCCACAACTGCGGTAGCAGAATAATTTAAAACAAACAATCCCTCTTACAGTTTATAGACTGTAAGAGGGATTGACTGTTATAATCTTATTTGTTCATTGCTTCGACTGTTTCCATAAGGTAATCGCCGAATTCACTGCAGGTGCAGCCGTCGTCACGGCCTGTGATTACGAGCTTCTTTTCCGTAATCATACACTTGTCAAGCGCTGCTTCAAGTGCGTTTGCCTTTTCGACATAGCCGATGTGTGAAAGGAGCATAACTGCGGCTCTGAGCATTGAGCAGGGGTCAGCGTAAGCGCCTCTGCCTTCCTTAATCATTCTGGGGGCTGAGCCGTGGATAGCCTCAAACATAGCGTACCTCTTGCCGATGTTTGCGCTGCCTGCCGTGCCTACGCCGCCCTGGAATTCTGCTGCTTCGTCCGTAATGATGTCGCCGTAAAGGTTGGGAAGAACAAATACCTTGAAGTCCTTGCGGCGCTTGGGGTCGATAAGCTTTGCGGTTGTAATATCAATATACCACTCGTCTGTGATGATTTCGGGGTATTCCTCACCGATTTTCTTGCAGATGTTGAGGAACTTGCCGTCTGTGGTCTTGATAATGTTTGCCTTGGTGATGATGGAAACTCTTTCCTTGCCGTTAGCCCTTGCATAGTTGTATGCAAGGCGTGCAATTCGCTCCGTACCCTCTGTTGTGGTAACAACAAAGTCTGTTGCAAGCTCGTCTGTTACGTTAACGCCCTTTGAGCCCACTGCGTAAGCGCCCTCTGTGTTTTCACGGAAGAATGCCCAGTCAATGCCCTCCTCGGGGATTTTAACAGGGCGGAGGTTGCAGAAAAGGTCAAGAGCCTTTCTCATAGCAACGTTTGCGCTTTCAATATTCGGCCACGGGTCACCTGCCTGGGGAGTTGTTGTCGGGCCCTTAAGGATAACGTGGCAGGCCTTGAGCTCTTCCATAACGTCGTCGGGAATAGCCTTGTTAGCCGCAACACGGTTTTTGATTGTAAGACCGTCAATCTCCTTGAATTCTACCTTGCCGCTTGCAACCTCGTCAGCGAGCATATAGCGCAGAACTCTTTCAGCTTCTTTACAGATAATCGGGCCTATGCCGTCGCCACCGCAGATACCGATAATGATTTTATCCAGCTTTGTGTAATCGGTGAAATCACCGATTGACTTGATTCTTTCGTTTCTTTCAAGCTGCTCACGAAGGAGTGCTTCGTATTTTGCAGCTGCTTCTTTAATCTGTGCTTCGTACATTTTCAGTTGTCCTTTCCGTTTTCTCTTGTGTAGTTGAGCAGGCCGCCTGCAAGAATCATATCACGCTGACGGTCGGAGAGCTCGTAGCAAAGTGTATATTCCTCGTTCTTTGTCTTGTTGATGAGCTTTACTTCCTTGTTTTCGGAAATCTCTGCTCTGACATCTGGCATACAAAGAACGTCGTTCCGGTCAATTCTGTCGTAATCGTCCGCATTTTTGAAGGTGAAGGGGATAATACCTGCGTTTACAAGGTTAGCGCAGTGAATACGTGCAAAAGACTTTGTGATAACAGCCTTGATGCCGAGATAAAGCGGAACAAGTGCTGCATGCTCACGGGATGAACCCTGACCGTAGTTGGCGCCACCAATGATAATGCCGCTGCCCTCACGCTTGCAGTTTTCTGCAAAGTGCTCGTCACACTGTCTGAAGCAGAAGTTTGAAAGGAAGGGGATGTTTGAGCGGTAGGGGAGTATCTTTGCGCCTGCGGGCATAATGTGGTCTGTTGTGATATTGTCACCGACTTTAAGTACAGCCTTTGCTTCAATGCTCTCGGGCAGAGCAACGCTTGTCGGGAAGGGCTTGATGTTCGGGCCGTATTTGATTTCAACCTTGTCCATATCCTCAACGCTTGCGGGAAGCTCAACCATATTGTCGTTGATGAGGAATTCTTCCGGCATAGTGATTTCGGGGAATTCACCGAGTGTTCTCGGGTCGGTAAGTACGCCTGTGATTGCGCTTGCTGCAGCGACCTCGGGGCTTACAAGGTATATTCCTGCGTCTGCCGTACCGCTTCTGCCTTCAAAGTTTCTGTTGAAGGTTCTCAGCGAAATACCGCCGGACTTGGGGGACTGACCCATACCGATGCACGGGCCGCAGGCGGATTCGAGAATTCTTGCGCCTGCCGCAATCATATCGGCAAGAGCACCGTTGAGTGAAAGCATTGTAAGCACCTGCTTTGAGCCGGGTGCAATTGAAAGGTCAACATCGGGGTGAACTGTCTTGCCTTTAAGAATAGCGGCAACCTTGAGCATATCGTGAAGCGAGGAGTTTGTGCACGAGCCGATACAAACCTGGTCAACTTTAATCTGACCGATTTCGGTAACGGACTTTACATTGTCGGGCATGTGGGGCATTGCCGCCATAGGTGCAAGATTTGATAAGTCAATATCAATAACCTTTTCGTATTCAGCATCCTCGTCTGCCTTAAGCTCTGTCCAGTCTTCCTCTCTGCCTTGTGCAGCAAGGAATGCCTTTGTCATTTCGTCGGACGGGAAAACAGAGGTTGTTGCGCCAAGCTCAGCACCCATATTTGTGATTGTAGCTCTTTCGGGAACGGTAAGTGTCTTAACACCTTCGCCGCCGTATTCGATAATTCTGCCGACACCGCCCTTAACGCTCATAATGCGGAGAACTTCAAGAATGATATCCTTTGCGCCAACCCAAGGAGAAAGCTTGCCCGAAAGACGCACGAGTGTCATTTTAGGCATTGTTGTGTAGTATGTTCCGCCGCCCATTGCAACTGCAACGTCAAGACCGCCTGCACCGATTGCAAGCATACCGATACCGCCGCCTGTGGGTGTGTGGCTGTCTGAGCCGATAAGGGTTTTTCCGGGCTTGCCAAAGCGTTCAAGATGAAGCTGGTGGCAGATGCCGTTGCCGGGCTTTGAGAAAAGAAGACCTCTTTTCTTTGCAACGCTCTGGATGAATCTGTGGTCGTCGGCATTTTCAAAGCCGTTCTGCAGTGTGTTGTGGTCGATATATGAAACTGAAAGCTCTGTGCGTACTCTTTCAACGCCCATTGCTTCAAACTCAAGATAAGCCATTGTGCCTGTTGCATCCTGAGTGAGAGTCTGGTCAATTTTAAGACCGATTTCGGTTCCGGGGATCATTTCGCCGCTTACAAGATGGCTCTTGATAAGCTTCTGACCTATAGTCATACCCATATCTGTAACCTCCAAATAATAATTTGCAATATTAAAATAAATTATATTGCAATCCGCCCCGTCAAGTCAAGGGCAAAAGCGACATAATATAATGTTTTTTTATAATAAATATTGATTTTATTACACAATAAATGATAGAATCAACTTGTAAACTTGATTAGGGAGATCAGGATATGAAATACAAATGGATAGACTATAACGCTGAAACAATGGGATATGTTGAAACTTGGATTGATGACCTTGCTGTAAGAATGACGGGTTTGGATGACGGATGGCAGGATTTTTATGAATATTGGTTTAACTATGAACACAACGAACTTGGCGAAAACTTCTGGTGCAAAGTTATTTGTGAAGATGAAAATCCGTTTGCAATTATCGCGTTAGGTATGAGTGACGGCAATTTGGTGATTATGGAGCTTGTCGTCAGACCTGATATGCGTAACAAGGGTAAAGGTGCTTCGTTGTTGAAAGAACTGATTGAAAACAGCAAAATCATTTTGAATACGGAAGTGGGAAAAGCTGAGGCTATAATATACCCGAGCAATATTGCATCTCAAAAATCATTTGAAAAAGCGGGTTTTGTTTTTGAAAGCAATGAAGACGGTGACGCAATAACATATGTGTATAATAAATCGTGAAAACATTCGGGCAGCCCTTGCGGCTGCCATTTTTAAAATTTGGTGAGTGTTTTTGCTCTTTGCGTCGAATAATAGGTGAAAGTGTTAACACGGAGGTGTTCGCAATGGATAACGGTGAAAGTAGCTACCGCCGTTTCCTTGACGGAGACGAAAGTGCATTCGGGGAGCTCCTCGATATGTACAGCGAAAATTTAATATTTTTCATTAACCGCTACGTGGGCAACGTTGCAATAGCTCAGGAACTTTCGGAGGATGTTTTTGTTGAAATTCTTCTGCATAAAAGAAGATATAACTTCAAAACCTCGCTGAAAACCTATCTTTTTACAATCGGACGCAACAAAGCGGTCAGCTATCTGCGCCGCTGCGCAAGACGGCCCGAGTGCGCCTATGAATACATAGAGAATGAAAGCGACAGACAGAGTATTGAGGATGAATTTATAAAAAAAGAGCGTGACCGTGAGCTTCACAGAGCGCTGAATACCCTCAACGAGGATTACAAAACCGTGCTGCATCTTATCTATTTTGAGGATATGAGTTATGAGCAGGCTGCTGCGGTAATGAAAAAGAATAAAAAGCAGATTGAAAATCTTGTTTACAGAGCAAGACAAGCCCTGAAAAAAGAACTTGAAAAGGAGGCACGGCTTCCGTGAAGAACAGAGAAGAGTATATGGCAAGCATCTGTGCCAAAAGAGATGCACGCCTTGCCAAGCGCAAAAGGGCAGTTGCTACTGCTGCGTCTGCGCTGTGTTTAGTCTTGTGCTTTTGCGCAGCGGCGGCAGTAATGCCCAAAATGATGAAGAAAACGTCAAAAGAGGTAACAACCGATATAACCGTTGCGGTCAATAATGCCGAGGGTACGGCTGATTCCGGAAATGCGCAGACGATGCATTTTGCTGAACAACTTGTAACAATGATTACTGGTTATGAAAGGCCTGCAGTTGAAAGATACGAGGATTCAATTACGCATTACCAAAAGAATTTTGCTTACAGCGAGACCGATTCTATGAATCAAAAGGTTACAGCATTTGAGGAGAATGAAGCAGGCGTAGAGAAACAAACAGAAATAGCCCTTGAAACGGAAATTGCGGAGGAGTTTGCAGACAGCGAAACTCATAAAGCACCGTCCGTAACAAAAAGACCTTCGGCAATGGGTAGATACACAAACGAAGAAATCATAGCGGCGGCTTTTAGTAATCTTAGCGAAAGCGAAAAGGAAGCCGTTAAGGGCGTTGAGCCGTTTGTAACGGTTACACGCACAAGCGGCGGCGAGGAATACTATGATATCTCGTATAAAACGGATAACGGAAAAATCAAAATTACTCTTAATGCGGAAAATCTGGAGCTTGTCAAAAGAAGCGGTGGCATTGACGGCACGTCGGGCACAACCGCAGCACCGCCTATGGTTGTGACGACCCCTGCTTACAATCCCAACAGTTAAAGGGGAATAAAAATGAAAAAAGCAGTTGCAATTTTTAGTGTATTTATTTTTTTGTTCCTTGTTTCCTGCACGGATGGCTCGGAAACAACGGATATCACAAATGCGGATAAACATAATGTAATTGAAAGCCTGACCGAAAAGATAATTGAATCCGTTACCGATAACGAGCTTTGCTCCGTGCCCACGGCACCCGACGACTTCGTGCTGATGACGGATTATTTCGGTAATATGTGCGTTCCGCCTACCTGCGGTAATTCAACCTTCGTTGAATCAGATTATCTTCCCTGCGCAAAAACTCTCGACGGTGAGGCTGAAGAATTTATCCGTAAGCTTCTGGAAGGTAAGTGGCAGGACGGAATAATAAATGAATGTGTTTATGATGCTACAATTCATTATATGACTTTCACCTATTATTACAGTTCCGATTGCGGAACTCTGACCGATATTGAAAATCAGCGCAGTATTCCTCTTACAAAGAGTCAGATACACCGTCTGAATATCATAATCTCAAAACACGGTGCGAACAGTAAAAATGCCGTTTTGTCCCGCTCGGTTGTTTCAAAGGACGGTGTACACCTTCGCGTTGAACTCAGCGACAATCCCGTAAAGTCGGGAGAGAGATTCATTCTTACAGCAACAGTAACAAACAATTCAGGAAAAACAATATATGTCACAATGCCAACAGGAACGCCGAATATGCATTATGAAATACGGGTAAAAATAACAGACGGTAAGTATAACTTTGTTGATGCTGATACACAAGGCAAGGAACATACGGATGATATGGGAATGCTTGTTATGAATAATGGTGAAAGTTATACGCAGGAGATGAATATGGTGGCAGGCTATCTGCTTGACGGAAGTAATCCATTGGAAATGAATACGGAACCTTTGTATGGTTTTGCGGCTGATGTTTATAAAGGTACGGCGACCTTCTATTGGAATTATGAAGACCCATTCAAGACTATAACAAGTGCACAGCACACAACAAATAAACAGCATACATTAGAACTTGAATTTGCCGTTCAGGTAAAATGATCTAAAGGCAGCCCATGCGGCTGCCTTTTTTGCACACAGGCACCTTTGTCCGCAAAGCAGGAGCGATTTGGAATCGCGCTAAAAGCATATCGCAAACCAAAGATAAACCGTAGGAGCGTTCTGAGAACACCCGAACAATCAGTAAATTAAAGAAATAATTAAAGTAAATTACAACGTTTTTCAATATAAAACTATCGAAAATGACAGAAAAACCGAAATAATTCAGAGGGGATAAATCTCCAAATCCCTTGTATACCAACGGAATCGGGGATTGGTGTCAACTAAACACACGGAGAAGTTGAGAAGAAGGGTAAAAAAGATTGAAAAAAGGTGTTGACAAACGGGAAATGATTTGGTAATATAGTCAGGCACTCGCGAGTGATGCGAATGCAGCG
>JAZUQA010000023.1:0-49712 GCA_045605425.1 Acutalibacteraceae bacterium
GGATTGTGGGGGTCTTCGGGCTTCCAGCCGCATTTGTCACACTGGTAAAGCGGTGCACCCTCGGGCTTTTTCTGTCCGCAGTTGGGGCAGAATTTGCCTTTGTTTACTGCTCCGCAGGAACAGGTCCAGCCTTCTGCCTCAGGCTTCTTGGCTCCGCATTCCGTGCAGAATTTACCGCTTACCGTTGCACCGCAGGCACATTTCCAGCCGTCAGCAGAAGGTGTCGGTGCTGCCTGCTGCTGTTGAGCAAACTGCTGTTGCTGCGCAACACCTGCCTGGTACATCTGTGCCGCATTAAAGCCGCCGTTAGCACCCATAGCCATATTAAAGCCCATAAAGCCGTTCATTGCGCCGTTTTCGTTGGCTGCTGCAGCCTCCATAGCATTTGCTTGTGCGTCGGTCATTCTGCCTGCCATCATAAACGGATTTGAGCCCATTGTTGCGGCATCTTCCATCTGTGTAATCTTCTTCATATCCTCGTCTGTGAGGGTAATCGGATTAAGCGCAATGGACTCAACGGAAATACCTCTGTGGTCTGTCCAGTCAACCTTGAGAGCCGCATTCATTGCATCCTTAAGCTCATTCGTGTGTGCAGGAATCTGTGCAGGGCGAAGCTCAAGCTCTGTCAGTCTTGCAAATGCAGGCTGAAGCGCAGAGATAAACTCTGTCTTGAGCTGCATATCAATTTCTTCTCGTCTGTATTCGTCGTCAACATTGCCTGCAATCTTTGTGTAGAAAAGAAGCGGGTCAGTAATTTTGTAGGAATAGACACCGTTGCATCTTACCTGTACGGTTCTTGCCATACCTATTCTCTTGTTGACTACCTCGAACATAAAGGGGTTGGGTGTGCCGAATTTATTGTCGAGAATTTCCTTTGTGTTAAAGTAGTAAACACGCTGGTCCTTGCCTGTATCGCCGCCGTAAGTAAATCTCTTACCGACAGTCTTGAAGGTTTCTTTTATCGTGTCACCGAGCTTACCTGTGAAGATTGAAGGCTTTGTTGAAGAATCATAGGTGAATTCACCGGGCTCTGCACAAACTTCAACAATCTTGCCCTGCTCAACGATAATCATACACTGACCGTCTGCAACGGCAATACCTGAGCCGTTTGAAATTATGTTGTCGTTAGCCTTGGTGTTGGAGCTTCTGCCGCTGACTCGCTTTGAGCCCTTGACCATAAGCACATCGTTTTCAAGTGAGTCACAGTAGAAAAATTCCTTCCACTGGTCTGCCAATGTTCCGCCGAGTGCTCCTATACCTGCTTTAATAAGTCCCATATTGCATTTCTCCTTTTTCTTTTGGCTTATGTTGTCTGCTTTGGCAAAAACAACAGTTTATCAAAATAATACTATCATAAATTTAGCGTTATTGCAATAAAATACAGGTTATATTTATTAAAATTATGTTAAAACAGCAAGTGCAACCGCCGGTTGCTAAATTTTAAACCGTGGTTGATAGACAAAATATACTCAAAGATGGTATAATTCAAACCGAAGAGGAGGCTATGATATGAACATAGGTGAAAAGATTTATGCCCTCAGGCGAGAAAAGAATTTATCCCAGGGTGACCTTGCGGATATGCTGGAAGTATCCCGTCAGTCTGTTTCAAAGTGGGAAAACAACACCGCAGTACCAGATTTGCAGAAGATAATTAAATTAAGTGAAATATTTGAAATATCCGTTGACGAGCTTATTAAAGGCGAAAAAGCTCAAGCCGAAACCCCAACCCAAACGGAGTACATAGTAAAGCACGAGCGTATGGAAGGCCGAAAAATTGCCGGAATAATACTCACCTGTATGTCGTTTCTGCTGACTGTTTTGTTTTTGCCAGCAGGTATTATTTATGCTTCGCCTCTAATAATCTGTGCAATAATCTGTTTTGTCTGCAAAAAAGATGTAGCGCTTAAGTGTATATGGGTGGGGTATATATTTGCCGATGTGTTTTTCCGCTTTGCTACAGGTACAAGGCCGTGGAATATCCTTTATATTTTCCGCTGGCCCGATAATTTGACCTCGCAGAAAATTGCTGCCGTAATCAGCTTTACGGTAATGCTTGCTATAATAATTGCAACGGTTATTGTGCTTGCCAAAAGACCCGTTGCGGATGTTGCAAAGGCTAAAAAGAATACGGTTAAATACTGGTGTATCTGGGGCGGAGTAAAGGTGATTTCAAAAATATTAGGTTATCTGATTAATCTTTGGGTGCGGACTGAAATTGAGCAAAATGCTTCCATCGTTGCGGCTTCCAATTCCTTTCTTCAGATTCCGAATACCGTGTTGGAAATCGCAGCCTTGATACTCTTTGTGCTTGCAGTAACAAATACAATACGCTTTATAAAAGCATTGAAAAACAAACAAGAATAATTTGCAAGAGGCTGTCACATGACAGCTTCTTTTTCTTATCTTAATTGACACTTATATTTTACTGTGGTATCATTAGCGCATAATATTTTAATATTAAAATGGCTGGTGGAATATATGAAATTACCTGAAAAATGGATATGGCTGAATAGGGAAAAATATCCCGAAAATCAGTCTACAATAAACACCGTTCTCGGCAATGAAAGCGAAGTAAATTATACTGTTGCAGAGTTTTTTAAGGAATATAAATTTACTAAAAAAGCAACGAAAATAGACCTGCGTTTCAGCGGCGATACATACTTTGAGCTTTATTTAAACGGCAAAATTGCTGCAACGGGTCCCGTGCCTATCGGTACGGATTTCATAGGTAATAATTTTCAGCGTGGTCAACACTACGCAAGCGAGGCTTCCTTTGATTTGAACGGCGAAAGCGTGACGTTTTTTGCCCGTGTCAAAATGGGTCCTGTAGGCGATTACGAGTATTCGCAGGGCAAGGGCGGCTTTATGCTTGGGGCTTATGTTACATTTGAGGATGGTACAAAAACCGTAATCAGCACCGATGAAAGCTGGCTTGCACGACTTAATCCTGCTTATACAGGCAGATATTCTTTTGATTTTAGCAAAAAGCCCGACGAATATTCTTTTGCGCAGCTTACCGAAAATATTTGGCACGCACAGACTACGCCTCTGCCCCTGCTGAGTGAGGAAAAAATCCTTCCCGACTGTAAGGAAATAACGGTAGGTGCAAATGAAACCAAAACCGTCTGCGTTGAGTTTGATAAAATCTACGCCGCATATCTGAGCATTGCCGCAAAAGCCCGGGGCGAAATTAAAATCACCGTAACCGATTACGAAACACAGGTGGATAACCGTTCAAGGAAGGCTCAAATCACCTTTGACGGCAAAGGTGAATACCGCAGCCTTCAGGTGCACAGTGTCGGCGGTTTGCAGCTTGAAATAACGAACAATTCCGAAGCGGAAGCTGTGGTTTATCCTGCAATAATTGCGGTTAATTACCCCGTAACCGTTCATGCGAAAACACGCACAAGCGATGAAGATTTAAACCTTGTGCTCGATGTTTGTGCACACACGCTTAAAATCTGCCGTCAGCACATTCACCTGGACAGCCCGTGCCACTATGAGCCTCTTGCCTGTACGGGCGACTACTACATCGAAAGTCTTATGACTGCCTTTTCCTACGGTGATATGCGCTTGGCTGAATTTGACATAATCCGCACGGCAGAGCTTCTGCGCAATAATTCGGGCAGAATGTTCCACACCACCTACAGCCTTATCTGGGTTATGATGATGTACGATACATATATGCTAACAGGCAATATCAAAATGCTCGAAGAATGCTGTGATGCGCTCATAATGCTGCTTGACCGCTTCAATTCTTACATCGGCGATAATGGTGTTATCGAAAATCCGCCCGACTATATGTTTATCGACTGGCTTTATATCGATGAAATTTCGCTTCACCATCCGCCGAAAGCCTTGGGTCAGACCTGCCTTAATATGTTTTATTACGGTGCGCTGACTGCTGCCAAAAAAATTTTTGCTATCCTCGGTGATGTCGCAATGGCAGGGAACTGCGGCGAAAAAGCAGAAAGCCTTAAGTCTGCCGTCAATACAATTCTGTTTGATGAAGAAAAGCAGATGTATTTTGAGGGACTCAACACTCCCACTCCCGAGCATCTTCTTGGCGGCTGGATGCCGCAGAACACCTCCAAACGCTACTACAGAAAGCACGCCAATATCCTTGCCGCCTATGTCGGTATCTGTGAAAAGGAGCTTGCACAGAGCCTTTTGCACCGTATTATAAGCGATGAAATTGAGGGTGAATATCAGGCGTATTTTGCTCACTATCTATTTGAGGCACTCTACAGAAATGATTTAAGAAACGAATATACACTCACCGTTGCCCAAAGGTGGAAACAGCCTGTCAAGGACTGCACAAAGGGCTTGGCAGAGGGCTTTATTCCGCCCGAGCCAACATACAGCTTTGACCACAGCCACGCTTGGGGAGGTACACCGCTTTATTCCGTGCCCAAGGCGCTGACGGGTATCGAAATCCTTGAACCGGGCTACAAAAAAATTAAACTCAATCCGTCGCTTTTAGGGCTTGAAGAAGCAACAACCGAAATTCCCACACCCTATGGTATAATTACCGTCACACAGCAGGGCGGAAAAGTAAATTACGAAATTCCCAACGGTATAGAGGTAGTACAATGACAACTTTTTTTGAGGTAACCGAATTTGTGGGCATCATAGCCTTTGCAATTTCGGGCGCAATGATATCCATTCAGCGTAAAATGGATGTTTTCGGTGTAATACTGCTGTCAATGGTAACAGCCCTTGGCGGCGGTGCAATGCGTGATATTTTCCTCGGGGTCTTTCCGCCGAGAAACTTTTTCAATTCCTTTCACCTGTGGTGTGCACTGATTACTGCTGTAGTGGTCTTTGTGCTTGCCAAAATATTCAGCACTTTTTTCTTTGATAATTTTAAAAGAATAAACGAAATAGTAAATATTTTCGATGCCTTTGGTCTTGCTGCTTTTACAATTTCGGGTGTCGAGGTTACTATTGATGCAGGCTACGGCGACAAGTGGAATTTTGCCATATTTATGGGTGTTTTTACCGCTGTCGGCGGCGGTTTGCTGCGTGATGTTATGAGCCGTGAAAAGCCCATGATTTTTTGCAAAAATGTCTATGCAACCGCTGTAATCATAGGCACGGTCTGTTACTATTTCCTATGTAAGTTTATTCCTGAAAATATCGCTATAATAATCACATTTGCCGTTATTGTAACAATCCGAATTCTTGCGGCGAAATACCATTGGGATTTGCCTAAGGTAGAAAGACCCGAAAAAGCAGAAGAAAAAGCATCTGTTTGAATTTTTCGCCCGTGGGTTGAGTTTGCTTCAAAAAACGGGTTATTGAAAGTCATATACATAGAAGCTATTATGTAATCAAGCTGATCAGTCAATTCAATTTGAAAAGGTGATAACTGTGATTTACATTGGCGAAAATATCAGAAAATTAAGAAGAGAAAACGACATCACGCAGGAAATGCTGGCAGACCACCTCGGCGTAACGTTTCAGAGTGTCAGCAAGTGGGAAAGGGGAGAAACCTACCCCGATATAACAATGCTGCCTGCAATTGCATCGTTCTTTAACGTAAGCTGTGACGAGCTTCTCGGCACTCAGGCGGCTGAAAACGAAAAGAGAATTCAAGATTATATTGACACCTACACTGACCTTCGCACAAAGGACTCACCCTTTGTATTTGAACAGCTTGCCAAAGCGGTAAAAGAATTTCCGGGCGATTACCGCCTGCTTGTGCGCTACCTTGAATTGCTGCTCATGGAAAAGTCAGGCGCAGGTAACGACAGCGAAGCAATTATTGATGAGGTTGAAAGATTATACAATAACATAATCAGCCGTTGCACGGACGATATGATAAGAATGTGGGCAAAGCGACTGGTGTGTATGTACTATAATACCTTGAGCCACAAGACCAAAAAGGATTGCCACACCAAGCGGATGCTCGATATATTAAACGGTATGCCGAATATGCTCGACACCCGTGAGTATATTTCAACCCTGGTCAATTTACCCGAAGACGAGCACTACAATGCGTGCTATAAAGCGTTAGACCGAGAAATGCTCCTGCTTATGTGTACGGTCTCAAACAAGATTTTTTATAAAAATCATTTCTCACCCGAATATCAGATTGAAGCCCTTGAAAGTTGTAAAGCAATGGTTAATACATTTTATAACGACGGCAATTACGGCTCGTGTTACCGCTCGATGATTTATCTTTTGGGCAACCTCGGTCAGCTTTATTCAGCCGTGGGTGATGATAAAACAGCTCTGAAATATCTGAAAGAATGTGCCTTGCTTGCCAAAAAGCACGATTCTCTGCCCGAGGAAACCGACCACAACGGCATTTTTATGCAGGGCAGCACCTATAAAAAAGCCAAGTACGGCAAAACAATGTGCGAAAGAATGAAACGCATTTTCTTAAAAGATTATCAGAATTCCCCGTATCCGCTGCCGGAAGAATTAATTAAAAGCACAGAGTTTCAAGCAGTGTTGGATATATTGAATTAAAATAGATTGACAACTGCCGCTATTTTATTTATTATAAATATAATATTAGATAAAGTAAGGAGCTTCTTATGCGTAAAGGTTTTTATAAATCCAACAAATACCCTCAGCGCTTCTGTGATTATTTCACAGCCGATAACGGCTTGCTGTCAAGCAAGGCTCTCTGTCTCGGTGCGGGTGCAGACGGCACGGTTTACATTGGTACGGACGCAGGTCTTAATTACACAAAGGAAGACAGCACTCTCGGCAGCTTCTCCTGCGGTAAAGTAAACGCAATTTTTGCCTTTGACGGCGTTACATACTTTGGCTGCGGTAATGAGCTTTATGCTGCGAAGAATGGCGAAATCAGCCTTTTTCAGACCTTTGAGGATGAAATTATCACTATGAGCGGCACAGATGAGCTTTACCTCATCACTGCCGGCTATCTTTATAAGTTTGAGGACGGCAAATTCAATAAATTCTTCCACACCGAGTTTATGCCGACCGACCTTGCAATCAGGGGCGAGAAAATCACAGCCGCAAGCGGCAGCGAATTCAGTGTTGTAAACGGTAAGAGAAAGCACTGGATGACAATGTTCCACGAGCATTCCACAATGCCCGAATTCAACATCAATTGCATCGCTTTTGACGGCATGGGCTTTGTCTGGCTCGGCACGGATAAGGGTGTATATATCTACGATATGACAAACGGCTGGTACGGCCACGAGCAGATTAACTGCCTGCCCGAGGAGGAGATTTACAAAATCCGCTTTGCCGAGGATGGCCGAGTTATTCTTTCTTCTTCTGCTGGTCTTATCATAATCAATAACGGCTCCCGTAAGTATCTTCCTGCTTGCCGTTGGTGCTGTGAGCCCAAGGTAAACGACGCAATTGCTGTCGGCGACACTATCTGGACAGCTACAGATTCGGGTGTTACAAGAATTACCGAAAAGGCTATGACCCTCGAAGAAAAGGCAGATTATTTCTTCAATCTTACCGAGGAAAAGTACATCAGAGGTATGGGCTTTACTACGGGTATTCACAAGATTAAGAACTATGACATCAATTCAGGCGAAGTTTGTATTACGGATAACGACGGCCTGTGGACACAGACCTATATCGGCGCTCTTGCATACTGCTACGCTGTTACAAAGGACGAAAAGGTGCTTGAAGCCGCAAGACGTTCAATGAAGGCTATGGGCTACCTTGCAAAGATTACGGGCGTAAAGGGCTTCACAGCCCGTGCTGTCCGCTTGGAGGGTGATGAGGGCTACGGCACTGTTGTCAAGCGTGACGGCGCAGAGTGGCATCCTGCCGAAAACGGCGAGTGTGAGTGGCTCGGCGAAACCTCAAGTGATGAAATGACAGGTCACTTCTTCGGCTTCTCACTTTACTACGATTTCTGCGCAAATGACGAAGAAAAGGAATATATTAAGGAAATTGTCTGCGATATAGTTGACCATATTCTCGCAAACAACTACAGACTCTGCGATATCGACGGTCTGCCCACCACATGGGCAAACTGGGCTCCCGAACTGCTTAACCGCAACAGTATGTGGCAGTGGGAAAAGTGCATCAATTCTCTCGAAATGCTCACCTTCCTCGGCGTTGCTTATCACGTATCGGGTGACGAGAAGTACAGAAAAGAGTATCTCCGCCTTGCAGTTGATGAGCATTATATTCTCAACGCAGCACAGCACAAAAAGCCCGACGGACATACCTGCCACATTGACGACAACCTCGGCTTCCTCTGCACGGTCACAATTCTCCGCATAGAGAAGGATCCTGCAATCAGAAAATACCTGCTTATGGGCATGAAGCACCATTGGGAGTACGAGCGTCCCGAGCACTGTATGTTCTATAATCTTATCTACGGTGCATTTACTGATGAAGCCTGCGACCTCGACCTGGCAATAAAATCCCTGCGTGAATTCCCGATGGATCTTGTACGCAGACCTATGATTAATTCGCTTCGTAAGGGTCTTGTTTATGACACCGAGCAGGAGCGTTGGGGCGGCGATAAGCAGCTCAAAGAAGCTCTTGATATGGATTCAAGAATAGTATATAACTACGATTCCAACCCCTTCAAAACCGATGAGGGCGACGGAACGGTTGCCTCTCCGCCCAGCGTATATCTCCTGCCTTATTGGTTTGGTAGATATTACGGTATAATCGAAGAATAAGAATAAAAAATTTGAGCACTTCACTCTCGGGTGAAGTGCTCGTATTATATCTTATTTTATAAATTCATTTGTATTATTCTTTATATACTCTCCTGCAAGAGCAAATAAATCAATATCTTTTGTAAGTTCCTTAAATTCATCGTTAAGTTTGTTAACTGTTTCGGGTATTACCGATGCGCTTTCATTTTCTTCATCGTAGCACGCAAACATTTCATTAATTACCGTATATATATCATCGCTTAAAAGCTCCTTTGCGGCGGCAACAGCATCGCTTGTGAGCGGTCTGCTGCTTTCCTTAAAGAAGGCTGAAAGACCGAGCTCCTTAGCGTCGCTTGCAAGGTAATAAAAAGCATAAACCTTCTTCTGACCGTCTGTAAGTGAACTGTAAAAGCTGTTTGTGTCCTCTGTTTTCTGGCAGGCGGCTTCCATATTAAGCGCCACGCCCTCAAAAAGTGCGGCAGAGGGTGCGTTGGCTATAATTTCAGCGGTAAGCTCCTTGTAAGCTTCTCTTAGCTCTTTGTTGCGTTTAGCTTTTGCAATAAGGGCGTTAACCTCCTTGCTGTGCTTGCTTGCCGCACCGAAAGCCTTTATGCACACAAATATTGTGATTATTATAAAAACAAAAAGTAAAATGTAAAGATACCAGAATTCACGTATGTTTTCTATCAAAGTATTTCCTCCTTATAAATTGCAGTTTGTCGAGTTGAACGCAGAATGCAGAACGCAGAGTGCAGAACGAAGGGTCGCTTCGCTCCGATTATATAAAATGTTGATTAAGAGCCTTTAATACAATTGGGTGTGGGCATAGCCCACCATCCGTTCTGCGTTCTGAACTCTGCACTCAAACAAACTGCCATTTGTCAATCTACCAACAATTTATATATATCGCTCTTCTTGAATCCTGTTTCCTTTGCCGTCTGCTTTGCAGCTTCGCTTGTGCCGACACCGTCTGCAATAAGCCTCTTTGCAAGCTTTACGGCTTCTTCAAGGGTCATTTCCTGTTTTTCTTCTTCGGGTGCACCGTCAACAATAATTACATATTCGCCCTTAAGGTTGGCGTTTTCGTAATCCTTTGCCGCTTTGTAAAGAGTTGTTCGGATTACTTCCTCGTGAATTTTTGTAATCTCGTGTACGATTGCTATTCTGCGGTCGCCGAAAACCTCTGCCATTTCTTTCAGCGTGTTTTCCAGCTTGTGTGGTGCTTCGTAAAAACACATGGTGCGCTTTTCGTTTTTAACCTCTTCAAGGTGCTCTTTTCGCCTCGGCTTGCTTCCGCTCAGAAAGCCTTCAAAGGTGAAGCGCTTTGCGCTCATACCCGAAAGTGCAAGTGCGCTGACAAAAGCACACGGACCGGGTACAACCGAAACGGGAATATTGAGGTTGTGGCAAAGGTCAACCAATTCTTCGCCCGGGTCAGAAACAGCAGGCATGCCTGCATCTGTCACAAGACAGCAGTCTTCACCGCCCTGAATCCTTGCGGCAATCTGTTCGCCACGCTCTTTTCTGTTGTGCTCGTGGTAGCTTACCATAGGCTTTTTAATTTCAAATCGGTTGAGCAGCTTAACCGTAACCCTCGTGTCTTCTGCGGCAATAAAATCGCAGCAGGCGAGTGCCTCAACAGCTCTTGGCGAAAAATCGCCGAGGTTTCCAATCGGCGTGCCGACAATATAAAGTGTACCTGTTTTGTTTTCAGTTTGCATAGCCGCCGTATATCCTTTCAAGCTCTTTTTCGTCGTTCATATAAAGCGTTTTTTCTGTCAGAAGTGAGGGCTTTGCATCCTTTTTGCCTTCAATAAGCACAAGCCACGGTGCACTTCTTTCGTTCTTTGCGACAAAACGCAGTCGCTTGGGCTCAATTTTGTTTTCCCTCATTGAGCAGATTATATCTGTCAGCCTTTCGGGTCTGTGGCACATACACATTCTGCCGCCCGAGCGCAGAAGCCACGCCGCCTGACGGACAATATCTTCAAGCGTACAGCCGACCTCGCTTCTTATCAACCTGTGCGGCTCGTCCTCACAGTCGTAACCGCTTCCGACTGGAAAGTAAGGTGGGTTTACCGTAAGTAAATCGAAGCTGCCTGCAGGAAAATCATTGTGCAATTCCTTTAAATCACTGTTGACTATATTCAGCCTGCCGTCAAGTGAGCTCTTTTCAACAGCTCTTTTCATAAGACCACAGGCATCTTCCTGAATTTCAATCGCTGTTACAGGCTTGTTTTGCTTATCTCTTAACATTAACAGCGGAATTATACCGCAGCCGCTGCAAAGGTCGCAGGCGGTTTCTCTGTGCCTTATGCTGGCAAAATCATAAAGCAGGAAGGCATCCGTGCCAAAGGTGTGTATCTCGCTGAGCACGGCAAAAATACCGTTCCCAAGTGACTCTATCTTTTCTTCAGCCATATTCAACCCTCCTGAATGTCATAATGTATTATTATAATATATATTATTTGGATTTGTCAAATTACAGTTTAACGCAATAAAAAACCGCCATTCATTGAATGACGGTTTTTAACTTATTTAGCCTATTGCTCTTGCAAGCTCCTGGAAAATAACATAAAGTCTTGTATCCTTGAACCAGTTGATGATTTTGTCAATAAGGCTGATTTCTTCTTCCTCAAAGGTGAGAGGCTCGCTGCCGTTGTCGATAACGAGTGCCTGAGAAGCGCACATACCGCCTTCGCCGAGAAGTTCTGCTCTTACATAGAGGAAATCCTCTGCATTTTCAATTGTGTCAAGGTCAAGTGTGAATTCGCCGCTGCCGTTTACTGTCTGCTCGGAAATAACCTTGCCGTTTGCAATGAACTGGATGTGCTGTGCGTCCTTTGCGCCGGCGGTAATCTTGTGGCCGTCAACGGTGAGCTTTGTGAACATCGGGTAGGGGAGGTCAGAGCCGCAAACGTCAAATTCCACCTTCGGGCCGATATCAAATTCGTTGCCACGCAGCTTTCTTGTAACTGCGAAGAAAGCACCTGACTGCATTGTTTCCTTAACGTGATCCATATCGTTTTCTTCCATCATAAATATGCTGAAGGAAGTGTCGATTGTTTCAAGCCAGTGAGCGTCTGTGTTGCTGTAGCCCCATACCATTTTGCCGTAGGGCAGGCAGTACATAAGCAGGTTGTCCCAAAGGATTCTGTCGTAGCCTGTTGTGCCGTTTCTTTCGTTGAAAACCTCTGTACCGAGGCAGGAGTCGTACTTGATGAGAAGGTCACCGAAGTATTTGATGCTTGCGGCATCGTTTACAATGTCGGGGTTGCTGTTGCTATTAAGCCAGTCGCCGGGGTGGTTGATGTGGGAAAGACCGCCGTTTTCTTCAACAAACTTGATAGCTTCTTCGTAGCTGTTTTCGCCGGCATCCCATGTGTTACCGACATCGGCAGGCAGGAAATAGCCGTTTGTGTGGCTCTTTGTGAGTGTGATGTAGCCTAATTCGTTAGCGCCTGTTACGCAAACCATCTTCTTGTTTCTCGGTGTGCCGTCTTCAAGGGGATATGTACCTGTTGTAATTGCTTCGTATTCCTCGTCTGTGAGGTGGCATACGCTGTTGCCGAGAAGATACTGGTAAAGGTAAAGTGCGGGGCGTGCAGGCTCCTTGTTCCACTCAACGCCTGTTATGCCGTGGTCAGCATTTGCAACGAAATCGTAATCTTCGTTGTAGTAGCCTTTGATCATAGTGGGCAGGTCGAGCTCTGCGTCGCTATAAGTGGTGTGTGTGTGAAGTGTGCCTTTATACGCACCCCATGCATTGTCGCCTTCCCAGATAACCTTATCGTAGGGGGAAACAATTGTGTACTCTGCGTTTTCTGCGTTTGCGCCGAGCATGAACATGGGTACAAGCATAACTGCGGCAAGAATTACTGCAAGAAATTTTTTTGTTGTCATTTTTTATAATACCTCCTGCTTAAAAATATATACTTATTATCCTATTAAAAATGAAAAATGTCAACATCATTTTCGTAAAATTACCGCACCGTAGGCAGGAATTTCAACACTTGTATACTTAATTTCCGTGCCTCCGAGGAGTAATCTTGCGCCGTGCCATTCTTCAGGCAGATAATAGGTAATTGGATGAACGTTGCGGTTGGCTATTGTGAGGAGCCTGCTGTTTTCACCTTCTCTTGCAAAGGCTATACAGCCTGCTGCTTCGGATACGGGAATAAAGCTGCCGTTTGCAAGGGCAGGGGAGTTGCGTCTGATTCTGCCAAGCCTTCTGTACCAGTCGAGCAGCTCTTCGTTTTCGCTTCCCCACGGGAAACAGCCTCTGTTGAACGGGTCACGGCAGCCTTCAAGTCCGACCTCGTCGCCGTAATAAATGCTGGGTATACCGGGCAGGGTGAACTGAATTACGGCGGCAGTTTTCATCATCTTAATGCCGATTTCTTTTTGCTCTTCGGTCAGGGTCTGGTTTGCCTGCCATCTGCGATCCTTGCCCGAGGTGCTTTCGCCGACCATAGCCGTAATTGCCCTTACCGTGTCGTGTGTGCCTATGTGGTTCATGAGCAGATTTACGCATTGCGGTGGATAGTTTTCGAGTATTGTCATAATCTTTTCGGTGAAGCCGTTTGCAATGCCCGTTCTCATAAAGTACATAATTGCATCCGCAAACGGGTAATTCATAACGCTGTCAAGCTGACCGCCGAGCAGATACCTTCTGCGCTTGGAGTAGGCGCATTTGTTTGAAGCATCCTCCCACACCTCGCCTAAAATAAGCGCATCGGGCTTTTCTTCTTTTACGCAGACACAAAGCTCGTCAAGGAAGCTGTCGGGCAATTCGTCCGCAACATCAAGCCGCCAGCCCGAAGCACCGAGCCTGAGCCATTTTTTGATTACACCGCTGTCGCTGAAAAGGAAGCTTCTGAAGCCCTCGTCTGTTTCATTGGTGTCTGGCAAGGTGTCAAAATCCCACCAGCTGTCATAGGTTTCAGGCCATTTGCGGAAGGAATACCACGAATAATACGGTGAGTCCTTGCTCTGATATGCACCGACTGAATTGTAGCGGTTGTTTTTGTTGAAATAAACGCTGTCCGAGCCCGTGTGATTGAAAACACCGTCAAGGATTATGTCTATTCCCTTTTCCTTTGCTGCTTTGCAAAGGTCAGCAAAATCGTTTTCTGTACCCAGGAGAGGATCAATTTTTGTGTAATCCGCCGTGTTGTAGCGATGGTTGGAATGTGCCTCAAAAATCGGGTTTAGGTATATGCAGGTAACTCCGAGTGAGGCTATATAATCGAGCTTTTCTTCAATACCTTTAAGGTTGCCGCAGAAATAGTCGCTGTTGGTGACCTTGCCGTTTTTGTTCGGTTCCCAACGGGGTAGCTCACCCCAATCGGTGCGGATTTCTCTGTCCTCTGGTACATCTTTGCAATCAATTTCCGCTTTGTTGAATCGATCGGGAAAAATCTGGTATATTATTCCGCCCTTGAAGCGGTCGGGTGTTGTGAAATTCTTATCATATACAGTAAGCTGCCAGTCCTTGCCTTCTGCACAAAGCGCACCTATACCGTTGCCCCTGTGGTAAATCTTACCGCTTCCGAAGGGAATGTCGTATTCAAAGTGGTACCAGTAAAGTCCGGGGGAGTGAGGCGTAAAATCAAGCCTCCACCATTCTTCGCCAAGTCCCTCCATACAGTCCCAGTCAAAGGAATATCTGACTTCGTCCTCACCGTCTTTTTTTACGCACAGCCTTACTGCGCTGCAGCGCATCTCACGGGGAAGTATCACACGCAAACAAACGGTGCAGTCCGAAGGAATTGCACCGAATTTGCTTTTATGAAATTGAAGCCGTGAATTATAGGGGATATAATGCATAGGGAAAAATCCTTATAAAAGAAATACCTTTGCAAGTGCAAAGTAGATTACAAGCGTAACAATATCAACAAGCGTTGCAATCATAGGACCTGCCATAAGCGCAGGGTCAAGCTTTACGATTTTTGCAAATATGGGCAGTGAGCAGCCGATGAGCTTTGCAACAACAATTGCTATAAACATCGCAAGCGAAACAACGAGAAAAACTTCTATCGTGCCTTCGCTGAAAAGATACATTCTCAAGATATTTGCTGCACCCAGTACAACACCGCAGACTGCTGCAACACGCAGCTCCTTCATAACGATTTTGAAATAGTCTTTTATTTCAATTTCGCCGACAGCAAGACCACGTATAATAAGCGTTGAAGCCTGACTGCCTGCGTTACCGCCCGTACCCATCAGCATAGGCATTGAAGCTGTAAGTGCAACAAAGCCTGCAAGCAGGGTTTCATAGCCTTCGATTATTTTGCCCGTAAACGTGCCTGAAATCATAAGAATAAGCAGCCAGACAATTCTGTTTTTTGCCAGTTTGAAAACACCAGTTTTCAGGTATTCGTCGTCCGACGGGGTCATAGCCGCCATCTTTTCAAAGTCTTCGGTGACCTCTTCTTCAATAACGTCAATAACGTCGTCGATTGTAACGATACCGACAAGGCGGTTTTCTTTATCGGTTACGGGTGCGCTCAACAGGTCGTATTTTGTTACGATTTCCGCAACATATTCCTGGTCATCGTGAGTGTTTACGCTGATAAGAGAGGCATCTTCCTCCATAATGTCGCTAAGGAGTGTGTTGCCGTCGTTAAAAATAAGCTCACTCAGGTCAATCGTGCCGACAAGGTGACGTGCCTTATCAATACAGTAACAGGTGTAAATTGTTTCCTTGTCAATACCTGTGCGGCGTATGTTTTCAATTGCCTCTTCAACCGTCAGGTAGTCGTGCAGCTGCACCATTTCTATGGTCATAATGCTGCCGGCGCTGTTTTCGGGGTAGCTCAAAAAGCGGTTGATAAGCTGTCTGGTTTCCTTGTCTGCCGCCTTTAATACACGGGTTACAACGTTGGCAGGCACTTCCTCAAGAAAGTCCACCGTGTCGTCAAGGAAAAGCTCGTCAACAAGTTCGCTGAGCTCTCGGTCGGTTATGAGGTTAACAATATTTATCTGGTCGTCGGGCTCAAGGTAAGCAAAAACCTCTGCCGACATATCTTTAGAAAGAATACGGAAAACGAGAAGCTGCTGCTTGGGCTCAAGGCTGCCGAAGAATTCGGCAATATCAACTTCGTTGAGTTCATTAAGCTCTGATTTGAGCGTGCCGAATTTGCCTGCGGCGAGCAGCTCGTTGAGCATTTCAAAATTCATTTCATCCATAAAAAACACCCTTTCCGCAGCCAAGCTGTGCGGAAAGGGCAAAGTAAGCCAATCAGCTCTCGAAGTGCTTTAATGCACACGGAGGCTGACAGCTGCCGTTTTCACAGTACAGCGACTGCTGTTTTGTTTTAAATCCTGAGCAACATAAAGGTATGCTGTCCTTACTGTCCAAAACAGTTTGCCTCCTTTTAGAGAGAAATATCGGTTCATGGAACCGCTTATTAAATTTTAGGCTTTTAAATTAGCTTTGTCAAGAATTATTTGCTTTTTGCTGCAGACTTTTTTGCCGCAGGCTTCTTGGCGGTTTTGGTTTCGGACTTCTTTGCAGTTTTCTTTTCTGCCTTTGCTGCGGGCTTTACTGCAGGAGCAGTGTTCCAGATGTTTGCGGCATATTCGTTGATTGCTCTGTCAGCGGCAAATCTGCCTGCACCTGAAATGTTCATCAGCGACATTCTGTTCCAGGTTTCACGGTCCTTCCACAGCTCGTCAATTCTCTGCTGTGCCTTGCGGTAATCAGCAAAGTCGGCAAGCACCATATACGGGTCGTGATAAATGATGGATGCGCTTACGTCGGGGAAGGCTTTGCCGTTGATACCCTTGTTAACGAAATCAATAACCTTGTGTATCTCGGAGTTGTTTTCGTAATAGGTGCGGGGATTGTAGTTTGCTTTAAGCGCATTTACCTCGGGTGTTTTCATACCGAAGATGATGATATTCTCTTCGCCGACAGCCTCGTGAATTTCGATGTTTGCGCCGTCCATTGTGCCGAGTGTGATTGCGCCGTTAAGCATAAGCTTCATATTGCCTGTGCCGCTTGCCTCTGTGCCTGCAAGGGAAATCTGCTCGCTTATATCAGCCGCAGGCATAAGCATTTCGGCAACGGAAACGTTGTAATCCTCAACGAAAACAACCTTAAGTCTGCCTCTTACATCGGGATCGGCGTCAATAAGCTTGCCGAGCTCGCAGATGAAGTTGATAATTCTCTTTGCCACAATGTAGCCTGAAGCAGCTTTTGCGGCAAAAATATAGGTGTGGGGAATAAAATCGCCGTCGGGATTTTCTTTGATTGCAAGGTACTTGGAAACAATGTGCAGTGCGTTGAGGTGCTGGCGCTTATACTCGTGCAGACGCTTTACCTGAACGTCGAAAATTGAGTTCGGGTCAATGTCAACACCCTGCTTTTGCTTAATATACTTTGCAAAACGCTGCTTGTTGGCAAGCTTTATGCATTCAAGTGTTTCAAGAACTTCCTTGTTATCCTTGTATTCACGCAACTTTGAAAGCTCTGCGGCGTTATAGGTGAAGCCGTCACCGATAAGAGAGGTGAGGTACTTTGTAAGCTCGGGGTTGGACTGGTTGAGCCAGCGGCGGTGAGCAATACCGTTTGTTACGTTTGTAAACTTTTCGGGCATCAGCCTGTAATAGTCGTTGAATACAGTGTCCTTAAGAATCTGGCTGTGCAGAGCGGAAACACCGTTAACGTGGTGACCTGCGGCAACACAGAGGTTTGCCATTCTCACCGAGCCGCCCGAAATAACTGCCGTGCGCTCAACATAATCGGCATCATAGGTTGATTCCCATACGTATGAGCGGAAACGGTTGTCAATTTCCTTTGTAATCTGGTAAATTCTGGGCAGCAGACGCTTGAACAGGTCTTCACCCCAGCATTCAAGTGCTTCCTTCATAACCGTGTGGTTTGTGTAAGCACAGGTCTGGCTGACAATTCTCCAGGCATCGTCCCAGCCGTAGCCGCATTCGTCGAGGAATATTCTCATAAGCTCGGGGATAGCAAGCGTGGGATGTGTGTCGTTGATGTGAACTGCGTTCTTTTCGGCAAAGTTCTCGATTGTGCCGAAACGGCGCAGGTGACGGCTTACAATATCCTGAATTGAAGCGGAAACGAGGAAATACTGCTGCTTGAGGCGAAGGCTCTTGCCCTCGGGGTGGTTGTCGGAGGGGTAGAGCACCTTGCTGATAACCTCTGCCATTGCGTTCTGCTCAACAGCCTTGAGGTAGTTGCCCTGGTTGAAGTTTTCCATATCAAGACCCGGTGCCTTTGCAGACCACAGGCGAAGCACGCTGACTGCCTTGCCGTCCTTACCGGGAACAAAAAGATCGTAGGGAACAGCCTTAATAGGTGTGTAATCCTTGAGCTCAACGTGGTGATAATGGGTATCCCAAAAATCCTCAACCCAGCCCTCAAAGCGGATTTCCTGAGCATCCTGCGGACGCTCGAGAAGCCATGCGCTTCCGCCCGGAAGCCAGAAATCGGGCATTTCTGTCTGCCAGCCGTCAATTATTCTTTGCTTGAAGATACCGAATTCATAAAGAATGGAGTAGCCCATACCGTTATAGCCTTGGGTTGCAAGACCGTCAAGGTAACAGGCGGCAAGTCTGCCAAGGCCGCCGTTGCCAAGACCCGCATCGGGCTCACAGTCATAGAGCTTTTCGAGCTTTATGCCAAAAGAAGAAAGTGCCTTTTCAATTGTGGAAGTAAGGTTGAGGTTGAAAAGGTTATTTTTAAGAGAACGACCCATAAGAAATTCCATTGAAAGATAATAGACGTTCTTTGTGTCGGCTTCATTTGCCTTTTTTTTGAATTCTGCTCTGCCCTTGCGGAGCATATCTCTGATAACCGTAGCTACTGCCGTGTAATAGTTATCGTAGCTTGCTTCCTCGGGTGTAACGCCGAGATTGTGAGAAAGTTTAGTTTCGATGAGCTCCTTTGCTTGAGCCACTGTAAGTGTATAATTCATACAAAACCTCCAAATTTGTTTCAAAAAAGTGCGTTTTTTTGAGATTTCTTGTACATTTTACACTAAAATTACTCACATTTCAATACCTAATGTAAAATATATTGAAAAACCGGCCGAATTTTTTTCAGCCGGGACAGTTTGTTTCTCTTTTGGAATTAAAACAGATGTACTTAAACGGTAAACGCACCCGAATCAAGACCGAAGCTCACACTCAGTGCCCTGTCAATTCTGCCCATATCGCTTTCACCGAGGTTGCCCATCTTTTCTTTCAGCCTGCGTTTGTCAATCGTGCGCACTTGCTCAAGAAGTACGATTGAATCCTTCGCAAGTCCGCAGCCGTCTGCATTAACCCTGATGTGTGTGGGTAAGCCTGTTTTGTATTTCTGGCTTGTAATTGCGGCGGCTATGACCGTCGGGCTGTATTTGTTGCCGATGTCATTCTGCACAATCAGCACGGGTCTTATGCCGCCTTGCTCCGAGCCCACAACGGGGCTTAAATCAGCGTAATATATTTCTCCACGCTTAACATTCATATTGTAAGTCACTCTCCTATGTTTAACCTGTTACAGTTATTTTTGCCGCTTGGCAACGCAATTAAACATCGGGGAGCAGTTTTTTGCGTTCAATTTATATTATGCTAATTGAATTTTATTGCCAGTCCGATTTTTTCAACCTCAAAATACACAGGATTAAACTGTGTATTATTAATGTTTAAATAATAAGAGCCTGCCGTTACGGTGCCCGTGGCGGTATATCCCGTTTCTGTTTCGGATATTATCATATTCGGGTCACGCACAGCCTCGAAAAATATTTTCAGGAACTGTTCGTTTTCTTTTTTGATTGAAGAATTGAAACTTAAATTTCCGAGTGTGTATGTATAGCCCGTGCCGTTGTACTCAATTTTTAGTCCCGAAATTTCTTCGGGGTAAGAAAAAACAGCGCTGCAGCCGCTTTCATCACTCGTGAAATCGGCTGTGAACGCTGTTGATTGGTACTGTATTTCTGCTTTTGCCGTAAAGCATCGGTTGATTTTAATTTCCTCGGGCTGAATTGCACAACCGCAAAAAACGAAAACCAAAATAAAAATAACGGACAAAAGCCTTTTCAAAAAATCACCCTACTGCTCATAATTTGAAAGCAGTTCGGGGAGAATTGCCGCCATATCGCTGGGCGTCATACCGTGAACAGAGAGCCTCTTTGCCGCCTCGTCACCGACCTTGCCGTGCAGATAAACTGCCGCAACAGCCGCCTCAAACGGCTCAAAGCCCTGTGCCAGCAAGCCTGCCGTCATACCTGCAAGCAGGTCTCCGCAGCCGCCTCGTGCCATTCCGGGGTTGCCCGTGCGGTTGACATAAGTCCTTTCACCGTCGGAAACCACCGTATTAGCGCCCTTGAGCACAACGACAATGCCGTATTCCCTTGCAACAGCCTTTGTCAGCGCAAGTCGGTTGCTGTTGACCTGCTCGGCAGTAAGTCCGACAAGCCTTGCCATTTCGCCCGGATGAGGCGTAATAACCGTGTGTCCCTTGATTGCTTTCGGAATATTTATATTCGCACTTAAGAGATTTATTCCGTCAGCATCTATTACAACATTATTTTTGCAGGCGGCAAGTATCTCTTCAAATACGCTTGCCGTGCCGAGTGTTTGTCCGAGACCGCAGCCGATAAGCACCGTGTCTGCCTTTTCTGTTTCGGGCAGTAATTTTTCAAGAGCACCTCTTGCCAGAAAGCCGTCCTCACAGCAGGGCAGGGGAAGCATAACGGGCTCTGTGAGCTTTGAAGAAATAGCAGGGTAAGCCTTTTCGGGGAAGGCGGCAAAAACAAGCCCTGCACCGATTTTAACCGCACCCGTTGCCGCAAGCACAGCCGCACCGGGGTATTTCATACTGCCGCAAATGCTTAAAACTTTTCCGAAATCACCCTTGTGGGCATCTGCTTTTCTTGCAGGCAGTACAGGCACAGGTTTATCCGAAAATGTGAAAAATTCCTCTGCTACCGCTTCGTTGTCAAGCCCGATATCAATTACCGCAACTCTGCCGCAGTATTTCTTTGCAGGTGTCAGCACGTGTGCAGGCTTTCTGCAGCTTATTGCAAGGGTGAGGTCAGCTTTTATACAGCTTTCGCAAACCTTTGCCGTGTCACATTCTGTACCACTGGGCAGGTCGATTGACACAACCTTTGCATCGGAGGCGTTTATTGCATGGAAAATTTCTGCTGTAGCTTCGTCCGGCTCACCTTTGAAGCCGAAGCCGAAAACGGCATCTATAATTATTTCTGCGTCCTCAATGCGGCTTTTGGCTTCCGGCTGTTCACCCACAAAAACGGGTATGCTCGGCATACGGCTGAACATTGTAACGGAATCCTCCGCCGACGGAATGCCGCCGACGAGGATAACGCTTATCATCTCACAGCCGAGTTCTTTTAGCCTGCGTGCAGCGACAAAGCCGTCACCGCCGTTTTTACCCTTGCCGCAGACTACTGCAATTTTTTTGTCCTTGCAGTTGAGCTTTTTGTATATCGCATCGGCGCAGGCAATGCCGGCTCGGTCCATCATATCAAGATAGCTTAAGCCCTTTTCGTTTGCCGCTGCCTCAATGCGCTTCATTCTTTCGCTTGTGTAAATTTTCATTCCTGTACGATTCCTTCAAGGAAGTTTACTTCTTCAACCTTACCGTCGGGGTTGATGCGGAAGTTCTTTATCTCGTGGGGCAGGAAATCAACCCTGAATGCGGCGTCAAACATATCGCAGAAGATGTTTGTTCTCGTCTTCTTGCCCTTTGCCTCAAAGCAGCGAAGTATTGCTGCACCTGAGCCGTCTTCGCTGAATTTGAAAGCTGTTGCGATAATGTTATCTGCGCTGATTTCAAGGAAGCTGGCCTTCTGCGGTGCGCCCTTGCCCTTGTGGTAGCCCTCAGCTATTGCAACGGGACGGCAGTTGAACTTTGCGGCAAGGTTCATAATTTCCGTTTCCTCAACCTCGCCCTCGTGGGGAAGAACAGCATATTCAAATCTCTGCATACCTTCATCGGTAAAGTTAAAGTCTGCAGCAGGTCTGGGTGAATAGTGGTCAGCAAAAATTACGTTTCTGATAGCCGTCAGGCGCAGCATAGTGCCCGGACAGTCATAGCTATACTTGCTGTCGTTGATAACTGCGAGGCCGACTCTCTTGCCGTTGACGGTTGAGGTGATGTCAGCCCACTGCTGTGTCGGCTCTTCCTCGCCGTTGCAGGGACGCTTGATGTAGCCGCAGGGGATTTCATAAGTTGAAATCTCGTCTGTGCCTCCAATATCAAACGGGAATTTGAGCATTGTGAACTGCTCGCTCCAGTTTGCCTTACATTTTACACGGAGTGTCTTTTTGCCCTCTGTCAGGCAGAATTCCTGTGTAAGAGTAGATGTATTGTATGTGTACTTTATTCTTACGCTTGCACGAAGCGGACCTTTTTCAACGAGCTCAATGCTGCTGACGTTCATAGTGCCCTTGATATTGTGGAACTTAAATACATTGTGTGCCCAGGTATCTGTTTCGTGGTCGTCAATAACTGTGGGTACGGCAAGTGCAGCGTTTGCTGCAAAATCGTTTCCGCTTGCCTTGTCAAGAAGCTTTGAAATACCGCCGACAGCCTTGTCAAACTCAACTCTGACAAGCTCGTTTTCCATAAAGATAACGTCACCGTCGCCGCAGGTGAGCTTGCTTTCTTGCTCGGGCTCATCGTCGCTTTCAAAATACAGCCAATAGGTTGCGTAGCCGAGTGCAGGCACCTTTGCCATAAACAGCGTGTCAAGGTGGCTGTCGTTGGAGCGTGAGGAGCGGACATTCTGGAAAAGAACCTCGTTGCCTTCGCTGTCTGTAACTCTTTCGGATAGGTGGTAAACTCTTATCGGCATTTCAACCTCGAAGGAGTGGGGATTGAACACAACAATCGGTCGTGGAAACTCGTGTCTTGCGCCGAGGTTGCGTACCTCTGTGCTTACGGGGTCGGAAACACCCTCAACCCAGGTGTCAATCTGTCTTGCAATTTTAATAAGTGCGGTGTTGTAAATCTTGGAGGCAACGTCAAGAGCATAGCCCGTGCTCTCCTTTACGTCCTCGTAAGCCTCCATAATGGAGCAGCCGCAGAGTATATCGTGGAACTGGTTGAAGCAGACATTTTTCCACGCTTCGGCGAAATCCTTTGTTGCGGGCATTGCGCCTGCAACCTTTGAAGCAACGGTGTTGAACTTTTCTGCCGCTGCAAGGCGGTTTTCAGCCTTTCTGTTGAGCTGCTTGACTAAAGATGTTGCCGAATAACAGCCGCTTGCGTGGTGCTGAAGGTCGTCTGTCCATACGGGAATATCAAGCGGAGTAATAAGCATCTGCTGGAAGAATTCATCGGGTGTGGAGAATTCAAGCTCGCAGAAGCCGTCCTCCTCTATCTTGTTCTGTAAGTATTCAATATCGCCTCTTGTCGGGCCGCCGCCGTGGTTGCCGATGCCGTAGAAGAGCATCATACCGTGGCCGCTGTCCTTAGCTCTTTCGGAATATTCGTCAATCTTCTTTTCAAGGTGCTCGGGGCCGCAGTGGCCGTAGCCCTCGGGGATGTGGTAGGTGAGTACACGGCTGCCGTCCGGGCTTTCCCACCAGAACATATTCTCGGGAATTTCAGCGTTTTCGTGCTTGCCGGGGCGCATCATAACGTAAGCGCTCATTCCGCCCTGCCTTAAAAGCTGGGGAAGCATACCGTTGTGGCCGAAGGAATCGACATTGTAGCCGGTTTTACAGATTTTGCCGAACTTTTCGTAGTAGTAAAGTTGGCTGTAAAGAGCCTGCCTTGCAAAGCTCTCGCCGCTTGGCATATTGCAGTCGGGCTGTACCCACCAGCCGTTAACCGGAAACCAGCGCTCTTTCTTTACCATTTCCTGAATTTCCGCAAACATCTCGGGGTCAATTTCTTCAACCCAGCGGTAATAAGCGGCGGAGGAGCAGGTGAAAACAAAATCGTCATATTCTTTCAGTCTGTCAAGTGCGGAGCGGAATGTCTGCATAACCTCGTTGCAGCCCTCCTGCCAGCGCCACAGCCAGATGGGGTCAAGGTGAGCATTGCCTATAAGATGAATTGTGTGTTTGGGCATTTTCGTTTCCTCCTTAGTCCTCTATAAATCCGTAGTATTTGCCTATCCAGTAAGCAAAGGTATAAACATAACAGCTTTCAACAACGAACATTCCGCCCGAATCTTCGTCTTTGTATTCCCACGGGTTGCGGTCGTACTTTGCAATAAAGTGCTCGTCGGGCTGAAGCTTGAAGGATGTTTCTATGTAATCGTAATTCCAGCGGTGCTTCTTGGCAACGTCATATCTTGTGTCCATTGAAACACCTGCGGCAAGACGGCTTACGTTGAAGCGTTCAAACCATTTTGCGTTCTGCTCAAGGTCAAGACCCTCACAGCCGACGCTTAAAGCAAACGGATATTCATAGCCGGGGTTGTTTTCACGGCAGACGGTACCTCTCCATGTGTCAAAAGCACGAGTATAGATGTCAAGGAGCTTTTCGTCCTTTTCAAGTGTTGCAAGCATCCAGAAGGAGGAAACGGCAAGCATATTGTCGCCGTACATAAGCTCTGTTGCAATGTCACCGCCCTCAAGCAAGGAGGTCTGATATGCTCTGTCGTAGTGCTTGAGTGTGAGGTCAGCATAGCCCGTATCAATGAGCTTCTGGTATTCGTCTGTCCATCTCTGCTCACCGGTGATATATTCTGTTACTTTAAGATAGGCAAGAAGCTCTGCGGAATTGAGGCAGGCGTCTGTCCAGCCCATAAAGGAGTTGAAGTAATCAAGGTTCCACTTTGCCCAGGTTGTCGGCTTGCCGTTGCATTCCATAAGCTGGTAGCCGTTGTCAACAATATGGCTCATAAGGTTCTTTGCGGACTGCTTGATAAGCTCGTCAAGGTCGGGGTCAACGTCCTGCAGGAACATATGAGAGAAGAGCATATTCATAAAGTGTGCTGTGATTTCATCGCTGCTGGTATCGCCCTTGTAAACAAGTCCGTCCTCAGTGTAGCCGTGCTCGGTAAAGCAGCGGCGCAGTCTTTCGGGAATAGGTGCACTGGCGTCAATCTCAAATCCGAATAAGCCTTTCTTTACTGTGTCGGTTGTTTCTACGCCTACAGCCTTGTCGCCCTGTATGCGGTAGAAAAGACCGTCATCCGGAATGGGTTCGTCGGGTGCAAGATAGCTTCTGGCAACAAAGCCGTTGTCTCTCTTGGAAACATAAAGGTGAAGAAGGCAGGTTTCACAGGTTCTGATTGCAAGCTCCTTTGCAGCAACTGTTTCAGGTGCCTCATCGCCGAGCTCTCTTCTTAAGGTTGCATATCTGAAAAGCATACCTACAGAGAACCAGGACGAGAAGCCGCCGTCGTTGTCGCAATGACCGTAGGGCACCTTTGAGGAAAAATCACGTGCCTTGGTGAGGTGCTTCTGGCTCATCATACCTCTTCTGTTAACAATTCTGAGAGATTCGTCAAGCAGCATTTCTGCCTTTTCTCTTGTGGAAACGGGCTTCATTTCAATGTGTGTAACGCCTGTTTCGGTCTGTACCCATACGCCCTTGTCGCCGTCGGGTATCATTGAAACGACCTTATTATCGTAAAGGTAGCGGTTGGCAGTGAAGTGCATAGCCTTATCGTCGTCATCCTCGGCAGCGGCATCCCAGCGGGTGACACCGCCTTCTGAACCGAGCCAGAGCACACCGTCGGCACTTACAGCCGAGCAGGTGTAGTCCTTTTTTCTGGAGGGCAGGGGATAGCGTATGCCCGAAAGGTCGGGCACTTCAGCCTTTACCGTAAAGAGCTGCTGCGGAATTGCCGCATCATCCTTTGCGTAAAAACTGCAGAAGCGGTTGAGCGTTGTGCGCAGTTTGATTGTGTTCATTTTGATCTCCTTTATTGACAAGATTAAATCACTGAATTAATATATAAGCCGAAAGGTGTGATTACATTGAAAATTGAAAATAAATTTTTAAGAGAGGCCTATGCGCTTCTCGAAAATGCAACTCCGCTGGGCTGTGCTGATTGCGGTCTTGCCTGCGGCGCTGCATGCTGTACCGATAAAACGGGTGACAGTATGGAGCTTTTCCCATATGAAAAGGAGCTCTTTTCTTCGCTTGACGGCTTTGAGGTTGTTGACGGTGAAGTACCCCTGGTAAAATGTAACGGGAGCTGCTCAAGAGAGCAAAGACCGCTTGCCTGCCGAATCTATCCCTTGTTTCCGCTTGTTGTAAATGAGGACGGTGAGGATAAAATACGTGTCATCTACGACCCGAGGGCTTCACACGCCTGTCCTCTTGCAAGCGAAAGAGTAAGGCTTGACCGCCGCTTTTTAAGAGCGGTAAGGCGTGCAGGCAAATATCTGCTCAAAGATAGCCAAACGGCAGATTACCTTAAGAAAACGAGCGAATTTCTTAAAGAGCTTATTGAGCTTGAATATAAACTCAATTCTTAAAAGCATTATGTAACCGGCAGCGAACGGGTCGGTGCCGGAGGATTATAGCTATAGTTTATATTAAATTAATATTTTTTTCAAGACTTTTATTACAAATTAAACAAAAATTACCCAGCAATTTACTGTTCATCTTCTTCAAACGGCTCAACTCCGCCTGAAATCAGTGTTTCAAAGCAGGTGTCCCTGCCCTGTATCTCAAAGCGTATGCCTTCAATATGAAGATAGCGGATGTATGCGTAATCGTAGCTGCTCAGCTTTCGGTTGTAATAGTCGTCCGAATGTGCTGCGATATAAATTTCGTTGTCCTGCTTGTCAATTACAATAACGGTGTGGTAAAACAGCCCCTCTTCGTTGCCGAGCTGAATAACGTCGCCCTTTTCAATTCTGTCTGCTGTCACTTCGGTTGCAAATGGTCCCTGCTCTTTGTTGTTTACCATAAAATCGTAAAAAAACTGAACACCGCTCCACGAGGGCGTGCGGTCGTTGGACGAAATATAGTACCAGCCGTAGGTCGGCGTGTAATTCATAACGCAGCCGCCGGCAAAAATGCACTGCGAAACAAAGTTTGTGCAGTCGCCTCCAATGCCGTTGAAGCTGAAAAACAGGGGATTGCGGTCAAGCGCCCAGCGCTTTGCGTAGGCAAGTGCCTTGTCACGGTTGTATTCCTTTGTCACAAACATTTGGTCTGACCTCCTTCATAAAGTCTTATACCGCATTTTATGAATTTTTCGGTTGAAAGTTCGTGTGTGAAGTGCTATAATCGTTTGCAGTTTTGTTGGGAGATGGTTATTTTATGGCAAAAATACTTGCGCTTACCGGCAGTTTTGTCAATGTTCTGCTGGTTATTGCAGGTGGTTCAATGGGGCTTCTGCTTAAAAAAGGTCTTCCCGAAAGGGTGTCCGATGCGGTTATAAAGGCTATGGCTCTTTGTGTGCTGTTTATAGGTATTGACGGTGCACTCGAGGGGACAAATGCCCTTGTTGCCGTTATTTCAATGGCAATAGGCACAATCATCGGAAGCTGGCTTGATTTGGACAAGCGTATAAATAACGTTGCTTCAAAAATCGAAAAGAAGCTTACAAAGCCGGGCGAAAAGGCACAGTTTGCAGAGGGATTTGTTTCGGCAACGCTTCTTTTCTGTGTCGGTGCTATGGCTATTGTCGGCTCGCTTGACAGCGGCATTTCCGGCGACCACGAAACGCTTATCACAAAATCTGTAATTGACGGCGTAACCTCAATCGTGCTTGCTTCAACCCTGGGTTGGGGTGTGCTTGCAAGTGCCGTGCCTGTGTTTTTGTATCAGGGCACTATAACGGTGCTTTCGGGCTTTATAGCGCCGTTTTTAAACGATTACACCATTGCGCATATGACCTGTGTCGGCTCATTGCTGATTATTGCCATAGGTCTGAATATGCTCAAAATCACAAATGTCAAGGTTATGAACAGTCTGCCTGCCGTTTTTTTACCAATTGCGGTATGTGCATTTCTCAAATAAACAAAAATTTACGTTTTTGTTATCATTTTATTATTGACAAAAATACATATTTTATGTATATTGTTAAACAGAGACCGTTTGAATGGTCCCACAAAATTTGAAATGAGAGGGATAATCCAATGAAAAAAGTACTTACCTCGGTTCTCGCACTGCTCATGGCAGCAATGATGGTTCTCACATTTGCAGCTTGCGGCGGCAACGACGAACCCGAAACCACAACACAAGCTCCCGTAGCAGATGCTACAGATGATGTCAACGCAACAGAAGCTCCGTCCGAAGTTGAATCTACAGAGGCTGCTTCCGAAGTTGAATCCACAGAAGCTGCTTCCGAAGCAGAGTCCACAGAGGCTGCTTCCGAAGAGGCAACAGAAGCTGCTCCCGCAGGCGAAATGACAAAGGCTGAGTTCGTTGCATTCTACAATGCAGAAACAGCTAAGGCTGCAAAGGGCTCCTATAAGTACAACAGAAACTGCTCCTACGTAAACCCCATCGATGTCGGTAATATGACAAACGCTCTCAACAAGGTTATCAAGATGATCGATGAAAATTCAGACCTTAACTCAGTTGTTGGCGGTTTCCTCGGTATCGGTACAAAGACAGGCAACTTCCCCAAGGAAAAGCCCGATGATGATTATCAGCTCAAGGCTGCAAAGCTTACAGAATCTGACCTTCAGAACTTCAGCTATGCAGACGGCGTTTACAGCTTCACAATCGCTAACGCTTCCAACCCCAAGAAAACAAATGCAACTCCCATTTCAAGATTCACAAACGACTTTATCACACACGAAGAAGTTGACGAAGGCATCAAGGATGCAGCCGGCAGCCTTGTAACTCTTAACAGCACAGATGTTAAATACACAAACATCAAGGTTAAGGTTACAGTTACTGATGGCAAGATTACAGAAATCAGCTATGAATATGATTTCGCAGCAACTCTTGAGCTCAAGATTCTCGTTGGTAAGGTAAACGGCGCAGGCTCAGCCAAGACAAAGGGCACATTCTCCAACATCAAGTATTAATCAGCTTTAATACAAAAAACGGTCTGCACTCCAATTCGGGGTGCAGACTTTTTATATATTTCTGACAGTAAAAAATCAAGGTCTGCAGCACTTACAGACCTTGATAGTTTATTTATTTCTTAAGCTCCTTGAATTTTTTTATGCCGTAGGCAACCGTTCCTGCTGCTGCGGCACCCATAGCAATGCGTGAGGCAACCGTCAGAACAAAGCTCTGCTTGTCGTTGAATGTGCGCTTTATCGGGCCGAGACAGGTGCATTTAAGTCCGAACTCTTTGTAGTGAATAACCTTTGTTTCAAGCTTTGTAAGGTCTCTTTCATCAATGTCAACTATACGCACACAGCTCTGACAGCCGTCTGTGTAACAGCGGAAGCCTGCTGTTTTACACTGACCTATTGTAATGCCTTCAACCACACAAGTGAAATCGTTCAGGTGGTCGTGACCGAAAAAAGCACCGATAACGTCACCCGTCTTTTTCCAGCTTTCAAACTGACCGCCGTTATATTCCGGTGCGCAGGGGTCCTCACCGACATATCCGTCAATAACACATTCATTGCCGACATATCTCTTTTTCTCACGCTTGCCGTGACCCTTGACGGATTGGTAAAGCTCCCACGGTTTAGCTAATCTGTAAGCGTTTCGTTCCTCATAAACAGGGGTGTGCTGGAAAAGAATTGCAGGCACGGGCTTGCCGCCGTTTTGCTCTTTAAGCTCGTTTGCCTTGCGCTCGTACCACGCAATCTGGTCCTCGTGTACCCAGTCGTAAACGGAAATACTTCTGTCCTCGCAGCAGTTGTTGGAGTCGATAAACCACAGGTTAAATGCGGTCTTGTCGCTGTCACTTGCCTGAATGGTAAGGTTAAAGTTCATATCGCCCGTAATTTCGGGGTCGTCGTTGAAGCAAAGACAGTTGGGGTTGCTGACGTAAGCGTCAACAATTTCCTCCTCCGTGCCTTGGTCGTGCTCGTGGTTGCCGAGTACGGCGGCAAACGGAACTCCTGCATCGGTAATCGGCTTTGTGATGAGGGCAATGTTGCCCTTGGGGTCTCTGTTGCCGTCTGTGTAGGTGTCACCCATAAGCACGCAAAGATCGGGCTTGAGCTGCTTTACGGCTGTCTGCATAAGCAGCTGCATATCGTGAAACCTTGCTCTGTCGTTTTCGGTGTCGAATTTGCACGGCTCGTGCAAATCACCGAAAAGGAGCATACGGAATTTGCCGTTGTTATCAAATCTAAGTTGTTTTTTCATAGTCATTCACCTGATAATTATTAACCGAAAAGGCCTTCAAACAGCGGAATATCAAAGCCCAGCTGTGTGTTATCGTAGTATCTTCCGATGTTGTTTATAATACCTGCAATTGCGCTTATAACCTTAACGAGAGGATAGTACCACTGTGCTGGTGTTGAGTAGCTGTGACCGCCCTCGTTGGAGGTCTTTTTAATTGTTACCGAGCCTATGCATTCATCGCTTTCAACCGTGTAGGATTTGAGCACAATGCTGTCCTCGGAGAAATCGATGAGGTTATAAATCTTTTCTGTGGTGAGCACAGCGTGGCCGATGTCACTTTCTCTCAGACTGGTGTCTTCTTCCTCGCCACGGGGTCTGTTGATTGAACCCGTAACCATATAAATTGTACCCTGGGGGTCGGTTATAGTTGCGTTGTTTTCAACCGGGGAAACAGGCTTGTTGTTGTAAAGCACGTTGGAAATAGTGTAATAGTGGCTGTGGCCGAGCAGGCAGAGGTCAAAGCCGTACTTGTCTGCAAGGGGAGCCCACATAAGGCGCAGCCATTTGTTTTCGCTTTCTCTGTTGGGCTTTCTTCCGCTGTAAAGGTCGTGGTGGAAAATTGCAACTCTCCACTTGGTGTCGGGGTTTTCGCTTACAGCCTTCTTAACGAATTTCTCGTGGTCGCCCATACTGATATTGTTGGAGTCCATAACCAAAAACAGCACGTCGCCCTTGACAAACCAGTAGTCTGTGCCGACATAGGATTTTACCGCCATATCAACCGTGCCGTACTGAATGGCGTTGAAATATCTGTAGTCAACGCTCTTGCGGTCATGGTTACCGATACAGGGCGCAAAGGGAATGGTCTTTGTGAATTCGTTTGCGGCTAGGCCGATATATTCTTCACGCATACCTTCGGAAGCCTGGTCGCCGCCCGAAAGAATAAGGTCAAGTGTTGTGCCGTTTGAGGCAGCCTTGTTTGTTGCCGCAATAAGAGTTTCGTTGAGTGCGTATGCATTGTCCCTGATTTCATCAGGGTTAGTTTCGCTGTAGCTGATGTGAATATCAGAAACGTAAACGGCCGTGAAAGACTCTGTATCAAAAGCCTCAATTGTGTATGTTTTGCTCGTCCATTCACCCGAAGTGCAGGTGTAGGAGTATGCTTTTTCTGCTTCAAGACCGCTGATGTAAGCGACAAGGCGGTAGTCACCCTGAGGTGTTGCAACAGCCTGAGCCTCAAACGTGCCGAAGGCAGAGCCGTCAGCGTTTTTTACGGTAACCTCACCGCTGTCGGACTCGGAATACCAGGAGATGTATCTGTCAGTGTCGTTACTTGCGGGTGTCATTGTAACAGCGGCAGCAATTTCAGCCGTGTTTTCTGCCCAGTTGGTGTCCCACACTGACTTGTCGAGTGCAGAAGCGTTGAAGCATACCGCACTTGTGAGAATGATAATTGCAGTAAGCAATAACGAAAGGGGAGTGCGCATTTTTTTCATAGCAATTTACCTTTCTTTAGTTTATTTATAATACTGAATTATACACTACGTTTGATAGAAATGTCAAACTGAATTAATAAAAATTAACAATAAAACAGTTGCCTTGAAGTTTCTGATATGTTAAAATCAAAAGGATAAAAAACACCGAAAGGGGATTTACATAAAATGGAAAACTTTACACCGGTTTTAAGATTTATCGCTTCAAGCGACCTTCACGCAAACCGTGAGCATCCTTCAAGAGTTGAAAATTTCCGCAAGGGACTTAATCTTATTTATAAATATGCCGAGGGCTGTGAATACAACAAGCTCGATGCAGTTATCATCAACGGTGACTTTGCCGACGGCGGCAAGGACGAGCAGATGCTTGACGTTAAGGAAGCCTTTGACGATTGCCTTAAGCCCGAAACAAAGTGGATTCTGACTATGGCAAGCCACGAGTTTTTCTGCGAGGGCGGTGAGGCTGCAGCGCTCGAAAAATTCGGCAGAATCTTCGGCGTGCCTACCGATAACCACAACGTAATCAACGGCTTCCACTTTATCAGCGTTACAACAACTAACGGCTGCCGCTTCAACGATGAAAAGCGTGCATGGATTAAAGCAGAGCTTGACAAGGCTGTTGCTGACGACCCCTTCAAGCCTGTTTTCTTCTTCCAGCACCCCCATATTCAGGGCACGGTTTACGGCAACGTTTACTGGGGGGAGGACGAGATTACCGATATTCTTATGAATTATCCGCAGATTATCGACTTTTCTGGTCACTCTCACGCACCTGTCAATGACCCCCGTTCAATCCATCAGCAGCATTTTACGAGTGTAGGTACGGGCAGCTTCAAGTATTTTGAGCTTGACGAGTTTGACAAGATTTACGGCACTGTTCCTCCCAACGAGCCCGAGGCAGCGCAGTTTGTGCTTGTTGAAGCGGATGAAAAGGGCAGGGTATTACTTCGACCCTACGATGTGCTTACAGAGAGCTTTTTCGGCTACGAGTGGTTTGTTGAAACACCCTGGGAGCCGGATACCTTTACCTATACCGACGAACGTTACAACACAAGCGTGAAGCCTTATTTTGCCGATGATGCAAAAATCGAAGTCAAGGTTGAGGGCAACGACGCAGCAGTCGAATTCACCCAGGCAAAAATTGACGAGGACAGAGTAAACGATTATAAGGTAACTGTCCGCCGTAAGAGCGACAACGCAATTGTCCGTCAGCTCTGCTTCTGGTCAAGGTATTATGTTAAAAATATGCCCGAAACGGCAGGCTGTAAAATAGAAGGTCTTCCCGAGGGTGAGTATGTGCTCAATGTCACCGCAAAAGGCTTCTGGAATAACAAATCAACTAACAGTCTTACTGCTGATTTTGCCGTATGATGGTAGGCGTTGTTGATGTCGGCGGCGGTCTGCGTGGCGTTTACGGTGCAGGCGTGTTTGACCGCTGTATTGATGAAAATATACGGTTCGATTACTGTATCGGAGTTTCGGCAGGCAGCGCAAATATTGCCTCCTATACTGCAGGACAAAGGGGAAGAAACTACAGGTTTTTTACGGATTATACGTTTCGCAAGGAGTATATGAGCCTGTCAAATTTTATAAAAACCGGTTCGTATCTCGGGCTTGACTATATTTATTCAACACTTACCAATCAAGGCGGTGAAGATCCGCTTGATTTTTCTGCAATGTCTGCCTATAACGGCATAATCAAAACTGTCGCAACAGATGCTTTAACGGGTAAGGCGCACTATTTCGGGCTTGATGATTACAGCCTGAACGATTATGGTGTGCTTAAGGCCTCATGTGCTCTGCCGTTGGTTTGCAGACCCGTGGTGGTTAACGGAGTGAAGTATTACGACGGCGGAATAGCCGACCCGGTGCCGATTGAAAAAGCCTTTTCGGATGGTTGTGACAAGCTTGTTCTGATTCTTACTAAGCCTTTGTCAGCACTTTCTGACGATAATTCGCGTAACGAGCTTGCGGCAAAACTGTTATACGGCAGCTATCCGCACCTTGCAGACAGCCTTGAGCATATGCTGTACAGGTATAATAACAGCGTACGTAAAGCATTGGAATATGAAAAGCAGGGAAGATTGCTGATACTTGCGCCGGATGACTGCTGCGGAATGAAAACTCTTACAAAGGACAGAGTAAAAATTGACCGACTGTATCATAAGGGCTATGAAAACGCCTCAAAAATTAAAGATTTTATCAGTCTTTAATATTTCTTGCTCTGTCTTCATAATATTGTGTCGGAGGTTTTAATAATGTTAGCTTCTGTAACAGAAATATTAAAAGCGGTTTTTCTCGGCATAGTTGAGGGTATTACCGAATGGCTGCCGATAAGTAGCACGGGGCATATGCTGCTTGTCGATGAATTTTTACAGCTTAATATGAGCGAAGCATTCAAAGAAATGTTCTTCGTCGTAATCCAGCTCGGCGCAATTTTAGCCGTTGTAAGTGTGTTCTTCAAGCGTATGATACCCTTTGAACTGAACAACGGGCTGAAAATAAAAAAAGACACCTTTGCCCTGTGGGTAAAGGTCGTTATAGCCTGCGTACCGGGTGCAATTGTAACATTGCTGTTTGATGATTTTATCGAATCACGCCTGCATACACCCGTTGTAATTGCGCTGACACTTATCATCTACGGTATAGCGTTCATAGTTATCGAAAATGCGGCAAAGAACAAACAGCCGAAAACCAATCAGCTTGAAATGATAAGCTATAAAGAGGCACTTTTAATCGGTTTGTTTCAGGTGCTTTCAATAATTCCGGGTACATCCCGCTCAGGCTCAACGATAATCGGTGCCTTGCTCATTGGTGTGTCCCGTGTTGCGGCGGCAGAATTTACGTTTTTCCTTGCCGTGCCCGTAATGTTCGGCTTGAGTGCACTCAAACTGCTCGATTTCGGCTTCAGCTTTACAAAGGATGAAATAGTAATTCTCCTTGTCGGCTGTGTAACCGCTTTTGCCGTTTCACTCGGCGTCGTAAAATTCCTTATGAGCTATATCAAGAAAAAGGATTTCAAGCTCTTCGGTGCCTACAGAATTGTCCTCGGCGCCCTCGTCCTTGCGTATTTTCTCGTTTTTAAATAATTTTTTAAGCATTTCTCTTGACTTTTCAATGCCTCATGTGCTATTATATTCAAGCACTTGGGGGTATAGCTCAGCTGGGAGAGCGCTTGAATGGCATTCAAGAGGTCAGCGGTTCGATCCCGCTTATCTCCACCAAGAAAAAGCACTTGCAAAGAAAGCAAGTGCTTTTTCAGTTTTATTCGCCTTTGCGAGGTTATTGGCGAATAAAATATCCCTCTGCCAAAGGCAGAATATCACTTAACACTACAGCAAACTGAGTGATTTTTTGCACACTTTAAGTGGGTGTTTTTTGTTATCCATCATTTAGAAAGACATAAGTAAAAAATATTACAAATAGTGTTAAACACTTTGCTACTCCATCCTCCCCGTAGCCATACACTACGAGGAGGATTTATTTATCCCACCTTATCAACTCCCACCATAAGTTGCTAAAAGTCAATTACTGCTTGAAATTTTCAGCATTGTCGTGATATAATTAATTATAATTAAGAATTATCAAGGTGGGGTGCATATGAAAAAACAAATCTTTAAAACTGTTCTTAAAGTGTTTATTACTGCTTTCCTTAGTCTTGCAATGTTACTCCTTGTGCTTTTTGTGTCTTCTGTTATAGCAGGATTCATGCAGATTGACAAAAATACCGAATACCAGGACAAGCACCTTGAATACCTTAAAAATGAATATTATACCGACACTTATATTCCTTGTGACGAACAAAAGCTTGCAGACTTTGACATTGAAAAAGCTCTTTCTGAAGGTGTGAAGCTTAACGAAATTGCAGTTATGGGAACTCACAACAGCTATCAGTTGCTTGGAACACTCCCGAAGCGAGGGCTGATGAAAACACTTCAGATCATTTCTTTTGGTGTGGTGGAAAATAAGGCTGTTTTTGAAATGGATACATTTACTGAGCAGTTGGAACAGGGGATAAGAAACCTTGAAATTGATATTGAAACCGTAGATGATGAGGGTGACATCAGTTTTATTGTTACCCACAGTGCTATAATCGACAATGTTTCAAGTGCTTATAACCTTGCTAAGGGACTTGAAGAAATTGCAATGTGGTCAGATAACAATCCGGGTCATTTACCGATATACTTGCTTATTGAGCCTAAAGATGATGTTCTTTCAATAAATAATATGAAGAATTTCTCTCTTGAATATGCCCTGGAGTTTGACAAGGTACTAAGGCAGGTGCTTGGCGATAGGTTGCTCACGCCGGCGCAAGCAATGGGAGAATATGAAAGCTTTGAAGAAATGCGAAAAGCTGATGATTGGCCTGCTTTAACACAGGTTGCAGGCAAGATTATTGTATTGATGCACCCCTGCAGTGTTACACAGGAATATATCGACACTGACATATCAATCAAAACTCAGGCGATGTTCCCAATGCTCAGGTTCGGGGATATTGACAAAACCTATGCATCGTTTATTCTTGATAACGATCCTGTAGGTGCAGCTGAAAATAACAAAAAGACAGTTGATGAAAATAATCTTATGGTAAGAACCAGGGCAGATGATTACCCTGATTTTAGTGATGAAAGGTATAACTTTGCAGATAACTGCGGTTCACACATTATCACAACGGATTATCCTCCCCGTTCTGTAAGAGAAAACGATCATACCTACACATTTGGCGGTTATACGATAAAACTGCTTAAGTGAAAAATTTGAATTTATAATATTCCGCATTTACATAACTTTTACAAAAACCGAGTAGAGCTTTAAAACTCTATTCGGTTTGATTATTTATAATTTAAAATGTGAAAAGACTTCAAGAGGGTGCGCTTTTTCGTTTCTGGATTAAACCGCAACATACTGCACATACTATAGCCAAAGTCATGAAATTAATAGACGGAGGTTACAGTATGTTCAAACACGAAAAAATGCTTTTTCATCCCGTTTCTGTGGAAAAGCCCAACCCTCAGTATGCAGCGCTTTTGCAGGAGCAGCTCGGCGGTGCAAACGGTGAACTCAAGGCGGCAATGCAGTATATGTCGCAGAGTTTCCGGATCAAAGACCCCGAAATCAAGGATTTGTTTCTTGATATTGCCGCAGAAGAGCTCGGTCATATGGAAATGGTCGCACAGACAATCAATATGCTAAACGGACACGATGTCGATGCCGCAGCCGTTCCTGCAGGCGAAATTCAGACCCACGTTCTCCTGGGTCTTAACCCGGGTCTGATTAATGCTTCGGGCTATTCCTGGACGGGTGACTACGTTTCGGTTACGGGTGATTTGTGTGCAGACCTTCTTTCAAACATTGCGTCCGAACAGAGAGCAAAGGTTGTTTACGAATACCTCTACCGACAGATTAATGATAAGAAGGTAAGAGAAACAATCGACTTCCTGCTCAACAGAGAGGAAGCCCACAACGCAATGTTCCGTGAAGCGTTCAACAAGGTGCAGAACAGCGGTTCAAACAAGGATTTCGGAACAACGAAAGCCGCCAAAATGTATTTCAGTATGTCTGAGCCTTCGCCGAACAACAATCCTTTTTCAGACACAAATGTTACTCCGCCGTCATTTAATTAATACGTTAAACGATGTAATTGCGAAAAAACCACTTCTTCGGAAGTGGCTTTTTCATTAGCCTTGACTCGAACTGTGTATATTATGCTTTGTATAGTGAAATTCGGCTTAAGCCGGCTTTTCGAGGAAAAAATAGAGCTTTGATTTTGCTGATTGGTTGAAATGTCGTTTCATTTATGGTATACTTTTTGAAACAACAATTAATATGGTTTTGAAAGAAAAATTTCCGCCACACCTGCGTTAAAAAGTTTTGAAATAGCCTCGTATTCTTGCAACTTTTTGCCTTGCTGTGACAAAAATTTTTCCTTTCAAAACTGCTTCGCATCTGAAATACAATATTTTATGTGCAGTTGGGTATTTCTTCTCCGCAGGCATACTGTCGTATGTTAAGGAGAAAAATGCACGAATGTGCGTGAAATATTGTATTTCAGACAAATTCAATTATTGTTTCAAAAAGTATAGTTTTCAAAACAACTTTATAGTGCGGAGTGTTTATGAAAAAGCAATTGGAAATTCTTGATAGTGAAGTCGCAGTTTTTAAGCAGGATGAAACCGTTACAAGTGTTGCACTTATGGGGTCTGTTGCATACGGTTTGGCAACGGATGATTCGGATTTGGATATATTGGTTTTATGTGATAAAGATGAATTTGTAACAAAAGAAGTTAACGGTATTACAGTTGAAATCCACTTTCAGAAATATGAAACATTGAGAAAAAAGTTAGAATCAAACCCTATGGATATTTACAAATATATTTATTCAAAAGCAGTTTTTGACGACGGAAAGTTTGCTGAATTATTTAATGAAGCCAATAGGTTATATAGTAATTACATAACACCCGAAAATGAAAAAGAAAGCATAAAATACTGGCTTTCATCTGCAAAAAGCAAATTGTTATCTGCAATCAAAAGCGGTGATATGGTACGAGTGTCGTACCTTATAGCCACAAATACGTGGAAAGTTCTTGAGGGGGTTTGGGCTTTAAACAATAAACCGATGCCGCCTTCAAGCATTGCGTATAATACCTATGATAAGCTGGATTTCCCGTTGGAGAATTGGTTTGAAGGACTGTTGGTTGGTGATGTGCTGTCAAGAGCCAACGCAATGATAGAAGTTATCAATATAATATGTGAGTCTTAAAGTGATACAAAAAGCTCCGAGGTTTGGTGCCTCGGAGCTTTTTTAGTCGGTCAGTTACAAAGTGTATCGGTTTCAATATATCGTACACCCATATCGTAGAGTGCCTTTGCTTCCTCAACCGTATTTACCGTAAACAGAGAAAAATTGATGTTTTCGCTTTTTGCAAGTCGGATGTTTTCTTCGGTGTTTTTATCGTAGCTTGCTGAAAGCCATACGTTATCGCCGAGTGCTTTTGCTTCGGCAATAATTTCGGGTGTCATTTCGTCTACAAGATACCACAGCTCAATATCGGGGTTAAGCTCGTGTATTGCCTTTAGCTGTTTGAGGTTATAGGTAAGCACAATAGCCTGATTTACGAGGTCTCTTTCTTCTATTGCCTTGACTATATCGCCGAGGTATTCGAAATCCGGTATGCCTATTTCAATCTGCGGACGTGTGGAAGTGCCTACAAAAACGTCAAGATATTCTTCAAGAGTGGGAATACGGCTGTCTTTATATTTCCATACGTTTGCGCCCCACATATAGCTGAACGTTTTAAGCTCATCTAATGTAAGGTCTTTGATTTTTCCGTACTGGCAGAATCTGCCGTCAACCTCTGCGTTGTGAATAACAACCCACTTGTTGTCCTTGGTAAGCTGAATATCACATTCGGCGGAGTAGTAGCCGTTGTTTACCGCTTCTTCAAATGACGGAAGTGAATTTTCCGGTGCAAGTGCGTGCACACCTCTGTGAGCGGTCAGATAAACGGGGTCCTCAGCGGTGCCTACACCGTTTTCAGAAAGCGAAATAAGCTCCTTCGGCTGATTAAATAATACTATTACAGGATAGGTAGGGGATATAACGCTGAAATAAATTGGTACAAGGATTAATGTGATAATCTTATTTATTAATGCCATCATTGCTTTTTCTTCCTTTCGGTTTTTATGCAGTAGATTTTACCATTAATTATAAAAAAAAGCAACTGATTAATTGCATCAAATGTAATTTTGCTCAGAGGGTAAGAGTTTATTTATCTCTCTTTTCAAGGCACTCTTTTGCCCGCTTTTCTACCATATCGGCTTCCACGTCGTAGCCTCTGCTGCGGTAAATATCAGCCATTTTCATTTTCTCGTTATAGGCCTTTTCAAATTCGCCGATTTCCTCATACAGACCGGCTTTGCAATCCATTTCATCGCAGAAATATGTTCCGATTTCACCGGCCTTGTCATAATACTTCAAAGCCTCGTCATATTTTTTGAGTCCCTTTGCAATATCGCCGCCGTAAATGTACATATGCCAGTCATCGGGAAATTTTTGTATTGCCTTTCTGAAAATGCTGTAGGCCTCGTCAAGTTTTTCATCCCATATAAGTGCAACAAGTAAATTGTTGGTTGCTATCGGGTCATTAGGGCTTGATTTAACCTTTTCTTCAAGCTCGGCGAATATTTCGTCTTGCTTTTTAAGCAGAAAGAACATCCATATTCTCTGCATACAGGCGATTGAATAATTCTGCGGGTCGTCGTTCGGGTCATCATTTACGGCTTTGTCGTACCATTCCACAGCAACATCCCTGCAATAGTTCATCATGTACATATGAATCCAGCCGTATTGCCACTTGTCTGCTGTTGAAAGCTCGCCTTGCCTTATGAGCTTTAAGTATTCGTTTCTGCAGCGCATAAAGTCCTCGGGGTCACGGGAATTTTCGTAAACAGATGAAAGCCTTTGCGCATAGTTATCGTAAGCAACGGTGCTTTTCTTATAAAAATCATCTACGGTAACCTCGTACAGCCTTGCAATTTCGGGCAGAAGCAGTACATCGGGCAGGGTAGTTCCGCATTCCCAGCGGGAAACCGTGTGTGAGCTCACGCCGAGAATATCTGCAACCTGCTCCTGAGTGTAGTTTTTTCTCTGTCTGAATTTCTTTAAATTATCCGAAAATATACTGTTCATATCAAAAATCCTTTCAGTTTTTTCAGAAGCTTCTGTTTTCAATTATACTCATTCTTCTCATAAAGTCCACATCGCATTTTGTGACCACATCCGCAGTTTATGTTCAGTCTGCGAATATTCTTTTAATAAATATTAAATTGCACTTGAAAAAGAATATATTTCCATGGTAGAATTATTAAAAATAAAAAAGGAGATGTTACTGTGGCAAAAATAATTTCAATTCCGTTGGCAATAATTATGCTGCTTTTCTCGTGGATAATTCCGGGCGAAAAGCCCGAGGTCAATAAGGACGAGTGGCAGACAAATTATAAATATGTGTGGGTTCACGGCCTTATGGGCTGGGGCAGCTACGATTTTTATTATGATATTTTTCCTTATTGGGGTGTTCTCAACGGTGACCTGATGAAAAAGCTCAACAAATCAGGCTATGATTGCTATGCGGCGTCCGTTGCAGGTACCGCAAGTGCATGGGACAGAGCGTGTGAGCTTTATGCCCAGCTTACGGGAACTGTTGTTGATTACGGTGCGGCACACAGCGCCCGTTGCGGACACGACCGTTACGGTAAGGATTTCACAGGTAAAGCACTCATTGATGAATGGGACAGCACGAATAAGATTAATATTCTCGGCCATTCCTTCGGCGGTGCAACCGTGCGCCTTTTTGCCTCCCTTATGGCGGTAGGCAGCGAGGAGGAGATGAAAGCCAGCCCGAACGATGTTTCTCTGTTTTTTACGGGCGGTAAGGCAGATTGGATTTATTCTGTCACCTCTCTTGCCGCACCGCATAACGGAACCAGCGCTTACGATTCAATGACCACGGATATTGACAGCGCAGCGTACGATATGTACATAGATAACGCACTTGAGCTGAACAAAACAATTGTAACAAGCGAACAGACATATTATTTTTCAATTGCCTGCTCTGCAACCGATAAGCAGCCGGACGGTACATATACTGCGGATAGTAAGATTATGGAAAAAATGTTCCAGTCAAGCGCAAACGAAATCGGATGTTACACAGGTCTTACCGAGGGCGGCTTTGAAATTGACGAAACCTGGCTTGAGAACGACGGACTTGTAAACACCGTTTCGGCTCTTGCTCCGAGCAGTGCTCCGTCAAAAGAGTATGATGCCTCAAGCGTTGAAAAGGGCGTGTGGAACATTATGCCCGTTTACAGGGGCGACCATATGTCACTTCAGGGCGGCTTTTCAAAGGTCAATTCAGATATTTTCAGCTATTATGTAAATTATCTTGATATGATAAACCGACTCTGATTTATTGAAAGGTAGAGGGAGAGGGCTTATGTTAGGCTTTATTTACACTCTGTTAAGAAAGTTTCCGCTTTTTATTATTGCGGGAATTATGTGCCTGAGCTCGTTCACTCCGCCCGAAGCGGAAGAACCGCAGGTTTTCAATAAGGACACGGGCAGCTTCTTTCTGCCCGATTACGGCAACACGCTCATTTCTTCCCACAGAAGCGGCAGGGGTGCAGCACCCGAAAATACGCTGATGGCAATCAAGTCAAACCTTGTGTTTGCTTCGTCGGATGCTGCGGTAATTGAAATGGATGTCCAGCTGACGAAGGACGACGTAATCGTGCTTTACCACAGCCTGTTCCTCGATGAAATGAGTGACAGTGCAGAGCATTTCGGCAAAAAGAATACGGTAGTTTTTACGAAGACCTATGAAGAGCTCCGAGGGCTTAATATGGGTGAAAACTTCAAATCGGGCGACAGCTATCCGTACAGAGGGCTTCGTGGTGAGGGTATACCCGACGATATAAGAATAACTAAGTTAAGGGATGTTTTTGAGTGTATCGAAACCGAAGCACCGGGACACTACAGATATATTATTGAAGTAAAAGACCCGAATCCGTGGGCGGCAAAAATCGTTGACGGTATTTACGAAATGATGAACGAATATTCCCTTAACGACCGTGTAATTGTTGCCAGCTTCTGGCCGGACGTTTCGTATTATATCGATTTCAAGTACCCCGACAAAATCAACCGTTCCGCCAACCCGTTTGAGATTGTTGACCTGTACGGCTGTTACATAAGAAACGACGATTTAAGTAATGAGGATTTCAAGTATGTGGCATTGCAGATGCCTTATTACTGGGATGACGGAAAGCTGCTTGTTGCCAACCTGGGCAAAACGGGCTTTATTGATTACGCCCACAAGTACGGTATTTCTATGCAGTACTGGACGGTAAATAAAGAGGAGGATGCAAAGCAGCTTGCGCAGTCGGGCGCAGACCTATTGATGACGGACTACCCCGACAGACTCCGAAACGCCCTGCACGGTGATTGATATGAAAATACTTCGGGTAAGTGCACGCTGCCCGAAGTTTTTTTATACTATGAATATCTTTTTTGACCCAAAAACTAACCGACAGCAATTTCGTTCCACTATACAGTTGAAATCATCGGTGATTTAAGAGAGGAGGTGTGGCTTTGGATAAGCAGGAGCTAGACACAAAAATTGCCGCTGCGGCAAAGGTTATACTTTCATACTGTACCGCACGCACACCAAGCCATTTTGAAGCGGAGGATTTGGCGCAGGAAATAATACTGGAAATTTATAAATCTGCCCACAATATCCGCAATCCCGAAGCGTTTTACGGGTTTATGTGGTCGGTGGCAGGCAACGTATATAAGCAGTGGTACAGGAAAAAGGCGAAAAACAAGGAATGTGAGCTGACGGAAAATATTTTTGATACGGAAGAACTGTTAGAAGACAATTCCGATATCGGCTTATTGCGCCGTGAGCTCAGCTTACTCTGCGAAAAATACCGCAAAGCCGTTGTGTTGTATTACGTTGAAAACAAGTCCTGTTCACAAATATCCGAACACCTCTCAATCAGTGAAAGCATGGTTAAATACCTGCTTTTCAAATCACGTCAAATACTGAAAGAGGGTATGAGTATGGAACGAAATTACGGTCAGCAGAGCTACAACCCCAAGGAACTATCTGTTCTTTATTGGGGCAACGGTAAAAACACCTATAACTCACTTTATGAAAACAAAATCAGCCAGAATATTCTCTTTGCCTGTTATAACGACAAGCTAACGGCAGAGGAAATCAGCCTCGAATTGGGTATAGCACTGCCGTATATCGAGGATATTCTCAAGGAGCTGGTTGAGTGTGAAGCGCTCGGACTTGACGGCAGAAGGTATTATACCGATATGGTAATTTTTACTGCTGACTGTGCCGTTGAGGTTGCCAACAAAACAAGAGAATTCAGAAAAAATATTTCGGATACTCTTTCCGAAATTATTACAAACACAAAGCTCTCCAATTCCGAGGCTTGGCTGACGGTTTGCTGTATTCTTTATAAAGCAATTTTTGAGAATTTGCAGTCAAAGGTTAATATCGAGCTTTCCGAAAATAAATTCGGCGAAAGCTGTATTGTCTGGGCTGTTGAAAAACCAACAGATTCAATGAGAAACAAGGGCTTTGAATTCGGCGTATCAAACACCGAAAGCAGCAGCGGCGACAGGGTACAGTTTTTCGATTTTACCGTTAACGGCGAAATGGTGCACCACAGCTTTTATTCCTCGAAAGCCTTTACAAATGTCTTTACGGACATTGCAAAGGGCAAAACCGATTTTGAAAACGAATATGAAAAGGTTGTTGTTGCCGAGCTTGTTAAAAAGGGATATGTGCTTGAAATCAACGGAAAACTTGCGGTTAATGTAAAGGTATTTAAAAAAGAAGAATTTGAGCGGTTTATAAGCAAGTTCGAAAGTGCCGTTGAAGCCGTAGAGCAAAACGCCGAGAAAATAATGAACGAAGCCGAAAGGATAATTAAGAATTATATTCCCGTTCGCCTGAAAAAGCAGGCATACACTATGGCATATTTCAGGATTTTTGAGGAGGCAATCTCTGTTCCCGTCGGTACGCTTGCAGAGAATAAAATTCTTTATCCGTATAACGGCAGCGGCCTGTTGCCAACCACATATATAGTACTTAACAGCTAAGGTAAAGCAGAGAGCGTTTTGCTCTCTGCTTTTTCGATTCAAAATGTATTTTTATCAGTTGAAAAGTATGTTCGGTTGTGTTAATATCTACCTGTTAATGTTATATCGCTGTTACGGAGTTGAAATTATGGATTTAAAACTGCTTGTCGGAGCGCTTGTTAAGTTTTTGGCAGGTGTTGTCCTTGTCGGCTTACTGGTGTTTCTGCCTGCGGGTACTTTTGCCTTTTTCAACGGCTGGCTTTTTATGGGCATTCTTTTTGTACCGATGTTTATAGCCGGCTTTGTAATGATGTTCAAAAACCCGAAGCTGTTGCAATCACGCCTTGATGCAAAGGAAAAGCAAAGCGACCAGAGCCTTGTCGTAAAGCTGAGCGGTCTTATGTTTCTTGCGGGCTTTGTTGTTGCGGGTCTTGATTTTCGCTTCGGCTGGCTTCAATTACCCAAAACTGTTTCAATCGTTGCGGCGGTTGTTTTCCTTGCTGCCTATGCGCTTTATGCCGAGGTGCTTCGTGAAAATACCTACCTTTCCCGTACAATTGAGGTGCAGGAAAACCAGAAGGTTATCGACACAGGGTTGTACGGTGTCGTCAGACACCCTATGTACAGCGTAACCTTGCTTTTGTTCCTATCTATGCCGCTTGTACTTGGCTCGGTTTATTCCTTTGTTATTTTTCTTGCCTATCCCTTAATAATTGCAAAAAGAATAAAAGGCGAGGAAGCGTTTCTTGAAAAAGAGCTTGAAGGCTACAGCGAATATAAGCAAAAGGTGAAATACCGCCTTATACCCTTTGTGTGGTGAAACTCGGAAATCTCTTTGCAGAAATAAAGATGTGAGGTGCTTATGATGAAATATAATCTTGTTGTTGCAGGCGGAGGGCTTACCGGTGTTGCGGCGGCGGTAAGTGCCGCTCGTGAGGGTATGAGTGTTTTGCTGGTTGAAAAATCGGGCTGTCTTGGCGGTGCGGCTTCAAACTGCCTTGTTTATCCCTTTATGCCTTATTGGACAAAGCTTCCCGGAAGTAAGGCAGGGGAGAATAAAAAATACCTTTCTCAAGGCATTTTTAAAGAGATTAAAGAAAGAAACGACAAGTACGTTTCTGACTGCAATGAAAAAGAGTTTAATTCCGAATACTTAAAAATAGTGCTCGATGATATGACCTCTGAGGCAGGCGTAGAGGTGCTTTTTCACAGCGTTGTCTATGGCGTCAAGACAAGCGGAAGGCAGATAACTGCGGTTGAAATAACCTCAAAGGGTCAGAATATTATTGCGCAAGCAGATTTCTTTGTTGATGCGACAGGTGACGGCGATTTGTTTTACCTTGCCGGGTGCGATTATCAGCTTGGCAGAGATAGTGACGGATTCTGTCAGCCGATGACAACCTGCTTCAGAATGAGCGGTGTTGACCTCGATTTGTTTACTGAGGACAGACCACGTTTGCAACAGCTATATAAAGAAAAGCAGGCAAAGGGTGAACTCATAAACCCGAGAGAAGATATACTTGTATTTTTCGGAGTGGGAGAGGATGTGCTTCATTTCAACTCAACCCGTGTTGTAAAGCTGGACCCCACAAATCCTTTTGAAATAAGCCGTGCCGAGGTTTTGGCACGCCGCCAGATTCACGAGCTTATCAGCTTTTTGAAAGAAAACTCAAAGGCTTTTGATGAAAGCGCACTTATTTCAATTGCTGTGAATATAGGTGTGCGTGAAAGCCGAAAACTCAAGGGTGTGCACGTCCTTACCGCAGATGAGCTTATCGCCTGTGCACGCTTTGAGGATTCAATTGCACTGGGCAACTATGACATAGATATCCACAGCCCCACGGGCACAGGTACCAGCCACAGATATTTTGCAGAGGGTGAATATTACACAATTCCTTACCGTTCTCTTTTGCCCAAGGAATATGATAATCTTTTTGTTGCAGGGCGTTGCATTTCCGCAACTCACGAAGCACAGGCGTCGGTCAGAATTATGCCTATATGCTGCTGCCTTGGTGAGGCGGCAGGCACAGCGGCGGCAATTGCTTTTAACAGCGGCAAAAACGCCCACACGGTTGACGTTAAAGCTGTGCAGAATAAACTAACCGCAAACGGTGCAGTACTGTAAATAGATTTTATTGGAGAAATATATGGAAATCGACGGAGCTATTTTTGATTTTGACGGAACACTTTTTGATTCTATGCCCATCTGGAAGGGCATAAAGTTCAAGTTTTTTGATGCTATCGGACTTGAACTCAGTGACGAGGACAAAAAGGCGTTTGAAGGCCTTTTCCTTCGTGAGGCACTTATTCTTGCAAAGGAGCGGTTCAGTATTGCGCAAAGCCATGAAGAGCTGTTTGAGCTCTTTTTCGGCTATATTAAAAAACTTTATCTTGAGCAGGCTGAGCCTAAAAAAGATATAATCGAATTTCTTGAAAAGCTGAAAGCCAAGGGCGTAAAAATGGGTATAGCTACGGCAACGGGCGAATCAGCGCTTGAAGCCGTGCTCGAAAAATACGGTATGCGTGATTACTTTTCCGAGATATATTCAACCTATACCGTGGGTGCAGCCAAAACCGAGTCGAAGGTATATGATGTTGTGCTTGAAAAATTGGGCACACCTAAAGAAACCACATGGGTGTTTGAGGATGCGCTTTACGCTGCAAAAACCGTAAAGGCAAACGGCTATAACCTCGTCGGCATTTTTGACGAGAGTGAGAAAGATACCGATGAACTCAAAGAAATATCGGATATTTATATTCATAACTACAGCGAAATTGATTTATAAGAGGGGCTTCGGTCTCTCTTTTTGTTTTTCCTTGCCTGTTTTGATTTGCATATATCAAATTGCGGCATTTGTTGAAATTGAATTTTTCTTGTGATAAGATTGAAAATGAAAGACGGGTGATAATATGCAGTCATTGACATCGAAAGTTTTTATGGGTGCGTTGCGCCTTGTGTTTCATTCTCCGCTTTTCAACAGTTCAAATCTGTCCGATAATGCGGCAAAGCTGACAAAAGATAAAAAATCAAAATATAATCCTTCAAGAAACTTTACATATACAAAGCATTCCGTTGACAGCGTGAAATACGAAAAGCTCGTAAATCGTAATCGCAAAACAGAAAAAGTTATACTGATGATTCACGGCGGCGGATTTAAAATTGAACTCAACGATTTTTACCGCAGACTAGCAGAAAAATACAGCAATATGTTCTGCGGTGCAACCGTAATAAATGCGGACTACGGCAGATTCCCCGAACATCAGCTTCCGTCACAGATGTATGATGTTGTAAAAATATATTTGCATTTGTTAGATGAGGGAATAAACAATTCAGATATTATTGTTATCGGTGACAGCGCAGGTGCAACACTTGCTCTTACATCCTCGTTATGGTTAAGGGATAATAACTTCCCCTTGCCCGGACATATTGTCTGCTTTTCCCTTTGGGCGGATGCCACATCAAGCGGTGAAAGCAGAATTACAAACGCATACAAAGACCCGTTTTACGGAATTGCAAAGCACAAAAAGATTGAAGACAATCTCCATTTACTGCGAAGAATATCAAAATACGTTCTGAATGTTGACAGAACATCACCTTATATTTCACCCTTGTTCGGCAGCTTTGAAAATTTCCCGAAAGTTACATTGGTTTGCGGAACGGCTGAATTGGATGAAAGCGACAACGACAGGGTGTTTGAAAAAATGAAGAATGCAAATGTTGATGTCAAGCTTCAGAAGTATGAGGGTATGTGCCATTGCTTTCAGCTCTTTTCATTTCTGCCCGAAAGCAAAGCGGCATACAACCTTGTAAAAGGAAGAATTATGGAGGACAACCGATGAAAATTCTCGACAACGGCAACAAGCACATATTGCCGGTTATACCCCGTATTGTTTCCGAAAAGCTGAATAAAAAAGCGGATAAAATCAAGTTTATCGGCGGCGGCAGCTACGGCAGGGTTTATAAAACCGTTCTTTCCGACGGTGAAGCAATCGCAATAAAGGCGTACAGAATTCAGGGCTCACAGTATGAAGAAGCACGGCAGCTTAAAATCCTGTCCGAAAACACGAGCGTGAAAATGCCCGAGGTGCTTTTTACTTATGAAGACTCCGAAACGGCAATTCTTGCAATGAGCTTTGTCGAGGGCAAAAACGTGCTTGACCCGTCATTCCTTCTCAAAAGCAAAGCGCAAAAGCAGAAGTTTGCAGAGACGGTTGTTTCGGGTATGCTTGAATGGCACGGTGTAACAAACTCAAAATTCGGCTCTTTGTCAGTTCCCGTTTACGACACTTGGTTTGATTTTTATAAAGCCGAAATGCAGCAGCCGTGGCTGAGCGGCCTTGAAAAGCTGGCGGAAAACGGCAAATACAGCAAAAAAGACCTTGCCTTGCTAAAGGAAGCTACGGAGCTTTTCGACCGTGTCTGTCCGAAGGACACGAAGCCCGTGCTCATTCACAGCGACCTTAACATTATGAACATAATGGCTGACCCGAAAACGCTTGAGCTCACGGCTTTTATTGACCCGTGTGGCTCAATGTGGGCGGACAGAGAATACGATTTGTTTCAGTTTCGCAATATGTGGGGCGATGCATACGGGCTTTACGAAACCTATAAGAAAAACGTTGTGCTCCCCGAATTTGCCGATTTCCGTGTGGCGTATTACGGCGCAATGAACGAGGCGCATTGCCGCCTGGGCGGCGGTCTGATCATGCCGCTGTGGGAAATTCTCGATAATAACAGACTTAAAAAAGAAATGAAAAAGCTGAAAGATGTGATTTAATGAATATCGGCGAGCTTATAAGCGTTAAAACCCTTACCGAACAAGGCGAAAAGCACACACCCTACAGCGCTGAAATACGCCTTTTTTCCTGTATTCAGCAGGGGGATGTTGCTTCGCTTTTGCAGCAAATCAAGGGTATAGATTCTCTTGTCGTTATGGGCGAAATGTCCGACGACGAGCTTATGCAGCATAAATATATGGCTGTCAGCACAATCACTCTTGCAACCCGGTATGCAATACAGGGCGGACTTAACGAAAGCAAAGCCTATGACTTTTCAGACCGTGTGATTGAAAAAATTGATTCGCTCACCGACAAAAATGAAGTATTAATGTGCCTCGGCATTGAAATATTAAAACTGACTCAGGATGTGAAAAAGAATAAGAAACAGCCTGAGTTTTCTCCGCATATAAGAAACTGCATCAAACATATAAACGAAAACCTTTGTAAAAAAATAAGTGTTTCTGCCGTGGCAGAGCATTGCGGAATTTCCGCCGATTATCTGTCGCAGATTTTCAAAAGAGAAATCGGAGAAAACCTCAGCTCATATATTTTGAGACAAAAACTTGAAAAAGCTAAAAGCTTGCTTCTTAACGGAGTATCATCGAAAGAAATATGCATTGAAGTCGGTTTTTCTTCACAGGCATATTTCGTAACGGTGTTTAAAAGATTTTATAACATGACCCCATCGGAATATATTAAAATAACCAGAAACAACACATAAAGCTTTTAACCTTCCATACAAGAAAAACCAATCTGCATCTGAGTGATGATATGATTGATTTAATTAAAAACGGTAAGATAAACGCAAGGCTGCTTTGCGAAGTTGCAACTCCCTCAGCATAGATTACGACTCTCTTACGAAAGAGGAACTTGTAACACAAATAAATAATCTAAAAAAGTCATAGCATTTGAAAAGTCCGTACAGTCAAAGATGTAAAACCAAAAAGAGACGAAAATAATAAAAGCAGGTAACACCCGTAAAACTGCGGGAGTTATCTGCTGAATTTTTATCT
>JAZUQA010000024.1:0-4810 GCA_045605425.1 Acutalibacteraceae bacterium
GTCTTGCAATTCTTCTCAGGTTTCTTGATATTGAACTCAAGCTTCCTGCAATTCAGAAGATAATCCGTCAAAGACAGATTGACAAATGCAAAGCAAACGGCGAAGAATGGGTTGAGCCTTCAGAAAGAGCAAGACTGATTCAGGAAGAACTCGACGCAAAGGCGATTGAATCATTCAAAGCCGAACTTAAAGAAAAATGTGCAAAGAACAGCAAACTGAACTTTGAGGCTGAATTTGAGAAATATATGAAAAAGTTCAGAGCGCAGAAAGAAAAGGCAAGAATAAAAGCTGAAAAAGAAATGCGTGACGAAGCGGAATATACACGCAAAATGGAAGAACAGGCAAGGAAAAAGGGAGTGAAGATGTGAACCGCAGACCCGATATTATAGTCATTAATCCTGACCAGATGAGGGCGGATTCTCTGCACCATCTCGGCAACCTTGCTTCATACACTCCTAATCTTGATACCCTTGCCGATGAGGGCGTCAGCTTCAGCAACGCTTTTTGTCAGAACCCCGTATGTGTGCCGTCAAGATGTTCGTTTATGACGGGTACTTATCCGCACACAAACGGTCACCGAACGATGAGTTATCTGCTGCGTCAGGGCGAGGATAATCTTTACCGCATACTCAAAAACAGCGGATATTATGTCTGGACAAGCGGCAGAGGCGACTGCCTTGCGGGTCAGCAGACAAAGTGGCTCAGAGAATGCACAAGCGAAATCTATAACAAATGCGGTAAGCCTCCGAAGGATGAAGGCAGAGGCGAAAAAGGCGAAAAAAGATACTTGAGCTTTTACAGAGGTGAAATCACCAATACCGCAGATGACGGCATTTGCCACGATAACGACTATGTATGGACAAAGGGTTGCGAGGATTTAATCAGAAAAGTAAAGGCAGACAAACCGATTTTTGCCTTTCTCGGTCTTAACAATCCCCATCCGCCGTATCACGCAGAGAAAAAATATCTTGACCTTATTGACGAAAGCCTTATTGAACAGCCCAAAGCGCCGTCAAAGCCTGAAGATAAGAAACCTTCAATGCAATATGAACTCTGTGAAGCTCTTGGTATCGGTGATTGGGAAGATGAAAATAAGCTTAAACTCAGAAAAACCTATCTTGCTCAATGTGCAAGGGTTGACGATTTCACAGGAAAAATCATACAGGCTTTGAAGGATACGGGAAGATATGATAATGCTGCAATATTCTTCTTTGCCGACCACGGTGATTTTACGGCAGACTACGGCATTCCAGAAAAAGCACAGAATCTTTTTGATGACTGCCTCGTTAAAGTGCCTCTTATTGTAAAGCTACCGAAATCAATGCAGAGTGACAGCGGAATTAATTCAAATCCCGTTGAGCTTATCGACTTTTTTGCGACTGTCCTTGACATAACTGAAACAGAAGCGGGTCACACACATTTCGGACGTTCTCTCAAAAGTACAATTGCCGACAAAACCGTCGTTGTCCGTGATTTCGTATGCAGTGAGGGCGGCAGACTTCAAGGTGAAGAGCATTGCACGGAAGAGGTTGAAAATTACTTTGGTGTTGTTGCCGATGAATATGCACCAAGAATAAATATTCAACAGAAAAACGGACCTCAACATACAAAAGCAGTTATGATTCGTTCAAGGGATTATAAATACATTATGCGACTTTATGAAACTGATGAATTCTATGATTTATCAAAGGGCGAAGAAAGAAACGAAATTGATAATCCCGAATATGCGCAAATCATAAATGAAATGAGTTCAGAGCTTCTTCGTTGGTTCCTTGAAACCTGCGACAGCGTACCCAAGGATAAGGATGCCCGATTCCCTGATGACTTCTATCTTGGAACTGTCAATGCTATGGCAGGAGTAAAGGTTTCACCGATTATAAAAGGCGTTATGAAACTGACACGCAATGACTTTTCAACTCTTATCAACAAAGCAATAAAACTCCTGAAAATTGACACAAGCGGTTTTTATGATAAAAATAGTATTTAGTTGATTAGGATAAGATGAAATCTTCAAAGGGCATATCTTAAGAGTATATAGAGAAAAATCTGATGAAGTGGAAACACAGACAACACAATCACGAGAAATATAATGCAGTTATTTCAATATGAAAAAATAAATTATATAAATCAAAAATGTTTTAAATTTTTCTTTTATAAACCTTGACAAATTAACCCATACTATTATATAATGTGAAAAATATTTAAATTTTGGAACCAGCTGTCTGCAGAGGATGTTGGTTCCTTTTTGTTTTTTTATGGCCAAAAACGTATTACTGTAATAAAAACTGACTGAAAAGGAGAATATTAAATGGAAATTCAACTTCAGGAGCTTATTGATCAGATAAAAAAAGACGGTGTTGAAACTGCTGAAGCTCAAGCTGCCGCAATACTCGAAACAGCTAAAGCAGATGCAGAAAAAATAATTGCCGATGCAAAGGCACAGGCAGATAAAATTATGTCTGATGCAAAAAACGAAAATGAGCGAACTTTAAAATCCGGTGAAGATGCAATCCGTCAGGCAGGTAGAAATCTTCTTATATCCTTCAGAGAAAGTGTTACGAAAGAGCTTAACAAAATTTTAGGAGAAAAAGTTTCATCGGTTTATTCATCCGATGTACTCTCACAGCTTATAGTCAAAGCTGTTGAAAGCTGGTTATCAAAGCCCGAAGCAACAGATATATCCGTAATTTTAAGCAGTGATGACCTTGCAAAGCTCGAAGACTCTATTTTGGCAGAGCTTAAAGCAAAAATGCTCACCGGAGTTACTCTTAAAGCCAATGATAATTTTGACGGCGGATTCCGAATTGCAGTAAACGGTGACGGAGCGTATTATGATTATTCAAAAGATGCTGTTACCGATATGCTGTCGAATTATCTTAGTCCTAAGATTACTGCGTTATTGAAAGAGGCTGAATAATTATGGCTGAGTATTATCTGATATCTCAACTGCCTTCTCTGGATGGTTTAAGTGAAAACACACCTATACCAGTTACTGAAAACCAGTTTTTTGAGTTATGCAGCCGATTTTTAGGGAAAAAGGCTCTAACCGAACTTAACAGAATAACTCTTATTCCATCAAGAGCTTACGATAAATCTTCCTCTGCTCTGATTGAAAAATGGAATGAAGGTGAACGTAATCTTCGCCTTGTATTAGCCAAGCTTCGTGCAGATAAGATGAATAAAAATTTTGATGCAGTAATGCCGTCTTTTCCCGCAGGCGTTTTGCAGGCGGTGCGCACCGCTATTGAAATTGAAAGTCCTATGGAGGCTGAAAAGTTTCTCAACCGCTACCGCCTTGAGTTTTTGGAAACACTCAGACCAATGGATTCTTTTTCGGAAGAATTTGTGTTCTATTATTGTCTTAAACTGAAGCTCCTGGAGCGTATGAGAAATTTTGATACGCATACCGGAGAGACCGCATACAGAAAAATCTATGACTCAATTATGAGTGAGGATAAAACGGAGGTTATACAATGACCGCAAACAAAGGTAAAGTAGTTAGTATTAACGGTAACCTTTTATCAGTAAAGTTTGAAAATAATGTTTCAATGAATGAAATTTGCTATGTTAATGTTGATGATACCAAACTCAAGAGTGAGGTTATACGCATACGCGGAAATATCGCTCAGATACAGGTTTATGAAATGACAGGCGGCATCAAGTGCGGAGATGATGTTGATTTTACCGGAGAAATGCTTTCTGCACAGTTGGGTCCCGGACTTTTGGGACAGATTTATGACGGACTTCAGAATCCTCTGCCAGTGCTCGCTGAACAGGCAGGTTGGTTTCTTGAGAGAGGAAATTATGCAGATGGGCTTGATTCCGAAAAGAAATGGGAATTCACTCCCACTGCAAAAATCGGAGACACTCTTCGTGCCGGTGAATATATAGGTACAGTTCCTGAAGGGCCCTTTACTCACAAAATATTCATACCCTTTAATTTGCTCGGAATATACACATTGAAATCCGTTGCAGAAAAAGGCGAATATACGGTAAACGAAGAAATTGCGGTTTTAACTGATGAAAGAGGCAGAGAAATCTCTGTTTCAATGTCTTTCAAGTGGCCTGTTAAGCGTGCAATTAAGTGCTACAGTGAAAGACTGGCACCTGTTGAAACAATGGAAACTAAGGTTCGTCTTATCGACTCGTTTTTCCCTGTAGCAAAGGGCGGAACTTACTGTACTCCCGGTCCTTTCGGTGCCGGCAAAACAGTTTTACAGCACACCACATCGAAATATGCTGATGTTGATATTGTTATTATTGCTGCCTGCGGTGAACGTGCAGGTGAGGTCGTTGAAACTCTGACAGAGTTTCCTGAGCTTACTGACCCTAAAACCGGACGTTCTCTTATGGAAAGAACAATTATTGTGTGCAATACTTCTTCAATGCCTGTTGCATCCCGCGAGGCTTCAGTTTACACCGCAGTAACACTTGCAGAGTATTACAGACAGATGGGTCTTAATGTTTTAATGCTTGCTGACTCCACATCACGTTGGGCTCAGGCGATGCGTGAAATGTCAGGCAGACTTGAAGAAATTCCCGGCGAAGAGGCTTTTCCTGCGTATCTTGAATCATATATTGCCGCATTCTATGAACGTGCAGGATGTGTGCTTCTTTCTGACGGAAGCAAGGGCTCCGTTACAATCGGCGGTACGGTTTCTCCTGCAGGCGGTAACTTTGAAGAGCCGGTTACTCAGGCAACTCTTAAGGTCGTCGGAGCCTTCCACGGGCTTTCACGTGAACGCTCTGATGCAAGAAAATATCCTGCAATAGACCCGCTTATTTCTTGGTCAAAATACAAACCGGTTAC
>JAZUQA010000025.1:0-66154 GCA_045605425.1 Acutalibacteraceae bacterium
GCCTTTCAATGTTCGTGAAAAGCCGCAGTCTTTTTATGAACAGACAGCAGGCAGACCGTACAGCGTAAAGAGCTTTACCGCCGAATATGTCGATATTGTTTTTTACCATACAACCAAAACGGATGCTGCACCGCAGTTTAACAGCAATGTTATAAAAAAAGCCGAATGGATAAATGACGGCACAACACAGACTCTCCGCTTGTACCTGAATAAAAAAGGCGGATTCTACGGAATAAAGTATTACTACAACAGCAACGGTACGCTTACTTTCTCAATCAAAGAAAGAGCTTCATCGGCTATAGCAGGTAAGGTAATTATGCTTGATGCAGGCCACGGCGGCAATGACCCCGGCGCAATCGGTGCTGCTATTGTAGGCTCAAAGAATGTTTATGAAGCTACTATAAACCTTGCCCTTGCAAATAAAATGAAGGCAAAGCTGGAGGCGCTAGGTGCAACAGTAATAATGACACGTACTTCTGCTACACAGACAATCAGTCTTGAATCAAGAGCTGCAGCCTGCCGAAGCAAAAACCCCGACATTTTTGTTGCGGTGCATTGTGATGCTTCTGAAAGTCAGTCACCTTCAGGTACAACGGCATATTATTACAAGAGCTATTCCTATCCGCTTGCAGACAGTATGAGCAAGGGAATAGTCAGCGCCTATAAAAATACGGTTTACGCAAATAACAGTGCTATGGCTTCAAAGGTTGACAGGGGAAGCGCATTCAAGGGCTTCAAGGTAACAAGAGTTGAAGAGTGTCCTGCTGTGTTGGTTGAATTCGGATATGTCACCAATGTTGTTGAATGTAAGGCACTCACGCTCGACGAAAATCAGAACGCTCTTGCACAGGGTGCTGTAAACGGAATAGTCAACTATTTTAAAAACAGCTGATAAATACTGCTTTTCTGCTTGTCGGATGAAAACAGTCTGTTTTTTATAAAAAATGACAGCAGGACGGCAGGAATGCTTAACAAAAACCATATCACACAGAATAACGGGCATATCTGTCCGAGGATATGCCCGGGTCTTTGCGAATAATCCCATACGTTCATATGAAGCTTTCGGTTTACAATACAGCCGACAATGAATTCAAGTGCAGTGATTATTCCGCAGCCGGATAGACAGCGGACAAAAAGGCCTTTCGCTTTGATTCGGAAGCTCGATATATAAATCAGCAGATAGGCAAGACCTCCCGTGAGTGCCATTGTCCAATGCGTGAAGCCACGGAAAGCTATTTCGATTCCGCTGTACAGCACAGCACCAAGAAAGTAAATAAACGAATATTCTTTAATTTTTTTCAATATCATCACCTTCAGTTATTTTTACCGGAAATACCTAGATTTAATCTTACAGAGGAACAGTTTTATGAGAAAATCGTCAAAAATAATTAAACTTGCGTTAAGGCTTTGTTCTGCGCTTATTGTTACTGCTTTGCTGGCGTGCCTTTGCGGCTGTGCAGGCAAGGCGGATTCGCTGCTGAAACTTAAGGTCGGATCCCCCGTTGTGTATCCTGAATCTACGGATATGTCTGCCCATTACTTCAGCTCCGAAAATCTTACTGAAATTGCCACTTCGGGTCTTATTACACTTTTGTTTGATGAAAACAGCAGTTCTGTCGGAGTCAGGGTTAACGGAAACAGTAACAGCAGTAAGCTCTGGTCGGCACTTCCCGAATATTTTGAAGGTGAAACTCTCTCTGATGAGGCTGAAATCGTAAGCCTTGAAATAATGCACAAGTCAAGCAGATATATTCTCAATTCGCAGGATTGCTGTGTTTCCAACGGTACAGTTTCCCGTGCCAATACCAAGGACGGCTTTACCGTCACTTATTATATTACCGATATGCCGGTACTTCTTAAGGATATTGATGCTGCTGCATCAGACGATGTTTATTCCGAAGCTGCCGGGGATAATATTCTCTACAAAATAACGGTATGCTATACGCTAAAGGACGGCTGCCTTTACGCTTCGCTCGATTGGGTTAACCTCGGAAATCAAGACGATGTTCTTGTGAGTATTGGCTTCCTTGAACATTTCGGTGCTTCCGCTGTGTCACAGCAGGGTGATTTCCTCCTTGTTCCCGACGGAAGCGGTGCTATAATAGATACCGCCTGCGACGAAGCTCTTGAGCCCGTAAGCATTGCCGTTTACGGTAATGATATCGGCGGTACTACGCCTCTTGAAGCTGTTGTGCCCGCATTCGGTATCAGAAGCGGCAGCGATGCCTTTGCGGCAGTAATTGAAAAAGGCGATGCCGTTGCGCAAATCAATGCTGTTAAAGCTCATAACGGCGGCGCCTTTAACCGTGTCGGTGCAAGTTTTAAAATAACCCCTTCACAGACAGACGGTGACGATGAGCTTTTTTCAGAATGTGTTTATTCGGATACTATTGAAATCTGCTACAGATTCTTAAGCGGTGCAGATGCAACCTATTCGGGACTTGCCGCAGCTTGCAGAGAGCAGTTTATCAGAAACTATACGCTTTCATCTACAGGTTTGCTTTCTGCTGAAGCAATGCCGATGGTAGTAAATGTTATCGGTCAGGCGAAAAAGGACGGAATTTTCGGCTTTAATAAAAAACTCACAACATATTCTCAGGCACAGGATATTCTCAACCGTATCAAATCAAAGGGTATCAATAATGTATATCTGCGCTACAGCGGAGCTTTAAGCGGCGGACTTGACGCCCGAAATATCCGAAACGCAAAGCTGCTTCCTTCACTTGGCGGAAAAAAGGATTTCAGCGCACTGAACGACTATGCTGCCGGGCTCAATTTTAATATATTTGTTGATATTTCATTGTTAAGCGGCAGCAATGCAGGTAATAGCGCCGTCGGTAACCTTACTGAGTCGAAAACAACCTTTGACAGAGAAACTATATTTACCAAAACCGGCTTTACAAGTGAACTGTCAAAGACATATTATACAGAGCTTTCGGGCCTTGAAAAAACTGTACTGTCAGCACTTGAGAAATTTACGGATTTTGATTCGACGGGCTTTTGTGTAACTGATGCAGGTGAAAGACTTTATTCGGATTTTAACGGGAATATCAGCAGACAGGTTGCTGCCTCAATTATCAATGAAAAGATTTCACCTCTAGCAACTCAGAATATAGTTATGGTACAGAAGGGTAATTTCTATTCTCTTAAGAATGCAGATATTATCTGTGATATACCTATGAGCTGCAAGCATATAAAAAGTGAAGGTTATGTTTCAATTCCCTTTGTTCAGCTTATTCTTCACGGTATAGTTGAATTCAGCGGTGCTCCCGTTAATATTTCAAGCAACAGCAAACAGGAATTTCTGCGTTGTATTGAATACGGTGCTATTCCCTCGTTTGTCCTTACAAACAACAGTCTTGACTCAAGCGAAGAATATAATAATATTTTTTCAACCGATAACTGGTTATCCTCTATATACAATTGTTACAATCAGTCTACTGAGGTTTTTGCTGATTTAAGAGATTCAAGAATCACAGACCACTTTACTGTAGCAGAAGGGGTTTACTGTACCGAGTTTGAATCAACAACCAAGGTGTATGTCAACTATACAAATGAGCCGGTTACGGTAGGCGGTATTACCGTTGAGCCGCTTAATTTCTTCAGAGTTAACTGATTTTTTGGTAAAATCTATAAAACTTTTAAAGTTTCTCTTTACTTATTTGTTTTTTTCAAGTAAAATAATAAGGATAAAACATAAAATTTGAAAGGATGAGTTAAAATGTCTTATAAACGAATCCTCTTAAAGGTAAGCGGCGAGGTTCTTGCCGGTGCCAAGGGTCACGGTATTGACAATGAAACTACGCTTTCTGTCTGCCGTGTAATCAAGGAGTGCTGTGACCTTGGCGTTCAGGTCGGTGTTGTTGTCGGCGGCGGCAACTTCTGGCGTGGACGTTCAAGCGAAAATATGGACAGAACCAGAGCTGACCATATTGGTATGCTTGCAACCGTTATGAATTCATTGGCTTTGGGCGATTATCTTTCACAGGTTGGTGTTGACGCAAGAGTAATGTCCGCTGTTTCATTGCCTCAGCTTTGCGAAACTTATAATAAACAGCAGGCAGTCAGACACCTCGAAAATGGCAGGGTAGTTATCTTTGGCGGCGGTACCGGCTGTCCGTTCTTCTCAACGGATACAACTGCGGCACTCAGGGCTGCAGAAATCGGTGCACAGGTTTATTTTAAGGCAACAAATGTTGACGGCGTGTATGATAAAGACCCCAACAAGTTTGACGATGCCGTTAAGTACGACACTCTTACCCATACAGAGGTACTTACAAAGGGTCTTAAGGTTATGGACAGTACGGCTGCTTCACTTTGCCGTGACAATTCAATTGATATTCTTGTTTTCGATCTTACAGATCCTCAGAACGTAATCCGCGCCATCAAGGGCGAAAAAATAGGCACACTCGTAACAGAATAAATATAAGGAGAAACAAAATTATGAAAACAGTATTCAGCTTCGCAGAAGAAAAAATGAGCAAGACAATCAACGCTCTTAACAGCGAGTATAATTCAATCAGAGCAGGCAGAGCATCTGCTGCTGTTCTCGATAGAATCAGAGTAGATTACTATGGCACTCCCACACCCATCAATCAGCTTGCTGCAGTATCTGTTGCAGAGGCAAGAATTCTTACCATTCAGCCTTGGGACAAGAGCGTTCTTGGCGCTATTGAAAAGGCTATCCAGACATCCGACATCGGTATCAACCCTCAGAACGACGGTAGTGTTCTCCGCCTTACTTTCCCGCCTCTCACAGAGGACAGACGTAAGGAAATCGTAAAGACAGTCCGTGCAACGGCTGAGGATTCAAAGGTTGCTATCCGTTCAATCCGCCGTGACTGCATTGACAAGCTCAAGAAGATGCAGAAGGACTCCGAAATTACAGAGGATGACCTCAAGCAGGGCGAAAAGAAAATCCAGGAAACAACTGATAAGTTCATCAAGGATATTGATTCTGTTGCAACCGCAAAAGAAAAAGAGGTTATGGAGATCTGAGATGGGTATTGAATTACCTCGTCATATAGGCTTTATTATGGACGGTAACGGCAGGTGGGCTACCTCACGTGGTCTTTCCCGTTCAGAGGGTCACAAGGCAGGTGCCGACGCTTTTCGCAGAATTTGCGAATACGGCTGCGATATCGGTATCAAGAGCATGACCTTCTACGCTTTTTCCACAGAAAACTGGAAGCGTCCTCCACAGGAGGTTTCCGCAATAATGAATATTTTCCGTGACTACCTTCACGAGGCTCAGGAGCGTAAGGCAGAAAACGCACAAAAGGGTATGCATATGCATTATATGGGTGAGCGTGAAGGTATGCCCGAGGATATACTTGATTTGTTTGATACTGCCGAGAATGAATCAGTTAATCTGACAAAGACAACAGTTAACATTGCAGTTAATTACGGCGGCAGGGCAGAAATTCTTCACAGTGTAAAGCACCTTGCTCACAGAGTTGCAGCAGGTGAACTAGACCCCGACTCCATTACCGAGGATATGATTACCTCAGGGCTTTATACTGCCGGTCAGCCCGAGCCCGATATTATTGTTCGCCCCAGCGGTGAACAGCGCCTTTCAAATTTTATGATCTGGCAGGCGGCTTATTCTGAATTCTGGTATACTGATAAGCTCTGGCCTGATTTTACAACAGAAGATTTTGACAAGGTTATTGAAGACTATTCAAAAAGGCACAGACGCTTCGGCGGTGTGTAAGGTGATTTTATGAAAACCAGAGTAATAAGCGGTCTTTCCTTCGGATTATTGGGAATAGCTATTGTTGTTCTCACTTTCTCTCCGTTGCCCGATGTTATGGTTTATGCCATTTCTCTTATGTCGGTTTACGAGTTAATGAAAGTGTTCGGCGTAGTCAATAAGCTGATGTATGTTTTCGGTATTGGTTTTTCTGCCTTGCAGATTACATATATGGCATATTCGGCACAGCTTGGTATATCAATCAATCCTGTTCTGGCGTTGATGATCTATTTTGTTGCCTTGCTTATGCTTACTCTTATTGATTTTGGCAGAACTACCTTTAACCACGCTGCTCTTACGGCTTTTGCCAGTATGGCTTTGCCGGGAGCACTGAGCTGTTTCCTTAAAATGAGGAATATGGTAACCGATTACGGTGATGTTCTCACAAGAGGACATATGAGATTCCTTATTTGGTTCTGTCTTGCCGGTGCTGTTTTCTCCGATACATTTGCTCTTTTTGCCGGTGTAAAGTTCGGTAAGCACAAGCTTTCCCCGAGAATCAGCCCGAAAAAGACTGTGGAAGGTCTTATCGGTGGTGTAATCGGCTCTGCTGTAATCAATATTATTGCTCTGCTTATTTGTAATGCTGTTTGTTATAAGCCTTTCCCGCTTCCTGTCTGGCTTATGGTTATTGTTTCTTTAGCTGTTCCGCTTGTGGGTACACTCGGCGACCTTACTGCTTCGGCAATCAAGAGAAATTACGGTATTAAGGATTTCGGTAATCTTATTCCCGGTCACGGCGGAATAATGGACAGAATGGACAGCATAAGCTTTGTTGCACCGTTTGTTTACGCAGTTTTGTATATTTATTTCGAGCTTACTGTATAAGCGGCATATTTTGCGGCGAAGCGGCTATGTGCAGCTGCTTCGCTTTTTTGAATAAATGAAGGGATGACAAAGCAATTATGGCAGAAAAAATTATATCTGTTTTGGGTTCAACCGGCTCAATCGGTGAGCAGGCACTTGATGTTGCAAGACTTCACGGATACAGAATAAATGCGCTTACAGCTGCAAGAAATGTTGATATAATTGAAAAGCAGGCTCGTGAATTCAGACCCGCAAAAGTTGCAATGGCTGATGAGGCAGCAGCAAATGAACTTAAAATCCGCCTTGTTGATACCGACATTAATGTTCTATCTGGCGTTGAAGGCGTTTGCGAATGTGCCGCCGATAATTCGGATGCTATTGTTCTTAACAGTATTGTCGGTATGGCGGGTCTGCAGCCTACACTTGCTGCAATTGATGCAGGCTGTAAAATAGCTCTTGCCAACAAGGAAACTCTTGTTGCCGGCGGTCAGCTTGTAATGAATCTTGCAAAGCAGAAAAATGTGGATATTCTTCCCGTTGACAGTGAGCATTCAGCAATTTTTCAGGCTCTTCAGGGTATGAATGACAAGAAAGAGCTTAAAAGAATTATTCTTACTGCATCCGGTGGTCCGTTTTTCGGTAAAACTAAAGATGAGTTAAAAAATGCTACGGTTGAAAACGCTCTTAAACATCCTAACTGGAGTATGGGTGCAAAAATAACCATCGACTCCGCTACCATGATGAATAAGGGTCTTGAACTTATTGAAGCAGTATGGCTCTTTGACGTTGCACCGAAGGATGTTGACATTGTTGTACACAGGCAGAGCATTATCCATTCCTTGATTGAGTATGTTGACAATTCCGTTATAGCCCAGCTCGGTGTGCCCGATATGAGAATACCGATACAGTATGCCTTAACTTATCCCGAGCGATTTGTTTCACCTGTCAGACAATTAAGGCTTGAAGAGTGGAAAACTCTCACCTTTGACGAGCCTGATTACGAAACCTTTGAATGTATTAATATCTGCCGCAACGCTATAGAAAAAGGCGGACTCTGTACGGCGGTTGTCAATTCGGCAAATGAAAAGGCGAATGAGCTCTTCCGTGCCGGTAAAATAGGTTTTCTTGATATAGCCCGTATTGTCGGTAAGGCTTTTGAGAATTCTCCGAAAATAAGTGAATATACTTTAAGTGATGTACTTGAAACAGATAAATGGGCACGTGAGTTTGTGCTCAGTAACATTTAATTGAAATGAGTAAATGAAGAAACTTTAAGGAGGCAATAAGTTGCTTTTATCAATTGCCACAGTCTGGGATAAGGCCTGGCCGATAATTTTCGCAATTCTGTTTTTCGGCGTAATAATCATTTCGCACGAATTAGGTCATTTCAGTGTAGCCAGACTTTTCAAAATTAAAATCAATGAGTTTGCAATAGGTATGGGTCCTGCAATCCTTAAAAAGAAGGGAAAGGAAACACAGTATTCTCTGCGTGTTCTTCCTATAGGCGGCTATGTCAGTATGGAAGGTGAGGACGAGGACAGCGGTGATGAAAGAGCGTTCTGCAATAAACCTGTTTGGCAGCGCTTTTTGGTTGTTCTTGCTGGTGCTACAGTCAATATTATTCTCGGTGCCGTGCTTCTTGCTGTGTTGATTTCGCAGCAGAATCTGGTAGGCACAACGCAGATTCACTCATTCAAAGAAGGCTCAAAGCTTGAGGCAAGCGGTCTTCAGGCAAAGGACGTAATCAAAGAAATCAACGGCAGACACGTTTTTTCGGATAACGATATATCTTACCTTATGTTTACCGATGAAGACGGCAAAATGGACTTTGTCGTTGAAAGAGACGGCGAAAAAAAGGAAATAAAAGGTGTTGAATTCACAACCGTTGAACAGGACGGCGAAACAAAAATTGTTTATGATATGACCATTGTAGGCGTGGATAAAACATTTTTATCTGTTTCTTCCGCTGCTCTTAAACAGACCGCTTCCGTTGCCCGTATGGTGTGGATGAGTCTTGGCGATCTTATAAGCGGCAAATACGGAATTAAGGATGTTTCCGGTGTTATCGGTACTGTCGGTATAATTGCCGAAACCGTTGAGGATTCGCAGAAAACCACAGATTATTCCGCACTTATAAATATAATGGCTTTCATATCGATCAATATCGGCGTTTTCAATTTGCTTCCCGTTCCTGCACTCGACGGCGGCAGACTGTTCTTTATGCTTATTGAAATGATATTCCGCAAGCCTGTTCCGCAGAAATACGAAAGCTGGATTCATGCAGCGGGTCTTGTCTTACTCCTTATATTTATGGCGGTTGTGTCCTTTAGCGATATTTTCAAATTTATAAAACCTTGAAATTAAGAGGAAAGCAAAATGTTTGAAAGAAGAGAAACTCCCCGCGTAAAAATAGGTAATATATTTATAGGCGGTAACGAGCCTATAGCCGTTCAGTCAATGCTTAACCGCCGTTCAGACGATTTTGAGGGCAGCATTGCTCAGGCAAAGCAGCTTGAAGCGGCAGGCTGCGATATTGTCCGTGCTGCCGTACCCGATATGAAAGCGGTCAGACTTATCAGCGAGCTTAAAAGCAATATATCAATACCCGTTGTTGCGGATATTCATTTTGATTACAGACTTGCGCTCGAATGTGTCAGCGCCGGTGTTGATAAAATCCGCATAAATCCCGGCAACATCGGCTCTGAGGATAGGGTAAAGGCTGTTGCCGATGCTTGTAAAAACGCAGGCGTACCGATAAGAATCGGCGTTAATTCGGGTTCGGTTGAAAAAGAGCTGCTCAAAAAATACGGCGGTCCTACTCCCGAAGCAATGGCTGAAAGCGCAATGTACCACGCTTCATTACTTGAAAAATTCGATTTTAACGATATTGTTATTTCTATTAAATCCTCGAGTGTACAGAATACCGTGCGTGCTTATGAAACCGTGGCACAGATGTGCAATTATCCGCTTCACCTCGGCGTTACTGAAGCAGGCACAAAGCATATGGGTATAATCAAATCTGCCGCAGGTATCGGTTCACTTCTTGCTCACGGCATTGGTGATACCATCCGTGTGTCGCTGACTGATGAGCCCGTTGAAGAAATCAAGGCAGGCATTGATATACTAAAAGCGCTTAATTTAAGAGAAAACTGTGTTGAAATCGTTTCCTGTCCCACTTGCGGAAGAACGAGAATCAATATGATTGATATTGCTGACAAGGTAACAAAAGCTCTTTCGGACTGTAAAAAGCCGCTTAAGGTAGCTGTAATGGGCTGTGCTGTAAACGGTCCTGGTGAAGCAAGAGAAGCGGATATCGGCATTGCGGGCGGTGACGGCTGCGGACTGATATTCAAAAAAGGCGAAATAATCAGAAAAGTACCCGAAGAAAATCTTGTTGAAGAATTATTACTTGAAATTGAAAAAATGTAACGAAAGGATACGCAGTAAGCGTACATATCAAATATATGACAGGCAAGGATTTTGCCGTTTTGTTTAACCCGAGTATCGGCTCGGATATTACCAAACGGCTCGAAGAATTTGAACATATTGAAATTAAAGTAAACACCTCGCAGCGTATAATGCTCGTTGAGGTGCTTGATGCCGTTTCACAGGGGTTTGATGTCAAACCGCTTGAAACAGCTCTTTGCGGTGCGCTAAAATTAAACAGTGCAACTGTTAGTCTTAATATTGTTGAACACAATGAAACAGGTAAAGATATAGTTATTGAAATAGATAAGGTCAGTACTCTTCTTAAAAAGCGTGTTGCTTCGGCAAACGGCTTTATGAACGACGCTAAGGGTGAGCTTCACGGTAACTGCTATACCGTTACCGTTTCGGCAGCAGGTGCTGCAATCCTGCGAAGTATGAAGGCTGATAAGGATATTGCTTCTATTATCAAGGAACTTTACGGCGTTGATGTAACTGTTGAAATAGTTGCGGGTGCGGTTGTTAAGGAAATGACTGTGGAAGAAATGCAGCGTGCAGAGGATTCGAAGGTTGTCAAGGACAAGCCCATTGAAAAGGTAATCAAAAAGACCTTTGAAGACCTGCCTATCTGTACCGATTACGCAAAGATAATCTACGGTGAAAAAATCCAGTCAGACAGACATCCCGTTCCGATTTCCGATATTACACCCGAAAGCGGTACCGTTTTTGTCTGGGGCGATGTTTTCTCGCTTGAAATCCGTTCCACCAAGGATGGCAGAAACAGAATTATAACGTTTAATTTCTATGACGGTACGGCTTCATATTCAGCCAAAATTTTCGGCGACAATATGAGCACACAGTATATTAACGATAAGCTCAAGGATGGAATGACCGTACTTATCAGAGGTACGGTTATGTACGATAAATATGCCCGTGAAAACACGGTTGATGTGCGTTCAATGGCTTTGATTGACAAGCTCACTAAAACCGATGATGCACCCGAAAAGCGTGTTGAACTTCATATGCATACCCGTATGTCAGCAATGGACGGTATGGCAGATGTTAAAGACCTTGTAAAGCGAGCAATTAGGTGGGGTCACAAGGCTGTAGCAATTACTGACCACGGTGTTGTTCAGGCATTCCCCGATGCAGTAAAGGCGGCAAAGGGCAGTGATATAAAACTCCTTTTCGGTATGGAGGGCTATCTCGTAAATGATATTGACGGTGAGGAAAAAGACTATAAAAAGCTCCCGTCATACCATATAATTCTTATAGCGCAGAATAACACGGGTCTAAAAAATCTCTATAAGCTTATATCTAAATCAAACCTTAATTATTATCATAAACGTCCCAGAATACCCAAGAGTGAATTAGAAGCGTTGCGTGAAGGTATTATTGTCGGCAGTGCCTGTGAAGCAGGTGAGCTTTTCCGAGCTATGCTTCACGGTGAAAAGGATGAAGAACTGCTTAGAATTGCATCCTTCTACGACTATATTGAAATCCAGCCTCTTGGCAACAATACTTTCCTGTTGGATTCTCCGGATTTTCCGCATATCCAGAGCTATTCAGACCTTGAAAATCTTAATAAAAAGCTCATACATATTGCGGACAAGCTGGGTAAGCCTGTTGTAGCTACCTGTGACGTTCATTTTCTGGATGCGGAGGACAGTATTTACAGAGCAATACTTATGTCCGGTCAGGGCTTTAAGGATGCTGACAGACAAGCACCTTTGTATCTTCGTACAACGCAGGAAATGCTTGATGAATTTGCCTATCTCGGCGAAGAAACAGCAAAAGAGGTTGTTATCACAAATCCGGGCAAAATAGCCGATGCGGTTGACAGACTTATTCCTATTCCCAACGGTAACTTCCCGCCCGATATTCCTGGCTCTGAAGAAGAATTGACAAGAATTTGCTGGGAAAGAGCAAAGAATATGTTCGGTGACCCTGTCCCCGAATACGTTGCACAGCGTCTTGAAAAAGAGCTTACATCAATTATTAAAAACGGTTTTGCCGTTTTGTATATGATTGCGCAGAAGCTTGTTAAAAATTCCGAAGACCACGGCTATTATGTCGGCTCCAGAGGCTCGGTCGGCTCGTCATTTGTTGCTTCAATGGCAGGTATATCTGAGGTTATGCCGCTTGCACCGTTCTATCTTTGTAAGAAGTGCAAGCACAGCGAGTTCTTTCTTAACGGCGAGGTCGGCTCCGGCTTTGACCTGCCGCCCAAGGACTGTCCTCACTGCGGCATTCCGATGATTCGTGACGGTCACGATATTCCCTTTGAAACCTTCCTCGGCTTCAAGGGCGATAAATCACCCGATATCGACCTTAACTTCTCTGGTGAATATCAGTTCTACGCTCACAGATATACCGAAGAGCTTTTCGGTATTACCCACGTTTTCAAGGCTGGTACTGTAAGTACCGTTGCCGATAAAACAGCCTTCGGTTTCGTTAAAAAGTACTTTGAAGAGCGTGAAAGAAGCGTACACAACGCTGAAACCGACAGACTTTGTAAGGGCTGTACCGGTATCAAGCGTACAACGGGTCAGCATCCGGGCGGTATGGTTATTGTTCCCAACCGCTATGAGGCAGAAGACTTTACACCCGTTCAGCACCCTGCAGATGACGTTTCTGCCGCTTCAATTACAACTCACTTCGACTTCCACGCATTACACGATACAATTCTTAAACTTGATAACCTGGGTCATGATGTTCCCACACTTTATAAGTATCTTGAAGATTTTACAGGTATTTCCGTTCTTGATGCTGATGTCTGTGACAGAAAGCTGTATGAAATGATAGTCAGTCCCGAGCCGCTTGGTATTACGGCAGAGGATATTGACTGCGAAACGGGTACGCTTTCCATTCCCGAAATGGGTACAAGCTTTGTGCGTCAGATGCTTCTTGAAGCACAGCCCAAGGGCTTTGCTGACCTTTTGCAGATTTCCGGACTATCTCATGGTACTGATGTTTGGTTGGGTAATGCACAGGAACTGATACACAATAACATATGTACAATTTCCGATGTTATCGGTACACGAGATAATATTATGGTTTACCTTATGCACAAGGGCCTTGAACCTGATATGGCGTTTAAGATTATGGAAATTGTGCGTAAGGGTAATGCAACAAAGTTGTTGACTCAGGAACATATGGATGCGATGAGAAAGCACGGCGTTGAAGAGTGGTATATTGATTCCTGTATGAAAATCAAGTATATGTTCCCGAAGGCTCACGCTGCGGCTTACGTTATTGCCGCATTGCGCCTTGGCTGGTACAAGATTTATCATAAGGTTGCATATTACGCCGCTTACCTTACCGTACGTGGTGATGACCTTGATGCTTCGCTTATTATGTGCACAAAAGAGCAGGTAAGACGCAAGATGAAGGAAATAACAGACAAGGGTAAAGAAGCTACAGCAAAAGAGCTTTCACAGTACACAGCCCTTCAGGTGCTTCTTGAAATGAAGGCAAGAGGTATTGAATTCCTGCCGATTGATATTTATAAATCCGATGCTCATGTTTTCAAAATTGAGGACGGAAAAATTCGCCTTGCCTTCTCCTCGCTCAACGGTACGGGCGAAAACGCAGCCAAGGCACTTGCCGCTGCAAGAGATGATGGTGAAGGAGCGTTTATGTGTGTTGATGAGTTTCAGCGCAGGGCTGGCGTTTCAAGCAGCGTTATCGCTGCGCTTAAAGAAGCCGGTGCTCTTGACGGCTTGCCTGACAGTATGCAGATTAGCCTTTTTGAAATGTAATTTTTACTCGCCATCCTAAGAAAGGAGAAACGGATTATGCCAAAACAAAAGCAATGGTTTAAGCTCGACAATGCCGCAACAGTATTTCCCGGGCAAAACACTTCCCGCTGGTCTAACATTTTCCGTTTTTCCGTTATGCTTACCGAAAAAATTGACCCCGATATTCTCGAACAGGCATTGGCGGATGTTATGCCACGCTTTCCGTGCTATGATGTAAGAATAAGAAACGGTCTTTTTTGGCACTATTTTGAAAAGAATCCGAACGGATTACCTGAAATTCAGCCCGATATTGTTAACCCGTGCCACCGTGTAAAATTCAAGGAAAACGGCGGTTATCTTTTCAGAATTTACTATTATGAAAACAGAATTTCGGGCGATTTTTACCACGCTTTAACGGACGGCTTGGGTGCCTGCTTTTTTGTCTGTACGCTTGCTGCGCAGTATCTTCGGCTTTGCGGACACAAAATTTCAGTTGGCGGCAATGTGCTTGACATAACCTTTCCTGCCACAAAAGAGGAGCTTGAAGACCCATATAAAAAATGCGGCTTGAGTAAGGGCAGGGTCAGCAGGGGATTATCAAACGTTTATCATGTGAAGGGCACAAAAGCCCCGAAGCATATGGTTAATATTACCCGTGGCATTGTATCGCTTGATGATGTCCGTGCGCTTGCCAAAAGCTACGGCGCTACTGTAACTGAATTTATCGGAGCTCTGCTTTTGTTTGTACATTATGAAAAACAAAAGCAAGAAAAGCGCAAGCAAAAGAAGGTTTGTGTACAGATTCCTGTCAGCTTGCGTAAAACATTCGGTATTCATACTCTGCGTAACTTTTCGCTTTATTATCTGCTTGATATTGATCCTCTTCTCGGTGATTATACATTTGAAGAAGTGCTCAAGCACATAATTTTTTCACTTCGTGATATCAATAATGAAAAGACTTTAAGGGCTATGATTACCGCTAATCTCAAGCTGGTAAACTCGCCGTTTATGCGAATAATGCCGCTTGTTATCAAGGATCTGGCTATTGGCATTGGTTCTCTTTTTACCGGTGAAAAAGCAACAACGGTGCTTTTCACAAACCTGGGTAAAATTGATTTACCGGAGGATATGCTGCAGTTTGTTGACTGTGTTGAAATTATGGCAGGTCCGGGGCGGCTTAATGCTGTGCGCTGCGGCGGCTGCGGATTAAAGGACAAGTTTATTATTGATTTTGCAAACATTTTTGAAGAAAGCGATATTGAAAAACGCTTTTTCACTGCCCTTGTAAAAATGGGTGCACACGTAAAAATAGAAAGTAACAGGAGGTGAACGGAAAATGTCATACTGTGTCAACTGCGGTGTTGAATTGGACGACAGTGCAAAAAAATGTGCTTTGTGTTCAACTCCCGTTATTAATCCCAATGCATTGATATCGCCTGAAGAAGCAGTTCCGCCGTTTCCTACCCGTGTTGTAATACCGGCGGAAGTGCGGCGCAGATATGGTGCTTTCATCGCTTCAATGGTGTTTCTGATTCCTAACATCGTCTGTCTGGTGATAAATCTTCTGTTTAATTTCGGATACCTCTGGGCTACATATATTAATGCAACCAGTGCTCTTGTGTGGCTGCTTATTGTTTTTCCCTTTTTGTTCAAGAAGCCAAAAAGCTATATTATTGTGCCGATAGATGCAGTTGGCGTGTTCTTGTACACTGCTGTTTTTTACGCAGTCGAGCACGGTCACGGCTGGCTTTTTGAATTGGCTTTACCGCTTATTCTTGTTGTTGCAGCCTTTGCTTTTTCCGTTGCGGAATGGATAAAGCATAAAAAGCTTGATTGGCCAATACTTGTCACTTCACTTCTTTTGCAGACAGCTGTTGTTTCTTTCGGAATAGAATTAATATTCCGCTATTATTATGAAAAGTCACTTCTGCCCGTTGTTTCAATAATAATTGCCGCCTGTTGTCTTGCTCTTGTGGCGTTTTTTCTTTCCGTTCTCAAGAATAAAAGACTCAGAGCGTGGCTTTCAAGAAAATTCTTTATATAAGTTATAGGAGATAAGCTATGAAAACAAAAACAAAGATTGTTCTCGGTGCCCTTGGTGCGGCAACAGCCGTAAATTGTGTGCGTGCGGCTGCCTTTAAGCCGGAAAAGCGTGAAACCTCACCGCTTCCTGCAGAAAACTGCGATGTTGAGCGTGCAATACAGCACATAAGCGGTGCTATTCAGATTCCCACAATTTCTTATCCCGACAGTGATATGGTTGATTGGTCACAGTTTGAAAGATTTCATAAGTTCCTTGAGGATTCTTATCCGCTTATAGCAAAGACTCTTGAAAGAGAAGTTGTATCAAAGGCAAGCCTTCTCTACCGTTGGAAGGGTACTGACTCTTCGCTTGATGCTATTGCTCTTCTTTCACATCAGGACGTTGTTCCTGTTTCCAAGGGAACAGAGCAGGATTGGGATCACGAGCCTTTCAGCGGCGACATTGACGATGAGTTTATCTGGGGCAGAGGTGCCATGGATATGAAAAATCATCTTATCTGCGTTATGGAAGCTGTTGAAACCCTGCTTGAAGAGGGCTACCAGCCAACAAGAGATGTATACCTCTGCTTTGGTCACGATGAGGAAATTGTTGCTTCCGAAAACTCTGGTGCAGGTGAAATAGCACGCCTTCTCAAAGAAAGGGGAGTGCACCTCGACTGCGTTATTGATGAGGGCGGTGCAATCCTTCCCGTTAATATAAAGGGTATTATTGACGGCTTTATTGCTGGTATAGGTATTGCAGAAAAGGGCTATGCCGATTTTGAGATAACTGTCGAAACAAAGGGCGGTCATTCCTCACAGCCGCCTAAGCACAGCGGCTTGGGTAAGCTGGCAGATGTTATAAAAGACCTTGAAAATAATCAGTTCAAGGCTGAAATGCTGCCGTTTGTAAAGGATTTGTTTGAAGCTGTCGGCAGAAGAGTGTGCTATCCTGCAAAGCTTCTTACCTGCAACATTAAACTGCTTAATCCCGTTATAAAAGAGGTTATGAAGCTCATTCCGCCTGCTGCAAGCCTTATCCGCACTACAACGGGTGTCACTATGGCTCAGGGCAGCCCTGCGGCAAACGTTCTTCCCCAGCGCTCCAGTATTGTTGTAAATTTCCGTGGTATGCCCGGCTGTTCAACCAAGGACATTGAAGAGCATATACGCAAGGTTGTTAAGAATAAGGATATTCAGATAAAATGCCTCAAATCAAAAGAGCCCTCAGCTATTTCTCCGACTGACAGCAGGGCTTTCAAGGTAATTGAAAACATAACTGTTTCCGATTATCCCGAAGCTATTGTTGCGCCATACCTTGTCATGGGTGGAACTGATGCTTACCACTATGAGCTCGTTTGCGATAATATTTACAGATATTCGCCGTTTATTGCTGATACAAAGCTGTTGCTTTGCACCCACGGTACAAACGAGCGCCTGCCCAAAAATACAGTAGGTGAGGCTGTGGTATTCTTTAAACGCTATATTAAGCAGCTTGCTTCTGACTGATTTTAATTTATTCTCCCTTTTTCCGACATTTATATTCGGTTTAAGGGAGATATTTTTTTATAAAACAGCAAAAAAATTTAAAAATTACTTGTAATTAGCAATATAAGCATATATAATTAATCTATATGTCTAGCTATGGAAAGGAGAGATGAAGGCCAATGTTGGGTAAGTACGTAAGGGTAAATGTTACTAATGCAATCAATACCCAAAATGAGACCGAGGGCTATACTTATGAGCTCAATTACGGTAGAGTAGAAGGCCATTCTCTCGCAGGAAATGATCAGTTCGCCTATATTATGGGCATTGACCATCCTGTGCGGAATTTTGACGGACGAGTTATCGCCATTATCACACGCAAAAGCGGTGAAAAACTATGGGTTGTTGCCCCTAAAAGCACACGTTTTATTGTTAACGACGTTAAGCCTGCAATTGAATTTGCTGAAGGCACGGGCAGAAACTATATTCTTGAATGCCTTTATGAAAGCAGCTGCGGTGCCGTTGTTTTCAGAATGATAGCGGGTGAAGTGCGTTATCTGCTGATTAAAAACAAACGCAGTGCAAACTGGGGCTTCCCGAAGGGCCATATTGAGCGTGGCGAAACAAAAGAAGATACTGCACGAAGAGAAGTTCTTGAGGAAACGGGCATCCGAATTCAGATTATTCCGGGCTTTATCTCAAAATCTGAATATACTATTCAGGGTAAGGTTGAAAAATCAGTTTCAATTTTTGTTGCCAAAACATCAGATACACAAACCATTATCCAGCACGAGGAAATAGAAGATTATATTTGGCTTAATTACGATAAGGCTATTAAAACTCTGAAATTTGAAAACGACAGAGCTATTCTTGAAAAGGCGCATGAGTTCCTTTTGAGAATAGGGGAAATAGAAAAATAAGGTGGTAAAGTAATGTCAGAACAGCTGGCTGCATATTTTGTTGACTTGTTTCAGAATAAAATTCCCGAGGAACTTATAATTTTTGTTATATCACTTTTTCCGATTCTTGAATTGCGTGGCGGAATGATTGCTGCCAGCATCCTCGGTTTAGACCTGATACCTTCTTTTATAATCTGCTATATCGGAAATATGATACCGATTCCGTTTATTCTGCTGTTTATCAGAAAAATCTTTCAGTTTTTGCGTGATAAGCCTTTCTTTGGTAAGATTATTCAGAAGCTTGAAATCCGCTCTATGCGTAAGAGCGATACCGTAAAAAAGTATGGCAAATGGGGTCTGCTTGCCTTTGTAGCAATTCCCTTGCCCGGTACAGGCGGCTGGACGGGTGCGCTTATTGCCGCACTCCTTGATATGAGAATTAAAACATCGACATTTGTTATTGCTGTCGGTGTGTTTATAGCAGGTGTCATTATGTCGGTAGTTTCATACGGTATACCTGCTTTAATTGCAATGTTTTGATTAGCAAAGGTTTAATAAATATACAAACTGTATAAAGGAGAAATATTTATGAACAAGCTTTACGGTGCATACTGCAGAACTTATCAGGCAGCGTTCAGAGTTGCCACAAAGGTTCTTGATTGGACAGGTCCTCAGGTTGTAAAAGGCCCGGGTAGTGTTACGAAACTGCCTTCCTTGCTTAAAAGTCAAGGCATTGAGAACGTTATGATAGTAACCGATAAAGTTCTTCACGGCCTCGGTCTGCTTGACAGCCTTAAGGCAGGACTTGAAAGCAAGGGTATCAGTTTTGTAATTTATGACGGCACTCAGCCTAACCCGACTATACCCAATGTTGAAGAGGCTAAGGATATTTACATAAACCACAACTGCCAGGCTGTAATTGCCTTCGGCGGCGGTTCACCTATGGACTGTGCAAAGGTTGCAGCAGCCCGTGTTGCAGCACCTAACAAGCAGATTCCGAAAATGCGAGGCACACTTAAGGTTCTTGCAAAGCTTCCTCCGCTTTATGCTATTCCCACTACGGCAGGTACAGGCTCCGAAACCACTCTTGCCGCCGTTATTGTTAACCCCGATACACATGAAAAGTTTGCAATCAATGACCCCTGTCTTCGTCCGAAGGTCGCTGTGCTTGACCCCGAGCTTACTGTCGGTCTTCCGCCTCATATCACATCCACAACAGGTATGGATGCTCTTACTCACGCTGTTGAAGCCTATATCGGCAAGAGCAACACTCCCGGTACAACTGAGGCTGCTGAAAAGGCTGTCAGAATGATTTTTGCTAACCTTGAAACAGCATATAACGAGCCCAAAAACATTGAAGCACGTGACAATATGCTCAACGCTTCTTTCTATGCCGGTATTGCTTTTACACAGGCTTATGTCGGCTATGTTCATGCAATTGCTCATAATCTCGGCGGCTTCTACAATGTTCCTCACGGCCTTGCAAACGCAATAATTCTGCCTTATGTTCTGCGCTATTACGGCGATACAATTTATACTCAGCTTTCAAAGCTTGCCGACCTTGCAGGACTTGATACAAACGGCAAGTCCGACGCTGAAAAGGCAAATATGTTTATTGATGAAATCTGTGCAATGAATGAGAGAATGAAAATTCCGTCATGCTTCGATTGCATCAAGGAAGAGGATATTCCGACCATTGCAAAGCGTGCAATGATTGAAGGCAATCCGCTTTATCCCGTTCCCAAGCTCATGGATGAAGCTGAGTGCGAGAGAATTATCCGCTCTATGATGGCATAATTTAATTTATATTCAACGGGAAAGTATGCTTTTTGTGCATACTTTCTCTTTTTATTTGCGTGAATATTAAAAATATATTAAAATACTTTTTTTTTATTTGCATTATAATTATTATTGTGGTACAATTAGCAAATAAGAATGGAGTGATATGCAAATGACGTATTTTGAACAGATAGTCAGCTTTTTTCAGCAGGCGGCAGGTGTTATTACCTCTTTTCGCTTTTCTGATTTTTTAGATATTTGTTTGGTTGCTATTGTTGTATACAGCGTTGTAAAGCTCGTGCGTGAAACCAGAGCAATACAGCTATTCAAGGGAATTCTGCTTTTCGGCATAGTTTATGTTGTCATTACTGTGTTGGATATGCAGGCAAGTGTTTACCTTTTCAGAAGTGTTGCCACCAATGCAATTGTCTGCCTTGTCATAATTTTCTCACCCGAAATCCGACACGCACTCGAAAGTGTCGGCAGACGCAGCTTCTCCACATTCTCTCCGTTCAATTACAGTAAAAACGCAAGACAGCTTCAAAATGAAAAAATCAACAATATGATTACCGAGGTCTGCCGTTCCGCCGGCACAATGAGTGAAAAGAAAATCGGTGCGCTTATGGTTTTTGAGCGTCAGACGCTTCTCGGCTCGATTATCGAAACAGGTACTACAGTCGATGCGCTGGCAACAGAAGAACTTATCGGAACGATATTCTTCCCTAAAACCCCGCTTCACGACGGCGCTGCAATTATCCGTATGGACAGAGTTGCTGCTGCCGGCTGCATTCTTCCGCTTACGAAAAACAATGAATTGAGTAAGGAGCTTGGCACAAGACACCGTGCCGCACTCGGTATGTCGGAGGAAAGCGATGCCGTAGTAGTTGTTGTTTCGGAAGAAACCGGTTATATATCAATTGTTGAAAAGGGAAGAATCAAGCGTGATATCTCTTCTGCCGAGCTTCGTGACATTCTTCAGAATTATCTTCTTGCCAAAGAAGTAGACGAGTCCGGCAAATTTATTGACAAGATTAAAAACATATTCAAGAAAAAGTGAAAGGAGAGAGCCTGATGAACAAGATTGCGAATATAACTCACAAGCTTTTTTATGATAACAAAGTTCTTATGGTTTTCTCTTTTGTTGTTGCTGTTGTTATCTGGCTGCTTGTTGTTATTTCCTTCAGCCCCATTGATACAATAGTTGTGAAGGATGTTCCTGTTACCCTTGAACTGGCTAACAGCGTGCCGGCACAGTTTGATTTGGAAATTTTCGGTCAGTCTGAATTTACCGTTGATGTTGAGGTGTCGGGTAAGCGTTATATACTTTCTTCGGCTGCGGATAAGAATTCAATAAGGGTCGTTGCTCAGACTGCTTATGTCGATTCTGCCGGTAAGCATACTCTTTCACTTAAGGCTACAAAAGTTAAGGAGTCCGATGAGTTTGAGATTGTATCGCTGTCGGATGAATTTATTGAAGTTTTCTTTGATGTTTATATGGAGCAGGATTTTAATCTTGAGCCAAAAATAAATTCCGATGATGAGCTTGTGGAAAAAGGCTTTGTTGCCGGTGATCCTGTTATTTCGGCTGATACTGTTGTTGTTTCCGGTCCTGCTACAGAGGTTCGTGCAGTAAAAAATGTATTTGCTGAAATTGATGTTGACAAGCCTCTTACCCAGACCCAAACCCAGGCTGCCGACATTAATGCCTACAACGAAGCCGGTGCAGTATTGCACTACCTGTCATATAATTACGGCAATTCCGAGGTTACGGTTACCGTTCCTGTTTACTATGTAGTGAATAAACCTACATCGGTTAATTTTAAGAATGCGCCTGCCGCATATATTGACAAGCCTTTTAGCTACACGATTAATCCTGTGCAATTCAATGCAGGTATTCAGGGAATAGATGCTGACAACACGGTTGAAAGCATAGCGATAGCAACCATTGATTTTGCACAGCTCAAGCCCGGTAAAAATGTGTTTACAGTTCCTGCGGATTCCATTCCGTCTGTATATTCACTTGAGTCTTTCAAAGATTTTGAAGTTACGGTTAATGTAACGGGCTGCAAAACCAAGACACTTACTTTGCCGGCAGAGAATATAAGTTTTGTAAATTCTCCTCAGGGCTATGATGTGAAATCGGTTTTAAAATCTGTTGGCAGTGTTACCGTTGTCGGACCTGAGGCATCGCTTTCGGCTGTTACTCCCGCAGAGCTTTTTGCAACCGTAGATTTATGCGGTGCAGATTTATCGGCAGCCGAACAGGAATTTTCCGCACGAGTTATCGTTAAGAACAGTGAACACTGCTGGGTGAGTGGCAGCTACAGTGTAACCGTTACACAGTAAGCCGATATTTAATTTCAGAATAAAGGAGGGAAACTGAATGAAGTTAAGATTTGCCGTTCCCGTTCTAGTTGCGGCTTTGCTTGCGCTTTCGGGCTGTTCGCTTGAACTCAAGTCAATCGATACGCTTATGCGTCCTCCGCTGACTGCAACCGAGCGGGAGCTTGAAGAATCAATTGACAGCTTTCTCGGCAATAATATTTCGCTTCGTTCTCCGGCTTCGGGCAGTTTCCATTCCGCTATTACTCTGCACGATTTAGACGGCGATAAAAACGATGAAGCAATAATCTTTTATGTCAACAACAACGATACTGCCGTTGTAAGAATGTGTGTGCTCAAAAGGAACAGCAGCGGCTGGCAGTTGGTGTCTGATTTTGCCGGAAACGGCAGCGGAGTATATTCTGTTGATTTTTACGACCTTAATAATGACGGCGGCGATGATATGCTTGTCAGCTGGTATCTGTTTGAAGACAAGGTCAATAAAACCCTGACGGTTTATTCAAGCAGCAGAAAGGGCTACGAAATCAATTTTTCTGCCTGTGCTACAGAACCCTACAATCTCCTATGCGTAGCCGATGTTTTTTCAACCGGTGAAAAGCAGCTTGTTCTGACCTATACCGATACTGCAAAAAAGACTGATAAAACTCATATCCGTCTTATGAGCCTTAACGAGCAGAACAGAGTCGTGCTTGTGGCTCAAACAGCGCTTGACGACAGAATAAGCAGTATCACATCACTTAAAGCGGATAAACCGCTTGATTCCGGTAACACAAGATTTTTCGTTGATGCATTGCTTCGTGACAATAAACTGATTACTGAAATTCTTGTTTGGAATGGCGAAAAGAAAAGCTTTGTTCAGCTTATATCTCCGTCACTTCAATATGACAAGCTGGTTACCGCCAGAAGCAGCAACCTTTACAGCTTTGATATAGATGCTGACGGGACGATTGAAATTCCCAAGCGTGAACCGCTTGCAAATTATAAGAATATTGATACCTCATCGGGCTATATGCTTGTCTGGTACGATTATAATAACGGCGGATTTTTCAAAGAGAGAAATTATATTGTGAATATCCGTGATAACTACCGCATTTATGTTCCGGATGTTCTTGACGGTAAATTATTTGTAAAGAGCGAAAATAATTCCGTATGGGCTTTTCTTGATGATTCTGAGGAAAAGCTGTTTACCGTCAGCGTTTATAAATCAGATGAATTCAGCGGTAATCTGTCTCAGAATTCTGTTGTGCTGCTTGCAATGGCTGATAAGGTCTATGTCTGCAGTACTGAGAAAAAGTTGAGTGACTACGGCATTAATCAATCGGATCTTGTTAAGTATTTCTCACTTAACAGTTAGCTTTTCGGAAAGGAGAGTATGGGGAATTTGAAAAAGATATTGGTTGCCGAAGACGAAGCGGCAATACGTGAATTTATTGTCATAAACCTCAAACGTAACGGCTACGATGTAACTGATACGGAAAACGGTGAAAAAGCACTTGAAGCCTACTATTCCGAAGGTGGCGATTTTGACATTGTCCTGCTCGACATAATGATGCCCGGAATTGACGGACTTGAGGTCTGCAAGCAGATAAGGCAGGATAACAATAACATAGGTATCATAATGCTTACGGCAAAGACACAGGAGATTGATAAAATTACAGGACTCATAATGGGAGCAGATGATTACGTTACCAAGCCTTTTTCACCGTCTGAGCTTATGGCCAGAGTAGACGCATTGTACAGGCGTGTAGGCGTAATCAGAGGCGATTCTTCGCCTGTTCCCGATCCTACTGAATATATGCTTTGCAGCGGCGATTTTGTGCTTAACCTGAGAAGCCGTACGCTCACAAGGCGTGGTGTGCCGATTGAGCTTACACAGGTTGAGTTCCAGATTATGGAGTATTTTCTTCTACATCCGGATCAGCCGCTTGACAGAAATGATATTCTTGCACACGTTTGGGGCGATAATTATGTTGGCGAAGAAAAGGTTGTTGATGTAAATGTTCGCCGCCTTCGTATGAAGATTGAAAACGATCCCTCAACTCCACGCCACCTTACGACGGTATGGGGTATGGGCTATAAATGGATTAAGTAAAGGTTATTAACTGAAAAATGAAAGGAGGATGGCAGATGCGAAAGCTCACCGGTGTTACAAAGCGCTGGCTTTACAGTGCTTTCAGTGTTATTGCCGGCATTATTCTTGCTGTTGCTGTTTCTGCTGTCTTTCTTGTAAAGGGTTATTATTATAATTACGTCGAGATGACCCTTGATTCTCATGCGTCAGACCTTGTAAACAATTATTTTTCAAGCTATATCGGAACAGGCAATGATACTTTTGTTTCGGGTGCAATCAACTTTGTTCAGAACTTTTCGGATAAGGATATGATGGATGTCTGGGTTATTGACAGCAGCGGCAGACCGGTTGTTTCCGCTTCTGGTTTTGAAATCCAGGACAATATGACAATGCCGGATTACGACATTGCACTTACCTCTGAAAACGACAAGGGCATTTGGACCGGCAGGTTATCCAATGGCGAAAAGGTTATGGCTGTTACTGCTTTGCTTCCCGATTCAAAGGGTCAAAGCAGCGGTGCATTAAGATATATCTGTTCACTTGAAGAGGTTGATAATACCTTAACTACAATAACCGTATTTATTGCTTTATTGGCTGTCGGCGTTATGCTCTTGGTACTGGCAACGGGTAGCTTCTTTATCCGTTCAATTGTAAGACCTGTGTTGCATATCAATGAAACTGCCAAGGAAATTGAAAAGGGCAATCTTTCAGCCCGTGTTGATAGCAGCGGTATGCGTGACGAAATTGATGAGCTCGGTTCAACCTTCAATGATATGGCATCGGCACTCGGTCAGGCGGAAGAACTGAAAAACGATTTTATTTCAACAATTTCACATGAATTGCGAACACCGCTTACCGCTATTAAAGGCTGGGGAGAAACGCTTATTCAGTTTGAAAATTCTGACCCAGAAACCACGAAAAGAGGTATGGAGGTCATTATTGACGAATCACAGCGACTGGCTGAAATGGTTGAGGAGCTGCTTGATTTTTCAAGAATGCAAAGCGGAAAAATGAGGCTCAATATGGGCAGATACGATATTCTTGCCGAGCTTGACGATGCAGTATTTGCTATGAAGAACAGAGCCGCAAGAGAAGGCCTTGAATTTACCTACGATGTTCCGCAGGTAACTCTCGCAATGTATGGCGATGCCGGTAAAATCAAACAGGTTTTTGTTAATCTGCTTGATAACGCAATCAAGTATAATAAGCCCGGCGGCAAGATTTCTGTTGTTGCACAACTTGTTTCCGATAACCTTGTAATCCGCTTTGTTGATACGGGCTGCGGTATTTCTGCCGAAGATATTCCGCATGTAAAGGAAAGGTTTTACCGTGCCAATCTGTCAGTTCACGGTAACGGCATCGGTCTTGCCGTTGCGGATGAAATAATAAAAATGCATAACGGTACTCTTGAAATTGAAAGCGTACTTGATGAAGGTACAACAATTACGGTAACATTTCCGTTGGAAACTTCGGATATTCAATAGATAATTAATAACTAAAATCACAGTCATCCCAGAAAGGAAAGATAAAAATGAGTGAAAAAGAAAAAATAAAGTATTCAGGCGTCGGCGGTGAAGCGCTGATAGAGGGCATTATGATGAAGGGTCCTTACGGCGCTGCTATGGCTTGCCGTATGCCCGACGGTTCAATTGACCTTACAAGAAAAGAATTCAAATCCGTTACTGATAAATTCAAAATTCTTAAAAAGCCGTTTATCAGAGGTCCTGTCAACTTTGTTGAGCAGATGCTTTTCGGCTATAAGTGTATGATGGAATCTGCCGAGAAAACCGCTTTTGACACCAACGATATGAATGAGGAAGAAATGTCAAAGCTGGATAAATGGTTAAGCGACCATTTCGGCCCGAAGATGATGGCTGTTATCGGTGCTGTTGCAATGGTGCTCGGCTTTGGTCTTGCTTTTCTGATATTTTTCTATCTGCCTACCCTTGTTACGGATTTGATTAACGACCATATTGCACATGGCAATCTTGACCGCTTCCGTCCGCTTATTGAAGGCGTAATGCGTATGATTATTTTTGTTATTTATATGTGGGCTGTTTCGCAGATGAGTGATATAAAGCGTGTGTTCAAATACCACGGTGCTGAGCATAAATCAATCTTCTGCGTTGAACACGGCCTTGAGCTTACCGTTGAAAATGTCCGCAAGCAGTCACGCTTTCATCCCCGTTGCGGTACAAGCTTTATCTTTATTACTATTATTCTCAGTATTGTGGTTTCTTCGCTGGTTGTTGTTATAGCACCCGAAATCCGTGACATCCGTTGGTTTTGGATTATAGTTAAGATTCTTCTTCTGCCGCTTATTATGAGCATCGGTTACGAGTGCATCAGGCTTGCGGGTAAGCACGACAACGCCTTTACGAGAGCGCTTTCCGCACCCGGTCTTATGATGCAGAGAATTACAACCAAAGAGCCGGAAGATGATATTATTGAGGTCGGTATTGCTGCTATAAAAGCTGTTATCAATCCGCCGGAAGAAACCGAAAGCGAAACCAATGAAGCTGAATGAATTAAGAAAAGCGCTCAAAGAAATGCTTGAGCCGTGCTCTGCTGAAGACAGCGCCTTTGAAGCAGATTGCATTGTTGCTGATTTGCTGGGCTGTACAAATTCCGCATTAAGGCTTTTGTCTGAAACGGAAGTTGATGATTTAACAGTTGAAAAAGCAAAAGCATTTGTTGAACGAAGACTTGCTCACGAGCCGTTACAGTACATTCTCGGTAAATGGGAATTTTACGGCAGAGAGTTTTTTGTAGGCGATGGAGTGCTTATCCCAAGACCCGAAACGGAATTGCTTATTGATACCGCAATCAGCGAATTAAAAGACAAAACACAGCCTGTGTGTTACGATTTATGTTCGGGCAGTGGATGTATTGGTATAACAGTTTCAAAAGAGATACCCGACAGCCGAGTTTATATGCTCGAAAAATCTGAAAAGGCGTTCGGCTATCTTGAAAAGAATGTTGCTCACAACGGTGCAGTTAACTGCAAACCTGTTATCGGTGATATTTTTGAAGAAAGTCCCTTTGAAGAAAAAGCGGATATAATCCTCTCAAATCCGCCTTATATCTGTTCCGATGTTATCCCGACCTTACAACCCGAGGTTCATAAAGAGCCTATAATGGCGCTTGACGGCGGCGAAAACGGACTTGTTTTTTACGAAAGAATAGCTGAGGGATGGATAAATTATCTCAAGCCTAACGGTATTATTGCTGTTGAAATCGGCGAAGACCAGGGTGAGAGTGTAAGCGCGATTTTTAAAGAGAAGTTTTATGATGTCAGCGTTATCAAGGATTATTCAGGCAACGACAGGGTTGTTGTTGCAAGGAAATTAATAAACTGAATGAAAACGGAGTAATTGAAAATGATATTTGATTTACTAAGAATGGGCAGTATGGATTCAGCCGAAAAAATGCAGCTTATTATGGATATCGGTGTACGTGTTTTCGTTATTTTCTGTGTACTGCCAATACACGAATTTGCCCACGCTTATATAGCTAACAAACTTGGTGACAGCACTGCAAGGCTTAAGGGCAGAATGACAATTTCACCTATGGCGCATATTGACCCTATTGGTGCGCTTATGATTTTCCTTGTCGGCTTCGGCTACGCAAAGCCCGTGCCCGTAAATATGCGTAATTTCCGCAAGAAAGAAAAAAACGCATCCGAGCACGATAATATCTATTATTACAGCGCAACGCCCAGATATGACCCCGGCTATGCTAAGCGCTGTATGGCACTCGTTTCTTTAGCAGGACCGCTTTCCAATCTGCTTATGGCTTTTATCAGCCTTATACTTATGAATACCGTTCTTATGTTTAATACCCAGTCAATTCTTGTCATTATTATCTATTATTTCTTTTTGTATTGTGCAAGCATCAATATTAATCTTGCAGTATTCAACCTTATTCCGATTCCGCCTCTTGACGGCTCAAGAATACTCAGCGTAATACTTCCCGACAAGATTTACTTTAAAATAATGCAGTATGAGCGTTATATTATGATAGGCATTATGCTTTTACTGTTTACCGGTATTCTTTCAACACCGTTAGGTATTGTTTCCAATCTCGTATTTAAGGGTCTAAACTTTGTTGCAGGTTTGCCGTTTGCCTTGATTTCTTGATTTTCTGATTTATTTAAAGGGGTAGAATTTTTTGGAACCTATTCAGTACAAAACCGAAGTTTTTGAAGGTCCGCTTGACCTGTTGCTTTTTCTTATCAGTAAGCACAAGGTCAGCATTAACGATGTTGTTATCACCGACCTTATTGACCAATATATTGAATATATCCGTGCAATGCAGCTTGAGAATATGGAAATAGCCAGCGAATTTCTTGAGATGGCGGCAAGGCTTGTTTATATCAAAACCGTTTCTCTTCTTCCGGTATATGACGATGCGGAAAAGCTCAAAGAGGAGCTGCGAGGAGAACTCAGCGAATATGCCGACTGTCAGCTTATGGCGGGTAAATTGGCGAAAATTGCTAACGGCTTTGATTTCCTTGAAACACCTCCCGAAAAAATTGAAGCGGATATGACTTACACACGCACACACGCACCTGATGAACTGCTTAAAGCATATATTTCAGCTATCGGCAAAAGTATGCGTAAGCTGCCGCCGCCCGTAGAAGCGTTTACCAAAATCGTTGCGGCTAAAATCGTGTCAGTCGGCTCGAGAGTAAGCGTTATTCTGGCTAAACTGAAAATCGGCGAGAAAAAGAGTATTGAGCATCTGTTTGAAGAATCGACCTCACGCTCTGAAATGGTAGCAACCTTTCTTGCTATTCTGTCGCTTGTAAAATCAAAACAGATTTATATTGACGGCGAAAAAACATCGGCAACCATTGAACTTATTGCGGAAGGAGAAACACAATGAACGCAAAAGAACTGAACTCTGCTCTCGAAGCAATACTTTTTGCTTCGGGTGAACCGCTTGAAATTATCAGAATAGCAGAGGTGCTTGAATGTGACAGTGAACAGGTTGAAAGCATAGCTGTAAACCTTTCAAATAAGCTTGAAGAAAGCGGCAGCGGTCTTTGCTTGAAAAAACTTGGGGACAAGCTTCAGCTTTGCTCAAAGCAGGAATATGCGCCGCTAATCAGAGAAATACTTGACCTTAAGCGAAATACTCCGCTTTCCGGTGCAGCTTTTGAAGTGCTTGCGGTAATTGCTTATAACCAGCCTGTTACAAAGTCTTTTGTTGAACAGGTCAGAGGCGTTGACTGCTCGGGTGTAATAGCTACTCTTTGTCAGCGTGGACTCATTGAAGAGAAGGGCAGGCTTGAACTGCCCGGCAGACCGCTTATTTATGGCACAACGGCTCATTTTCTGCGCAGCTTCTGCGTATCGGATTTGAGTGAGCTTCCTCCGCTTCCCGAAAAGAATGAGGAACAGCTTCAAAAGGCGCTTGTCGAGCCAAGAGAGGCCCCCGATAAGAAAAATACACCCGAAACCGTGGTTCTTTCAGCCGAAGACCTTATCTCTGAAGAGGAAGACACGGTATTTAACGAAGATTTTACATAACAAAAGGGAGGTGTCAGCTTGACTGCACTTGCAATTATTCTTGGAATTATAGCCTTCTTTGTGCTGATTTTTTCAATCAGATTTACGGTTTATATGACCTACGATGAAGAGTTTAAGCTCGACATCAGTTGGTTATTTATAAAGCTGCATATTCTTCCCAAAAAAGAAAAAACCGAAAAAGAAAAGAAGCCTAAAAAGGAGAAAGAGCCCAAGGAAGAAAACACGGAGCAGCCGCCCGAAGAAGAAAAGCCAAAGGAAAAGAAAGACAATATCATTGTTTCCTTCTATAAAAACCAGGGCTTTTCCGGTGTGTTACAGCTTCTTAAGGATACAGTTAACGCTATAAACGGTATGTTCGGCACAATATTCCGCCACTTTGTATTCCGTGAATTAAAGCTATATATGACCGTGGGCGCATCAGATGCCGCAGAAACGGCACAGCTTTACGGAAAAACCTGTGCGGCTGTTTTCCCTGCAATGGGTCTGATAACCAGCACCTGCAATGTCAAGGAATACGACTGCGCTGTCAGACCCAATTTTATGGTTGCTGAAAAAACAGCAATATTCCGTGTAGTGCTTTCGTTCAGACCTATTTTTGCCACTACCGCCGTTGTGGTGCTGGCATTCAAGTTATTATTTAAGGTGGTTTTAAAACTGCTTAAAAATAAACCCAAGGAGCCCATAAAAAAGGCTACCGAAACACAAAATGTAAACAATATCAAGGAGGATAAAAACATATGAAAGATCAGTCAGCAGCAGGAATTCTCGGTACAGCAATTGAAAAAATCCGTGACCTTGTCGATGTAAAGACAATTGTAGGCGAGCCCGTATTTTCAGCAGACGGAATTACAATCATTCCCGTTTCCAAGGTTTCTTATGGCTTCGCTTCAGGCGGTTCGGATTTCCCCTCAAAGTCCAATGCAGAGCTCTTCGGTGGCGGCGGCGGTGCAGGCATCACCATCACACCCGTTGCTTTTGTTGTAATCAACAATGGTAATGTTACTATCAAGTCTGTTCCCACAGGTGATAATACTGCCGAAAAGATTGTCGGTCTTGTTCCCGAGGTTGTTGATACAGTTTCAGGTCTTATTAACAAGAATAAGAACGCAGCAGCCGACACTGTAGCTCCCGAAACAGTTCTTTAAGTAAAAAATCAACAGGATTACGCATATATATAATTAATGTTAATAATATATGGGTGGTCTGATGTTGAGAAAAACTGCATCCTTTCTGTTGCTTTTGGTTTTATTTGGTTTCGGCTGTTCTGCGCTAGACGCACCAAGCGTTTCAGCACAAAGTGCAGCATTAATGGTTGCGGACAGCCGTGAACTGATTTACGGCAAAAACGAGCACGAGCAAAGAGGTATGGCAAGCACCACAAAAATTATGACTGCTTTGCTTACTCTTGAATGTGCTTCACCGCAAAAGCAGGTTACAGTTACCGAGCAGATGGCGGCTGTTGAGGGCACTTCAATGGGCTTGTTACCGGGTGACAAGGTTACATACCACGACCTTGTTTACGGTATGCTTCTGGCTTCGGGTAACGATGCGGCAAATACCGCAGCAATATCAGTTGCAGGCAGTATTCTTGAATTTGCCAAAATTATGAACACCCGTGCTAAACAGATTGGTATGCATAATACTTCGTTTGTAACGCCATCGGGGCTTGATGATGAAAACCATTATTCAACAGCCTACGATATGGCTTTACTCGGCTGCGAAGCAATCACAAATCCCGATTTTCTTTTGGCTTGCTCTTCGGTGCAGGCCAAGCTTTGCTATGGAAACGAGCCATATACACGCTATTTGTCAAACCATAACAGACTTCTAAAATCCTTTGACGGCGCTATTGGCATTAAAACGGGCTTTACAAAGAAAAGTGGCAGGTGCCTTGTTTCCGCCGCCGAAAGAAACGGAGTTACATTAGTTTGTGTCACGCTGAATGCACCAAACGACTGGCAGGACCACCAAGAGTTACTCGAATATGGTTTTGACAGTGTTTTGGTGAAAACATTCGATTGCACTTTGCCGCAGCTTACCGTTTACGGCGGTGAAGCTGAAAAGGTGAGCGTTGAAATTTGTGAGCCGTTGAGTATTGCCGCTTTTGGCAATTCAGACAGGATTTCCACGCAGGTAATTATTAAACCGTACTGTATTGCACCGCTGAAAAAAGGCGATATAGCAGGCGAAGTTCGTATATCGGTTGACGGAAAAACCGTTAAATCTTGTCCTGTTACAGTTAAAGAGGACGTCAGAGCAACAACGCAGGAGGTTTTCAAAAAGCCTTCGATTTTTAAAAGAATAGCAGAAAAAATAAACGTTTTTTTCTGCAAAAGAAAGGTAATCACATAAGCTATGCCCGACAATAAAGTAAGACTTCAGAAATTTATGGCTGATAACGGTATTGCTTCACGCAGAAAGTGTGAGGAAATTATTGAAAGCGGTCAGGTTAAGGTTAACGGTCAGATAGCACATATCGGCGATAAAGTTAACCCCAAAAATGATAAGGTAAGCGTTAACGGCAAGCTCATTTCCGTTAAGGACAAGCCTGTATATATTATGCTTCACAAACCCCGTGGTTATATCACAACCATGCTCGATGAGCAGGGCAGGAAATGTGTTGCTGAATTGGTAAGCGACATTCCCGACAGAATTTATCCTGTCGGAAGGCTTGACAGAGAATCCGAGGGTCTTTTGCTGATGACTAATGACGGCGCTTTTTCTAACGCTCTTACACATCCTGCAAAGCACGTGCCCAAAACCTACAGGGTTACAATTCGTCCGAAAATTACGGACGAGCAGATTAACGCATTTCATAACGGTATTGAAATTGACGGAAGAATGACCGCTCCTGCGGGTCTTCGTGTGCTCGAAAAGACTGAGGGCAGAGTTGTTTGTGAGGTTATACTTTACGAAGGCAGAAACCGTCAGATTCGCCGTATGTTTGAAGAGCTGGGCATTGAGGTTGCAAGACTTAAAAGAACTGCCGTCGGCTCAGTAAAGCTCGGAATGCTTCAGCCCGGCAAATGGCGTGAGCTTACCGCAGATGAAGTAAGCAGACTTACTCTTGCTGCGAAAAGAGGTGCTTACGATGATTGAGTTCAAGCCCGACATTAAAGAAGGAATTGTTGTTTATAACGCCTTTGAAGAAGGTAAAAATACAGGCAAAGTTTTGTTGACAGTTGAGAAAACAAAGGCAGTTCTTGTGTCTATTCAGGCTATTGATGATGAAACTGCAGAGGGGCTTATGAGAAGCGCCCTTAATGCTGCAGCAAACCGTGACGGCTATAGCTGCGTTTATCAGCCTGAAGAATTCCGCAACGTAGCAACCATGCTCGGGTTCAGAAATGAAAACGGCATATTGGTCGGTGAAATTCCTTTTTTGCTTACCGGCTCTTGTTGCGGCTGCGGCAATAAATGTCAATAATTGTCATTTTGTTGACTTTATAAAATAACATTTGATATATTAAATTGAAAAAAATCTCAAGGAGACTCCAATACAATGGTTAAAAGTATGACGGGCTTTGGCAGAGCCCAGAAGGAAATTGACGGAATGAGCATTTCCGTTGAAATCAAAAGCGTTAATCATAAGGGCTTTGAGTTTGGCTGTAAAACTCCCAGAACATACGGCTTTCTTGATGATAAGCTCAAATCACTTGTTCAGAGCCTTGTTGCAAGGGGTAAAATAGAGTGCTATGTATTGATAAGCGCACTTGATACGGATGATTGTGTTGTTGAAATCAATCATTCTCTTGCAGGCGGTTATTATAAAGCGCTTAAAGAGCTTGCTGAAAGATATTCATTAAGAGATGATATTTCAGTTTCTTCTCTGTGCCGCTGCAGTAACGATATTTTTGTTGTCCGCAAGGCTGCAGCTGATGAGGATGCTGTATGGGAAGCCGTAAAATCCGTTGCCCTTGAAGCTATTGAGTCCTTTATTAAAATGCGTGAGGTTGAAGGCGGCAAACTCAAGGAAGATGTTATTTCCAGAAGCAAGGTTATCATCGGCAATGTCGAGTTTATTGAGGAGCGTTCACCGCAGACGGTCAAGGAGTACAACGACAAGCTCCTTGAAAGAATGAAAGTCCTTTTAGGGGATGTAAATGTTGATGAACAGCGTTTGCTCACAGAAGCTGCAATATTTGCCGACAAGGTTGCCGTTGCGGAAGAAACAGTTCGTCTTCGCAGTCATATTGACCAGCTTCACACCTTGCTTGACAGCGGTGAGCCCGTAGGCAGAAAGCTCGATTTCCTTGCGCAGGAAATGAACAGAGAAGCCAACACAATCGGCTCAAAGTGCCAGGATGTTGATATAACCAAGCGTGTTCTTGAAATCAAGGCCGAGGTTGAGAAGATAAGAGAACAGATTCAGAATATAGAATAAGGTGAGTAATTTATGAAACTTATTAACATCGGCTTCGGTAACCTTGTTAACGCAAACCGTCTTGTTGCCATTGTCAGCCCCGAATCAGCTCCGATAAAGCGTATTATTCAGGACAGCAAGGAGAGGGGAATGCTTATTGATGCAACCCACGGCAGAAGAACCAGAGCTGTTATCATAACCGACAGTGACCACGTAATTCTGACCTATCTGCAGTCGGAAACCGTTGCCAACAGACTCAACGAGTATGATGACGGAATTGAGGATGAGGACGGTGACACCGATGAGTAATAAAAAAGGCGCACTTGTTGTGTTTTCCGCTCCTTCGGGCTGCGGTAAGGACACAATTCTTCGTGAACTGTTTAAATTGGACACGAAAAACGAATTTGTGCTTTCACGTTCAATGACAACACGTCAGCCAAGAAACGAAGAGAAAGACGGCGTGGATTATTATTTTGTAACCCGTGAAAAATTTGAAGAGCTTATCAGTAACGACGGTTTTATTGAGTATGCCGAATATAACGGTAATTACTACGGTACACCAAAGGCTCCTGTTGAAGAATGGCTCAACAGCGGTAAAACCGTTATTCTTGAAATTGAAGTTCAAGGTGCGTCAAAGGTAAGAGCATCACGCCCCGATTCTGTAGGTATATTTATATTACCGCCGTCACTCGAAGAGCTTGAAAGACGCCTTCGCAACAGAAAGACAGATTCACCCGAAGTAATTGCAGAGCGAATAGCCCTAGCTCCCGGTGAAATAGCGCACAGCAAGTTTTTTGATTACTGTGTAGTTAATGACGATGTCGGAACAGCAACCGATGAAGTATATACAATTCTTAAAAATCTCAAGGAGGACAACAACAATGTCTGAAACAAAAAGAACTGAAATGAAATTCAATCCCGATTTAAGCGGTGTGCTCAAGGGCCGTACCAGCCGTTATTCTCTAGTTATTGCAACAGCAAAGCGTGCAAGAGAAATCTGCGAGGTTGCAGATGCTCAGGGTGAAACAATTATCGAAAAGCCCGTAAGCCTTGCACTCAACGATTTTATCAACGGCGATTACGTTCTTGTTGAGCCCGAAGAAATCAGAAACCTTTAATGCTTACGGTAGGAGTTGCTCTTGAAAATACGGCTTATCACTTTGATAAGCTCTATGATTATGCATTACCGGCTGACCTTGCTCAAAAAGCAAAGCCCGGTGTACGAGTCCTCGTTCCCTTCGGTAAATCCAATGCAGGGAGGCAGGGCTTGATTCTGCGTATAAACGACTCAGCTCCGAATGCAAAATTAAAGTACATCTCACAGATAAAAGACGATGAACCGCTTATAGACGGCGATTTGTTAAAGCTTATATTCTGGCTTAAGGACAGAACCTTCTGTACATATTTTGAGGCATTCCGCTGTATAGTGCCGACCGGTATCGGGCTCAAGCTCAATTACTGCTTCGGTGCTGACCCGAATTATGAAGTAAATGCAGAAACACTGTCTTCCGATGAAAAAGAGATATATTTTTCTCTTCTTAAAACCTGTCGTTTTGTTGAGAAGAACAAGCTCTTGTCTGCCTTCGGCTTCAAATCGGATTCACTCATACTCGATAAAATGTTCAAAAAAGGTGCTTTGCTTCGCAATATTGATGCCCAGCGTGCCGTTGCGGATAAAACCCAGACTCTTTACAGGCTTACCGTTGATGTGACCGAGCTTGAAAAGCTCGACACTTCTCTTACCGCAAAGCAGAAAAGCGTTTGTGATCTGCTTGCCTCCACCGGTGGCGCAAGTCTGAAAGAAATCTGCTATTTTACGGGTGTAACCGGCGCAGTTGTCAAAACTCTAGAACGCAAAAATCTGGTTGAGCAGGTTGAGTACGAGGTTTACCGCAGTCCGCTTGAAGGTAAAAAGACAAATTCAAAGCCCGATATTGTTTTAAGCTCGGAACAGCAGCAGGTTTTTGACTCTGTTTTAGCACAGATGGACAGCGGTGAAAAGAATATTTCCTTGCTTTACGGTATAACCGGCAGCGGCAAAACTCAGGTTTATATAAAACTGATTGAAAAGGCTGTAAGCAGCGGTAAATCGGCAATAATGATGGTGCCTGAAATTGCTCTCACTCCGCAGATTATCAACAGATTCCGTTCGTATTTCGGTGATAATATTGCTGTGTTTCATTCTGCACTTTCACTTGGTGAAAGAACGGATGAGTGGAAGCGTGTCAGCAGAGGAGAAGTCAGTGTTGTAATCGGTACACGTTCGGCGGTTTTTGCTCCGTTAAAAAATCTCGGTCTGATTATCATTGACGAGGAGCAGGAGCACACTTATAAATCCGAGCAGACCCCACGATATAACGCAAAGGAAGTAGCACGCTTCCGCTGCGAAGAAAACGGTGCCTTGCTTTTGCTCGGCTCTGCAACACCCGATGTGGAAACCTTTGCCCGTGCGAAAAAGGGTATTTATACTCTGAATACACTTAAAAACCGATATGCAGGTGCAACCTTGCCTGAGGTTATAACTGTTGATATGGCTTACGAGGGTGACAATACCTTAAGCTCAAAACTTATTTCCTCAATAAAAGAAACTCTCGAAAAAAAGCAGCAGGCGATACTTCTTATAAACCGCAGGGGATATAATACCTTTGCTTCGTGCAAAGCTTGTAAAACTGTGGTTACCTGCCCGAATTGCAGCATTTCGTTGACTTACCATCACGCTAATTCAAGGCTGATGTGTCACTATTGCGGCTATTCTCAGCCATTGTCGGACAAATGTCCCGAATGCGAAAAACGTGAGCTTGTGTATGCAGGCTTCGGTACACAGCTTGTTGAAGATGAACTGTCGCAGCTGTTTCCGGATGCACGCATTCTGCGAATGGATCAGGACACCACAATGCGTAAAAATGCTCACGAAAAGGCACTTACTGCATTTGCAAACGGTGAATATGATATTCTTTTGGGTACACAGATGGTTGCCAAGGGTATTGATTTTGAAAACGTAACACTTGTCGGTGTTGTTTCCGTTGACCAACAGCTTTACAACGATGATTTCCGTTCACTTGAAAGAACTTTTTCTCTGCTTACACAGGTTGTCGGCAGAGCAGGCAGAGGAAAAGCAAAGGGCAAGGCCATAATTCAGACCTTGACTCCCGAAAACGAAATAATACAGCAAGCATCAAATCAGGACTACGATACCTTTTTTGAGAATGAAATTGCAATGCGCAAGATGATGACTTATCCGCCTTTCTGTGATTTATGCGTTATCGGGTTTTCGGGCGAGGATGAAAACAAGGTGCGTATGGTTTCACGCCTGTTTTTCGGCAAATTTAAGGAGCTTGCCTCAACAGAATATAAAAAGCAAAAGGTTATTGTACTCGGTCCTTTACAGACGAGGCTTGCAAAAATCAGCAATAAATTCAGATACCGAATGATTATCAAATGCAAGAATTCACCCGAATTCAGAGAGCTTATTTCACGGCTTCTTATTGAATTTGGTAAGGATACAAAATTTGGAGATGTAAATGTTTTTGCGGATATTAATCCGGAGAGCATATTATAAAGGGTGATTTAAAATGGCTATCAGAAATATTATTACAAAAGAAAACCCCTTGCTCAGAAAAAAGAGCAGGGCAGTTACGGATTTTGATGACAGACTGGCAACACTCATCGACGATATGATTGATACAATGTACAAGGCTGAAGGTGTCGGTCTTGCTGCTGTTCAGGTCGGTGTGCTCAGGCGAGTTGTTGTTATTGACTGCGGTGACGGACTTATGGAGCTTGTAAACCCCGAAATCATCGAGCGTGAGGGTGTGCAGGAAGAGGTTGAAGGCTGTCTTTCTCTGCCAGGTGAAAGCGGTGTTACCGTTCGCCCGATGAGTGTTAAAGTTAAGGCACAGAACAGAGACGGCAAGTGGTTTTTCTATTCCGGCACGGGACTCAAAGCAAGAGCCTTCTGCCACGAGCTTGACCATCTTGACGGTGTTCTTTATATTGATAATCTTTCACCCAACCATGATTAATCGGAGAAAAAGAAATGAAAATAGTTTTTATGGGCACTCCTGATTTTGCCGTTGACTGTCTTGAAGCACTTGTCAACAGCACCCACGAGGTTGTCGCCGTATTCTCACAGCCCGACAAGCCGCAGGGCAGAAAGCAGATTCTGACTGCACCCGAGGTTAAGGTATGTGCACAAAAATATAACATACCCGTTTATCAGCCCGCAACACTTAAGAATGGAGAATCAACTCAGCTTTTGCGTGAGCTTGCTCCCGAATTAATTGTTGTTGTTGCCTACGGTAAGCTGATTCCCCAGGAAATACTCGATATTCCCAAGTACGGCTGTGTAAATGTTCACGGCTCTCTTTTGCCGGAACTTCGTGGTGCAGCACCGATACAGTGGGCTGTTATCAACGGTCTTGAAGAAACCGGTGTCACAACTATGCAGCTTGATGCAGGTCTTGATACAGGAGATATTCTTCTTGTCAAAAAAACAAAAATTGAAGAAAACGAAACTTCCGTAGAGCTTTTTGACAGACTTAAGGTTCTCGGCGCCGAAGTTCTTATGGAAACAATTGATGCTATGCTTAAAGGCGAACTCAAGCCCGAAAAGCAGGATGACTCAAAATCCACTTATGCATCAATGCTCAATAAATCAATTTCTCCCGTTGACTGGTCAAAGACGGCAAAAGAAGTCCATAACCACATCCGTGGTCTTGAGCCGTGGCCCGTTGCAACAACGGTAATAAACGGTAAACCTGTAAAGCTTTTCGGCTCAAGAATGGGTAAAACTTTTAACGGCAAATCGGGTGAAGTTGTTTCAAATGAAAAACAGCTTGAAGTTTGTTGCGGAGACGGTTATACAGTCATAATCACGCAGCTTCAGGCACAGGGAAAAAATAAGCTTTCTTCCGCAGATTTCCTGCGTGGTTTTAAAGTAGAAAAAGGAACAATATTAGAGTAATTTTATTTTAAAGGAGGAGAAACTATGTGGTTTTTGTATTATGATCAGTATTATTTGCTTCTGGTTGTACCGATGCTTATTCTCTCACTTGTCGCACAGATTATGGTCAAATCCGCATTCGCTAAGCAGTCAAAGGTGCTTTCTGCAAGAGGTCTTACGGGTGAGCAGGCTGCCGCAAGAGTGCTTTATCACTACGGTATAACCGATGTTAGAATTGAGCGTTCACCTTCGGGTACATTGTCCGACCACTTTGACCCGAGGTCAAACGTCATCCGTCTTTCAGACGGTGTTTACGGCAGCACAAGCGTTGCCGCTATAGGTATAGCCTGCCACGAAGCGGGTCATGCCGCACAGCACGCTCAAGGGTATGTACCGATTAAAATCAGAAACGCTATTCTGCCTGTATGCAACATCGGCTCAAAATTAGGTCTGCCGCTTGCTATTCTCGGTTATTTTCTCGGTTTTGAGCCTTTAGTTTCAGTTGGTTTACTTTTGTATGCATTGATAGCCGTATTCCAGTTTGCAACACTTCCCGTTGAATTTAACGCAAGTAAAAGAGCAATAGCCGTTATTGAGGACACTAATATGCTCGGCGTTGAAGAAATCGGCGGAGCTAAAAAGGTGCTTACTGCCGCTGCTATGACTTATGTAACAGCTCTTCTCGTTTCACTGGCAAACCTTCTCAGATTTGTAATACGCTTTTCGTCACGGAGAGACAGATGAAAACTGCAAGACAAACCGCATTTGAGATTCTGAATAAAATCGAAAGAGATAAATCCTATTCCAATCTTACTTTGGATAGTTTTCTCTATTCTGCAAACCTTTCCGCTGCGGACAATGCGCTTGTTAGTGCGTTGGTCTACGGTGTGCTTGAACGGTCTATTTCGCTTGATTACTGCCTTTCACGCCACCTTAAGCAACCGCTCAAAAAACTCAAGCCGCAGGTGCTCATTGCCTTGAGGCTTGGTACATATCAGCTTCTATTTATGGATAAAATCCCCGTTTCTGCGGCTGTTAACGAGAGTGTAACACTCGTTAAGAAAAACGGCTGTGCCTTTGCGTCAGGGCTTGTAAACGCTGTTCTGCGTGCTGTTTCAAAGGAAGGCTTTGTTCTCCCTGACGATACCGATAAAATTAAATATTTCAGCGTAAATTATTCATTTCCCGAAAATCTGGTTAACTTATGGATAGACAGCTACGGCGAAGAAAATGCAGTCGGAATAATGTCCTCCTGTGCAGGCAGACCGCCTTTGACAATAAGGGTTAATACACTCAGAATTTCGCAGGAAGAATTGATTACCCGTCTTGAAAATGAAGGCGTCAGAGCAACAAAATCAACTGTAGAAAATGCCATTAACCTTGAAAAATGCGGCAGTATTGAAAAGCTTTCCGCTTTTGAAGAAGGTCTTTTCCATGCTCAGGATGCTGCTTCTCAGCTTTGTGCAAAAGCACTTGAAGCTAAACCCGGCGACAGCGTGCTTGATATTTGTTCAGCACCCGGCGGTAAGGCTTTTACCTGTGCTCAGTATATGGAAAATCAGGGAAGAATACTTGCCTGCGATATACACAGCCACCGTCTTGCTCTTATTAAAGAGAGTGCAAACAGATTAGGCGTAAATATAATTGATGTTCTTCGCAACGATGCCTCGGTTTTTAATCCGGACTTACCTCAGTTTGACAGAGTGCTTTGCGATGTACCTTGTTCGGGTCTCGGCATTGTTCGCAGAAAACCTGAAATCCGTCATAAATCACTTGAAGAAATCGTCTCGCTTCCCGAATTGCAGTTTACAATTCTTTCAAATGCCGCAAGGTATCTGAAAAATGGCGGACGGCTTGTTTATTCAACCTGTGCGCTTAACCCTGCGGAAAATGAAAGGGTATGTGAGCGTTTTCTCAATGAAAATAATGACTTTGTTCTTAAAGATATTTCGGATATTTCCGATAACGTTTATTCATCTTGCGGTATGATTACGCTTATGCCGCACAATAATTCTACTGACGGTTTTTTTATAGCCGTTTTTGAGAGGAGCTAGGCTTTTGAAAAGCGATATCAAATCCATGACTCAGGCTGAGCTTTCCTCTGCTTTTAGTGAACTCGGGCTGCCTGTCTTTCGTGCCAAACAGGTTTGGCAATGGTTGCAGGAAAAGGGTGTTATGTCGTTTGACTTAATGACAAATATTTCAAAAGACCTGCGAGAAAAGCTGAAAAGTGAGTTTGATATTTTTGGCTGCGAGGTTGAGAAAAAGTCTGTTTCAGCGCTCGATTCAACGGTAAAATATTTGTTCGGACTTATTGACGGTGAATTTATCGAAAGCGTACTGATGAAATACAAGTACGGTTATTCGCTTTGTGTTTCCACTCAGGTCGGCTGCCGTATGAACTGTGCTTTCTGTGCTACGGGTGTCGGCGGCTTTGTGCGAAATCTTACACCATCGGAAATACTCAGCCAGATTCACGCTGCACAGAACGATATGAACATAAGAGTTTCACATATAGTTCTTATGGGTATGGGCGAGCCTATGGATAATTACGACAACGTAATCCGCTTTCTCAAACTTGTCAATGCCGATGACGGACTTAATATCGGCATGAGGAACATCTCACTTTCCACCTGCGGAATAATTCCCGGTATCAAAAAGCTGCAGCAGGAGGATTTACAGCTTACCCTTTCTGTTTCGCTTCACGCTCCGAACGACGAAATCCGTTCACGGCTTATGCCCGTTAACAAAAAGTACGGCGTTGACGAACTTTTGGCTGTCTGCCGTGATTACACTAACGCAACATCACGCAGAATTTCATACGAATACGCTATGTTCGGCGGAGTTAATGACAGCGATGAATGTGCACGGGAGTTGGCGAATAAGCTCAAGGGTACATTATCCCATATAAATCTTATTCCTGCCAACGATGTAACGGAATCGGGACTGAAATCCAGCACACCCGAAAGAATAAAGAAATTTACCGAAATTCTTGAAAAGAGCGGAAGAAATGTTACCGTGCGCCGAAGCCTCGGCGGCGATATTGACGCTTCCTGCGGTCAGTTAAGAAGCAAGCACAAAAAGGCTTGATTAATATAGATATTTATTTTGCATTACTCCATAAGAAAGGGGAGGCGCAAGAGATATAATATCTGCGCCGGATTTGCACTATGAAAATCACAGCTAAAACAGATACTGGTCTTGTTCGCAGCAATAACCAGGATTCATATGCTGCGGGCGAGCTTCCCGGCGGTGTAGCCTGGGCGGTTGTTTGCGACGGAATGGGTGGTGCCGCAGGCGGCAATGTTGCCAGTGCTGAGGCAGTCAAACTGATTTCCCATTCGATTGATGAGGGCTACCGCAACGGTATGAGACCTTCGTCTATACGAAACCTGCTCGAATCGGCTATAGTTTCCGCAAATGCCTGTCTGTTCGATATGGCGCAAAAGGATGAAGCGCTAAATGGTATGGGTACAACCTGTGTTGCCGTGCTTGTTGTGGATTCAACAGCTTATATTTCACACGTCGGTGACAGCAGAGCGTATGTTGTGGGCGTTAACGGTTCCCTCCGACAGCTTACGAGAGACCATTCCGTTGTTCAGGATTTGGTTGAAAACGGAAGTATAACCCGTGACGAAGCAAAGAATTATCCGGGTAAGAACATAATAACCCGTGCGCTCGGTGTTGAAGAAACCGTAAGTGTTGATTTTTGCGAAGAGGATATATCGGACGATGATATTCTTCTGATGTGTACGGACGGTCTTACAAACTTTGTAAGCGATGAGGATATAGTCAGCGCTGTTTCACACGGCAGTTTCTTCGAATATTCCGAAAGACTTGTTGCTATGGCAAACTCAAACGGCGGCGGAGACAATATTACGGTTGTTGCAATTGCATATTAAGGAGGCGTAAATAATGGAAAACTACGTTGGTAAGCGAATAGATGGCAGATATGAAATACACGAAATTATAGGCGTAGGCGGAATGGCCGTTGTTTATAAAGCCTATGATAATATTGACGACAGGATTGTTGCGATAAAAATTCTTAAGGAAGAATATATTTCAAACGAAGAATTCCGCAGAAGATTTAAAAATGAATCCAAGTATATTGCAGTCCTTTCTCATCCTAATATTGTTAAGGTTTACGATGTCAGCTTCGGTGACAGGTTGCAATATATCGTAATGGAATATATTGAGGGTATTACACTTAAGGAGTATATCCAGCAGCAGGGTGTAATCCAGCCCAGAGAAGCTGTGCTGTTCGTTACACAGATTCTCCGTGCGCTTCAGCACGCACACGATAAAGGTATTGTTCACCGTGACGTAAAGCCGCAGAACATTATGCTTTTGCAAAACGGCAGTATCAAGGTAACTGATTTTGGTATTGCCAGCTTCAACCGCAGCGATACCAGAACAATGTCCGACAGTGCTATTGGTTCGGTTCATTATATCAGCCCTGAGCAGGCAAAGGGCGATTTCACGGATGCCAAGGCTGATATTTACTCCGTGGGTGTCGTTATGTATGAAATGCTTACGGGTACGCTTCCTTTCCAGTCTGACAGTGCTGTTTCCGTTGCGCTGATGCAGCTTCAGAATGAGCCTGACAGCCCGAGCAAGAGAAATCCTGCTGTTCCCGTCGCCCTTGAGCAGATTACAATGCACGCAATGCAGAAGGATCCTTCCGCACGCTATCAGTCAGCCGCACAGATGCTTTTAGATATTGACGAATACAAGCGTAATCCCGACATTAAGTTTGATTATTCATATTTTGTTGACAATGAGCCGACAAAGTTTATTGACCGTAAAAAGATAACAAACAAAGTGCCCGTTGCCAAAGAGGCTGATGCAGATACCGATAATGAAGAAATTATCGACGAAATTGACGATGAGCAGGCACAGTCCAACAGCAAGCTCATTCCCATTCTTACAGGTGCAGTAGCAGGTCTTGGTGCCGTACTTGTTGTTATTCTTGCCGTGCTGTTCTTCTTTACGGATGTTTTCAAATCCTCCGAACAAAAGGTACCTGATTTTATCGGTAAGATTTACGAAACAGAAATCAAAGACAGCTCAAAGTATAAGGATTACAACATTGAAATTGAATATGAATTCAGTGCTGATAAAGAGGTAGGCTCCGTTATTAAGCAGAGCCCCGAAAAAGGCGAAAAGATTGACGAGGATGATGTAATTCTTCTGACTGTCAACACCAATAAGACCGCTCTCGTTACCGATGTTTACGGTCAGTCATATCTTGTTGCAAAGCAGACTCTTGAGGCGGCAGGATTTGTAACGTCGTATGAAATGGTATATGACACAAGTATTGAAGAGGGTGTTGTAATTAACACCTCACCCGAACGTGGGGATGAAGCCGCAATCGGCTCAACGGTTATGATTTACGTTTCATCACACACCGATGCCAATGCCATTGAAACACCAGAAATTGTCGGTTATTCTCAGGAAATTGCGCTTGATCTGCTCAAATCCGTAAACCTTGAGTTTGGTGAGGTTATAATTGAAGACAGCACCCAGCCTGAAGGTACCGTAATTGAGCAGACACCCTTAGCAGGTGATCCTATTCACGAGGGTGAAAAGGTTGATATTAAGGTTAGCTCCGGTAAGGCACCCACAAAATCCGTTGATGTTACGGTTCGTCTGCCTTATAAGAACGGCAACGCAGGTACTCTAAAGGTTTATCTCAATAATGTTGCGGTAGATGATGCAGGTGCAGAGGTGCTTCTCAACAGCAGCACATACTCATTCAGCGTAAGCGGTTCGGGTAAAGACGATACTCTTATCGTCAAAATTGACGGTTCTGTTATCTATAGCTGTAAAATTGACTTTACTGCCGACCCGATTGTAATTTCCGATGAAAAGACAATTGACGATGTTTATTACGATTCATTCTATTACGGCGCTATGAGTATTATCCCGAATGTTGAGGGCAAAACCCGTGAACAGGCGGAAAAAGCGCTTAATAACCAGGGCTTCTATAATATTACGGTTGAAACGCAGACCACACTCGACAATTCGAAGGTCGGCAAGGTAATCAGCCAGAAGCCCGAGCTTAACGGACTTAACAGATATAAGCAGTATTCAACATCAACTGCTATAGTAATTGTTATCGGCAAGGGAGTACTCGGATGAGTTCTTTGAACGGTGTTTTAATTAAAGGAATTGGCGGCTTCTACTATGTAGAGGCCGCCGGCACAATATATGAATGTAAGGCAAAGGGTATTCACCGCCGAAAGGGGTTAACACCGCTTGCCGGTGACAACGTGCGTATTACGGTTAATAACGAAGGCTATTGCTCGCTTGATGAAATTCACGAGCGCAAGAACTTCCTCATCCGTCCACCTGTTGCAAATATTAACAAGCTCTTTGTTCTTGCTTCCACCTGCGACCCTGTACCGAGTACACTTGTTATTGATAAAATGACAGCCATTGCACAGGACAAGGGGATTGAGTGCGCAGTTGTTTTTACTAAAGAGGATTTGAAATCCGATGATGGTCTTGCCGATATTTACAGAAAATCAGGCTTTGAAACTTATACTGTTTCTTCAGCAAACGGTACTGGGCTTGACGAAATCCGTAACGCAATTAACGGCAATATTTGTGTGTTTTCGGGGAATTCGGGTGTTGGCAAGTCTACACTGTTAAATGCTCTTATTCCCGAGCTTGCACTTGAAACAGGCGAGATAAGCGAAAAGCTGGGCAGGGGACGACACACAACCCGTCAGGTTGAGCTGTTTAAGGTCGGCGAAGGTTATATTGCCGATACACCCGGCTTTGCCGCAATAGATATGATGGACACAAAGCTGATGATAAGAAAAGAAAACCTTCCTTTCTGCTTCAAGGAGTTCCTGCCTTATCTCGGATTATGTAAATTCTCAACCTGCACTCACGTTGCTGATAAGGGCTGCAAAATCTGCGAAGCAATCGAAAACGGTGAGGTTATGAAATCACGTCACGAAAGCTACGTTACAATGTATAACGAGGTTAAGGATATAAAAGACTGGGAACTAAAATAACACCTATGTAACCCTTTTCATATTACTTTCATAAAATATGACAGAAAGGGGAAATACATAATGAAGATTGTTGTTTTACGCAGTCCAAAAGCTTTGCAAGGTTTGTTGAGAATGTTGTTTGGTATTAAAAAAATTGAATCTATGTAGTGTATATGCTACCGCCATCCATATGATGGCGGTTTTTTATATAAAAAAAGCTACCTTGAATATTCAAGATAGCATTTGGGTTTTATGCATCAAGCGATTTCTGGCTCAAGTGGTCAAGATAAGAGTTGCTGCCAAAGCCACGTTGTTTGAATGTATTTTCAGGCGGTTGATAAACCATTTGGCATATTTCTTTGCCTCCTGCCATTTTTATGAAAAGTCTTGTGACAGGAGGATAAGTAAACGGAATAATAAATCTATTTCCTCCAGTATTCCATATTGAACATGCAAAGAAAACACAATTGATAATGGGATTCCATTGGTTTGAATTCAGAAGCTTTTTGTTTATCTTTTCAAGCTCTTCTTTAGTGAGGTCATCACTTATGGAAATACAGCTTTCGTCGCAGTATTTATCGTTTCTGTATGTTTCCATGTTATAATATATACCGAAACCGTCAGAGCGTGTGAACCCGAAAGTAGCGAGCGATACTCCTTCATCAGGGGCTACTTCCAGTAAACCGACGGTTATAGGAACTGCAGAAGTGTTATGTATATAAACCCAAAGATGTCCCGTTGTTGTAATGCTGCTCCACCTTGAGCATAGGTATATTTTACCTACAATATCTTCGTCGTCAGTATCTGTTATATCGGGTGACGTTGAATTCTCGGTATTTTCTTCTTGCGTGTTTTCTTCGGTGGTTGTTTCTTCGATAATCACCTGAGTTGTTGTATCTTCGTCGATTTCTGAACTTTCAGATTGAACAGCCAATACTTCTGATGCACCCGAAAACATAGTTGTAAGCGCAAGTAAAATGGCAAATATGAGTTTGATTTGATGTTTCATAATTTGAATACCTCTTAAATTTCTTGATTTTATTATATCATTAGTTTTTGAAAATTCAACATTAATAATATCATTCTTGAAATGTTATTTTTGCTATGCTATAATTTTATAAAATACTATAGGATACGGTGCTTATATATGTTCAGACTTAAAGATAATGACGTTATACTATTTCAAGGCGATTCTATAACCGACGGTAACCGTTGCAGAAACGAGGACCTCAACCACATTCACGGGCACGGTTATCAGTACATTCTTGCTTCAGAAATGTATGCAGAAAATTTTGATGTGGATTTTGAAGTTATCAACAGAGGCATCACCGGCAACAGAATTGCCAATCTTTACGGCAGATGGAAAGAGGATTGTCTTAACCTTAAGCCGACTGTGTTGAGCGTACTTGTCGGAGTAAATGATATATTCGGGAATTATGAATGCGGCAACGGCTCAGATCCTGAGCGTTATAAAAAGATATACCGTTTGATGCTTGATGAAGCACTTGAAGTTAATCCCAATTTACTAATAGTTATTATGGAGCCGTTTTTCGGTACTGCAAAGGATAACGCCGAATGGGATAAATTTGCAAAAGAGAATATAGCCGATTATGCCACAGCAGCAAAAGCAATAGCGGAAGAGTACAACGCTGTTTTTGTACCGCTGCAGGATGTTTTTAATGAATATGCAAAGAATACTGATATTTTTAAGCTACTTTGGGATGGTGTTCACCCCACCACGGGCGGACATCAGCTTATCGCAAGAAGATGGAAGGAATGTGTTGAGCCGAGGCTTAACGCAAGGTAATTGATATGAACAATTCATATAAAAAATTCGGCAAAGAAGCACTACCCGTGCTTGCCGTGTGCTATGATTTTGATAAAACCCTCACACCTGACGATATGCAGGCACAGGGGTATATTCAGTCCGTAGGATATAATGTTGAGGATTTCTGGAAAGAATCCAATGACCTCGCAAGAGAAAACGATATGGACCAGAACCTTGCATATATGCACAAAATGGTACAGGAGGCAGAAGGCAACCTCGTACTCAAAAGAGAAACTCTCGGTGAGTACGGCGCTAATGTAAAGCTGTTTCCCGGTGTCAATGAGTGGTTTGAAAGAATCCGACAATACGGGCTTGAAAAGGGTGTAATAGTTGAGCATTATATCATTTCCTCGGGTCTTAAGGAAATGATTGAGGGCACCGAAATGGCAAAAAAAGGTGCTTTCAAAAAAATTTATGCCAGTTCATTTTGGTACAATGAGCGTGGTGTTGCAAAGTGGCCTGCTCAGGTCGTAAATTATACCAACAAGACACAGTTTCTTTTCAGAATACAGAAGGGTGTTCTTGATGTTAATGACCCACGGGTAAACGACTTTTTTCCGCCGGAGGAAATCCGTGTACCTTTCCGTAATATGGTTTATATCGGTGACAGCGACACGGATATACCCTGTATGAAGCTTGTAAGCTCCTATGGCGGACATTCAATCGGTGTTTACGATGCACAAACCAGGAATAAAACCAAGGTTTACAGAATGATGCGTGACAGACGAATCAGATATTTTGCACCAGCCGATTATTCCGAAGGCACGGAGCTTGACAGCCTTGTTAAGGCGATTATTGACAGAACTGCAACAAATGAGAAACTGGAGTCAATTTATTATTCCTGCAAAAAAGAAACGGAACAAAACGGGTGATATGTTATGACTAACCGTGAAAGAGCGCTGAACATATTGCATTATAAAGATGTTGACCGTTTGCCTGCCGTTCATTTCGGCTACTGGGGTGAACTGCTGACCGAATGGGTTGAGCAGGGTAAGATACCGAATGATTTTGCCGGTGGTATTGGTGACGGCAGTGAAATGGACAAAGCTCTTGATGAATTAATCGGCTGGGACTTCAACTGGAACACAACCAAAGGAGCAAATAACGGTCTTTATCCTTGTTTTGAACAAAAAGAGCTTGAAATTCTGCCGGATGGGTCACGCAGAGTTTTAAATAGTGTTGGTGTTATTGAAAGAATTAAGCCCGGTGTAATCTCAATTCCGTCCGAAGATGATTATACGCTAAAGGACAGAGAGACTTTTGAAAAGCTCTATAAGCCGAAAATGCAGTTTACACGGGAGCGTATCAATTACGATTATTTCAAAACCTTCAACGAAACCCGTGATTATGACAGACCTGTAGGTCTTCACCTGGGCAGTGTTCTTGGCAGTATTCGTGATATGACCTCTGTTGTGGGTATGAGCTATCTTATGTACGATGAGGATGAGGAGCTTTTTGCCGATATTGTTGATACGTTTGCCCAGATGCAGTACAATTGTGTTAAAGAGATTCTTGAAACGGGCGCAAAGTTTGATTTTGCACATTATTGGGAGGATATCTGCTTTAAAAACGGTCCGCTTATATCACCCGAAAAATTCAATGAGCTTTGTGCTAAGCATTATAAAATGCGCAACGATTTATGTCACGAATACGGTATAGATATTATTTCGCTAGACTGTGATGGCGTTACAGAAAAGCTGTTGCCTACGTGGTTTGAAAACGGTGTTAACACTATGTTTCCGATTGAAATCGGTGTATGGGGCGACCAATTTGAAGCGGCACGCAATAAATTCGGCAACGGTATGCTTGGTGTCGGCGGAATGGATAAAACCGCTTTGCGCAAGGACAAGGCTGCGGTTGACGTCGAAATTGAGCGATTAAAGCGTCTTGCATCGATGGGAGGCTTTATTCCCTGTCCTGACCACAGGTTGATGCCCGGAACTAAATTTGAGCTTGTACAGTATTACGCCGAAGAAATAAAGAAAATCAGGCCTTAAGTATTATTAAAAGGTAAATAAAATCTATGCATAAGGTTATTTATAACGGTGAAACTCTCTTTGTTGCTCACGGTCAGCTTTTGTCCGAGGTACTTATTCGTGCCGGGAAAGCGGTTGATCATCCGTGCGGCGGCAAGGGTATATGCCGCAAATGTCTTGTTAGTGTCAACGGTGAAAATGTATTATCCTGCCGCTACAGGGTTGAATCTGATATTGTTGTAACGGTAAGTGATAATGAAGAGATAGTGTCCGTAACGGGTGCCGTTGAAGCAGGTGAATTATCAGAAAACAACTGTTTTGTTCTTGATATAGGTACAACCACGCTTGCCCTTGCTTTGGTTTCTCTTGATGAAAAGAAGGTAATATCGGTTGAAACAGCCGTAAATCCGCAGCGAAGATTCGGTGCTGATGTAATATCAAGAATTGATTACTGCCGCAATAACGGCCCAAAACAGCTTCAGTTACCGCTGATTAATGAAATTAACCGCCTGATAAGCCTGTGTAATGTCGCTAAAAAAATTCCGTTATATGTTGCAGGCAATACAACAATGCTGCATTTGATTTTCGGTATAGACTGTTCAACAATCGGAGTTGCACCGTATACGCCTGCATTTCTTGACGAAAAATGCGTATCGGGTTCACAATTGGGTCTTTCGGGAATTTCTGAAGTTGTTTCGCTTCCCTGTGTTTCATCGTTTGTCGGTGCGGATATAGTTGCAGGTCTGAATTTTGTCAGTCAGCCCGGAAAAGGTAAATATAATTTTCTTATTGACCTTGGTACAAATGCTGAAACGGTTTTATTTTCTTCAGATGAAATTATCTGCACTGCTGCTGCCGCAGGCCCTTGTTTTGAAGGTGTTAATATCTCCTGCGGTATGAGCGCATCTGACGGTGCAATATACTCTTTTACAAACGGTAAAGCTGAAACGATTAATTCTTCACCGCCCAAAGGAATATGCGGTACGGGACTTATAGATATTATATCTTATCTTCTTGTAAAAGAAATTGTTGACGAAACGGGATATATGGACTGTGAAAAATTTTCAGTTTCTGACGATGTGTTTATTTTACAGGAGGATATAAGACAGTATCAGCTTGCCAAATCTGCTGTTTATTCTGCCGTTATTACACTTATGAGAATTAAGGGACTGGATTTCTCGGATATTGACAAAGTCTTTATTTCGGGTGGATTTTCAGCAAAAATCAATACTGAAAGCGCTGTTAAAACAGGTCTGCTTCCACTGGAATTTAAAGATAAATTCATTTGTGTAAACAACAGCAGTCTGCTTGGCAGTATAAAATACGCAACTCAAAAGAATGACTTATCCGAAATTATCAGAAAGGCAGAGTATGTTGACCTGTCACTAAACAAGGATTTTGCAGATTTGTTTATTGAAAATATTATGTTTAGTTGATAAAAGCGCCGAAGAGAATTTCTCTTCGGCGCTTGAACTTTATTTATTGGCTTTATTCTTTCTGAAATAGGGGATTAAGAACAGTAAAAGAATTGTACCCATCAACGGGAACATACCCGTTACAAACATACCTGCCTTCATACCGATTTGTTCAGCGGTGAGATTGAGTGTTGTGCTCATTTCTGCCGCAAAACTGCTTGCTGAAACATTGTCAACAACAATACCCATAAGCTGCGGTGCAATTGATGCACCCAGGTCGCCGCCGGCAGCCATAAGCGCATAAGCTGCAACACCAACATTCGGAACATTTTCTTCCATCATAATAAGGGAACCGGGCCAGAGCATAGCCGTGCAGAAGCCCGTGAGAATGCAGGCAATAAACGCAAACACAACGCTTGAAGAAAGTCCTATTATCATATAGCAGATAAAAGCGCAAAGCATACCGACAAAAAGTATACGCATTATGTTCTTACCGAATTTTGCGTAGGATATTCTTGCAATACCGAGAAGAATTGCAAAAGCAGCCATACCGAGAATGTCACCTAATGCCTTGTCAATGTGAAGCGCATTTTCCATATAGCTTGAAATCCAGCTTGACATAGCGTTTTCGGCACAGCTACCGAAGAAAATACAGGCAACACAAAGCACAAGTCCTACTGTACGCTTTTTTGTAGCTTCAAAATTCTTCGTTTCGTCGCTTGATATATCCATTTCGGGCATAGGCGAGAGTTTGAAGAGTATTGCAGCAATAACAGGCCAAAGACCGAGGAACATTGTAAGATACATCCAGTTTTCATTACCGAATATTTTAAGGAACAGCGTGCTTACAACAACAACCGTGAAAACACCGAAGGCATAAAGCGAATGAAGCATACTCATATCCTTCTGCGGGTTGTCGGACGGAATTGCCGCAATAACGGGGCTGAGAAGCACCTCGGAAAGACCTGCTGAAACAGAGAAGATAACCGTACCGATAAGAAGACCTGCATAAGCGTACTGCGGCATAAACATAGGTACGAGTGCATAAATAAACAGGCCAATAGAAGTAATCAAGGGCATAACCCTGACAACTTTTTTTACATTAAAGTATTTTGTAAAAAATGTGAATATCAGATCAATTCCAAGCTGAGTACAGAAATTTGTAAGCACAAGAGTACCGAGCAGAGTATATGATATTCCGTAGGTTTCACGAAGCGTCACAAAAAGGATAGGCGGCAGGCTGAAAATTGACGACATCGTAAAATATGCCACATAGCAGGCTAGCTTTGTTCTTTTATAGTTTGGCATACTGTCACCTCATTAGTCGCCGAGCAGGCCGTGGTATCTGCCCATCCAGTAGGGAAGAAGATATATGTACGGAGTAAGAGCACGCATACCGTTAGCGCCCGATGTACCGGGAAGTGTTGTTGTGCGGTTGACCTGCTTTGTGTTGATGTTAACAAATTCTTCCGCACCCGAATCGCAGATGAAGGGGTTGCCGTCGTAATGAACAACGAGCTTTGATGAATATTCAACAGGATATTTGAGCTGAGCAGGTATTCCCATTTCTTCCTGCTCTGTGTCCCACACTATATCCTTGCGGTAGCTGTTGAAAATGGGCCATCTGATTGTGTCCATATTCATTTCGGCAAGCGATTTTGCAGCATTTTCAATATCACAGAAGTTGTTCGTAAGTGCACCGTAAACAATGTTGAAATAGGGTGAGCGTTCTGTTCTTTCGTATGCCCAATGGTGAGTCAGACCCATCTTGAATATCTCTTTCTGTGCCTCATTGTCCGTGTACATAATAAGCGGATAGATGTTTACAAAATCAAGCTGGTCATCTATATGAGCAACGTGGCCGTCTTCACACTTGTATTGCATACAGTTCATTGCGTAGTGATGCTTACTGATAAGCATATCAAATACTTTGTTGTATTTTTCATCACCCGTAACGTGATATGCAGTTTTGAGGAAGGAGAGTATTTCAAGCGAGTTTGTGCCACGCTCGTAATACCACCTGTCGTCGTTGTTGAGCAGGTCAGGCTCCCAGTTAGCCCACGTTGTCGGAATGCCGTCAACATCGGTAAGGTGGAAGTTGTTGTCAATTATGTGGTCTGTAATCGCTTTTACAACCTTCGCAATTTTTTCTTTTTCTTCATTATTTGCAACAAGGTCATAGTAAAGACCATATGCAAAGTAATGGCCGGTCATTTCATCGCTTGAGGTTTCGCCAAGCCATTCACAATCGGGATTATCTTCGCAGATGTGCCATTCTTCACGGTTTTCTGTGCCGAATTCGGGCTCGTGTGAATATCTTGTTGCTCTTGCCGTGAAGCCGGACTTGCCTGTAACCTCGGTAAGCTTAATCATAGCTTCAAGGCCTTTTTTGGCAAATTGCTTTGCCTGTTCATCACCTGTTACCGCATAGCGGAAGCACTGGCTTGCCACGTACACACCTGTGAAAAGACCGTCGTTATCGGAATTGGGAAGCCAGCCGGACTCAAGGTCACCGTACTTTTTAAGGCTTCTCGAAACCTGATAGCCTTCGTTGCGGCAGAAATATTTGTCTGCCATTTCGTCGTAATGTGCCGCTTTTTCTTCAAGCGTCATATATGTATGAGAAATAATGCTGATTCCTCTGGGGGTAACTGCGGCAATAGTACCGTTTGCTGAAACTGCAATTTTGGTAACTGTCGGGTGCATAAGCCATGTGCCGTATGAGAAATAAGAAATCTTACCCTCAATAAGAGTAACAACGCCCGTGTTGGTTGCAAAATACTTCTTGCCGTCAGCAGTAAAGCACATATCGTTGAATGCGCCGTCAGGCACTGAATAAACATCATTGCCGTTAAACCAGTAATTTCTGCCGTCGTAAATATTAAGACCTTCGTCAGAGCCAACCCAAAGATGACCAAGACCGTCAAGCGAAATGCAGTTGACCTTTTTGCTCAGCGCACCCGTAATGCTTGGAATAAGCTCTGCCCAGTGGCGGCGCTTTCCCTTCATTGACATAAGACCTTCTTCCGGACAGCCTATATATACTGTTTCAGCATATCTTGATACATTGTCCTTTGCAGCAAGGCAGGTTGTGTTTTCAGGAATACCTACAATCCTTGTAAATTCACTTTCATTTTTCAGATAAAGGGCTGTTTGGGAAATGAGCCAAAGGGAATTGTCAAGACCGAAGGAAACATCGGTAACAGGGGAGTCAAATTCAGCAATTTTCTTTACCTTGCCGTTTTTGATTTCAGCGAGAAAGTTACCGACAGAAGCAAAAAGCGTGCCGTTTCTCGAAAACAGCTTTGTTACTTTTGCGTTTATTTTTTTTGTTTTTCCGTCTGTATATTCAAAAAGGCAGTCGGGCTGAGCAATGTAAAGAGTTTCGCCTTCAAAAGCAACAGAAGTTACATTTTTTATGTCAATTCCGTTTTCAGCTGTAATAAACACTTTGTCATACTGCTTGAATTTACCTAAGTAGAGTGTGGGTTTTTTCATAAAATTTCTCCTAAAAAATATTTCCGCATAATTTTACCATAAGTAAAAATAAAAGACAATAATGTTGATATAATTATTTTTAATGATATAATTAATATACTGTCATAAAACGGAGGACGCTATGAATATTCTTGTAGTTAACGGAAGTCCCAAAGGAAAATACAGCATTACCTTGCAGACGATTAATTATTTAAAACTTCTTTATCCCGATTATAGTTTTGATGTGCTTGATGCTGGTCAGCGCATTAAAGCACTGGAAAGAGATTTCACTCCTGCAATTCAGGCTGTTGAAAAAGCTGATCTGATTATTTTTTCTTATCCTGTTTATACCTTTATTGCCCCTTATCAGCTTCATAGATTTATAGAGCTGCTTAAAGAGCACAAACTTTCGTTTGAAGGCAAGTTTGCCACACAGCTCAGTACCTCAAAGCATTTTTACGATGTAACTGCACACAGATATATTCAGGATAACTGCGCTGATCTTGGCTTAAAGTACATAAAAGGTCTGTCAGCGGATATGGATGACCTTACAACCGATAAGGGTCAGAAGCAAGCAAAGGATTTCTTTGAATATGTTCTGTATTGTGTTAAAAACAATATATGGGAAAAGAGCACGTTTGAATATACAGAGCCTAAGCATTTGCCTGTTACGCCTGCTGAAAAAGAAAGTAACGAAAAAACGGGTGATGTTGTAATACTCACAAATTGCGACGAAAACGACGCTCAACTCAAGAGTATGATCAATCGTTTTTCTGTAAAATTTAACCGTAAAACCCGTGTTATCAACATAAGGGAGTATCCGTTTAAAGGAGGCTGCCTTGGTTGCTTTATTTGCGCTGTTTCCGGTAAATGTGTTTATAAAGACGGCTTTGATGAGTTCCTTCGTAACACTGTTCAGTCAGCACAGGCTATAGTTATAGCTTTTTCAATAAAAGACCATTCTATGGGCGCTTCTTTTAAGCTGTACGATGACAGACAGTTCTGCAACGGACACAGAACCGTTACAATGGGTATGCCAATGGCTTATCTCATCAGCGGAAATTACAGTAAGGAGTTCAACCTTCAGATGATTGTTGAGGGCAGGGCACAGGTCGGAGGGAATTTCCTTGCCGGTGTCGCAACAGATGAATTTGACCCTGATAATGAAATTGATGCTCTTGCTGCTTCACTTGAATATGCACTTGAATCGGGTTACGTTCCTCCGCAGAATTTCTACGGTATAGGCGGTATGAAAATATTCCGTGACTTAATCTGGACAATGCAGGGAATGATGAAGGCTGACCATAAGTTTTATAAAAAGCACGGTCAGTATGATTTTCCGCAGAAGCAATGGCCGAGAATGCTTGCAATGTACCTTGTGGGCGGTATGCTGTCCTCGGATAAAATCAAGTCCAAAATGGGCAATATGATGAATGAGGGCATGCTTATGCCTTACAAGAAGGTTTTGGACAAGATAGAGAAAAAATAAAAAGTTAGGCTGTCAGGTGTTTTAAAATCCCGACAGCCGTTTTTATTAAAAGTTTACTAATTCATCGTAAGACGGCATTGAGGCATCTGCCCCAAGTCTGCTTACGGCTATGCTTCCTGCTTTATTTCCCATATCACAAGCCTTGTAAATATCACCGCTGACAGCAAACTCCAATGCCATAGCTGCGGTAAAGCAATCTCCGGCAGCGGTTGTATCAACTACCTTGCTCGGGTAAGTCGGCATAATTTTCATAATCTTACCGTCCCATACCGAACAGCCTCTGCTGCCGAGTTTTAGTACAACATATTTTGCCTTGCTTCTTTGCATAAGGCACTTTGAAGCGGCTAGTATACTTTCTTCACTATCGGGTGAAATACCTGTAAGTGCCTTTGTTTCGCTTTCGTTAGGTGTGATAACCGTGACACCCTGCATCTTTTCAAGCGAAAAATTCTTGGCTGGTCCGCAGTCAACAACGGTTATAATATTCTCACTAATCGCTTTGTTTACGGTTTCAATAACAGCTTCTTCATTTGTTTCAAACTGCACAAGCAATAAATCAAGTGTTTTATCTATTGCGTCAGAAGCAGTTTTGGGGTCAATCTGTGCGTTTGCGCCCTCGTATACAACAATTCTGTTCTTGCCTTCTCCGTCAAGCATTATAACCGCAAGACCCGTAACATCGCCTTGGGTTGAAATACTGTCAGTATTAATGCCGATACTTTTAAGGTTCTTTATCAGTAATGCACCGTTGCTGTCATTGGCAACCTTACCTATCATTTTAACATCTGCGCCGAGCTTCCTGAGTGCCGTAGCCTGATTTGCACCTTTTCCGCCGTAAGCGTAGGAATATGTGTTGCCAACAATGTTTTCGCCGCATTCGGGCATTCTGTCCATCGACATTATAAAGTCCATATTGATACTGCCCATTACGGCAGCTCGGATATTCTTGTACATAAAATTAACCTCATAAATGTTAAAGAAGTTTTCTCAGGTCTTCTGCTGCCTGTGTAATGCTTTTGTCTTTGAGAAAAAGTCCGCTTGTTCCGAGAACGAATATTTCCGCACCGCTCTTGCTTAATTTTTCTGCGTTAACAGGGTTAATATTGCCGTCAACCTCAATCGGCACGTCTGAATATCCCCAGGCATCAAGCAGCTTTCTGGTGTTTCTTATTTTTTCTTCTGCACAGCCGATAATCTTTTGTCCGGCAAAACCTGGGTTAACAGTCATAACAAGCACCATATCAGTTTTATCCATAAGGTATTCAAGGTTTTCAGGTCTTGTGTGAGGATTTATTGCTATGCCTGCCTTAACACCCTTATCCTTAATCTGTGCAAGTGTACGGTGAATATGTATGTCTGCTTCGTAATGTACACAAATTATATCGCTTTCATCAAGCTTCATACGGTCGATAAATCTTGATGGATCGTTTACCATCATATGTACGTCCAGCGGTATATCGGTAACAGTTTTAAGCGCATTGACAAAATCAAAGCCGAAGGTTAAATTCGGCACGAAGCTGCCGTCCATAATATCAACGTGAAGATAATCTATACACGCTTCTTCAAGCTGTTTAACTGAATTCCTTAAATTCATAAGGTCTGCACACATAACCGATGCAGAAAGAAGTTTTTTCATAAGGGCATCTCCTTGAATTTATTAAATAGAGGATAACATAAAAAATAATTTTAAACAAGTACTTTGATGATATAGACAAAACCGGAAAAATGGTATAAAATAGTTTTTGTTAATTATATTGGCAAATCCAACTCATTAATGATACGGAGGTCAAACGATGAAAAAATATGATGTAATAATCATCGGTGCCGGTAACGGCGGTCTTGCCGCAGCTGCTACCTGTGCAAAAGCGGGTCTTTCCACGCTTCTTCTGGAAAGACACAATATTCCCGGCGGCTCTGCTTCTTCTTTTGTCAGAGGCAGGTTTGAATTTGAGCCCTCTCTCCACGAGCTTGCAGCTATCGGCAATCCGGAAGAACCCGGTTCAATTGAGCAGATGTTTGCTGAATGGGGCGCTGACGTTGATTGGTTTAACGATAAGTCAACCTTCCGCCTTGTTGTTCCTGCAAAAGAAGGCGATAAGGATGCGTTTGTAAATGAAAACGGCGTTCTTGTTACGGTTGATGCCCGTATGCCCGTAGGCTTTGAGAACTTTGCACGTAAGCTCGACGAGCTTGTGCCCGGCTCATACGAGAGCTGTATGGCCGCTTTTGATCTTTCAACAAGAATGTTCAAGGCATTTGAAGCATTGGATAACCCGAAAAAAATCCCCACTATAGTCAAGGATGTTCCTGATTTTATGCGTATGGTTTCTCATACGCTCAACGAAGGTCTGGATGCTCTCGGTATGCCCAAGAAAGCCCAGGATATTTTCTCAACATATTGGTCTTATATGGGTTCACCCGGCTCACAGTTTGACTTTTTATATTATATTGTTGTTTTGCACAGCTATATCAACAGCGGTGCCGGTATTCCTCATCTTCGCAGCCATGAAATGAGCCTTGCAATAGATAAGGTTATCCGTGAAAACGGCGGTGATATCTGGTACAATTCAGAGGTTACTAAGGTTATTGTTGAAGACGGAAAGCCTGTTGGCGTTGAAATTAACGGCGAAAAGGCTGTTTACGGTAAATACTTTATTTGTAATTCTTCTCCCAACGCTGTCTGGAATGATTTGTTTGATAAAAAAGATATTCCTGAAAAACAGCTTAAGATGCTCAATTCAAGAAAAATTGCGGCAACCCTTACCACCGTATATCTTGGTATGAATAAAACCAAGGAAGAACTTGGTATTAAGGATTATTCCGTGTTTATTGCTCCTGATTCGGATTCCGATAAACAATTTGCGAGCTGTCAGGATTATGGCAGCGGATATTGCATTATTAACTGTCTGAATGAAATAATTCCGGACTGTACTCCTGAAGGTACATCTCAGCTTTTCCTTACCACAATGACCTTCGGCGATGTAATGAAGGATGTTAAACCGCAGGATTACAAAAAGTTCAAGACAAAGATTGCAAAGGATATGATTGAAACCTGCGAAAAGGCACTTAATATTTCGATTACCCCGTATATTGAAGAAATCGAAATTGCTCTGCCGCCGACCTTTGCAAGATATCTTAACACACCTCTCGGTTCACCCTATGGCTATATGCTTGAGAAATGGGACAGCATGATTCCGAGAACAATTCAGTATCTGAATGACCAGCCTTTCAAGAATTTCTTCTTCTGCGGTGCATCGCAGGAAAGAGGAGACGGTTACGGCTGCGCTTATTATACGGGACAGAAGGCAGCCGGATTGGTTGTCAAAGCAGTTAAGGAGGGAAAATAATATGGCAAATCTTAAATCACTTACAACAAAAAAGTTCATATCTATGCTCCCTGACAGACAGGCTAAATTCAATGCTGCAGCACCTGTACTTCCCAACATTGCTGACAACGCAACAGCACTTGCAAAGGCTCTTCATCCCAAGCGTCAGTATCTTAAGGTTGCTGAGGTTGTTGAAAGAGCAGAGGACTGCAGGAGTTATACTCTTGTGCCTAACCCGGAAAAAGGTACTCAAGCGCTTGCATATTTCGGCGCAGGTAAATATCTTACTGTATTTGAAACAATTGAAGGTATGCCTGTAACAAGAGCATATTCCATTTCTTCTTCCCCCAAGGATTCACTTGAAGGCAAGTATGTTCTTACCATCAGACTTGTTGAAGGCGGTCTTATGTCAAAATATATTTTTGATACGTGGGCTGTCGGCACAGAGGTTGAAGTTTCCGCACCCTCAGGTAATTTTGAGTATCAGCCTCTTCGTGATGCTGCAAAGGTTGTTTGTGTTGCCGGCGGCAGCGGTATTACACCCTTTGTTTCTATGGCTAATGCCGTAGCAGACGGTGATGAAGATTTTGAAATGGCTCTCATTTACGGCAGCAAGACTTGCGATAATATCCTTTTCCGTGAAGAGCTTGATGAGCTTTCAGAAAAGTGTGACAAAATTAAAGTAATTCACGTTTTAAGCGATGAAACCAAGGAAATCGCAGGCACGGAAAAAGGCTTTATTACTGCAGAGTTAATTAAAAAATATGCTCCCGAAAATGAGCCGTATTCAATTTTTATCTGCGGTTCACAGCAGATGTACGCCTTTGTCGATAAGGAAATCGAAAAGCTCGGGCTTGAAAAGAAATACATCCGTCACGAGATGTTTGGTGAATTCCACAACCCCGAAACTCAGGAGGATTATCCTGCCGATATTCCCGAAAAGGTTAAAATCACGGTTACAATTCAGGATAAGACCTATATCATTTTCGGTAAATCTTCCGATTCCGTTATGCAGACCATCGAAAAGAACGGTCTTGCCGTTCCTGCACGCTGCAGAAGCGGTGAGTGCGGCTTCTGCCACTCGCACCTTATAAGCGGTAAGGTTTATGTTCCCAAGCACCTTGAATACCGCAGACTGGCAGACTATAAGTTCGGCTGTATTCATCCGTGTTGCTCATTCCCGTTGACTGATATTGAAATTAACGTTCCTCCTGCAAAATAAAATCTTGATATAAGATAACCGCCTGCAGTTCTTTGCTTTCTGCAGGCGGTTTAAAATTTGTTATTTATTGCTTACTGCTTCAAGGACTTGTTTTTTGAAGTCGCCGTAAATCTTATACTTCTTTGAGAAAATGAAAAGAGAAATAAGTATCATAGCAGGCGGGATAATAAACATCATAAATGATATTGCGCTCTTTGCGGCAGGGGTTTGTACTGATACAGATCCATCAAAGCCTGTTGCGCTGAACGAAGCGTACATAATGATCGACTGCAGGGTGTATGCCATTTTTTGTAAGAAGCCCTTCATTGAGAATGTAAGGCTCTGGTTGCGTTTGCCGAGCTTATATTCGCCGTAATCAACTACATCTGCAAGCATAACCGTCTGGTTGACAAACATACTGCCGATGCCGAGTGAGGTAATGCAATAAAAAGCACCAAGGCCATAAACGTTTCCGTTAAATCCGTAGCCGACAATTGCCATACCGATATATCCGGCAGCGGCAAGGCTTAACGATAGCTTGTATGTAGAACGGTTGGTCATAAATTTGGAGCAGACGGGAACAACGAGAAGTGAAAGCACAGAACCAACAGTACCGCAAAGGTTAAAGGTTGACTGCTGCTGAAGGTCGCCGACAACAGAATCAAAATAATAGCTGCTGATACCCGATGTCATATAGTAGCCGGAATTTGAAATCATAGCAAAAAGCATAAACACAAGAAGCTGGTCGTTCTGCTTAATTACGGAAATTGCATTTTTAAAAGAAAACTTTTCCGTGTTTGCAATTACTCGCTGTTCTTTGGTCGATGCAACGCTTATCATTGCAAAGAATACAAGCGCAATCGCAGTTATAATTGACCACTTTCCGAAACCGGAAAGAAGTGAGTCAGAGGACATTGAGCTGAGCTCGTCAGCCTGAGAATTACCGAGTGCAGCAACAGCCTTAACGGTGAATATCATAATAATTCCCTGACCGATACCGGAAAACGCTCTTGCGACTGTTGAAATAAGGTTACGGTCCTTTTCTTCGTTTGCAAGGGATGGTACCATAGACCAGAAGGGAATATCTGCAAGTGTGTTTGTCATCCCCCACAGTACATAGAAGACAGCAACATAAATATAAAGACCGACAGAACCGGAAGCAAAACCGGGGTTGTTGAAAAGGAAGCAGAGAACAACACCGTTGAGCAATGCACCCGTAAGTATCCAAGGGCGGTACTTGCCCATTTTGGTTTTTGTCTTGTCAACAATCATACCCATCATCGGGTCGTTGACACCGTCCCAGATTCTTGCAAGCGGGGCAAGGATGAGAAGGAAAAGGGGATTTATACCTAATGCATTGGTAAGATAAATAGAAAGGTACGAATAAAACATACCGTAGCTAAGGTCTAGGCCTACTGCACCTATGCCGTACCCAACCTTTCTGCCGAACGAGAGCTTGCTCATAATTATACCGTCCTTAATAATTCAATATGTTTAAATGATACTTTAAAAATAAATTTATTTCAAGCACCTTTTAAAAATTGACAATAATATATTACTTTGTTATAATCTATAAAAACGAATTTGGAGCTTTATATATGAAGAAGGCCGAATATATTGATCCGCTGATTGGCACCGTCGGCGAGGAAAACAGCTACAAGTGTCACGGCGGCGGAAAAACCTATCCCGGTGCTGCCGTTCCGGGCGGTATGGTTCAGCTCTCACCGGACACTATTACCGGCGGTGACAACGGAACAGGCTATAATTATTGTCATAACACCATTGAAGGCTTCAGCTTTAATCGTATGAGCGGAATCGGCTGGTACGGAGATCTGGGCAATATTCAGATAATGCCCGTTGTCGGTGAAACGGATTTGAGAAGCGGAAGCAACGAAGAGGTTCCCTTTACTAAAGGCACTGACGGCTGGAAATCACCGTTTTCACACGAAAATGAATGTGCAAAGGCAGGCTATTACTCCGTTAAACTCGATAAGTACGATATTTTTGTTCGTGCAACGGCAGGAGTACGCAGCGGTATGCTGTCTTTTACATATCCTCAAACGGACGATGCAAGAGTTATTTTTAATTTTTCCCGAAGAATTGGCGGTAAGGCCGATTTTGAAAAAATTAACATAGTTAATGACAGAAGAATTGAAGGAACTATTATATGCACTCCTGCAGGCGGCGGCTTCGGCAGGGGACACGGTAATATTACCTATAATCTTCATTTTGTGTGCGAGCTTTCTGCTGCTCCGCTTAAAATGCGCTTTTTCTCCAATGAAGAGATTATCGATAAAAATCTGAACAGCTTTGAGCACGAAGATACAGGAATTATCGCTTATTTCGGCGACACATTAAATGAACCTCTTAACATCAGGTGCGCTATTTCCTATGTTGATCTTGATGGTGCCCGCAAGAATTTTGCCTCAGAGCACGATGGCTTTGATTTTGATTTAATGAAAAACAAGGCTATGGATTTATGGCAGGGTGCTTTTAACAGCGTTGAGGTTGACGGGTATGACGAAATAGATTTAACGATATTTTATACTTGCCTCTATCACACGCTTCTTGATCCGAGAACTGCCTGCGATTGCGATGGAAGATACGTTGTTGACGGTACAGTAATGACCGATTCTTCTTATACTCACCGTACTGTTTTCAGCGGTTGGGATGTTTACAGAAGCGAGTTCCCGTTATTGACTCTAATCAATCCTGAAATGGTTAATGATGAAGTGAATTCATTGCTTCGTATTGCGGAAATGAAAAACACTTCTTTTCCGCAATGGGAGCTGTTGAGCATTAATGCCGGCTGTATGGTTGGTGACCCCGGACTTATTGTTGTTGCAGATGCGTTTGTCAAAGGCATACGCAACTATGATACAAATAAGGCATACGAAATTGCTAAGGCTTCAAGCAACTGTGAAAAACAGCTTTTCGGAAAACCGTTTAAATCAGTAAGACCTGATTGTGAACAGTATAAGGTGGATTGTTTTGTTCCGAATAAGCTCAGTGATACGCTTGAATTTTTGTTAGCCGATTATACTATGGCTCGCTTTGCTCAGGCTGTTGGCAAGACTGATGATGCCAGATATTTTATTGACAGAGTAAAACGCTACAAGGAAAATTACAACCGTTTTCTCGGCTTTCTGGCGCCCAGACGAAAAAGCGGACGCTTTGTGTTTGAGTGTGGCAAATACGGCGACAACGGCTGTGTGGAAAGCAATATTTATCAGCAGACATGGTTTACTCCGTATGATGTAATCGGTTTAAGTAAGCTGTTTGGCGAAAAGAGAACGCTTAAGCTGCTTGAACGTTTCTTTGAAGGTGCGGATTTTTCACGTCTGTGGAATGACGATTATAATCATTCAAACGAGCCTTGCCATAACATTACTCATTATTTTACAATGCTTGGCAAGCCATACAGAACACAGTACTGGACAAGGCGTGTTCAGAAAGAGGCATACAGGCTCGGTGCCTTCGGCTTTTGCGGTAATGAAGATGTCGGTCAGCTTTCTGCCTGGTATGTTCTTTCGGCTCTCGGCTTTGCTCAGCTTTGTCCCGGTTATCCTGCATATTTTCTCAATACTCCTCTTTTTAAATCCAGCAGAATTAAGCTCGATCCAAAGTATCATGCTTGCAAAATCGCAGATACATTTACTGTTGTTTGTGATTGTGACCCGCTCGAAAATCTTTATATTAAGTCTGCAAAGCTCAATTCCCAAGCTCTTAACCGTGCTTATTTGACTTATGAAGAAATTACTGACGGCGGTATACTTGAGCTTATCTTATCTAAAGAACCCTGTCCTGAATTCGGAATGGATGTTCCGGCATCTTTTCTTTCAGAAATTTAAATGAGGTGACTAATTATTATGATGACTATTATCAGAAAAATCTGGTCCGTTCTTACTCTTCCGCTTCTTCTTTTGACACTGCTTACTACGCCTGATGCTTCAAGCACCGAAACTGCTGAACTTGTTTCCGAGAACACTTTTGTTTTTGAAAAGGCTCTGCTTATGGGTCAGGGCATCACTACTGACGGTGAGTATTTTTATACAAGCGGCTCAATTACTGCCCTTAATCTTACAGCACTTGCAAAGTTCACCTTTGACGGTATGGAAATGCAGCAAAGTGCAGTTAATCCCTTACCCGAGAAGTGTACTGACAGAGGCAATAACCATATCGGCGGTATCAGCTATTATGACGGTAAAATTTACGCTCCTGTCGAAGGTGGCGATGTTTGCTACGCCTGCATAGTTGTTTTTGATGCAGAAACTCTGGAGCCCACTGGTGAAATCTATGATTTACCCAATGAAATCTATGACGACGGTGTTCCGTGGTGTGCGGTTGACGGCGAAACCGGTCTTCTTTACGCCTCAAAATGGTCTAATGCTAAGATGATATACGCTTATGATATCAATAACGAAATGGCGTTGGTAAAGGAAATACCGCTGACAGGTTTAGGCGAAATTCACCGCATTCAGGGCGGCGAGTTTTATAACGGCACGCTTTATCTTTCTGAAGACATTGAAAATGAAGATAAGTATAAAAACATTCTCAGCGTCAATGTTCAAACGGGTGAGGTTTCACTTGCTGCTCAGAGAGATGTAGGAAAGTGCGAATCTATTGAAGCCGAGGGTATGACCTTCGGTAAATCCGAAGACGGTGCAGTTATGCACGTACTGGATTATAATAAACTTATTGGCATTTTTGTACGACATTATAAAGTAAATTTCTGAGGTAAAAGAAATGAATATTATTGTAGCCGGTGACGGTAAAGTCGGCTTAGCTATTACGAGGCTGCTGTCACAGGAAGGTCACGATATTGTTGCTATTGACACCAAGTCACAGGTTCTGGAGGAAAGTCTTCAGCGGCTTGATGTTATGTCCGTTTCAGGCAACTGTGCCACAATGGAAACTCTCCGTGAAGCCAATGTTGAGCAGAGTGACATTCTTATTGCAGCAACCAGCGCTGATGAAACTAACCTTCTTTGCTGCCTTACGGCAAGAAAAATGAATCCTTCACTTCATACTATTGCCCGTGTACGTACTCCTGAATATACGGAACAGCTATATATGATGCGTGAGGATTTCGGCCTTTCACTTATTATCAATCCCGAGCGTGAGGCTGCACAGGAAATACACAGGCTTCTTCAATTTCCGGGCTTCCTTAAAAGAGAAACTTTTGCAAAGGGAAGGGTCGAGATTGTAGAGCTTAAAATAGAAGAAAAAAGCCTTCTGGACGGTGTTGAACTCTGCAGGCTTTCCCATGCACTGG
>JAZUQA010000026.1:0-88934 GCA_045605425.1 Acutalibacteraceae bacterium
ATCATTTGAATAAACGCACAAACCGAGAAGCAGAATTTTTGCTTCTCGGTGATTTTTTTATTTAACCAAACGCTTATTATTCTAATTTGCAAATATAAACATCGTTTTTGGTTCGTTTGGGTAAAAGATCGCGATTTCAAATGTTACGAGGCCTATGAATCATACATACTGTAGATATATGGACCACGACAGGAGTAAATCCATTCGGAAAATTCCGATGGTTGTGCATTCTCCGATGCACACAAAACACCCGAACATAAACAGCGGCAGAAGATTAATTAAAAGAGTCGGAGTTCTTTTGATTTGTCTGAGCCGCACGACCTGCATTTTGATTTTACTGTCAGCAACGGATCTTTCTCTGTTCGTGTATTGCGATTCAAGAGGGACAGAGGTTGAAACATTGCAAGGTGAAATCAATATGCAGCAGATTCAATCTCACGGAATGAGTGAGATTGGAGTGATGAAAACAGCAGACTGTTTTTATCACAAGCAGACCGATTCTTGAAGCTTTAGTCGGTCTGTGCATAAGGGTTATCACGAAAAATTACAGTGATTTTTACGTGATAACCGCTTATGCAAGGTTTTTGAGAGAAAATTTCTGCTCAGAAACACTTTGGTGTGAATAGGATGGTAACCTGCTCAACCGGCCTTTTCTCGGCGGCAGAACAATGTTTCTGTATGGAAATTGAGACATCACCGATTGATTTAACGAGCCTTTTGGCACGGGTTGGCAGAAACACCAACAGAAAAAAGTTTCAAATATTATGAAAGGAATGATTGATTCAAAGAAACAAAACAAAGTCAGAGGAAAGAGCATAACAAGACAGCTGCGTGATGAAATCGAGCCGTTTATTCAGACACGCAAAAGTTCTGTTACTCAGAAAAACTATCGTAAGTGGCTCACGGCTTTTATACGCTATTGCCGTGAACACCACAACTGCAAAACTCACGATGAATGCTCAAAGCAAATTCAGGAGTACTCTGACTATCTGCAGGAACAAGAGTATTCAGCATCCACAATTCACAATTACCTTGCTGCGGTATGCAGTTTTTATGGTGTGCCGATGAGTTCAATCACAAAGCCTGTCCGCCACACTGCCGAATACACAAAATCACGTTCTGATAACGGCAAAACGATTCGTGCGGACAACAACCCCAATAACCCGCGTTATGAGCGGACAATATCGTTTCAGCGTGTTGTAGGTATCAGGGCATCGGAGCTTGCTAAACTTGAGGGCAGAGATTTGGTCAGAGATGAGTCGGGTCATTTATGTGTTTTCATTAAAAACGGCAAGGGCGGCAAAGACTCACTTCAAAGAATTCTGCCCCAAGATGAAGAATTTGTAAAAAGCTATTTTGAAGGTATTGGTGAAAAAGAAAAAGTCTTTCAGCCGATTGAGTTGTCAAACTCTATTGACTATCACCACATCAGAGCAGAAAACGCTAAAAGGTGTTATGCCTATTATTTCAACAAAATTAACAACGAAGATGGCTATGCAGAAAAGCTTGCTGACGAAATCCGTCTGCGTTGGAAATTGCACTGCACGCAGAAACTTCATGACGGCACAATTATCCCGAAGCCCTTTGACGAAAAGCTTATCAGAGGTACATACAAAATTAGAGGCAAAAACAAAGAGTTGGCAGTCAGATACGGATTACCAATCGAATACAACAATCTTGCATTGGCTGCGGTTTCAATTTTCCACTTGGCTCACTGGAGAAATAACGTAACCGTGCAGTCATATCTTTTATCGCACTAACCCTGAGGATAAGGGAACGATTTGATTTCACCCGTTTTAGTTAAACGAAAGCTTGCTTTCTCAGGATGAAAATGAAAACAACTCACTATGAGTTAAGATAGAAAATCCTCAAAAAATAACCCTATGAGGATACATAAATGTCAGAAGAAAGGAAAGATATTCAACCTAACATAAACACAAAAATACAGAATTTTGATCAGCAAAAAGTCTATGCAGCTGAGTTTGAAAGATTTATAGATTTCTTTGCGAAGATGATTGAAAAATACGGAAAAGATATTGATTTTCCTGAATAAAAGCGGCCTTGACTCACAGTTCAATGCGCGCTACAATTAAGTTGGGACATAAAACAACATCTATCAAGTGAGACAAGGAGGCGTTATATGAAACAAAGATGCTATATTTACACAAGAGTTTCCACTTCAATGCAGGTGGACGGTTTCAGCCTTGAAGCGCAGAGAACACGCCTGCTTAAATATGCCGAATTCAAGGAGCTTGAAGTGGTCGGTGAATATTCCGATAAGGGCCGTTCCGGCAAGAATGTTCAGGGTCGCCCCGAGTTCCAGAGGATGTTAAAAGATATTGAAAGCGGCAAGGACAAGGTTTCTTTTGTCCTTGTTTTCAAGCTTTCGCGCTTTGGCAGAAACGCCGCCGACGTGCTTACATCTTTGCAGAAAATACAGGATTACAATGTTAATCTTATCTGTGCCGAAGACGGACTTGACAGTTCTCACGGCACAGGTAAACTGATAATTCAGATTCTTTCGGCAGTTGCCGAGCTTGAAAGAGACAATATCCGTGTTCAGACTATGGAGGGAAGACTCCAAAAAGCCCGTGAGGGCAAGTGGAACGGCGGCTTTGCACCATATGGTTACAAGCTCGTTGACGGAAAACTTGAAATTGCCGAAGATGAGGTTGAGGTTATCCGTATAATATTTGATAAGTTTGTAAATACGACCGTGGGCATTAACGGAATTGCAAAATATCTCAACGATAACGGGTTTAAGAAGAAAATGCGTCAGAACAACACAAGGGAGTATTTTAGACCATCTTTTATAAAAGGAGTTCTTGACAATCCCGTATATTGCGGAAAAATAGCTTTTCAAAGAAGAAAAACCGAAAAGATTGCAGGTAAGCACGAAGAATACCACGTAGTCAGTCAGACTGACTTCCCTGTTTATGACGGAGTTCACGAAGCAATAGTATCTGAGGAACTCTGGCTTCAGGCACAAAAGAAGAGAAAGAAAACCGGACACAAGAGAGATAAAAAGCACAAGCTTGAGCATGAACATCTTCTTTCGGGTATTATTAAATGCCCTGTTTGTGATGCGAATCTTTACGGCAATGTAAACCGTAAGAAGAAGGACGACGGAACATACTACAAAGACTACTATTTCTATGCCTGCAAACACAGAAAGCAAGTCAACGGTGTGCGCTGCAACTATGACAGACAGTGGAATCAGGAAACGGTCAATAAAGCAGTAGAAGAAACAATAAGAAAGGTTGTTAACAATCCGGATTTTGAGGCTGCACTGCGTAAGAAAATTGATTCACGTGTTGACACTTCAGCATTGGATGCAGAAATGGAAAACCTGCAAAAGGCTCTGCGACAGCTCATATCAGCAAAAGACAGACTCGGACAGCAGATGGATTCCCTTGATGTAACGGATAAGCACTACGATAAAAAATACGAAGATATGCAGGCAAGGCTTGATGATTTCTATGATAAAATTGATGCTGCTCAGGAAGAAATCGCCGAGCTTCAGGCAAGAATAGATTTTCTTATTGCTCAGAAGATTTCAAGCGACAATGTTTACAAGTATCTCTTGTATTTTGATAAGCTTTATGATAAATTTACAGATAAGGAAAAGAAGACATTTCTGGGCAGTTTCGTTGAAAAGATTGAGATTTATCCAACCGAAACCCCGAACGGTCGAATACTCAAGCGTATTCAGTTCAGATTTCCCCTTTTCTACGAAGGGGAAGAAATTATTGGCCTGAGTTGGGACAATGAAACGACGCTTGAATGTGTCTGCCTGCTCACGCATTCCTCGAAATAAATCCTTACGGATTTGTTTCATATCAAAAACGAGCAAAGCGAGTTTATATAGAATTTTACAAAGCAAAATATATCGAGCACGTTAATCGTGCAAATCGACAGACACAAAAAACCACCATAGCATCAGCCGATGTTATGGTGGTTTAAACTTTAAAACTTATTTCAGTCCGTTGGCTTCCATAATTGCAAAATCTTCTGCGTCGATGTCACCGTCGCCGTCGGCATCTGCGGCGTTGGACTGTGCTTTGCCGAGTTCCTCTTCAGTAAGCATACCGCTTGCGACAAGACCTGCGATGAATGCGTCCTCACCGTCGAGCTTGTAGTTGCCGTCAACATCCTGCTTTACGCTGACAACAAAGGTGTTGGTTCTGCTGCCGCTTGTAACCTTGATTGTGCAAAGCGTTGTCAGCCTGGTTGCAGCAGAAAGTGCCGTGCCGTTTGCGCTGTAATACTTTGTTGTGAGTGAAGCAAAGTTTTTGCTTATATCGCTCTGAACCATATTGTCAATGCTTGTGCCGCAGAGAACAAAGCCGTTGCTGTCTGCAAAGACACCGAGCTTCTCGGCAGGAACGGTAATTTCCTTTGCGATATACAGGTCACCGCCGTTTACGGTGCTGCGCACGGAATTAAGACCGTAGCCGGATGAAATATTGCCGACAAGGGAGTTTACGCTCAGTTCGATTGCACCGCCGTAAACCACAAGGTTGTCATCAACCTCAAAGGTAACGGTTGCAACGTTGCCTTCGGCGCTCATAAGCTCCTCGCTGATAACGGCGAAGAAAACCTGACCGTTGCCGTATTCTGTGTTTGAAGCAAAGTACTCGCTTGAAGCCTCTCCCCTTGTGATGCTCACGGGAGTGAGCACGGCAGAGTCGTATTCAAGCAGAAATTCGCCTGCGCAGTAGCCTCTGTTTTCGTTTACGTTAACCTCAACGCTGATTGTGTCACCCGGGCGAACCTGATAAAGGTCGCTTACGGTGAATTCGGGCAGGGTTGCGGCATTTGCCGTAAACGCAGCACAAAGGCAGGAAAGAGCCGTTAACGTGCCGAGAATACAGGCGCAGATTTTAATTGCTCTGTTTTTCATAGATTAATCTTCCTCTCGGAAAGGTTATTTTAGAAAAGGTTGAAGAATGCAAGGAGTATTCTGTTGATGAGAATACCGAAAATCTTGCTGAAGATGTTGAGCTCAATATCGCTGTTTTCCATTGCTTCTTCTGCAAGAAGGAGAACCTCGGAGCCGTATGCTGTTTCGCCCTCGTGGAGAGTGATTATACGGCCGCCTCTGTTGTAATCGTGGCCGTAGGAGTGGAAGGTGCAGCCGGGTGTGTTGACAATATCAACACCCTTGTATTCCACTGTGAATGTGTTGATGTGGTCGTGGCCGGAGAAAACGGCAACCGTGCCCTGCTCAACCATAGCCTCAAACTGTCTTGAATCTTCAACACCGGGGCAGGGAGCTTCAAGAAGGAAGCCGTCCTTGATAGCGGAAAGGTCTGCCATAGTCAGGTCGTATTCCTTGCCGTTGACAAATCTGCTGTCAAGGCTGATAGCAACCTCTGACTTTTCCTTGTAGAGAGCCTCGTAAATCTCACCAACGATAATGTGCTGGAAAGCCATTGAGGGGATAACCTTGCCGCCGTTGAGTGTGGTATAGGTGTTGTTTACGGTTTCAAACCACTGTACCTGGTCTTCCCATACGCACTCGTAGCCGCCGTTACCGTTTGCATCTGTGTAACCGCTTGTACCGGAATCGAACATATAAAGGTTGTAAGCAACCTTAAGTGAATCGGAAGCAAGGATGGGAAGGTTGTGTGTACCTACACCGCTCATTGAGGGAACAGCATCATAAGCAAGGCAGTACTTGCCGCCTGCCTTCTTGTAGTAGCTGAGAAGCTTCGCATTGTTGTTGATTTGCTCTTCTACGGGGCCGTACTCACGGTCGTGATTACCGAAAACGAGAGTAAAATATGTTTCGTGGTCAACAAAGGGCTTTACAAGCTCTTCAATAGCAGCCTCTTCGTTGCCCTTATCCTCAACGCAGTTGTCACCGCCGAGAACTACAAGGTCGGGGTCATACTTTTCAAGAACATGGTTGATAAACTGAAGCATTGTTTCGCTTGCAGGATAATCGTCCTGACAGTCTGTAAGGTGGAAAATTGTGAATTCGCCGTTCTCGTCAAAGCGGAGAACGGAGCTGTTGTCCTCAGCCGAAGCCATAACACTGCAGGTGAACAGCATAACAACAGCAAGAACAAGTGCTAATGCTTTTTTCATAGGTGTAACATCCTTTCGGTAGATTATTATACCAGCATATAATAACATATAAAAAATAATAATGCAAGCATTTGGAAAAGTGTTTGACAAATATAGTTTGTCGAGGTCTTTATAAATGTAGAATCGATTATCGACCATAGGGAGCGATGCCCTAGTCGTCCCAAAAAGGTTGCCAATATTTCATACACTATAGGGGCGATTCACGAATATGATTATCACTTTTAATCAAAAAACGTTAAATGAAGAACTAAATGCAATTAAAAATACAAAAAGATAAAAAATATTGGACAAATATCTGTTCAGAAACAAAAAATATGATATAATGCAGGTGAAACTAGCTGTAAACGGATAAAACTTAGTATAACAAAAAACGGTTGTGATGTGTGTTTGAAAAAGTAATTGCAACCGGCTGAAATGTGTATTGTGTGCGGTTACTGTCTGTTTAAACATTAGTTACTTTTTAAATAACAAAGTTTTCAACAGGACATCATCTTGCGGGATGATGTCCATTTTTAATAGCTCCATAAACCAAAGCATATCGTCATCACCCTCAGGTACTGTTTCATACGGACAACGCCCATGTAATGGCGGGTGCTCGTAAAACAGTTAAACTAAAAATCTAACTATTTTACGGCATCTGTCAGACGGGGTTAGCTAAACAAAAGTTAGCGATACTTGGTTTGATAACTGAATATCGCTTCTTTTTTTACCCGTAAAACGCTTTTGTGGAGGTACATATGATGCAGGAACTGAACTATATCCATTGCGGTGATTGCTATATTCCCGATATTCGCTTACCAGAGGAAGCCTTACCCATTGGTCGTTGAGGGCGTATACACAGAGATTATATCAAGGAGCACAATCCCATCCATTTTAACGACCTGTGCCTTAGCGGTAAACTGTGGATGTATCTGGCTGATCTGAACGAGCAGGCACAGCGCCGCCTTGAACTTATCTCTGAGCAAATGAAAGCTACTAAGGGCGTGACAGAGTGCATGAAGCAGCACGATCAGATGGCATGGGTTGGAGCTATGAACAGCATTCGCAATCGAGCGGAGGAGATCATTCTCCGTGAAATGTTCTACGAGGAGAATGTGTTATGAGAATTCTTGAAGAATTTTGGTATGGCAATATCGAACCAACCGAGTGTGACACATCCTCTTGCAAAGAATACAAGGAAGCTACTGGAGCTGATTTGCAAGAACTAAGAAAAACTCAAATCCACTATGACAGACGAGCAGAAAGAGTTGTTCGACAAATACGTCGATTGTGTGCGAGAATATCAAACCATTACAAATTGCTTGATCTTCCAGAACAGCTTCAAGCTGGGAGCCAGGATGATGTTGGAAGTTATGGAAGAATAACAATAAACGAAAAGCTAAAGAGAAATGTATAGAAGTTTTGCAAGAATATAAAGAGAAAATAGCTTGCAATGACAACGATATGCTTTTTTCTGAGTTTTTGAAAGATTGGCTTGAAACCACCAAGCACAATATCAGTACTAATACTTATTATTCATATCGCCAAACTATTTACAATTCCATTTGTCCTTATTTTGATGCGCGTAAAATTAAATTGTGCGATTTAAAACCCTATCATCTGCAAAGATTTTACAACGACAAGATTGAAAAAGATGGTGTTTCAGCTAACACAGTTCACCATTACCATGCAAACATCCACAAGGCTCTAAATTATGCAGTAAAGATGGAACGGATTAGATTTAATCCGGCCGATAAAAAAGTAGATTTGCCAAAGAAAGAAAAACATATAGGTCAATTCTACACGGCGGATGAAACTATAGCTTTATTGGATAAAGCAAAAGGTTCTAACCTCGAAACCGTAATAATGCTTGCCGTTTGGCTTGGTCTGCGCCGCGGCGAAATCATAGGCTTAAAATGGGATTGTATTGATTTTGGCAACAATACACTTTCCATTAGAGGCACAGTAAAAGATAAAGGCGAAACCACCAGAGTTAAAGATATGAGGTTTGAAGCAACGGCGAAAACAAGTAGTTCGTTAAGAACATTAAAAATGCCAGAACCTCTTGTTGCTCATCTATTAGAAGTGAAAAACAAGCAGACATTTAATAAATCCACAGACCAGAATTACAATCATAAATGGGATGATTTTGTTTGCGTTCGTAATAACGGAGATTTAATTGCGTTGGAATATGTATCCGCTCAATTCCCTAAATTGTTAAAGCAATGGGGGTTAAGAAGAATTAAATTCCATGAACTGAGGCACACAAACATTAGTTTGCTGCTAGAATCAGGTGTTGATATGAAGTTCTTGCAAGAATGGGCAGGACATAGTGATTATGGTACTACTGCAAATATTTACGCACATATCCAAACAAAGAATAAAGAAGCTCTTGCCAATAGGTTGAGTGAAATTCTGGTTAGAAATCCGTTAGAATGATAATCTTGTTGAGCTATAACAAAAGCAAAAAACGCCCAAAACCCAAGGTTTTAAGCGTTTCTTTTTGGCTGGGGAATAGGGATTCGAACCCCAACAAACAGAGTCAGAGTCTGTCGTGCTACCGTTACACTATTCCCCAACGACGAAGTATATTATATCCATTTAAATTCCAAATGTCAAGAGATTTTTAAAAAAATTTTCAAGAATAAAAAATATCAGTTATCTCTTATTTATTATCTGTTACTATTATCACCAATTATTTTCAGAACCACTCTTGCCCGATTGTAATTATATAATAAGTGTGATATAATTATTTCAAAGATAAGAATCTGACGGGGTGATAAAGTTGAAAAATCATCGAAGGAAAATGATTGCGCCTGTTGTAATATCCGTACTGGTGATACTTTATTACGTTGTTTACTTTGGCTTTTTAATTTCGCTGCTTGACGGTATCTGGAAATACGCTTTCGGCATATTCCCCGTTGTGATTTCGGCAGTAATGGTCAAGGTTTGCATAGAAAGAATAAACGAGATAAAGAAAGGTGAAGAAGATGATATTAGTAAATACTGATTATATCAGCGGTAAAGAGCTGGAGACTCTCTCCCTTGTAAAGGGCAGCACAATTCAGTCCAAGAATATCGGCAAAGATATCACACAGAGCTTTAAAACTCTGGTAGGCGGCGAACTTAAAGCCTATAACGAAATGATGAACGAAGCACGGGCACTTGCCACAAAAAGAATGGTTGCCGAAGCTGAAGAGCTGGGCGCAGATGCCGTTGTGAATATCCGCTATGCTTCTTCTGCTGTTATGCAGGGCGCAGCAGAGGTTATCGTATACGGCACAGCCGTTAAGTTTATCAACAAGTAAATTTTTGTTACTCAAGCAATTACAGCGTATCTGTTTTTTGTGCAGATACGCTGTTTTTTCTTATTTATTATTTTATCAGTTTGTAATTCTCCCACTTGCCGAAGAACAAATACAGGCACGCCGGTATTCCCGTGCCGAAGGCAGCAAGGCCGTAGCCGAGGAAGAAGCCGTAAAGCCCCATATTCATAACTATGCCGAACAGGTAGCTCAAGCCCACACGCAGCACAAGTGCGTCCGTAAGGCCAAAGGCAAGCGTTATTTTTGCGTTGCCCAAGCCTCTTAAAAAGCCGAAGCCCGTGCGCATAAGCGTCATTGCAGGGAAGCTCCAAAGAATTGCGGAAACAAAAACCTCCGACAGCTCAATAACCGCCTGGTCATCGGTGAAAACTCCGTAAATCGGCTCGTGGAAAAGAACTAATATCACTGCAAAAATCGCATAGAAAATTGCGCAGTAGCCGCCCGTTGTGAGCGAGATTTTAACCGTGCGCTTTTTGTTGCCTGCGGCAATATTCTGCGCACACATTGTTGAAGAAGCGAAGGCTATGCCTTGGGTAATCTTATTTACTATATCGTCAACCTTTACGCCGACACCGAATACGGCAGAAGCCGCAACGCTGACATCGTTTACAAGGCTGTTTACAAACATCATTGAAAGATTTACCGCACAGGACTGCGAAGCGTAGGGTATGCCGAGCTTGACAAGCAGCTTTGCGCTTGTTTTGTCGGGCTTGAACGTGTCTTTATTCACCTCAAAACCGAGACTGTCACGGCGGACTATAAGGAAAATTACCGCCGCAACAAATGAAAACGCCTGACCGATAATCGTAGCAAGCGCTGCGCCCATAGTAGCCCAGCCGAGATACTTTATAAAATAAATATCCAGCGCAACATTTATTGCCGAAGCTATGAGGATAAACACAAATGGGTGCTTGCTGTCACCCATTCCACGGAAAATTGCGGAAACCATATTGTAGCCGTAGGAGAAAAATATACCTATACTGCAAACCACGGTATAATCAACGGCTAATTCAAACGCTTCATCAGGTGTATTGAGAAGCGTTAAAACACTTCTGCCAAAGGCAAGACCGACTACGCTCATCACCGCAGAAAAGGCTGTAATAATTATAAAAAGCGTTGACACAACCGAACCGATTTTTTCACGCTCGCCCTTGCCGATATACTGCGCTATGAGCACCTGAGCGCTGTTTGAAAAGCCAAGCGCAAGCATAGTCATAAAAGTGAATATCTGGCTTGCAGTTGAAACTGCTGAAAGACCCGCACTGCCGACGTATTTGCCGACAACTATCATATCCACAAGCGAATAGAGCACCTGCAGACCGTTGGAAAGCATAAACGGCACGGAAAAGCGCAGAAGCTGACTGCCTATTTTACCGCTTGTGTAATCCGCAATTATTTCCTTTGCCACTTAATACTCACCTTACTCTCCTGCAAAACGTCTGCCCAGTTCACTGCCGAGATATTCTTCGGTTGTACCGAAAAATTCAACCGAACTGCCGATGTGAAGAATCTTATCCGAATATTTTACCGCACCTGCTATATCGTGCGAAACCATTATTACCGCCACTCCCCTGTTCTTGTTCAGAGCGTGGATTGAAGCGTACATTTCAGCGGAAACAAGCGGGTCAAGACCCGTTACGGGCTCATCGAGAAGCAGCAGCTTTTCCGTTGCACAAAGCGCACGGGCAAGCAGCACACGCTGCTGCTGACCGCCCGACAAATCGCAGTACGGTCTGTGGTGGATTTCCTCGATGCCCAGCTCGTGTATTGCCTCGTGTGCACGGTGCTTATCCGCACGGGTGTGAAAGCCGAACATACTGCCCGTACAGCCCGAGAGCACAACTTCGTGCACACAGGCAGGAAAATCACGCTGAACAGCCGTCTGCTGCGGCAGATAGCCCACAGTTTTTCTCGTAACACCGCCGCCAAAGGAAACGCTTCCTTCTTTAAGCGGAAGCAGACCGGCAATGCCCTTTAGCAGAGTGGTTTTGCCCGAGCCGTTTTCGCCGACAATGCTCAGCCATTCACCCTGTCCGAGCGAAAAGCTGACGCCCTTGAGCACCTCCATGCGCTCATAGCTCATTGTTAAATTTTTTACTTCAACAATTTTTTCCATCAGTTTACACCTAAAGCTGTTTTTAAATTAGTTACGTTGCGGTACATAAGCGAAATGTAGGTTTCGCCTGCGTTAAAATCGTCTGCCGAAAGGTTATGGCAGGAGTGAAGCTCAAGCACCTGTGCCCCCGTCTGCAATGAAACGGCATCGGCAACCTTGCGGTTGGAAAGCTCCGCACAGAAAACGGCAGGAATGTTTTTTTCCTTAACCGCCTTTGTTATTTCAACTATAACAGCAGGACTCGGCTCAGTATTGGATGTACACGCATCAAAGGCAGCAATGTGGTCAAGCCCGTATTCCTCGCAGAAATAAGTCAAAGCAAAGCGGTCACACATAACTATTGTTTTATTTTTCGCCTTGTCCGTAACGGCACGGATTGCGCTGTCGAGCTCTTCCAGCTTTTTAAGATATATCTCTTCATTGCCCCTGTAAAACTCCTCGTTTGCAGGGTCGATTTCGCATATTTTATCGCAGATTTCCCTGACAATAAGCATAGCGTTTACGGGAGAAGTCCAGATATGCGGGTCAGCCGAATGGTCGTGCTCCTCTTCAACGTGGCTTGAATAATCAGCCGCATTTTCCTTGAGCCTTTTGGCTTCGGGCAGACTTAAAACCGCAACGCTTTCGTTCAGCGAGCCGACAACCTCTGCCGCCCAGCCCTCCATAACCTGGCCCGTATAAACAAACAAATCGCTCTCGTTGATTTTAACCATATCAACGGGGCTGGGGTCGTAGCTGTGGCTGTCCGTACCGGGAGTTAAAAGCAAAGTAACCTGAGCCTTGTCACCGACAAGCTGACGGGTAAAATCGTACTGCGGAAACAGCGTACAGACTATACTTATTTTATCGTTTTTTTCCTCATTCTGCGCACCCTCGCCGCAGCCCGTAAAACCAAGAACAAGGGCAAGGCACAGCAAAAGTGACATTAATTTAATCAAACGCTGCATTTTTTACACACTCCGCAGATTGTAATTTTTTCTCTGTCCACAGTAAAACCGTGGTGCTCAAAAATATGCGCCTGCATTTTATCGAGATAGTCGCACTCAACGTGAATCAGCTCGCCGCACTTATAGCATTTCAGGTGAAAATGCTCCTTACAGTTCCCGTCACCTATGTACTGGTAACAACAGCTTTTTGCATCGTCCGCCACAAAACGGCGCACAAGACCTTCCTCCACAAGGCGGTCAAGCCTACGGTAAACGGTAGCTTTGCCGAGCTTTTCACCCGTGATGGCAAGCTGTGTTTCTATTTCTGCGGCGGTAAAATGCCTGCCGTTGTTTTCCTTTAAAAACCGAAGCAGCGTTTCGCCCTGCTTTGTATTGTACTGCGACATATTTTTTCACCTTTCGGCTTAATATTGGTAAGTATGATTGCTATTAAACAAAACAAACACCGTGATTTGAAACTGAAACTCAATTTCAAATCACGGTTTATTATATCACTTTTTCACTGCTTGTCAACCAGTTTTTTGTACTCACGGCAAAAGCGTGACACGGGGAAGCCGACAACGTTGAAGTAATCGCCCTCAATACCCTCAACAAGCACACAGCCCTTACCCTGAATTCCGTATGCGCCTGCCTTATCCATAGGCTCCTTGGTTGCAACATAGGCCTTAATCTGCTCCGCTTCAAGCTCGCAGAATTTAACCCTTGTGCACTCGAAAAAGCTGTGTGTTTCACCGCCGTAAGTAATGCAGACACCCGTATAAACCTCGTGCGTTCTGCCCGAAAGGCTTTCAAGCATCTGAACAGCATCCGCTTCATCCTTCGGTTTGCCTAATACCCTGCCGTCAAGCACAACAACGGTGTCCGAGCCGATTACGACACTATCCTCGTAGTTGACCGCAACCGCCTGCGCTTTCTGCTTTGCAAGGCTCATTACCAGCATTTCGGGTGTGAGCCTCGGGTCAACAACCTCATCAACATCCGAGGTGATTACCTCAAACTCAAAGCCGGCCTGCGCTAAAAGCTCACGCCTTCTCGGCGAAGCGGAAGCAAGAATTATTTTTGCACTCTTCATTATTTTTCTTCGCCTGCAAATGAAAGCTCTGCCCAGATTGCAAAGTGGTCGGAAGAGTAGTTGCCCTCAACAACGTCAAACTTCTGTGCTGTAAAGCCCTTATTGAAGCAGTAGTCAAGAATCGGCATATCTTCCTTTGCACGCTTTTCGTCAAAGCCGTTGTAGGTCGGGTAGTCATCAGTCACGGGAGCATCAACTCTTGAGTCGACAAACTCTGCGGTATAAGCAGCGTAAACGGATGAATCGGGCGTGACATTCATATCACCCGTAATTACAACGGGAATATCATAGCTCTTTGCCTTTTCGATAACCATAGCCGCCTGATGAAGCTGTGCTTCCTCGCTTACATGGTCAAGGTGGGTGTTGAGGTGGGCAAACTGCTTGCCGTCGCTGAGTCTTTCAAACACAGCCCATGTGCAGATTCTCCAGCAGGCTGTATCCCAACTGCCCGAAGGAACATCGGGTGTTTCGGAAAGCCAGAATGTGCCGCTGTCAACAACCTTGAGCTTGTCTTTTCTGTAGAAAATTGCGGCATATTCACCTGCATTTGCGCCGTCATCTCTGCCGACACCGATTGCACCGTAAACATCGCCGTAGGCAATGTTGAGATACTGCATCCACTCGGGTGTTGCTTCCTGAGTACCGAGCACATCGGGAGCAACTTGATTTATAACACCCGTTACACCTGTAAGGCGCATAAGCGGATCGCTGAAACGGAGGTTATATGACATTACTCTCAGCTGCTCTGTCAGCTCTTCTTCATAGCAAAGCTGAATTTCGGAAACAACGGGGAAGTGGTCAGAAGAATATTTTCCGTCAACCTTTCCGTCAAGCACACGGTAGCTTGTTGCATAACCCTTGCCTGCTGAAACAAAAATGAAATCAATCGGTGATCTTCCGTCATAAACGTCGTTCATACCGAAGTTGTGGAAGGAGCCAATATCCATTGTGTTCTTAGCGATATATTTTGTGTCGGCAAAGCCGCCGCTTACAATCGTATTATAGGGTGCTGAGCCCTCATCGCAGTTAAAATCACCCGTAAGCACAACGGGAATTTCGTAGCCTGCTGTCTTTTCAATAATAAGCTCGGCGCTGTTTACACGGGCGTTTCTGCCCATGTGGTCAAAGTGAGCATTATAGTGCGCATAGCGCCTGCCCGTTTCCTTGTCCTCAAGCACTGCATAGGTGCAAATGCGCTTCATCATTGCGTCCCAGCCCTTGGAGGGCTTTTCGGGTGTCTTTGAAAGCCAGAACGTACCCGAATCCTTAAGGCTGTACTTATCCTTCAGATAAAACACAGGTGAAAACTCACCGCCCTGCTCGCCGTCGTCCCTGCCAACACCGACCCAGGCATATTCGGGCAGAGCCTCGCTGATACGGCTCACCCAGCCCCAATCAGCCTCCTGAAGGCCGAAAGAATCGGGCATTTCAGAGCGGATTGTTTTTACAACAAGCTGAGTTCTGTTTTCGGGGCTCTTTTCGCCCGTACCCATTACATAGACATTGTAGCTCATAATTTTTACGTCAAAGGTTTCTCCCTTGGGAGCATCGTAAATATGAGCAGGCATCGGAACCGCAACGAGCAGACCGATAAAGAATGTAAGAATTTTAATAAATAATGATTCAAAAAAGGCTGTAATTGCTGCCATGGTGTACCTCCGGAGCAAAAGCTTTATAGTTTTAATTTTAAAGTATAACAGCGTGCCGGGGTTTAGTCGGCACGCTGTAACATTAGTTAGGGATTAGTCGACCGTGTATGAAACTACGGGGCCGTATGCCTCAAAGATTTCACCGTCTGCGGTTTCGTAGATAACGTATGCTCTTGCCCAGACTGTCTGGCCTGTTGCAACAGCAGTATTTGCGCTGTAGTAACCGTTGTTTGCGGTGCTTGTTGAGGTACCTGCTGCGGTGGATGTGCCGCCGACAACAAATACTTCCTCGTTTGTTCCGATGGACTCGGTCTTGGTAACAACGATACCTGTCTGAAGAATCACAAACTCTTCGGGTACAGAACGTTCAGCAAAGAAGCTGACCTTACCGCTGAGTGCGTTGAACTTAACCTCTGTAATTCTGACAATGGGCTCAGCAGTAATTGTTGAGGCATCGCCGTAAACGGGTGTAAGCTCAGTATCCTTAACACAGAAGAAGGAGTATGTTCTGTCGTAGGAAATGATTTCATCAGTATCAGCATCAAGCCAGTAGAGGAACTCCTTACCGTCGCCGTCCTTAGCGCTTGTGCTGATTGTAACAACAGCTCTCTGGTTATCCTCTGCTGTGTATGTGCCTGCACCGGTTGCGGTGTAGTTACCCTGGGTAATTGTAACCGTGTTGGAAGCGTTAAGCTCGTAAATCGGTTCAACAATAATTGTGTCCTTATCACTTTCAAGAACCTCAGCCTTTGTCATGCTCCAGCCCATGAAGGTGTAATCGGGAAGAACAGGACCCGTGGGAACCGTGTAGCTATCACCGTCAGCAAGCTCGAATCTCTCGATAACGTTCTTGGCGTTGTTTACATAAACGACAAATTTCTTACCGTCTGTGTATGTTGAGTTGTTGGTGAACTGTGCAATGTAGTCAACATTGGCAACAGCCTTAAACTCAAGAACATTTGCTGTGCTGATAATCCTGTCTGTTGTGTTGTTAATCCAGTAATAGAATTCACAACCCTCTATATTGGTTTCAGCAGTAATAGTAACCTTTGAACCGTAGGGTACAGTAAGTGAATTATAGTTGGGGTTATTGATTCCGCTGGCTCCACCATAGACAAGCACTGTGTTACCCGGACCAGATACTCTATAAGTAATTCTTACAGATTTGTTTGTTGCGAAGAAATTGGCAGGTGCATAGAATTTTTCGTATTCACCGTCAACCTTTGCGTAAACCTTGTAGTTATGTTCGCCTTCTGCAAAGTTACGCCCGATAGTCCAAGTTAATGTACCGTCGCCATTATCCTTGACTCTTGCATTGGATGATGTCCATTCTTCAACTGTGCCGTCCTGGTAAACAGTCTTCAATCCGGTTACTGTATCAAGCGTTGTAATGAGATGCTTGATTAATCGGTTAGCAAAAACATTGCCTTCAATATCTGCATTTATAACAGATGATGCCTCACCGGAGTTAAGAATGATTGTATCTGTACCGTTGAGTGTGAAGGTTGTGCTGTTAGGTGTAACGCCGTTTTCCTCGCCGGTTTCAACGCGATCATCTTCAACTGTGATAGTAAGAGCAATCTTACCATCACTACTTGCATTAACGGGTGTAGAGCCTGCATTACCTGCGTTATCATATGCACCTATATAGTACAACTTACCGGGAACAAGACCCTTTATGGTTAATGTATCGTCGGCGGATTCTACCGTTGCATTGTTAGCAACCTGTCCATTTGTAAGCTTCTGGCTCTGATTAATCTCGTAGTCAAACTTACCAAGGCTGAAATCACCGTTGTGAACTGTGATATCCTTTATGCCTGATCCGCCTGCTTCGTTAATAGAAACTTCACCGGATGTAGCAGATTTCACCTGCGGTGCTTTTTTATCAAGGTTAGTAATCTCAACAATTCTGTTTACAACGTTACCCCATCTGTCAACAACGTGAACAAATACGAGGTCGCCGTTTTCAACCTTATTGTTAAGTGACTGTGCCCAGTTGATCCACTGAGGTTCGCTACCATTGTACAGTACGTTGCCGTACTCATCGGTATAGTAGTCACCATAGTTGTAAAGTCTGCCGGACTCTTTCATAGCATCGAATACAGTAGAGTCTTTTGCATTGATTTTGCTGATCATCAAATCCTTTGCGGCTGTAGCTCTGTCATAGTCCATACAACCTGCAACTGCATTGTTGCTGTTGTTATACGCTGCTATAACATCTGCATCTGCCGCAACACTTTCATCAAGCACATAGTAGAAGCTACCTGTGTTAAGCTGACCGAAGGTCGGGTCGTTGTAAAGCGGAACCTGTGTACCGTTTACGTTATACTGCTTCTTCTCATTCTGCTTAATCTCGGAAACGTATTCCCAAACTCTGTGAGAATCGGAGAAATGTCTCTGAAGAAGAATGCCGTTTCTCCAGTCTGTGCCCTTGAAACCGGGCTCACCGGAAAGAAGAGCACTGGGAACGTGCGTACCGGAAATTGCAGGTGTTGCAAGAGCTGTACCGTCTGCATTGATACCTTCTTCAGTACCGTCTGCAGCCTTCAGGCCGTAGTAGTAAACGTAAATTGAAATTCTCGGAGTACTGTTGGTTGTATCGTATACTGTGATACCGATAGGCTCCTGCTCTGTGCCGAAGTCGAACTTGTTGGCCGGGTTACCAAGAATTTCTCCACCTTCAACACTTCTTGCAGAACCATCACGGGCTTCAATTGTGTAAACAGCAGCCTGCGTGGTCTTATCACTCTTGAATATGGGAGCAAGAATTGCAAAAGCAGACGAACCCTTGACGTTAGAACCGTTTGTAACGGTAACTTCATTATTAGCGGTTGCTTCAACTGCGCCGGTTGCAGCATCAGTCTGACCGATAATTTGCAACTGTTCTGCAGTGCTGCCCTGCGCAGGAATAATAGTACCTGCAATAACATTAGTTGTAACACCGCTTGTTCTCTTTGCCTTAATAGCGATATACTCTTGCTTTGCAGCATCCTGATATATAGGATCACCGGCGGAATCTGCGTTCAGGTTCTGCTCAAGGTCTTCAAGATTGATTACAATTCTGGGATTGAGCTCGTTGGTGTAAACGATAAGCGAGTAACCGCTGCTGTTGGGAACGAAGAATGTACCGGCTTCGGGATGAGCATCGTAATTTGTTTTTCCATCTGCCTCAGTAACCGTGTAGCTTACAGAGTCAGCCTTATTAAGAGCAACTGCATAAGCTTCCTTGCCGTAGAATTCCTTAACAGCGCTCACCGATGTCTTAAGCGTCATAGACGGAGCATAGTCATCAGCGCGAATGATTTCTTCCAAAGCGTCAATTGCTGCGGAAAGTCTGCTTGTTGCTACATCAATTACGCTTACCTGGTCTCTGATATCATAATCGTCTGCATTATTTCGCAGGGTCTTTGCGGCTGCAAGTGCAGCTTCGTACTCGTCCCAAGCAGGCTGAGTAGTATCATACTTTTCGGGAACTACCGCATCGCCTCGGTTTATTTGGTTTACCAAGCCTTCAATATTAACGCCTCTGAGTTCGAGCTGTGTATTGAGAGCAGTAAGGAAAGCTAACAATACGCTGTTGTGTGTAGGATCTGAACTGTCAATTTGGTTCTGATCAGTTGTCGTGGTATAGAAAGCGCCCTTAAGACCTGCTGTGTATTCATTTATCTTCTCAGTGGGGAAATTTCCTAGCCACATATATTCGCCAGGCTCACCTATTATTTCATCAATAATCTGGTTTTCTGCAAGAATATCCTCGCTTCTCAGAATACCTGCAACCTCGAGCAAAGATTCATTGGTATAGTAATTCAGAGGATAGAAGTTACCTCCATAGTTACCACCGACTGTAAAGCCCATGCTCTGAAGAGTACCCTTAACTTCAGCAAGACCTGCGGAAAGGTTGTCGCCGAGGAAAGCGGATACAACCGCATCCAAATTGTCGTAATCAAGATCGTCAAACTCAAGCTTTGACAGATAGTCATCAATCAGAATTTTTTTAATTGTTCTTTCGCCGTCTATCTCACCGTAAGTGTTGACCTTAGCCGCCTGGTCAATGGTTATGGTAGCGCCGCCATCAATGAAATCAGTGATGAATTTCTCCATTTTAGCCCAGGGGTTGTTTGTCTGGTCTGCATACTCATCTGCCTGCGTATACCAGCTAAGGAATCCACCATATTGCCCTCTGGAAACAATACCGTAGGGAGGTACAGCGCTTTCATCAAGTTTGCTGTACATATTTGCAATCTTGCTTGCCTGAGAAACATTGTAGAACTTGAAGTCAACATTAGCAGCTGTTGTATATGAGCTGAACGAACCAGTATTCCAGTCACCGTCATTAACGTGCAGACCCATTACGCTCAGATATGTGTTGTAAACATCTCTGTACGCCTCAGTAGCAGGACGAAGCTGAAGAGCACGAATGTCCTTATAAATTGTTGCCGCTGCATCTGTGATAACCTTCTGTGCGTTATTAATTTGAAGCACAAAAGTATTTGCCTTTGTCGAAGTCCAGTTACTCTTAATTTGATTTGCTTGTGTGTTTACCAAACTTGCAGTTGTAAGCTGACCTATTTCTGCATAATTTATTGTTTGGAATCGGGCCTTCAATAGCCCCTTATAGCCTTTGTTGGTTTCAAGAGTCATATAATCATCTAACGTAGTTTTAGTGTCGTCCTTAAACCAATCTCCGTAGTTGTAATATGCTCTGCCGTCAGCTGCTTCATAGCAATCATAACCCTCGGTGTACCAATAATCAGAGTTCAGAGCCTTTCTGACGTCATAGTTAATTTCAACCATAAAAGGCACCTGTTGTTCTATCGGTACATCAACATTGTTAATTGCTGTAAGAAGAGTATCTTCAACGGTTATTGTTGAACCCGACGAAACCTCATTACCGTCAACGTTACCATTGAGGTCCGCAAGTATCAATTCAACGAGCTGTCCATCAATTTCAACTGTCTTGCTGTATGCGTTTTCAATAATCCAGGCAAGCGAAGCAGTATGATAGTTGTTCGTAAATGCAAGAATATCTTCATAATAATGTGATATTGCGCCAAGCTCGGTGAACAGTTCATAAATTTTATTGTCAACAACATCATCTGTATCAGGTGCATTATTATTATGTGCAGTTGTAGCGTTTGATACCAATGCGTTTGTTGTTTCGCCGGACGGATATTTGGTAACAAAATAGTTGTCTTTTGTTGTTCCAATTGTACTCTTTGTTACCTCAAGTCCGTGAATTTGGTAAATGGCAGGCCATTCATAAGTCTGCTCATAGAATGTTTCTATATCATTCTTGTACTGTGCAACCATTTTCTGGTCGAATACAGGTGCAGTAACCGCATTACCGCCATTGTAGAAGGTTGGAAGCTGAATATCAAACGTCATATTCATGAAGCCTTCAACCTGTGACTTCATCGCTTCAGCAAACTGGAGGTCAGTTGCGGGCTTTTGGGTCTCTTCGAATACGATTGTTGTGAGGACGCCGAGTGCACCGCCGAAGCCGGCTGTGGCGTCTTCCTTGGAGTTAATCTTATTCTGAACATTAGTGAGGTATGTCTGAAGAAGACCGGCCTGAGTGCTGTTAAGCAGGTCAGTTGCATAGACACCTGTTGAAGCGCCTGTTTCCTCGTTATACGTTACCGTCCAAGTACCTGCGATGTAGTTCTCGGTAAGGTCTTTCATACCTGCGGTGAGGGATTCATCGTTGGTCTTTTTGACTGTATAGAGAGCGTTTGTTTCGGGGTCGGTAAGAGCTGCCTTGATATTGTTGTAGAGAGTTTGAGCAGCTTCAAGAGAATCGTATTTCTCTGTTGAATTTTCGCTGGCGTACTTTGCTCTGAAGGACTCAATCTCTGCTTCAACCGCAGCATCTACACCGTTGTAGATATAAACGGACTGTACAACACTTGAAAGCGGGTCAGCAGACTTCTGGAAAACAGTTGTTGTAACGGTCGTTACCTCGCCTGTTGTTTCGTCTGTTACATCTTCTGTAACATCAACATATTCATAACCGTATCTTGTAACATCGGTCTTCTGTACATAAGCGGAAAGCTCGTTGTACCAGCCCTTGGCTGTTTCAAAGTCCTGAGTATTGTTGGGGAAGTAAAGGTTCATCAGCTCAAGAGCATTTCTCTTGTCGTAAAGGAGCTTTGCAGCCGCATCAATAACGCTCTGTTCAGCAACAGTCTTATCCTGTGCATCTAAGAGTGCAACAGCGGCGTCGTAAGCATCCATATATGAGCTCCAGTTTTTGAATATTCTGTCGCCGACCGGAGTTCCGTTATCGTTGAGAATAAGTGAACCGTCAGCGTTCCATACAGTGCCGATATAGGTGTCGTCAACTGTTGTGGTTGTCTCGCCCGTTTCCTCATTGGTAACAGTCTTAATAATTGTGTTGCCCTTGATTTCAGCTTCAAGGAAGCCGTAGTAAGCTGTGTTGGGCTTCAAGCCTTCGTCTGTACCATTACCTTCCTCAACACGCTCACCGTACAAGAAGCTCTTCATAATAACTGAGCCCCAGTCGTCTGTGTATCCCGTGGGGTTACCGTTGGCATCGTAGCTCCATGTTCTGGGAGCAAGTGCTGTGTCGGAGGTAAGGAGAAGTCCCTTTGTGTCATCACATTCATCCCAAAGAGCGAATGTAATCATATCGACAGCAAGCTGGTTTGTGTAAAGCTGATTTTTGTCAATATTCTGTGCCTGATCAATAACAAACTCGAGCTCGGCAACAGACTTGGGCGTATACTTATCGTGTGCTACCGTTGTTTTCCCATCGGGAGAGGTAACAGAAATGCTTTTTTTGTCTGCAGCCAGAGCATTCTGAGCGTTCTGCAGGGCAATGTCCATACGGTCTGTATTAACCTTGCTGCTTACAAGTTTGCCGTCAGGGTTGGTTGTTGCGTCATGAACGGTAGCCCAGTTGACAATAGTATCATATCTGTCAACAAGGGACTGCCATGTTGTAGTGCTGAACTGATAGCTGTTCGTGCCAAGCTCTGCATTAACTGCAGCCTCAAGTGCAGCAATTGAATCAGCTGTATAAATGCTCTGAGTGATGTTTACACTCTGGTTGGGAGCATAAATTTCAAAAACAGCAGTGGGATCCTTCGCTATGTTATTAGCCTGTGTGCCGCCTTCAATAACCTTTATTGACGGGAAAGCGTCCTGAAGAGCAACAAAGAAATTGCCGATTGCTGTGTTGATGCTGCCCTGAGAGAGTGCATCACGTGTTGTAACGTAGGTTACCGGATCAACTGCAGCAGCGCTGTTGTATGTATCGATAAGGCTCTGGAAGTTGTTCTTCTGAGCGTCTGTGAGTGTGTAGACCTTGGAAACCTCATCAACAAAGTTAACAGCCTTCAGACCTGTGCTGGGTCTGAGATCGCCTGCAACAGAAGTACCGTTGAGGTAAGTGAAAATTGCAGTCCAAGCACTGTTATCAGCGTTCTGAGGATTTCTCTTTGTGATTTCAACAAGTGCAAGGAAGTTTTCGATATACGCCTCAAACTCAAGACCCATATCGACAACCGTATCGTCTTCGTGGAATTTGCTCTGCATCTGGCTGAGAAGAGCTTCAAGATGAGTGGTGTCGTAAACCTGAGCAGTTCTCGGGTTAAGGTCGTCAATATAGCCGTCACCGTCAAGGTCGAGTGCATCAATCTTACCGTTGCCGTTAGCATCGGAAAGTGTGGTGTAATAGGTATAAGTATCAGTCGGGATAAGGCTTGCAAGGTAAGCCATAATTGCATCGTAACCGATTACCTGATTGCCATTGCTGTCTTTAACCCATGCACCGTTACCGGCTGTTACGTTATCAGCAACACCGTCGCCGTCATAGTCATCAGACGGGTTTTTGTCGTTACGCATCTTGAATTCTGCGAGTGTACGCAGTTCAAGATTGTTGTAAGCTGTGTTAAGCCTATCTGTAGTTGCATCAATGTAGCTTTGCATATAGCAGTAACAGAATGTTCCGCCGGCACCGTATATATAACCTGCACCGTACCAGAAAACATCCAGATTAGCAGACGGATATTTCTGTATGTTCAGCGCATAGTAACGCTCTGTTGCATAGGGTCTCCATGTTTCATCAGTATAGAAGTATGTACCTGAATATCTGTAATAGGCAGCATTATCGATATTGTTGAGACCGTTACCTGCTGTGTCGTTGTTGTAGTATGTAGCATTGGGTACAGCAGGGTCTACTGACTGAGCACCACCGTCAGCGTAAGCGATTACATCGCCGTACTTGGAGCCTACGGGGACAAGACCGAATGCAGCAAGGTTAGCATCACGCTGTGATGTACCACGGTCGTAAGCAGGCGTACGGAGGATTGCCGCCTCAAGCTCACTAATGTTCGCTGTCTTGTAAACGGGGGCATCTGTTGCATAACCGTTAGCTATTTTGTCGTCAAACAGGCCTTCAACGCCACCGGAGTTTCTCAGGTCACCGCAGTCATAGTAGCCGAAGAGAACTTCGTCTCTGTACTCGCTCCACCATGTTGCGTCCATTTCAGCCTGAACAAAGTTCTTGCTGATTGCCTGTGTCATAACATAGTGCTCAGCAGCACGGTCAACAGCTATAGCATCGATATGGAAGCCCCAAATACATCTGAGGTTTGTTGCCATACCCCATGTGGAATATTCAGGTCTGTTAATCTGCTGAACGCAACGCCAGTAGGGAGTACCGGCTGCTGTAGCGTTGGCAAGGTTAAAGCTGAAGTTAACTGTTGTATCGGAGGACTGGAAATTCATACCGCTGTTGGGGTATGTACCGCCTGTTTTGGTAACAACATTGCCGTAGGCTGCCAAACCGCCGCTGTCGGCAGCGTTGCTGTTGGCGTGAGAAGATATGCCGTCGCCAAGGTATGTGCCTGCGACACCGTCCTGAATTACTTCGTAGCCGAGTCTATCACCGCCGCTGTACCAGGTGAGCCAGAAGCCTTCTAACTCATTCTTATCACAAGTATAATTGGAAGAAGTAAAGTCATACTTCATGTTGAGGTTAACGGCAGAAGTTGTTGTTGAGTCGTAGTAGATGGTGCCGCCGAGCGTTCTGTTAGAGCTGTTGGCACCGGAGGATGAGAACTGACCGCTGGTGTAAACACCGCTGTTTCTACCACAGCTGGTTTTCTGTTCTGAGTTATACCAGATAAGTGCGTTGTTCTGAGTCTGAGAAAGGCCGAGGTTACCTCTTGATTCAAGCCAGTTCTCTCTCAAAGCAGCGTTGCTGTAGTCACCTGATTCGCCGCTTCTGATTGAACCGTAAAGGTTGATACCGTCGGTTGCGAGTGCGGGAGCCATATCAAGCATGATAACGCCGGCAAGTGACTGCTCAGCACCGGAGTACTTTGTAGCTGCGTCAGTCTGCCAACCAACCTGATAGTATCTGGGCAGAGTTGTAACAAAAGCAGCAATGTACTGAGTATAGGTTACAGTAACAGTATCGGGAGCAGACTTGTCACCGTAAGTGTTGTCATAATATGCACTCTTTCCTACTGAAGATGCCTGATCGTATGTTGAGTCAAGAATATTACCTGTTGGTGTATTATACGGTGTGTGAGCAACATTCATCGTATAATCCAAACGTAGGCACAGGTAGGGATTACCATTGGTAAGCGCAGTACCTGCCAGACTGTTGAAATCAACACTGTTTGAACCGGAAGCAAGGTTCCATGTTTTGTAAACAGTGCTGTCACTGCCGTAGTCAACTGCCTTAAGCGTTGCGGAAGTAACGCCGCTGGGCAGAGTAATAGCAAGAGTTGTATCGAGTGTTGTTGTTGTAGATGATGAACCGATTGAATTGACGATAACACCGTTGCTGTTCATATAGAGAACGGGAGGCATATCAATCGTAGCCTGGTTGATGCCTGACTTTGAGTCAAGCGGCTTTGTTGATGACGTATTATTTGAGGGATTGGACGGCGCAAACTCAACGGGAATAGACCACTCTTCGGTATATTTTCTATTCGCCGTATCGTGAACGGTATCAGTTACTGTATTGTAAACAATACGACACCTTATTTCATTAACATCGCTATAACCGCCCTTGCCTCTGAGGGTACCCCAAGGGGCACTAGCAAGTATATAGCTATAATCAGAGGTCCATGCACTGGCAGGTGTACCCCTATCAACAGAGTCAGCCGTGACAGAACCCCAAAAGCCACTGAACGGCATACCGTTGATTGACCACTCAACCTGCCAACATATAATCGAAGCGTCCAACCTTGTAAACTTATGAGCCATATACGGGTTGTTGGCCGCAGTAAAAATATAGTCGCCGGCTATCTCTTTTCCGGTACTTGTACTGCTATGTGATGCCTCTGTTCCGTCTGCAATTGATTTGTACAGAACTGTCGGAATTTTAACAGAAAACTTACCATCGCCTACGGTAAATGTTTGCGATTCAGCCTCTGCAATGATGCTTGCGGGAGAATAGCCCGTCATGCCTGCAAAGCTCGCAAGCATTGCAAACACAAGCACCAATGATATCGCTTTCTTAAAAATTTTCATGGTTCATTCCTCCTGAATGTTTCCAAGATTTTTTGTGCCGTAAAGATTAGCCGCACTCCCAACCTCCTTTTGAAAGGAGGTGGCACGGCAAAAGCCGTGACGGAGGATTGACAGAATTTTTACCGCAACCCTCAGTCGAAGCGGAACGCTTCGACAGCTCCCTTGCAAGGGAGCCCGTTTGAGCTATCAATTGCGACACAGAGATTTTTGTAATTATCTATGTCAATTTTATTATTTCCGGGTAAGTGCGGGGCACACCCAACCGCCGATGCAACCGCCGACAACGGACGGAGAACAAAAACTACTCCTGTGTCATCCTGAGCGCAGCGAAGGATCTTTACAAATCAAGATTCTTCACTCCGTTCAGAATGACATACCCGATTGTCTTAAATTCTGCTTGGCCGCAACGAACCGTCTGACCTTGGCTCGCCGCTTTTGCCTTGCAACGGCAATTGTTTAAAATAATATGCTCCCGACCGGCGAAACGGCAAAGAACGCTGCTAAAGTGCGAATGGAAAATTGCACACGCCTTCAACCGCCCGACGGCTGTTCCGCAAAAGAAAACGCACGCCGCAAACGGAAAACCGACCGATAAAAAGAATTCTTTGCGCATTAGAATCCTTCGCCTCATACTCGTTTTCGTTTGCCGCTTCACCTTTCCTCGGCGGAAATGCTCCACAATCCGGGGCAAATAAACAATTGAAAAAATAATTAAATTTTGACCAACGCCTATAATACCGCCTTGGTTTGTCAAGCCCGAAAAACGCCCCAAAAACAACATCTTGTGGCGTTTGGGTATAATTCACCCATATACGGTATTATAAATATTGATACAGTTTTACTATAGCAAGTTTTTGGCTCTGTGTCAACAATTTGGGGCAATTTTTTCAATAATTTTTGCGGCGTTCGGAACGGGTTTGTCAAGCCCAGATTATGTACAAAAATTAAAAAGTTTACAAAAAGTTTACAATTTAGCGCCCCAAAACAAAAAACAGCAGGACATTTGCCCTGCCGTTTGAGTATTTTCGGTTAATTTTACTGTTTTGAAAGCACCCGTTTTGCGGCGGTTTTTACCCGTTCATCGGGGTGGGAAAGGGCTTTTTCGGCGTGGGGAATATAGTCATTTTTATTGGCTGAATTCGCCATTGCATTGAGCGTAAGAGTAAGCAAACGTGTGGGGCGCAGGTAGTTGCCGCCGAGAATATTACGGTACGGCTCACAGCCCTTTTTGCCTGCCCAAAACGCTTCAAAAAGGCTATCCAAACGGAATAATTCACGCTCTTTTTCGGTCATTTCCCGTGTTTCAAGGTGCTTGTTATACGGGCAATATCTCTGGCAGATATCGCAGCCCCACAGGTTAATTCCGGCAGCTTTTGCAGCCTCTTCATCGCCGAAAAAGCCGTTATCCTGCCCGTGTCGGGTGCATTTATCCTTGTCAAAACTGCCGTTTTCGCCGATACATTTGCGTGGACACAGCTTTCGGCAGACGGTACAATTCACACATTTTTCGGCAATTTCAGGTGTTTTATAAAGCTCATTCAGCGTGATTTCTTTTGCGAAAACGCCCTTAATTCCGACAATTTCAAGCGCCATTCTTGAGCCGAATTTTTCGTTTGCAACAAGCGTATTTCTCAGCCAGAATCCAAGCCCCGAAGCGACTGCAAGGTACTTATAGCTGTGCTTACACTCAAAAGCAGTAAAGCCTGCCTCCCCAAGAAGGGAAGCAAGCTCTTTTCGCAGAAAATAGGCACGGTTTGAGGCGACATAGTAGCTGTCCACAAACGCATAGCCCACGGGCGGAGCTTCAAGCTGAGCGTAAGGCAGGGCAAAGACAACATAGGTATTACCCTCAACGCTTACAGCCGAAAACAGCGCACCGCAATTATTCAGTTTGTCTGCAACAAGCGACAAAGCATCATTCATCTTTTTTCTCTTTGGGCTCTATAATCTCTCTGGCCAAATAAATCGGACGGTTTTTGCCCTGCTCATAGGTTTTGGCAAGGTATTTGCCGACAATGCCTATACAAACAAGCTGAAGTGAGCCGAAAAGCAGCACGAGGAAAACAATCAGCGAACCACGGTCGAAAGAATCGTACAAGCTAAAAGCGCAAACAAGAATTCTCACCAGCAGATAGAGCACGGAAACAACACCGCCTGCCGCACCGAGGACAAGAGGAAGGCTCAACGGTGCAGTTGAAAACGCCATTATACCGTCGATTGCGTAGTTAAACAGCTTCTTGAAAGACCAGCTTGTTTCGCCGGTTGCACGCTCCTGCGCCTGATAGGGAATATACTCCGTGTTAAAGCCCACCCACGAAAGCAGACCCTTTGAAAAGCGGTGGTACTCACCCATTGAAAGCACGGCCTCGGCAACGTTTTTGCGGAAGGTGCGGAAATCGCTTGCACCCTGGACAAATTCAGTTGACGAAACGCTGTTTATTAATTTATAAAAATTCGTTTTGAAGAACGACAGCTTTTTATCATCCGCCCTCTGTTCCTGAAAAGCCGCAACACAGTCAAGCTCCGGATTTTCCTCAAGGCGCTTGACCATATAGGCAACGACCTCCGGACGCTGCTGCAAATCGGCATCAATCAGGCAGATGTACTCACCCTTTGCGTGCTGAATGCCTGCGTACATTGCGGCTTCCTTGCCGAAATTACGTGAAAAGCTGATTATGCGGATATTCTTGTCGGATTCGGCGTGAAGCTCCTTAAGCTTCTCAAGCGTAGAATCCTTCGAGCCGTCGTTGACGAAAACCATTTCGTACTCGTAGCCCTCGTGGTCAAAAACTGCCGCCGCCGTATCGTGAAAAAGGCGGACGTTGCCCTCCTCATTGTAGCAGGGCACAACCAGTGACAGCTTCATTTCATTTCACTCCCTTTTTATAAATGCAAAATGCAAAGTGCAGAATGCAAAATTGCGGGTGGGCTTCGCCCACACCCGAAATTATTTTTTATTTATTCTTTATTATTTATTATTTAATTTTTATACCTTAAATCTAATTCCGCTTTGTGTTCTTATTTTCTTCATCACCGTGCAGACAGCCAGAGCCATTTTTGCTGCCTCATTGTACTGCCCGGCGGTTTCTTCGGGCTTTGTTGCAAAATCGAGCAACGCTTTTGCCTCGTGTGACATAATAACGTGCTTTGGCGTTTCACCCACAACCTCAACAGGCTCACCGCCCTTACGGCAGAATTTTATACCGTTGAGCTGTGAAATCGAGTCAATCGTAACCGTGCCGCCGTCGCCAAGAATTTCGCTGCCGCAAAAGCCCTGTGCAATCTTTGACCAGGTCATAGTCAGCAGCATTTTATCGTACTTGAAAACGGTTGTGCCGCTGCTGTCCGCACCGCTCTCCAGAAACTGTGCCGTGCTCCATATATCCTTGGGGCATCCGAACAAATCCAACGCAGGGTAAATACAGTAAATTCCCAAGTCCATAAGGCAGCCCGTTGCAAACTCGGGATTGAAGATATTCGGATTTTCGCCACGCTTGTATGCGGGGTATTTTGAGGAAAGCTGTGAAAAATCGAAGTGGGCACTTGTTATGTTACCCAGTGCCTGCATAGAAGCCTTGAGCTTGGGGCGCACGGGGTTGAACATATACATTATCGCTTCTATATAGACCTTACCGTTTTCGGCGGCGATAGACTGCAGTTCTGCAAGCTGCTCAGGCTCGACAGTTATCGGCTTTTCGCAGATTACGTGCTTGCCTGCCTTGAGAAGCATTTTACTCTGCTCATAGTGCAGGGAATTCGGGCTTGCGACGTAGACCGCCTCAACGTCGGCATTTCGTGCAAGGTCATACAAATCGACAAAAACTCTCGGTGCGCCGAATTTTTCGGCAAGCGCCTTGCCCTTTGAGTAACTGCGTGAGCACACGCCCAGAAGCTCCATCCCTTCGACAAGGTTAGCGCCCATTATAAATTCTTCCGTTATCCAGCTTGTTCCGATTACAGCGTATTTCATAATATATCCTTATCCAGTTCCGCTTCAAAAATTCTCCTGCACTCTTCCTTGACCGTATCTTTGAAAAGATTCAGCCTTATTATCTCACGGCATTTTGAGTAGTCCTCGGTCATAAAATCGCCCGAGATTACGTTTGCCCGTGCAAGACAGCTCTTGTTATTTTTTATTGTATCTATAATGTTTTTATAGTATGGGCGCAGAGCTTTATCCAGCTTTTTCGGGGTAGCCATTCCGACCTCGGCGTCAAAGCCCGGTGTCTGCTGGGTCTGGAAGCAAAAGATTCCGTCAGTCTGCCCGTTGTCAAAATGTGAGAAAACCTTTTTTGAAAATGTTTCGGCGTTTTTGCCGTGAAGCTCGGGCTTCCACGGGCTGACCGTGCCGTAGTTACCCTTACACCACGGGTAGGCATCACGGTAATTGAGAATTACAAAGCGCTTACCGCTCTTTCTTATCTTTTCAAAAGTGATTTCACTTATGTGTTCATAATCCGTAAAACAGAGCCTGTCCGCATCGAGGTATTCGTTGATAAGCCTTGCCATCAATTCTTCGTTTGCTTTTGAAACAAAGGTGAACGGACCGACAGGCTGGGGGTTATACTCCCTCATATCAAAAACAAAAAACTCGCTGTCGTTTTCCTCAAGCATTCTGCGCATACTTTTAAGTGCGTGAGTTAAAGGCTTACCCATCGCAACGCCGTGGCTGAGAACAATTCTATTCTTCACGATTTCGTGATAGCGTATACAGAAATGACGCACGCCGTAGGCAAACTGGGTATACATATCGTCACCCTGGCAGCAGGCAAAGGGTATCATCCCATAGCTGCCGGAATTGTGTGTGCCCGGCATAACAACCTCGGTGAGCTTTACCTCATCGGCGATATATTTCATCCATTCCTTGTAAAACATATTTACGCCTCCAGAAGTGCGTAGAATTTTTCAAGCTCTTCTTCGTTGCCTTTGTGAGTTCGTGCAAGCGTATCGCTCAACCTCTTACAGAGAGCGTCGTCATTTATAAGCTGTGTTATTTTCTTTGCAACATCCGCCGCATCAATTTCGGCAAGCAAGGCAGTTTCGCCGTCGGAAAGCTGATCGAAAACGGTTGAGAATTTCGTTGCAACTATGGGCTTTGAAAAAGCCTTTGCCTCATCAATTGCTATTGACTTGCCCTCAAAATTTGAAGGCTGAACATAGATGTCGCAATTATTTATATACGGATACGGGTTGCTTTTTTCGCCCAGGAGAATGAAATTATCCTGCAAGCCGTAACGGTTAATTTTTTCTTCAATGGCGCTTTTCAGTTCACCCTTGCCTATGGCAAACCACTTGAACTCAACGCCGTTATCTTTTAAGATTTTCGCCGCATCCACAGCTGTATCGTAGCCCTTCTGCGGTGAAAATCTGCCGACAGTCAGCAATAATCTGCTGTCAACCCCCGTGTATTCTGCAGGGACCCCTACCGCAAGCTGTCTGAGCGCTTCGGGAGAAGAAATATTCTCAACCGTAAAAATTCTTTCCGTAAGTTCGGGAAAAGTTTTTTTAAGCACATCACTGCACTCAGGCGAAACGCTGACAAGTTTGTCCAACCTTTCGAAGAAAGGACGGTCAAAATCCTTATCCAAACCGAGCTTTGAATAATCGTTGTGAACATAGCCGATTTTTATATCCGCATCAACACAGTCAACACAGTAATAGTTGGCGTTACCTTCAAGATAACCAACTGCAACATCGTAGTGCTTCTTTACTTTCGGCAGGGCTTTTTTTAGAGAAGTCCAGATGGCTTTCCTGTCACCTTTTGCAACCGCACGGGAATAGCTAATTCTGTTCACTGCATCAAAAAAGCGCAGATTTTTAACGTATTTTTTTATATAAGCAGCGGCCTCACCGTCAAACAAAGAATAGCCTTCGCCGCCGTCTATAATATTCACTTCTTCGGGTACATTCGGCAGAAAAAGGCCCTCTCTCCTGAAAAGAAAAAGGTCTACATCATAGCGGCTGTAATCAATAAGACTCAACAGCGTGATAAGGCTTTTCTCTGCACCGCCGCCTGCAAGCGACGGCAGAATAAACAGCAGACTTTTTTTCATTTTTCCGCTCAGCTTTCAATAAATTTGTAAATCGTTTCGAGGCTGTCCTTGTTGCCGTAGCTGCGTCCGAGACAGTTGCGGCTCAAATTTTCTCTCATTTCCTTGCTGTCAATAAGCTTCATAACGACATTGGCAATGCTTTGAGCATTCATAGGACAAAGTATACCGTCTACACCGTTTTCAACCTGACTTTTTGCCGTTTCAAAATCTGTTATCAACACGGGTTTTCCGAGAATCTGAGCTTCACGCACCGTTACTGCCTTGCCCTCGTATCGTGAGGGCTGAGCGTAAATATCGCACGCCGCCATATACGGATACGGGCTCGCTTTTTTGCCGAGAACGATAACATTCTCCTCTACCCGGTACTTTTCAATTTCTTTTTTTATAAGCTCTTCTTCACCGCCGTAGCCGATAATATACCACCGGTGTTCGTATCCTTTATCAAGCATTATACGGCTGTACTGCGGTATGAGTTCAAAGGCTTTTTGATGACAAAACCGTCCCACAGAAAGGATTACAGGTAAATCAGTATTAATGTCGCAGGGGCTTTCAAGCCGCGCCTGTGCACGTACAAAATCGGGCGAAAGCACGTTTTCAATTGTGATGAGCTTATCTGCCAAAGAAGGATAGACCTTTGCAAAGGCTGTGCAGACATCATCCGACACTCCGGCTATTTTATCAAAGCCGCTCCAGGTTTTTTCATCCTTTTCAAAGTCCATTTGTGCAACGGTGTAATCGGTATGAATCCAGGCAATTTTCTTTTTTGCCTTAACCTTTTTTGCTGTATATTCGTGCGGCCACATAAAGCTGATTGCAGCATCGTACTCTTTTTCCAAAGCCGGCATATATTTAACACAAGACTGCCAATAGCCCGAAAGCAGGGCAAAACTGCTTGCATCGTTAAGTCCGTATTTTTTCTGCACGCAAAACCTTTTATACAGCCTGCTGAACGCTATCAATGGGTATCGCTTCAGGACAGCTTTTATAGGCTTTGTCATTGATGCACACTGCGGTATTTCGGGTAAGAGATTGCAGCGTTTGTCAACCAACGGCAGGAATTCGCCGCCGACAGAGTGAAGCAGCAGATCAATATCGTATTTTTCGTAATCCAATTCACCCAGCAGACCGAGAAGACTGCGCTCAATACCGCCTATCTCCATGCCGCCGCTGACAATGAGAATTTGTTTTTTGCTCATTTACGCAACCTCGCCAACGCATCCACTCCGAAAAAGCGGTGGATAATACGGGTAATCTTTGAACGGTAAACAACTTTTTTGTCAAGCCAGCTCTTGGCAAACCAATGTATCGCACAGGTGTTTTCCGTTTTGTTCATAACTCCGGTAAGGTCGTTAAATGGGCAGAAATATTCCCTCGGATAAAGCGTAAAGCTGCCGCAGGTCTGAACTGTACCGTCATCAGGCTTTATGCCGTAGCTTTCAAGAATAGACGTAAAACGAACACAAACCGTAACATCGTTAAAAGTTCCGTCCGCATTTGCAAAAGTATCTTTTTCATAACTGTCAAGCATCTGCTTTATAATTTCATTTTGCGGCTGTTTCGCCCAGAGTACAAGACCGGGATTAATGTATTTCTCTGTTTCAAAACCCGAAAAAGCCTCTTTTTCCAACAAATCGGAGAAAGATTTCACAACCTCAACATCCGTATCAAAGTAAAGTCCGCCTTCATCATAAAGCACCTTGAAGCGGGCAAAGTCGGATACAAAGGCATATTTTTTCGCATCATAAGCCTGTGAAATATATTCATTCTGCCTAACATCAAAGTTTTCCTCGTTCCACTCCTTGATTTCAAAATCAGGAAAATATTTATGCCAAGAGGCTATGCACTTTTCAATGAGCCTGGATTTCGGGCTGCCGCCGAACCAGAAGTAGTGAATTGTTTTGTTCACAGCTAATCTGCCTCCCGTTTATCAGTAAATAAAGCTGAACCAGACATTGTTATTGGGCGTGAAGAAATCGCTTCGGTAAAACTCCGCACCTGCCGCATCTCTGAAAAAGAAAAACATAAAAGCAATATACAGTACAAATTTCAAGGCAGTTCGTCTGTTATCCTTCAAAGCTGTGGAAAAAATAAGCGACAGAAGAATCGCCATATACGTATAGGTGTAGAAAGCAAAGCGAGCAAAAATCCAGTTGTACAAAGAAATAAGGAAAATTGCAAAATGCACAACCGATATATTCACAAGAATATCCACAACCGGGCCGTGCTTTCGCAATTCTTTATAGTAAACTGCAGACAGTATCATAGGGATGGAATGAAAACCCAGTCGAAGAATATTTATTCCCCTCTCTGCACCTTCTGTAAACCAACCGTCATTGTACTGTGAAAAGCTGCTGCCCTCAAGTATATTTGAAAAAGAAGGAAAAAACAAGCTAACAAAAATCAACACCGTAACGCCGGCAACAATGATCAGAAACGTCGACGGTGACCAGGCCTTACGTCGGCAGACAAAGTAAATCGGAATTAGAATAAGCGCCGATGTATGAAAAAAGAATGCCACGAGAACAAAAGCAAGATATTTTAAAAAATCCGTTTTCTTTGGCGAAAACAGATATTTTGTAGCCATGAGTATAATGCCCGTCGCAACAAACTGGCGTATTCCGTTCATTGTAATGAAATAAGTACCTGTTGTAAAATAGAAGAAAACGGCCAGCAAAAAATCCGGGGCATACTTGCGAAACGTCAGCAAAACCGGAACCAGAGTCATTATTGCGGTTATCATAATAAAAGCATCTGATTTTCCGCCCGCTGCTCTTATCCAATACATAAGGTATTCGAAAAGGAAGTTATCTGCACCAAACGCAGGCACGGGGTTACCTGCCTGTTCGGCCAATTCAAACATATGAATATAGAAAAAGGTATCGCCGATAGTTTTTCTCAAACCCGAAAAGAGTATCATAACCGCACCGGTAATGAAAAGGCCGATAACATTCGGCTTTCTTGTGCCCCAGGCGGTATAGCCGAGCGAGGGCACCGATTTACCGAACCAGGCGCCCATAAGGCTCAATATGAAAACTGTAAGCAAAGATGTGGTCATATCTTTTTCCTTTTCAGAACAGATTTCTCTGCTCTGTTATGCTGTTATTTTACTTCAAAATTAGGAACAAGCGACAAAAGTGTGTCCCTTACATTGAAACGATTGACTGTTTTGAGCTTTTCGAGCCCCTCTTCAAGTCTCTCGCTGCTGAAATCAACAGGTGCAAGCACAAAAATCTTGTCGTTGCAGGTTAGCTGCATTTCACTCTCTTCTTCGGAGAGCGTGAGCTCTTCGTAGAGCTTTTCGCCCGGACGCAGACCCGTAAATTCAATTTTTATCTCCTCATACGGCTTGTAGCCCGAAAGAGTAATCAGCTTTTCTGCAAGCGAGGTAATGCTCACGGGTTCACCCATATCCAGCACGAATATCTCACCGCCCTTGGAAATACCGCCGGCCTGAACAACAAGCTGTGCCGCCTCGGGAATGGTCATAAAGTAGCGGGTAATATCCTTGTGCGTAACGGTTACGGGACCGCCTGCAGCAATCTGCTCCTTGAAAAGCGGGATAACGCTGCCGTTTGAGCCGAGAACATTGCCGAAACGCACTGCCGCAAAATGCGTGCCCGTGTTCTTGCGCTCGAAATACTGAATGATCAGCTCGGTCACACGCTTTGTTGCGCCCATAACGTTTGTGGGGTTGACAGCCTTGTCAGTCGAAAGTATTACGAACTTGCCGACGCCGCTTTCAATTGCCGCCTGAGCTGTGTTGTATGTACCGAAAATGTTGTTCTTGACCGCCTCGCAGGGGCTGTCCTCCATAAGAGGAACATGCTTATGTGCCGCAGCATGGAAGACGACGGAGGGCTTGAACTCTTCAAAAACCTCCTTTAGTCTGTTCTGGTCCTGAACAGAGCCGATGCGGATAAAGAACTGCACCTTGCCCTTATACTTTCTGTCAAGCTTATTTTTGAGAACAAAGGCGTTGTTTTCGTAGTTGTCGAAAATAATTATTCTTGCCGGGCTGTAACGGGCAACCTGCGTGCATATTTCGGAGCCTATCGAACCGCCGCCGCCCGTTACGAGAACCGTCTGATCCTTAAGGTATGAGCAGATATCCGTATTGAGCGTAACCTCGGGTCGGGCCAGAAGGTCGGTGATTTCAACATCACGTATAGCGGCTTCGTTTGCACTCTTTTCGGTAACCTCCTGAACGGAAAGAGAGGTTTTGAGAGTGCAGCCCGTTTCCATTGCAAGGCGCAGAATTTCACTCTTGCGCTGTGGAGAAGCGGAGGGAATGGCGAAAATAATTTCGTCAACCTTATATTTCTGCGCAAGCTCGGGTATGTCGTTACAGGAGCCTTTAATCGGTACACCTTCAACGTGTCGGCCTGTCTTCATCGGGCTGTCGTCAACAAAAACAACTGGCTTGCCCGTGCTGAAGCTCTTTGCCTCAAACTCCTTAAATACAAGTAGACCCATATCGCCTGCACCAATAATCATAACACGGCGCCTGTCACGAATTCGCAGGGAATTGGAATGCGCTTTGGACAAACGGCGCACCGCTCTGTAAATAAGGCGTATTGAGCCCGTCATCGCCGTGATTAGAAGAACAGAGGTAAAATAAACGCTGACACGCAGAACAACCACGCTGTACAAATCCAGCCTGTCCAGAACGGTGTCGATACCAAGCGAGGTGAGCGTGCCGAGAACAGCAGCACCTGCGCAGCGGAAAAGCTCGTGCACGCCGGCGTATTCCCAAAGGCTGTTATAAAGCCCGAAAAATGCATGAATTAACACAAAAATAACGCTCGTGTATAAAGCCCTGCCCATTAAAGCAGGAAAAACAACCGAATAAAGTTCTTCCTTCGGATAGTTTATGGCGCTGACAATAAGGAAAGCCAGGTTGACTGCCAGAATATCCAGCATAACCAGAGCCAGCCTTCGTGTGGTGATAATTATAAGAGATTTGCGGTCAGAGAGAGTTTTTGTACCGTTAGAAAACTCGATGCTCAAAAAAACGCCGCCTTTCGTAATATTTGTAACCCCTAAATTATTTAAAATATCTATAGACTTATTTATTATATTACGCTATGCGAAAAATGTCAACCGCACAGAAAATTACAGTTTATCTGCCTGTTGACAGATAAACTGTAATTTGAAATAATAAAGAATAAATGTGGGTGGGCTTCGCCCACACCCAATATATTCGGGTGCGGGTTTCCCGCCATCAATTATTATTTCTTATTTATTATTTGTTGTCTATTCTTTTAGCAACAATTTATTGTTGCGATAAACCGTAATTTCTCTATCGCCAAAAACATTGACAATTCCATGCTGTCTTGCTATTATGTTTTTGTACATACCTTGTGCAGATTTTATTTTAGGAGAGTTGCTTTATGATAGGTTTAGGTAAATGGGCATGCAGTGTTGACACAATGTTTTTCAGCGGCGATGTTACGCTTAACGTTGTTGACAAAAACGGCGAATACGATTTTGAAATTGACCTTCCCGATATTGATATTCCCGAGTATGAGGTCAAGTCCGTAGAGGAAGACGGCAACACCATCAAGGCTGTTGTAAATGTTCCGATGATCGGCAAGAACGCAGACCTGAGCGTTACCTTCGACGGCGACACATTTACAGGCTTCCTCAAAATCCCGTTCCTCGGCAAGGTAAAGTTCAAGGACGGCCACAGAGTAACAGAATAAATGTCAAGAAAAACACCTCGTTTTGATTACGGTTTTCCGTAAATCCAAACGAGGTGTTTTATATATTTCACTTTCTTATTTCTGATGAAATCTTACCTGCTAAACCGTGCAGGCTGAAATCGTATCCGCCCGAAACACTTTTGGCTTTCAGAATAGAATATCCGTCGCTTTTGCCCAAGGTTTTTGCGGAGATTGTTTCAATTTTTTCAATCAGCCTTGCAAAGGTTTCGGTCTGCTCGACCATAAGGTCAATGTCGAACTTTTCCATTTCGTGGCTGTCGCTTACAGCGCAGAGGTAATACGGCGCCGGCACGAGGCTGATTTCGGGAACACCCATTGTAAAGAAATTCTGCCCCTCGCCGAAATGCAAAGCGTTGTGACCTCGCAGGGTCATTGTGCGCACGGTTTTTCTGTCCTTGACGGTGTCGATATAAAGCCTGTCCATAAATTTATTCCCCGTGTAAACGAGGTCGATTTCGGACTTGCCCGTGTACTTGTATTCGCCGTCAATATCTCGCCACTCTTTGCAGCCCAGGTGCTCTATTGTCAGGTCAGCAACACACTTCATATGCTCACCCTTGCCGTCCCACAAATCCCTGTGCATTGCAAGCCAGCGTGAAGCGGACTGGAACGCACCCGTTCTTCTGTCCTCAAAATGCGGCAGACGGAAATGACCCGTTGTAAAAACAAAAATATGCGTTCTTTCAAGCTGCATATCCTTCATATTTTTCATCAGCTGCAGCAGCGCAATTGGGCCGTTTTCCTCAACGCAGTTTGTGCCGTCTGTGTGAGTGTTTACGATTACGTTTTCCCTCTTGTTTTTACCCTCGATTATGCAGTAAAAGCTCTCTGTAAGTGCATCTTCCTCAAGCTCTGCTTCAAGCACGAAATTCGCTTTTTTGTGCTGCTTTGCAGCTTCAATTATTTTCTTGCCGTTGGTTTCGTTTACCCAGAGCATAGGTATGTTCTGGTAGTCCGCAATAAAGGAAAGGTACTGTCCCTCTATCATATCGTCGTGCAGACCCTTCCAAATAAGTATGACCGCCTTTGCCTTGGAAAGCTTTGAAATAATACCGTAAAAGCACTGCACAAAGCTCGTGATAACGGGACCCTCATACTTCTTTTCAAGCACAACGTCCTCCGGGTAGCTTGAGCGTTTGTCAAAAGCAATTTCGCTGGGCAGAAAGTTGATGTTTGCAACGTTGAAAACTGCAATTTTGCCGGTCGTTTTCGGTATGTCCTTCACACTTTTCACATACACAAGCTCTTCGGTTATACCGTCTGACTCGGTCTGCCCCGAATAAGGGTACGCCGAGGAAACGGGGATATTGATTTTTTCTTCACCGTCAATAATTTCGATTGACGAGCGCTTCTCCTCCCAGCGTCTGAAATAAAACGGATCGGAATAAATCGGAATTTCCATTTTTGCGATTTCTTCCTTAAGCCACCCGATAAACCCGTTGTGACCACGGCTTCCCGTAAGCCTTGTGCCAAAGGAATTCATTGTGTGTATTCCTTCAAGCATTTCCTCCTTTGAAACTGTAAAGCTCATTTTCTTTCTCCTTTTGTATCTTCCTTTCCTTTAAAAGCATTATATCAGTTTGTTTTTCAAAAGTCGGTTACAAAATGATTACAAATAGTTACAATTTGGTTACAAACTCCAACACCGTGTCGGAAATTATCTGCGATGTGTTGCTTATTTTGTCGGGTCGTTTTCCGCCGTTATAAGCTCGCCCTTTTCGTTCCAGGAGGCCTCAAAGGCGTCGTAATAAAGATTGCCTTCCTTATCGGCATACGGGTAATCGTAATACTTATAATCCGCCTCGTACAGCTCCAGATTATCCTCATAATAGGCGTCCAGCTCTTCCTCGGTCATATTGCTTGTGTCAGGCGAATACAATTCAAGCTCGTATGCCTTGTCGCAGTAAAACCAGCCGTCCTGCGTTATGTAGCAATCGTAAATCAGATATTTCTTGCCGTCGTCACGGACATAATATTCCTCCTCGTAGGAATAAATTTCGTCTTCCTCGTCCGTAATTTTTTCAAGCGTATACGTATATGTTCTTCCTTCCTTATCGTAAAGCAGAACAGCAGTTTCATCCTCGTAGCTGTTGCCCAGCTTGTCGTAATAAACTCCGTTTACGGCTATTCTGAAATTTTCGTCAAACAGCTCATCGTCAACAATATCATTTATATCCTTGCCAAATCCAACTCCTAAAACTATTCCGATAGCAACGGCTGTAATATAAGTAATTACAAGCAGCGCACCGAACACACGGCTGAGCTTTTTCTGTTTCTTCTTTTCCTCAACATTAACCTCGGGCAGGTCTATGCCGCATTTAGAGCATTGCACGGCTTCTTTCAGATAAACGTCGCCGCATTGGATGCACGTTTTTGCTTCCTCGCCCGGAAAATCCTTGCGCTTGATGAGAAAAACGATAATCGTCCACAGCCCGAACAGCAGTCCGCAAACGTACCAGCCAAGCGACAGCTTCTGATTCCTGTGCTTAGCCGACCAGTGCATAAACAGCAGCGAAAACAGCACCGACAGAATTTCCAGCACCGCTACAACAGGCAAATAAACCGCCATTGATGTGAGTAAAGTTTCCATTTTTGTTCTCCTTTTGTTTAAAACACAGTTTGTTGAGTTGAACGCAGAGTGCAGAACGAAGGGTCGCTTCGCTCCGATTTATATTATTATCTATTAGTCATTATCTCTTATCTGTTATCTAAGCGGTATCTCAAATCATCGTGAGATAAGAGATAAAAGATAATAAATGTGAGATAATAGTTATTTTAAATCGGGTGAGGGCGGAGCCCTCCCACCGTTCTGCGTTCTGAACTCTGCACTCTGCACTCAAACAAGTTTCAAATCATATCATATCGCAAAAAAGATCCGAAGAATAAGCATGACCATTTTAAAGCAATAATTCATTAAAAAATCAATTATGCTGTTACCCGTTTTATCGGACCGGGTGGCACAGTCAACGGCCTCACCCTTATCGCCCCAATAAACCTTGCCGTTGCCGTCCTTCACGTAAGCACGGACAAGGAAGCTGTATTCGGTGCCGGCATCAAGCGAGGTCACCTCGTAGCTGCCGTTTCGAGTGTCATCAATTTTGTTCAGATTGCCGTTGGCATCCACAGAGTATATACGGTAAACTAGGTCAGAGTGTCCCTTTTCCCAGCTTAAGGTAATGCTTTCTTTAGTTGCGGAAGAAACAGTCGGGGAAACCGCCTCAACAACAATTTCATAATAAAGGGTTTTTCCGCCTGCATAGTTGCCGATATAATCCACCCTGACGGTGTATTCGCCGCAGTATTTTGAATTTGCCGAATACTCAACCTCGTAATCCCTGCCTTTAACAAGAGCGTTACCTCTGCTGTCCTTTACGCTCACGCCGGGCTTTTGCACCTTACCGTTATAGGTAAATTCTGTTTCGGAGAGCTTTACTTCGCCAACCTTATATATAACGGTCTGCTCAACGCTGCTCAGGCAGATTTCGTTCTTTACGTCAAAGGTTATTATAATATCCGTGCCGTCTGCTTCAATCGTTGCCTCGTTGGTTTTCCTTGCCGTGGTAACGCCGTTATCAACAGAAATGTTGTATTCATCCGGAGAAATACGCTGACGTTCACTCACGGTTTCGCCACAGACGGAGCAGTGGCTCAGGTGAGTGTAGCCGGGCTTGTCTGCCGTGGGCGCAACAGCGGGAATATCAATTACCTCGGTGCAGGTGTGGGGCGCAAGGTATTCAAATCTTGAGTTAAGCCCGAAATCCTTTGAATAAAACCAGGCTGTAGAGCCCACATAGCCCTTCAGCTTAGCTTCGGGAGGAACGGCACCACTATCCCTCGGAAAAGCACAGTCGGGGTTATATACCGTAACCTCTGTCACTTTTGAATAAGGATAATCATCCCAGCCTGTTGCTATACTTGTTATTTCGGGTCCGAGCACGAGACTCGTTGCACCCGGCGTAAGTTCTTTAATAAGGCAATTGTCAATATAAAGAAAACCGTCCCTTATATTATCGGGATTTTTATAAGCCGCTGTGCCGTAAAAGGCATCACGACCTATGCTGACATAGCCTGTTTCAAAATCAATTTCATTAAGGTTGGTGCATTTATAAAAAGCATCGCTTCCTATCTCGGTTACGTTTTTGGGAATGAAAATGCTTTCAAGTGAAGTACACTTCCAAAAGCAGTCGTACCCAATTGCACGGATTGACCTGGGGATATTGACCTGTTTAAGAGCCGTACAATTTTTAAACGATTTGGGAAGCGACAAAACGGAATCTGCCAGCGTTACCGTTTCAAGGCTCTTATAATCCTCGAAGGATATTGCAGAAAGCCCTCTTATTCCGTCCTCGGCAACAAAAGCCTTTATTATGTCCTTATAAGCATCCCACGGCTCTTTTTCGGTTGAGTAATAGTAGTCCGAATAAACGCTTCCCGTGCCGGCAATACGCAGGGTACCGTCATCACTCAACGTCCATACAGCTTTATCGCCGCACTGACCTGCTTTTAAAATTTCGTCATCTGTGCCCTGCTTGCACAAATCGCATACGTTATTCTCATCAGCATCAAAATGTTCAAAGGTTGTATCAACAATGCCACCCGAGGCATAAGCCCTGCAGTGCTCACACCAATAGCCCTCGCCGTAGCCCACCGTGCCGTCACAGTAAGAAAACGAGGCAGGCACAAACACCGTATCATTACAGTTACAAATTGCGGAAAAATTATAGCCGTATCTTTCCGCATACTCATGTATTGTCGAGCCCTTGTAGCCGCAAAGCGTTACATGGGATGGGAACATATTCTCCGCATCGAAAATATGACAGTCGGGGTTTAATACGGTCAGCTTCGTCATACCGTTGTTGCCGTATTTAAAGCATTGCTCGCCTATACCCACAATATCTTCACCGAGAACAAGCTCACCGCGGACAAACGCCGTAACCGCATAGCCCGATACGATAAACACGTCATCTATCCGATAATCCTCCTTGTTTATCCAGTTATCATCTGAATCCCATAACGGAGTATAATGGAAATCCGTGCTTACGTTTACGTTTTTGCCCTTGATTTCAATATCGGTAAGACCCGAACCTCTGAACGCAGGATACTCAACCCTCGTAACCGATTCGGGAATTATAATCTTCTTAAGTGCTTCGCATTTATAAAAAGCACCTGCGCCGATTGCCGTTACAGCAAAGCCGCCAAGCTCGGAAAGAATTTCCACCCTTTCCGGTACACCGTCTGCAGCCTCGCCCTTTACGGTTATGGTGCCGTTTTCTTCAACAAAATACTCAACACCGTTTACGCAGTAGGCTTTTCCTTTTTCATACACCGTCGGTTCATATTCGGCAAAAACGCTCACGGGGAGCACACCGTAAAGCATAATAACAGCCATTAACAGGCTAAATATTCTTTTTGTCTTAACCATAATGTTTCTCTCCTTTTCTTCTCTTCTAAAATATATCATCCGCAATAAATCAAGTCCATCCCTTCACGAAAAAATCAGAGCAGCCCTCTTAAAAACAAAGCAAATATATGTTATTATCAGAACGTCTGAGGTCTCTCACAACTATTAACGGATAAAAAAATAAAAAACTTACAAAAAAGTGTAAGTTTTTACAAAATTTTTCCGTTTAATATTATGAACGTCTGAAAAACTAACAGGAGCAGATATATGTTACTTTTTTACACTCTTCTCATCGAAGAGGACGATGACAAAATAAAGTTTGAAAAAATATATACCTTATACAGAAAGAAAATGTGGTATGCGGCAAACTCCGTTTTGTCGGACGCTTATCTTGCAGAGGATGCAGTGCACAACGCCTTTATCGGCATAGCAAAAAGCATTAAAAGAATTGACGAAGCCGACTCGCCAAAAACTCTTTCGTATGTTGTTACCGCCTCAAAAAACTGTGCAATCGACATATTAAGAAAAAACAGAAATCTGTCGGAAACCAATATTGACGAGCTTTACGATGTCAGCGATAAAAGCACCGGTTCTTTCATTTCGGCGCTTGAAGCAGAGGATTATATAGTACAGGCTCTCGCCGCTATGCCTGCCGTTTACAGGGATGTGCTTTATCTGCTGATTGTCGGGCAGATGTCCGAAAAGGAAATCGCCGTGCTTTTAGGCAGAAGACCGGGCACGGTACACCAGCAGGTAAGACGTGGCAGAGCAATACTGAAAAAAGAACTTAGGGGACGAGTGTAATCCGAACTCGCCACCCTATGAAAGGAGCAAGGAATAATGGAAATAAGTGACGCTATGTTAGCTTCAGCATTAATCAAAATAAAAAACAGTGAAGTTTCTTTTATACCCGACAGCAGTGAAATAAACCATAAATTCAGCACGGACTTTGAAAGGAAGATGGACAGACTCATAGAGTCCTTTGATAAAAAAGAAAAAAGTGTTTCCCTTTTCAGAAACACGCTTGCAAAAGCAGCCGTTATAATTCTCACTCTTTGTATCGGCGCTTTTTCGCTTGCTATGGTAAGCCCGCAGGCAAGAGCAGCTTTCAGAAATGCGGTTATGTCAATTTACGAAAACCATATAAAATTCTATTTTGTTTCGGGTGATGAAACCTCTGCTGATTTCAGCAATTACGAAAATTTAACCGCCTGTTATTCTCCCCAAGGCTTCACCTTAAAAGAAAAATATAACGAATACGAGGCTGTCGGATACCGCTATGAAAACGAAGAAGGCGAGGCATATGATATTTACGTTTCCCTCAACGACGGTCTTTCGGTTCACACAGGCAAAAACCAAAGCAATGTTGAACAAATCCGCATCTGCGGAAGAGAAGCCTATCTTGTTTCGGGCGAAAACGAAGGAAAGCCTTATTCCACGCTTATAATTACCGGTAATAAAATAACCGTTACAGTCTACGGACATCTCAGCCGAGAAGAAATAATTAAAATAGGCAACTCACTTAAAGAAAAATAGGCGCTGATACAAATTACAAATAATAAAAAAAGGGGGTTCGCCCACACCCATTTATATTCGGGTGCGGGTGTCACTCCGACATTTCCTAATTCATCATTTTTGTCTGTTTACAGGCAGATAAATAAACTGTAATTTCTTGTTGCCTTTGCTCTGGAAACAAGGTATAATAATACTACAACTTCATATAGGAGGTGAGTGTACGTGAAATTGAAGGATGTTCAGGTAATTTCCGAGGGTATGGAAAATTCATTACACGGCTACACTCCGGTCAAATCACTGCGTTGATATTTTTAAAATGGATTTGATGTGAAATCTGCAGATACGCACACTGATTCTGTTTATAAACAAGGTTATTTTTACCTTTTATAAGCGGGTTTGTTTGTTGTGTCAAAAATGCATTTTAAAAATATTTACGTGGTGGTTTTATTATATGAAGAATAAAAAAGCTGAAAAATTATCAAAGATTAAATACATTTTGTTCCTTTTGAAGCCCTATTGGAAATACGGCAAGGGCTATATGCTGACCGTTTTGCTTATGTCCGTTGTACTTCAGCCGCTCTCGGCATACCTTACGGCGCTTTTACCGCAAAGGGCAATTGATGCCGTTATGAACGAAGCACCGCACAAAGAGGTTATACTGTTAATCGTTCTTTTTACCCTGTTTATCGTTCTTGTTTCCGGACTTGAAAACGTTATCAAAATGGCGTACACGCAAATGACACTTGTAAAGGTGAGCAACAAAATCAAAAACGATGTAAACCAAAAGGCGCTGTTCACGGATTTCAGGTACTACGACAGCCCCGACTTCTTTGTAAAATTCATTTTTGCACAGGACAATTATCCCGTTCACGCACAGAACGTTGTAATGATTCTGCCTGACATTCTGCGTGGAATTGCAACAATGGTTGCCATGGTTACGATTATTGCGGCTACGGGTCCTGTCCTGCTGGGAATTACAGCGGTTTTTGTTATACTCAATGCGCTTGCAGGCATTCCTGCGGTAAAGCCTACCGCAGATTATGAAGAAAGCCTTGTTGACGCCTGGCGGCCGATGGAGTATTCGGGCAGAGTGCTGAAAACCAAGGAAAACGCCGCCGAGCTTCGTGCTTCGGGCGCAGGCTTGAAGTTGTTGGGCTCAATCAGCACGGCAATGAACAATTTTCAGACGGTATATAAGCAGTTCATAAAAAAGGTTGCGCCCTTTCACCTTTTGCAGGGTGCGGTTTCCCCCGTTCAGGCCGCCTGCATTCTTGCGTATATCATATTCTTTGTCATTGCGGGCGACAAAACACAGATAGGCTTATACGCTTCACTTACCGTTGCTTCAACTGCGTTGGCATCAAGCCTTAACGATGCGGCGGGCAGCATTATGCAGATAATTCAATGCATTGCAAACGGCGAAAAGGTTGCCGAGTTTTTTGAAGCCGAATCGGAGATTGAGCCCGAAAAGGATAACGCCCTTTGTGCACCGGAGGGCAATTATGAAATCGAGTTCAAAAATGTTTCCTTCGGTTATGATAACACTTCGACACTGCTCAAGGATTTCAGCCTTCATATCAAACCGGGACAGAGAATTGCAATTGTAGGCGAAAACGGCGCAGGTAAAACAACTCTGACAAAGCTCCTGCTTCGTTTGTATGACGTAAACAGCGGTGAGCTGCTGATTAACGGCAAAAACATAAAGGTCTATGATGTTCACGACCTGAGGCTTAACATAGGCACCGTTTTTCAGGATATTCGTGTTCTTGCAATGAGCCTGCGGGATAACCTGACGGTATATAATGACGCACCGGACGAGAAGCTGTGCGAAGTGCTCGAAAAAGTCGGCTTATCCGAGGTGCTCAAAAGAGCTGACGGCAGCCTTGACACTATGGTTTCCCGTGAGTTTACCGAGGACGGCATTTCACTTTCGGGCGGAGAAGCGCAAAAGCTGATGCTTGCAAGACTGTTCACCAAGAGCTTCGGTCTGCTTATACTTGACGAACCTTCATCCGCTCTTGACCCTTTGTCTGAAGTTAAGCTGATGCAGAATATTCTCGATGTGTCAAACACGGCAACGACGGTTATGATTGCACACCGCCTTTCAACCGTAAGGGATTTTGACTGCATTTATCATATTGAAAACGGCTCAATTATTGAAAGCGGAACACACGACGAACTGATGACCCGCAAGGGAAAGTATTATGAAATGTTCGTCAGTCAGGGTGAAAATTACCGGAGCTGAACCCGGGCTCAAAGCTGTAAAGCATAAAAACTGAAAGCAATAAACGGCAAGCGCCGCAGTTGGTGTAGTTATATCGGCTGCGGTGCTTGTTACCTTTCTCTCTTGACAATTTTTGTTGGGATAATATAATATGTTATATAATAAATAATTATGGAGGAACTGTTGTGAAAAAAGAAATTCATATTGATTCCGGCAAAAAGGTTTTACCCGTTATTCTTATGGCGGCAGGTGCGGTGCTGGCGGTTGTGCTGCTGTTTATGCGCCTTAATATCGTGGCGGTTGTTGCGGTTGCGTTCAACTGCATAATGTCAGCGCTCATTACGCTGAGCCTTATCATAAAGAAAAAGGTCTATACTCCGATGGTTCTCGCTTACGCTCTGTCGGGGCTTGGAATTATACTTTATTTTATAATCTTCGGTGCTGATGCAGGCTTCGGTGCCTTCTCCTCGGGTCTGGCCGGCTATTCTTCCGCAGAGCATACGCTGTTTACTGGTGAAGGCAGCTTCTTTACCCGTCTGCTGGGCAATATTCTTCTTGCTTCACCGTGGATTCTTTCTCTTGTCGGCTTGTTCCTCTGCGCAAAGCACACGTTCAAAAGCAGCGCAATAAAAACAGTCGTTTGTGCGGTTATGTGCGTATGCCTTATGGGCACAAGCGTGCTTTACGTGCTGACAATGAATATGCGCTCAAAGCCCAACACCGAAAGACTCTGGGAGGGTCACGACAAATACCTCAACGGCGTAGACAAAAAAGACGGCGCACAGTCACCTAACGTGCTTGTTGTTATGATGGACGACCTCGGCTGGGGTGACGTTTCGCTCAACGGTGCAATTTATGACACCCCTAATATTGATTCAATCGGCGAAAACGGTCTCAATTTCACCAACTTCTATTCAGCCTACTCCGTCTGCTCTCCTGCACGCTTTGCTGCACTTACGGGCAGATACCCCTACAGAGGCTACGCCGACAACGTAATTTATCCCACGGTTGCTACTCTTTCCCCGTTTGCCCAGACAAGAATTTTCAACTCAATTGAAATGGGCAACAACGCCGATGGTATGCTCGGCGATGAGGTTACAATTGCGGAAACCTTCAAGGCGGCAGGCTATTCTACAGGCTGCTTTGGCAAATGGCATCTTGGCGACTACGGCGAATATCTGCCCACAAACCAGGGCTTTGATTATTTCTACGGCAGCCACCACGTAAACGATATGAAGCCTTTCTACCACGTTACAGAGGAAAACGGTGAGTGGAAAATTGTTCACGGCACAGACGAGCTCAAGGACCAGAGTGCCGCTACAAAGTGGATTCACGACGAAATCACCGACTGGATTACCGACAAGGCAGAAAACGACGAGCCCTTCTTCGCTTATTATGCTTCTCCGTGGCCGCACGGCCCTGTTTTTGCAGGCGACGATTTTGACGGCACAAGCGGAATGGGTACATATGTTGACTGCGTGACGGAGTTTGACCATTACCTCGGCATTCTCTTTGACAAAATGGAAGAGCTTGGTATACTCGACGACACAATAATCGTATTCACAAGCGATAACGGTCCTGCTCTCGAGGGCTCTGTCGGCGACCTGCGTGGCGGCAAGTACCTTGCCTATGAGGGCGGACAGAAGGTACCGTTTATGATTCGTTGGGATAACGACAACGGAGCTCTCGGCGAAAAGCAGACCGAAAGAAACAGCAGCGCCGTGCTCGTTGACCTTTACCCGACACTGGTTGAGCTTTGCGGCATAACCGGTAACGGCGGACAAAAGAATTATCTGCCGAGCGACCGTGTTATTGACGGCATCTCAATGGCACAGCTTATAAAGAGTGACAAGGTTATCCACACCGCAGAGCACCCCATTCTTCATATGAAGCGTGAGGTTATCAAGGCTGTTCAGTACGCAGTGCCGACAGATGAAGTTAAAGCCCTTTATCCCGAATACAATTACGACATACTCAACGACGAATATATTTCATTCAAATATTTTGAAAAAATACAGAACGATAACTCTGCTTTCTTTGATAAAAACCGCAAAAACTGGCTGCATATACTCAACGATGACTATGCGGAGAATTACAACCGCACTCCCGTATATCCCGAAATCTCCGACCAGTTCAGAGAAAAGCTGCACGAAATAACGGATGATTTCAAGCACAACAGACGAGGTGTAATTTCATAATATGCCGCCTTTATCACTGATGATTAAGCCCGCCTCATCGCTTTGTAATCTCTCCTGCGAATACTGCTTTTACCGTGATGTTTCCGAACACCGTGAGCACCTCGGTTTTGGCATTATGCAAAAAGCTACAGCCCGTGTGCTTATTGAGAAAGCTCTGAAATATGCCGACGGCGAAAGCGTTGCATTCGCTTTTCAGGGCGGTGAGCCGACACTTGCAGGGCTTGATTATTTTGCTTTTTTTGTAAACACCGTAAAAGAGCTGAACAAAAAGAAAAGTCCCGTTTTTTACGGCATACAGACCAACGGAACAGTTATTGATGAAAAGTGGGCAGAGTTTTTGCACGAGAACAATTTTCTTGTCGGCTTAAGTCTTGACGGCGACCTTGAGGCAAACAAATTCCGCAAAAGACCCGGCGGCGAAAACTCGTTTTACACTATATTAGACACTGCCCGTCTTTTAGAAAAGCACCGTGTTGAATTCAACATTCTCACCGTTTTAACAGGATATTGTGCAGAAAACATTGAACGCATATACAGCTTTTTCCGCTTTCACCGTTTCGGTTATCTTCAGTTTATCCCCTGCCTGCGTCCCTTCGGCTCAACAGAAAAAAGCGAACTGTATATGACACCCGAGCAATATGCCGATTTTCTGATAAAGCTGTTTAATCTTTATGTCAAGGACTATGTCAGGCACCAATATGTCAGCATCCGCCAGTTTGACAACTGGGTACGGCTTTACCTCGGTCACCCTACAGAGCAATGCGGAGTAAAGGGACATTGCTCGCATCAGTTTGTAAGCGAGGCAAACGGCAATATCTATCCCTGCGATTTTTACTGCACGGATGAATACCTGCTGGGCAACATTCTCAAAACTGATTTCACGCAGATGGAGCGCAGCCAAACCGCCGTGAATTTCATTAAGGAAAGCCTCGTGATACCCGAAAGATGCAAAAAATGCAACCTCTACCCTATCTGCAGAGGCGGCGGCTGTAAAAGAACACAGCAAAGCGAGGACTACTGCAAAGCGTATAAAAAATTCTTCACAGCCTGCCTGCCGCTTTTCAGAGTGTTCATAAACGAAAAAGCACAATAACGACAAAGGGTAAAGCAACTTTTGTTACTTTACCCTTTTTATTTGGCGGAGAGTTAGGGATTCGAACCCTAGAGGCTTTTGGCCTACAGCATTTCGAGTGCTGCACCTTCGACCACTCGGACAACTCTCCGTATTTAATTGTGCTTTGTTATTTTAGCAAAGGAACATCCTTTTGTCAATAGAAAGCAAAGATAAATTGTAGTTTGTAGGGGCGACCTTTGGTCGTGCGTGTTGCCAATATATCAGTGTAAATTGGTTTATCCTGTAGGGACAATTCACGAATTGTCCGCCGTAAAAGTGATATGACGGTGAATTACGGGCGATTCGTGAATCGCCCCTACAATGCTACTTCTGATTTATATTCTTCATAATTACAATTGGGTGAGGGCGAAGCCCTCCCATCGTTCTGCGTTCTGAACTCTGCACTCTGCGTTCAAACAAACAGCAATTACTCGCACTCATAAAAATATTAAAGGGACGGCGTTTGCCGTCCCTTGATTTATGTTCCGATATAAATTATTCTCCGCCGCCGACTGAGCCGTCCCAGGTATCAACGGACTTTGCCTTCATTTCTTCCTCGTCAAACCAGCGTGTTGTAACAGCCTTTGTTTCGGTGTAGAAGCGGAAGCCGTCCTTGCCAAGGCAGTGAAGATCACCGAAGAAGGACTGCTTGTGACCTGTGAACGGGAACACGCCTACAGGTACGGGGATACCGACGTTAACGCCGACCATACCGCCGTCTGTTCTCTTTGCGAACTCACGTGCGTAGTAGCCGCTCTGTGTAAAGATAACGGAGCCGTTTGCAAAGGGATTAGCGTTCATAACGGCAAGACCCTCTTCAAAGTCCTTAACTCTCTTGACACAGAGAACGGGACCGAAGATTTCTCTCTGACCGACGGTCATATCTTCCGTAACGTGGTCAAAGATTGTCGGGCCTACATAGAAGCCGTTTTCGTAGCCGGGAACAACGGGGTTTCTGCCGTCGAGAACAAGCTCAGCACCTTCTTCAATACCCTTTTCAATCCACTTGTGGATAGACTGTCTGTGGGCTTCGGTAACAACGGGGCCGAGTGTGGAGGTCTTATCGTATGCAGGGCCGAGCTTGAGCTCCTTTGCAAACTTTACAAGATAGCCGACAAGCTCATCTGCAATGCTTTCCTGAGCAACGATAACGGGGAGTGCCATACAGCGCTCACCTGCGCAGCCGAAGGAGGAGTTAATAATACCTCTTGCGCTTCTTTCAAGAGCTGCATCTTCAAGAACAAGTGCGTGGTTCTTTGCTTCGCAGAGAGCCTGAACTCTCTTGCCGTTTGCGGCTGCTCTTGAATAGATGTGAAGACCTACGCTTGTTGAGCCGACGAAGGTGATACCCTTTACGTCGGGGTGATCCAAAAAGATTTCTGCTTCGTTTCTGGAGCAGGTGACGATATTGTTAACGCCGTCGGGAAGACCTGCCTCCTGCCAGAGCTCTGCAAGTCTCATACAGGTCATGGGAGTCATTGAAGCTGCCTTGAGAACGATAGTGTTACCGCTGACAATACAAATCGGTGACATCCAGCCCATAGGAATCATACCGGGGAAATTGAAGGGAACTATACCTGCAAAGACGCCGACAGGCTCTCTGTAAAGAGTGGTGTCGTAGCCCGTGGAGGTATCTCTCATACTCTCGCCCATAAGAAGTGAGGGTGCAGAGCAGGCAAGCTCAACAGGCTCTTTAACCTTGAGTATATCGCCCTTTGCCTCGTCCCATACCTTACCGTGCTCTCTTGCGCAGATTTCGGTGAGCTCGTCCATGTGCTTTTCAAGAAGCTCACGGAATTTGAAAACAACCTGAACCCTCTTCATAACGGGTACGTTTGACCAGGTTTTGAACGCCTCTTTAGCGCAGGCAACAGCATAGTTTACTTCATCCTTAGTACAGCAGGGAGTCTGTGCAATAACCTCGCCCGTGCTGGGATTGTAAACATCCATATATTTTTCGCAGGAGGACTCAATCCATTTGCCGCCTGCAAAATACTGAAGCTTTTTAACTGACATTTAAAACACTCCTATCAAAATTTTACCACTTAATTTTATTACTTTTTAAAAATTCTGTCAATAGCGAAACGTGTCCGCAACACGGGAATAATTATCTTATTTACGGTTACATTAATAATAAAAACCGAGTAAAGGAGATATTAATTTTATGATTGAACAGGACACTATAAAGCTGCTGCGTGAATGCGATGCAGGTGTTAAGATGGGGGTCAAGTCCATTGACGATGTTGTGGAATACGTTGAAAGCGACAGCTTTGAAAGACGATTGCGTGACTGCCGCCGTGAGCACGAAAAGCTGGACGGTGAAATCCGTGAGCAGCTTGACCGCTTCCAGGACACGGGCAAGGAGCCCAACCCGATGGCAAAGAGTATGTCTTGGATGAAAACCAACGTAAAGCTCGCCGTTGACAACTCCGATCACACTATTGCCGACCTTATGACGGACGGCTGCAATATGGGCGTAAAGTCACTCAACAAGTATTTAAACAAATATCAGGCGGCTGACGAATACTCAAAGGACATCGCCAAACGCCTGATTAATCTTGAAGAAAAGCTTGCGGTTGATATTAGGAGTTATCTGTAATATTCAGTTGCTGTCTGTTACGACTGCCGCCGTAACGCAGTAAACCTCTTTTGCGCCCGCTTTCAGCAGTGTTTTGCGGCACTCATTGAGCGTTGCGCCAGTTGTTTTAATATCATCGCAAAGCAGTACGGTTTTACCGTTAATAACAGACGTGTCGTTTACGCTGAAGGCACCCTTCAGGTTTTCGGCACGTTCTTTTGCTTTGAGAGAGTGCTGGTCCTTGGTGTTTCGTGTTTTCAGAAGAGCATCTCTGCACGGCAGCCCGAGCAGCCTTGCACAGCTTTTTGCAAGCAGGGCAGACTGGTTGTAGCCTCTCTGCCTTTTTCTGCGTCCCGTTTGCGGCACACAGGTAACAAGGTCAAATTCGACTGTGCCGAATTTTTCCTTCACACTTTCTGCCATATATTCGGCAAGGTAGGTGTGTGCGTTACGGTCTGAACTGAATTTGAAGCGGTGAATTGCTTCAACAATACTGCCCGTATAGGCAAACGGCGCAGTAATATTCAGCTTGAAATCATTTCTGCCGCATTCGCATTCCCCTTCGGGCTTTCCGCAGCCGACACAGGGATTTTCCAGCCGTTCAGTCTTTTTCAGGCAGTCATCGCACAGAAAAACATCACGCTGAATTATTCTGTCACAGCCGTGACAGCGTGCAGGAAACAGCAGCCCCGCAATATGAAAAAGCAGTCTGCTTTTCAAAATCAGCCTTCGCCCATGCACTTGACCATAACGGCCTTCTGTGCGTGAAGTCTGTTTTCAGCCTCGTCAAAAATCTCTGCTGCGTGCTCTTCAAATACCTTTGCGGTAATTTCTTCCTCACGGTGTGCAGGCAGGCAGTGAAGCACCATTGCGCCGGGTGCGGCAAGAGCCATAACCTCGTCGTTAATCTGATAGTTTTTGAATATCTTCTTTCTTTCCTCTGCTTCGCCCTCCTGACCCATGGAAGCCCATACGTCAGTATAGAGAACGTCTGCGTCCTTGACAGCGGCGGCAATATCGCTTGTGCAGCAGAATTCGCCGTTTTCGCTTGCCCACTTCATAATATCTGCATCGGGCTGATAGTTATCGGGGCAGGCAATGCTGACCTTCATACCCATCTTGATACCGCCGACGATAAGGGAGTTAGCCATATTGTTGCCGTCGCCGACATAGCAAAGCTTGAGGCCCTCAATTGAGCCCTTGTGCTCACGGATAGTCATAAGGTCTGCAAGCACCTGACAGGGGTGGCAATAGTCTGTAAGACCGTTGATAATCGGAATTGAGCCGTACTTTGCAAGGGTTTCAACCTCTTCCTGGTCGAAGGTACGGATCATAATACCGTCAAGGTAACGTGAGAGAACTCTTGCAGTATCCTCTACGGGCTCACCTCTGCCAATCTGCAGGTCACGGGAGCTGAGGAAAAGAGCGCTGCCGCCAAGGTCGTAAATACCGACCTCGAAGGAAACTCTTGTTCTTGTGGAGGATTTCTGGAATATCATACCAAGAGTCTTGCCTGCAAGATACTTGTGCTCAATACCGTTTTTCTTGGCGTATTTGAGCTGGTCTGCAAGGTCAAGAATATCAATGATTTCCTGCTTGGAAAGGTCGGAAAGCTTAAGTAAATGTTTCATTATATATTTCTCCTTATATAAGAGTGAAAATTCAAAATCAAAGAAGCTCCACGCCGTTTTCTTTGCACACGGCTACGGTTGCATCGTCCCACACGGAAACCTGAACCTCGCCGACGTGTGCCTTGCCGAGCATAAGCATACAAAGGCGTGACTGACCTATACCGCCGCCCATTGCAAGGGGAAGAGTACCGTCCAACAAAAGTGAATGGAACATAAGCTGAGCTCTTTCTGGGCAGCCTGCCTTGTCAAGCTGGGAACGAAGTGCATCGGCATCAACACGAATACCCATTGAAGAAATTTCAATAGCACAGTCGAGAACTTTATTATAGAAAAGAATGTCGCCGTTAAGCGTCCAGTCGTCATAGTCGGGTGCTCTGCCGTCGTGCTTCTGACCGCTCTTGAGCACATCGCCAATCTGCATAATGAAAACAGTACCGTTTTCTTTTGCAACGGCGTTTTCACGCTGCTTGGAGGTAAGGTCTGGATACATTTCCTCCAGCTCGTATGTAGTGATAAACTTAACCTCTCTGTTAAGCTCAACATCAATCTGAGGATAGTTGCCCTTTACCTTATCAAGAGTATCACACACAGCGCCTACGATTGCACGCACAGTTTCCTTGAGATACTCCACATTGCGCTGTTCACGGGTGATAACCTTTTCCCAGTCCCACTGGTCAACATAAATCGAGTGCAGGTTATCCATTTCCTCGTCACGGCGAATAGCATTCATATCCGTAACAATGCCCTCACCCGGCTCAAAGCCGTATTTGTAAAGTGCGTAGCGCTTCCACTTGGCAAGCGAGTGAACAACCTGTGCCACCGTGCCCGTTTCCTTTATATCAAAGGCAACCGCACGCTCAACACCGCTTAAATCATCGTTAAAGCCTGTTGAAGCCTCGACAAAAAGCGGAGCGGAAACTCGGCTCAGATTAAGAGCCTTGCACAGCTTCTTGTTAAAAACATACTTGATAAAACCAATTGCAAGCTGGGTATCGTGCACCGAAAGTGTGGACTTATACCCGGCAGGGATAACGGATTTGCTCATAAAGAATTACTCCTTAAAAAACCATCTGCAAAATAATATCTGCAAATTAACAACATTATGAATTATAAAACCGACAATAAATTTTGTCAATAATATTTAATATAAATTACTCTGCCTTACCCGACATCAGATGCTCGAGCAAATCGGCAACACAGCCGTTGTTGCAATGGCAGGCAACGAGCTTGCATATTTCGTGAATTTCCTTCGGTGCCTGACCTGCGCAGGCAGGGAAAGCAACGGTTTTAAGCATATCCCAGTCGTTGAAATAGTCACCGATTGCGGCGGTGTGCTTTTCGTCAACACCCAGCATCGAAGCAAGAGCCATAACGCCCGTGCCCTTGTGCACACCGGGTGCAAGCATTTCAAACGTAACGATTGACGAGGACATAAAGTTGCCGACCTCGGGATGCTTGGCAGCCTCTTCCTTTAGCCTTTTGATAGCAGGCGGAAAGCCCCAGAATATAACCTTGCACCAGTCGTCTTCGGGTATGCTGTCAAAGCCGGTTACTTTGTGCGGCACCTTGTCGAAGAACACCTGACAAAACGAAAACAGACCGTGTTTGACTATGTAAGCTGTTTCTGCGCCGAAAATTCCGACATCAAGAGAATAAAGCCCTTTGAATTCGTTTGCAATTTTCTTGACAAAATCCTGTCCGGCCTTAGGTATGGACAGCTTTTTGACTACCTTGTGCTCGTGAAAATCGTAAATCAATCCACCGTTGAGCGCCACCGCAGGACAGCTAGTCTGCACGGTCTTCCACGCACGTTCAAGCGATTTTATCGGCCTGCCCGAAGCCAACGTAAAATAGCCGCCCTCTTCTATAAATCTGTCAATAGCCTCGCCGTTGCGCCTGGGCAGCCTGCGAGCCTTTGAATTGAGCGTGCCGTCAATATCCGACGCCACCAACCATTTGTTTTGCATAGTTAATACATCCTATTACATAGATAAAATAATTATAATACTTACTATGCAGATTTGTCAACCAATAAATAAAGCGTATCCGTTTGACGGACACGCTTTGGAAAATCAGTTCTTCTTTGTTTTGTCGTTTACGAAGCGTTTGATTTTGTTTGAGGTGGTTTTTTCAAATTCTTTATCTCGGATTATAACACTTGAAATCTGTTTATAAATCGGTAGCTCTTTACAGGCGTTTTTGATGCTTTTGAGCACTTCGGCGGGGGTTTTGCTTTCGCTGAGGAATACCTCGGCGACGAGGGATTTTGCGTTGCCGCTTGCCTCGTTGTTTTCGCCTGTGACAACAACCTCCGTAACATAATCTATGCCCTGGATATAGCCTTCAATTTCCTCGGGGTAGATATTCTTACCGTTGTCGAGGACTATGACATTCTTTTTTCTGCCGCAGATTATGAGCTGCTCCTTGCTGTTGATATAACCGTAATCGCCTGTGTAAAACCAGCCGTCCTTAATGACTTCGGCTGTCAGGTCGGGGCGGTTATAGTAGCCAAGCATAACCGTGTCGCCCTTGATGCAGATTTCGCCTATACCCTCTTCGTCGGGGTCATCAATGCGCCAGTCGATGCAGCGCAGCTTGATGCCTGCGGTGTGGTAATCGTTGGCGGCATCGTGGTTTGCGCAGACAAGCGGAGAGCACTCGGTAATGCCGTAGCCGTTGATAAGGCTGATGCCGATATTATCGAAAAATTCACCGACCTCGGGTCTGATTGCGGCGCCGCCGCAGACGATTTTCTTAAGCTTGCCGCCGAAATTCTTGTGAATCATACCGAAAAGTGTTCTGCGCTTGTCGATACCGATTTTGCGCAGGAAATTGCTCATTTTAATGAGCTTATCAAACATTGCCGCCTTGCCCTGCTTTTCGATTTCTCTTGTAATTCTCGTTACAAAAAGCTCGGCAATTGCGGGAACGATGTAGATATATTCGGGCTGATAGGTCTGCAGGTTTTTCAGCACGGCCTTGAGGCTTTCGTTGATGCAGAGCGTTGAGTGGTGGTGGAAGGAAACGAGCAGGTCGGCAACACTTTCATAGGTGTGGCTGTAGGGCAGCACGGACAGACCCACATCGAAAACGGTTGAAACCTGTAAGCCATAGCAAACACAGGACATAAGATTTTTTTCGGAGAGCATTACACCCTTTGACATACCCGTTGTGCCCGAGGTATAAACAAGCATTTTCATTGCGTTGGGGTCGCTTTTGCAGGCAAGGTATTCGGCCTTGTCAAGTGTTGCGCCTTCGTCGAGTGCTTTTTCAAAGGAAACGAAATTATCCTCATTCTCCGTGCGGTCAAAGCCGATGAAAAGTTTTATTCCGCCGAGTGAAGCGAGGTTTTCTTTAAGCATTTTTTCGTAGCGCTTGTCGTAAAAAAGTACGCTTGCCTTACTGTCGTTGAGCAGGTGAATAAGGTCCTTTTCGGGCAGCTCCTTATCAAGCGGAATAAATACACCGCTGCTGCGAAGTGCGGTAAAGTATGCGGTAATCCAGTTTACGGAGTTTGCACCAAGGCAGGCAATGTGTCCCGCCTTTTCGCCGGCAGCCGTCAGGTATGCACCGAGCGAATAAACACGGTTGACAAACGCCTCGTAGGTCATACTGCGGATTTCGTCCTTGACCTTGTATTTGTAAACAATTTTGTCGGGGCACTCCTTGAGTGCAAGCGCTATCATTTCCTCCATATTGGAAACCATAGGCACATCATAGTAGTTGTATTTTACAACGGACATTCTTCTTTACTTCCTTTCAGATTAAACAGCAGTTACAGTAAAACCGCCGACGTTTCATATTTTACCCGACCCCGCTCAAAAAGTCACGCTACTGTTAGCGTTTTGCTTTCTACCGTTGATTTTTGGCGCAGTAGAGTTTGTTTTCGCCTTTCTACCCACAGTAGAGTTGTTGATATATCAACGAAAATACACTTGATTTTTCAAAAAATATGATGTATAATACAAAATAATTCTTTAACGGAGGTGAACGGCTTGACCGAAGAACAGCTCAAAAATAACATTGCAAAAAACATTTCCGAGCTTCGCAAGGCATCAGGTCTGACGCAGGCACAGCTTGCCGAAAAGCTGAGCTATTCGGACAAATCTGTTTCCAAATGGGAACGAGGCGACGGTGTGCCCGACGTTATTGTAATGCAGAAAATGGCAGAGCTTTTCGGGGTTACTCTCAACGATTTTATCGGCGAAAACACGCCCAAGCTCCCACGCAAAAAGCCCTACCTCACCAACAGAATTATAATCCCTATTCTCAGTGTGGGGCTGTCGTTTCTTGTTGCCTCGGTAGTCTTTTTTATTCTGCGCCTTTTCAATGTGTGGGACGAAAAATCCTGGCTGCTTTTCGTTTATGCCGTGCCCGTTTCGTTCATTGCGCTGACGGTTTTCACAGAGCTGTGGTGGAACCTTCTGCTGCGCTTTCTTGCCACAAGCGGCATAGGCTGGTCAATAGCAATCTGCCTGAAGCTGACCTTCTGGAATGTAACCGACCTCAACTATATTTTCATACCCGTTGCAATATTGCAGGTATTGGCAATTTTCTGGTTTGTAATGCGCTACAGGAAGAAGAAACGCAAGGAAGAACAATCGCAGACAAATGAATAGCTTTCAATCCGTACAGAGCGGCTTCTGTGCGGATTTTTGTTTTGATTTGCAGTTCTATTGTAAATAATTACAAAAAAATCCATGGCAAAAAGCAAATGTTTAACTCATATTATTCTTGACTGTGTTTTACACAAGTGTTATTATATTAACCGTATGTTTATAAATATTATTAAATATAAGGAGAAAAACTTATGTTTGACAAAGTTGACGCTCAGTATAATTTTACTGCCTGCGAAAAAGAAGTGCGTGAATTCTGGAAAGAGAACCACGTATTTGAAAAGAGCGTAAAGAAGAACGAGGGCAAGCCCGAGTTCACATTTTACGACGGACCGCCCACGGCAAACGGTGTGCCTCACGTCGGTCATATTCTCACCCGTTCAATCAAAGACCTTATCCCCCGTTACCGCACGATGAAGGGTTACCACGTCGAGCGTAAGGCGGGCTGGGACACGCACGGTCTGCCCGTTGAGCTTGAGGTTGAAAAGGAGCTCGGCTTCAGCGGCAAGGCCGATATCGAAAAGTACGGCATCGTTCCCTTTATCGACAAGTGCCGCAAGAGCGTTTGGAAGTATAAGGATTTGTGGGAGGATATGAGCGAAAGAATCGGCTTCTGGGCTGATTTTGAAAACCCCTATATCACCTACGATAACAAGTACATCGAATCCGTTTGGTGGGCATTCAAGCAGCTTGATGCAAAAGAGCTTCTCTACCACGGCCACAAGATTGTTCCCTACTGCCCTCGCTGCGGTACAGCTCTTTCCTCTCACGAGGTTGCACAGGGCTACAAGAACATCAAGACCCGTTCGGCATACGTTCGTTTCAGACTCCGTGATGAGGCTGACACCTGCTTCCTCGCCTGGACAACCACACCGTGGACTCTTCCCTCAAACGTTGCTCTTTGCGTAAACCCCGACGCAGAGTATGTTAAAATCAAGGCTGAAGACGGCACATATATTCTTGCAAAGGCTCTTGTTGCTTCTCTTTTTGAAGAGGGCAAGTATGAGGTTGTTGCGGAATATGTCGGCACAGACCTCGAGGGCACAAAGTATGAGCCTCTCTTCCCCTATGCAAAGGACAAGTACTACGACAAGGCATGGTTTGTCACCTGCGACAACTATGTAACGCTTGACAGCGGTACAGGTATTGTTCACATTGCTCCTGCCTTCGGTGAGGATGACTCCAAGGTTGGGAAGAAGTATAAGCTCCCCTTCGTTCAGCTTGCTGACGAGCGTGGCTGCTTCCCCGAAGCTGCAACAGAATACGCAGGCCGTTTCGTTATGGACTGCGACCCCGATATCATTACACGCTTAAGCAACGAGGGCTCACTTTTCAAGGTGCAGACCATTGAACACCAGTACCCCTACTGCTGGCGCTGCGACAGTCCCCTGCTTTACTACGGTAAGCCCAGCTGGTTTATCGCAATGAGCACGCTTCGTGACGAGCTTACAGCCGACAACGCTTCCGTCAACTGGCTGCCCGAAACCTACCGCGACGGCCGTATGGGCAACTTCGTCAGCAACGTTATCGACTGGGCTATCTCCCGTGACCGTTACTGGGGCACTCCCCTTCCCGTATGGGTTTGCGACAAGTGCGAAAAGCACCACGTAATCGGCAGCGTTGAAGAGCTCAGCAAGCTCACAGGCGCACCTGCCGATATCGACCTTCACAAGCCCAGCGTTGATCCGCTTACCTTCGAGTGCGAATGCGGCGGCACAATGCACAGAGTACCCGAGGTTATTGACTGCTGGTTTGACTCAGGCGCAATGCCCTTTGCACAGCAGCACTATCCCTTTGAGAATAAAGACCTGTTTGAAAAGCAGTTCCCGGCTGATTTCATCAGCGAGGGCAGCGACCAGACACGTGGCTGGTTCTACTCTCTTCAGGCTATTTCAACCGCTATCTTCGGTAAATCCCCCTATAAAAACTGCGTAGCGCTCGGTCTTGTCAACGACAAGGACGGCATCAAGATGTCCAAGCACAAGGGCAACGTTGTTGACCCGTGGGAGGTTATGGACAAGCACGGTGCAGACGCTATCCGCTGGTATTTCTACGTTTCCTCTGCCCCCTGGATTTCCACAAACTTCGACGGCGATGCAATCAACGAGCATCAGCGCCGCTTTATGGGCACAATGTGGAACACCTTCCACTTCTACAACCTCTATTCGGGCATTGACAATTTCAATCCCAACAATTATAAGCTCGCTGACTGCAAGCTTACAATGATGGACAAGTGGATTCTCGGCCTGCTCAACTCCGTAATCAAGAAGGTTGACACAGAGCTTGAGGGCTACCACATCACAGAGGCTGCAAGAGAGCTTGTAAGCTTTGTTGACCTGATGAGCAACTGGTATGTCCGCCGCTGCCGCCGCCGTTTCTGGATGAGCGAGCTTACCGAGGACAAGATTGCCGCTTATATGACACTCTACACTGTTCTTGATAGCCTTATCAGACTTGCTGCTCCCTTTGTACCGTTTGCAACGGAAACAATTTACCAGAGCCTTGTCCGCAAGAACAATCCCGATGCTCCCATCAGCATCCATATGTGCGATTATCCCGTTTGCGACGAGAGCTACATTGACGAAGCTCTTGAGCGTGATATGAAGCTCGTTTACGATTCGGTCGGTATTGCAAGAAACGCAAGAAACCTTGCAAACCTCAAAATCCGTCAGCCGCTTTCACGCCTTCTCGTCTGCGTAGAGGGTGAGGACGCACACTTCAACGAGGAAATGCTCTCCATCATCGCAGAAGAGCTCAACGTTGAAAAGGCAGAGCAGGTAAGCTCCACAAAGGGCTTCATCTCTCACTCAATCAAGCCCCAGCTCAAGACACTCGGCCCGAAGTACGGCAAGGTGCTCAACGCTATTCGTGAATACTTTGCAACAGTTGACGGCGACAGCGTAATTGACGATATTGAGGCTAACGGCAGCCACAAGACAAATCTTGGCGGCACAGATGTTGAATTCACAATGGACGACCTTCTTATCAGCACAGGCTACAAAGAGGGCTTTATGTCTGCGGCAGACAGAAACATTACCGTAATTCTTGACACAGTTCTCACACCCGAGCTTATTCAGAAGGGCTACGCTCGTGAGTTCGTTTCCAAGGTACAGAATATGCGTAAGTCCTCCGGCTTCGAGGTTATGGACAGAATCGTTATCACATACGCAAGTGACGACGAGTTTGAGCAGCTTCTTGCTCCGAGCGTTGAGGCTGTTTCCAAGGAGCTTCTTGCAGACGAAATCGTCCGTGCAGACTCTGTTGAAGGCGAAGAGCTTGATATCAACGGCAAGAATGTCGTAATCACAGTTAGAAAGGTGCAGAAATAATGCTGGAAAAAAAGTATGATTTCAGAGCGGCTGAAAAATCAGTTCAGAAGCTCTGGGCAGATAAAGACGTTTACCGCTTTGACCCGACAAGCCCCAATCAGATTTATTCTATCGACACTCCGCCCCCCACGGTAAGCGGTTCACTTCACATCGGTCACATCTTCTCCTACACACAGGCGGAGATGGTTGCCCGTTACCGCAAATTTATGGGCTACAATGTCTTCTATCCCTTCGGCTTTGACGACAACGGTCTGCCGACCGAGCGTCTTGTTGAAAAGGAAGAGGGCATAAAGGCAAAGGATCTCTCCCGTGAGGAGCTTTACACAAAGTGTATGAGCACCACGGCAAAGTATGTTGACGAGTTTACAAACCTCTGGAAATCACTCGGCTTCTCCGTTGACTGGAATCTCCGCTACGAAACAATCGACGAGCGCAGCCGCCGTATTTCACAGAAATCCTTTATCCGTCTTGCAAAGGAAGGCAAGGCCTACGTCAAGGAGTCACCTGTGCTCTGGTGTACAGAGTGCCAGACCTCAATTGCACAGGCTGAGCTTGACAGCGCAGACATCAAATCAACCTTCAACTACATCTACTTTATGGTTGACGGCAAGCCCCTTACGGTTGCAACAACCCGTCCCGAGCTGCTTTACGGCGTAGTATGTCTCTTTGTCAACCCCGAGGATGAAAGATACAAGGAATATGTCGGCAAGAAGGCTGTCGTTCCCGTATTTAACTATGAAGTTCCGATTCTTACCGATGAAATTGTAAGCCTTGAAAAGGGTACGGGCGTTGTTATGTGCGCTACCTACGGCGACCAGACTGACGTTGACTGGTGCGAGAAGCACAACCTTCCCTACCGCAAGGTTATCACAACCGAAGGCAGAATTGACGAGAGCGTTCCTTACGTTGCAGGTATGAGCGTTTACGGCGCACGTAAAGAGCTTGTCAGAATGATGGAGGAGCAGGGTCTGCTTGAAAAGGTAGAGGACATTGTTCACCCCGTTCAGACTCACGAGCGTTGCGGCAAGCCGATTGAAATTCTTCCCTCCCGCCAGTGGTATATCGACATTCTTTCCCACAAGGACCTTTTTGTTGAGGCCGGTAAGAAAATCAACTGGTACCCCACATTTATGAAGAGCCGTTACGACGTTTGGGTTGAAAACCTCAAGTGGGACTGGTGTATTTCCCGTCAGCGCTACTTCGGCGTTCCGTTCCCGGTATGGTACTGTAAGAAGTGCGGCAAGCCGATGTTTGCAGACGAGAGCATTCTCCCCGTTAATCCGCTTGAATTCACTCCCGAGGCAACCTGCGACTGCGGCTGTAACGAATGGATTCCCGAATCCTCCGTTCTTGATACCTGGGCAACATCTTCAATGACACCCCAGATTAACGCACACTGGGAAGAGCCCGACGGCACAGACCTTTCCGACAAAATCGCCCCGATGACAATGAGAACACAGGCTCACGAAATCATCAGAACATGGGCTTTCTATACAATTGCAAAGAGTATGTACCACACGGGCAACATTCCGTGGCAGGACATCATGGTCTGCGGCTTCGTTCTTGCAAAGAAGGGCGAAAAGATTTCAAAATCAAAGGGCAATGCTGTCAAGTCACCTGCACAGCTTGTTGAAGAGTTCGGCGCAGACTGCATCCGTTACTGGGCAGCTAACACCAAGCTCGGCACAGATACTTATTTCTCCGACGACGAGCTTAAGATTGCAAACCGTTTCCTCACAAAGCTCTGGAACGCAGCCAAGTTCACACTCTCACACCTTGAGGACTACACCAAGGCTGATGCTCCCGAAGAGCTTCTGCCCGTTGATAAGTGGATTGTTGAGCGCTGCAAGCAGACTATGCGCCGCTGCATTAAGCTGCTTGACGAATACGAAATCGGCTCCGCAAGACACGAGATTGACGACTTCTTCTGGAAGGATTTCTGCGACTACTACGTAGAAATCAGCAAGGAAAGACTTTACCAGCCCGAGGTACACGGCTACGCCGAGCGCAGAAGCGGCCAGTATGCAATCTACTACTGCCTGCTCAACATCCTCAAGATGTACGGCATCTTCGTACCGCATATGACAGAGTTCATTTATCAGGACGCTTTCAAGGATAAGGAAGGCATCGAGAGCCTTCACCTCAACTTCTGGAAGGTTGACGGCGAGGACGACAAGGAAGCACTTGAATTCGGCGAGCTTGTAAAGGAAGCCGTTTCCGAGGTAAGAAAGTACAAGAGTGAAAACAATATCTCCATGAAGGCAGATATTGACTCAATGACTATCAAGACCCCCGAAAAGTTCAAGGCAGATTTCGATAAGACTCTCGGCGATATTGTCGCCTGCTGCCACGCACAGAAGGTTGAGTTTGAGATAATCTGAATTTAACAAAATACCCCTGCATACCGTTCAGAACAAACAGTATGCAGGGGATTTTATTACGCCTTTTAAATATTATATTGATTACAGGCTATCTCTAACCTTGAAAAATCGCAGTATATAGGATAAACCTTTCCGGTTTCTTTTTGCTCAGAATATACTTGTTTTACCTTTGTCAGAATTGAATCCTGGATTTTCTGACAAAAACGGTATTCTTTTTCTAAAAGGTCTGCATATTTCACATCTTCCAATTCGGAAAAATTAATTCTTGAATACAGGCCTTCCTTTACGGGTATCATTTTCTTAATATCCAATGCAGCAAAAATCTTTAGCGCCTGAGTATCGGAAACGGATTTAAAAACATCGTTGTGTTTTAATTCTGTTTTTTCTACCTTCTCATAAATCAAATAATGTGCCGGACCTACATTTTTCCATTTTGTATGCTTCTTTTTTCCGGAAGTCAACGGAATAAAATAAGAATAAGTATCAATTAAAACTATTATTCCAAGGAAAGGTTTCTTACCGTATTCCTTATCCTCGCTATATTGCACTTCGGGCTCAATCTTGTTTAAATAACGCAAATACTCTTCCGATACATTATAAAGCCCTATTTGTTCAAATTTCACATCCACCGGAAAAAACTCCTCTTACAGAAAAACGAGGGGATATGAAATCCCCTCGAATCGTTAACGCTCCGCACTTGGGATATAGGTGGCGGAACACCTGCAATAACGCTTCGCACTTGGGATATGGGTGGCGAAACACCCGCATACATATTATATGCTATATCTTCACAAAAATCAATACCTTTATAACATATAATAATCAAATCAATAATCCAACCGTCTTTTTAATTGCTCAATTTTTTCAGCCGTACACTCAGGTGTGTCTTTTAAAGGGAAGTCCAGCCCGAGCTCGTTGTATTTCTGAACGCAGAGCTTTTTAAACGGCAGAAGCTCGATTTTTTTTAAGCCTTTTGCTCGTTTTGTAAGAGCTGCAATCTGCTTTATGTTTTCCTCGCTATCGGTCATACCGGGTACGACAACGTGGCGTATTATAATATCGGTATTATAATTATTACATTCCTCTATAAATCGAAGCGTTGTTTCAAGCGAAGTACCGATATGGGTTTTGTACTGCTCATCAGTCGGGAATTTAATATCGCAAAGCACGGTATCAGTGTGCTTAAGCACATTTTTTACACTTTCATTTACGGGGTAGCCTGCGGTATCAAGGGCTGTGTTTATGCCGACCTTGTGTAATTCTTCAAAAAGCTTTGCCACAAAATCCGCCTGTGCAAGAGGCTCGCCGCCCGAAACGGTAACTCCGCCCTTTTCGCCGAAATAGATTTTGAAGCGCACGGCTTTTTTGACTATATCCTCAACCGTATATTCCTCACCGCCCGAAAACGGACGGGTGTCGGGGTTGTGGCAGTACGGACAGCGGTAGGGACAGCCCTGCATAAAAACAACAAACCGTATCCCCGGCCCGTCAACCGCACCGAGGCTTTGGAAGGAGTGGATTTTGCCCGTTGTACTATCCATCGATTCACCTATAAAGTACAGTTTAATATTAAAAATGAATGATGAATAATGAATATTGAATAATGAATAATTGTGGGAGGAATACCCGCACTCGAATTATATTATTCATTATTCATCAGTGTATGCGGCTTCATTATTCATTTTTCATTTACAGTTTGTCAAGGACAAACTGTAATTACATCTCCCCGTGGAACGTTCTTGCGATAACTTCCCTTTGCTGCTCTTTGGAGAGCTTGTGGAAGTTTACTGCGTAGCCCGAAACACGGATTGTAAGGTTGGGGTACTTTTCGGGATGCTCGGAAGCATCAATCAGCATTTCTCTGTCGAAAACATTTATATTGATGTGCTGTGCATTCTGTGAAAAATAGCCGTCAATAATTGAGCTTAAGTTTTCGTAGCGTGTTTCGTTGTCAGCGCCGAGTGCCTGCGGAATTACGCAGAAGGTATTTGAAATACCGTCCTTACAGCAATCATAGCTGAGCTTTGCAACGGAGTTGAGAGAAGCAAGTGCACCGGAAGCATCTCTGCCGTGCATCGGGTTTGCTCCGGGCGCAAAGGGCTCACCTGCACGTCTGCCGTCGGGTGTGTTGCCCGTCTTTTTGCCGTAAACAACGTTGGACGTGATTGTGAGAATAGAGAGCGTGTGCTCTGCATTTCTGTAGGTCGGAATTTTCTTGAGCTCGTTGAAGAACAGCTCAACCTGCTCCTTAGCTATCATATCTGCACGGTCGTCGTCATTGCCGTATTTCGGGAAATCGCCCGTAGTTTCAAAGTCGGTAATAAGTCCGTTTTCGTCACGGATAACCTTGACCTTTGCATACTTAATAGCCGAAAGTGAGTCGGCAAGAACGGAAAGACCTGCCGCACCGAAGGCCATATATCGGTGTACGTCGGTGTCGTGAAGAGCCATCTGCACCTTCTCGTAGGCGTACTTATCGTGCATATAGTGAATCATATTCATTGCCTTGACGTAGGTCTTTGCAAGCCAGGGACGGTACTCGTTCATAAGGTCGAGCACTGTTTCGTAGTCGAGGTATTCGCCCTCAAACCTTCTGCCTGCGGGAGCAACCTGCATACCGCTCTTTTCGTCCTTACCGCCGTTGAGAGCCATAAGCAGCAGCTTTACAAGGTTTGCTCTTGCGCCGAAGAACTGCATATCCTTGCCCACTCTCATAGCCGAAACACAGCAGGCAATTGCGTAATCGTCGCCGTAAACGGGGCGCATTACGTCGTCGTTCTCGTACTGGATGGAGTCTGTGTCACAGCTCACCTTTGCACAGAAGCGCTTGAAGGCGTGGGGAAGCTGAGTTGACCAGAGCACGGTCATATTCGGCTCAGCGCTGGGGTTGAGGTTATAAAGCGTGTGAAGCACACGGAAGGAGTTTTTCGTGACAAGCGTTCTGCCGTCCTCACCCATACCGCCGATTGCCTCTGTAATCCACATCGGGTCGCCTGCAAAAAGCTCGTTGTATTCGGGCGTACGAAGGTGGCGAGCCATACGCAGCTTCATAACGAAATCGTCCATAATTTCCTGAATCTGCTCTTCGGTATATGTACCGTTTTTAAGGTCACGCTCGAAGTAAATATCGAGGAAGGTGGAGGTTCTGCCAAGGCTCATTGCTGCACCGTTCTGCTCCTTGATTGCGCCGAGGTAGCCGAAATACAGCCACTGCACAGCCTCCTTGGAGTCCTTTGCGGGAACGGAAATGTCACAGTCGTACATTGCGGCCATTTCCTTGAGCTTGCCGAGGAAATTAATCTGCTGGAAAAGCTCTTCAAGTCTGCGAATATCCTCTGCAAGGACATCGTTTGCGGCAATTGCTGCCTTGTCCTTGAGCTTTTCTTCTATAAGCTTATCAACGCCATAAAGCGCAACACGCCTGTAGTCGCCTATGATTCTGCCTCTGCCGTATGCGTCGGGCAGACCCGTAATAATACCCGTATGGCGTGCGGCACGGATTTCATCGTTATAAACTCTGAAAACGCCGTCATTGTGGGTTGTTCTGTAGCGGAACTCCTCCTCAACAACCTCGCTGAGCTCATAGCCGTAAGCCTTGCAGGCCTTTCTTGTCATATTCAGTCCGCCAAAGGGATTTACACCTCTGCGAAGGGGCTTGTCCGTCTGCAGACCGACAATAATTTCGTTTTCCTTGTCAAGATAGCCGGGAATATAAGCGGTGAGAGATGAAACCGTTACGGTATCAACATCAAGCACGCCGCCTTTTTCCTGCTCCTCTTTAAGAAGTGCATCAAACTTTTCATAAACCTTTTTTGTGCGGTCGGTAGGACCCGCAAGAAAGCTCTCGTCACCCTCGTAAGGTGTGTAGTTGAGCTGAATAAAGTCACGGACATTTATTTCGTCCTGCCATTTGCCGGCTTTAAAGCCGTTCCACTGTTCAAACATCCTAATCACCTTTCCTTTTCAAAAATCATATATAGAAAAAATTGTAAACAAATAAAATAAGGCAACACTTTATTTTTAAAGTGTTGCCCAGACGAGCGGCTAACAAAGCAAACCTCACCGTGGTTATTTCCACACACAACACTTGTTTTCGTCAGAGGTTTTTTTATATTTTTTTGTACCCTTAATTTACATTTTCATATTACCATAAACCCTATATTTCGTCAAGCAATAAACGCAGAGAATAAATACAGTTTGCGTGGATGTTTTTTGTTGATTTTTTCTTTGGAATGGAGTAATATTTTTGTATCAGAAAAAAACGGAGAAAAAATATGAAAAACATTGTTTTAATCGGTATGCCTGGTGCCGGAAAGAGCACTATAGGCGTGCTTCTTGCAAAGAGCCTGCTTTGCTCCTTTACCGACACCGACCTTATAATTCAGAACGCCTGCCGAAAGAGCCTTTGCGACATAATTGAAGAAAAAGGTACGGACGGTTTTTTGCAGGTTGAAAACGACATTATCTGCGGCTGTGAGTTTGAAAACAGCGTTATCGCTACGGGAGGCAGCGCAGTTTACGGCAAAGAGGCTATGGAAAAGCTGAAAGAAAACAGTGTTTTTGTTTATCTCAAGCTGCCGCTTGACGAAATTGAAAAGAGGCTTGCGGATATTAAAACCCGTGGCGTTGCAATGAAAAACGGCTCAACCGTTGCCCAGCTTTTTGAAGAAAGAGCACCGCTTTATGAAAGCTATGCAGACATAACGCTTGACTGTTCGGGGCTTACACCTGAACAGTGTGTAGATAGTATAGTAGGGGCGATTCACGAATCGCCCGCCGTAAAAGCGATATGACAGTACAAAACGGGCGATTCGTGAATCGCCCCTACAAACCATTAAAAAACAGTTCAGCTCGCCGCTGAACTGTTTTTTGTTTTATTTCTTTTCAAAAGAGTTGCAGTCAACACACTTTGCCTCTGTGGGGTTGGGCTCGTGTGTGCCGATTGATACAGTATCGAGTGTGCAGTAGTTGGCGTTACCGCAATGGTGGCGGCACTGCTCAACGCTGCAATGAATGCTCTTGTTGCCGTTTGCACAGTTCATTTCTTATCACCTCCGCAGTAATTATTTTTACCTGCGGAAAATGATATATTCACATTCCTTTTATTTCTGATTTCTGATTGAGTTTTTAATCAGATCCGTGTCAATTTTGTCCGCAAAAAACTTCAACGTGCCCTTTAACCTTTTGGCAGGGTTATAATTCCACTCGTTTTTCGGTGCGGGACAAACGCCTTTTTCTTTTATAAGGGGAATAATAGCCGTAAAGCGGTTTTCAAAGCCCTCGCAGTCGCAGAGTCTTTCCTTTGTCCAGCCTCTTTCAGCAACAGCCGCAAAACGGGGAAAAATCATATGGCACAGCCATTCAAAATTGTAAATATATTCTGTCCAAATCGGGCACTCAACGCCGAGGACATATCTTTCCATAATCGGCGCAACACCCTTGGGCACGGGAGAAAAGGAATAGGTCTTTTTGAGCGGCGTCATATAATAGGGATAGTCACAGTAGTAGTGGTAAAAATCGCTGTTGATAATCGGGTTTGCCCTGTTTGCCCATTGAACGCTGTTTTTCTTCGGGTCCATCCACATCTGCACGGTTGTGCCCTCGGGCAGATTGCCGCCCGCAAGGCTCTCATTCCAGACTATCGGCTTTTTGCCCTTTGCGGCAATGAATTCAATAATTTGTGAAGTAAACCAGCCCTGAAGCTGTTCTTCGCTTTTTAGGTTGAGCTCTTTGATTTTTGCCTGACATTTCGGACATTCCTTCCAACGGACTTTGGGTGCTTCGTCACCGCCTATGTGAAACCTTTCCGAGGGGAAAAGCGGAATAATTTCGTCCAGAAGCTCAAAAACGAACTGCAATGTTTCCTCGTTGCCTGCGCAGAGAATATCCTCAAAAATGCCCTGCTTTGTCTTGACGGCAATCTGCTCGTTGCGGCAGGAAAGATTGGGATATGTGCTGATAAGTGCAGTAGTGTGACCCGGCAGGTCAATTTCGGGAATTACCTCAATAAACCGCTCGGCACAGTAGGCAACAACGTCACGGATTTCGGCTTTCGTGTAAAATCCGCCGTAGCGCTCTTTTACGTGCCTGCTGCCGAAATCGTCGCCTTCTCTGAACGAGCCCTTAACATTGAGCTCGGGGAATTTTTCGCTTTCGATTCTGAAGCCCTGGTCGTCACTGAGATGCCAGTGAAAAACATTGAATTTGAGCAAGGCGGCAACATCAACTATTTTTTTGATGTCATCAACGCTCTGCATATGTCTTGCGCTGTCGAGCATAAAGCCACGGTAAGAAAACCTCGGCGTATCCTCAATTGTTACAGAGGGTATCGTGTCGGAAAGCATTAACTGCTCCAGCGTTTTTCTTGCGTAAAAAAGTCCTTGCGCCGTGTTTGCAGTAATTGTAATTGAAGAAGGCTCAATCTTAAGGCAATAGCCCTCTTCTCCCAACTTCGGGTCGGAAACAGTGTATTCAAAAACATTATTAAAAGCCGTTTGGCAGACGATACCACCCGTATATGTAACGGAATTCGGTCTTGGTACAATATTGATTCTTGGCATTTTTATACCTCTCTGAAATTATTAAAAATAGCGACGCAGTCCCTTAACATTTGCCTGAATGGCAAATATATCACTTCGTCAAAGACGAAATATCACTCGTCACAGCAGTGACGAATATCACATCCGCAGGATATATCACTGAAAAGCACAAGCTTTTCTATGTACGGGAAATTAATTCCCGTTAGTCGATGCCGTTTGTGTCCTGAGTTATCGTTGCGCCCTCTGAATCCGTGCGGAAAAGCAGAGATATGCACCAGATACCTGCAAGAGCAACAAGTGTATAAATAATTCTGCTCATCAGCGCAGCCTGACCGCCGAAAATCCAGGCAACAAGGTCAAACTTAAAAAGACCTATACCGCCCCAGTTGAGTGCGCCGATAATAACCAGCGCAAGCGATACTTTGTCAATCATTTTTCTCACTCCCAAACTTTTTAAAGTTATTTCTATTTTGTTCGGGAAAAGAGAAAATATACAAAATGCAATTTTTAAAGAAGAAAGAAGAAAGAAAAAATAATAAATAAGAAATATATTCGGGTGAGGGCGATAGCCCTCCCACATTTATTCTTTATTATTTATTCTTTATTATTTCAAATAACATTTCGTCAAAAGACGAATGTTATTTTGCGTTGCTCATAATCGAAAGTGCTTGCCGCAGCTGCTCAATGGGGGCTTCGCCGATTTTTGCTTTAATGCTGATATACGGCTTTTGTCCCGTTGCGTTGAGTGAGAGGCGTTTACCCATTGCGGCTGCAAGGGCGGCAACACGCTGCATATCGGGGCGGTCGAGGTATAGGATTAGCGAATCGCCCTTCTGACCGATTTCGTAAATTCCCATATTCGCTGCGCTGTTGCGAAGCAGAGAAACGCTGATAAGACCCGTAACGCTTGCAGGCGGCTCACCAAAGCGGTCAATAAGCTCGTCAAGCACATCCTCTGCATCCGCTTCGTTTCTTATATCGGCAATTCTGCGGTACATTGCCAATTTTTGCGGAACGTTTGAAATATATTTTTCGGGAATGTGAGCGTCCACACGCAGGTCGATAAGGCATTCCTTTGTCGGCTTTTCGGGCGCTTCTCCCTTTTCCTCGCTCACGGCTTCGCCGAGCAGCTTTACGTACATATCGTAACCGACAGCTTCCATGTGGCCGTGCTGCTCTGCGCCGAGAACGTTGCCTGCACCTCTTAACTCAAGGTCACGCATTGCAATTTTAAAGCCCGAGCCGAATTCTGTAAATTCCCTTATCGCTTCAAGGCGTCGTGTGGAAATATCGCTTAATTCTTTTCCTCTTGTAAATGTGAAATATGCGCTTGCACGGCGTGAGCTTCTGCCGACACGGCCTCTTATCTGGTGAAGCTGGGCAAGACCCATTCTGTCGGCATTTTCGATAATAAGAGTGTTTGCGTTGGGTACGTCAACACCTGTTTCGATTATCGTAGTACATACGAGTACATCCGTTTCACCCTCTAAAAGTGACTGCCACACTTCGCTGAGTTCATCCTCAGTCATCTTGCCGTGACCGACGGCTATTCTCGCATCGGGCAATGCGGCGTGAAGGCGTGCGGCACAGCGGTCAATATCCTCTACCCTGTTGTGAAGGTAGTAAACCTGACCGCCTCTGCGTATTTCACGCTCAATCGCCTGGGCGATAATATCCATATCAAATTCTATAACGTAGGTCTGTACGGGGTGTCTGTCCATAGGCGCTTCTTCAAGCGTGGACATATCACGGATACCCGTCATAGCCATATTCAGCGTTCTGGGAATAGGTGTTGCGGAAAGAGTGAGCACATCAACGGCGGGAAAACGCTCCTTGAGCTTTTCCTTCTGTGCAACGCCGAAGCGCTGCTCCTCGTCAACAATTACAAGACCAAGGTCTTTAAACTGAATGTCGCTTGAAATAAGGCGGTGTGTGCCTACAATTATGTCAAGTGAGCCTCTTCTCAACTGATTTAATATTTTTTCCTGCTCCTTGGGCGTGCGGTAGCGTGAAATCATATCGCACTCTATTGGGAAGGTGTCGAAACGCTTTTTGATTGTCTGGTAGTGCTGCATTGCAAGCAGGGTAGTCGGCACTAAAATTGCGCACTGCTTGCCGTCGGCAACACATTTGAACGCCGCACGCAGGGCAACCTCTGTTTTGCCGAAGCCGACATCACCGCAAAGCAGTCTGTCCATCGGGTGGGGCTTTTCCATATCCCGCTTGATTTCGTCAATGCAGCGAAGCTGGTCGTCGGTTTCCTCAAACTCAAACCTACGCTCAAAATCGTTCTGCATATCTATATCGGGCGAGAAGGCGTAGCCCTTGATATTCATACGCTTGGAGTAAAGGTTGATAAGCTCTGCCGCCATTTCCTTTACGGCGGTGCGTACACGGGTTTTTGTTTTCTGCCAGTCACCGCTGCCGAGCTTGTTGAGCGTAACGGTTTTCGTTTCGCTGCCCGGGCCGATATATTTTGTAACAAGGTCAAGCTGTGAAACGGGCACATAAAGCGCACCGTCCTTGGCGTAACGGATTTTGATATAGTCCTTGATTGTGCCTGATGCGTTGAGGCTTTCTATTCCGTCAAAAATGCCGATACCGTGCACGGAGTGTACGACATAATCACCTCTGTGTAATTCATCCAGGCTGTTGAAGCCCTGACCCTTGTTCTTCTTTGCTTTTTTGCGAAGTGAGCCTAAATTAGCCTGCCTTGAGCCATAGGTAATAGCCATAACCTTTGTGGCAGGGTACTCAAAGCCGAAGGAAAGCGTACCGGGGAGCACACTTACCATACCGGGTGAAAAGTCGGCAGGCGTCACAGGCAGATAAACGCTGTTAACCTCTTCATCACGAAGCTCGTCGCTTAGCGCCTTTGCGGTTTTTTCCGTACCTGCAAATACTATAACCTTAAAGCCCTTTGATACTGCAGGGCGTACATCCTCAAGCAAGTCAAGAAGCTGACCCGTCCACGGAGAAAGCTGACGGGCAGAAACAGTGACAAGATTGCGCACGGGCGTATCAAAGCTACCTCGGGGAAGATTATCAAGATATGCGGCGTGCAGCTTTTCGTAAAGCGAGGTGAGCTGCGCAAAGGATATGGAATAAGTATCCATCCCCTTTGAGAGAACACCCTCCTCAAACATTGCTTTGATGTCCTCGTTCATCAGCTTTTCTGCCGCTTCTGCGTGCAGCTTTACCGCCGAGGTTTCGCAGACAAAAAGCATATACCCCTGTGCGTGCTCAAATATTGTTGAGCCGCCGTTGCCGAGCAAAGGCAGATAACGGTCGAGCGATTCGATACGCACACCGTTTTTCAGCTTTTCTATATCCTCGTCAAGAGATGCCTTTGCCTTGACAGAGCCCTTGCCCTTCAGAGAATTTCTGTGCTGTTCAATTATACCTATAAGCGAGTCTGTGCTCTCGTAAAGCACGGTTGTGGCAGGCGTAATCAGTATTTCGCCTATCTGCTCCGTTCTTCTTTGTGAATCAATTTCAAAATAGGCTATGCTGTCAACGGTTTCACCCCACAGCTCAATTCTTACGGGGTTTTCCTCTGACGGCGGAAAAATATCAATCAGTCCGCCACGTATTGCAAACTGACCCTTACCCTCTACCAATTCACTGCGCACATAGCCTGCGGCAACAAGGTCGTCGGCTATCATATCGGGCAGAATTTCGCTGTCCACACCTATAGTCATAGTGTTTCTGCGAAGAATGTGGGGCTCAACGGTGAGCTGCATTGCCGCTTCAACGCTCATTACAACGCAGTCAAGCGTGCCCTGTGCCATTGAGGAAAGCACGCCAAGCCGCTGCTGCTCGTATTCACGGGAGTGTGCCTGAGTGGGGCGGAAGCTGAAATCGCCTGCTGGATATACCGCCGCCGCACTGCCGAGGGATTTCAAATCATCTCTCAATCTTGAAGCAGAGCCTTCGTCGGGTACGATAATCAGCGCCTTGCGCTTTTTTTCTTCGCAGAGCGAATGGATGAAATGTGCCTTATGGATATGCGAAAGCCCGAGCACACCCATGGGCAGACGGTTTGAGTCTATCGCACGGGAAAGCTCGTTATACTCCACAAGGTCTTTTATTGTGTTGACAAAACAAGACATAATTTACTCCATTTCAAAGGGAAAAGGCAGGGAATACGGAATGTACCCCCTGCAAAACTTATATCAGTGACTATACTTGCTCATAGCTTCGTCGATTTTGCCCTTGACCATAAATTCAAGTGCATCGCAGCCCTTTTCCATGGCCTGCTTCATAAGCGGAATATCGTCCTTTGCAAAATTTGAAAGAACGTAGTCCGCAAGGTCGTAATCGGGGTGCGGCTTTGCGCCGACACCGAGCTTTATCCTCGGGAAATTGTCACTTCCCAAATGCTGAATAATGCTCTTTATGCCGTTGTGACCGCCTGCGCTGCCCTTGCGTCTGATACGCAAGCCGCCGCAGGGAAGTGAAATATCGTCAAAAGCAACTATTACGTTTTCGGGCGGAATTTTATAGAAGGTGCAAGCCTCTTTTACCGCCTCGCCGCTCAAATTCATAAAGGTCTGCGGCTTCATCAGCAGGCAGCGCACGCCGCCTATCTGCGCTTCGCCGACAACAGCCTTGAACTTGATTTTGTTTATCTTTACATTCAGCTTATCGCTTAACATATCCATAAACAGAAAGCCTGCGTTGTGGCGGGTTATTTCGTACTGCCTGCCGGGGTTGCCTAAGCCCACAATAAGGTGCTCGGGACCGCCGGAGGAATAGGTCTTTTTTTTGAATATCATTATTCGCTTACCTTATCTTTTTCGACTTTTTCCGCCAGCTTGTCGAGCCATTCGTTAGCAGCTTCCGTTGTGTAGAAGGTGTGCATTTCCTCACGGGGATAGCGCATCATATAATTCATAATGCGGTTGCGGTTTGCGTTGGGAAAATGCCAGATTTTTTTAAGCTGGTCGGGGCGTATAAATTCGGGACAGTCCTCGGGCATATCGGGTCTTGCCGTCTGCGCATACTTTAACCTGCGCTTGACAATATTGATATAACACGCAGGACGTGAAATATCCATAAACATAACGGCATCGGCTTCAAGGAAGCGCTCCTTTAGCAGTACACCGTAGGTGCCGTCAATAATCCACTCGTCCCTTTCAATTAAACTCTTGTGTTTTTCAAGCCATGCCTCACGGGGCGTTTCACGCCAGCCGGGGCGCCAGTATTCCTTGTCGAGATGTATGAGCGGCAAACCGAGAATCTCACTGAGTCTGGTAGCGAAGGTAGTTTTGCCGCTGCCTGCGTTGCCGACAACAATAATTTTTTTGCACTCACGTACTCCCATAGGTTAATAAACACCTTTCTGTATTTTTATAATATTTCCCCAATTATGTACCGAATAAAAATTAAACATTGAAGCGGAAGAGAACAATATCTCCGTCCTTCATAACGTATTCCTTACCTTCGCTGCGGACTAGGCCCTTTTCCTTTGCCGCCGCCATAGTTCCGCAAGCCACAAGGTCGTCAAAGGCGACAACCTCCGCACGGATGAAGCCACGCTCAAAATCGGTGTGGATTTTACCTGCTGCCTGCGGAGCCTTTGTGCCACGCTTGATGGTCCAGGCTCTTACCTCGGGCTTACCTGCGGTGAGGTAGGAAATAAGGCCGAGCAGGTTATAGCTGCGCTGAATAAGAAGGTCCAGACCGCCCTGCTCAATACCGAGGTCGGAAAGGAACATTTCCTTTTCCTCACGGGAAAGAGAGGCAATTTCAGCCTCGAGCTCTGCACAAATCGGAAGCACCTCGGAGCCCTCTGCCTTTGCAATTTCGCAAACCTTTACGTAACCCTCGTTCTTGTCAAGACCGTCAACAAAGTCCTCCTCGCTCATATTGCAAGCGTAGATAACGGGCTTTGCGGTGAGGAGCGTTGACTGTGCAAGGATTTCCTTTTCTTCGTCGGTACACTCGATATTTCTTGCGGAAACTCCGTTTTCAAGCTCGTCCTTGACACGCTTGAGGAATTCAAGCTCACCTGCAAGTGACTTGTCACCCTTCATAGCCTTTGCCGTGCGGTCAATACGGCGCTCAATCATCTCAATATCGGAAAAGATAAGCTCAAGGTTGATTGTTTCAATATCACGGGTGGGGTTGATGCTGCCGTCAACGTGAATAATATCATCATTTACAAAGCAGCGCACAACATGCACAATTGCGTCAACCTCACGGATGTTGGCAAGGAATTTGTTGCCCAGACCCTCGCCCTTGGAAGCGCCCTTTACAAGACCTGCGATATCGACAAACTCAATAACTGCGGGTGTGTACTTGTCGGGGTCATACATTTCGGCGAGCTTGTCCAGCCTTGAATCGGGCACGGAAACAACGCCGACATTCGGCTCGATTGTGCAGAAGGCATAGTTTGCAGACTGTGCACCTGCGTTTGTAATTGCGTTAAAAAGTGTGCTCTTGCCGACGTTTGGCAAGCCTACGATACCAAGCTTCATTTTGTTTTTCCTCTGTTTCAAGCAATATTTTTCTATTTTAACTTGTATATTATAAAATATTTTATTGTAAAGTGCAAGGGGAATTGAAAAATATTTAGCAAATTGCAGTTTGTCGGACAAAAATGCAAATGTCATTCTTCGGTTGACAACACAAGCATATAGGTATTATAATAATATTAATTATGCGGAAACGGGAGGGTGTATATGAAAGCAAGAAAAGAGCTTTTTGAAAAAGCGGTTAAATTGCTGAAGGCACACCCTGCTTTTTCGGGTGCAAAGGAAGAAGCCCTGCGCTATATTTTAGCAAGCGAGGACAGCCTGTTAAAAGACTTTTCCAAGGGTCAGCAGGTTTTTCCCTGCTACGGTGTAAAAAAGGCGGTCGGCATTATTCTCACCGGTGGCTGCCACCTGCTTGAAGGCGGCAAAATCACCGCAATCCAAGAGGACGGCTTCATCTTCGGCGTAAGCAGTCTTTATGCTTCGGACACAGACAGCTTCACTCTTTCCGCTTCGCAGGACAGCAAGGTTGTTTTCATCAAAAAACAAGCCGTAGACTGGCTGCTGCAGGACGATTTTTCGGCGGCGAGGAGCTTTCTTGAATTTCTGTCGGATGAAATCAAATCAGACAAAAACAAGGAGAAGCAAAATTCAAATACCGAGGGTTTACTTGCACAGTACCTTCTCACCCGTCCGAAAAACAGTAAAAACGAGGTAAGTCTTCCGCAGGATATGCTCAAGGTTGCAAAGTCGCTTAATTTAAGCAAAGACGGGCTTTACAAAGCGATTGAAAAGCTCAACGCTTCGGGCGCAATAGGCTTTTCGGGCACGGCAATATGTATAAAGAACGAGGAAGCACTCAAAGAATTTATTTAATAAATTAATCTCGCTATTAATATACTAAACCAAAGGAAGGAAAAAAGATGTCATTTTTTAAAAAACTTTTCGGCGATTATTCCAAGCGTGAAATCAAGCGCATCAATCCCATTAAGGACAAGGTGCTTGCACTTGAAAGCGAGTATGCTGCTCTGAGCGACAAGGAGCTTCAGGCAAAGACACCCGAGTTTAAAGAGCGACTTGCAAAGGGCGAAACGCTTGACGACATTCTGCCCGAGGCATTTGCCGCCTGCCGTGAGGCTTCGTGGCGTGTGCTCAAGGAAAAGCATTACCCCGTACAGATTGTCGGCGGTATCGTGCTTCATCAGGGCAGAATTGCAGAAATGAAAACAGGCGAAGGTAAAACCCTCACCACAACTCTGCCTGCATACCTCAACGCACTTACGGGCAAGGGTGTACACATTGTTACCGTAAACGATTATCTTGCACGCCGTGACTCCGAGTGGATGGGCAAGGTCTACCGCTTTATGGGTCTTTCTGTTGGCCTTATCGTACACGACTGCGACAACAAGCAGCGCCGTGAAGCCTATGCCGCAGACATCACCTACGGCACAAACAACGAAATGGGCTTTGACTACCTGCGTGACAATATGGTGCAGTATAAGGAGCAGCGTGTTCAGCGCGGACACTGCTTTGCTATAGTTGACGAGGTTGACTCAATCCTTATCGACGAAGCCAGAACACCGCTTATCATTTCGGGCAGAGGCGAAGCCTCCACCCAGCTTTACGACCTTGCAGACCGTTTTGCAAAAACGCTTAAAATGGTAAAGGTTCGTGAGGTTGACTCCAAGAAGGAGACAGTTGAAACAGTAGGTGACGACGGCGACTACGTTGTTGACGAAAAGGCACGCACCGCAACACTTACAAAGAGTGGTGTTGAAAAGGCAGAGCGTTACTTCAACGTTGAAAACCTTATGGACGGCAGCAACCTCACCCTCCAGCATCACATCAATCAGGCTATCAAGGCAAACGGTGTTATGCGCCGTGATATTGACTACGTTGTCAAAGAGGGTCAGGTGCTCATCGTTGACGAATTTACGGGCAGAATTATGCTCGGCAGACGCTATAACGAGGGTCTGCACCAGGCTATTGAAGCCAAGGAAGGCGTAAAGGTTGAGCACGAGAGCAAGACCCTTGCAACAATCACCTTCCAGAACTACTTCCGTATGTTTGAAAAGCTGTCGGGTATGACAGGTACAGCAAAGACGGAAAGCGTTGAATTCCAGGAAATCTACGGTCTTGACGTTGTTGAGGTGCCCACAAACAAGCCCCTTGCAAGAAAGGACAACAACGACATTATCTATAAAACAGAAAAGGTCAAGTTCCTTGCAATTCTTGACGAGATTGAAAAGTGCCACGCAAAGGGTCAGCCCGTGCTTGTCGGTACAATTTCAATCGAAAAGTCCGAAGTGCTCAGTTCTCTGCTCAAAAAGAGGGGCATTAAGCACCAGGTGCTCAACGCAAAGTTTCACGACAAGGAAGCCGAAATCATTGCGCAGGCAGGTAAGCTCGGCGCCGTTACAATTGCAACAAATATGGCAGGCCGTGGTACAGACATCAAGCTCGGCGGTAATGCGGAGTATCTTGCAAAGAGCGAAATGCGCCGTATGGGCTTTGCCGAGGAAATGATTGCAGAGGCTACGGGCTTTGCCGAAACGGATAACGAGGAAATCCTCGAAGCAAGAAAGACCTTTACCGAGCTTGAAGAAAAGTACAAGGCGGAAATTGCACCCGAAGCCGAAAAGGTAAGAGAGGCCGGCGGTCTTTATATTATCGGTACGGAGCGCCACGAATCACGCCGTATCGACAACCAGCTCCGAGGCCGTTCAGGCCGTCAGGGCGACCCCGGTGTCAGCCAGTTCTTCCTTAGCTTTGACGACGATGTAACACGTCTTTTCGGCGGCGAAAGAGCACAGATGATGCTCGAAAGGCTCAACGCACCCGAGGATATGCCGCTTGACACAAAGATTTTCTCCAATATAGTTGAAAACGCACAGAAGAAGGTTGAAAGCAACCACTTTGCAGTGCGTAAAAACGTTTTACAGTTTGACGACGTTATGAACCAGCAGCGTGAGCTTATTTACAAGCAGCGCAATCAGGTGCTTGACGGCGACGAGCTCAAGCCCAAGCTCATCAAGATGCTTGAGGATAACGTATGCGACGCAATCGACCTGTATCTGCCCGACTCCGTTGACAAGAACGAGTGGAACATTGAAGGTCTCAAACAGGCATTTATGGGCTGGCTCACAACTCCCGACGATTTTGCAGGCGGTATTACCGACCGTGACGAAACAAGAATGATGCTTATCGAGCGTGGCGAGGCTCTTTACGCAAAGCGTGAGGAAGAGCTCGGCGAGCTTATGCCCCTGCTTGAAAGAAAGGTGCTTCTTGACAACGTTGACGCCAAGTGGATGGATCACCTTGATGCAATGGAAGAGCTCAAGCGTGGTATCGGTCTGCGTGCCTACGGCCAGAAGGATCCCGTTGTTGCTTTCCGCTTTGAAAGCTACGATATGTTTGACGATATGACACGCCAGATAAGACAGGATACTATCCGTATGCTTCTCACCGTTCAGGTAAGAACGGAGGAGGACACCAAGCGTGAGCAGAAGGTCAAGGAGGTTGCCACAAACGCAGGCGGCGACGGCAGCGACAAGAAGCGCCCCGTGCGCAAGGCGGCAAGCGAAAAGGTAGGCCCCAACGACCCCTGCCCCTGCGGAAGCGGCAAGAAATATAAAAAATGCTGCGGCGCTCCGAGTGCACAGGCACAAAAATAATTTTGTAGGGGCGACCTTTGGTCGTCCGTGATTGAAGGACTTACTTTTTATGTACCAACAACTCATAGATTTTTTCAAGGACAAATCCGTGCTTATTCTCGGCCTCGGCAGAGAAGGCAGGGCAACCTACAGCTTTTTGCGCAAGCACTATCCCGACAAAAAGCTATATATTGCCGACAAGAACGAGGTTACGCTTGACGACGAAAACGTTGGAATTATCTGCGGCGAAAACTACCTGGACTGCATAAACGATTTCGATATTGTTATGCAGAGCCCGGGTATATCCCTGCGTGATGTTGAAATCAAAGAAGGCACAACCGTCACGGGCGAAATGGATTTGTTCCTGCGCTTTGTACCATGCAAAAAAATCGGCATCACGGGCACAAAGGGCAAAACCACAACCACAACACTCACTTACCGTATGCTTCAGGCAGGCGGTGTACCGAGTATGATTATGGGCAACATCGGTACTCCCGTTTTTGAGTGTATTGACGAGGTTATCGGCAAGGTTGCGGTTATTGAAATGAGCTGTCACCAGCTTGAGTTTGCCCACGCTTCGCCCGATATCGCAATTTTCACAAACGCCTACCCCGAGCACCTTGACCACTACAACGGCTTTGAGGGCTACATCGGCGCAAAGCTGAATATTGTGCGTTATCAGGACGAAAAGGACTTGTTTATTTCGAGTGCCGACCAACCGCTTGAGCAAATAGTCGGCGAACTTGATTTTATAAAATCAACTCACAAGAGAATAAGCTGCAAGGCTTATGAAACAGATGAATTTTTCAGACACCTTACCACGCTTTCGGAGTTTCTTCCGGGCGAAAACCAGTGGCAGGATATTTTCTTTGCCGCCACAGCCGTGCGTGAATTCGGCGTGAGCGACGAGGCGATAGAAGAAGCTGTTGCCGGCTTTGGCGGAATTGCACACCGCCTTGAAAAATTCAACACTAAAAACGGCATCAGCTTTTATGACGATGCCATTGCAACCATACCCCACGCTGTTTTGAGTAACGTAAAGTCCCTAGGCAACGTCGGCACGCTTATCATCGGCGGTATGGACAGAGGGCTTGATTACTCCGAATTTATCGACGGGCTTATGACCGCCCCGATAGATAATCTGCTTTGTATGCCCGAAACGGGTTATGCAATTGCGGACAGCCTTATTAAAAAAGGCTGCAAGCTCAACATTGTAAAATGCGAAACACTTGAGCAGGCGGTTGCAAAGAGCTTTGAGCTGACCGCCCCGGGCAAAGCCTGCCTGCTGTCCCCTGCTGCCGCAAGCTACAACCGCTACAAGAATTTTGAAGAAAAAGGCAATGCGTTCAAGGCATTGGTGGCAAGCTATGACGCCTGAATTTTTAATTGAAAACGAAAAACAAATCGGTCTTGAAATTGACGCTATGACTGCCGAAAATCCGACTGCGGCGGTTGAATTTGTTGTGAATATTTTAAAGGAAAACGAGGAGCTTTTTTCTCACTCCCGTGCTGTGAGCGCCTGCCTTGCAAGGCTCGTGAGCCGCTGCCTTATGCACCGCAAAAACAAGGACGGTATGATAAAAGCACTCAGCGAAAACGAATATCTTCGCTCGGTTTATTTCGGGAAGCTCAACACTTATAAATATTCTCTCATTTTCACCGCAAAGCGTGTAATGCGCAAGGGTGATGTTGAAATCAGCCGTGAAATAATCGACCTTATTAAAAACAACCCCTACCGTGACGACACGTCAGAGGATTACAGCGAGCGTTTTTCGTGGAAGTTTATTGCCAAAAAAATCCTCGATTCACAGGAAGAATATCTGAAATTAAGTGACGAAATTATTGCGCTTTTAAAGGAATAACCCTATGCAGAAAATGATGAGCCATATGCGCTCGGCAATGGAAAAATATAATATGATTCAGGATGGCGACAGGGTTGCTGTCGGGCTTTCGGGCGGTAAGGACAGCACGGCTATGCTTGTTGCGCTTGCGAATATGCGCAGGTTTTATCCGCACAAATATGAGCTCGTGGCTATTTCGCTTGACCCGTGCTTCGGCGGACAGGAAACGGATTTTTCGCCGCTTGAAAGGCTTTGTGAGGAGCTTGACGTGGAGTACATAATCAAGCGCACACAGCTTGGCGAAATCATTTTTGAAACGAGAAAAGAAAAAAATCCGTGCAGTCTTTGCGCCAAAATGCGCAGAGGTGCTCTGCACGATGCTGCGAAGGCGGCAGGCTGCAACAAGGTTGCCCTCGGACACCATATGGACGATGCGGCGGAAACCTTTCTGATGAATCTGCTCAACGGCGGCTACATCGGCTGTTTTTCACCCGTGACCTATCTGTCACGCAAGGATATTTTTGTAATCCGCCCGATGATATTCTGCCGTGAAAGCGAGCCTGCAAGAATTGTTCGCCGAATGGAGCTGCCCGTAGTCAAAAGCCGCTGCCCTGCGGACGGTGTGACGGAAAGAGAAAGCATGAAAGAGCAGCTCACGGCTTTTGAAAAGAAATACGGCGATATACGTTCAAAAATTATAACCGCTTTGCAGCACAAGGGCATTGACGGCTGGGGGTATGAAAATGAATGATATTAAAGCAATACTTTTTGATATGGACGGTGTGCTGGTTGATTCCGAAACACCGCTTATGAAATGCGCCATAGACCACCTTAAGGCAAAGTACAATATAGATGTAAAATTTGAGGATTTTGCGGACTTTGTCGGCAAGGGTGAGGATGCGGCAATCGGCGGCGTTGTAAGAAAAAACGGCGGCACATACCTGCCGCAGATGAAGGACGAGTGCTACGAAATTTACATTCAGCTTGCCGAAACAATTGTTGAAGCCGCACCGGGTATGAAAGAGCTTCTGCCCGAGCTCAAGGAAAAATGCAAGCTCGCCGTTGCTTCTTCTGCGGACAGAAGAAAGGTTGACGTCAACATCCGTGTCCTCGGCGTTGAGGAAAGCGTTTTCGATGCGGTTATCACGGGCAGTGACATTACCAACAAAAAGCCCGACCCCGAAATTTATATCAAAGCGGCAAAAGCGGTGGACGTCAGCCCCGAAAACTGCCTCGTTGTTGAGGATGCCGTTGCAGGCATTGAAGCAGGCAAGGCAGCAGGCTGTAAGGTTGTCGGCGTAACGGGCAGCTTTGATGCCCAAACGCTTAAAAACGCAGGCGCTGATTACATAGTTGAAACAACGAAAGATATTGAAAAGCTGATATAAAAGGCAAACACCTTGGTACGCTAAAATACCAAGGTGTTTTTATTTACGGAACAAACATCAGAATAATCAAACCAATAAACGATACGGCAACAGCGGCAATTTCACGCTTGCCGGGCTTATCGGGAGTGAAGAAGCAGATTACTGTTGAGCAAATCATTACGCCGCCCGTAACAAACGGGTACTGTGCCGAAGCGGGCAGGTGCGCCAGCGCAATGAGCAGCAGCCAGTTTGCAACCCTGCCGAGCACACCGTTACAAACGGTGCTGAGTGCGGCACGCTTGTTCATTTTTCTCTTTTCGCCCTTAACAAAGGGGATAAGAACTGCGGAAAGCACGGTCATAACTGCAGCGGTGAGCACGGAATAGCCTGCCGCCGAGGTTTTCTCAAACGGCGCCTGCTGGAAAACGGTAGAAAGCACACCCGAAAGACCGTTGAGCACGAAAACGCCTGCGTACCAGATATAGCCCTTACCGCCTTTTTCACGCTTGACCGTGAGCACAAGAGCAAGTGCAACAATCACAAAGCACAGCACCTTGCCGAGAGTCAATTCTTCCTTGAAGAAAATTATGCCCACAGCAAAGGGCAGAGCCATACCGCCGAGCATTGCAAACATTGAATAAAGCGAAAGGTTGATTTTGCCCAGCGCCTTCAGGCTGCAGAAGCTGTAGCCTATCATATCAAGCGCCGTAAGCACCGCCATTATAAGCGAAAACGGAGTAAATTCAAATTTTGCGCCGTTAATCAGCAGAAGCACAATAAGTCCTGCTGCGCTGCTTCCCGCCGAAAAAACTAGTGTATCACGAAGTGTGCTGCCGTAGGAGCGTTCAAATTCACGGTTAAAGAAAAACTGAACGCTGAACATTATAACGGCAGCGGAAATTATACCGTAGTAAACCAAAATAATATGCCTTCCTTATTTAATTTTCTCTATAAGCTTTTTAAAATTTTCCTTCTGCTGCTGCGTCGGACCGTAATCAGGGTGAGAGCAGCAAGGATAGGTCGGGGCTTCGCCGTTTTTGCCAACAAAGGGTGTTAGCGTGTCGTTTTCGTATTTCACCCTGTCCTCTTCAAGGCTGAAATCGGGTATATCGTAGGGCACGCCTTTTTCCATAAGCGAGCGGTGACCTAAAATTGCAACGCTCGCCATACGGGTTGCAAAGTAAACGTCAAAATCGGGCTTTTCACCGTTTCGTATGCAGTTGAAAAATTCCTTTATTACAAAGTAATCTCCGCCGCCGTGGCCTGCCTTTTCCGCCTCACGGGCGTCCTCGGTCTGCCACTCGGGGTCGTAGCAGTTTGTTTCCTGCATACCCTCGGGTACACTCCACGAGTTGTAGCGCAGCATAACCTTTTCGCCCATACCACGCAGGTTTTCAATCTGTCCGTTGACACCGCACACCCTGTACGAATTGCTGTGAGCACCGAAGGCGGCACAGCCCGTGAATTTGAAAACGGAGTCATCGTCATTGAGTGTGGTCATAACTGCGGCAACGTCGCCGACATAGCGGCTGAAGCAGCAATCCTCGGGCAGGGGTGAAAACACGGGCATAGCCGTTACCCTCACGGGCTTTGAGCCTGTTGCGTGCATAATGGGAGCCAACGAATGTGTGACATAGTAGGCTCTGGGCAGGTAGTTGCGCCAATGCTCCTGTGTTGTGTGCAGGGCAAGGCAGGCTTCCTCGTCATAAAAATCCACGGGATGATTGTACTCACCCTCTGCGTAAAGAATTTTGCCGAGAGTTCCGCCGTCGCAAACACGCTTGATTTCCCTGTTAAACTTCATAAACGGATAGTTTTCCGCAAGCATATAAATTGCGCTGCTCTTTTCTGCGGCACGCACAAGTGCCACACCCTGAGCCATTGTTATATTTGATGTACATTCGCTGAGCACGTTTATGTTTTTTTCAAGGCAGCGCACTGCGTATTCAGCGTGCTGTGTAAAATAGTTAGCAAGCAGTACGGCATCCATCGGACAAGCAATGAATTCTTCAAAATCGGTAAAGCACTCCGCTTCGGGGCAATGCTTTTTGGCTTCATTCAGCTTTTTCTCGTCCTTGTCGCAAAGCGCAGCAACCACACCGCCGCAGGCAGTAATGCTTTCATAAAACGAACCGCCTCTGCCAAGGCCGAAAATACCAATGCGTACCTCTTTCATAGTCAAATTCCTTTCAACAAAAAGCATAGTAAAATAATAGCAGTTATGGCATTAAATATCAAGTGTGATATATATAAATTATCGGCTTTCGCTCTGCATTTTTTTCATTTTACGCCAGCTGATATATCCGTATATGTCATTGACCAGAAACGCCGCAAAGCAAACCGCAACGCTGATATAGCGTGGGTCATATACGCTTGCCATTATCCACAGAACAATCAGCACAATGTCATTGGAGGCATAAGCCAACGCAAACAGCGGACTTCGCCTGAAAGTGAGATAAACGGCAACAAAGCTGGTTGTAACGGACAAGGTACTCGGTATTATATTAGCGGTGTTAAAATGCTCCAGAATAAAATAAAAAACTACCGTTACGGCTGCCGCAGCAAAACACATAAACACAGTTTCTTTTTTGCCCACTGTGTTGACCTTAACCTGCGCTTTATTGCCCTTGTACGGGTTTTTCAGCCACGCTATCAACGCAAAAACAGCCATAGGCATAGTCATACCAAGGTAAGTAATCATTTCGCCGTAATATGCAAAGCCGTAGGAAATTATTCCGTACAGCAGGCTGAACACCACCATTAAAACCTGTCCGAACGGATTTCCCTTTGCGCTGAATATAAGCGAGGTTACCCCGATTAACGAAGCTGCCAGCGTAAGATAATTCTCTTTGTCAAAAACGCAAAACGAGCCAACAATAAGAAGCACAGAAGAAATCCAGAGAATAAGCTCTGTTTTGGTAAAATAGTTTTTCATCAAAAATCCCCTTAAAAAAAGCATCCGTTTTACACATCTTCAAAGACCTAACGATGCGTAAACGAATGCTTCTGCATTTCACTACCCGGTGGCAGTATATTATTTATTTTTACATTATATTATATTTGATTTGAAAAATCAAGCGTGGTTTAGATTTAAAACAGAAAGCATTGCACACAGAAAAAATTTTTGAAAAAATATATTTTCTAATATTCCTTTAATCTTTGGCGGTTATTATTAAGCCACAGTCAAGGACGACTTAACAAATAACAAAACAATCTCAAAGAAGAAAGGAAATGATATTATGAAAAAACTTACAGCTTTTTTACTCGCAGCTCTCGTTGTGCTCTCTCTTTCAGTAACCGCTTTTGCGGCACCGCCCGATAACCTGATTTCGGAAAATGAAGCAAAGGCAATCGCCCTTAAGGACGCAGGCTATGAAGCAAACGAAGTCAGATTCCTCAAAGCAAAGCTCGACTTCGACGACGGCAGATATGAATACGAAATCGAATTCAGAGCCGAAGGCAACCTTGAATACGATTACACAATCAATGCCGAAAACGGAAAAATCGTTGAATTCGACCGTGATTACGAAGGCCGTGACAGATTTGAGTTTTTCAACTTCTTCGCATTCCTGAGAAACCTTTTTGAAAACCTTTTCAGAAAGCTTGCCTGATGCCTTTCAAACAATAGTATAAAAAAAGAAGCCGTGCTCAACGCACGGTTTCTTTTTTGCTATTTGCAGAAAAATAGCACTATCTCTTTTTGTATATGACCAGCTCGGGATTTTCGCCGTTTTCTTCATAAGTGCAAACAAGCAGAAAATCCATATTGGCAGCAATTCCGAAGCATCTGTCACCGCCGAATTCACATTCAAGCTGATTGCCGAGATAGGTGGCGTTATCATCAAGGAATTTTACAGTTTTTCCGTTAGGAAGGCGGTATTCAAGGTTGATGTATCCGCCTACAAGTGCATTAAGTTTTTCAACCTTCGGCATTCCTTCGATATGTAAATCATTGAATTCGCTGATGAGCTGTTGCTTGAATTCCTCAAACTTTTCTGCGCCGTCAAGGTTTTTGTATTTTTTCCAGTAATCGAGCTTTGGCAGCATATCCTTCATATAAGCACGAGCTTGTTCCGAAGTAAAATGCTCACTTGCCATATTCTGCACGCAGACCTCTATCAGTTCATCCATATCGTGATACATATATTCTCCGTCTGCATAACACCATTTGCAGTATTCCTCGTTGAAAACACCGTCGGTTTCTTTGCTGATATTGCTGTCTTCAAGCGGCATACCGCAGCATTGGCAAATAAGCTGTCTTGGAGAACCCAAAAGGGTGTTGATAGAAACATCAAACAGCTTTGATAAAAGCTTCAGAGTTTCCGTATTAGGCGTTGTTTCACCGTTCTCCCATCGGCTGACCGCCTGGCGGGTAACAAAAACCTTTTCGGCAAGATCATCCTGCGATAGACCTTTTTTAGTTCTCAGTTCAAGTATAATATCTTTCGTTTCCATTTTATCACCTCGGGAATATTGTAACTCCAAACGGCTGAACAAACAAGCAACTCGCTGTTGCTAACAGTTCGATATATCGGAATTTGTTGTTATGATTCGTTAACGATTTTGCCTGTTATATGTTCAGGCTGTAATTCATAACAGAC
>JAZUQA010000027.1:0-271524 GCA_045605425.1 Acutalibacteraceae bacterium
AATTTTCGATATGCACAAAAGTGCTCGATATGTCCTTACGGACTCGATATGCGCTGCGGCGCAAGGGAATTTATATCATATCGAGTTTGAGTTTTAACTCAAACATATCGAATTTTGTGAAACAAAATATATCGAGTGACCATCAGGTCACATATCGACAAACTGTAATTTAACATAACACTCAGAGTTTACTCTTAATCGCCTCTATGATTTCCACTATTTTAAACCTCGGCTCGTATTCGGGTGAGGAGGAGACAACTTTCATTTCGTCCTCGGTGAAAAAGGCATCTGCATCCGCACTTGCGGCAGGCAGACACAGCGGAGGAAACATTACACACCACCAATTCTGCCCTTCTGCAGAGCCTATGTTCACACGCACGGCGGTATAAACTCCTGCAGGCATGGTGAAATCCTCATAACAGCGTGTGGCGAAATATTCTTCGCCAACCGTTATTTCAACGCTGTTACCGCAGCCGTTTTGCCGCAATACATTTTCTGCCGCCGCTTTGAGTTCATCTGTTTTCGGTGTGATTATCCTTTGGGCTTCGTCGGCGGTGAGTGTACCGTCAAAAAGCTCTCCGCCTTTTTTGAGCACCTCATCACGAACGAGCAGCTTTAATTTCTGGTCGGTTTCGCTGTCGGAATCCGCTACAACGTGCAGGCGCAGGACATCACGGCGTATGTTTTCACACGTGTTTGCAAACGGTGCAACGCTGATTACACAAGCTGCAATCGCCAAAGTCAGACAAAGCGTAAGACAAATTTTACTTTTCATTTTTAAACCTCTTTTAATATGTTTGAGGTAATTATTGGCATTGGTGTGCAAAATTATGCACAAATCATTTCTGCATTATTCGTATATATGTCTGTATTTACTTTCCTTTATATATTTAGTATAATTAAAAACATTAGATAATCTCTGCAAGTTAAACCGAATTTTTTCAGAGGTGAGAGTATGAAGTGTCCCAACTGCAACGGCGAAATCGGCAGATTTGAGCTGGCGCCCGAATGCAAGCACTGCGGTGCAAACATTTTCTACTGCCAGCAGGAAAAGCTGCTGACGGATGACGCAAAAAAATGCGAGCTTGAATTTGCCTCCTTCCGTATTCTGAAGGAAAAGCTTAAGACCGCTTTTATTGGCGGGCTGATACAGATTCTTCGTATAGTCGTAATGGTAGCAGCGATAGGAATTATTTTTATTCCGTTTGTAACGCTTTCCGCTTCGCTTCCGCTTTTCGGGGCAAAATTCAGCCTCGGTGCGTGGGGAGTTTACGAGGCTTTTTCGGGCGGTGAGCTTATTGCTATGCTCAGCCTGCGTGAATACTTACCCACCGTGTTTGCGGCAACGCTTGCACTGTGTGCGCTGTTTGTACTGGTTTTCTTAATGGGGCTTGGTGTATTCGGTACTCTGCTGCTTTCATTCATCAACATCAGAAAAAGTGCAAAGGCAGCTTGCGGATTTTCGGTTGCGGGTATGGTTTTCAGCCTTGCCGGTGCTGTTATGAGCTTTGTTATGCCTAAAATTGCTGAAGGCACTTTTATTCAGGTCAAGCCGTTTATTGGTGCATTTTTCTGCATTGCAATTTTCGCCTGTATTTTCGCACTTAATATGCTTGTTATAAAGAAAAACATTTTACCCAACGTCAAAGAGGTAGATTTAAAGCGTGTTGAGCTTCGCAAAAAAATAAAGGCAGGCGAAATTACGCTTGTCGAGCTCCCCTTACCCGTTTTTGAAACGGAAGAGGAAAAGGCAAAGCGCCTTGAAGAGGAAAGCTTAAGCAAAACCCTTGCCGACAAAGCGAGAGGCGGTGAGCACAATGGCTGATAAGAACAAGAGCAGAAAATACCAATACCTGATTTTTGCGCTGTGCAGTCTGCTTGCCGTTGCAGCTTGTATGGTTGTGCTTGTTGTAACCGTGCGCACCGTTGAGGGTGACACTTCGGGCACGGTTGAATACGAAACGGTAAGCAAGACTCAAATCAAGGGCGACACACCTGAGCTTCTTGCCTACATTAAAAACCTGACACAAAAAACCGCCGACAACCGCTTTATCAAAGCGGATACTTACATGGACATTTCCGTTGACGATAACTCGATAGCCGTTTTCGGTGACGACAACGGCACGGACAAAAGCCTTCTCGTTTACGCCAAAAACAAAATGCTCGGCACGGTTGACAGCTATTACCCCGAGGATTACAAGGGTGTTTTCGGCACGGTTCAGACAGCTATGCCTGTAATTGATTTACCCGTTTCACTGGTAAGCGAAAGCCGCTTCTCCGTCGGTGAGGCAGACGAAAACGGCAACCCCGTTTACAACACGGACACAGGTGAGCTGATTGACCCCGATTATTATTTCATCACGTTTTATCTGAATGAAGACGCCATTGCCAACAGCACGGTTTCAGCGCTTTTCTCGCTTGACGAAAAGCAGACCGTTGCCGACAGGTTTAAGGCGGATTTAGCAGACAAGTGTGTGATTGACGGCTGTGACATTGCCGTAAAAGAGCTTAAAATTTTTGCCAAGGTCAACCGTCTGACAGACGAAATACTGCACATAAGCTTTGAAAAGACCTATGCGGTAAATGCCGATGTTACTTTTGCGCACGAGCTTGAAATATTCGGCAGCAAGAATATTAATTTCGATTATAAGGTCTGCGAAAGATACGAATACCGCTACGCCGGAATCCGCTTTGCGCAAACTGCAGTTACGGTTGCACCGGGGGACGAAACCGCACTCACCGTTGCCGCAGTTATTGAAAACGACAGCAATTACACGGTTACCTTTACTTCATCGGATGAATCAATCGCAACGATTGACGAAATGGGTTATGTAAAGGGAATCAAGGCATCCGACACACCCGTTACGATTACGGTAACGCTCGAATATCTCGGCGAAGCATTTACCGATGAATGTACGGTTTTTGTCGGCGAAGCAGAGAATTAAGGAGGTGAAGGAATGGCTGAACAAAACACAAAGAAAAAAGAAAACGCAGAGGTTTCCTACTACAAGGGCAGAAGCTACGTCGGCGTAAAGGAAACGGTGTCCTACCTTTTCAATGACTGGTCAAACGCCTTCAACATCAACTCCTTCTCCGAAAGATATATATGGGACGTTGTAAACATTGACTTCACCGTAAATGCGGTAATGAACCTTGCTACCGCTGCGTGGGACATAATCAACGACACGTTTATTTCCGTTATTGTTGACGGCACGAGAACAAGAATAGGCAAATTCCGTCCCTTCCTTATCGGCCTGCAGCTACCGCTTACTTTGCTCGGTGTCTTCTCGTGGCTGATTCCGCTTTTCTTCCCCGCAACAAACGGCACATATCTGCCAAAGCTCATTTACTATTACTTTTTCCTTATCGTAAACGAAACCGCCGGCACATTCACAAATGTTGCCAAAAGCGGATATATGTCCACCATAACGCCAAACCCTGCCGAAAGAATACGGCTGATTACGCTTGCCGAGCTTCTGACGGGTTATATGGGAGAGGATATGCCACGATACATAATGGGTGTGCTGATTGACCTTGTAAACAAAAAGATTGTCAGCTGGAAATTAAGCTCCGTATTTATGGTTATGGGCGGCGGCACGGCACTCATTTCTTCAATTTGCACGTTCTGGTTCTTTATGCAATCAAAGGAACGTGTTCCGCAGTCTATTGAAAAGCCGAGCGTCAAAGAGGGTATGAAGGCTATCTTCTCAAACTACCCCGTATTGCTGATGTGTCTTTCCGAATTTCTCGGCAACTTCTCAATCAGCAAAAGCGAAACCAACTACTTTATCGACGTTCTCGGAAGCTACTCACTAATCACAATTCTGAATATTCCATCTTCGATGAACGGCAGTATCAGCTACGGCTTTGTCAAGCCCTTGAGAAAGCGTTTCTCCTCAAAATCGCTGTGGATATTCAACGATGTTTACAATTCCGTTATTATGACCGCCGTTTTCCTCTTCGGTATGACGAAAAAGAGGACAATGTTCACGCAGACCGTACCGATGTGCATTGCCTTCGGCCTTAAAGAATGGTTCATCAAGTGGTCGTGGGGTATTTCAAAGGTTATCACCGCAGACCTGTGGAACGAGGCTATGGACTACTGCGAATGGAAAAACGGCTACCGTATGGAGGCTACAACGGGCGTTGCAAAGGGACTTATCCTCAAAATGCAGAGCGCTCTGTTAGGCTCGGTTACGAGCATTATAATGAAAAAAATCGGCTATGTTCAGGGTCTTGAAATCGGCACGCAGAACGACAAAACAAAGTTCTGGGAGTTTGCGCTTTGCACAATCGTGCCCACCGTTACAGGTATACTGCGTATCGTGCCCAAATTCCTCTGGCCGATTACAAAGCAAAGACGTGAGCTTATGTACGAGGAGCTGGCAAAGCGACGCCAGGAAAACGTTATGGGCTATGTTGACAGTATCAAGGAGAGCTAAAGCATGAACTTTGCAACACGACAGCTAAGAGGCATTGAGGAAATAAAAAACATCCCCTCAATGATATTCAAGGCACTTTTCAAATTCGATTTTAAGCATGTTATTGCACTTATCGTTGCTTTCTTTCAGCTTATCGGTTTAGTAATATTCGATACACCCGTCACTCCGTACAAGAATGAAATTGATATGAGTAAATTCGAGCTACGGTGGGAGGACAACTTCGATAAGGGCTTTGACACTAAATACTGGCAGGGACACTATGTTTACGGCGCAAATGACACACAGCCCCGTGACACGGCAATGTGGAACAGAGGTCAGGTGAGCTTCACCGAGGACGGCTGCCTGCTTATCACTGCCGAATACAAAGAGGACGGCCCGAAGAGTGCAGGCTACTATTCCTACGGAATGGAAACCAATCCCAACAAGTGCTATGACGAGGGCTACGAGGGTTACGAGCAGCTTTACGGCTACTTTGAAATCCGCTGTATTCTGCCCAAGGGTGCAGGCTTGAATCCTGCTTTCTGGCTTCTTTCCGACGGTATGTGGGCAGATGACACCGACGGCGGTATCACCGGCGCAGAAATAGATATTCTCGAAACAAACACACTCTATAATCCCCTCGATCCCAGCTTCAATTCCATTGTGCAGACAATTCACGTTGACGCATATGACGAAGCTCACAAGTGGGAAAACCAGGGTGCATTCTATGCAAACGACCCGTACAACGAATTCAACACCTACGGCGTGGAGTGGAACGAAAACGAGTACATTTTCTATGTCAACGGCGTTGAAACCGCAAGAACCTCCTTCGGCGGAGTGTGCCGGGTGCCGCTTTACCTGATTATCTCACTCGGCGTTGACGAGAGAGTATACGAAAACGAACACCTCCCCGCCTCAATGGTTGTGGATTATGTAAAGTGTTATCAGTACAAATAATAAAATTGCCGAGCCCGTTTGGACTCGGCAATTTTTATATGTAAGTTTTATTCGCCTTATGCTGAAGCAGTTATATTATGCTGCGCATAGTTATATTGACCTTCGGTCAGTTGGGGCGAATAAAATACAACTGAAACCGAAAGATTCAATATCACTATTGCCCCAAGCAATAATATCACTCTGCCGTCAGACAGAATATAACTTTAAAAATCATTTCTTTTTTATATTAACCTTTCCTGCTGTTACAATTGTAACAGCCACTGAAGCTACCCCTAATGCAATTTTTCCGCCTTTTTTTATACCATCGGCATATTTCCCTCTGCAATTTTCACATAATAAATGCTTATCTCCATAGGGTAGTAACGTAGTACAATGATATCCTTTACACTGCTTTTGTTCAACTATTTCTACCTTAACCTTTTCCTTGTTCTTCATTTTCTTTTTCTCCTAACGTTAAAACTGGTGCGTCTGTAGGCGATGATAAACTATATATTCTCCCTTTAATTTGTGGCAGAGTATTTGACCAATAATTCTTTGGCGAAGGATCTATGGAATCCAAACGTTCAAGAAACCCTTCATACGACAAATATGTTTTATTAAGAAAATCGCTATAAAATAACAAACACTGTTTTGCTGCTTCAGGCTCCCCTAATTCATTATAAGACATAGCTTCTACAAGTGAAACCATATTAACTGCATTTAGACCATCACGAAGTTCATTCATTCTATCGTTTATTTTCTTTTGATTTTCGCCTTTTATTATTTTTCCGATAAGTGATTCCGGTTGATTTCTAATAAAAGTTGCATTGGTTTTTTGACTTAACATTAAAAGATTTCTACTATCTTCTGCATCAAAAGCAATTCTCATAAGTGCTTCATTTTTCAATATAGGATTTTTAATCATCATAGCTTGTAAAAATTTTTGCTCACAACTATAAGCGATAGCTAAACGGTCATTTTCTTGCCCTTGTCTGACTTCTTCAATAGCAATTTGAACTGATTGTATCTGCTCTGCAATCTGTGCCATTTGCATTTGTGAAGAAAAACTGCTCATTGCTTTACCCAGTTCAGGAGTAAGCTTTACTTTTTCTAAAGAAATTGTATCAACTATTTTTTTAGTTTTAGGGTCTATGAGATTAGCCATAAGTGAGCCATCTTTTTTCGCCATTACTTTCAAAGTACCCTTAGCAATTTTTAACTTTTGCTCATCGGTTAATATCGCCTGTAAAGTTTCTTGAGGAACTAACCCTTTTAAAACTTCAATAAAAGACGTAGAAGTATAGAGTATATTCTCAATTTTGGACAAAGCTGTTTTTGCTTGCTGCATCAGCGGTTCAATAATCCTAGGTGCATTTGGGAACAATCTTTCTATATCGGTGGATATTTCTTCTGTTTGAACCGTTTTATCCTCTGTGGAAATCATTATTTTATTTATATCGCTCAACTGTACAACACTCCTTGTTTTTTATTTCACAAAAGAATTTGCAAATTTTGCGAAATTTATTTCCTCTTTATCAGCTTTTTCAGCTTCGCAATATCGCTCTTGCTCGGCACAAGCAATTCTTTTAAGCCAAAAGAATAGGTCTTACAGAAATAAACCGTCAGCACAGTACCGCACACGGTATAGCTGATAACGCTTGCCCAAGCCGCACCGTACATTCCCCATATCGGTATTGCGTAAATATTGGCAACAACATTCAAAGCCGCACTCACGGCAAGCGAAGCAAAGTGTGCTCCCCTCTTGCCCTGTGAAACCAGGACTATTCCCAGGAGCTTAAACATTGCCATAGGAAAGGCGCCGATTATCAGCACGAGCACTACTCCGTAAGCAGGCAGGAAATCGCTGCCGTAGACAAGGCTTATCAGGAATTTGCCGAAGACAGAAAAGCCAACAAGGCAGCACAGCATTGCGCCGACAGAAATTTTGACCGAAAGCGAAATGTTTTCCCTGTCAAACTTCCTTGCCGATTTTGAGAAAAGCACCTCTTTGAATGCATCGGGCAGCATCCAGACATAGTTTATAATCGTTGCGGCAAAGGAATACTGTCCGAGCTCCTCTGCTGTTCCCAGATGCTCCAGGAAGAAAATATCTACGCTATAATTAAGAGTGACCAGAAGCAGGGAAAGCATCGGGATAAAGCCGAACCTGAGCACTTCAAGCAGAAATCGGAAATCCACCCGCCATATTTTCGGAAGGTAATGCAGCTTACAAAGGTAAAACACAACCGTGAATGCATCAATAAACACAGTGAGCAGCACTATGTAAAGCACGTTTGATTCTGCAGTAAAATAAAGCACGGCATAGCACACCGTCAGCAACACCTGATTGAAAACATGCAAAAACATTCTCAGCCGTATATTTTCAACAAGCACTATGTTTTCGTACTGCATTTTAATCATATTGAACGGCACGAGCAGCGCCGCCATAATTATGCAGAAATCCTTTGAAACCAAGCAGACTGCCGCTGCAAGCAGGGCAAAAACAAAAAACTGCAAAAAGCAGATGTCGCTGTACTTTTTCAGCGTATCGCTGCCGAGCTTTTTATAGTTGTACGAATATGACTGATATACACCGAGGTTGCTGATTATAACCGCATTTTTTGAAAGCTGGGTTATATAGGCGTAGGTACCCTTATTCACAACGCCGAGATACCTCGTCGAAAAAACGGAGGACAGCAGACCAATGAGCATAGTTGCAGCCTTGCTCACGGCGCTGAGCGTATAATCGCTTTTTAGCAGCCTTGAAATTCCTTTACGGTTCATTACTTTATCCTTTCGGCAGGCACGCCTGCATAGGTGCTGTCCTTTTCGGTGCTCCTGAGCAGGACTGCGTTTGCGCCGACAGTTGTACCGTCAGCAACCTCAATATCACCCAGCACCTTACAGCCCGCAAAGAGCGTACAGCCGTTACCTATTTCCGGATAATTGTCGTTTGCAGCATCGCCTGCCCTTGCACCGCCGATTGTAACGTTCTGGTAAATCACGCAATTGTCGCCGGCACATACACCTGAACCGATAATTATGCTCGCAGGGTGCGGAAACTTAAGACCCTTGCCAAAAGACGAACCCTTGCGAAAGTCAAAAAATATGCCGTAGCGACGAACAAGCAGCTGCATATACCTGCGTGCAAGGAGCTTTTTCAATATATTACTGCCGTGTGTAAACATAAGACAGTAGCGGAACATATAAACCGCATCTGCAGCAGGCTTCTGCAGCCTTATTTTGCGGAGCATAAGCGGTCTTAATGCAGACGGATATTTTTTTATAAGGGGAATTTCTGCTTCAATATATTCACGGAATTCTTTCCTCATTTTAAGCCACATCATTTCTTCTTGTTTACTATTTTTTGCATCAGGCGTATAAGCGCAAACCTTGCCAGCCGCACAGCCACAGGAATATGAAATTTCCTTTCGGGCTTAAACTCAACGCTGTCAAGTGCGGCATAAATCTTTTCACGCAGATACTCCGCCGAATATTGCTCTCTTGCAAGCTGAGCAGCACAAAGTGTTTTTTCAACGTCAAGCGTGTTGTGCAAGAGCGAATCGAGCAGCCTGCTCAACACGGCAACAGGGTCGTCGCACTGAGATTCTCTGCCTGAAAAATTATAGTGATAAAGATGGTCAAAATTTTCCGGAGTGCACAGTTCAATTGAGCCGTTGTCGCCAATTACACAGCCGGGTCTGTTCATCATAATCGGCTCGAGTACGCTCCTGCCTCTGCCGACAACGAGATGTGCCCGTTCAAACTCGGGAACGAGATTATCCAAATGTCCTTTAATTTCAAAATTCACAAACGGATTTTCAAGGTCGGAAACATATTTTTTAAGGTTCTCCAGCTTATCTCCACCGCCCGCAACAGCAAGCGTTACAGGCGTATTGACATTCGCCGCACAGCAGAGGTTGTCAATAAACCCGACAACAGATTCGTACTTATCCTGCGAAATACGGGAAGTAAGCAGAATTCTGATTCCGTTTTTCGCCGTTGAAATATGCTCCGGCAAATCGTTAAACTGCTTTTTCAGTTCTATTCTGTTGGAAATTACGTTGATATGCTCATCCGGCATATATCCGCGCAAAACGTCACGGTTTTCCTCGCTGAAACAAAGTGAGTAACACCACTCAACCTTCCTGAGAAAGAGGCGTGTCGGCGCCAGGTCACCGCCGGCAATGAACTGAATACAGGGAATCTGCAATTCCCGACAGAATCTGCCGTAAAAGAACGGATACACGGTGCCGAAAGCAAGCACAAGGTCAGGCTTGTTCGTTTTCAGTGCTTTATATTCACCGCAAAGCTGTCTGTAAAGCTGAACGAAGGCACGCTTTTCAAAAAGATCCACCACATTAGGCATAACGGTAAGCGAACCGAACTCACGCTCATAAAGTTCCTTAAGCGACTGCTCACGCTCTTGCATTATAACGCTGATACGGTGTCCGTCCCGCTTGAAAACACACAGGTACTGATACGCCGATTTCGGCGCTCCGCCGCCAAGTGACATTCCTCTGTAAAGTATCCTCATATTCTCCTTAAGTTCCACGCTCTCACCTCTCTTCTTCCGCTGAATTATAATTATATCACAGTGTAAAATTGCTGTCAAATTCACCAAGACGCAGGTGAGCAATTCACAATTATTGACATTTTGCCGCTTTGCAATTATAATTAAATCACCAAATATACGGAGGTTATACCTTATGAAAAAGCGTATTCTTGCGGCTGTGCTTGCACTCATGCTCGTGCTTGCAACGGCTGTACCTGCAGCAGCAGAAGCTAAAAGCGATGCGCTCCGCTTTGACGAAAACGGAGAATTCAGAATTCTGCACATCTGCGACTGCCAGGACACCTATCCGGCAGAAGAAGATATGTTTGCTTACATCAACCATATGCTTGACTACTACAAGCCCCACCTTGTAGTTCTCGGCGGTGACAACACCGTAGGCGATGCAGAAACGAAAGAGCTTGCAATCAAAGAGCTTGTACAGCCCTATGTTGACCACAAGGTTCCGTTTACTCTTGTTTTCGGCAATCACGATGAAGAGTGCGGCAACATAGACAAAGATGTGCTTCTCACCTACTACCAGAAGTACGGCGGAAAGTACTGCCTTGCTTACGATGCCAAGCCCGGAATCAGCGGCACCGCAACACACAATCTGCCCGTCATTGCTTCCGACAGCAATGATATCAGATTCAACGTCTGGATGTTTGACACGGGCGACTATGTAGCAGACGAAAACGGCAAGCGCCTCGGTTACGACAGCGTCAGAGAAGATCAGATTGACTGGTACAAGGAAACCGCAAAAGCTCTTGCAAAGCAGGCAGGCGGCACAGTACCGGCAATCGCCTTCCAGCATATGATAGTCGGCGAAATTTACGAGGCTATGTTCCCCGAAATTCCCTTTGAGCTGGGCGACCTTACCGAAACCTACAACAACGGTAAGCACTACCCCATTGTATGCCCCGACACAAGCGTGTTCAAGGGTCATCTTTTTGAGCCGCCCTCACCCGGTCCCTTCAACTACGGTCAGGTTGATGCAATGCTTGAAACCGGCGACGTAAAGGGTATTTTTGTCGGCCACGACCATATTAACTCTTACGAAGTAAATTACAAGGGTATCCAACTTGTCAATACTCCCGGCGTTACGAAGCACTCTTACGGCAACGAGATGACAAGAGGAAGCCGACTTATTACCATTAACGAAGAAAATCCTGCTCAGGTCAAGTCAAAAGTTATCACCTACAACGACTTTGCACTCAAAGACAAGGACTTTGCAAAAGAAGTCGGCATCAGCCCCATCAAGGCTGTTTTCTGGATTTTCATTGAGCACCTTCTCCTCTTCCTCAAGAACATTTCAGGCTTCGGCGCAGCAATACTGTATATGTTCAACTAAAGCGCAACAATAAGTTTTCCATAGGACGGCCTTTGGTCGTCCTATTTTTTGCCGGTGAATTGCTGTTTGTTTAAACGCAGAGTGCAGAGTTCAGAACGCAGAACGGTGGGAGGGCTCCGCCCTCACCCATTTGTAATTGTGCAGAATAAAAAATGATGTCATTCTGAGCGCAAGCGAAGAATCTTTTAACGCTACCAAAAGATCCTTCACTTCGTTCAGGATGACACCCCGTGAGGTTTTATATTAAAAAACGGAGCGAAGCGACCCTTCGTTCTGCACTCTGCGTTCTGCACTCATCCTAACAAACTGTAATTCATTGAACTCGATTTATCTGCTCATTAGTAATAAACGGATAGCGTATCAGCTCACAAGAATTCAGGTTTTCTCTGTGCATATCCACGGCGGTAATTTGTCGGTTTGTATAGGTTGTGTAATAATAAACACCCTTGTCTGCATTACAGCACGAGGTGTAGACTGTTATTTCGTGCTTTCCGTTTCCGAGCACGCAGCAGCCCCTTTGCTGTTCGACCGAACCCAAAATATGAAAAAACTGTCCGACGCTTTCTTCTTCACCCTCACCGCTGACGGAGTTCATTTTCACAAATGCTGCTCTTACAAATCTGGACTGCGAGGACAAATCCCCAGGCAGACCGATTGCGCCCATTCCCCTGCTGTAAACATTCAAATCCAATCCATCCGCAAAGCGGTTTACGGGCGGATTTGCGGAAAGTCCCATATAATTATTAAGCGCAAAAAGCTGCATATCAAAGGGCGGATTATTTGTGAGAACACCCACGGGGTTACCGTAAATTTTTAAACCCTCGACAGTTGATTCAACGGTTATTGCCTGCGTTCTGTCGGCTATAAGCCAATGAAGCTGCGCAGGAGGAAGCTCACCGCTGAAAGCATCATCCGTGATGTTTATTCTGCCAAGCAAAGCCCTTGCTTCTTCAACGGTTTTACATTGCGAAAGAATCCACGGAACAAGCTCAAACTGAGCAACATTGTCCCTGCCGCCAACAGGCTTACCGTAAACAGCGTTGCCGACAAAGTTGAGCCCTGCCATGCAAAGCCCTTTTTCGTTTACCGCATCGTAATAAAGCGGATAACAGTCGGCAACAAGGGCTGTGCCGATAAGCGCAAAACGGGTTTCGGGTATCTCAACACGGCGGAAGCGAAGCGGAAAGCTGCGTGGCGTAATAACAACTTCCTCGCCGTAGGAAAAGTCGTTGTCAAGTGTTCTGCCGAAATAAAAATCCTTCGTTTTGTAAACAGCCGCAGTACACATATTTTTTATTCTCCATTTCAAAAAATCATTTACTTATATTATTAACCGTTCAATTGACTTTTTGAATTTCAGATGCTATAATCAATAAAAATAACGAAAGGCAGGTGGACAAAATGACAATGAATTTCAGTTTCCGACTCGGGAGTGCCGTTTTGTCCGTTTGCGATTGATAAATAACTATCTTTCCGTAGATTGCAGGCATCTCCGTTTCGGAGGTGTCTTTTATTTTTTACGGAAAGAGGATTTTTAATGTACGAAATCAGACCTTTAGAAAAAGAAAACATAAATCAACACAAAAACCTCCGTAAAGTTTTTGCTAAATACAAAACAAAAACTTTACGCAATCACGGCGAAACACCCTGCGGCAAAAAGACATTTTACAATTTGTTTGACAGCATTGTTTCAAACGCTTCAAGCAGCGACACAAAACATTTTATTATTATGCAATCGGGCAAGGAGTTATTTGGTTTTGCTTTGATTGAAACAGCTTCAACCGATGTTGTTGCAATTCCTTACAGCTACGGTGCGGTGAACGATTTTTATATTTCGCCGAAGCACCGACGAATGGGCTACGGCAGAATACTAAACAATCACATTGAAAATATTTTTAAAGCTGACGGTGTAAATACCGTTTTGTTAAGCCCCGACCCCGTAAGCGGCATTGATTTCTGGAAAGCTATGGGATATAGCGACACGGGGCTTCACCAAGGCTGGGGACGGCACCTTGTTTATATCAAACACCTGACCGAAAAGGACACTGAAATTGAAAACGCAATTTCGGTTCTTGTCACCCCGACCGATTTAATTACCGTAAACCCGTACAACAAAGCGCAGATTAAAGAAATACACGGCGTGTGGAAAAAATACTGCCGAGAAAACAAAAAAAAATTCCGCAAAACCGCAGTGCGCAAAATGGCATTCAAGGCAAGAGAAAATAAAGCTGTTGAATTTAAGGCTTTGTACGAAAAAGGAAAAATCATAGGGTTTGTTTATAAAGACGACAGCGAGATAAATTACAGTTTGTCGAGATAAGTGCAGAATGCAGAACGCAGAGTGCAGAATGAAGGGTCGCTTCGCTCCGATTTTATAAAATGTTGATTTAAAACGATTATTATAATGGGTGAGGGCGAAGCCCTCCCACCGTTCTGCGTTCTGAACTCTGCACTCTGCGTTCGACAAACTGTAATTCAAGGAAGGAAGTTTAAGCAATGGCGAGAAAAGTTATTGTTGTTCCGTATAACGAACAATGGAAAAATGATTTTGAAGCAATAAAACAATATCTCCTAACGGCTGTAAGGGATACGGTAATCGGCATTAAACATATCGGCAGCACATCCGTTGAAGGCTTGTCGGCAAAACCGATTATTGACATTGATATTGTTATCAAGGATTATTCCGTGTTTGACAAGGTTGTTGAAAGGCTTGCAACTCTCGGCTACATACACGAGGGCGACCTTGGCATAAAAGACAGAGAAGCCTTTGATTACAAAGGCAGCACTGCTTTGCCCGAACATCATTTGTATGTCTGTCCTGAATTTTCGGCAGAGCTGCGCCGACACATTGCGTGTAGAGATTATTTACGCAACCACCCCGAAGCCGTAACGGAATACAGCAGAATAAAGGAAGAAGGGGCACGAAATTTCCCCGACAGCATAGATGATTATATTAAATACAAAGCACCGTGCATTGAGGAAATTTACAGAAAAATACGGTTGGAGGAAGACACGAAATGATATTTGAAGAAAAGAAAATCACATTGAAAAACGGCGTTAATGCGGTGCTGAAAACGCCCGAAATTGAAGACGCTGAAATGCTGCTTAACAATGTGATTCAGACAAGCGCCGAAACGGATTTCTTTTCACGCTATCCCGAAGAATGGGATCTGAGCATTGAACAGGAAAAAGAATGGATAAAACAGATGCGTGAGTCTTCCGACTCACTCGTTATAACCTGCTACATAGACGGAAAGGCTGTCGGCAGCTGTGACATAAGGTTTAACAGCGAACTCAAAACCGCTCACAGGGCACTTGTCGGCATTGCAATACTGAAAGACTACTGGAACATCGGCATAGGCTCGGCAATGTTCAGCGAGCTTATAAACGAGGCACGCAAGAGAAGCATTGAGTTTATGGAGCTTGAGTTTGTTGAAGGAAACGAGCGTGGAAAAGCGCTGTACGAAAAGTTCGGCTTTGAGGTCGTTTCGGTAAAGCCGAAGGTGTGCAAGCTAAAAGACGGTACATATCAGAACTTGGTTTATATGCAGAAATATTTGTAAGCAAGGAAATATTAAGATGAAAAAAGTAATCATAATCGGCTGTCCGGGCAGCGGCAAGACTACCTTTGCGGAAAAACTTCATAAATGCACGGGCTTGCCGTTATGTCATCTGGATGCTATATGGCATAAGCCTGACAAAACGCATATTCCGAGAGAGGAATTTGACAAAAGAATATCGGAAATATTTGCAACTGACGAATGGATAATCGACGGCAATTATAACCGAACAATTGAAATGCGGCTCAAAGAATGCGACACGGTTTTTCTTTTCGATTTACCCGTTGAGGTTTGTTTACAGGGCGCAACAGAAAGGCTCGGCAAGGGCAGGTATGATTTGCCGTGGATTGAAAAAGAGCTTGACCCCGAATTTGAAGTATTTATAAAGAGTTTTTCTAAAACATCGTTGCCGAAAATATACGAACTAATTGACAAATACAAAACAGAGAAACAAGTGATAATATTACGCTCACACGATGAAGCGGACAGCTATTTTAAGTCTTTGACAATGCTTAAGTTTATGGGAGAATAACGCTAATGAATGAATTAAACCGGACGTTTGACACCGTTGCAGACAGTTACGAAAAACTGCGTCCCGGCTATGTTGACGAATTATACAAGGCAATTTTTGAATACGCACCAACAGATGAAAACAGCCATGTTATTGAAATCGGTATCGGCGGCGGTCAGGCAACATTACCGTTTCTTAAAACAGGTTGTGCTTTGCTTGCAATAGATTACGGTGAAAACCTCTGCGAAATCTGCCGTGACAAATTCAGAGCATACCCCAACTTTTCGGCAGTTTCGGAAAGGTTTGAAGATATTGACTTAAGAGGTAAATATGACCTGATTTATTCTGCATCTGCATTTCATTGGATACCCGAAGAAATCGGATACAAAAAGGTTTATGATACACTCAAAGACGGTGGTGTGTTCTGCCGCTTTGCAAACCATCCGTACCGTGATAAGGGCAACCCCGCTTTGTCGGAAGAAATTGACCGGCTTTATGCACAATACTATTATAAATATTACAACAAAGAACATCAAAAGCCAAAAGAATACACCGAGGAACAGGCACGAAACAGAGCCTTGATTGCCTAAAAATACGGCTTTACGGATATTCAGTATAAGCTGTTTTACCGTACACGGACTTTCGCTGCAAAGGAATACACAGAGCTTCTCGGCACATATTCCGACCATATCGCCATTGAGGAAGCAATCCGAAACGAGTTCTTTTCCGAAATAGAAAAAGCCATTAACCGACACGGCGGAAAAATCGAAATTTATGACACAATAGATTTACAGCTGGGAAGAAAAACAAGGTGATAAAATGACATCTTCAATAGAATTCCGACACGGCAGGCCTTACATAAAAATTGACGGGGAATTACACGCTCCGCTTGCGTACACCGCTTATTTTGAGGAGTGTGCCGAATATTCCGATTTTATCGCAAGCGGATACAGAATGTTTTTCGTCAATGTTTCCTTTACCGATTTGCCGATTAACAATGTTACGGGCTTCAAGCCGTTTTTAACGGGTGTTTTCGAGGGTGACAGCCCCGATTATAATGAATTTGACGGCACGGTTAACCGTATTCTTAATGAATGCCCCGATGCGTTTATTTTTCCGAGAATAAACATAGCAATGCCACGCAAATGGATTGAAGCACACCTTGACGAAACCGTTGAAACACCGACGGGCAGACGGGAATCGCTTTATTCCGATTTGTTTAAATATGACGGTGCAGAGCTTCTGAAAAAACTTGTTTCACACATCCGCAATGCACCTTACGCTGACAGGATTGCAGGGTATCAGCTTTGCGGTGGCACCACGCAGGAGTGGATGCACCACGACCTTTCGGGCTCGTTTTCCGAAATGGGCGTGGAAAAATTCCGCCGTTGGATGAAGGAAAAACACAGCATAACCGATGCACCGACTTTAACCAAAGACGATTTGGGTAAAGACAGCTGCTACGGCGAATTCTGCTGTGAAGAGGCAGCGAAAACCGTTGAGTATTTTGCAAAGGTGCTCAAAGAGCACATAAACGGCGAGCAGGTTGCAGGCGTTTTCTACGGCTACAACGCCTATGTAAACAATCCCCTGTGGGGTCTACACGGGCTGAGGCTTATTATTGATTCACCTTACATAGACTTTTTCTCCTCCCCTTGCTGTTACGATGAAAACCGCAGCCTCGGCTTTGACTGGGGAGATATGCTCACCGCACAGTCGGTAAAGGAACACGGCAAGCTGTATTTTGTTGAATGCGACATCAGAACACATTTAACCCAAAGAATGCACGAGTCCCGACCCGGCAGATACCGTGACGGAATTTATGAACTGCACGACAGTAACGGAAACAAAACCGTATGGTGCGGCCCCGAAAGTCAAGAGCTTTCCCTTTCCGCAATCCGCAAAGCCTTTGCCCACCAGCTTACAAAGGCTTCGGGTATATGGTGGTTTGATATGTGGGGAGGCTGGTACCATAGTGATGAGATTATGTCCGAAATGGCAAAAATGAGGGCAATTGCAGAAATCGCAAAGGATAAAAACACAGAACAATATCCGCAAGCAGAAACGGTTTTGTTCATCGATGAAAAAGCCTACCTCAATAATCCAACAGGCAGTGAGCTTTGCCACGCCGTAAACCACACGAGAATAAGAATGGGCAATTCGGGCATACCCTTTGATTTGTGCCTTGTCGAGGACGCTGAAAAAGTGCTCCACAATTACCGTGCGGCAATTTTCACAGCCCCCTTACCCACCGACAGCGGCAGAGCGGCGGTTGAACTTTGTAAAAAGCTCAGCATTCCTTACCTTCACACAAGCGAAGAAAAGCCGTTTTACAGCGTTGATGAGCTACGTGATTTCCTCGTTTCGTCGGGCATTCATTGCTATAATTCCGACGGCAACGTAATTTACTGCGGCGAGGGCTTTTTAGCCGTCCATTCGGTAAATGGCGGTGAAGTTAAAATCACCTTACCGCAGAAATATAAAATCAAACCGCTTCTCGGCACGGATATAGCCGAGTGTGAAACAAATACTCTCACACTCAATATGAAAAGGTATGAAACGGCGGTTTTTGAATTAAGTTAATTACGAGATGAAGTTTTATGAAAATAATAAACACCTGCGAAAAAATTAAAACGCTTTTTCCTGACGGCTTTGATATTGCTGTATGGAGAAGATATGCAAGCGAAATATCGGAAGAATTACCGTCAAAATGCGAAAGCGATGCAAAGGAATATGACTTTGAAAAGCAAGTTCTGCCCGTGCTTGAACAGGCTTTGAACGCAGAAAGAATTGACTTTGTAAACAAGAATTTTCAGGCGGTTATTGAAACCCTGAACGAAAACCTCACAAAACTGTTTGACGCCGAGCCCGATATAAATATTGTTCTTTATCTCGGCCTTTGCAACGGTGCAGGCTGGGCAACAAGTCTTGACGGCAAAAGCACTGTGCTTCTCGGAATTGAAAAAATCATAGAGCTTGATTGGGACGATGAAACGAATATGCGTGCCCTTATTCTGCACGAAATCGGTCACCTTTGGCACAAGCTAAACGGCAAATTATACCTGCCCGATTTCACAAAGCGCAGAAAAGGCATACAGCACTTATACCAAGAGGGCGTTGCTATGGTTTGCGAGCACATACTTTGCGGTGATAATAATTTTTATCACCAGAATAAAGACGGCTGGCTTGACTGGTGCCTTGAAAACGAAAGTGAAATCAAAAAAGAATATCTGCGCCGACTTGATAAAAAAGAAAGCGTGCAGGACTTTTTCGGCGACTGGTGCTCTTACAACGGTCACTCCGATGTCGGCTACTACCTCGGCTGTAAATTTGTTGAGTACCTTATGAAAACATACACACTCAAGGAAGTTGCAAATCTGCCCTATCGGAAACTGAACAATGCGTTTGCTGCTTTTGTTAAGTTAAAAAGCGGAACAGAATACTTTATTTCGGAAGCTGCCGTAAAAGACATCTGTTCTTGGAAATACCCTCCACCCTATAATGTTTATAATTGCGAATATGATGAAGTATCAGGCTCCATGCTGGAAGAAGAAAAGTGCAAAAACTATTTGTGTTTCTGGGAAAACGACACTCTCAACGCATACATAAACATTTACTGCAAAAACGATAAGTTCTTCCTAGGCATTGGGCTTTCTCCCGAAAAATGCGGCAAAAAACTCGGAAAGGTATATCTTCTTCAAGGTATTTCCGAAGCAAAAAAACGATACCCGAATAAAACAATATGGGTGCAAGTACGCTCTTGGAATCAAAGAGCAATAAAGTGTTATAAAAGCTGTGGTTTTAAAAAACAGTATAAAGATATTGAAAAAGACAGACACGGCAAAGACGAAGAATTTGTTTTTATGTGTTTGCAAGAAAAAAAGTAAGTTTTTTATAAATGATATGTTTGCGGATTTAAAAGAGTTATGGTATTATGAAATCAACCTTTTAAAAGGAGAGAAAGAACTATGGTCAACACTCCTGCCGAGCGTGCAAAGGAGCTTATGAAAAAGCTCACGCTCGAAGAAAAAATCTGCCAGCTTTCCTGCCAGATGCTTTATCCCATCCGTGAGGATTACGAGGAGAGGCGTCTTTACAAATTCGGCAATTTCCGCAACCCCGGTCACTTTCTGCACGAGCAGAGAGGCTGTGCAGTCCCGACCGAAGAGGTTGTTGATGCAATAAACGAGGATATACGCAAGAGTATGGCTGAGAATTCCCAGTCCATTCCGCCGATTGAGCACGCCGAAGCACTTCACGGCGCACAGTGGGGTATGGCAACCTGCTTCCCCCAGCCTATCGGTATGGCTTCGATGTTTGACAGCGACCTTGTTGAACAGATTGCAGACGTTATCGGCAAGGAATGTGCCGTTGTCGGCGTAAGGCAGGCGCTTACCCCCGTTGTAAACGTTGTGCGTGACTGCCGCTGGGGCAGAACAATTGAGTCCTTTGGCGAGGACGTGCTGATTAATTCCGACCTCGGTGCGGCTGTTTGCCGAGGCTTACAGAAAAACGGCGTTATTGCCACCCCGAAGCACTATGCGGACAACTATTCCTACGGCGGCAGAGATTCCAACGTTTCGGACACCTGCGAACGTACAATGCGTGAGGTTTATTTAAAGCCCTTTGAAAAGTGCATTAAAGAAGGCGGCGCAATGTCGATTATGTCCGCCTACAACAGCTGGGAGGGTGTGCCCTGCACCTGTAACGAAAGACTTCTCACCGACATTCTTCGTGGTGAGTGGGGCTTTGAGGGCTTTGTTGTTTCGGACTACAACTCCGTAGAGGGTGTGTGGGAAGCACATCAGCTTTTCGATGCGGAATGGAAGGCACAGGCAGACAGCCTTAAGGCAGGTCTTGACGTTGACCTTCCGCAGAATTCTTACGACGACCTTATGAAAGCATATAACGAGGGCTGGATAACTGAGGCAGACATTGACCGTGCGCTTTTGCGTGTGCTCACGGCAAAGTACGCCGTAGGTCTTATGGACAAGCCCTTTGCCGACAGGGACGAAGCAAAAAACCTTGTCCGTTGCGAGGAGCATAAGCGCCTTGCCCTTGAAACCGCACGCAGAGCTATGGTACTGCTCAAAAACGAGGGCGTACTGCCGTTTGACAAAAACAAAATAAAGAAGCTCGCCGTATTCGGTATGGGTGCGGATGTTTTACCCGTAGGCAAGAATTATTCGGGTCCGTTCGAAGTGGAATGGACGGCAGAGGATGCAAAAACACCGCTCCAATATCTGCGTGAATACCTTGACGGCTATGCCGAGGTTATTTTTGCAGAAGATGAGGATATTGAAAAGGTTGCCGCCGAGTGTGATGCCGCAATTTATATGACAGCGCTCGTTGAGGGCGAAGGACTTGACCGCTCCGACATCCGTCTGCCCGGTGTTACACGCACGGTACAGAAGGACGAAAGCGCAACAATAGTCGGCAAAATTGAAATGGTTGTAAAGACCGACCAGGAAGAAAGCATACGCAGAATGACCGCCGCAAACAAAAACTCCGCAGTAATTCTGCTCAACGGTTCTCCCGTTGATATGTGCAGTTGGGTTGACGGCTGCGGCGCAATACTTGAAGCGTGGTACCCCGGTGAACAGGGCGCACAGGCAATCTGCGAAATCCTCTTCGGCGAAATCAGCCCCAGCGGAAAGCTGCCCATAACCTTCCCGAAAACCGTCGGTCAGGTGCCGCTGTTCTATTCATATAAGCCCTCGGGCAGAGGCTACGGCTATGTCGAAAACGACGGCTCACCCCGTTATCCCTTCGGCTTCGGTCTTTCATACACGAGCTTTGCACTTGATAATTTTGAGTGCATAAACAACGGTGACAGCCTGAATATTGAGCTCACAGTAGAAAACACGGGAGATTTTGACGGCGCAGAGGTTGTGCAGATTTATCTTTCGGGCAGATTCTGTGACGTTGTAATGCCCGTAAAGGAGCTCAAGGCGTACAAACGTGTTGAGCTGAAAAAAGGCGAAAAAGCAAAGCTCAACATTGCTGTGCCCAACGAAGCCTTCCTCTACTACGACCGCAAAATGAATTTGGGAATGCACGACGGCGATTACTCCGTGCTCGTCGGTACATCCTGTACTGATATACATAAAACGTTTGAGGTTAAGGTGAGAAACCAAAAAATAACATTCGAGAAATAAATTCTCAAATGTTATTTTAAAGAACAAATAATAAAGAATATTTTTCTTATTTCTTATTTATTCTTTAAATATTACATAAAAACTGCCGTCAGTTCGTGATAGAACTGACGGCGTTTGTTTTATATTCAGTTATTAAAGAACTGCGGCAGGTAGTCCTTATGTGCTTCCTTCATTTCGTTGAAGCAGTTGAGTGCCTTTTCCCAGTCACCTACGAGCGGATGGATGAGAAGGGCGTTGAGGGCTGCTTCGTTGGAGCCTGTCTTTGCGGCTTCAACTGTGTAGCGCTCGTACTCCTTGACAACGCTCATAAGGCCGATGATGTGGCGGTTGTTGATTTCTCCAAGGTCAACAGGCTCTGCGCCGTTCTTGCCTATCTTTGCCGGAACCTCGATAACATCGTCGGGCTTGAGGAAGGGAAGTGTATTGCCGTTCTTGATGTTGACAACCTGAACGTCGCCGACATCGTTTGCAATTGAATTGATAAGTGAAACAGCAACAAGTGAATACTTGTGACCGCCTCTCTGGTCAAGAAGGGCAGGCTTTACATAAAGACCCTCGTCGGAGTACATTTCGAGAAGCTCTTCTTCAATTTCCATACACTTCTGTGCACGGCTCTTTTCGCCCTTCATAAGGTACTCAAGCTTTGCGTTGCGGCAATAGTAGTACTGGAGATAAGAGGACGGCAGAGCGTGGATAGCGGCAAGTGTTTCAAGGGAGAAGCCATCGTCCTTGATGTTTGCCATAACCTTGGGTGAGAAGCCCTTTTCGATAAGCTCGTCAATCATTTCCTTGCCGTCAACCTTAACAGAGGTCATCCAGCTAAGGTGGTTAAGACCGACATACTTGATTTCAGCATCCTCGCCGACGATTTCCTTTGTGTCGTCGAGCATATCAATCGGCACGTTGCAAAGACCGATACACTTAACGTTTGTGTTGTTGAGAACATACTCGGTAACGATACCCGAGGGATTTGTGAAGTTGATAAGCCAAGCGTCGGGACATATTTCTTCAATCTTGTTACAGATGTTCTTCATAACAGGAATTGTACGAAGAGCCTTGAAGAAGCCGCCGATACCTGTTGTTTCCTGACCGATAAGACCGTACTTGAGCGGTATTGTTTCGTCAAGATGTCTGCAGGGAAGCTTGCCGACACGAATCTGTGTAACAACGAAATCTGCACCCTGAAGGGCAACGTCAAGATCATCAGTAAGTACTGTTTCGCAGTCGATGCCTGCAGCCTTAAGCATACGGATGCAAAGGTTGCCAACTATATTTCTCTTGCGGTCATCAATATCCATAAAGGAAATCTTCTTGAGCTTGAGAGTATCTCTTGCCTGAAGGAAGCCGTCTACAAGCTCGGGGCAATATGTACTGCCTGAGCCGATAACGCAAACATTAATCTCTTTCATATCTTTATACCTCCATTAAGCATATTGCTGTAAAATCCAGTTGATGCAGCCGAATACGGGTGCGGCTGTGAGCTTTTTGAAGCAAAGCTTCTTTTCGGTGAGCTTGCCTGCCTTTTCAATCATAAGGTCAACATACTTTTCGCTGGGGAGCTTTGTGTGGATTGAGCCTGCAAGAACAACCTCAATCTCGTCGTCAAAATCAAGCTGATTTGCGTGAGCGGCAATGAGGTAAGCGCCACGGTCTGCAAGGGCTTCAACAGCCTTCATAACGGGCTCGTCACCCATATTTGCGGCAGCAAAGAAGAAGTCGATAAGGCGCATAACAAAGCGGTCAAACTGTGTTTCGTCCTCATACATTGCGACTGTGCCGAGGAATTCCTCCTTTGTCTTGATTTCAAACTCCTCAAAGAACATATCTGTCATTGCAGTCTTTGCAATGTTAAGCATTACGTCATCATAAATAATTCTGTAAGCGGTAATTGCAATCTGGTGACCGCCGCCAATATCGCCCGAAAACTCGCCAAGACCTGCAAGCTGGCGCATTTCGCCCTTACGGTCAATAGCGTTACAGCACATACCGGTACCCATATTGTAGCCTATAGCGGCACCCGTTTCGCTGCCTGCCTTTACGCCGAGGAAGCCGTCATTATAAATAGCGTAGTTTTTAAGACCCTTTGCATTGAGCTTTTCGCACATAATGTCGTGCTGGTAGGGGTGGTCGATGCCTGCAAGACCCATAAGTGTGAAGCTGACATCATCAAGGCTGATGCCGTGCTTTGCAACAAGGGCTGTAAGACCGCCCCAGATTATTTCGGAAGCCTCGTCAAAAGAGCCTTCCATATTCTCGTGGTTACTGCCGGGGGTCTTTACCTCGTCGAGGATGTTCTTGTTTTCATCAAAAAGTGTATAGACGGTTTTTGTACCGCCGCCGTCAACGCCAATGTAGAACATATTATCATTATCCTTTCGGTTAAATTACTTTACATCATAGAAGTCTGTGCAAACCTCGTCAAGGCAGTATCTGCCACGCTCGTAGGGCTCACGGTCTATCCACATACCGTCTGTGAAATCGGGGAAGGGAATGCTTGTGCTGCCCGTTGCAATGGACTGCTCTGAAAGATATGTAACAGCCATCCAGGTAGCGGCATCATAAACGTCAATCGGGGGCTTTTTGTCGTTGAGTGCTGCCTCACCGAAGGCGGAGAGAACAAGGAAGTCCATACCGCCGTGACCTGCCTCGTGAACACCCTTCTGGTAGTATTCCTTCCACAGCGGATGCTCGAATTCTTCGATATACGGTTCAACCTTTTCAAACTCGTGCTGGGGTGAGCGGCCTTCAATATAAATCTGGTTGTCGTCCTCGGTGTACATACCCTTTGTGCCGTCAATGCGGTAGCCTCTTGAATAGGGTCTGGGCAGAGTACACTCGTGTGTGAGAAGGATTGTTTCGCCGTGGGCACACTTCATCATAGTGGTTACAACGTCGCCCTGTGTGAACGGATAGTCAGCAAGGTCATAATCCTCACCCTTGTTGTCCTTAATCCACTGGTTAAGACCTCTTGCCTTTGAGGACATAGAAACGAGAGAAACAATTCTGTTACCTCTGTTGACGTTGAGAAGCTTGCAGATCGGGCCAAGCTGATGGGTCGGGTAAACCTCGCCGTCACGGTTCATAAAGTTGAAAAGTCTGCCGTGGCGGTTTTCTCTGCCGAGGGCAATTTCGTCACGAAGGTCGTGCTGATATGCACCCTGTGTATGTACGATTTCGCCGAAAAGACCCTTTCTTGACATATTGTAAAGAGCCATTTCAAAGCGGTCATAACAGCAGTTTTCAAGAAGCATACAGAACTTGCCTGTTCTTTCGCTTGTGCGTACAAGCTGCCAGCACTCGTCTGCGCTTGCAGCACCGCCTACTTCCATAGCAACGTGCTTGCCTGCGTTCATACAGTCAACAGCAATTCTGGAGTGTGTAATCCAGGTGGTTGCAACCATAACGGCGCAGATGTCCTCTCTCTTGAGAAGTTCTTTATAATCTGTGTAGCCGTCGGGAGTAAAGCCGTGCTCCTCCTGGAATCTCTTCTGTGTGTCCTCAACTCTGTCAGCATACAGGTCGCAGATTGCGGCAACCTCTACGCCTTCAACATTCTGAAGCTCAAGAGCCATGCCTGAGCCACGGCCGCTGACACCGATAACGGCAAATTTTTTGTTGTTCATTGTTTCTTACCTCGTTATTTAAATATTTTCCTGAAGCTTTTTCTGAACTTAATCATATAAAGCGTAATTAACTTTGTGAGTAAAATATCATACAATATAAATACGAAATTTGCAAGTACCAAAAGCACCGCAACGCCGTATTTACCACATTCGCCCATATCGTCAAACGGTATGCCCAGCACATACACCGTAAACATATAGCCTGCTACGGCAGCCGCATTGAAGATAATCAGCTTTACCAACCACTCTACCACATTCGGCAGATGTTTTTCAAGTGTTGATTTGATAATCGGATAATATCCGAAAAAGGCAACGTAAAAGGTGACCGCCTCTTTGTCCGGCACAACGAAAACCGCAAGCAGGCTGACCGCAGCATAGACAATGAAAGCCCAGCTTTTGCTGATTTCGATTACCATAAGTATCAGCAGAGCACCTGCAACAAGCGGCAAAGCGTATGACATAAACGGAATAACCGCCGTCATAAGCATAAGCACTATGCTAAGCGCACTGACTATACCGCCAAGGGCAGTTTTTGAGGATTGCTTCATTTCACACTACCTCTTAACAGCACGGTATACAGTCGCCGCCCATACACTCACAGCAGCAGTCCGCACAAAGCAAACCGGAGCACATATCGCAAGCGTCACAGCCCGAGCTTTTACCGGTGTTTCTTTCCGTGCGGTAGCCGCCTGCCCTGTCTGAATTTATATTATTACTGGCTCGGCGGTATTCGGGGTTATTCGGGTCAAGCTGTGAGGCACGCTCAAAATTCCTTGCTGCATCCTCCAGCCAGCCCTTGCGGTGAGAAACCGTACCCTTAAGGTAGTGCCACTCTGCCGTGCGCTGACCTGCCGGAATGCCATCAAGCAGGATTTCCGCTTCATCCACCCTGCCAGAATTGATTTTGGCCCTGATGTCGCCGAAATCCGGTGCAGAAGAGTCGTAGCGTGTGTAAGTGTTGTAGCCGCTGTAACCGCTTGTATCGGCCGTTGAGCCGCCGTTACCCGTGCGGTTTAAAATAATTGCATCGTATGCCGCATCAAGCTCTTGCAATTTTTTAGAGTCAGGACTGTCGCCGCCTTCAGCGTAGCGGCGTGCAAGAGTTCTGTACGCTTCACGCACCTGCTCATCACTTGCACCTTTAGGCAAGCCGAGCACTTCAAACGGATCTCTCATTTTTCTTCTCCTCCTTTTTGCTTATCACTTCATTCATAGAATTGTGCAAGCCGTCGTAAACTATGTTTTCCATTATTTCCGAAAATCTTGCAGGCTTCATTTCTTCAAACTGCCTTACAAGCTGACCTGCGGTAAGGTTGATTGCGCCGACAGCGTAATCCCTTGAGTCTTTTTCATTTTTATTTATATTATTAAAAACATTATAAGAATTGTTTTTTCTGTCATCTTCCATATCGTCAAGCGCATCCGTAAGATAAACCCAGCGCCCGACGAGATAACCGAAGCGGTTTATTTTTTCCCTTTCTTCGCCCTCAAAGCCACAGCACAGTATTTCGCCCATAGCTTTTGCGGACGGGTCTGCGGCAATATCCACGCTTGTTTCTTTTCTCTTTTCCGTTTCGCTCTGCTGCCGCATTGCACGGGATATTATTTCATCAAGCACAGGATATTTCTTCATTGCCTTTTTGCGCTTGATTGCAAAATACGGCTTCAACATCCGCTTTGCAAGACCCTTAAAAAAGGATGAATCGGCAATATCGTCAGCCACCTTATAGTAGCACATTATCATTGCGGCGGCGGCAGAATATTCCAGCTCTTCATTGCCGTTAATGCACTTTTGGCATTTTTTCAGCGGATTGTAGGCACAGCGGCTGTCAGCAAAGCCGCAGCATTCTTTTGCAAATGCAAGTCGGGTCAGGGCAAGCAGAGTAAAATCGTAATTCAGCGTAAGCGAAGCGAAAACGCCGTATTCTTTTTTGAGCGTTTTGCAAAGCGAACAATAAACACCCTTGTAAGCCTCGTAGTGCTTTACCTTTAGCTCGGGCTTGTAGATTTTCACATAGCCGAACATTACTTAACCTCAATTATACACACGGCGTGTGCGGAAATACCCTCTTCACTGCCCGTAAAGCCGAGCTTTTCTTCCGTGGTAGCTTTGACGTTTATCTGCGAAACGTCACATTCGCAGGCACACGCAATGTTCTCACACATTTTTTCGATAAAGGGCTTTAATTTCGGCTTCTGCGCAATTACAGTAGCATCAATATTGCCTACCGAGTAACCGTTACTTTTAAGTCTTGCAACAACCTGCTTTAAAAGCTCGAGGCTGTCCGCATCCTTAAAAGCAGGGTCGGTATCGGGAAACATACCGCCGATATCGCCCATAGCGGCAGCGCCTAAAAGCGCATCACTTATTGCGTGGAGCAAAACGTCGGCATCCGAATGGCCTAAAAGACCGAGGCTGTGTTCAATTTCGACACCGCCGAGAATGAGTTTCCTGCCTTCAACAAGGCGGTGCACATCGTAGCCGTGACCTATTCTGAACATTGCTCATTCCCCTTTCGTTTCTTCATCAATTTTTTTAACTGCGGCCTTGTATTCCTCAAAGCTCATAAAGGTGTTAATCATATCAATCAGTGCGGAGGTGGAAAGCCGCTGCGGCAAATCGAGAATTTTAAGCAGCTTTTCACGCCTTGATTTGCTGTTTTCGCCGCCGCTTATACCGTCCTCAAAAAGGTCTATAACCTGTACCGCTCTCGATTTTTCCTTTGTTTCCTCACAGAGCACACCGGCTTTTTCGAGTGCACCAAGCAAAGCCTGAGTGCGCATACCCTCAACGCCTATTTTGCCCTCTTTTGACGGCTCGGACTTGCGTTTTTCCTTGCCAAGAACATCGGGGATATAAGCGTGGGTAACCCTTTCCTTGGGTATGCTTCCGCCGAGAAATGAACGGATTTTGAAGCCTGCCGAATCGCTGTCGGTGAGAATGAGTATGCCGTTTTTTTCGGCAAGACGGCGAATGAGCTTTTGCTTTTCTTTATCTTTAAAAATCGCAAAGCCGTCCGTCGGAATTATTGTTGCGTCAAGCAACGCTTCAAGACGGATTTTGTCGTATTTTCCTTCAACAATTACAGCCTGCTTCAACTTAATCATATCTTTAAAATCAGCTCATAAGAATGAGCTTCAACATAACCTCTTCAAGTATTCTGCGCTCGTCAAGCGCTGTGCTTTTAAGGCGCATATCCGCATCGCTTAAAATTTCAAGACAGCTTCTAAGCTGCTCCATAGACATATTTGCGCTGTTTCGTGCAGCGTTTTTGAGCCTGAATTCCTTGCGCTTATAATTGAAAACTCCTGCTGCGGCATCCGCATTTTCGCCCGAATTAAGTGCAACCTGCGCACGGTACATATCCACATAAGCCGAAACGAGAGTACCGAGAATTACTACAGGCTTTTCCTTTTGCGCCAACAAATCGTTCAATATATCAAACGCCTGCTGTGCCGTACCGCTTACAAGAGCCTTTGACAAATCGAACACGCTTGCATCAAGACTTCGCACGCAGATTTCGTCAATATCACGCCTTGTGATTTCACCCTCGCCTTTATAAAAGCAGAGCTTATCGAGCTCGTTGAGCAGCAAATTCAGCTCATCACCGACTCTTTTTACAAGGTAGGACGAGCAGTCCCTGCTCATTTCACAGCCCCGTTTTTTTGCGCCGTTTTCAATCAGCTTAAAAAGTGCCGTGCCGCTCATTTTGTCCAGACGCAGCACAACGCCTGCCTGATTGACAGCCTCAATAAACTGCTTGGTTTTGTCCTTCTTTTCATCAAGCTGAACGCTGTCCATCCAGAAAACCATAACGCAGGTTTCGGGAGGGTCGCCAAGCAAATCAAGAAGCACGTCAAAATCGTCATTTTTCATTTTGTCAACGGCAAGGTCTTTGACAACAACGCAGTTATAATCGCTCATAAACGGCATTGACTGCGAAACCTGATAAAGCTCATCAAAAACAAAATTTTCGCCGTTGATGCGGTGAAGATTGAACTGTGCCATAGCTTCATCCACACTCTTTTTTTCGAGCACGGAAACATAGTGCTTTTTCAGATAATCCTCATCGCCGAAAACAAGGCAAAGCGGCGGCAATTCGCCCGAGGAAACTTGCTTTTTAAAATCCTGTTCGGTTAAGAATGCCACAGCTTACACCTCCTTTTCATCCGTTCAGAAAAAAAGTAAAACAAAATCAATTGCTACAGCAAACGCTGCCGTTAAAACAGCAGACTTAAAAAATTTGCTGTTGTCTTTTATTATAAACCGTTCAAGCGCAATAACCGCCACAACGGCAAGAAAGCTCAGTTTTACCACGGTATAATCCGTGCTTATGTACGCAAAATCAAACGAAGCCAGCCAATGAGTAACCTTTAAAATAAATCCGCAGACTGCTGAACAAATTCCGGCTGCAAATTGAGAAAGCACACCGTAAGGCGGCAGAACAAATATTGCTGAAACGAGTGCAACGGGCACAGCGTAAAGAGTAAGCAGATTAGCAGGCAGAAACACGAGCGAAACAGCTTCAATAAACAACAGCGTTACGGGCAGACAGAAAACAGTTGCCGTAAGAGATATAAGCGCTGTTGATATTACCGTACGGACAAGATAACGCAAGGGTCTGTACGGTATTTTTTGAGATACCATACCCGAAAGCAGGTTAATATATTTCGAGCACAGCACAATTCCGAGCGTTGCGGAAAACGAAAGCATAAACGACCAGTCAAGCACCGCAAAAGGATTGCCGAGCGTTATTACAAGTGCCGCAACACCTAGCGAATTTAGTGAATCTGCCCTTCTGCCCAACATTGAGCCGAGCAGAAGTATTGCTATCATAACACAAGAGCGCACGGCTGACATCGAAAATCCAGAAACACCCGCATATACAAAGCTGACTGCTATGCAAACAAGCCCGTTGAGCCATATAAAGCGCCTTGAAATCAGGTTAAGCAGCTTGTACAGGCCCATAACTATTATGCTCATATGCAAGCCCGATACCGCCGTAGTATGAGAAAGTCCTGCCGATTTAAAAGCCGCAACAGCCTCGTTGCTCATACCGCTTTTATCACCCGTAAGCATAGCTGTTGCAAGTGCCGCAGGCTCCGCCTTCATCACGGAGCCGAGCCTTCTTATACAGTAATCCTTTGCCTTGAGAAGATAAAAGCCGAACGGTTTTTCAGTGCTTGAAATAACCTTTATCTTACTGTGCCAGAAGCATTGCAGGAATATGGCCTTTGGCTTATAATACGAAGCCGTGTCCACATCCTCAACACTATACAATTCCGCCTTGAATTCCACCTCGTCATAGGGCTCGGCATCAATAAGCTCTCTTGAAAACAGGCTGATTTTATATTCTGCCGCCTCACCGTCAATACAGCTTGAACGAAGCGTATAAAAAAATCCCTTCTCACTTTTTTCGGGCAGACTGATTATTTGTGCTCGGACTGTCTTCCCGCTGCCTGCCATGCTGATTGCAGACGAATATGTCAACACCTCGTAAATACTGAAAAACACGCAGGCACAAATTACGCACAGCAAAGCCACCACAACCGTATTTTTACCTGACATATTTCTCGCAAGAAGGCAAATCAGCAGGCACGCCGCAACCGCAACGGCCACAACAGGTAACGCACCGTCAAAAAGACACAGTGCAAGAAAGGTCAGCGTGAAGCTGAAGCCCACAAGAGCAAAGGGGCGTAAAATCATTTAAAGAGCAAAGGCAGCTTTTCGAGGAACACAATGTCTGTTCTGTCTGCGGCGTCGCCCTCTGCAAGCACGGCAGCTTTTGCGACAACCTGAACGTCAAACTTTTCCATAAGGGCATCCATAGCCTTGAGTGATTCACCCGTACTGATAACATCGTCAAGCACGACTACACGCTTGCCTCTTATCTGCTCACCGTCCGCACCGTCGAGAATAAGTGTCTGCACGGCATCGGTTGTGATTGAGCGCACATTAACCTCAACGGGGTCACGCATATAGAGCTTTGCTCGCTTTCTTGCGACAAAGTATTTCTTGCCGCTCTGACGGGACATTTCGTATGCAAGCGGAATGCTCTTTGCCTCGGGTGTGACTATGTAGTCAAACTCGGGGAGTTTTTTGAGCAGTTCTTCGCAGGCCTTTACGGTCAGTTCAACATCACCGAAGATGATGAAGCCCGCAATATCTATATTTTCGTTGAGAGGACAGATTGGAAGCTGCCTTTCAAGCCCTGCAATATTCATCGTGTAAAATCCGGACATATTTATCTTTCCTTTCAAGCACCGTTGTACGGCGATATATTTGCCTTTCGGCAAATGCGATATAACCTCGCTAAAGCTCGGTTCGATATATTTTCAACAAATTGAAAATGCGATATGATAAAATCCGCTTTACGGATTTTATCAACCCGGAGGCCAGGTGAAATCTCTTCCGCCGAGGAGGTGGAAGTGGATATGGTGCACACTCTGGCCTGCGCTTTCGCCGCAGTTGGTAACTACACGGAAGCCGTTATCAAGACCGAGCTCTTTACTGAGCTTTGCAGCAACCTCAAAAATATGGGCAACGAGTGCGGAGTTGCTTTCGTCAATTTCTGCGGCTGACTTAATGTGCTCCTTGGGGATAACAAGTATATGTGTGGGTGCCTGAGGGTCAAGGTCGTAGAAAGCCAAGACCTTGTCGTCCTCATAAGCCTTCTTGCTCGGGATTTCTCCCGCAGCTATTTTACAGAAAATACAATCGGACATTTTTATTTCTCCTTTGGGTGGCTGATAAAAATTCAGGTGCAAAGATTGCGTAATTATTTTTTTGCCAGAGAAGTTTCAAAAGCACAGGTAATACTTTGTGTATTGCCGAGCATTTTGGAACGATATGGAGAAAAAAGAACACGCAAGATTTGTATCTTGAATTTTTTTCGGGCACCTTATTATTTAAGCATACCTGCAACAATGCCGTTTGCTGCTGCAACTGCATCGTCGAGCTTTGACAAATCCTTTGCGCCTGCCATTGCAAAATCGGGCTTACCGCCGCCGTTACCGCCTGCAAGCTGTGCAACTGCACGGACAATAGCGCCTGCGTTTGCGCCTGCAGCAACTGCTGCCTTACCGCAGGCAACGGCAATATTTGCGCTGCCCTTTTCGTTGTTGACACAGGCAATAACAGCAACTATGTCGTCACCCTGCTCCTTTGCCTTGTCGCCGAGTGAACGTATATCGTCCGCAGACATATCCTCAACCCTTGCGGTGATGAGCTTAATTGCGCCTACTGCCTCGGGTGCAGAGAAAATATCGGCAGACTTAAGGTCTGTAAGCTGTGCGGAAAGTGAAGCAATTTCTCTTTCCTTTTCCTTGATTTCCGCAACAACGGCTGTTGCCTTACGCTCAAGCTCGTTAACGTTTGTGAGCTTCATTGCTCTTGCGGTGTTTGTAACAAGAGCGTTAAGAGAGGCGATATATTCGAGCACGCCCTTGCCCGTAACAGCCTCAATTCTTCTTACGCCGGCTGCAACGGAGGACTCGGATACTATCTTAAACAAGCCGAGTTTACCTGTATTGTCAACGTGTGTACCGCCGCAGAGCTCTGTTGAGAATTCGCCTGCCTTGACAACACGTACAACGTCGCCGTACTTTTCGCCGAAGAGTGCCATTGCACCCATCTTCTTTGCTTCTTCAATGGGCATTTCGGTTGAGGTAACGTCAAGCGCTGAAAGAATGATTTCATTTACCTTGTTTTCAACCGTTGCAAGCTCTTCGGAAGTAAGGGCAGAGAAATGAGTAAAGTCAAATCTCATAGCGGTATCGTTTACAAGCTGACCTGCCTGCTCAACGTGTGAGCCGAGGGTTTCACGAAGCGCCGCCTGAAGAAGGTGAGCAGCAGTGTGGTTTCTCATTGTGGCTTTTCTCAAATCCTCATTATAAACTGTAACAGCCTTGTCACCGACCTTTACGCCGTCGCCAACGAGTGTACCCTGGTGGAGATATGCGCCATCGGGGTCCTTTGTTGTCTTGGCAACCTCAAATACGCTCTCACCTATTCTGATTACGCCGCTGTCGCCTACCTGACCGCCGCTTTCAGCATAGAAAGAGGTTTTGTCAAGAACGATAACTGCATTGTCACCGTCGTTGATAAAGTCCTTTCTCTCGCCGTCTGCAACAAGTGCAAGAATTGTAGCCTCTGTATTATTTTCGGTGTAGCCCGTAAACTGAGTTTTTGCTATATCCTTGAATGAAACGCCGTTGCTTCTCCAGTCGGAATCGGCGGCATTTCTCTTTACGCTCTTTGCCTTGAGTCTTGCTTCTTCAACAAGCTGGCGGAACTTTTCTTCGTCAACGGTCATATTTTTTTCGCTTACGATTTCCTTTGTGAGGTCAATCGGGAAGCCGTAGGTATCCTGAAGCTTGAAAGCATCCTCGCCCGAAAGCACACCGTTTTCGGCCTTTTCCATCATCTCACCCAGAAGACCTAAGCCTGAATCAATGGTCTTGTAGAAGCTCTCCTCTTCCATTGCGATAACCTTTTTAATGTAATCCTGCTTTTCAACAAGATTGGGGTATGCGTTTGCGTTTTCGGCAATTACCGTGTCGCAGACCTCTGCAAGGAAGGGTCTGTCAATACCGATAAGTCTGCCGTGTCTTGCCGCACGGCGGAGAAGTCTTCTCAGGACATAGCCTCTGCCGCTGTTGGAGGGAATAACACCGTCACCTACCATAAAGGTGGTGCTTCTGATATGGTCGGTGATAACACGCAGCGAAACGTCCTTCTTTTCGTCCTGGTGGTATTCAACGCCTGCAATATCAATAATGTGCTTCATAATGTTGCGGACTGTATCAACCTCGAAAAGGTTTTCAACATCCTGCATTACGCAGGCAAGTCTTTCAAGACCCATACCCGTATCAATATTGGGGTTTGCAAGGCGTGTGTAATTGTTCTTGCCGTCGTTTTCAAACTGGGTGAAAACAAGGTTCCATACCTCGATAAATCTGTCGCACTCACAGCCTACCTTACAGTCGGGGCTGCCGCAGCCCTTTGACGGACCTCTGTCAAAATAAATTTCCGAGCAGGGGCCGCAGGGACCTGCACCGTGCTCCCAGAAGTTGTCCTCTTTGCCGAAGCGTACCATGTGCGACGGGTCAACACCGACCTCTTTAGTCCAGATGTCGTAGGCTTCATCGTCCTCAAGATAAACGCTGACGTAAAGAAGCTCTGCGGGAATTTCGAGCACCTTTGTGAAGAATTCCCACGCCCAGGCTGTTGCCTCGTGCTTAAAGTAATCGCCGAAGGAGAAGTTGCCCAGCATTTCAAAATATGTGCCGTGGCGTGCAGTTTTACCTACATTCTCAATATCGGGTGTACGGATACACTTCTGGCAGGTTGTAACCCTCTTACTGGGGGGAGTTACTTCGCCCGTGAAATATTTTTTCATGGGAGTCATACCTGCGTTAATAAGCAGTATGCTCTTGTCGCCCTGGGGCACGAGCGAGAAGCTGGGCATTCTCAGGTGACCCTTTGACTCAAAAAAAGCGAGATATTTTTCTCTTAATTCGTTAAGACCTGTCCATTCCATTGTATTCAAAATCCTTTCGGTTAATATCCTTTGTTATTATGTGATTAATAGGTGAGAATTACAGCAACAACCACGAGCGTTTTGTCGCTTCTGTTTGCAATTGAGTGGGTCTGACCGCCAAGGCAAAGGCAGCTGTCGCCCTTATTGAGCGTTACCCATTCGCCGTTGTCGAGGTACTGTGCCTCACCCTCGATAACGTAGAAAATTTCTTCCTCGTTTTCGTGCACGTGTTCGCCGATTGAGCAGCCCGGCTCGAGAGTAAGCGTTGCAACAAGCCTTGACCTGCCCTTATATTCACCGCTTTCAAGTATGTTTGTAACTACGACCTGACCGTCGCCGTCACGCATATTTACCTTGACTGCGCTTTTCATTTCTTCTGCTCTTTTAATCATAGTGTTTATTCCTCCAATGGGTTACCCGGAATTTTTCTTGCATCTACCTGTGCACTGCTGACATTCATTACCACGTCAACGTCGCTGCCCTTATATCCATTTTTTATAAAGGTGCTCACAAGCCTTATTATCCAGAACAAAGGCAAAAGCAGAACACATTTTTTTACAACGGGATAATTGATTGCCATAAACCTTCTGTCGGGGAACAAACGCCCTAACAAAAACTTCAGCTTGCTTTGATTTTTTACATTCTCCGCAGAACGGTTTTCCGTTGTGCCGTAGGTACCGCTGCCGAGAATATAGCTGATAACCGATTTCTGCGTTTCATCGGGGGCTTTGCCGTCAAACAGAACTCCGTTCACACCGATTATAATTTTCATAAATTCGTCGAGCTTTATTTTTTTCAGCTCTTCAAAAATATAATTCATATCAAGCCCGGACTTTTTTCTTAAGAACAGCCAAATATCCGCAAGCGACCGCAGCCCTGTGCCGCCGAGGAAATAGTGCTTTGCAAGGTGTGCCGCCATAAAGACGAAAAAGTCCTCATCGGTGTATTTTACCCTGCAGCCCGAATCGGGCACGGTACGCTCAAAATCCGTACCGAAATAGCTGTTGTAAAGCGGAATGTCCGTATCCATAAGCACGCCGTGAAACTCAATATACATAAACGGCTTTTTGATGTAGGCAATATTCACGCCATCCGTACACGAAACCTCCGCAACGGTGTAGCCCAAGGGAAGCATAATTTCGTCAAGCTCATTTTTGCGTGACTTATCGTACTTGATATCAAGGTCACACATTGAGCGCAGGTCGGGGCGTGGATAAAGGTGCTTCATCACGCTGCCCTTGAGCGGCATATACTTTATTCCCCTGCTTTCAAGCTGAGCCGAAATCTCTTCAAGCTCAAGCTCCTGCACAGCCTCTCTCGCTCTGCCGATTTTCAATTCACGGCGAAAGGGTGCGGCATATTCTTCGGGAAGCATATTCAGTTTTTCAAGTGCGTAGCAGACGGTGTTTACTATACTGTGAGCCTTTGAAAACCTATAGAGCGCAGGATAATCAATCTGCTCGTTTTTCAAATCCTCACAAGGCACTCCGTCAGCCGCAAAGGCAAAAAGCCTTGAAGCGATAAGCCCTGTATCCATTATGTTTCTCCGTTAATGTTAAACTCCGTGTCAGCTTCAACGGCAAAATCCGTGCCGATAACCTCACCGTTTACTTCAACCGTGTAAACACCGCTTTCAAGCAGGCAGGCTGTAACTCCCGAAGCATCTGTTTCAAAAACAAAATCGTTACCGTTTTCGGCTGTAAACTTAATCTGTGACATACCGCCGAGGTTTATGCCGATTGTGTGCATATCGTATTTATTCTTCAAAGCTGCTTCAACGGCGAGCTTTGCATTTACCATCGGGTAAGTCTTTATATTGAGTGAGTCAAAATAATATTCGGGTGCAGGTGCAACCGTATCGCAGGTGTTGGAGCAGACAATCCGCTTTACATCCGCACCGCTCAAACCGCTGTCAACCGACCAGACAAGTGAAGCTATACCCGTTACAACGGGGGCTGCCATTGATGTGCCCGAAAGGCTCATATAGCCTTCCGTTGAGCAGCTGTAAACATCCACACCGGGTGCGCAAATATCAACCGTATCGCCGACATTGGAGCTGTCAGACTGAATATAGCTGCCGTTTTCCACCCTTGCGCTGCCGACAATAATTATTCTGTCCAGCAAATCCCTCGGCTTAATTTTTGCATAGGGAATAAATGTGTTCTTTTCCGTTATTGCGCAGAAGCAGCCGTTTGCGCTTGCGTCAACCGCTCTGCCCTCGGAGTTGCCGTTGCCTGCGGACTGAACAACAACAAAATCGTAGCCGCTGTTAAGCAAAGCGGACATATAGCAGGAATAGAGCAGTGCGTCAAGATTCTGAACAAAGCTGCCCCACGACCTTTGGTTTGCGCCGAGTGAGCCGGAAGCACCGAGTGAGAAATTGAGCACCTTTGCGCCAGCCTTGACAACCTTACCGAAGCCGAAGAAAATCGCAACGTCGCCAATCCACAGCTGTGAACCGGAAGGACTCCAGTCAACACATATCAGCTCGGAATTCTGGCAGATGCCGCTGATGCCTATACCGTTGTCAGCCTTTGCTGCAATGATACCGGCAACGTGTGTACCGTGGTAGCTGCGGTTGTTGCGCCTTGCCTCACTTGCCGAGGGGAAAGAAATCTTACCCTCAAGCTCCTCGTGAAGCTCGTTGAAGCCGCCGTCAACAACGCCGATATCTATATCTTCAAAATAGCTGTCATATCCCCACGCCGCTCTGGTCTGAGTTGCTTCAAGCCACCAGTTGTTGCCGGAAGGCTCAGCCTCGTTCCAGTATTCGGTGTACCAGTCGTAATCGGTGAACGGGTCGTTGGGTGTGTATTGCTCGGCTATTCTTGAGGCAGGGCAGACACTTGCTAGAGCAACCGCATCGTCAAGCATTATTTCCTCGCAAAGTGCGGTGAGCTTTTCGTAGTTGAGCCCGCTTGTTCTTACAACGCAAAGCTGAGCCTCGGGCATGCTGCCGATAACTGCTCCGCCTGTTTTGCGCAGAGCCGAGAGCTTATCAAAAAATGAGGCATCCTCCTCAAAGAACACAAGCAGCATATCTTTAATATAGCCGCTGTTTTCGTCAAACTGCGAAACGTCCTTATCCGTTATATCCTCAAGGAAGGAGGAACGCTCCGTAACCAGCGACAGTGCAGAGGAAAAAACACCGTTCACCCCGGCAGAGAAAGCAGAGCTTCCAATACCGACAAGAGAGGTAACAACCGCCATAACAAACGAAATTATTTTCGTGAGCATTCTATACTCCTCCTATTATATAATTAATATATATAATAATACTATTTAACCGATTTGTCACTATCTTAAACAAATTTTTTTGCAAATTATCTCTACTTTTTTCTCTTTTTGTTGCTCACGGTAAACAACTGTGTTATAATTTTGGCAATGCTGTCGGGGAAACAGGTGCAAATCCTGTACGAGCCCGTCGCCGTGAGGCGCACATAATAGTTTTTCTCTTGCCCGTTTGCCGCAAAAGCGGGGACAAGCCATTGGTTAATAATCTGAGAAGGTGAGAAAAATGCGCCGAGTCGAAATACCCGCAGCACCAATTGCCCTTTATAACAATTGCGAGTGCCTTTTGAAAGGGAAAAACAAAAATATTCAAGGAGATGCATACTATGCAAAAGACACGTTTTACAAGAAAAATGTCGTTGTTGGTTTGCACGGTGCTTATTGCGGCAATAGCACTTTTTGCAAGCGGATGCAACAACACTACGCCCCCTGCTGCGGAGGAAAAATCCTCCGTTGAAGCGCCTGAAATCAACGCAACTGTGCTCGGGCAGGGCGAAAAATCATTTTACTTCAACGTAACTGACGGAGAGGGCAAGGAAACCGCCTTTGAAATCCGCACAGACAAAGCTCTCGTCGGTGAAGCCCTGCAGGAATTGGGGCTTATTGAGGGTGAGGAAGGCCCTTACGGACTGTATGTCAAGAAGGTAAACGGCATTACAGCCGACTACGAAAGCACGGGTACCTATTGGGCGTTTTACATAAACGGTGAAATGGCACCCACAGGCGTTGATATGACCGAAATTGTTGTCGGCGAAAGCTACGGCTTTGTGGTGAGCAAATGAAGCTGACCGTGCGTGAAACCGCTGTTTTTGCAATGCTCGGCGCAATGATGTACGCCTCAAAGGTGCTTATGGACTTGCTGCCCAACATTCACCTTATCGGTACTTTTATTGTTGCAATGACAGTGGTTTACAGAAAAAAAGCGCTTTATCCGCTGTACATTTTTGTTTTTGTAACGGGTCTTCTCAGCGGCTTTGCAACGTGGTGGATACCCTATCTCTACATCTGGGCTGTGCTCTGGGGTGCGGTAATACTGCTGCCCAAAAATATGCCGAAGAAAATAAAGCCCATAGTTTATATGACCGTATGCGGTCTTCACGGGCTGCTCTACGGCGTGCTTTATGCGCCTGCACAGGCTATACTTTTCGGGCTGGATTTCAAGGGTATGCTCACCTGGATTGCCGCAGGCCTGCCGTTTGACATAACACACGGTATCAGCAACCTGCTGTGCGGCGTGCTTATCTGCCCGCTTATTTCCGTGCTGAAAAGAGCAGGAAAAGTAGTTTCGTAAATTAATGAAAAATGAATAATGAAAACGCATACGCTGATGAATAATGAATAATAAAGGAAGGGCTACGCCCTTACCCATTTACTATAATTCGGGTGCGGGTGTCCCGCCATCAATTATTCATTATTCAATATTCATCATTCATTATTCATTCGCAACAATTTATTGTTGCATAAAACTGTATTTTAAAATCGGAGATAGTTTTATGTTCAGAGTTCTTTTCGTCTGCCATGGCAACATCTGCCGCAGTCCTATGGCGGAATTTATACTTAAGAGTATGGTTGAAAAGCGTGGAATTGCGGACAGATTCCTTATTGCTTCCTGTGCCACAAGCACGGAGGAAATATGGAACGGTATCGGAAATCCCGTTTATCCGCCTGCCAGAAAAGAGCTTGCAAGACACGGCATTTCCTGCGAAGGCAAGAGAGCTGTGCAGCTGACTAAAAGCGACTATGAAAACTATGATTATCTCATATGTATGGATGAAAACAATCTGCGGAATATGCTGCGTATGCTTGGCGGCGACCCGAAGGGAAAAATCAGCAAGCTGATGAATCACACAAGCCGCCCCGGCGACGTTGCTGACCCGTGGTATACGGGGAATTTTGAGGTAACCTACACAGATATTGTCGAGGGCTGTGAAGCCCTGCTAAACGAGCTTTTATAAGAGGTAACGGTTTGGAAATCCTGGTGCTTTCGCTTTTCTGCGGCTTTTTGCTGCTGTGCATAATATTTGATTTTTCAATACTGTATGCCCTCGTTGCAGGGCTTGTGCTTTTTCTGCTTTACGGCAAGAAAAAGGGCTTTTCGTGGAAAGAGCTAGGCAAAATGGCTCTTTCCGGAGTAAAGAAAGTTAAGAACGTGCTAATCTCGTTCCTTTTCATAGGCATACTCACGGCATTGTGGCGTGACGCAGGCACGATACCCACAATAGTGTGCTACGCTGCCGATTTCATAAAACCGTCGGTTTTTCTTTTGATGACCTTTCTGCTCAACTGCCTTGTTTCGTGCCTTACGGGTACTGCCTTCGGCACCTCGGCAACAATGGGCGTAATCTGTGCAACGGTTGCCGCCGCAATAGGACTTGACCCCGTGCTTGTTGGCGGTGCGGTGCTTTCGGGCGCATATTTCGGCGACCGCTGCTCACCCGTTGCAACAAGTGCCCTGCTGGTTGCCCAGCTTACACATACGAATATTTTTACCAACATAAAAAATATGCTGCGCACCTGTATTTTTCCGTTTATAATCACCTGCGTGATTTACACTCTGCTCGGTATATTTTCAGACCATTCAGGCGAAATACCCGACCTCAAAGCACTTTTCGGCGGTGAATTCAGGCTTCATCCGATAACGCTTCTGCCTGCGGCGGCGATAATTGTTCTATCACTTTTCAAGGTGAATGTAAGAATAACAATGACGGCAAGCATACTCATTTCTATTCCGATTTGTCTGTTTGTTCAGCACACGGCTCCGGGTGATTTGCCGATGCTGATGATAAAGGGCTTTACAGGCGAAAGCGCTCAGGTTAACGCAATTTTAAGCGGTGGCGGAATAGTGTCAATGCTGCGTGCAGGTGCTATAGTCTGCCTTTCATCCTCGTATTCGGGAATATTCAAAAAAACCGGGCTGCTTGACGGCGCAAAGAACGCAATATCAACGCTTTCGGCACGGACAACGCCGTACACGGCTATGCTCTGTGCGGCAACGGTAAGCAGCATAATTGCCTGCAACCAGACACTTACAATAATGCTGACACATCAGCTTTGCAGGCACATAGAAAAAAGCGATGAAAGCAAGGCAATTCACCTTGAGGATACGGCGGTGCTGATACCGGCACTTATTCCGTGGTCAACGGCTGCTGCCGTGCCGATAGCCTCTGTAGGCTGTTCAAGTGTGTGCATTGTTTTCGCCTTTTTCCCGTACATATTACCGCTGTGGCGTTTGGCGGTTGAGCTTATCAAAAAACATAAAAGATAAAAAAGCAGGATGCAAAATTATCGTTTTGCATCCTGCTTTTGTTTAATTTATCCTCTTAATTATTTGTCTTTATTGAGGTCGTCGTTGAGCTCGTTTGCCTTGTCTATAATGCTCTGGCGGCGTTCCATAAGCTCACGGTACATACGCTCTCTCTTTTCACCCGAAAGGTCGTAGAAGAACTTGGGGATAAGACCGAATACGCTTGTAACTGTGGGCAGAAGGGTACACATAGCAAAGAGCATATACTCCGTTCTTGCGGACTGGTTGCCGTAGCCTGCACCCTCGACATAGCCGATTTTGCTGAGCAAAAACGCCTTGATTGAAGCGCCTACGGTGCCGACGAGCTTTCTTGCAAGGTCCTTTGCAACACCCGTCATACCCTCTGTTCTGTAGCCGTTTTTCCATTCGCCGTAGTCAATGGTTTCGTTGCGCATTTCCTCGGGAATAACGTTCATAAGACCCCAGCAGGTCATCCACAGAGTTTCCCTTATCATAAAGGCGGGAATCATAACGGCGAGCTTCTTGTAGTTCTTGTTTATTGCGCCGACAAGATAGACGAAAATCATAAGGAAATCGCCGATGTGAGAGCTGAAAATCCACAGCGTTCTGGTGGAAAATCTCTCACGAGCCTTGGTAACGAAGGCATAGCTTGTGGGCGAAACGAAGGCACCAGGAATACCGACAACCGTTGTCATTGAAGCAAAGCCGAGAACGTTTATGTAGTAATAGTTAGTGCCCGAATTCATACCGAAGGCGGTCATAAATTCCGTAATCGTGAGAACAAGCAGGGGCTTGTTGTTGATAACGGATTTTATACCCTGAAAAATGCTGGGCTTTTCGGTGTTCTGGACAACTCTTTCCTTTGCCGTAAACACGAAGAACAGACCCAATGCGGCGGAAACTGCCGAGGTGAACACACCTGCGGTAACGTAAAGTGAGCGCATCGGTATTTTCAGCTTGCCGTGGTTGATAAGGTCAATAAGCAGACCCATAAATATTTCCGGCCACTTTTCAACGAAGCCCGAGAAAAGGCTTGCCTGAGTGATAAGCCTTGTACGCTCAATAACGTTGGGCGTAATAGTGGAAAGCATACCCGTTCTGGAAATTGTGGAAAGCGAGCCGTTAAGGTTGCTTAACAGCTGAAATATCATATAAAACGCCAGCTTGCCTGCGTGCTCGGGGCTTGTGCCCGCAAACAAAATCGGCATCAGCCAGTAAACAAGGCTCAACAGAAAGCCGGGACCGGAGCAGACCAGCAGCCACGGTCTGAACTTGCCGAAGCGTGTTCGGGTTTTGTCAACAATTGCGGCAAGGAAAATATCGTTTATAACGTCCCATATACCGATAACAAAGGTGACGAGAGTCTGGAAGCTGAGGCTTATCTGAACAATGTCAGTGATGAAAATATCGGCGTATTTGCTGACGTTGAAGCTCTGTGCAACGTCATAGGCAACATAAGCCACGGTTTCCCTTGTTCCGACATAGCGGCGGTTTCCCGACAACGCCTGTTGCTTTTCACCGGCAACAGCCGTATTTCCACGGACTGCAGTTTCAGCCATAGAATTGACCTCCCTGTTTCAAGGATACATTTATTTAATCATAGCATATACACTAAAAAAAAGCAACAAGCTGCCTTGTGAAAGACAGCTTGTGTGTTTGTTTTATGCTGCGAAGAGCTTATTAAGGGGACACTTGCCGCCCTGCTCGTACTTGGGTGTTTCAATTGAAGCATCCTTTACGATAGCGAAGGAGTCGATGCTTTCCGTACCCTTATCGGTTACGCCGTAGGAATCGAAGTAGAGTGAGTTACCCTCAATACGGATAGCTGCAAATACGGGATATGTTGCATCAACAATAACCTCTGCTCTGGGGAAGAGCTCGTCTGTATCTGCCGCATCCTTGGTCTGGTAGTATTTGACACCCGAGCAGGCATCAATAACATAAACAGTACCGTCGGGGTTGACCTTTGCGGTGTAGGTCTTGCCGGAGTTGTCAACGCTCATTTCGTAGACCTCGACAACCTCGTTGTTGTTCATGGCATCCGTTCTCAGGTATACGTGGTCGTGACCCTGGAATACCATATCAACACCGAGCTCAGGCATAAGGGTTGAAAGCTGGGCACGCATTTCGATAACATCATCGTCATCGTAGTGTGAGCCGTTGGAGTAAACCGCCTTATGCGTTGTGACAAACTTCCACTGCGCATCGCTTGCTGCGGCAGTTGCCTTCATCCATTCAATCTGCTCATCGCTGAAGCCCTCGTCCTCATTGAGGTTATTTGCGTTGAGCACCATAAAGAGTGCGTTGTTGTACTCGAAGGAATAGTATGTGCCTGTTTCCTCATCCTGCTCGGGGTGTGAGGGAAGGAGGAAGTTGGTCTGAAGAGCAAATGTGCCGTGCTCCTCGTGGTTGCCTGCGGTGGGCATATAAGCTGTATTCATAAGGTTGGGTGCAGCGGTGTTAAGCAGCCACTTCCAGTGGTGGAAGTTATCGCCGTGGTCAACGTGGTCACCCGTGTGAAGAATAAATGCACCGTCGGGATACATTGTAAATGCTGTATCCACAACATTTGCCCATACCTTATACTGGCGCTCCATACCCGACTGTGAGTCACTCATATGGAAGAAGGTGAAGGAGTCGGAATTGTCTGCGGTTGTGATTGTGCCGACAGGGCTCCAATAGCCCTTTGCGGCGTCGCCTATGCGGTAGTAGTAGGTTGTATCGGGCTTAAGGCCCTCAATTTTTGCGGTGTGACGGTTGACATCAAAGAAGTATTTGAGAATACCTGCGATACCGATATCAATACCGTAGTTCATACGCTGTACAGTTTCGCTTGTTGTTGTAACCTTTACGCCCTCGGGAAGCTCTGCGGAAAGAGCAGCCGCATCAAGAGAAATCTGAACATCCGAGCCTGTTACGCTCTTCTTTGTAATCCAGCTTATGTTGCGTGTTGAAGCAGCATCATCGCCGAAGGTTACGGCAATATTGGAAGGCAGGCGCATATTGTCCGCCGTTTTTTCGACCTCGTAGCCGCCGTTTGTGTTTGCGGTAAGGACTATGTTGCAGTCCTCGGAATTATCATCAACACAGAAATCGTTGATGAAGGTCTTAAGCTCACCGTCAATAGTTTCAAACTGGCTTGTGGTGAGGTATTCGTTTATGTAGTGGTCAAGAAGGCTGTTTACATCGGAGCCTTCAAGCACGCCGAATGCGCCGAGAAGACCGATAACCGTATTGGCTATGTTTGTAATGGACTTGTCACCCCAGAGTACAACGGTAAGGATTGTGTCAACTGCGGTAACAAGAAGGTGACCTATTGTGCCAAAGGGAAAGGCAGAAGCAAGGTTGAGCTGAAGCGTACCGAGCAGACCGTCAAGCAGGAAGCCGTTGACAAGGTGGTCTATAAGAGCGTCGAATACCTTGGTGGAAATTTCGCCTGTTTCGAGCTTTGCCATTGCATCCTGAACGAAGGCATCATCGGACATATCGGTGCCGGGCATATACATATAAACAAGCACGCTTGAAACAAGCTCGCCGAAGTTACCGCCTCTTGAAGAATCACCGAAGCCGTATGTATCAAGGAATTTCGTGCAGGGGACATCGCTTACCTTGATTTCAAGCAGACCGTCAAGCAGCTCGGAAACCATAGCCATAAGCTCTTCGGGGTGCTCAACGTAAGCCTCGTCAATCTGTCTGCAAAGATCCTTGATAAGACCCATTGCGTTCTTTGTGCCGAGGATTGTGATGCCTGCAAAGCCGATGCCGCCGCCGAGAAGGTCATCAAACAATCCGTCGATAAGACCTTCAAGACCGAGCATATCGTTGAGGAAGTTGTAAAGACCGCCGGCAGCCTTAATCTGCGGAATGAAGCTTTCAACATAATAGCCTGCAAGCTCCATTACCATATCCTTTGCGCTGTTGCCGACAAAGTTGATGCCGAAGGCATAGTTTGAAAACGGCTGCTCAAAGGTCTTGCCGTTCCAGGTGAGAGGCTTGAGTTCATCAAAATTATGGCTCTTTATGTCTGCCTTGATAACACCGTCAGCCGTGTTGTCAAACTTAACTGTTCTGATAAGGTTGGGGAAGTTGATAAGAGAAGATGTTGCAATATCGTAGATAATGTTACCGTTATCGGAAACAAGCTGTGAAATATCGTGGATATGCATATGACCGGTAAAGACGTAATTCATACCTGCATCTGCAAGAAGCTCGGCAACGTACTGGCTGTCCTCAATAAGGAAGGCTGTAAGGGTTGCGTGCTCCTTGTAGCCGAGGTGGGAAACGATGTTCCAATGAGTCATACCGATTACGCTGTAGCCCTTTTCGGTTGAAGAGGTAACCTGCTCAAGTATCCACTCGAGTGCGGCGTCGGAAAACTTACCGCTTGTTTCGTGCTCGTCAACGCCTTCGGGAGTAGCGTCGGCTGAATACATACCGCCGTCCATTACAACAAGGCGGTAGCCGTTTTCAAGCTGTGCAACATAGGAAAGCATACCTGCCTTCTCACCTGAAGGCGGTGTGAATTCAGCAACAGCAAGGTCGTAGCCGAGGTTTTTGTAAAGCTCACGGAACTGCTCCGGTGTTGTGATTTCGGCGCCCTCGGTGGTATAATCACCGTTTTTGAAGGCTTTGGCGCTTGAGTTGTTGATGTCGTGGTTGCCGTTTGCAACAAGCACGGGAACGCCCGTAACCTCTTCCCAGTTTTCGAGAATGGCTGCAAGCTCAGTGTGGCTTGCAAGGTCGCCGTTCTTTGTAAGGTCGCCGGGAACAAACAGGTAGTCAAGCTCGCCTTTTTCCGCCTTGACCTTGTAGAAATCAAGCGCAGTAAGAAGAATATCGTGTGCAAGATGGCTTGCGGACATTGTCTTTTCGCTGACCTCACCGAAAACGGTCATATCGTCAACATTTTTGGGCGAATAGTAGTGCACGTCTGTCATAACGCCAATATCCAGCTCGCCGCTGTCCGTGTTCTGTGCGAATACCGTTGCCGGCACCGCTGCAAAAAGCAAAGCGGCGGTAAGCACAACGGAAATAATTTTAATCAACTTTTTCTTCATCGGTTTTCACCTTTCCCCTTTTAATTTCAGCCTTCTGTTCTCTTGATTATATCTTCAAATTCCTTTGCAACAAGGTGTGTAATTTCAACACTCAGACCGTTTGTTTCGTGGTAGTGATTGCGGTCAAGATTGTCCCTGTAGCTGGAAAGATATGCCTGCGTCGGGTGAAGCACAGCGTTGTTGCTGGGCACCATATAACCCGTCATATCGTTTGTTACGCCGAAGATAACGAGCTTGTCGTCGTTTGCAATTTCACGCAGGGGCTTTGCATTTACCTCGGGGCCGATACCCGTGCCCGAATTTGCGGCATCGAAATATTTGCCGTCAACATTTTCGGCAAAGGTTTCACCGCCGAGGGTGAGAATTTTCTGTGTGCCGATTTTTATGTAGTTCATTTCCGTAAGCAGAGCCAGACCGAGTGAGCTGTCCTTGTTGGGATATGCTCTTGCCGAGCAAAGACCGAGAATGAACATAAAGCCGAGAACATAGTTTTCAATCGGTGCGTAGTACGGCTGGTGAACAACCGTAATTTCGGCAGGCATAAGCTCATCGTTATCAATTGCGAGAGCTGCCTTTGCAAGCATTTCACCGCCGAGCCTTGTTCTTTCAACTCTGTCCTCTGCGAGGTCCTCAATATTGACGGAAGCAATCGGACCTACGCTGAAAAGAACGTTGACTTCCCTTTCTCTGTTGATAGCCTCACGCAGATAGTAGGGATAGTCTGCACTGACCTTTGTGCAGTCGCCGCCCATGGTGTTGGGGTGAGCACCGAAATTGAGGAACCAGGTTTCTGCGCTGCCGTCCTCGGGAACAAAGCGGAAGCGTGTCAGCCTGTCGTCAACAGAGGCTCTGCCCGTGCTGATAACCTCGGGTACACGGACGCTGCCGACATACATTTTGCCTTCCTTGCGGTTTTCGTAGGCTTCAATACATACCTTTTTGATTGCAGCAAGAAGCTGCTCAAGGTATTCCTTATCAACACCGCTCTGCGGAGGCATAAGTCTGCCCCAGTAGCCAACGGTGTCGATACTTGCGTGTGAATGTGTGCAGGAAATGTTGATGAGCTTGCAGTCCGTTTTCTTTGTGAAGTCACTGAGGGACTCACGCACACGGTTTACCTCAAAGCCCGTAAGACCGATAACGTCTGCGCTGACAAGCACAATACCGCCGCCGTCCTTACAGTCAAGCCACATTGCACGCACTGTAAGCGGGTCGTTGACACCGGTTACGGGGTGATCCATTTTATAGCCTGCTATGTAATATTTCTTTGCGGTTACGTCCTTGGGCATAACCTGAGCACAGGCAAAGCCTGCGTTGAAAAGGTTATCCGTTTTGTTTTTCATAACAATCGGCTGTGCCTTTTCGATTACGGGTGCCTGAACTCTTTTTGCAAGTGATTTGCCTTTTTTAATTGCAATTGCCTTTAGGGCTTTGGTTGCAAGATCGCCTAAATCCATTTTTATATCCTCCTTGAATGTGACAGATTATTTAACGTATTTTTCAATATATTCGCCGAAAAGCTCCTGCGCACGTGCCGCCGCTTCGGGGTCCTGGTCAAGACCGTGACCCGAGTTGGGGTAAACGTTGAAAACGTGCTCAACGCCGAGCTCGGTGAGCTTCGCATCAAGCGCAACAGCGTTTCTGAAGGGAACTATATCGTCAACCATACCGTGGTTGATAATCGTAGGAACTGTGTTTGCATTCGCATAGGTAAGCGGTGAAACAGTTGCAATTTCGTTGAGGAAATTGCCCTTTGTTTCACGGGTCATTTCAACACCCGTGCCCCAGCTCAGAAGCTCAGATACAACCTCATCACCGCCGAGACCGTTGCCCTTGCCGAGGTCTTCGTTATAGTAGTAATAGTCGTCTGAAAGGTCCGTCGGACCGCAGTCACTCATAACTGCAACGGGAGGTATTGCCGAGCCCTCAACCCTTGAATAAGCATAGAGCAGGGAAAGATGACCGCCAGCCGAGCCGCCCGTAAGAATTGAACGGTTTATATCAATTCCGTTGAGCTTTCCTTTTATTCTGATGCACTTCATAGCGGCATCAATATCATCCATTATATCCAGCAGGTTTACTTCTTCGTTGATATAGCGATAATTTACGGCGGCGCAGGCGACACCGTATTTTTCCGCCATCTGCTCCAAGGCGGGGAAATAGCCTTCCTTATCGCCTCCTATCCACGCACCGCCGTGGATATAGAGCACAAGACCCAAGTCGTCGCCGCAGTCAGTCGGCAGATAGAGGTCGAGCTTATTTCTTTCGTGAAGACCGTAGGAAATATCCTTATACACTACTGCATCATCCTTTTTCATTCCCATACCGAAAAGGCTTACAAAAAACGTTGCAACCGACATCAGAAAAGCGATTATTTTATCAAACATCAAATATTACTCCTATTATATATTATTATCTTATAGAGTACAACAAATTTTCCGATATGTCAAATTAATTTGTAAATCCCCAAACACGGTGTACTTGAACACAAACGAAAAATGCTGTATAATAGCGGCGAATAATAAAAGGAGTAAAAAGATATGTCCGCAATATTTCTGACTTTAAAAAATATTTTTCACGGCGTTGTTGCCGCCGTTATGCTCATACCCATACTCGCCACAATGGGAAACGAGGGCAGCCCCGACACACCGGTTGAAATCAACGAAAATGCAACCAACCCCTACATTTCCGAGTACCTCTCCCCTGTTGTAGCGGCACACCGCTCGGGGGCAGGTCTTGCGCCGCAGAACACAATGATGGCGTTTGAAAACATAATAGAAAACGCAGAAACACTCGGCGTGGATATGCTTGAATTTGACGTTCAGGTAACAAAAGACGGCGAGCTTGTGCTTATGCACGACCTGAGCTATGACAATATAACAAACGCTGTTGAGGTTTTCGGCAGGAAGAACAACTATGTTTCCTCCCTCACGCTTGAGGAGGCAAAGGTGCTCAATATGGGCGAAAACTTCAAGGGTGACGGCAGTTACCCCTACAGAGGTTTGAGGGGTGACGAAATTCCCGACAACCTGCGTGTAGCAACCTGTGACGAGGTTATAGACTACGCCGAAGCACACAGCGGCGAAAAGAAATATATGTACTGTATTGAAATCAAAAGCATAGGTGCAAACGGCAAAAGAGCCGTTGACAGGCTGTACGAAATCATTACGGAAAGAAGCCTGCAGGACAGAGTAATCTGGTCAACCTTTGCCCCCGATGTTTCGGGATATATGAAAAAGAATTACCCCGAAATAAGCCGTACGGCAGACGCAATTGAGGCGGTGCAGTTTTACTTTTACCAGCGTATGGGCTGGGATTTGCAGGACGTAGCCCCGAGCTATATCGCACTTCAGATTCCCTACGGCGAAAGCGCCTTCAACAACATAATCAACCTTGGCACAAGAGAGCTGCTCAACTACGCACACAGGAACAATATCGCCGTGCAGTACTGGACAATCAATAATGAGGACGAAATAAAGCACCTCACCCTTAACGGCGCAGACTGCATTATGACCGACTACCCGCAAAGAGCAAACGAGGCAATACAAAACGCAAAATAGTATTAATAATACAAAAATCCGCTCACTTTCGTGAACGGATTTTTTTTGGTGCGGGTGTTCATAAAGAATTATTCTTAAATCTTCAAACTTAGTACATTAAAATATACGGATTATCACTCAAATATAATACATAAATATTCTCAGCTACTTTTCGCATCTCACAGTCTGCTTCATTGTTTATTGTTATTGTATTGTCGTTTAATTTCCAAGTTCTGTTATTAACATATCCGTATGTATCCTTGATTCTTCCATCGTTTTCGAACCAGAAAGAGCCTTTCCAATATCCTTCATCTTCTCTTACAACGACATCCCATTTTTTGGTCAAAACCTTGGATATGCTATCTCCGGTTACAACTGAATAATCATCCTTGTGTGCTTTGAAATAAGACTGACCTTCATCTTTTTCAAAAGAAACCATAGCTAAATCAAGAGATATTTCAATTTCGGGATTGGTATAAGCCTCCCTGTCAGCAGATGTAACGAGATATGTAAACTCTTCTGTTTTACCTTCCGAATTAGGGATTTTGAAAATGATTTTAACATCAGCAGTCAAATCTTTTATTTCTGCTTCAATATCTATGCAAGCACGTCGAGTTTCTTTTTCGCCGGTCAGAAGTAATAAATTATTACCGGGATCTGAATACCATTCACCGGCTTTTTTCGTTTTAAGACTTCCGTCAACATCCATATACTGCTCTTTCTCATATTGGAAATAAGCGCCTTCGTCCATAGCACTATATTTCTTGTTTTCATATTCTACTGAAGCAAAGGAACCTGTGTGGAATTCACTGCTTGCTCTGTTTAAATTTGTTACAGTGTATGAAAAAGCAGCATATGTATGTCCAACAGGAGCAACATACGGATTATCTTCATCTTCTTCGGGGTTATATTCTTTGGGTGTATAACGATTATCATCGTTTATATTGTTGAGGGCAACTGTAAATTCTGCCGCATTTAAGGTAAATTCAAAAATATCAGTTGAAACGGTATCTCCTAATTTATAATAGGTAGTATTACCACCCGATTTGCCACAAGCAGCAAAAGAAACACACAGAACTGCAACCAGAATCAACGCAATAATTTTCTTCAACTTAATCATCCTTTTTATATTATTTGCGGAATTTTATGAACACCCACAAAACAGCCACCCTTTTATCTCCGCAAAATAAAAAAGTGCGCCTACCGAAGCAAACGCACCAAAAACGCAAACCCCGATAGTCGCCAAACTAATCATTGCAAAATGGTATAACCTCACAAGCAAAGTGGAATTTGCATTTTATCAAATTCATTCTTTACTTGTGAGTAAAAAGATATACTTTCCCTGTAAAAAGAAAATTATACCTGTCTAGCAATATTTGATTAGTTTGGCATAGTCAGTATATCACAATAGTTTGCAAATATTCAATACTTTTTAAAAATTAACACTTGACACCTTTTCAGTTAAAGGTTGACAGCGTCATAGTGATTTATAATTATATAAAAATAACACCCATCAAACGATGGGTGTTATTTTTGGTGCGGGTAACAGGACTTGACCGTGTGCTTCGCACACTTTTGGCTTGGCGACCCAATGCTTCGCATTCGGTACCCGCCTCACCGCTCTTCGCTGAAAACAGTTCACCGAACTGTTTTCTCAACGCTCAGACCTTCTCAGGTTCAAGTCCTTGAGTTGCATAAAAAAATCTCCCGATACCTTACGGTATCAGAAGATTTTTGGTGCGGGTAACAGGACTTGAACCTGCACAGCCTTGCAACTATTAGAACCTGAATCTAACGCGTCTGCCAATTCCGCCATACCCGCATATAAATTTCATTACCCTTAATTTTTACACGGCAAGGGCAACCGAGGTGGAACTTACTTTCAGTCACAGACTTACTCTTCAGTTTAATCCACTACCTAACTGTTTGCACAGCATTTGATATTTTAATTCAAAACAACAACTTTGTCAAGGGGAATATGAAAAATAGTTAAGTGATATTGCAAACTAAAGTTTGCAGTGATATTTTTGCAAAGCAAAAGTTATATTGAAACATTACTGTTTCAGTTATATTATATTCGCCTTAAAACTGTCCGAAGGACAATATAACTATGCGAAGCATAATATAACTGCCTCAGCAATATAACTCGCCGAATGGCGAATATAACTGATGTGCACTTCTTAGGAAGTGCACATCCTTTCCGCAGCGTAAAAAAAATAACCACCCTATTGGGTGGCTACCTTTTGTGTTGGCAACGACCTATTTTCCCGGGCGGCTTCCCACCAAGTATTTTCGGCACGATTGAGCTTAACTACCGTGTTCGGAATGGGAACGGGTGGACCCTCAATGTCATAATTACCAACTAGGGGTGTTGGCGTCGACCTATTTTCCCGGGCGGCTTCCCACCAAGTATTTTCGGCACGATTGAGCTTAACTACCGTGTTCGGAATGGGAACGGGTGGACCCTCAATGTCATAAACACCAACTATGTCTGCAAGTTCTGTCTCACAGAATGCTTGTATATAATATCAAACCATTTCGGGCTTGTCAAGAGTTTTTTCAAAATTTTTTAAAAATTCACTAACCTTTGTCGAAACGGTGTCATAAAGATCCTTTTCGCAGGTGGGTAAAACCGTTTCAAACGGCAGGTGCTTCGGGTTAGTTTCAAACACGGCGGCTATTTCCGCCGGCACATTTTCGAGCGTGCTCAGTCCGCACACAACGGCAACTGCTCTTTCCCCTGCCCTTTTCGTAACCTCGCTTATAACCTTACCCATAAGGCTCTGGCTGTCGAGTCTGCCCTCGCCCGTAATTATAACATCAGCTTTTCTTGCTCTTTCATCAAAGTCACAAAGGTCGAGCACGGTTTTGGCGCCGCTTTGGAGCCTTGCGCCGAGGAAGGCACGCAGTCCGTAGCCCATACCGCCTGCAGCACCCGAGCCTTTTTCGTTTGCAAAATCCAGCCAGAGGTCGGTTTTTACCGACAATTCTAAATTTTTCAATGCGTTATCAAGAAACAGCACCTTTTCGCAGTCTGCACCCTTTTGCGGCGCATAGACAAACGCTGCACCGTTTTCGCCGTAAAGCGGATTTTCAACGTCGCAAAGCACGGTGATTTCGCAATTCTTAATTCGGCTGTCCAGACCCGAAACATCAATGTTTCTGATTTTTGCCATACCGTAACCGTTCGGAGAAACGGCATTTCCGTTTTCGTCTGTGAATTTCACTCCGAGTGCGCTTGCGCAGCCGATACCGCCGTCGTTTGTGGCACTTCCGCCTATACCTATTGCAATTTTGCGGCAGCCCGTATCAAGTGCCGCTTTGATAAGCTCACCAACGCCGTAGGTTGTGGCACCGGCAGGGTCGTTGTCTGCGCCTGCAAGCGGCAGACCGCAGGCCTTTGCCGACTCTATGACGGCTGTGTCACCCATAACGGCAAAATGCGCCGTAACCTTACCGCCTTTCGGGTCGGTTACAACGCAGGATTTAAGCTGAGCCGAAGCGGCAAAAACAAAGCTGTCCACCGTACCTTCTCCACCGTCCGCAACGGGAATACAGTCAACCTCGCACCACGGCAAAGCTGATTTGATTATTTCACACACCCGTGCTGCGGAAAGTGAGCCCTTAAATGAATCGGGCGCAGCAAGCACTCTCACAGTTCAAAATCCTCCGCAGAAAATTCGCCTAAACCGATGGGGCGTGCAGGAGTTCTGTTGAGAGGGTCGTATTCAAATTTGCGGCAGCCGGAGTTTGGCAGCATTACGCCTTTTTTTACGCACAGGACACTTTCACCGTCGGGTGAGTGCTTACCGTGCACGCAGTTAAGGCAGACCTTATTCACCGTTTCCATATTCAGAAGCTTATTTTTCTTTTTCATCTTCAACACCTCGGATGAATAGAGTTTAACACACTTTTCTGTTTCTATCAAGGTCTATTATAAAAACCGTACAAAGACAAATCAAAGCAGCAGTTGCCGGCAGGGAATAGGAAAACTGCCGTGCGGAAACGGCGGCAACGTTTGAAAACACACTCACCTCAAGCGGAAACAGCCTAATCAACACACCGCAGATAACGGCGGCAAGCCCTGCATTGACGGCACGGAAGGCGAAAAATACAAGCGGCCTTGTGCCAACGGCTTTCACATTGCCAAGCACCTGAAGCCCCACGCAAAGCCCTCCCCAGCCGAGTGCGGCGGCAAGCGTGCAAAGGTTTGCGTTTTTGGCGGCGGCTGTACAGCCTGCCGTAACCTCGAGCACGCAGTTGAGTGCCGTGAGCACATCCGCACCGAAATTCCAATGGGAAAGCAGACCCGAAACGCAGGAAAACACAACAGTCCACGCACAAATTTTCATCATAGTCACCGCACCGTTTTCCACCGATTCAACTAGCGCCTGCGAATTGGTAACGGAAGAAATTTCTTTTTCTGTTTGCTTTTGGGGTTTGGGTGCGGTCAGCCCGAGCGCAAAGCCCAGACTTATACCCGACAGCAAAACGGAAAGAAACAGAATTACGCCCGCACGAATGTTGCCGAGCATAACCGTGCCGACAGCGGTTATTACAAAGGCAGGGCCTGCATTGACGCAAAAACAGGTGATACGCTGCGCCTGATCCGCATCAATTGACCCCCGTTGATAAAGCTGTGCCGCAACGGAGCAGCCGACGGGATATCCGCCGAAAAAACCGAAAACAACGGCAGGTGCAGCACAGGCAGGCAGGCGGAAAATATGGCGCATCACAGGCGAAAAAACACGCATTGCACTGCCGCACGAGGGCGACAAAGCAACAAAGCTGCTTACAATCAGAAACGGGAAAAGCGAGGGTATGACAACCGAAGCACAGGTGACAAGCCCGGACACCGCACCCTTCACGCAGCACTCGGGACAGGCAACAAGCATACAGGCAGTACCGACGGCAAAAACCGGCACGGCAAAGCCCGAAATTTTAAATCTTTTCATCACACACCAACTCTCTTTCAATGTAATTTTATTGCCTGAACAGCGTATATATTACCGATAGGGAGTGGTACGGATTTATGGAAAAAGATAAAAAATTCAAAGATAAATTTCTGGCGAGCCTTGAATTGCCGCCGCTTGCGGTTGGTGACTGTGCCTCAATCGAGCTTTCGGGCAACACCTGCGCTTCAATTGAAGGGTGCAGAGGCATTGTTGAATACAGCACGGAAAAAATTGTGCTGAGCCTTGGCAGCATGAGTATTTCTTTTGGCGGTCTCGGGCTTGAAATATCATCCTTTGACGGTGAAAACGCCCTTGTAAGCGGTATGTTTTCCTGCATTGAATTCAACTGAACGGAGGTAAGAGATGATATTCTCCGTTCTCTTGCACCTGCTTTGCGGCTACGTGCGCTTTTCGGCTTCGGGCGGCTTTACGGAAAGGTTTATAAACCTGTGCTCGCTTGAAGGCATTCCATTATGGAATCTTAAGCCCGTAAATGAAGGAATAACGGCGTGCACAAGCATCAACGGCTACCTGAACATAAAAAAGTGTGCCGTGCGTTCTGGTATGCGGCTGAAAATACGGCAAAGGCGTGGTCTGCCGTTTTTTCTTAACAAATACCGACGCCGCTCAGGTTTATTAATCGGTTTCGTGCTTTTTATTGCGATAATTTCCGTTATGTCGTCAATGGTATGGACAATAAACATAAGCGGAAATTCTGTTACAACCAACGAGGAAATACTTGCCGTTTTAGCCGAGGCAGGTCTTGAACCCGGTGTTTTCAGCGACTCACTCAACGCTGCCGAAATCCGTTTTTTTGCGCTTTCACGGCTTGAAAGCGTTACTTACATTGCAATAAACCTTATGGGCTCTGCTGTAAATGTCGAGATAACAGAACGCACACCTGTGCCGCCGCTGATTACGGACGAAGCGCCTTGCGACGTTGTGAGCGCAATTGACGGGCAGATAGCCGTGCTTGAAGTATACGAGGGCACAAAAATGTATGAGCCCGGTGAAGCCGTAAGGGCAGGCGATGTGCTTGCCGGCGGCTTTGTTGAGCTTGCTGACGGGTCAGTAAGATTCAGACACGCCGAGGCTTACGCAATTATTACCACGCAAACGAAAATTCAAGCCTCACCGCAGAAAACAGCGGAAGTTTCCGTATTAACCGAGCAGAAAACGCACACAACCCTGCACATATTCGGGCTTGATATTCCGCTGTTTATCGACAGGGAAAAAGCACCCTCTGCCACAAGGAAATCTGCCCTTTGCATAGGCGGCATTTACCTGCCCATAGGCTGTACAAAAGAGATTTTCAACACCTACTCCGTGCAGGAAAAGCAGGTTGAAAACGAAAAGCTGAAATTAAGCACTGCAGAGGAATATCTGTTCAAAAAAATTGATACCCTCGGCGGTGCTCAGATACTGGAAGAAAAAATTACGGCAGACGCCAAAATCACAGGTGAGTTTTTGTATCAAACAAGCGCAGGAGTTGCAAGAGAGATGATGATTGAATAAAAACAGCCCTGTACCGATTAAGATACAGGGCTGTAAATTATGTTCTTACTTCTTATTTATTCTCACCGCATAGCTGACTGCTTCGTAGATACCTACTGCGGAGATTGCGGCAACGGCAAGGATAATTGACCAGCGAAGGCTGAGCTGACCTCTCTGCTGCATATCGAAGAGAATTTCGATGCCAAGGGCAAGCAAGGCACTCTGAACGATAATTGCGGAAGCGATATGTCCGGGGGGAATAACCTTGTAAGCCATAAGTATACTCATTATCGCCGAGGAAACCGTAAGCATAAGGCAGACGGGAAGGACATAGTCAACATACCAGCCTGCGCCCTTGTTTACATAGGCGAGGAAGAGCAGATAAAGCGAGAGAACTGCCATACAAACGCCGACTGTTACCGCAGGGCGTTTGGGCTTGATTGCGGGCAGAACTATCATCATCCACAGGCACATTACAATGCCGAGAAGGTAAGCAGACCAAGTAATTATTCCGGGTGCTGCCCATTCTCTGTTTGGGAAAAAGCTCTGTATCCATTCGGGTGGACCGAGATAATCGGCAACAAGGCAAATCAGTGTCGGGAAAGCCATCAGCGCCGAAACGACGGCAGCGTAGCCCTTACCCTTGGGGTTTTCGGTTCTGCCCTTTTTTGTGGGGCGGGGCTCCGGCTGCTCAGCAGGAGTGGGGGCAGGCGCCGGGGACGGGCCGTTACCCATACTTGCGGAAAGCTGGGTGTTGCAGGCGGGACAGATAACTGTTCCGTCAGCTATCTGAGTGCCGCAATTCTGACAAAACATAAATTACACCTCTCTTTTTTATTCTGAAGCCTCAGCCTCATACTGTGCCTTTACGGCAGAGATGAAGGCCTCTTTATCCTGCGCCTGACGAAGCATGGCAACAAGAATTCTTTCCTGCGGTGAACATTTGCCGAGTGAGTCAAGGTCAGCACAAAGCTGTGAATCATATTCCTCGGCAGGCTCATTATTGAGCGCAAGTGCGGTTGCATATTCGCTGTTGCCAACAAGCACATCAATATCAACCTTGAACATTCTTGCGATTTTAATAAGGTTTGTTACACTCGGCTCGGTTTTGCCGCTCTCGTAGTAAGAATAAGCCGAACGGTCAACTCCCAGAACTCTCGCCACTTCCTCCTGTCTGAAGCCGCAAGACTTACGGAGCCTTTTGAGGTTTTCATGAAGCATAGTTTTCAATCCTTTCCTGACAGTGTCAGAGATACTCGCCAAGCTGTCTGAGGTCTTCGGCAACAACGCTTGCTCTTATGGGGCTCCGGTCATATTCCTCCTCGCTTGTAACTCCGCTGAGCACAAGTGCGCTGGGAATGCCGTGGTTGAAGCCGATTGCAATATCCGTTGCCAGTCTGTCGCCGACAAAGGCTATCTCATCCCTCTCACAGCCGAGAAGGTTTGTAACGTAGTTGACCGTTTCTTCCATGGGCTTGCCCATAACAATGGGGCGTTTGCCCGTTGAGGCAGCAAACATTTCAATCATAGAGCCTGTGTCGGGCATAAAGCCCTCTGCCATCGGGCAGTTTAGGTCGGGATGGGTTGCGATATAAGTAACACCCTGTGCCATCCAGTTGGCAGCCTTGCTGATTCTCTCATAAGTCAGGGTGGTGTCAAAGCCGAGAACGATTACGTCGGGCTTTTCATCGGTGAGGATTATACCTGCATTGATAAAATCGTTAGTCAGCCTTTCGTTGCCGAGAAGGTAGACCTTTTCGCCCGGATGATTACGCTTGAGGTAATCAATAGTAACGTGTGAGGAAATTATAATTTTTTCCTCGGACACGGGAAAGCCCATTTTTTCAAGCTTTTTACAGCAGACCTCAACATTGTTTGAGGAGTTGTTTGTGAAAAAGCGGAAATCTCTGCCCGTTTCCCTCAGCTTTTCAATGAAGGTTTCGGCACCGGGAATTATTGAATTGCCCAGGTAAAAGGTGCCGTCCATATCAATGATAAAATATTTTGTTTTTTCAAAAACCGATTTGTCGTACATTTAAAATTTTTACCCCTTTAATTTTTACCTTTAACGATACCCTTAATTAAAATCCAAAATCGAAGCCGAAATCGTAGCCGCCGAAGCCGTAATCATCGTTGCCGTAAACGCCTGCGGTTGTGGTTTCTTCAACCTTTGTGTTGTTTTCTTCAACGAGCTTTGCCTTGACCGTAAGCTCTTCGGTATGGTATCTGCCGCCCGATGTAGTGATACGGAAAAGCTCGAGAGTAAGCACATCACCTACGGAAGAGTCCTCTATCATTTCAAGAAGGACATCTGCCTTGTCGAGATCCTTGCCGTTGACGGAAATAATCATATCGCCGGGCTGTGCCTCTGTGCCTGCAAGGGCGCTGTTTTTATCTATTGAATAAATAACAAGTGAGCCGCTGGGAAGATCCATCATCTGTACAGCCATGCTGTAAATTCCGCTGATTCCCGAAGAATCGTTTGCAACATAAGAAATGCCGAGCTTGGGTCTGCCGGGAACGTAGCCGTAAGCAATAACCTTGTCAATTATTTCTTTAGCCTGTGTTATCGGAATTGCAAAGGAGATGCCTTCATATTCGGTTGCGGCAATTTTTGCCGAGTTGATGCCGATTACCTGGCCGTATTCGTTGACAAGTGCACCGCCCGAATTACCGGGGCTGATAGCTGCATTGTGCTGGATACAGACCATATCGTAGCCTATACTGCTTGTAATATTTCTGCCGATTGCGGAAACCTTGCCGTCCGTAAACGTGCCGAAAAGCGCTGAGCCGCCGGGGTTACCGATTGCGTAGACAGTACTGCCGACCTTGAGCGAATCGGAATTGCCGAATTCAGCCGCCTGAAGACCCTTCGCCTCAATTTTGAGCACGCCAATGTCGGTTCTTGCGTCGTAGCCTGCAATTACGGCATCATAGCGTGTGCCGTCTTCAAGCTGAATAACCGCTTCGATGCCGGGGTCGGAAATAACGTGAGCACAGGTGATAATATAGGTATATTTACCCGTCTTGTCCTGTCCCATAACGATGCCCGTGCCCTCTGTGTAAAGGCTGTCGCTCTTATAAATCATAACAGCAACATTAATATCGGCAATTTTTTCGTAAATCTCTACGGGAGAAAGAATTCCGCCGTTGTTTTTGCCGCTGTCGGCAGGTGTGTTTTCGAGCTCAAGCTGCGGTGCGTTTTCGTCAACAACGTTTGACTGTCCGGGATTATCGCCCTGATAGCCTGCGTTGAGCTCATCCTTATCCTTAAGAAGGGAAACGGGAATGGCAACTGCCGAAATTATAAGCGCAATGGCAAGAATTATACAGAAAACCTTTCTGCCCTTCTTCTTTTTCTTCTGCGGCTCGTTGTCGCCCTGAGGCGGCTGATAGGAATACTGGGGCTGCCACTGCTGATACGGCTGCTGCGGCTGTGCATAAGCGCCGTAAGCAGGCGGTGTCTGCGGCTTTTCCTCAATGGGCTGAGCCTCGACTACAGGCTCGTCAATATACCTTTCGGCTATGCTCTCTGCGCTTTCTGCCTCGGGCTCAAGCACCTCAGGCTCGGCAGGCTGTGTGTTTTCCTCGGGCACGTCAGTGCCGAAAATATCTTCTCTGTCGTTCATCAATTATTAACTCCTTGTGTAAAAGATTGCAGTTCACAGTCTATACACTGTGTATTATGCTCACTTTTCACTTATGTGAACAAATTTTAAATTTCTTGTGTTTTTATTTTGGCAGGCGGAACACAAAGCGTGTGTAACTGCCCTCTTCACTTGTGGCGGAAACAGAGCCGCCGTGAAGGTCAAGTATGCTTTTTACAATATATAAGCCCAGACCCGTGCTCTTTGCATCGTAGCTTCTGGATTTATCAACTTTATAAAAGCGCTCAAAAATTCTGCTGAGCTCCTCGGGCGCAACACCCGTGCCGCTGTTGGTGACAGCAGTTTCGATAAAGCCGTCCTTTTCCGCAATGCTCACGCTGATATACCCGTGCTCGGGAGTGAATTTTACGGCATTGTCAACAAGGTTATACACAACCTGGCTGAGCATATCACTGTCCGCACGGACAAAGTGTGCACCCAGCAAATCAAGACCTCTGATTTCGATTTTGCCGTCGTCAATTTTCTTTTCAAAGTTGAGGAAGGTGCCCAGCACCATATCGGAAAGGTTGACCTTGGTAAAATTAAGCTCAAGCTGACCCGCTTCAATCTTTGAAAGGTTGAGCATTGAAACAACAATTCTTGAAAGACGCTTTACTTCCTTTGAAACTATACTCAGGTAATACTCCTGCTCCGAAGGAGGAATGGTGCCGTCGAGCATACCGTCAATAAAGCCGCCGATAGTCGTCATCGGGGTTTTGAGCTCGTGGGAAACATTGGCAACAAAGCTGCGCCTTGAGCTTTCAAGCTGCGCAAGGCTGCCCGCCATAGTATTAAAAGCTGTGGCAAGCTCGCCGATTTCGTCGTTTCGCTCGATAGCTATTCTCGGTGTGAAATCGCCCGAAGCATAGCTTCTTGTTGCATCCGCCATAAGCTCAAGCGGTTTTGTAAAGCTGCGTGATGTTCTGTAAACAGCTATAATGCCGAAAACAAGAGCAACCGCAACCGCAAAGAAGAACAGCTCAATAATCGGCATAACAAAAGATATGACCGAATTTGTTACGGGCGCAACGGCAAAAACGGTTGCAACGGTAACCCCGGCAACCCTGACAGGCTCACCGACAATATACTGCAGGCCGCTGTACTGACCGTCGAGTGTGCTTACGGTTGAATAGGCACCTGCACACGCTCCGTCAACAGCCTCCCTCGTCATAACGAGATTATCGTGAAATTCACAGTAGTTACCGACAAGAACGCCGTGTACAAAGTAATCACGGCAGACAATGATGTGACCCGTAGTATCGCAGATAAAAACGTCCGCATCTATTGCGTCGGAAATAACGCCGAGGGATGAGCACAGCATTGCAAGCGAGGTATCACCGTCGCCGAACATTGAAATATAGCCGCCCGAAAGCAGGCTAGATGAGGTTTCGGCTATGCTCTTTGCGTTTTCGCTGAGCAGAGCTCCGCTCTGCGTATACCAGTAGCTGCCGGCAAACGCAGCAAGCGAAAAGCCGAGCAGACTGAAGCAGGCAAGAATTATCAGCGAAAGCATTGCCGTATATCTTGCACGGATTGATACGACGCCGTGCTTTCTTTTCCTTTTGCTTTTTTTCTGTGACATAGGCGTATAAAACTATTCCTTGGTTTCGAACTTGTAGCCAACGCCCCATACAGTGCGAAGCTCCCACTTATCCGAAACACCCTCGAGCTTTTCTCTCAGACGCTTGACGTGAACGTCAACCGTTCTGGAGTCGCCGTAGTAATCAAAGCCCCACACCTCGTCAAGAAGCTGGTCACGGGTATATACCCTGTTGGGGTTGCTTGCAAGGTGGAAAATAAGCTCCATCTCTTTGGGTGGAGTGTCAACGGCAACGCCGTTTACCTTAAGCTCGTAATTTGTGAGGTTAATGGCAAGCTTGTCGTAGTGTACCTCCTGAACGGCAACAGCCGCAGAAGCACCGCCGGAACGGCGCAGAACAGCCTTGATTCTTGCAACAACCTCTTTGGTATCAAAGGGCTTTACAACATAATCGTCAGCACCCAGCTCAAGACCGAGAACCTTGTCAAAGGTTTCACCCTTTGCGGTGAGCATTATGATGGGCTTTTCGGAGAACTTGCGTACCTCACGGCAGACCTGCCAGCCGTCCAGCTTGGGCAGCATAACATCGAGCAGCATAAGGTCGGGCTGCTGCTCACGGAACATACGCACGGCAGTTGCACCGTCGTTTGCTATCATAACCGTAAAGCCCTCTTTTTCGATATAAAGCCTTAACAGCTCGCAGATGTTGGTATCGTCATCTACAATTAAAATCTTTTCCAAAGCCATTTTTATTCCTCCCTGTAACCGTGAAAGCTCACAATTAATTGCATTATATCATAAATTGTGAAAAAATCAAACATTATTTTTTGCTTTTTTCGACGAATAAAAAAATTTTTATGAATAAAGATTTTCCATTGACTGTTAAATAATTTTTTGTTATTATAAATAATAATTATTTATTAGTCGCAGTATGTCTGTACTGCAACATGAAAGGCGGACAAAGCAATGAGCAAAAGCAGCAAGCTCACGGGTAATCTCTGGCTGAACATAGTCCTTTTCGGCTTTATGGGTCAGGTAGCCTGGGCAGTAGAAAACAACTTCTTCAACCTCTTCCTCTTCAACGAAATCGGCGGCACACCCGAGGACATTTCCCGTATGGTTACCGCAAGCTCCGTTGTAGCGGTACTCACAACGCTGTTTATGGGCAGCCTCAGCGACAAAATCAACAAGCGCAAAATCTTCATTTGCGGCGGTTATATTGTCTGGGGCTTCACGGTTATGGCCTTTGCCCTTATCTCACCCGAAAACGTTGCCAAGGTTATGGGCACAACACCCGTTGCAGCCGTTTCGGCAACGGTTATGCTGGTTATCATTATGGACTGCGTTATGACCTTTATGGGTTCAACAAGTAACGACGCAGCCTTCAACGCATGGATTACCGACATCACCTCCACCTCCAACAGAGCAAAAACCGAATCCGTTCTTGCCATTCTTCCCGTTGTTGCTCTCGTCGGCGTTACAGCAGCCTTCGGCAGCCTTTCGGCAAAGTTCGGCTATCCCGCCTGCTTCATCGGACTTGGTCTTATCGTAACAATCTGCGGTGTAATCGGTCTTTTCTCAATCAAGGAATCCAGAACAGGTGTAAAGACAACCGCAGGCTTTATCGAAACTATGACCTACGGCTTCAGACCCTCGGTTATTAAGGAGAACAAAAACCTCTACCTCTCACTTATCTGTATGGGAATCTTTGCAATCGCAAGCCAGGTGTTCTTCCCCTACCTGTTTATTTATGTTGAGCACTACATTGATATGAGCACTCTCAAGCTCACCGTACCCATTATTATTCTTGCTGTTGCGGTTTTTGCCGCCTGCGTTACAACGCTTGTTTCGTTCATCATTCTCAGCGACAAGAAGGGCAAGGCACCCTTCCTCTTCCCCTCGGCGGCATTCTTCGTTGTCGGTCTTGTTCTCGTTTATTTTGCAGATAAGAACATCATCTTCTTTGCACTTTCCGCGCTTATTGCAATGGTCGGCTACGGTCTGCTTATGATTATGCTCAACGCAGCAATCCGTGACTTCACGCCCGAGGACAAGGCAGGACAGCTCCAGGGTATCAGAATGATATTCTCCGTGCTTCTGCCTATGACCATAGGTCCCGCAGTTGCCGTAAAGGTTACAAACGCTTTTGCTACGGCACAGTACACAAACGAATACGGTGCAGCGGTCAACATTCCCGCACCGCATATCTACCTTGCCGCAGCAGCAATCGGTCTTACAATTTTTGTACCGCTTGTTTTCCTTGCAAAGAACCTCAAAAAGAGCAGCAACTGAACTGCTGATTAAATATCTGAAAGGATGTAACGGACTATGAAAAAACTTGTAAGCATTCTTCTTTGCGCCGCCCTGCTTTTCGGAACGTTTGCAATCGGCACACACGCAAGTGAGGACGAAATCAAATGGGACGGCGACCCTGTGGTTTTCCTTCAGGGCTTCACGGGCTCACCCTTTGTTATGGACAGAGGTCTTGAAACTGAGGTCGGCATCTGGGGCGCAGGCGCTGAGTTTGATGCTGCACGCATCGTAGCCGCCGTACCGTCTATTCTCATCGGCCTTGTTTCATACATTATCGGCGGTGACAGCGAGTTGCTCATCAGCGGTATTGATTACCTTGTCAGCGACAAGCTGGGCAAAATGGCCTGCAATCCCGACGGCACATCAAAATACGACGTCACTCCCTACCCCTACTATGCAGAGGAAGCCTCCATTGCCACACTCAAGGCAAATAACAAGGCTGACTATGTACCCGAGCAGGAAATCAACGGCGACATTGCCCAATATGTCCCCGAAGAATATATCTACATCTTCAACACCGACTGGCGTCTTGGTCAGATAGATAATTCCGAACGCCTTGCAGAGTTTATTGACGATGTTCTTGAAATCACAGGAAAGACCAAGGTTGACATTTACGCACTCAGCCACGGCGGTCAGACTGCCGCAGCCTACCTTTACTATCACGGTACCGAGGGCAAGGTTGACAACGCTCTGCTTGACGTTCCCGCAGTCGGCGGCACATCAATTGTAAAGGGTCTGCTCGGTCTCGGTGCGGCTAATTTTGATATGGACGAAATCAGCCGCTTTGCAGGCGTACTGCTCAACACAGAAGCTGACCTTCGCTGGCTCGGCAAAATTCTGCCCGGTGAATTTCTCAATGAGCTGCTCAAGATTGTTTTTGTTGAATGCTTCCAGCCGTATGCAATGAATTTCGGAAGTATCTGGGACTTTATGGATGTTGCTTCCTACACGGAATTCAAAGAGATTTACCTCAATCCGCTGACCAATTATGAAATGATTGTAAAGCACGACAAAATGCACTACGACTGTATGGCAAACATGAGCAAGGGTCTCAAGGCAGCAGAAGATGCCGGTGCAAACATATACATTCTCGCCAACTACGGCACACAGCTTGGCTCAGGCGAAGCAATTGACGCAGACTTTGTTATTGACACCACCTGCTCCTCCGGCGCATATACGGCTGAATTCGGCAAACAGCTCCCTGCTGACTATAAGCAGAAGAACACCACCTGCACAGACCCGACACACAACCACATTTCCCCCGACCGCACGGTTGATGCCTCCTGTGCCTACCTGCCCGAAAAGACCTGGTTCATCAGAGGACAGTACCACGGTATGATAGTGCGTGATAATTACACACGCCCGATGATTACCAGAATGCTTCTCACGGACACAATTAAAGATGTACATTCCAACCCCGCTTACCCCCAGTTTGAGCTGAGCCAGAACCCCATAGATGCAATTTATGCAAAATTTGCAAACGAAACCTCCGGCTTCTACAACGCAGACAGCAAGGCTCTGGTTGTACGCAATCTTTCAAACGAATACAGTATTACACTCAAGAGCGTAATGGCTGAGGGCTGTGAATTCACAGTTGACAAAAAGGCTGTAATTGCCCCCGGCGAAGAGCTTGAAGTTCCCTGCACCAAGCTTGCAGGCGGCAACATCAAGGTTGAAATCACCTATGCACGACAGGGTCAGCTTCTTTCCGCACCCTTCACACGCACAGTTTATTTCTGTGCAAAATAAAACTTAAGCACTTAACTAAAAGGAAAATGAATCTGAAAATGAAAATGAAAAGAGTAATCAGCGTAATAATGTGCGCTGTAATGATATTCGGCTGTACGGCAAGCACCGCAGCCGCAAAAAAGGACAATGTTCCCGCCTTTGAATGGGACGGTCACCCCGTTATATTCATTCAAGGCTATTCGGGACCGATACTTATAAGAGACAGAGGGCTTGAGACCGAAGAGGAGATCTGGGGCATAAACGCCGGCGACCTTATCAAAAAGCTCATTCCCAACCTTTACGGTATCGTTTCCAGCCTTTCAAAATATGCCGACGGTGACACAAAGCCGTTTATTGAGCAGTTCAGAGAAATATCAGCCGAGCTTATTGATGATATTTCAATGATGCCCGACGGCTCATCAAAATACAATATCGTTTCCTTCCCCTGTGTAGTTGAAGAGGCTTCCATAGCCTATATCAGAGAGGAGCTTAAAGGCAAGGGTACGCCTTTCTTCCAGGACGATTTCATTGACGCTATGGCACAGACCGTACCCGAAGAATATATTTATGTTTTCAACACGGACTGGCGCAGAAGTCAGATTGACAACAGCGCACATCTTGCCGAATTTATTGACAGCGTGCTTGCAAAAACAGGTGCGGACAAGGTTGATATTTTCTCAATGAGCCACGGCGGACAGCTTACTGCAACCTATCTCTATTATTACGGCACCGAAGGAAAGGTTGACAGCGCCGTACTCAACTCCCCTGCAACGGGCGGCACAACGCTTGTAACCGAATTGCTCGGCGCAGAGCCCATAAACTTTAATCTGGAGGAGCTGCTCCGCTTTGCCTGCGTTATGCTCAATATTGAGCTTGACCTTCGCTGGCTGGGCAGGCTGCTCCCGGGCGAATTCCTTAACAGCCTTGTAAAAACAGCGTTCAACGAGGTGCTTCTGCCCCACGCAATCTATTTCGGCTCGGTCTGGGATTTTATGGACATTGAAACCTACACCAAGCTGCGTGACGTTTACCTTGACCCCGTAGAAAATGCCGAAATAATCAAAAAGGCTGATAAGCTGCACTACGACTGTATGGCAAATATCGGCGAAGGCTTAAGGCGTGCACAGGCTGCTGGCGTAAATATTCACATTATTTCCAACTACGGAACGAGGCTCGGTACGGGCAAAAATATTGACTCCGACTTTATTATCAACACCACACACACCTGCGGCGCAAATGCAAGCGTTTACGGCGAAACCCTCGGCAAGGACTATGTTCAGAAAAACACAGTCTGCAAGGAGGCTACACACGACCATATTGCCCCGACAAACACGGTTGATGCATCAACCTGTTACCTGCCTGAAAACACCTGGTTTGTTTACGAGCAGTACCACACACAGACCTGGTTTGACCCCTACACAAGATGTCTTATTCTCGAGCTTCTTCTCACGGACAATATAGCTGATGTTCATTCCGACAGCAGGTATCCGCAGTTTGAGCTGTCCCAGAATCCGCTTGACGGCGTTTACGCACGCTTTACTGACAGTAAAACGGGTGAATACGGCGCACACAGTGATGAACTGCTCATAAAGAGCCTTACCGACAGCTATTCACTCAATATTCTCTCCGTTAAAATCAACGGTGTTGAACAGAGCATCGGCGAAAAGCTCGAAATAAAAAGAAGCGGTGAAATTACCGTACCCTGTGAAATTACCGAGGGTACTGACCGCCTGAAGGTCGAAATCCGCTACGAGCGTAAAAACGACATTCTTTCCGACCAGTTTGTGAGAACAATCTATTTTGAATGTAAGGACTGATAGCCTTGTATCTTGTACTCAACAAAAAATTCAAAAAAGGGCTTATTGTGACTGGCATCGTCACCTTTGTTGCAATCATAGCTCTCATAATCGGTCTTACAGTCGGCAAAAACCGTGTGCGTGAGCTTTCTGCCGCAGATATAGACAATAACAGCGCAGTTACGCTTATATCTCACAGAGGGCTCAACAAGCTCGCCCCCGAAAACACGCTTGAAGCCGCAGCAAAGAGCGCCGAATACGGCTACGGCTATGTTGAGTTCGACATACGCCGCACGAAGGACGGCGTGTGGGTGCTTATGCACGATGAAGACATTGAACGCACAACAGACGGTGAGGGCAAGGTCAGCGATCTTACCTACAAGCAGATTATTTCCTGCCGCATTGATGAGGGCAAAAACCTCAAGGATGCTCTTTCCGGCGTAATCACCGTTCCCACTCTTGAGCAGATGCTCAACCTCTGTGCAGAAAAGGGATTAACGCCCGTTATAGAAATCAAGGACGGCGGCACGGAATATATACCCGAGCTCCTCAGCTTCATTGCCGCACAAAGAAACTCTGATATGATGATAATCAGCTTTGACCGTGAGCAGATTGAATACATCAGCTCACTGATCAATTCGGGCAGAACAACCTTTATGAGCAACAGCATAGAGATTTACTGGCTGACAAGTGACCTGAGCGATGAAACACTTGAAACCGCCGCAAAGACACCCGAAATCGGCGTATCCTTCAACGGCAACAAGACAGGCACACAAAAAGAGATTGACGCCTTTACAGAAAATGGCATTAAGCTCGCCTGCTGGACTATAGATTCCCCTGCAAAACTCAAAAAGCTTCACAACAGAGGAATAAACACCTTCACAACTAACCGTATCATCTATAATCTTACAGAGGAAGATTGACCTATGTCAGATTTAAACACAAAAATAATTCCCTTTGAATTCACGGCACAGCAGGCGTCACACGCCTTTGCACGCTATGTTTCACGCAACAAGCTAAACCCGACCGAGGTTTTTGAGGCGGCAAGGCAGGAACGGGTAAAGCCCGTTTATTTCCCCGCCTTTGTGTTTGACTGCGAAATGACAACAGTTCTTCAATCCGAATGCACCAAACGTGAGGCAGAGGAAGTAGGAACTGTGCTTGCGCAGCGTGAACTCCAATCGGAATTCAGCGGCATTTTAGCTCTTTCGGGCGACAAGGTGGATGAAACCCTGCTCAGCCTGCTGGAGCCCTACGATTTGCAGGGGCTGAAGGACTACGACTCTGCCCTTACGGTAAGAGCAGAGGTTCAGAAAGCCGTGCTTTCCGCACAAGAGGCTTTTGAAAAGCTCCGCCCCGAAATTGAACAGGCGGCAGTAAACGAAATCAAAAAGACGCTGCGTGATTACACAAGCGAAAAAACGCAGAACCTTTCGCACAGCTTCAACAGCGTAAATTCCAAAAGCATACTGCTCCCGATGTGGGTGCTCGACTGCGAATACAGGGGACAGCCCTGCCGTCTTTTTATGAACGGACAGACGGGTAAAATTGCAGGCGTACCTCCGAGAAGCAGAACCAAAACGCTTGCCTTTCTCGGTGCAGGTGCTGCAGTCGGTGCCGTAATTGGCCAGCTTATATGGATGGCGGTGAAAACAATATGGTAAAAAAGATTATCGTTTCCGTTTTCTGCGTTCTTTCCGCTCTGCCGTTTGTATTTTGTGCAAGCGCACAAACCGTGGCTGATAACGAAAACGAAGAGCACTACTACGACGAATATGACGACTACTACGAAATGGAACAGGACTATATTGACAGCGAGGTTGTTGACAAAGCACCGCAAAAGCAATCCGTTATCTTTATTCCTGCAATAATTCTCGGTGCAGTCGCAGGCTGCGGCGTTACATATATTGTTCTCAACTCCGTTTTTGCTCCGCCCAGACCCGACCCCTATTTCCGCAAGGCGGAAGAAAAACACGAAATTGTAAATAAAGCAGATACTAAAATCGGCTGAAAATAAATGAGGTAAAAAGCAAATGACTAACAACGAAAAACTTGCTCAGCTTCTCTTTCCCGACATCACAAAAACTCCCGAGGATTATGAGAAGATTTATCCGCTGCGTAACCTTCCCGAGGGCGCAAGGGTAACCCGTTTTGCGCCAAGCCCCACGGGTTATCTGCACATCGGCGGCTTCTTCGGCGCACTTGTCGATATTCTCACCGCACAGTCAACAAACGGTGTTGCCTTCCTGCGAATTGAGGACACGGACAAGAAGCGTGAAATTGACGACGGCGTTTCCGCTATCGTAAAGGGATTTGACTACTTTGGCGTAGCCTTTAACGAGGGCGTTACGGGCTTCGGCACAGAAAAGGGTGAATACGGCCCCTACACGCAGAGTAAGCGTGTTGAAATTTATCAGACTATTGCCAAGAGTCTTGTTGAAAAGGGTCTTGCATATCCCTGCTTCTGCACGGCAGACGAGCTTACAGCACTTCGTGAAAAGCAGGAAAGCGAGGGTGCTCTTATCAAGGGCTACTTCGGCAAGTACGCAAAGTGCCGTGACCTCTCCTTTGAAGAGCAGGAGGCAAGAATAAAGGCAGGCGAAAGCTATGTCATCCGCCTTCGCTCACAGGGTGACGAAAACAAGAGAATTGCATTTGAGGACGTTATCAAGGGCAAAATTGAAATGCCCGAAAATACGATTGACGAGGTGCTTCTCAAGTCTGACGGCATACCCACCTACCACTTTGCCCACGTATGCGACGACCACTTTATGAGAACAACCCACGTTATCCGTGGCGAGGAATGGATTTCCTCCGTACCCAAGCATATAGAGCTTTTCCGTGCCTGCGGCTACAAGCTCCCCAAGTTTGCACACACACCGCAGGTGCTTAAAATTGACGAGGAAACAGGCGACAAGCGCAAGCTCTCCAAGCGTAAGGACCCCGAAGCGGCAGTAAGCTACTTTGTTGACGAGGGCTTCCCGAAGGAAAGCGTACTTGAATATCTTCTCACACTCATTAACTCCAACTTTGAGGACTGGCGCAGAGCAAACCCGAGAGAGGATATTTCCAAATTCCCCTTCAACCTCAAGAAGATGAGCTCCAGCGGCTGTCTTTTCGACCTTGTAAAGCTCAATGACGTTAGCAAAAACGTTATTTCCGTTATGAGCGCCACACAGGTTTACGAAAACGTTGCAAAGTGGGCAGAGGCTGCGGACAAGGATTTCTGCGCAGTATTCACCGCAGACCCCGCTTATTCAACAGCCGTGCTCAACATTGACCGTGAATGCCCCAAGCCCCGTAAGGATATAGCTAAATGGAGTGAGGTCAAGGACTATGTAAGCTATCTTTACAACGAGCTTTATACACCCGACTTTAAATTTGACGAAAAGCTCGATAAAGAAGATGTCAAGGCTATACTCACAAAATACCTTGAGATTTACGACCCTGCCGACGGCAAGGACGAATGGTTTACAAAAATCAAGGAAATGTGTGAGCCTCTGGGCTTCACACCCAACGTCAAGGAATACAAGAAGACTCCCGAAGCCTTCAAGGGTCACGTCGGCGACGTTTCCGGCGTAATCCGTATGGCTGTAACCTCACGCTCCAACACACCCGACCTTTGCGCAATTATGCAGCTGCTCGGCAAGGACGAGGTAACGGCAAGACTTAACAACGCAATCTCAACTCTTTAATATACACGGAGGTTTATTAACAATGGAAGAAGAAAAAGTAGTATCAAATTTTATTCACGATTTTATCGATGAAGATTTGGCCGCAGGTGTCAACACGAGAGTGCAGACCCGTTTCCCACCCGAGCCCAACGGCTATCTCCACATAGGCCACGCCAAGGCTATCTGCATTGACTTTACAACGGCAGAAAAGTACGGCGGTATCTGCAACCTCCGTCTTGACGACACTAACCCCTCCAAGGAGGATGTCGAGTATGTCGATGCCATCAAGGAGGATATTGAATGGCTCGGCTTCAAGTGGAACGAGTGCTACTATGCCTCCAGCTATTTTGATTTCATCTACGAATGCGCAATAAAGCTCATCAAGGACGGCAAGGCTTACGTCTGCGACCTTAATGCAGACGAAATCAGAGAATACCGCGGCACACTCACCGAGCCCGGCAAAAACAGCCCCTACCGTGACAGAAGCATTGAGGAAAACCTCGACCTGTTTGAGAGAATGACAAAGGGTGAATTTGCAAACGGCGAGCGTGTGCTGCGTGCAAAGATTGATATGGCTTCCCCCAACATCAATATGCGTGACCCCGTTATCTACAGAATTGCCCACGTCAGCCACCACCAGACAGGCGACAAGTGGTGCGTTTACCCGATGTATGACTTTGCACATCCCCTTTCCGACGCTAAGGAAAAGGTAACCTACTCACTTTGCTCACTTGAGTTTGAAAACCACAGACCGCTCTACAACTGGTTCCTTGAGCAGATTGGCTTTGACGAGCCGCCCAGACAGATTGAGTTTGCCCGTCTTAACGTCAACTACTGCCAGACCAGCAAGAGAAAGTGCCTTGAGCTTGTTGAAAAGGGCATAGTCAGCGGTTGGGACGACCCGAGAATGGTTACCCTTTGCGGTATGCGCCGCAGAGGCTATCCCGCAGCAGCAGTCCGTGATTTTATAGACAGAGTCGGCGTTTCCAAGGCTCACAGCGTTGTTGACTACGGTCTGCTTGAGGCCTGCGTTCGTGACAACCTTAATGCAAATGCACCCCGTGCAATGGCAGTTCTGCGCCCCCTCAAGGTTATTATCGACAACTACCCCGAGGGACAGTCAGAAACAATCGAGGTTGACGTTCACCCCGACAAGCCCGAGCTTGGCAAGAGAGCAGTCACCTTCTCACGCAACCTCTATGTTGAGCGTGACGACTTTATGGCTGAGCCCGTAAAGAAATATTTCCGCCTCTACCCCGGCAACGAGGTAAGACTCAAGGGCGCATACTTTGTAACCTGCACAGGCTATGAAACCGACGAAAACGGCGAGGTTACCTGCCTGCACTGCACCTACGACCCCGAAACCAAGGGCGGCGATTCACCCGACGGCAGAAAGGTCAAGGGCACACTTCACTGGGTAAGCGCTGACGACTGCGTTGACGCAACAGTCAAGATGTACGACAGACTTTACAACGTTGAAACACCCGAAAGCCTTGACGACCTCAACCCCGACTCACTCACAGTTCTTGAGGGCTGCAAGATTGAAGGCGGTCTTAAGGACATCAAGCCGGGTGACACCTTCCAGTTTATGCGCCAGGGCTACTACTGCGTTGACAAGGATTCAACGCCGGACGCACTCGTTATCAACAGAACGGTTGCGCTCAACTCCTCCTGGAAATGAGGTAACTTGAAATGAAAGCTCTTTACAGAATAGTGGCAGCAGCGTCAGCGCTGCTCGCCTTTCCTGCCCTGTACTTTCTTAAGCTCGTAAGAATTGTTATGGAGCTTGGCTTTGCAGACGGCTTTTTTGACGATGCCTTTTCTCTTGAGGATGTTGTTCACTTCATCAGAGATTACAACATTGAGCTCAACTCCGAAAGCCTCGGTCTTTCCGAAAGCGTTATAAAAACGCTTGAACCGCTCAAAGCTCCTGCCATATCCACGCTTGTTTTCCTTTGCCTTATGGTTGTTATGGTGCTTGCAGTTTTCTTCTGCTCGGCACTCACTAACGCCAAAAAGGTAAACCTTGCTTTCAGCGTGCTCGGCGTTGTTACAGCTATAGGCGCAATTGCCTCGTTCAACAGTATGACCGATATCGTTATTTCGGGTCAGCTTCCGCTCAACCAGATTATCGACGCCTTCCTCACCGGCTCAAGCAACGCCATTGCAGGCATAGCCGGTATGCTCGGCGCTGGCTCTCTGTTTGAATTTGTCGGTGAGCTGAAAATACTTCAGCTTTCCTCCGCCGTTGTAACAGTCCTGCTCATTTTTGTATTCGAGATTATCTGGACACTCTCCTTTATCCTTATCAATCTGGATGAGGTAAAGACCCCTAAAGCCACAAAAACAAAGAAAAAGAACTAATAGAGGTGACATTTTGTCAGTACCCAAGGAAAATATAAGAAACTTTTCAATTATCGCTCACATTGACCACGGCAAGTCCACACTTGCGGACAGGCTGCTGGAGCTTACGGATTCCGTTGCAAAGCGTGATATGCAGTCACAGCTGCTTGACAATATGGACCTTGAGCGTGAGCGTGGAATTACAATCAAGGCACACGCCGTTAAGCTCAACTACAAGGCCAAGGACGGTCAGGAGTATGAGCTCAACCTTATCGACACACCCGGCCACGTTGACTTCAATTACGAGGTTTCTCGTTCACTTGCCGCCTGTGACGGTGCGGTGCTTATTATTGATGCATCGCAGGGTGTTGAGGCACAGACACTTGCCAACACCTACCTTGCGCTTGACCACGACCTTGAGCTTGTGCCCGTTATAAACAAAATCGACCTGCCTGCCGCTGACCCCGACAGAGTTGCGGCAGAGGTTGAGGACATAATCGGTCTTGACTGCTCAATTGCACCCCGTGTTTCCGCAAAGACGGGTGAAAACATAGAGCAGGTGCTTGAACGCATTGTTCAGGACATTCCTGCACCGACAGCAGACGAAAACCTGCCGCTACGTGCGCTTATTTTCGACTCCATTTACGACAGCTACAGAGGCGTTATAGTCTATGTAAGAGTTATGGACGGCAAAATCAAGGCGGGCGACACGATGAGAATGATGGCAACGGGAGCACAGTTTACCGTTGTCGAGGTCGGTTATATGAGGGCAACCTCTCTTGAGCCGACGGATGAGCTTACCGCAGGTGAGGTTGGCTACATCACCGCTTCCATCAAAACCGTAGGAGATGCCCGTGTAGGTGATACGGTGACAACTGCCGAAAATCCTGCCTCCGAGCCTCTGCCCGGCTACCGCAAGGTTAACCCGATGGTTTTCTGCGGTATCTACCCTGCGGACGGTGCAGATTACGAATCGCTTCGTGATGCGCTTGAAAAATTACAGCTCAACGATGCAGCCCTTTCCTACGAGCCCGAAACTTCGGGTGCTCTCGGCTTCGGCTTCCGCTGCGGCTTCCTCGGCCTTCTTCACCTTGAAATCATACAGGAAAGGCTTGAAAGAGAATACAACCTCGACCTTGTCACAACCGTGCCGAGCGTTATTTACAAAATCCACCTTTCCGACGGCTCAATTGTTGAAATCGACAACCCGACCAATTATCCCGACCCGGGTCTTATTACTGCCTGCGAGGAGCCTATGACAAACGCCCATATTTATGCACCCAGCGACTATGTAGGCGCAGTTATGGACCTTTGCCAGGACAGACGAGGCGTGTTCAAGGATATGTCCTATATCACCAACGGCAGAGTTGACATTCACTACGAGCTGCCGCTCAACGAAATTATTTACGATTTCTTTGACACACTCAAATCCCGTACAAGGGGCTACGCCTCCTTCGATTACGAGATTTCCGATTACCAGCCGTCCAAGCTCGTCAAGCTCGACGTACTTCTCAACGGCGATATAATCGACGCCCTTTCCTTCATCATCCATTCCGACAAGGCTTACGGCAGAGCACGCAAGATTGCCGAAAAGCTCAAGGACAATATTCCCCGTCAGATGTTTGAAATTCCGATTCAGATTGCTATAGGCGGCAAGGTTATTGCCCGTGAAACCGTCAAGGCTATGAGAAAGGACGTTCTTGCCAAGTGCTACGGCGGCGACATCACGAGAAAGAAAAAGCTGCTTGAAAAGCAGAAGGAAGGCAAGAAGCGTATGCGCCAGTTCGGTACTGTTGAAGTACCGCAGGAGGCGTTTATGGCTGTGCTCAAGCTTGATGATGAGGGCTGATGCACCGGGGCTGTATATTCACATTCCGTTCTGCCGTTCAAAATGCCCGTACTGTGATTTTTATTCCTTTACGGCGGACGAAAGGACGAAGGACGAATACACAGCCGCTATTATTAAAAACATTATAATATGGCAGGAAAAGATAGGAAACGGCTTTTCCACCGTTTATTTCGGCGGCGGTACGCCCTCACAGCTTGGCAGCAGCCGCCTTGCCGAAATAGTAAAGACAATAAAAAAACGGCCCGTCTGCGAGGTCACGGTTGAATGCAACCCGTTTGACCTGAGCGAGGGCTGGAGCGAAAACGACATTGCCTTACTTAAAAGTGCAGGCGTAAACCGCATTTCAATGGGTATGCAGTCCGCCGTTGACAGGGAGCGCAAAAAGCTCGGTCGGCGTGCAGGAAGGGCTGAAATTGAAAAGGCTGTGGGTATGATTAAGGACGGCGGAATCGACAATTTTTCGCTTGATTTAATGCTCGGCATCCCCTTTCAGACCGTTGACAGTATAAGGGAAAGCATAGCTTTCTGTGCCCGAAGCGGAGCAAAGCACGTAAGCAGTTACCTGCTTAAAATTGAGCAGGGTACACCCTTTGAAAAGGTGGAAAAGCTGCTTGATTTACCCGATGAGGACGAGTGCTGTGAAATGTATCTTGCCGCCTGTGAGGAGCTTGAAAAGCACGGCTACAGGCAGTACGAAATTTCAAATTTCGCCAAGGAAGGCTTTGAAAGCCGACACAATCTCATTTACTGGGACTGCCGTGAATACCTCGGAATAGGTGCGGCGGCACACTCCTTTTTCGGCGGAAAACGCTTTTATTATCCGAGCGATGCCACAGCTTTTATCAACGGCGCACAGCCGATTAATGACGGCGAGGGCGGCAGCTTTGAGGAATACACAATGCTTCGTTTAAGGCTCACAGAGGGTCTGACAAACGAGGGCTGTAAGACCCGCTTCGGCTTTGAGATTCCGCAGGAAATGCTTGATAAATCAACAGTTTTCGAGAAAAACGGACTTCTTATTTCCGACAGAAAAGGCATCCGCCTGACCCCCGAAGGCTTCCTCGTTTCAAATTCAATTATAGCTGAATTACTCGATTAAAAAAGCACCCGTTTGGGTGCTTTTTGTTGTGCAAATTACAGTTTGTTTAAACGCAGAGTGCAGAACGCAGAACGGCGGGAGGGCTTCGCCCTCACCCATTATAATAATCGCTTTGAATGAACGTTTTATATAATCGAAGCGAGGCGACCCTCCGTTCTGCACTCTGCGTTCTGCATTCTGCGTTCAACTCGACAAACTGCAATTTTTTGTCACTATACTTATTTGCAAGCAAATAAGTATAAAAAACAAGGCTACGCCAAACATACCTTTCGGTATGCTTTCACGCAGCCGTTTTTATTATATTATGTAGAAAATACGCAGAAATTCGAGAAACTTATGCGTAGCGCTGGCCGAGAATCTTGAGGATTTCCTGAGCCTCTTCCTCTGTAAGAGTTACGCCCTTGCCCATCTTCTCGTGCTCGGGTGCCCACTCACGGATGTCGAGCTTGGGCTCTCTGCCGTTCCAGCTGATGAGATTGAGTTCCTTTGTCCAGCCCTTTGCTGTTTCGGAAAGTGTGCCGAGAGTTTCAACGATTTCGTAGGTGAATTCAGGCATTGGTATTTCTCCTTTAAACTTATAGTCGCTTTGTCAAGCGTATATGGTTGTATTATATAATTATAATTATTATTAATCAATATTATTTTAAATATTTAATAAAAAATTTACAATTTAATGTGCATATTCTTTTTGGCTTATATAAGTTGAATAAATTTTATGCGTATTAAAATGCTAAAATTTAACTATTCGGCATTGCATTAAACACAAAAAAGGGGTACAATAGCAATGTATAAAATTTTTTAAAATGGGAAGATTTTTGCGTTAAGTTTTAATCTTCCGAAAGGAAAAGATATGGCAAAGAAGACAGTACAATTCACAGAAACCGTTCTGCGTGATGCCAACCAGTCTCTTATCGCCACAAGAATGCCTATTGAGGATTTTAAGGGTATTCTCGGCGAGCTCGACAAAGCAGGCTACTACTCGCTCGAGTGCTGGGGCGGCGCAACCTTTGACTCCTGCCTTCGTTACCTCAACGAAGACCCGTGGGTCAGACTCCGCACGATCAAAGAGGCTTGTCCCAACACCAAGCTTCAGATGCTTCTCAGAGGTCAGAACCTTCTGGGCTACAAGCACTATCCCGACGACGTTGTCCGCAAGTTCGTTTCCAAGAGCGTTGAAAACGGTATTGACGTAATCCGTATTTTCGACGCACTCAACGACCTTCGCAACGTTGAGGTAGCAGTTGACCAGACACTTAAAAGCGGTGCTATCGCTTCCGGTACAATCTGCTACACCACAAGCCCCATTCACAACATTGAAAGCTATGTAAAGGTTGCCGAGGGCTTTGAAAAGATGGGCGTACAGACCATCTGTATCAAGGATATGGCAGGTATTCTTGCTCCGCAGGAGGCATACGACCTTGTAAAAGCACTCAAAAGCGCTGTCAAGCTTCCGATTGTTGTTCACACACACTCCACAACAGGTCTTGGTATGATAACACTGCAGAAGGCTGTTGAGGCAGGCGCAGACATCATCGACACAGCTATTTCCAGCCTTTCAGGCGGCACAAGCCAGCCCCCGACGGAAACACTTGTTTACGCTCTCAAGAATCAGGGCTACAAAGTTGACCTTGACCCGAAGGTTCTTTCAAAAATCAACAGCTACTTCAAGCCGCTTCGTGCAAAGTACCTTGAAGAAGGCGTTCTCAACCCCGTTGTTATGGCAACGGAAACAGACGCTCTGGACTATCAGATTCCCGGCGGTATGCTTTCCAACCTCGTTGCACAGCTCACCGCACAGGGTAAGCTCGACAAGCTCGATGAGGTTCTTGCCGAAACACCCAGAGTTCGTGAAGACCTCGGTTATCCGCCCCTCGTAACTCCCATGAGCCAGATGGTCGGTGTTCAGGCAACCTTCAACGTTCTTCTCGGTGAAAGATACAAGAACATCTCCAAGGAAGTAAAGGCTTATATCAAGGGCGAATACGGCAAGGCACCCGGCAAGGTAAGCAAGGAGCTTCAGAAGCTCGTTCTCGGCGACGAGAAGCCCTTCACAGGCCGCTTTGCAGACACTCTTGAGCCCGGCTTCGAGGCCGCAAAGGAAGAGCTTGGCAAGGACGCACGCTGTGACGAGGACGTTCTTTCCTACATTGCCTTCCCGCAGCAGGCACAGGCCTTCTTCGAGGCAAGAAAAGAGAGAGAAAAGAACACATTCAGATACGCAATAAAGGAAATCAAGGAGTGATCAGTCAATGTTAGCAGGAAAAGCACTTGGTCTGACTGATGCGTTACTCGTTTCCGTTGTCGGTATTCTTGTCGTTATGGCAGAGCTTGCGCTGCTTGCGGTGCTCGTTTATCTGCTTTCACGCATAATCCGCACACTTACAGGCAAGGGTGAAAAAGGCGGTGCGCAGTCCGTTGCAGTAATCGGCGAAAACGGTGCTGCTAAAACAGAGTCCGCTCCTTCGGGAAGCTCCGCACAGAGCCGTGTTGAACTTTACGGAGTTGACGAGGCTACAGCCGCCGCAGTTATGGCTTCACTCAGCCACGGCATAGGCAAGCCGCTTGAGCACCTTGATTTCAAATCAATAAAGCTGCTCGACCAGCCGCTCCAGCTCATCGGCGTTGATGAGCCGACAGCCGCAGTTGTAATGGCAACAGTCAGTTATCAGACAGGTATTCCGCTCGAAAAGCTCGATTTCAAATCAATCAGAGCTCTCGAATGGAACGGTATAGACGAACCCACAGCCGCAGTTATTATGGCACTTGTCAGCCACCAGACGGGTATTCCGCTTGAAAGGCTCGACTTTAAATCCATTAAACTTATAGAAGAATAAAGAAAGGTAAAGGTAAAAAACAATGAAATACATCGTAACACTTAACGGCAAGAACTATGAAGTTGAGGTCAACGAGACCGATGCAGTTATCACAAACGTAACAACAGCTCAGGGCGCTGCTCCTGCTCCCGTTGCTGTTGCCGCTCCTGCACCTGTTGCTGCACCCGTTGCAGCTCCTGCTCCCGCAGCAGCACCCGCTGAGGAAGCTGCTCCCGCTCCCGTTGCTGCTCCCAGCGCAGACGGCAACAAGTGCGCAAGCCCCATGCCCGGCACTATCCTCAAGGTACTGGTAAGCCAGGGTCAGGCTGTCAAGGCTGGCGACGTTCTCTTCATCCTTGAAGCTATGAAGATGGAAAACGAAATCACAGCAGAGTTTGACGGCACAATCAAGCAGATTCTCGTTACAAACGGTACAGTTGTCAATACTGACGACGTTCTTGCAGTATATTAATCGGAGGCAGACGGTTTTATGGACTTTTTAGGTGTTTTACAAGGCATCTGGGAAAGCTCCGGTCTTGCGGTTATGACGTGGCAGCAGGGTGTTATGCTCCTTGTTTCATTCGTGCTTTTGTTTATGGCAATTGTCAAGAAGTACGAGCCTATGCTGCTTCTTCCCATAGCCTTCGGTATGCTGCTTGCCAACCTTCCTGCAGCAGGCCTTATGGCAGACCCGACGGGACTTATGGACACCTCAAACATAGTTGAAGGTGCCCACTGGTATGACACGGGTGTATTAAGGCTTATTTACGCAGGTGTCAAGAGCAGTATTTTCCCCTGCCTTATCTTTATGGGTGTCGGCGCAATGACGGACTTTGCCCCCCTGCTTGCCAACCCTTCGAGCCTTCTGCTCGGTGCAGCAGCACAGCTCGGTATTTACGTTGCATTCATTCTTGCAATTCTGCTCGGCTTTGAGCCTGCAGAAGCAGCCGCAATCGCCATTATCGGCGGTGCAGACGGTCCCACGGCAATTCTTACCGCTTCCAAGCTGGCAGACCATCTGCTTGCCCCGATTTCCGTTGCGGCATATTCCTATATGGCTCTCATTCCGCTTATTCAGCCCCCCATTATGCGTGCGCTCACAACAAAGAAAGAGCGTGAGGTCAAGATGGGTCAGCTTCGCAAGGTAAGCAAGACAGAGCTTGTTGTTTTCCCGATTATTGTTACTGTTCTCTGCGTTCTCATTCTTCCGAGTGTTGCTCCCCTCATCGGTATGCTCATGCTCGGCAACCTCTTCAGAGTAAGCGGTGTTGTTGAAAGACTCAGCGACGTTGCACAGAACGCACTTTGCAACATTGTTACTATTCTTCTCGGTGTAACAGTCGGTGCAACAGCAAACGGTGAGCAGTTCTTAAGACTCGATACTCTTATGATTATCGGTATTGGTCTGCTTGCTTTCTCCTTCTCAACCGCAGGCGGCGTTCTCCTTGGCAAGGTAATGTACATCATCACCAAGGGCAAGGTCAACCCCCTTATCGGTGCAGCAGGCGTTTCCGCCGTTCCCATGGCTGCCCGTGTTGCCCAGGTTGAGGGCAAAAAGGCTAACCCGACAAACTTCCTGCTTATGCACGCTATGGGTCCCAACGTTGCAGGCGTTATCGGCTCCGCAGTTGCAGCAGGCTTTATGATGCTGTTATTCCAGGCTAAGTAATTCAACCGCATTTTCTTCGGTTAAGCATTCCCAGTGCTCATCGGTTATTTCGGTGAGCAGGGAGTTTTCCCCAATGACCTTACAGAATTCGGGCAGGCAGAGCCTTATGCGCCCTGCCCCCGAGTGAGGTCGGAGCAACAAACGATACTTATTTTCAAGGCGGTAAAGCCTGCTGTCGCAGGGGTAACCCGCAAAGCTGATTCTCCTTGCACAGTCACATAAGGTCTGTGCATTTTCAAATTCACAGGTTATGTATTCCCCTCTTTTTATCAGATAACGTTTTGTGCGGCGTGAGTTTTTCTCGTCCTGTTCAACCGAAAAGAACAGCACACAGCCGCCTGCCTCGTGGCGCATTGCTTCAACAAAAAGTCTGCCCGAGGTATCCAGCTCCCTGCCTAATGTTCTTCGTGCACGGGAGAGTATAGTCCAGATTACACGCTTTGTTTCTACTCTTGAATAATCCATCTCCTCATAGGTGATATTGAGATTTTTCATATCCTCCTCGGAGAGTTCAACTATAATTGTTTCGTCTGTAAGCGATTCTATTTTCATATCCTTACCCCCTGCATCATGATGGTTACATATAAATCGTAACCCTTTATTCGGTCAAAAATCAAGGCACAAATAATGGTATTAAAGAAAGGAGATTTGCACCGTGTCGGAAAACTTTTCAACCAAGGCTACCCGTTCATTACAGCTTGATATGCTCGCAATTCTCCTGCTTCCGTGCGTAAGTGCGTGGTATTTCTACGGCGCAAAGGCGCTCAGGCTTATTGCAGTGAGTGTTATCACCGCCGTGCTTTGTGAATTCCTCGGCAGAAAGCTTCTGCGCCAGCCCGCAACAGTAGGCGACCTGAGCGCAGTTACAACGGGCATTATTTTAGCGCTTATGCTGCCCGCAAATGCCCCCGTTTGGCTGCCTGCAATCGGCAGCAGCTTTGCCGTAATTGCCGCAAAGCTTCCCTTCGGCAGAAACGAAACCCTGCCCTTTTCACCTGCCGCAGCAGGTATGGCCTTTTTAACTATATGCTTCTCCGACCTCATTTTTGACTATCCACGAATTGTCGCAAACACAGCCCTCACGGGCTCAAGCGGCTCTTCGCTTGCATATCTGCTTTCGCAGAACACTTCAATCAGCTTAAGCTCGGTCAAAGCGATTGATATTTTCACGGGCAATTATCCCGGCCCTATGGGCGCAGGCTGTATTATAGTTCTTTTCGGAAGTGCGCTTTATATGCTTATCCGCCGCACAAAGCTTTTCATCAGCGTTGTCGGATTTATAGGCGGTGCGGCATTTGCAGCGCTGTGCTTCCCGAGGGTTACAAGCCTGCTTTCCTCGGTTGTGCTCGAGCTTGTTGCCGGCTATATGATATTTGCCGCCCTCTTCCTTTTAACAGAGCAGGGCACACAGCCCAAGCTTCCCATAAGCCGTCTGCTTTACGGCATCAGCGCAGGTATAGTCTGTATGCTTATGCGCCGCTTCGGTGCATTTGAAGAATGTGCGTGCTTCGGTATACTTATAATCAACGCCGTATGGAATGCCGTTGACAGGCAGCTTGTAAAAGCGCTTGACAAGAAGAAGGCAAAGGGAGGCACGAAAAATGCGTAAATCCCGTTCATTTGCCGCCATTGCCGCTACTTTCATATTATGTTTCGGGCTTGCCTGCTGTTCGGCAGAAGAGGTTAAAACCAAGGACGAAATTTTCGGCTTTGAGCACAATGATGTAATCAGAGAAGAAACCACCACAACCGAATTCTACACCGAAGATTTCTTCTGGGAATTTACGGAAGAATTCAGCTCCGACAGCAGCGACGAAAGCAGAAGCCACGAGCCTTCCGCAAGCACAACTGCGCCAAAGACCACAAAGCCGAGGCGCACAACCACCACCAAGCCCTCTTCCACCACTTCCGCACCCACAACGCAGGCAACAACGGTGCCCACCACACGCAAGCCCATAGTTACCGAGCCGCCCGAAATAGAATACCCGACGGTTACGACAACTATTTTGACAGTTGAGGACGAGGAAGACAAAGCGTTTGAAGGTGAGCTTCTTCGCCTTGTAAATGCAGAGCGTGACAAGAAAAACCTGCCCACCCTCAAATATTCCAAAGACCTTGCAAAGGCGGCAGACGTGCGTGCCCGTGAGCTTAAGGTAACCTTTTCCCACACAAGACCCGACGGCACAACCTGCTTTACGGTAAGTGAATTCGTTTACGGCGAAAACATTGCCTCAGGTCAGACCAACCCGACAGCCGTTGTCAATTCCTGGATGAACAGCCAGGGTCATAAGGACAACATTTTAAACGAAACCTACAAATCAGCCGCCATAGGCTGTTATAACGACGGCGAAACCTATTACTGGGTGCTGCTGTTCGGATATTGATTTTTAAAAATTCCAATTAACTTATTAAGGAGGCTTAACGATGGCTGAAAACAGCAAAAATCCGGGCTTACTGCTCCGTAATGCCGGCATATTCAACCCCGTGCTTGTTCAGGCCGTCGGCCTTTGTCCCGTCGTTGCTATGGCAACGACAATCAAGGGTGCCGCCCTGTTGAGCATTGTTGCCGCAGTTGCTATAACGCTCAGCGAGGTTATTGCCTCCGCCTTCCTCAAAGTAATCCCCCGTTGGGTAAGAACGGGCATATACATCATTATCGGCTGTGCACTCGTTGTTCCGATTATGTACCTTATCGAAAAAGTCAACCCCGAGCTTTTCGGCACGCTCGGTATTTACCTGCCCGTAATGGCGGTCAACTCTCTGCTTGTACTTCGTTGCGAGCGTTTTGCGGTAAGAATCAAGCCGCTTGCCGCTCTTGCAGACGGTGCTGCCGCTTCCGTAGGCTACGCAGCCGTACTTCTGCTGGTAGGTGCAATACGTGAAATTATCGGCAGCGGTGCCATTGCAGGCTTTAAATTCTGGGAAGGCAGAACTCTCACGGGTCTTCTTCTCCCCTTCGGCGGCTTCCTTATGATAGGCTTTGCAGGTGCCGCACTCAGAAGCCTTATTTCCGCCTACTGGCCGAAATATCTTGACAAAAAGCAGCCCAAGCCCAGACACGGCAAAAAGGTTTCCGCTCCCAAGCCCGAGCCTAAAGTCAGCATTGCGGCAATACTGCCCGACCTGACACCCGAAGAAACAGACATCAACTTTGATGACATCCCTGCCGATATTCAGCCCGAAGCTGAGCCGGAGACGGAAGCAGAAGAAGTTGTTGTCGAAGAAGCTATCGTTTCCGAAGAAGCAACAGAAGCTGTTGAGGCTGAAGAAAAAACCGAAACAGAAAACGAGCCCGAGGAAAAACCCGAGCCCGAAAAGCATACAGAATATAAGGAACTGAAAATGGAAGACGTTACCGTTGAAACCAAGCCCGAAGCAGCAGAAGAAAAACACTACAGCTTTGACGATGTTGCAGACGACGAGCTTGAAAAGCTGATGAGCCGTTCAATGGACGACGTTTTCGGACACAAGGAGGGCAAGGAATGATTTACGCATTTTTGAACGCCTCCATGTTTGCGCTGCTGCTGCAGAACCTTGTTTTCAACGGCGGCTTCGGTATGAGTGAGGCAATAAGAATTGCCACAAAGCCAAGAGATTTCTTCCCCATTGCCCTGCTTGTTGCATTTTTTACAAGTGCAACCGCTGCCGTATGCTCCGCACTTGATTCAATTCCTGCAATCAACGCTTTGAGCACCTCGCTTCACCTTGCGGTTTACTGCGGCGTGCTTGCGGTAATATACCTTGGCTTTACAGCCGTAACCAAGCTTGTTTTAAAGCGCAACACAAACGACATTCACCGTATCGGTATGGCAGCTGTCAACACGCTTGTGCTTGCCGTGCCTATGATTAACCGCCGTGCCGCCTTTGACATTATTGAGTCAATCGGTCTGGGTATCGGCGCAGGCGTAGCGTTCATCATTGCAGTTGTGCTCATAGGCGAGGGAGAAAGCCGCCTGAGAAAAAATGAAAGCATCAGCCCGTTTTTCAGGGGCAAGCCCGTAACCTTTATTTACATTGCACTCATTTCCCTCGGCTTTGCAGGTCTTTCAGGTACATCCTTATTTGTTTAAAGAATAAAGAAGAAATAATAAAGAATAAATAAGAAATATTTTTTCTTGCGTTGCTGTTATTATACAAGCTTTTTCTTCTTTTGAGGTGATACTATAATATGAAAGAAAGCAACATTCTTTTAGAAAAATCTCTTCATTTCGCCGTCCGGATTATCAAACTGCAAAAGTATCTTGTCGATACTAAAAAAGAATATGTGATTTCAAAACAGATCGTTCGTTCCGGCACAAGTATAGGAGCAAATGCAAATGAAGCTGTTTACGGAGTTTCCAAAGCCGACTTTGTTGCAAAACTCCAGATATCCCTAAAAGAAACTTCTGAAACAGAGTACTGGCTTCGGCTATTGATTCTGTCTGAGTACATATCCAAGCAAGAGGGAGAATCTATGCTTGCCGATTGCTTAGAAATCAAAAAAATTCTCGTATCAACCCTTAACACATCCAAACAACCTTCAAAAGAATAAAATTTATTATTTATTCTTTCTTCTTTATTATTTATTATTTAAAATTTATTATTTAAACTCATTTCGAGGTATCCCTATGGATGATAATAAAACTCCAAATGAACAGCTCCCCGAGGATTTCCGACCCGTAATTCCCGAGCCGGAAAAGCACCGCCGAGCGATACTGCAATTCAGCAAAAACTACCCCGTTGAGGAGTCCCCTACCTCCACCCACACGCTCAGCTTTGCGCAGGAGGAGGCACGCCGCAAGGCATATTCGGCCGCATCATACGTGCTTTTGCTGATACTGGTGTTTATCGTCACTTTTGTAATTACGGACACCTGTATTCAGATTTCAAAAGAACCCATACCCGAAACGACCTCTACAGTGCAGCAGGTACAAGAAGAAATAACACAACCTAAGTAATAACTAAAACCACTCGTCTCATTTTGCAGGACGAGTGGTTTAACTTCACTTTCGTTAAAACGAAAACTTCACCAATTTCATTTTTCTGAATTGTGTTCGTTCTTTTTGCTTATTTTTGCCAGAACACGCAGCACTACAAATCCGATAGCAGAAATTACTGTAAAGAATCCTATAGCAAAAATCGTTGTAATGCCAACATCTCCTGTGTTTGAATAAACTACTACCGAGCCTGCAACCGTGAATATGGCTGACATAATTGCGCTTGTTATCAAATCCTTTAATGAAGATGCTTTCTGTTTTGAAGAAATATCCCACAAACCGTTTTTTACCGTCATTGTAACAGCGATAATACCGCCAATCAGAATTGTAACTGTTTCGCCGATAATATACTGTATGTTTTTATAAATAATTAACTGCACTATAAGAGTTATTGTACAAACAATAATTGTAATCAATAGAACCGAATTACAAACTTCGGCAAATTTCTTTCTCTTCACTTCACTGTAATCGGCCGCCTTTATCAATGTTTCTTTTATCTCTTTGTCCATATCCTTTTTCCTTTCTCCGTCAAGAATTTCGTCCACTTCGACATCATACAACTCTGCAAGCTGAATAAGAATGCTCAAATCCGGCATATTCGTGGCAGTCTCCCACCTTGATACAGTTCTGCCTGCTACGCCAAGCCTTTCGGCAAGCTGTTCTTGTGTAAGACCTTTTTCTTTTCGCAAATTTTTTAAAAAGCTACCTATTTTCTTCATATCCATTGATAGCCCTCCTTTCAATAAAAGTGTAGTTCGGATAACTAAAAAAGTACACGACATAAAAAGAGAATTTTGCAAATTATCTTCTATATGACAAAAAGCGGCATCTGTCAACATCGCAGACAGATACCGCTTTTATTTTACAACTTATTCAACTATTTCCGCCTTTGTGATAATAATATCCGTCAGCGGCTTGTCGTTATAGTCACGCTCAACCTCAAGGAAGGAATCGACAACCTCCATACCCTCGATAACCTGGCCGAAGGCAGCGTACTGACCGTTTAAAGATGCGCCGTAGTTGTCGTTGTAGCAGATGAAGAACTGACTGCTTGCGGAGTTGTAATCGTTTGTTCTTGCCATTGATACAACGCCACGGACGTGGTTGTCTGCAAGCGGATTGTCAACACCGTTTGCGGCAAATTCGCCCTTAATCTGCTTTTGACCGGGGTTTGTTCTTCCGTCGCCGTCGGGGTCACCGCCCTGTGCAACAAACGGGCCAAGCTTGCCCTCTGCAATACGGTGGAAGGTTACTCCGTCGTAAAAGCCCTCCTGGACAAGACCGACGAAGTTTTCAACCGTAATGGGTGCATGTTCGGGGTAAAGCATCATTGTGAAGCTGCCTATATCCTTGCCGCCGCACTCCATATCAAAACGTACCTTGACAGTATCCGTGATTTCGCCGACGATAATTTTTGTCGGACCGTCCGCACCGCCTATTATTGCAATATCCTTATCACCGCAAGCGGCAAATGCAAAGCAAACGGTAATTGCGGAAAGAGCAATACACAAAATTTTTAAAATAATACTTTTTTTCATCTTTTGTCACCTTTTCACAACATTTTTATATTTTAATTTATTATAGCATATATTGATTATTATTTCAATCGCCTGATTTCGCTTGACGGAAAAACGCAATAGGTATAAAATAGAATTATTAATTTCAAGGAGCAAGCTATGTCACACCTTATTGATGTTAAAGATGTATATAAAATTTACAACCCCGGTGAAAACGAGGTGCACGCTCTTGACGGCGTGAGCCTTACTATTGACAGGGGTGAGTTTGTTGCAATTATCGGTCAATCGGGCTCGGGCAAAAGCACGCTGATGAATATGCTCGGTCTGCTTGACGTGTGCACATCGGGCAGCTACGAGCTTGACGGCGTTGACGTTTCCACAATGACGGACGACCAGCTTTCCGAAATCCGCAACAAGGAAATCGGCTTTATTTTCCAGGGCTTCAACCTTATCCCCAGCCTTACCGCACAGGCAAACGTTGAGCTGCCGCTCGTTTACAGAGGCGTTAAGGCGGATAAGCGGCACGAGCTGAGCACACAGGCACTTGAAAGAGTGGGACTTGAAAAGCGTATGCACCACCTGCCCAACCAGATGTCGGGCGGTCAGCAGCAGCGTGTTGCGATTGCAAGAGCAGTTGCGGCAAAGCCCCCCGTTATTCTCGCCGACGAGCCAACAGGCAACCTCGACAGCCGCTCAGGCAAGGAGGTTATGCAAATCCTGCACGAGCTGCACAAAGAGGGCAGAACGGTAATCCTCATCACCCACGACAACGGCATAGCCGAAGAAGCCGAGCGTGTAATCCGCATTCAGGACGGAAAGATTGTAGAAGATTATAAGAATGAAAAGTAAAATAATTGTTGATGGATAAATTTAGAGGTTGTATCAGAATATTGATACAACCTCTTTTTCTTATTAATCCGTTGCCATAAGTGTCGGCTGATAAATTCTTACGTAATCAACAATATACTCTGTTTTGTAAGTTGCCTTATCAAGGGCGGCAAGCTGGGTTTCGTCGGGAATTTCGAGGGAAACGATAACGTCCTCGAGCACCTCGGAAACACCGTTGCCAAACGAGCTGCGGCAGGTTTCGACACCGTTTACGTAGAAGATATATTCATCATCCGTCCACATAAGGCCGTAGGTGTTGTACTCCTGGTGAATGTTGTTGCCTGTGTAATAGCCCAGACGCTCTGACTGGTAGCCATCCTGCACACCGCCGACACCTGCGCAGTGAATAGTCTGTGCGATGGATTCGTAACGCTTGTGGTTTTCGTCGTTATAGCTTTCCATTATGTCAATTTCTGCACCGCCTATACCGCCCTTTGAAACGGAAGCGGTGTAGGGTGCATCTGCCTGAATCCAGAACGCTGACCAGAAGCCTGAGCCCTCGTTGAGGATAGCGCGGATTTCAAAATAGCCCTTGCAGTAACGCTCCTTGAGCTTTATCATACCGGTGTACCAGCCCTCGCCGTAGGTGCCGTCGGTCTGGTAATCGCCCGTCATAATCATATTGCCGTTTTCGACTCTTACCTGGCTCTCCGCATTAAAGCCGCCTCTTCTCGGACCGCTTCCTCTGTAATCCCACACGTCTGTGTTGAGTGCATTGCCCTCAAACTCGTCCTCGAAAACAAGCTCATAGCCCGTGAGGTCAAGCTCGTCGCCGAGAGGTCTTACAGGGTTATCAAAAACGGTAAGCCCGATAAGCTCAAAAACAACAAGTATCGCCGCAATTGCTTTTTTGACTGAGCCTGCCGTAAAAGCCTTTTTCAGGTATTTTCTCTGAAGGTCAACGCCGTGCATCTGCCACGGAGCAAGCTTTAAAACTTCAGTTAAGAATTTATCAAACATTTTATTACCTCTTTTACTTTACTGCCGTAAGGGTAGGCTGATAGATTTTTACGTAATCGACGATAAATTCTGTTTTATAGTTTTCTTTATCAAGGCCTGCCAATTTTTCTTCCTCGGGAATTTCGAGGGAAACTATGACGTCCTCCATAACCTCGGAAACGCCGTTGCCAAAGGAGGTGCGTCTTGTTTCAACGCCGTTGATGTAGAAAATATACTCATCATCAGTCCACTCAAGACCGTAGGTGTTATATTCCTTATATATGTTCTTGCCGTAGAAATCGCCGAGCCTGAGTGACTGGAAGCCCTCCTGTACACCGTCAACGCCTGCACAGTGAACAGTCTGTGCAACGGAGTTTTTACCGATGAAATTATCGTAGCTCATTGACTCGAAAATATCAATTTCACAGCCGCCCGGGCCACCCTTTGAAACGGAAGCGGTATAGGGAGCATCTGCCTGAATCCAGAAGGCTGACCAGAAGCCCGAGCCTTCGTTTACAATACAGCGGATTTCAAAATAGCCCTTGCAATAACGCTCCTTGAGCTTGACCATGCCTGTGTACCAGCCCTCACCGTAGGTGCCGTCGGACTGATAATCGCCTGTGATAATCATATTGCCGTTTTCTACTCTTACCTGGCTTTCTGCGTTGAAGCCGCCTCTTCTCGGGCCGCTTCCTCTGTACTGCCACACATCTGTGTTAAGTGCGTTGCCCTCAAACTCGTCCTCAAAAACAAGGGCATAGCTGCTTAAATCAAGCTCCTGTCCACGGGGAGTTGTGGGCAAATCGAGAATTGCAAGACCGAAGCACTCTGCAATTGCAACAATGCAGGCAATAACCGCCTTTGCACCCTTTGCGGAAAAGAGTTTTTTGAAGTATACGCCCATTTGCTCAACGCCCCACATCTGTCTGGGAGCAAGCTTAAGAGTTTCAACTAAAAACTTTTCAAACATCTTTGTTGCCTCCTGTTATCAATCAACCGCTGTAAGTGTAGGCTGATAAATCCTTACGTAGTCAATTACAAAGCTGTTGTTGTAGGTTTCCTTGTCAAGCATTTCAAGCTTTTCCGCTGTGGGAATACAAAGCGAAACTCTTACCTGCTCCTCAACCTGCGAAACGCCGTCGCCAAAGGTTGAGCGCACGGTTTCGACACCGTTTACGTAGAATATGTATTCATCCTCAGTCCACTTCAGGCCGTAGGTGTTGTATTCGTCGTAGATGTTGTTGCCCTTGAAGCAGCCGAGCATACGCGACTGGAAGCCCTCCTGCACGCCGCCTACGCCCGCGCAGTGAATTGTCTGTGCAACGGCGTTGTGATTGCCTAATTCGTTCCAACCCATTGCTTCAAAAATGTCAAGCTCTGCGCCGCCGACACCGCCCTGTGAATACTGCGCCTCGTACGGGTGCTTTGCCTGAATCCAGAAGGCTGACCAGAATCCGCCGCCTGCGTTTACCTTGCACTTGATTTCGAAATAGCCCTGCTTGTACCACTCGTTGAGAGCTATGTCGGCACCGTACCAGCCTGCGCCGTAATTACCGTCTTCCTTATATTCACCCGTCAGGAAAAGGTTGCCGTCCTTGACTGAAACCTGCTCAGGTGAATTGAAGCCGCCTCTGTCGGGGCCGCTCGCAACGTATCTCCAATCATCAAGGTTGAGCGAATCGCCCTCAAACTCGTCCTCAAAAACGAGGCTGTAGCCCGTAAGGTCAAGCGCATCTCCGCGCGGTGTCGTTGCAAAGTCGAAAACAACAAGACCGAGCATTTCCGCAATTGCAACAACGCAGGCGATTACAGCTTTTGCACCGTTTGCGGAAAAGAGCTTTTTGAAATAAACGCCAAGCTGTTCAACACCCCACATCTGTCTGGGAGCAAGCTTAAGGGTTTCGGTTAAAAACTTTTCAAACATTTTTATCTCTCCTAATATCAGAGTTTAACTTTGAACACGATTTTTGTTGCAGGTGCAGCGTTTTCGCAGGGCTTGACACAGGGCTTGTGTGCATCCTCGGGGAACATAACCATAAAGCCGCCCTCGTAAAGCGTTACCTCGCTTACGAATTCGGGGTCCTCGTAAAAGGCGATATCGCCGCCCTTTGAATATTCCTCGCTCACAACCGCACCGCAGGTGTCAAGGTCTGCCCAGTCGATACGCTCCGTACCCTTTACGATAACCTGAATGTCGGCATAGGCACGGTGTGCCTCGAAATTTTTGCTATCTGCGTCACCAAGCTCGTTTGTTGAAAGAATAGCCTTGAGCTTGTCGGGGATAAGTACGTATTCGCCGCTTTCCTTGGGAGCTGCAACACATTCGTTATAGAATTTGTGTGCCGCTTCAAATGCGGGATCGATTGAATAGTAACGGTTGAAATCTGTCATTTTGCCTGTAATCATTGGTGTTATCCGCCTTTCATTGTTTTACTTTCAAAATGATTATAAAATGAAAAGTAAACTTATACAAGGGATTTTTTGGCTTTGGGCACTTGGCAATATGTAGAAAAATCGTAAAAAAAAGTAGGCAAGTTGCACAAACTCGGTTTAATCAAAAATACAAGGTTTGGAAGCCTCGCCGATTTTTTGAAAACGGGTCAAGAACTGCCGAAAATTCATTGACGAGGGCGGTTTTTGTGGTATAATATGTAATACGAAATGGCGTAATTATGTGTTTTATTCATATTTATTATCAGAGGGAGATTGTTTTATTATGTACGTTAAAGATGTAACAGTTCAGAATCAGGTTGGCCTTCACGCTCGCCCCGCAACATTCTTCATTCAGAAGGCAAATGAGTTCAAGTCCTCAATCTGGGTAGAAAAGGAAGACCGCCGTGTTAACGCAAAGAGCCTTCTCGGTGTCCTTTCTCTCGGCATTATGGGCGGCACAGACATCCGCATCATCGCTGGCGGTGCAGACGAAACACAGGCTGTTGAAGAGCTTGTCCGCCTTGTAGAATCCGGCTTCTCCGAATAATTAACGGTCGGAACAACAACTTAAAAAGCACAAGATGAAATCTTACCGTACTGGCTGCGGTAAGATTTTTTTCTTTATTTGCGCTTGACATTGCCGTGTGAAAGTATAAAATAAAAACAAGAGCGAAATATGTATTTATTTCGGTTTAAACACACAACGGAGGTAAAAAAATGGCTAAAAAAGAAAAAGTCGCAGTAGGCAACGAGCCTATTTACGACGCAAAACAGCTCGGCGTACCCAAGATGCTCGTCCTCGGCTTCCAGCACACCTTTGCAATGTTCGGCGCAACGGTACTTGTTCCGCTGCTCACAGGGCTTGACATTGCAACCACCCTGCTTATGGCAGGTCTGGGCACACTCTTCTTCCACCTTGTAACGAAAGGCAAGGTTCCGGCCTTCCTCGGCTCATCCTTCGCTTTCCTTGGCGGATACGCCGCAGTTACAAACTACACAAACGAAGCAGGCGAAACGCTTATTGACAAGTCTATGCTTCCATATGCCTGCCTTGGTGTTGCCGTAGCAGGTCTTGTTTACCTCGTACTTGCAGTTCTTTTTGCAATCTTTGATTCCGCAAAGATTATGAAATACTTCCCGCCTGTTGTTACAGGCCCGATTATTATTGCAATCGGTCTGGGTCTTGCAGGCAGCGCTGTTTCCAACTGCGAAACAAACTGGCTTCTTGCCTTCATTGCTCTTGCAACTGTTATTATCTTCAACATCTGGGGCAAGGGTATGAGCAAAATCGTTCCCATTCTTCTCGGTATCATCGTTTCCTGCGTTGTTGCAGTTATTATGCACAACGTCGGCGATACACCCGTATTTGACGCAGGCAAAATCCAGGCTCTCAAGGACGCTGCCTGGATTGGCTTCCCGATTCAGAAGGAAGGCATTGTTTTCGGCAACGTTCCCGACAAGTCCAAGATTATCAGCGCAATTATTGCAATTGTTCCGATTTCGCTTGCAACTATGATGGAGCACATCGGCGATATAAGCGCAATCAGCGCAACAACCGGCAGAAACTTCCTTGCTGACCCCGGCCTTAAGAAAACTCTTGTAGGCGACGGTCTTGCAACCAGCTTCTCTGCTCTCTTCGGCGGTCCTGCAAACACAACCTACGGCGAAAACACAGGCGTTCTCGCTCTTACAAAGGTTTACGACCCCAAGGTAGTCCGCATTGCAGCTATCGTTGCAATTCTCCTCTCCTTCTCCCCGAAGGTAGCAGCACTTATCAACCTCATTCCCACAGCCGTTATCGGCGGTATTTCCTTCGTGCTTTACGGTATGATTTCCGCTATCGGTGTACGCAACGTTGTTGAAAACAAGGTTGACTTCACAAAGAGCCGCAACCTCATCGTTGCAGCCGTTATCCTTGTTGCAGCCCTCGGTATGTCCGGCGGCATCAGCTTCAACATCGGCTCCGCAGCTATTACTCTTTCCGGTCTTGCAGTTGCCTCTATCGCAGGTATTCTGCTCAACGCCATCCTTCCCGGCAAGGATTACGTTTTCAAGGCAGAAGAATACGACAACGCAAAGAAATCCAAAGGCGACAAATAAAAACAAATAGCAAAAGCGGTTCTGCTCGGGCAGAACCGCTTTTTTATTAATGCAGAGTGTTGAATGCAGAACGCAGAACGAAGGGTCGCTGCGCTCCGATTTTATAAATATCATCTATCAGCTATTATCTTTTATCCAAACATTTATTTGATATTAAAGCGAGATAAGCATAAAAGATAATAAGTATGAGATAATAGATTTTTTAAAATCAGGTGTGGGCGAAGCCCACCATCCGTTCTGCGTTCTGCACTCTGCATTCTGCACTTAACATAATCATTCTTTGTCAATAATGTTCCTGACCCAAACACCCTTTTTAACCAATATAAAGCCCACTATGCCTTTTACTATTTCAAGTGACTGCACGGCAAAGTAAAGCGGAACAATCGGTATAGCGGTGAAATTTGCCAGCACAAAGGCAAACGGAACAACCAGACCCCAGGTAAAGCCGCTGTCAAAAACAAAGACTATACCCGTTTTACCGCCTGAGCGCATTGTAAAATAGCAGTCGTGGGTAAATGCAAAAACAGGCATCATAAAGGCGCCCATAATCAAAAGCTGCCTTGCAATTTCACGCACAGAGTCTTCCGTGTTATAAATACGGGGAATAAACGGTGCACAGACAGCCATAATACTGCCCATAACAACACTTGCCGCAACGGTTGCGGTAATAATTCTCCAAGCAGTCTGCTTGGCTTTTTCAATTTCGTTTGCGCCAAGGCACTGCCCGACCATAATTGCAACAGCGTTGCCCATTGAAAGAAAAACAACGTTGAAAAGGTTTGAAACGGTGGTTGAAATATTGACAGCCGCAACAACCTCCAGACCCCTTACGGAATAGCACTGCGAGAGCGTAGCCATACCTGCTGACCAGAGAAATTCGTTGACCAGCAGCGGCATACCACGCTTCATAATATCACGCATAAGTGCTGACGGCACTTTGATACTGCTGTAGCTGCCCTTGATAAACGGGAAACGCCGTGAGTTTCTGTGCGTAAAGGCTACAATAATAATCGCCTCGACAAAACGGGAAAGCACAGTTGCTATTGCCGCACCTGCAACACCAAGCCTCGGGAAGCCGAGCTTACCGAAAATGAGCAGGTAGTTGAAAACAAGGTTAACTGCAATTGCAATTACGCTCGAAATCATCGGCACACGGGTTTCGCCAACCTCACGCAGGGTGCTTGCATATGCCTGCGAAATTGTAAAGGGCACAAGGCCCACCAGCATAACCTGAAGATAATCCAAGCCGAATTGCAGCGTTGCGGCTGCCTCCGCAGGGTCGGTATCCTCGGCAAGGTAAAGGGATATTAGCTTATCGGGCAGAGCAAGAAACAGCGCAAAAGCGGCAGCAAGCATAAAGAAGCCGACCATCAGCTTTACTCTGAAGCAGTTGCGCACACCCGTGTTGTCGTTTGCGCCGGCAAACTGCGTTGCAAAAATACCTGCGCCTGCCATACCGCCGAAAATGCACAGCGAAAAGACAAACAAAAGCTGGTTGTCAATTGCAACGGCGGACATTTCAAGCGTGCCTACACGACCGACCATTATGTTGTCAAGCAGGCTGACGACATTTGTAATTGTATTCTGAATAATTATCGGAACAACTATATTCAAAACCTGGGAATAAAAAGCCCTGTCACCTATCAGGTTTTGCCGCAGTGAGGAAGTTTTATTTTTCACCGTTTTCCCTCCGTGGAAATTGTAAAAATTTTCTTGTCTGAAATATATTTGTAAATATAGCATACACAATTATTTTTGTAAACATTAAAATATTGTAAATAAGGGTTGAATTGTCACAAATTGTCAGGTGCTTGCGTAAGAAATTTGCATTGCACCTGTTTTTACTTTTTGATATTATTAAAATAGTAGCATTCTCGCTTTGCGAGAGTGATTGACGGAATACGGGCTGTACATTTTACTGTCGGTTTTGTAGAATTGGTGTGAAAACACAACCTCGGAGGAATGAATTATGGAACGCAGAACTATTGGCGGCTTTATTGCCGTTTTAAGAAAGGCCAACGGAATGACGCAGCGTGAGCTGGCAGAAAAGCTGAACGTGTCTGACAAGGCGGTAAGCCGTTGGGAAAGGGACGAATGTGCGCCCGATTTAACGCTCATACCCGTGCTTGCGGAAATTTTCGGCGTTACGTCCGACGAGCTTTTAAGAGGCGAAAAAGCAACCGCAAAGCAGACGGAAGAAGCCGCTGCGGCAAAGACACAAAAGCAGCTTGACCGCCTGCTCGAAAGCAACGCCAGCAAGCTGAAAATACGCAGTATTATTTCCTCGGGCATAGCGGCGGTAGGACTTATTGCGGCTATGATTTGCAACTCTGCCCTGCTTCGCTCAAGCCTCGGCTTTTTTGTGGGCTGTATTTTTTACCTTGCCGCCGCAATAAGCGAAAGCTGCTTTGCCGTTGCCGCTTTTTCGGCAGTTAAAGCAGATGATTTTGACGAAGAAAAGCTGGCAAAGCATAAGCAACGGCTGTGTAAAACTATCGCCGTCGTTTGTGCGGTTATCGTCACCCTGTTCACGGTAACTCTGCCGCTTCTGCTGGGCGGAGTTTACGTGGGAATAGATGAAGGTGAATGGCTGGGTTATGCCCTTGTTTTCCTGCTGATTCTCGCCGTTGCGGCTGTTTTTATTTCGTGGGTAGGCAGAGTTATACTCGCGAGAAAAGGCAAAATAAAGCTGAGCGAAAATACAGTCAGAAAAGATACGCTGAAAATAAAAATTTCCGTCATAACCGCAGGAATAATGCTTATAACCGCACTTTGCCACGCAGGTGTTTACACCGCTGTACCGACATCCGCTTTTACAGCAGGCACGGTGCACAAAACAGTTGAAGAGTTCAAGGAATATATCGAAACACCTGTGCAGAATCTTGATTATAACTATCATATCTATCAAGAGGCTATGACTCAGACTATATACGAAGGATATACGGAAGATACACCTGAAGATAATTATATTACCGATTATAAAACAGAATGGGAAGATATACTCAAGGAAAACGAAGAAGTATTTTACTACAACGGCAAAGAGGTTTTCAGGTATTCTCATATGAACGAAAACGTTATTGAAATTCACTGGAGTGACAGCGAAAACGGTATGCCTGTAACAACATATACAAGCGATGACCTTCGGTACGAAGGACAAAGCCGCAAAAACCTCGTCATCCATGGCGGATTTATTCTGCTTTATATCGCACAAGCTGCGGCAGGGGTCGTGGTGTATAGGAAAAAGAGATAAACTGTAATTAAAATAATAAATAAGAAATAATAAAGAAAAAAGAATAAAGACGGGTGGGCTTCGCCCACACCCATTTATATTCGGGTGCGGGTGTCCCGCCATCAATTATTCATTATTCACTATTCATCATTCATTAATTTATATAAAATAAATAAATCTCCTCTTCTCTTCGTCGGGTAATGTTGTATATCCGACGAAATTTTTTTAACCGATTGAAAAGCGGTTTTCTTTATGCTAATATTACTTTTGTATTTTTAGATTCTATATATATTCTCGTTAAAATGGAAAGGTATGGTGCTTTCACAATGAGGGATGTACCCGAGATATTCGGCAGCCTTGTGTTCAATGACGATGTTATGAGCGCACGTCTGCCAAGGGAAATTTACAAATCGCTTCACAAGACCATTGAGGAGGGCAAGGCTCTCGATATTACGGTTGCAAACGCAGTTGCCGCCGCTATGAAGGATTGGGCAATTGAAAAGGGCGCAACCCACTATACACACTGGTTCCAACCGCTTACGGGCATTACCGCAGAAAAGCACGACAGCTTTCTGACACCCCAGCCCGACGGCAGAGTTATAATGGAATTTTCGGGCAAGGAGCTTATCAAGGGTGAGCCCGATGCTTCCTCCTTCCCCTCGGGCGGTCTTCGTGAAACCTTCGAGGCAAGAGGCTATACCGCATGGGACCCGACCTCTTATGCATTCATCAAGGACGACTCTCTTTGCATACCGACCATTTTCTGTTCCTTCGGCGGCGAAGTGCTTGACAAGAAAACTCCGCTTCTGCGTTCAATGGAAGCAATCAACGCAAAGGCTGTACGCCTGCTTAAGTTAATGGGTGACGACGAGGTTACACGAGTTAACACAACCGTCGGCCCCGAGCAGGAATACTTCCTTGTAGATAAAGAAACCTATAAAAAGCGCCGTGACCTTGTAATCACGGGCAGAACGCTTTTCGGCGCAAAGCCCCCCAAGGGTCAGGAGCTTGACGACCACTACTTCGGCGTTATCAAGCCCAGAGTTATGGCATTTATGCAGGAGCTCAACGTAGAGCTGTGGAAGCTCGGCGTTTACGCAAAAACCGAGCACAACGAGGCTGCACCTGCACAGCACGAGCTTGCACCTATTTTTGCAACGGCAAACATTGCTGCTGACCACAACCAGCTCACAATGGAAATAATGAAAAAGGTTGCCGATAAGCACGGCCTTGCCTGCCTGCTTCACGAAAAGCCCTTTGCAGGCGTTAACGGCAGCGGCAAGCACAACAACTGGTCGCTTTCCACAAACTACGGCAAAAACCTTTTCAAGCCCGGCAAGAAGCCGCAGGATAACAAAACCTTCCTCGTCTGCCTTTGCGCAGTGCTTGAGGCGGTTGACCTCAGCCAGGATTTGCTTCGTATCACCTCTGCTTCCGCAGGTAACGACCACAGACTCGGTGCGGCAGAAGCACCGCCCGCAATCATCTCGGTTTTCCTTGGTGACGAGCTGACGGAAATTCTTGACGCAATTGAAAAGGGCGAGCACGGCGAAAACAAGAAGGCGGAAACAGTTGTCACTGGTGTTGACGTGCTTCCCGATTTCAAGAAGGATACAACAGACCGCAACCGTACTTCTCCCCTCGCCTTCACCGGTAACAAGTTTGAATTCCGTATGCTCGGCTCCAGCTTTTCAATTGCTGATATAAATACAGTTATCAACACGGCTGTTGCTGATGTTTTTGACCGCCTTGCAGACAGACTTGAAGCGGCAGACAATATTGAGGAAGAGCTCGACAAATGGATGAGCCAGACAGTTACAGCCCACAAGCGTATAATCTTTAACGGCAACAACTACACGCAGGACTGGGTAAACGAGGCTCACCGCAGAGGTCTGTACGAGCTTAAAACAACAGCAGATGCTGTTCCCCACTTTGTAAACGAAAAGAATGTTGAGCTTTTCACAAAGCACAAGATTTTCACAAAGAGCGAAATTGCCTCCCGCTGCGAAATTATGCTTGACAGCTATTGCAAGGTGCTCCACATTGAAGCACTTACAATGCTTGAAATGGCAAAGAAAGAGATTATGCCCGCAGTTCTCAGCTACACCAACGAGGTTGCACAGAGCGTAAAGCTCAAGCAGGATATAGGAATTATTGCCGAAGGCGATGCTTCACTTAAGCTGTGCACAAGGCTTACCGACCTTTACAACAAGCTCTACCGCAGAACGGATGCGCTTGAAGCAACCGTTGCAGGTATGGACAGCGCTAACGACAGCCTTGAGGCTTCCTCGTACTGCAGAGATAAGCTCGTGCCCGCAATGACCAAGCTGCGCAGCGTTGCAGACGAGCTTGAAACAATTGTTGCAGAAAAATACTGGCCCTATCCCAATTACAGCGAGCTTTTATTCAATGTATAATAAATAAAAATTAAACGGAGAGTGACGAAAATGAAGTGTGCTATTTACGGTGCAGGCTCTCTCGGTACCGTTCTCGGTGCTTATATGACCAAAAACGGTGTAGAGGTTGAGCTTGTAAACAGAAACAAGGCTCATGTTGCAACCCTTAACGAAAAGGGTGCACACATTACGGGTACTGTTGATTTTACAACACCCGTAAAGGCAATTACCCCCGATGAAATGTCAGGCAAATATGACGTAATCTTCCTTATGACAAAGCAGCTTCACAACAAAGAGGTTGTCACCTTCCTCAAGCCCTTCCTTTCGGAGGACGGCGTTATTGCAACGCTCCAGAACGGTATTCCCGAGCCGGGCATTGCAGAAATCGTCGGCAACGAGCACACGGTAGGCTGTCCCGTTGAATGGGGTGCAGCGCTCACCGCTCCCGGCGAAGCTACTCTCACCTCCGAGCCCGACAGCCTTTCCTTCCATATGGGCAAGATGCCCGGCATCACCGACAAGCAGCTTACACTGGTAAAAGAACTGCTTGAAAAAATGTGTCCGGTTCACTTTGAGGAAAACCTTCTCGGCGCACGCTGGTCAAAGCTCCTTATCAATGCCACCTTTTCAGGTCTCGGCACTGTTGTCGGCGGCCGCTTCGGCGATGTTTCCGAAAACAAGGACGGTCAGAAGGTTGCTGTACGCTGTATGAAGGAGTGTATTGATGTCGGCCACGCTGCAGGTGCAAAATTCGCACCCGTTCAGGGCAAGGACATCACAAAGCTCTTCTACTACACCAACCCCATCAAGCGTGCTATTGCTCAGTTCCTTGTTCCTATCGCAATGAAGAAGCACAGAGATATTGAGCCTTCAATGCTCCAGGATATTAAGAACGGCAAGCCCTGCGAGGTTGACGCAATTAACGGCGTTGTTTGCGAATGGGGCAGAAAGTGCGGCATTCCCACACCCATAAACGACAGAATTGTTGAAATCATCAAGAAAGAGCAGGCAGGCGAGCTTAAGCTCGATGCAGCTAACATCCGCCTGTTTGACGACCTTCTTTAATATGAAATAATGAAAATAGCCGACTCACTTCACACGGTGAGCCGGCTATTTTGTTATCTCTGAAATATTGTTGCAAGTCTTTCGTGGCTTGCCATTGTAAAAGCACCCGAATCGGTTAAAATAATGTGGTCGGAAACGGTTATTCCAATCGGTGCCATTGCGGCGACCAAGGCCTGCGTTGTTTCAATATCCTGCCTTGACGGCGAAGCAACACCCGTCGGGTGGTTGTGAACAAGAATGACCGACGAAGCGTTGTTATTCAGCGCAAGCTGAACACATTTGCGTATATCCAGCGAGGTTGTGTTGAGTGAGCCTTCGCAAACGAAGAGAAAGTTTTTAACCCTGTTCTGCGAATCGAGAAAAATCAACGCTCCCCGTTCGGTGCTCAGCCCGAAAAACTTCGGCTTTGAATAGTCAATCGCCTGCTGAGCCGAGCTGATTTCCGTAATGCTGCTCACCTTGTCGGCAGAATACCTTCGGAAAAGCGCCGGCACCATTGTAATCAGCGTTGCGGCAACATCGCCTATATCCTCAACCTGCACCAGCTCGTCATACGGTGCTTCCAGCACGGTGGAAAGCGAGCCGAAGCGCTGAAGAAGCCTGTGCGCCGTTTCGTTGGTGTCGCTGCGTTTGTTTGCGTAGAAAAGCAGCAGCTCCAGCACCTCGTGGTCGGCAAAGCCGTCCAAGCCGTTGCGGCGGTATTTTTCTCTTATTCTCTTTCTGTGTCCCTCGTGCATAGAGCTACCTCTTATGACGGGTCTACAGAAACAGTGAACTCGTCAATATTGTCACCGTTTCTGTCCCTGAATGTGCTGATTGTGGAGCTTGCCTTGAAGGATGTTGTCTGTGCAACAAGCGGTCTTGCTTCTTCCGGAATTATAAGCGTAACAACGGTCTGACCGCCTGTCTTTGTGACATACGCCATATCGTTGTATTTCTTTGTGGGAGAAAGGCTGCAGGTGCCCTTATAAAGGTTATAGGTGAGTGTGTCGGGCATTGAAATCATACCGCTTCTTTCACGCAGGGTAAGTGTCATAACGCTGCTTCTGTGTATATCGTACTCACCGTCAATATATATTTTCATGCGCACGTATCTTTCGCCGTCGCTGAAGCCCTGTGCCCATTTTGAGTCGCCCGAATTGTTGCCGCCGACTGCCGCCGTTGTGCTTTCGGCAACGGTTGTGCCGGGCTGCGTTACTGGCTTGCCGCTTTCGTCGGTAAGCTGCTCACCGTTTGCATCCGTTACATATACGGGTGGCGGTGCTGTTGTAACAACCTCGGAGTAAACCTCCGTTACAGGCTCACCGTTTTCGTCAGTTATATTTTCGCCGTAACCGTTTGTGACATATTCGGTATAAACCGTGGTCTGCGGCTTGGTGCGGATTTCCGTTACCTCGCTGCCGTCCTCACCCGTTACTGCCTCACCCTTCCAGTTGGTGACAACCTCGTAATAGGTTTCGGGCACACGCTGCGTATACAGCGGCGAAACGTGTGAGGTTTCCTCTTCCTCGGTGGGATTTTCAACGGGCTTTTCGCTGGCTATCTGCTGTGAGCCATACTGCCACAGGAATTTTGTCGGCACGTCGGGAATATATTCCTGAAACTGTGTTGTGGTTTCGGCTTCTGTGCTCTGAATAGTTGTCTGCGGCGGCTGTGTCTGCTGTGTAACGTCGTTTTTACCGTCGTCCTCTGTAAGCAGAAGCACGGACAGTATAACTGCCAGCGCAAGCAGAATGATTGCCGCAGCTGCTACGGCTTTATTGTTAACCGGTTTTGACATTTCGGCCTCCGATAAATAATTTTTATATTATATTGAATAATAACATACAACGCAGAAAAATACAACAACTAATTATTCCGACACTATCTGTTGAGTGCAAAATGAACAAAAGGGCTATATATATGTATAATCTTTTTAATATAAAAAAAGGTTGACATTGTGGGCATTTTTGTTATATAATATCCCGATGTAAGGTCTAAAGTGGGGTATAAGCCCGATATGCTTTTTCGCCGCTTTAGTCGTCAAACTATACCCTTGAATGGAGGTTATGCACCAATGAAGAGAACGTATCAGCCCAAGAAGCGTCATCGCAAGATGGAACACGGCTTCCGCAAGAGAATGGCAGACAGAAACGGCCGCAAGGTTCTCGCCCGCCGCAGAGCAAAGGGCAGAAAGCAGCTCTCCTACTAAGTTTAGGAAAAGTTGAGCTGACACAAGGGAACGGTTATGGCTTCGACTATTAAAACACTCAATCTGAATACCGATTTTCGCCGTGCGTACAAGCGTGGCAAGGTGTACACAAGCCCTGCACTGGTTTCTTATGTAACAAAAAACCGTGCAGGTATTTGTCGTATCGGAATAACTACGAGCAAGAAAATCGGCAACGCTGTCGAACGCAACCGTTCAAGACGAGTGATAAAAGCGGCGTACCGTGCCGTTGCCCCGCTTACGGGCGGCAGTTGGGACATCGTTTTTGTCGCAAGAAGCAAAACAAAATACCTCAAAAGCACTCAGCTTGAACCTATTATTCTCAAGCATCTTGAGCAGGCGGGTGTTATCAACCGATGAAAAAGGCAGTTTTGCGGATTATCCGCTTCTACCGTGAGAAAATTTCGCCGCACAAGCCGCCAATGTGCCGCTATTATCCGACGTGCTCTCAGTACGCTATCGAGGCAATAGAGGTTCACGGCTTGCTTAAGGGCGGTCTGCTGGCGTTACGCCGGCTTTTGAGGTGCAATGTTTTGTTCCCAGGCGGGTACGACCCGGTTCCGCCAAAGAAACACCAATCGGAGGACGATTAATGACCGCACTTTATGATGCAATTGCCGTGCCTTTCGGCTGGCTGCTCGGACAGTTCTATAATTTCGTAGGCAACTATTTTGTTGCCCTTGTTCTTTTTGCGCTTTTTTTCAAGCTCATTCTTCTTCCCAGCGCAATCAAGCAGCAGAAGAGTTCCGCCAAACAGGCAAGACTCCAGCCCAAGCTCCGCAGAATTCAGGAGCGCTACAAAGGCGACAAGAACGCACAGCAGAAAATTCAGGAAGAGCAGCAGGCTCTTTACCAGCGTGAAGGCTTCAACCCGATGAACCAGGGCTGCCTTCCCCTTCTTATTCAGTTCCCCATCATTATGGGTCTTTACGGCGCAGTTTACAAACCCCTTACCTACGCTGTGCGCATTTCCTCAACAGCGATCGCAACGCTTACAGAGCTTGTAAGCAAGGTAGTTACTGCAGACGGCGGTACAGCCACAAACAACAGCAGAGCAATCGAAATTGTTATAATCGATAACATTGACAAAATCTGGAACAGTGCAATTGAAGCAGGCATCGACGTAAGCATACTTGAGCAAATCAAAGAATTTTCCGGCGAATTCAATTTCTTCGGCTATTCCCTTGCTCAGAATCCTTCTTTCAAGCCGCTTACACTGCTCACAATTATCCCCATACTTTCGTGCCTCACATCACTTGCAACATCATTCATCGGCCATATCCGCTCAAAGCGCAACAATCCGGCTATGGCAAACAACCCCACTATGGGCTGTATGACCTTTGGTATGCCCCTCATCTCTCTTTACTTCGTTACAATGTTCCCGGCTGCCATCGGTATTTACTGGATTATCAACAACGTATATTCTTTCCTTCAGACCCTTATTGTAGGTCACTTCTACAGCCCCGAAAAAGTTATTGCAAGACAGATGGTTGAAGAAACCATTGCACGCCGCTCAAAAGAGGCCAACACCAAGCTCATTGCGGCAAAGAAAAACGAAGAATAAAATTAAGGTGGTAAACAATTTGATTAAGGAAGCAATCGGCGTCGGCAAGACTCCCGAGGAAGCAACCGAGAACGCAAAGGCACTTCTCAACGCTCCCTTTGAGGCTGACGTTAAGTTTGAAATTCTCGAAATGCCCAAGAAGAAGACTCTCGGCATTTTCGGTAAGGAAACCCCCGCAAAGGTAAGAGCTTTTTACGAAGCTCCCGACCCCGTTGAAGCACCCAAGCCCGTAAAGGCAGCACCTGCAAAGCAGGAAAAGGCACCCAAGGCAGAGCCTGCACCCGTTGCAGCTCCCGTAAGAAAGCCCGTTTCAAACCCCGAAGCCTTTGCAGGCACGGAAAATTATATCCGCTCAATCCTCAAGGGTCTTGGCATTGACGAGTGCACAGTCGCTTTCGCAGAAGAGGATGAGGGCATTGCAATCGACCTTGACTGCGGCGAAAACTACGGCGTAGTAATCGGCAGAAGAGGCGAAACTCTCGACTCTATCCAGTACCTTGTACGCCTTTATATGAACAAGGGCAAGGAAAACTACAAGCGTGTTTCCATCAACATCGGCAACTACCGTGAAAAGAGAGCAGAAACTCTCAAGGAGCTTGCCAAGAGAAACGCTGCAAAGGTTCTCAAGAACGGCAGAAACGTTGTTCTTGACCCGATGAACCCCTACGAGCGCAGAATTATTCACACCACAATCCAAGAGATTGAAGGCGTTGAATCTCACTCCGTAGGCTCCGATGCTGACCGTAAGGTTGTTATCACCCTTGCAGAAGGCTTCAAGCCCACCAACCCCGACTCAAAGGGCCGCTACAACAAGGGCGGCAACCGCAACGGCGGCTATAACAGAGGCAGAGGCGGCAACAGACAAGCAAAGCCTGCCAAGGAAGCTCCCGCAGCACCTGCACGCCAGCCCCGTTCTGACCTGTCCAACGCTTCACGCTACGGCAAAATCGAGCCCAAGAAGCCTGTTGTAACAGAAACTGAAGAATAATTATTATAGGCGTTGTGCTCTTAATTGAACACAACGCCGATTTTCTTTCAACTTGGTATAAGCCAAATATAACTATGCGAAGCATAATAAAACTACGCAGTAATATAACTCGCCGCAAGGCGAATATAACTTATTTATACACCCTGACCGCCGCACGAAGGCGGTCTTTTTTTGTTTTGCTTTCAATAAATATAAAAAAACACTACAACTAAAGAAATGTATCTAATGTTTTTTGAACATTAATCAAACTATCTGTTTCGTTCTCTTAAAAATTGCTTTAAAGGATAGAACTGGTTTTTTGCATATTTCCTATGTTGTGTTATATCACAAATTATTTTATTGTCATAATTATAAAGCACGTCGTCCGATGTAATGTCTGAAACATTATTATTACAAGCATATTTTCCTTTAAAATTCAAATCTGCAAGATAATTTATTGTTTTACAATTGTAGGCAATTGGAAAAACAGGTTTCTGAAAAATAAAACCTAACACCATGCTATGAAATCTAGAGGCAATTACAAAATCACTCTTTTTAAAAACTTCTATAATATTATCAAAAACGCCTTTATAATTATGAACTTTTATGGAACTACAGTTCTCAAAATTCGAAAGAACCTTTCGCACTGCCTCCATATCACCTTCGCTCTCACAAAAAGATACCAAATCAATCAAAAAATCTCTTTCTAACAAGCTTTTAATTGCATCGTTAATCATATCATAATATTCTTTTTCTCTAATTTTCCTTGATTTATAACGTCCTGGATCAATCAGAGAAATCAGTGCTCTTTTTTTATTCGTATCTTGTCCAATTTTTAAATCCGGTACATAAGTAAACACAACATCAGGTGCATATTGTACATTTTCCAAATGTTTAAACATACAATAAGACGAATAATCTCTTAAACAAACTGCAGTTTTTTGAACAAGTATTTTCTCAACTTCCAAACAGTAATTCTCATCATTAAACGGGCCAAAATTTGCACCAATAACAAAACTATATGGTGACTCCTCTTTGTTTTTGCAAGTAATTGAATAATCTCGGATAATCTCTGGTGCAACTGTGAAATCTTTTTCTTCTTGGTTTCCATAATCCTGCATAAAAATTGAGCCGCCTATCTCTACAAAAACACTAAAACGTTTCTTATTTTTATTTAAAATAAACATTATAAGTTTTTGAAGAATGTTTCCAATTTTAGAATCTTGTAGACCGTGTTTTTCCAACACAGAAAAAAGCTTGCCAAATAAACAAACAATAAGTGAACGCACTTTCATAACTTTTACATTTGAAGGCAACCCGTAAATAGGATATTTAGGATGGTACATTAAATAAAAGTCTGCTTCAGGCACATTTTCCCCAATAAGTTTTATAAAAAAATCATCTCCAAAATTACCTACAGAATAAAATGAGATTAATACTTTTGTTCTTTTATCTTTCATTTTAAGCACTCTTTTCAATCTATTTTCGACAAAATTTACTTATAAAACGCAAAATGTTAAATATGTAACTCATTTATACACCCTGACCGCCGCACGAAGGCGGTCTTTTTTTGTTTTGCGCAGGATGCCCTCGAATATAAATCTACCGCTGCCACGAACCGAAACCGTGCCGTGTTCTTCAACAACCAAATCGGCACGCAGGGTGACAACGCTGTTGACGCTGACCCGTCCCTGCTCAATAAGCTCCTTTGCGGTGCTGCGTGAAAAGCCGTAAACGGCACAGACAATCGCATCCAGCCTTTGCGAAGCAACTATGATTTCGCTGATTTCCGGCAGGGCAACGCTGATTTCGGGCGGTGCGGCAACCTCGGTACAGCTTACAGTTGTTCGTTTTACCGATATCAGATTTTCACGGATATATGCGCTTATTTCCTCTTTGCAGAAAAGGTAACCGCAGTTTTCATAAACGATTATATCGCCCAGCACTTCTCTTTTAAGTCCGAGCGCCATAACTGAGCCGAAAAAGTCACGGTGAGTGAGCTCGTCCGCAAATTTCTGCGCCACGGGCTGAATTTTTATGCACACAAAGTCGGGCACACAGTCATAGCCGCAGTCCTCAACACTGCCGAAGCAGGCAACCCTGCGTTCAGCGCCCTCATAACCGCCATGCAGCTCAAAGCTGTACGGCAGACGCATTGACATCAAGATGCTTTGCTGAGCCGTGCTGAGGAAATCGGAAAACACCCATATCCCCTTGTTGCGGCTTCTTGAGGCAAGCTCCTCAAAACGCTTTTTTAAAAGAAGTTCATCATCAATCATAATTCTAAAGTACAAAGAGGTCGGTTGCAACAGCCGACCTCTGTTTTTTATAATTCTCTGGATTTATCAAAAATCTCGCTTGCGCAGGCACGGCAGACCTTTTTACCGTGGTAATCTATTACGTCCTCCACGCTGTCACAAAAAATGCAGGCAGGCGAATACTTACGAAGGATGATACAGTCATTCTGCGTAAAGATTTCAAGGTAATCCTTGTTTTCCTTAAGGTCAAGCATAGTGCGCAATTCCTTGGGCAGTACTACTCTGCCAGCAGAGTCAATCTGCCTCGTTATTCCTGTAGATTTCATTTTTCATCCCTCCAAAGACCATTTTACCATAAAATGTCAAAATCGTCAATTGGAGCAGAATATCACTTTAAAATCTGCGCAAAATACTCGGCAAGCTGCTTTATGTCCTTGCCCGTTGTGTTGATCAGAAGGTCGTAGTTGAGCTCATCGTCCCAGCGCTTACCCGTGTAAAACTGGTAATATTTTGCTCTGCCCTTGTCAATTTCATTAATTCTCTGCTTGTATTCCCTGTCGCTTAAGGCTTCGTTCTGCTTTGCCCTTAATTTACAGCGTTCAATGCGTGACTGAATATCGGCATAAAGGCGGATTCGAAGCGGATTAAAATCTTTGAGTATATGGTCTGCACAGCGGCCGACAATAACACAGTCCGATTTTTCGGCAAGCTCCTTGAGAAGATTGGTCTGCTCAATAAAAATTGTGTTGTGCTGCGTCCACATAGCGTCCATCACGGGTGAAATCGTATGACCTACCGTAATCGGGAACAGCGGTGCAGGACGCTGCTCATTGAGTGAATTTATATACCCCTCCGCAAGGTTGGTACGCTTTGCAAGCTCCGTAATAATTTCTCTGTCGTAATAGGCAATTTCCAGCTTATCTGCAAGGCGGCGTGCAAACTCTCTGCCGCCACTGCCGAATTCACGGCTTATTGTTATAACTCTTTTCATACCAAAGCCTCCTTACACTATTAATTATATATTTAATTTTGTATGGATTGTCAAGAAAAATTTGCAATATTTTTTGTGATAAAAATATTTGTTTCGGCACATAATACGGACAATGAAAGGTTACGGTGATTTTTTGCAAACACTAGTTGAAATGAAAAATGTTGTCAAGAAATTCCCCGGTGTAACTGCGCTTGACGGAATTTCATTTGATATACGCTCGGGAGAGGTACACGTGCTTCTGGGCGAAAACGGTGCAGGAAAATCCACGCTGATGAAAATTTTAAGCGGTGTGCACAAGCCTACCTCGGGCGAAATAATTATTGGCGGCAAGGCGTTTTCTCACCTTACTCCGCACGACTCCTACAAAAACGGAATAAGCGTAATTTACCAGGAGCTAAGCGTTATCAATGAGCTTTCAATAGGCGAAAACCTGTTTATAGGGCGACTGCCGATGAAGAAGCTCGGCTTTTTTGAAACGGTTGACCACTCCGAAATAAACAAAAGGGCAAGGGAAATACTTGAAACTGTCGGTCTTAACCGTGACCCGAAAACCGCCGTTGAGGAGCTGAGCATATCCGAAAAGCAGCAGGTGGAAATTGCCAAGGCGCTTGCCGCCGACAGCAAGGTGATAATTATGGACGAGCCCACCGCTTCACTTACAAACAGCGAGGTTAAAAGCCTTTTTAAAATCATAAGAAGGCTTAAAAAAGACGGCAAGGGTATTGTTTTTATTTCGCATAAGCTGGGCGAAATAATGGAAATCGGTGACAGGGTTACCGTGCTTAAGGATGGCGGCTATGTCGGCACAAAAAATATTTCCGATATAACGCAGGATGACCTTGTTACAATGATGGTCGGGCGGCAGATAAGCAAAAATTATCAGCACGAAAACCTTGATTTTGAAAACGAGCCCGTGATTTTTGAGGTAACAAACCTGTCCCGAAAGGACAACAAGGTAAGGGATGTTTCCTTTAAACTGCATAAGGGTGAAATACTCGGGTTTTCGGGGCTTGTCGGATCGGGCAGAAGCGAAATGATGAACGCCATTTTCGGGGCTGAGCCCAAATCCGCAGGGCGGATTTTCATTGACGGCGAGGAAATTAAAACTCCGTCACCCTATTCCGCAATAAAAAAAGGGCTTGCAATGGTAACCGAAAACCGCAGAGAAACGGGCTTCTTCCATAACTTTGATATTGCGGAAAACATTTCTGTGCTGCCGTTTGTAAAGACCTCGGGCGCAGGCGGAATTTCGGGACTTATAAGCAAAAAAGACGAGGCGCAATGGGCAGATGAGCAAAAAGAAAAGCTCAATATAAAGTGTTACTCCGTAAAACAGCTCGTGTCCGAGCTTTCGGGCGGTAATCAGCAAAAGGTAATACTTGGCAAGTGGCTTGCCGCCGACTCGAAAATAATTATTTTTGACGAGCCGACAAAGGGCATTGATGTCGGTTCAAAAAGCGAAATCTATTCCCTTATGCGCCGCCTGGCAGACGAAGGCAAGGGTGTGCTCGTCGTGTCGTCGGAGCTGCCCGAGCTGCTCAGCGTATGCGACACGATAGCCGTATTCCGTGAGGGAAAAATCGTAAAATTCTTTAACCACCGTGAAGCAACGGAGGAAAATATAATTCACGCATCAACAGCACAGGAAAGCGAGGAAATTTAACTGTATGCCGACAAAAACAAAAGAGCGGGAGCTTACCTTTTCACAGGCGTGGCAACGCTACGGAACACTCGGAATACTGGTTTTACTGCTGGTTATTCTGGCAATACTGCGTCCGACATTCTTCTTTAAAACAAGCACGATAACACAGATTCTTTCACAAAGCTCCGTTAACATTCTCATAGCCCTCGGCGAATTTTTTGCAATACTCATAGCAGGCATTGACCTGTCCGTAGGCAGCGTTGTTGCGCTTTCGGGTATGTTTATGGCAAAGCTGATGGTGTCGGGCACTTCGCCGATTGCCGCCGTACTGCTCGGAGTTTTAATGGGTGCTTTGCTGGGCTTCATCAACGGAATACTCGTAAATTCTACGGGTCTGCACCCGTTCATTATAACGCTGGGCACGCAGGCAATTTTTCGTGGCGTCACGCTTATTATTTCAGATTCAAGTGCTGTTTTCGGCTTCCCTGCGAGCTTTTCAAGGTTTATGGCACAGCGTATTTTTTACGTACCCGTGGCGGCAATTATAGCAATTGCCGTGGCACTTATACTGGCTTTTCTCACCAAGCAGACCAAGCTCGGCCGAAATATTTACGCCCTTGGCGGCAACAGGGAAAGCGCCTGGTATTCGGGCATCAACATCAAGCTTCACACGCTGATTGTGTTTGTGATTTCCGGTATATGCGCAGGCATTGCAGGCGTTGTGCTGCTTGGCCGTGTCGGCTCGGCAGAGCCTGCGGCGGCAACGGGCTTTGAAACCTATGCAATTGCCGCAGCGATTATAGGCGGCACGAGCTTTTTCGGCGGCAAGGGTAAAATTTTCGGCGTTGTAATGGGCGGACTTATAATCGGTGTTATCAACTTCGGTATGAATCTGCTTTCTGTTTCCAGTACACTTCAACAGGTTGTAATGGGTGCGCTGATTATCGGCTCGGTAACGCTTGACCGCTTTGTGGCAGGCAGAAAATAGGAGGCAGCAAAAATGAAACCAATGTTCAGCCCTTCACTAATGTGTATGGATTTTCTGGATATAAAAAACCAGGCAGAAATTCTCAACAGCCGCTGTGACTTTTATCACATCGACATTATGGACGGTCACTTTGTGCCGAATATTACTCTCTCACCCTGCTTTGTTGAAGCGTTTAAAAGGGTTGCGGACAAGCCGCTTGACTGTCACCTGATGGTAACAAATCCGCAGGATTATATTCAGCCGCTTAAAAATGCAGGTGCGGATATAATCTGCTTTCACGCCGAGGCGGTCAGCAACTATGCTTTCAGAATTATAAAGGCAATAAAGGACGCAGGCTGTCAGGTCGGTGCGGTTTTCAGCCCTGCGACACCGCTTGAAAGCGCACGGTATTACCTGCACCTGCTTGACAAAATTACAATAATGACCGTTGACCCCGGCTTTGCGGGACAGCCGTTTATTGCAGAAATGCTCGACAAAATTGAGCAGGCCAAAAGGCTGAAGGAGGAAAACGGCTACGGGTATATTATCGAGGTTGACGGCTCGTGCAACGAGCGTACCTTCGGCGAGCTTTACAAGGCAGGAACGGAGTGCTTTGTGGTAGGTACTTCGGGGCTGTTTTCGCTTGACAGCAACCTTGAAAAAGCGTGGAAAAAAATGGACGAAATTTTCAAAAAATGTACAGCCGAGGAGGGATGATTTTTGAATGAAATTTTCACCCTCGGTGCCGACATAGGCGGCACAAACTTCCGGCTCGGAATTGTGTCGCAGACAGGAGAAATAATTTCGTTTGAGAGAAAACCGAGCTCTGTTCTGCACGAGAACGCATCGGAAAGCCTTGCAGAAGAAATTAAATCACACATAGCCCAAAACGGCTATACAGAGCGGATTTCGGCGATTGCTGTCGGTCTGCCGTCGCTGATTGACAAGAGCAGAAGCACCGTGCTTTCCACCCCTAACTTAAAAGGCTTTGACAACCTTCCGTTAAAAAAAGAGCTTGAAAAAATTCTCGGCATTCCCGTTTTTATTGAAAGAGATGTAAATTTTCTTCTGCAAAATGATATGGAAAAGCTGGGAATAAAAAGCGAAGAAAATGTGCTCGGTTTTTACGTTGGAACAGGCTTTGGAAATTCGGTTTTTCTGAACGGTAATTTCTACACGGGCAGCAACGGTGCGGCAGGCGAATTGGGACATATTCCCATACTCGGGAACATCCTTAAATGCACCTGCGGCAACACCGGCTGTGTTGAAACGGTATGCTCGGGAAAGGCGCTTGAAGCACTTGCCGAAGAGCACTTTCCCAAAACAGATATAAAACAGGTGTTTAAAGCACACAGAAACGAGCCAATACTCAAAACATTCGTGCAAAACCTTGCCGTGCCGATTGCAACCGAAATCAATATTCTCGACCCCGATGTCTGCATAATCGGCGGCGGTGTTATTGATATGGAATGTTTCCCAAAGGAGATACTTTTTGATGCGGTGCATTTTTACGCACGTAAGCCGTATCCCGAAAAAAGCCTTCGCCTGCTGTTTACACGCCACGACCAGAAAAGCGGCGTTTTCGGCAGCGGAATATTCGCACAAAAACAAATTATGAAACGAGGTAAATCCGAATGAAAATCAGAAAACTTACGGCACTCGCACTTTGCGTTGCCCTGCTTGCAGTTGTACTCACCGCCTGCGGCGGCAGCGACGATTCCGACAAGACAAACCCCAACTCCGACGGCGTATCCGAAGTCGGCTCAGGCAAAGCCGAATACGCAGTAATTCTAAAAACCCTTTCAAATGACTTCTGGGCAACGATGAAAAAGGGCATTGAGGACGAAGCCAAGAAGCTGGGCATTACGGTTGACATCTTTGCCGCACAGAACGAAGAGGACACCGCAGGTCAGCTCACTATTCTTGAAAACTGCCTGACAAAGGGCTACAAATCAATCGGCGTTGCTCCCCTTTCCCCCACAAACCTTATCAACGGCATTGTGCAGGCAAACGAAAAGGGAATTTACGTTATGAATATTGATGAGAAAATTGATATTCAGTCACTCGGCAACGCAGGCGGCAGCGTAATCGGCTTTGCAACAACGGACAACGTTGCAGTCGGAGAAAAGGGCGCACAGTTTATTATAAACCAGCTCGGTGAGGACGGCGGTGACGTTGCAATTATCGAGGGCAAGGCAGGCAACGCCTCGGGTGAAAGCAGAAAGCAGGGCGCAACGCAGGCCTTTGAAAAGGCAGACGACATTGACCTTGTTGCCTCACAGCCTGCCGACTGGGACAGACAGAAGGCGCTTGACGTTGCAACGGGATATATCCAGATGTACCCCGACCTTGAGGCAATTTACTGCTGTAACGACACTATGGCTCTCGGCGCACTTCAGGCGGTAATCAACGCAGATAAGCTCGGCAAAATTATCGTTGTCGGCACGGACGGCTCGGCAGAAGCGCTCGAATCAATCCGTGCAGGTCAGCTTTCCGCAACGGTTGCACAGGACCCTGCCGAAATCGGTGCAACCTCGCTGAGAAAAATGGTTGAAGCGGTTAAGGACAAGCCCGGCTTTGACCCGAACAAAACCCCGCAGACAATTCCCGTTGACTCCTATATCGTCACAAAGGAAAACGTAAAATGACAATAGCTTTGGGCAGCGACCACGTTGGGTTTGCGATGAAAAACGAACTCAGGGCATATCTTGAAAGCAAGGGTCACACGGTGACAGACCTCGGCGCACACAGCGAGGAAAGAACTGATTACCCCGTTTTCGGTAAGGCTGTTGCAAGGGCTATAACAGGCGGCGAGGCTGACTGCGGAATACTTGTTTGCGGTACGGGCGTCGGCATTTCGATTGCCGCAAACAAAACCTGGGGCATTCGTGCCGTCGTGTGCAGCGAGCCGTATTCGGCTATGCTTTCAAAGCAGCACAATAACACCAACGTTCTTGCAATGGGTGCAAGAGTAATCGGAATTGAGCTTGCAAAAATGATTGTCGATGCGTGGCTGGGCGCAGAATTTGAAGGCGGCAGACACCTTGACAGAGTGAATATGTTAGAATAACAAAAAATCGCCCATATCTGACTGGAATTTTCCTTTGTCAGATACGGGCGATAAATATTATATGTTACTCGTATTTTACTATCATAGGAGTTGTTGTGATACCGCTCTTACGGATATTATATTCATAGGTCCAGCGTGTGCCCTTGAGTCTCCACTTATCCGGACCGTGCCAGCGTGCAGCATAATCCGCATTGTGCAGTGCTGCAAAGGTATTGTAGCGGTTGCCGAAGGCTGTGATTTCAACCGTGTGCTCACCCTCGCTGAGCTTGCCCAAAGGCGCACTGTAGGGAGAGAGTGCAATTGTGCCCATTCTCTTGCCGTCAACGCTCAATGTGCATACAGGCTGCTCAAAGTGCGGAATCATAACGTGCAGGTTATCGTCGCCGCCCTCTATTTTAAGCTTATAGGTTACATTGCCGCCGTAGAAGGGAAGACCCTGACGTGTCCAGTCGCCGAATTCAAGCTCACGCACGGGCTCGGTAACCTTTGCGGACCTGCCCTTGACCTCTACGCCGAAATCGCCGAGAAGGTAGCAGGCTTCAAGGGTTGAAACCTTGCCGAAGGCACGGCTGAGAACAATAACGTTTTCGCCCTTTTCGAGCTTTCCGAGCTTAACGATGTCGATAGAATCGTCAACGAACTTGCCGGTGCTTATCATATCAACTGCCTTGCCGTTAAAGGTAAGAGTGCTCTTGTCAATATCCTCAAGTGCGAAGCTGACACAGTCAACCTCAACATCGGAATTCACAACATAGCGCAGGTCTACCGTTTCCGTTTCCTTTTCAACGCCGAACAGCCACGGCTGTGCACCGCCTGCGATAGCGTTCTCCATTTTCAGCTCTGCCTTAAGCGTATCGCCTATACGGAGTATTTCCTCGTTGGCTCTCCATTCACCGCCGTTAAGACGGTATTCGGGCATATCAAGCAGAACAACGTTTGGCTCTGCAAGCTCAATTTCCGCTTTGTGGGGAAGAAGGCCGACAAGCTTTCTCTCCTTCTTCTTTTCGGGAGCAACGTCACTCTTACCGGGCACGAGCTTAAGAAGCAGGCTGTCCTGCGGATAAAGCTCAAAATCAATATAAGTATTGCCGTATCTGTACTGTGCTGCAAGCGGTTTTACCGAGCCGTCGATTGTGTTCCAGAGCTCGGGTGCATACTCGCCCTTGAGAATAAGGGTAAAATCCTCACTGTAGCAGGCATAGTAGTCATCCGTATGGTCAACGGGAGCAACGAACAGCCAGCGTGTGCCGTTTTCATCACGCAGCTGATACATATGGTTTCTCGTTCTCTCTCCGCCGTCGTCACGCAGGTCTATTTCACGGTTTTCATTAAGCGCATTGAGAAGCTGATTTTTCGACCAGCCGATAACCGTTGACTCAGCGGCAAATTTCTTTGCTTTATCGCTTTCAATTGCGTCAACATAATCGGGCTGACTGCCTGCAAAAATAACCTTACCACCGTTTGCCTTGAATCTTTCAAGGAAATTAAGGGTTGTTGAGCGTATTGTCAGCAGGTCGGGAACAATAATTGTGTCGTACTGCATCTGACCCACTCTCGTGCCGTCAGCCTGAGCCGGCAGGTTAGCTTCACAGATGTAATCAAAATCAATAAGATTAAACAAAAGCCAATCTGCAAACTCCTTGAAGCGGTCGTTCATCTCGTCACGGATTGCGGCAGTCTGCTCCTCGGGTCCGAAGCGCAGCCAATAGCTTTCAATCGGGTGAATTACGCCGACACGTACTACGGGTCTGCCCCTTGTGATAGCGGCATTTACTCTTGCAAAGTGGTCTTCAATATAGGGGTATTCCTTATACCACGGAGACTGATGGCCGATGCAGGCAGGATAGTCACGCTTTGCCTCGCCCTTCATTGATACCCAGTACAGGTGCGGTACACGCACGCTCACGCCGAGTGCCGCCTGCCAGTCACCCTGAAGCTTATGGCCTCGGAACGTGAAGTCCCAGCCCGTTACGCCGTAAAGCTCGCTGAGCATACCCTCTCTGCCGTACTGATGAACAGCGGACTGGCACTGCTTGGCGGTTGTAAACTCACGCCAGTCACACAGCATATCTATACCGGGCAAACCAAAGCCCCTGTATGAGCGCATACAGTCGCCGACTGCGGCATTCTGTGCTTCAAGCGAAGATTCTTCCATCATATGACCCGTGAGCATAATACCGTTTTTCTCGCACCAGGAGCCGATATTATCCGCAAAGGCAACTGCAAAGCGCTCTGCAACGTGGTCGTGATAGTGATACCTTGTTACGGAAACCTTGCCGTCGGGAAGCTCCCAGAAAAGCTCGGGCAGCTTATCGAAAAGCTCCTCGCCGTACATTTCCTTATATGTATCGCCGAAATCGGTTGTGTAGGGCAGGAAGGCATCTCTGTCGCCTATAGCCTTGCCGAACATAACCTTGCGAGAAACCTGAGGCTCATCGGTGAAAATTGCCGGAACAGACTCGCCGAAATCGCCGCCGATGCACTCCTTATAACGCTCGTGGGTGATATTGATAAATTCATTCATTGCCTCGGGAGAAAGCGTATCGACATAAGATTGCAAATTAAACCAATCGCTCTCGCCCTGGGTTTCGCAGTAGGCGTACCAGCAGTCTGCACATTCCTCATCATCTGCAAGGCGGCGGTAGCTTTCAAGGCAGCCGTTTTTATCCAGCGTTACTGTATACCTTGCAAGCAGGTAGCCGTTTTCCTCACGCACAGCCCTTGCAGAGCTGTCGTTTGAGCTGCCCGTACCGGCACCGTAGCCCTTACGGGTAAAGAGAAGGTATTTTGCTCTGTTTTCCTTCTTTTTTGTAACAAGACCGCCTGCGAAGCCTGAGGGCCACTTATCCTCATCGTAAAGCCAGGCAAGCATCTTTTTATCCTTGGCGGTTTCAACGCTGCCCTTAATCAAATCCATAAAAGCATCGGACAGATATTCGGTGGACATACCGACACGCACGTGCATATGAAAGCCGCCGAAGCCCATATCCTGCATAAAGCCGATTTCCTTGTCGAGCAGCTCCTGATTAAGCTCACAGTTCCACGCCCAGAAGGGTGTAGCCCTGTATTCGCTCGTGGGATTGGCAAACAGTTCAGCCGTCAAGGGCTCGGAGTTCTTTTTGTACAGCATAAATTACGCCTCCTGTTAATAATATTCATTGACAAATGCAATATATTATTTTATACTTTAAAAGTGTATATAGTTATATTAGGGTATTAAAGAGCAAAAGTCAATTATATTTTTGTTAATTTTTACTATAAGTTTTCAAAGGCAGGAGTGACCGGACGATGTTTGAGGATAAGTACTGTTTAACACGTGAGCAAAGTCTTTTCCTTGCAAAGAAAAAATGGGATGAAAACGTCTACTGCGGAATGAAAATGGAAAACCGTGCCGTTACTTTTCCGCAAACAAAAACTATACTTAACGGAGTAAACGTACCCGAGGTTCAGCTTGACGATATTCAAGCCATACTCAATATGCGTGACGCATGGCGTTATCTTATGAATACCGTTGATGAGCCGGTTACTCTGGAATACTTTTGTAAGCTCAACGAATTCATTGCCAGAAACGAAGCGCTTGAATGGGGCAAGCTTCGCAGCGGTACCGTTTATATTTCAGGAACGGAGTATATGCCGCCCGTACCGGACAGAAAGTGTACAGAACAAGAGCTTGCCGATATTTTGAGCCAAAACATTTCTGCAACACAGAAAGCTCTGGAGCTTTTTGTATGGGGTACAAGAGGGCAGTTCTTCTGGGACGGCAACAAACGCACAAGCCTGACTGTTGCCAATAAAATTTTAATTGCCGCAGGTGCAGGTATACTGACCGTTACAGACAGATATATGGAGCAATTCAACACCCTGCTTCTTGATTATTACGACACAGGTAACAGCGAAAATCTCAAGCAATTTTTATATGTTTATGCCATACAGGGCATAATCATCTGAGGAAGTGAAACAAATGAAAGAAAAGCTAAGCCTCATCATCCCTTGCTATAACGAAGAGGAAGTGCTGCCGCTGCTTTACAAGGAGCTTTGCTCCGTAGCAGAAAAGATGGCAGACAACAGCTTTGAGTTTCTTTTTGTCGATGACGGCTCAAAGGACAGGACACTTGAAATTATCAAAAGCTATTCTTCGGAAGATGAAAGAGTAAAATACATTTCCTTTTCCCGTAACTTCGGCAAGGAGGCGGCAATGTACGCCGGCTTCTGCGAAGCAGACGGCGACTTCGTAGCCGTTATGGACGCCGATTTGCAGGACCCGCCATCACTTCTGCCCGAAATGCTGCGCATAATCAAGGAAGACGGCTACGATTCCGTTGCCACACGCAGAGTTACCCGTGAGGGCGAGCCGAAAATCCGTTCAATCTTCGCCCGTATGTTCTACAAAATCATCAACAGAATTTCCGACGCTGACATTGTTGACGGCGCAAGGGATTTCCGCCTGATGAAAAAAGATATGGTTGAGGCAATCGTCAATATGTGCGAGTACAACCGCTTTTCAAAAGGTATTTTCGGCTGGATAGGCTTCAAAACCTATTGGCTGCCCTTCCAGAATGTTGAGCGTGCCGCAGGCGAAACAAAGTGGAGTTTCTGGAAGCTGTTCAAGTATTCACTTGAGGGCATAATCAACTTTTCGCAGACTCCGCTGAATATCGCCTCGTGGATAGGCATATTCTTCACCGTTATGTCCTTTGTCGGCGTAGCAGTCGTTTTTATCCGCAGGCTGTTCTTCGATGACCCCGTTCAGGGCTGGGCTTCCCTCGTGTGCTTCATCTGCTTCATCGGCGGCATCCAGCTTTTCTGTATGGGCGTTATTGGACAGTATCTCGCCAAAACCTATATGGAGGTCAAAAAAAGACCGATATATGTAGTAAGAGAAACCAACAAGAAGAAAGAGGAAAAAGAGCATGAACCAAACCAGTAAAATCATCCCTCTTCAGAACACTGAAATCACGGGCGGCTTCTGGGCAGACAAACAGAAGCTCAACCGTGAGGTTACCATTTACAGCGTTTATAACCGCTTTGCCGAAACGGGACGCTTTGAGGCGTTCAAGCTCAACTGGAAGGAAGGTGAGCCCAACAAGCCGCACATTTTCTGGGATTCCGACATTGCAAAGTGGATGGAAAGTGCGGCGTACATAATCGCCAAAGCACCCGATGCCGAGCTTGAAAGAATTATTGACGAAACTGTTGACCTGATAGACAAAAACCGTTGGGATGACGGCTATTTCAACATCTGCTACACGCTTTTTGAGCCGGACGACCGCTTTACCGCACGATACAACCACGAGCTTTACTGCGCAGGTCATCTCATGGAGGCAGCTGTTGCATACTATAACGCCACGGGCAAGGACAAATTCCTTAAAATCATGTGCGACTATGCGGATATGATTGAGAAGGCATTTGTCACCGAAAAATGGGCAGAGTTTGACTCACCCGGTCACGAGGAAATTGAATTGGCTCTTGTCAAGCTCTACCACACTACGGGCGAAAAGAGATACCTTGAGCTGAGCAAATATTTTGTTGACGTAAGAGGTCAGGAGCAGGACACCTACACCCAGGCACACAAGCCCGTCAGAGAGCAGGACGAGGCAGTAGGTCACAGCGTGCGTGCGGTATATCTGTACAGCGGTATGGCAGACCTTGCCGCAGAATATGGTGACGAAACCCTTTTCGACGCCGCTGACAAGCTCTTTGACAGTATGGCAAAGAAAAAGATGTACATTACGGGCGGTCTAGGTCAGACCTGTGTGGGCGAGGCATTTTTAGGCGATTACGATTTGCCCGAAACCTCCTCTTACTGTGAAACCTGTGCAGACATCGGCTATATTCTTTTTGCGCAGCGAATGAGCGCTATCAGCCCCAACAGAAAGTACGACGACGCGGCTGAGCTTGCACTTTATAACGGCTTCCTCTGCGGATTGTCGCTGGACGGCAAGGGCTTCTTCTACGATAACTCAATTGAGGTTGACCTCATCGGTATAAACAATCCCAAGGACGGACGTCACAAGCCGTTTTACCCGATAACACAGCGCCTTGAGGTGTTTGACTGTTCCTGCTGTCCGCCCAATGTTACAAGGCTTATCGCTAATATCGGTGAGCTTGCCTGCTCCGAAAACGATAACACACTCTGGCTTCACCACTTTATGAGCGGCGAATTCAAGGGCGAGGGCAAGGCAATCAGCGTTGAAACCGCTTACCCCGAAAACGGTAAAATGAAAATCACCTGCTCGGGCAACTTCACGCTTGCTCTGCGCCTGCCCGTATGGTGTAAGAATTATACACTTACCGGCGGCAAAAACGCCGTGCTTAAGGACAACGGCTTTATCTACGTTGATGTTGCCGACGGCGAGGTTATTGAGTACGCACTCGATATGCCCGTGCGCTTTGTTCAGGCAAATCCCAAGGTGCGCCAGTGCTGCGGCAGAGTTGCCGTGCAGAGAGGCCCCGTTGTTTACTGCGCCGAGGGTGTTGACAATCCCCTGCCGCTCAAGGGTCTTTACGTTGACCCGAAAAACGGTGCTGCGCTTATTGATGCACCCGAATACGGCGTAAGCGCAATTGAGCTTGACGGCTATATCCGCCCTGCAAGCGACGAGCTTTATTATGATTATGACGATAATTTCGTTGAGCAGAAAATAAAACTCATCCCCTACTATGCATACGCTAACAGAGGGGAAACGGATATGCTTATTTGGCTGACAAGGAAATAACAGTTTGTCGGCGACAAACTGTAAATGAAAAATGAATAATGAAGTCGCATACGCTGATGAATAATGAATAATAAAGGATGGGCTACGCCCTTACCCATATTATATAATTCGGGTGCGGGTGTCCCGCCCACAATTATTCATTTTTCATTGTTCACTATTCATTATTCATTCGCAAAGATTTGTTATCACACTAAACTGTAATCCAAAGAATATAAATTCATTTATTGAAAGGACGTTACCACTATGCTTCACAACACAACATTCAACAGAGAATTAATGGAAAAAATTGGCTTCCCGCAGGAAGCTCAGTACTGCTTCACAAAGGTTTTTCAGCTCCTTGACGAAAACAAGGAGTGGGGCGACGAGTTTGATAAGATTTATGAGGACTATATGTTCCCGTGGGCAAACGAGCTTGGCCAGAAGCTGGACAGAGTTACAGAGCTTGCAAAAAAGATGAACAAGCCCGAACAGACAATGCATATGGTATTCCTGCTTTGCTGCAGCGAGGAGCTTCTCAAGCGTTACCGTGAAAAGGGTCTGCCTGATAAAATGTATTACGACCAGATGTGCGACCTCAAATATAAGCTCATTGAGTGCCGTGACTGCGAAAACTGCTGGGGCACCTTTGTTGGCGGCTGGTTCCACGGTCAGTATGATGTTGACCGTTTTGCTCTCGGCCGATTCCAGTTTGAGCTTCGTGAAATTAGTGAGGAGCACGACGGCAAGGTGCTTTCAAGCGGTCATGTTGTCCACACGGGCGACAAATACGTCAACTTCCACATTCCGTCCTCAGGCGTTCCTCTTACAGACGAAGTCCGTTTCGATTCATACCGCCAGGCTTATGAATTCTTCAAGGATGAATTCGGCGGCGGTCCCGTACTTTTCGGCTGCGGCTCCTGGCTGCTTTACGACAAGTACCTCACCTTCCTGCCCGAAAAGAGCAACACGGCAAAATTCATCCGTGATTTCGAGCTGCTTGAGCAGGAAGAAAAGGCAGAATTCAACGACGCCTGGAGAATTTTTGAGCGTTTCTCCGACCTTCCTGTTGAGCAGTGGCCCAGAGATAATTCTCTGCGCCGTGCCTTTGCTGAATTTGTTGAAGCAGGCGGCAAGACAGGTCACGGCTTCGGCGTAATTCTGTTTGACGGCGAAAAAATCGTCAGATAAATAATGAAAGTTCTTAACCTTAAAGCCTATGATTACCGCAACCTTGCCCGGCTGGATTACACCCCGGGCGAGGGTGTGAACATAATCTGCGGCGAAAACGGCCTGGGAAAAACAAACTTAATAGAGAGTATATGGCTTTTCACGGGCTGCCGCAGCTTCAGAAGCCTGAAGGATAAGGACGTTGTGCGTTTCAACACACCGCAGGCACGGCTCGAAATGGAGTTTTATTCGGGCAACCGTGTCAAAAACGCCGTTATAACGGTTGATGAAAAGCGCCACGCAGAGCTTAACGGCATTTCTCTGCCCTCGGGAAGGAAAATGAACGGCGAATTCACCTGCGTTGCGTTCACTCCGCTTCACCTGTCCATTGTCAAGGAAGGCCCTGAAGAAAGACGCAAGTTTCTCGACATTGCCTTGAGCCAGTTGAAGCCGAATTACGCAAAAAACCTGCTTGAGTACAACAAGATTTTAGCCCAGCGCAACGCCACACTCCGTGCGGCAAGGGACAACCCGTCCTTCCTTGCAATGCTCGATATTTGGGACGAGGAGCTTGCGCAAAAGGGCTCACTTATAATCGACAGCCGTATGCGCTGTCTTGAAAACTTAAAGGAGTTTGCCTGCCCTGCCTACGATGAAATTTCCTCGGGCAAAGAAACGCTTACTTTGCGTTACAAGGAATACACCCGTGAAAAAGCGCAGGGACGGCAGGAGATATACGAAAGCCTTATCAACGCTCTGCGTGAAAAGCGTGAGGGCGATGTTGAACGCTGCGTTACAAGCGTAGGCGCACACAGAGAGGAATTTTCAATTGAGCTTTCGGGCAAAAGCGCCCGTAATTTCGGCTCACAGGGTCAGCAGAGAAGCGCCGCACTTTCGCTCAAATTAGCGGAAGCGGATTTAATAGCAAAAGCCACGGGTGAGGAGCCCGTAATTCTGCTGGACGACGTTTTCAGCGAGCTTGACCCGTTAAGGCAGAAATATGTCGTCAGCCGCCTGCAGGCAAGGCAGGTTTTCATCACCTGCTGTGACGAGGAAAACCTCGTCCATATGGAGGGGCTTGACGTTAAAGTAGAACGACTTGAACAGTTGGAGAAATAAATTATGTACGATAATTGGGAACAGCTTAAAAACGACTGTATGGGCTGCACAAAATGCCCCCTTGCCGCAACGAGAACAAAGCTCGTTTTCGGCGTAGGCAACGAGAACGCAAAGGTGCTTTTCATCGGCGAAGGTCCCGGAGCAAACGAGGATTTACAGGGCGAGCCCTTTGTCGGCAGAGGCGGTCAGCTTCTCGACAAATTCCTTGCCGCAGTTGACCTCGACAGAAAAAAGAACATCTACATTGCAAATATGGTCAAATGCCGTCCGCCGCAAAACCGTGACCCCTCCCCCGAGGAGCAAAACGAGTGCATCGGCTGGCTTCGTGAGCAGACAAGACTGCTCAAGCCGAAAATCATAGTCTGCCTTGGCAGAATTTCGGCAACAAGACTCATTTCACCCGACTTCAAGGTAACAAAACAGCACGGTCAGTTTTTCGACAAAAACGGCACGCTTATGATGGGCACCTTTCACCCCGCAGCACTCCTGCGCAACCCCAACCAGAAACCGGAAGCACTGGAGGATTTCATTGCGCTTCGGGAAAAGATTATGGAAGTTTGCCCGGAAACGTACGAGATGTAAAGCACGTTATGAGTAAAGAAAAAGACTACAAATACACCTCCTACAACAGCGGCAACCTCAATATTGCAAAAGCTCTGCGAAAATCAATGACAAAGCAGGAAAAACACCTTTGGTATGATTTTCTGCAAAAATATCCGGTTAAGTTTTATAAGCAACGACCGATTGATAATTATATAGTTGATTTTTACTGCTCAAAAGCAAAGCTTGTTATAGAGCTTGACGGAAGCCAGCATTATAGCGAAAAAGGAATTTCATCAGACAATCAAAGAACCGCTGATCTCAATCAACTCGGAATTGAAGTGCTGCGCTTTGCTAACAGCGATGTAAACGAAAATTTTGAAGGCGTTTGTCTGGCAATTGATAAAAGAATCAGCGAAATACTCAACATTCCGCTACAGGTTTTTTAAGCGTTAATTGTTGTAACCTCTCCGTCGCTGCGGCGACACCTCTCCTTTCAGGAGAGGCAAGGACATAACAACAACCGACTTAAAAGCCGGAAAGCTATGCTGTAACCTTAAAGCCTGAAGTTTGAGATAAATGTTGCTGTTGCACACAAAGCCTCTCCCGATTTAAGAACAATGCTGATGTTGCATATCAAGCCTCTCCTGAAAGGAGAGGTGGCACGGCACAAGCCGTGACGGAGAGGTTCAAAAAACAAAAATTTTTCATTGAGGGATGTTGAAATGAAAAGGATTAGTTTTGACACAAAGAAAAGCACGGAAGCTGTAAAAGACATTTTCAATAAGGCTACCGACGCAGGCAAAAAAGCTGTTGTGGACGTTCAGCAAGGTGCAAAAGTTTTGTCAGATAAAGCAAAAAATGACAGCTATCTGCGCCGAATGAAAAAATATAATCCCTTATTCCCTGAACAGTATAAAAACAGCGAATTCAACATTCCCAATATGATTATGATTCGTGATGATGCCGAAAGAAAAGGCATAGATGTTTGTGAAGGTGCAATTGGTTGGCTCAATAATGACAGCGAAATGGAAGTTTTGTGTCTTTATGACGAAGCTGTCGAAATGAGCGGAATAAAATTCTTACCTGCACCCGTTTGCGATGCTGTTTATTATGTTGACAGTTTTGACAGAAACTGCTTTATAAGAACAGATTACATTTTTCAGAAAGCTCATGAGGAAAGACTGGCGGAGCTTAAAAATATTGCATATATGTTGGGGGCAAAAGCCTGCTCTATTGAAATAAGCGAAACCATACACGAAACTGTTATTGATAAAAAGAAAATGGATTTTTCTGCAAAAATTCCGATTAACACTTCACTTAAAGCATCGGGGAAAGCAGAACAGAACTACTCTTTCCAAGACACCAACAAACGAAGCGGAAAAATAACCGCTAAATTTGAAGGTAACGATACACCCAAGCGCCCCGAACTCAAATGGTTTGCCAATGATGAGAACATTAAAAATCTTATTGAGATGAGATGCTCTCAAGGCAATTCCATTCAATCCGAAACCTTGGAGCTTTCAGGCTCAACCTCTGCAACTATGGCACAAAAAACCGCTTACGCAATTGACTGCGCCATGACGAAAATCGGTGCCAAGGGAAACTCATCTATGGAACACCAAGCAGTAAAAGAAAACACCAGTACACTTATTTTTCGCATAAAATTTTAAATCTCCAGAGGCAATAAAAATGTCATTCATTACAGCAATAACAGAAATATTTTCATACCCGTTTTTGCGCACACCGTTATTGGTGGGCATACTTGTGTCGCTCTGTGCGGCGTTGCTCGGCTCGGTGCTTGTGCTCAAGCGTTTTTCAATGATAGGCGACGGGCTTTCACACGTCGGCTATGGTGCGCTTTGCGTTGCGGCGGCGGCAGGAATTGCTCCGCTTAAAATCGCCATACCCGTAGTTATCGTTGCGGCGTATTTTCTGCTTCGCATAAGCCGAAACAGCCGTATTAACGGCGACAGCGCAATAGCACTCATTTCGGGCACAGCCATTGCCGTAGGCGTGCTGACGGTAAAGCTCGCAGGAAATGTGAATATAGATGTCGGCAGCTATATGTTCGGCAGCATCGTTGCCGTAAACAAAAGCGACGTTTTGGTGAGCATAATTCTTTCCGCCGTTGTAATACTGATGTATGCACTGATGTACAAAACCGTTTTCAGCGTAACATTCGACGAGAGCTTTGCAAAGGCAACGGGCACAAAGGTTTCGTTTTACAACACGGTCATAGCCCTGCTGACTGCGGTTACGATAGTTGTGGGTATGCGTCTGATGGGTGCAATTCTCATTTCCTCGCTGCTCATTTTCCCGTCGCTTACCGCAATGCGCTTTTTCCGCTCGTTCAGAGGTGTTGTGCTCTGCTCGGCGGTCGTTTCAACGCTCGGCTTTTTCCTCGGCTTTGTCGCCGCCTACCGCTTCGATTTGCCGACGGGTGCAAGCGTAGTTGCCGTTAATGCAATTATGTTCGTGCTGTTCAGCATTGCAGGAAAGATTAAGCAGCGTTTATCTAAAAAGAACGGCTGTTGATTAACAATCAATAACAATTGCTCCTACAGTCTGATATAAATGAAAGGAAAGAAAAATATGAAGGTTTCCGAAATTATGAAGGTGCTTGATGCCGAGCTGATTTACGGCGAGGAGTTTCTGGACAGAGAGGTTCAGTCCGCCTGCGGCAGCGACATGATGAGTGACGTGCTTGCATACGTTAAAGAGCAGGCTGTACTGCTGACGGGTCTTGTAAACCCGCAGGTTGTTCGCACGGCTGAAATGATGGATATGAAGTGCATTGTTTTTGTCCGTGGCAAGAGCCCCGACCTTGGTATGATTGAGCTGGCTGAGGAAAACGGAATTCCCCTGCTCAAAACCAAAAGAGAAATGTTTACCTCCTGCGGTATTCTTTACGAAAACGGCCTTCGTGGCGGCGCCCACAGACCCGAATAAGGAGGCGGAAAAATTGTCTGACACAATTAAATTACACTATGATGTTGACGGCAGAGATTTCACCCGTGCAGGCGAAGCCTCGGGCAAAATCAAGAAAACTCTTAAGGACATCGGCTTTCCGCCCGAAATCATCCGCAACACCGCAATTGCCGTTTACGAGGCTGAAATCAACCTTGTAATTCACGCAGGCGGCGGTGAGATTGATGTTGAAATCGCACCCGATTCCGTTGGGGTTGTACTCACCGACCACGGCCCGGGTATTGAAAACGTTGAGCTTGCAATGCAGGAGGGCTACTCCACAGCCCCCGACCAGGTGCGTGCGCTGGGCTTTGGCGCAGGTATGGGTCTGCCCAACATAAAGAAATATACAGACGAAATGAAAATAGATACCGTCCTTGGCGAAGGCACGGTAATGACACTTAAAATTTATGTGAAATAAATTTTAAGTTTAACGCAGAACGCAGAATTCAGAACGCAGAATGGAGCGAAGCGACCCTTAGTTCTGCACTCTGCACTCTACACTCTGCATTCAAAAAACAAGCTGCAATTCAGGAGGAAGAAATGTCGGATTTTTATCACTCCGTTCGGTTGGATTCGGAAAAATGCCGTGGCTGTACAAACTGCATCAAGCGTTGTCCCACGGGCGCAATCCGAGTGCGTGAGGGTAAGGCGCATATTATCAAGGAGCGCTGTATTGACTGCGGCGAATGTATCCGTGTGTGCCCGTACCACGCAAAATCGGCCGAATACGATTCACTTGAACAGATACATAATTTCAAATACAAGGTTGCCGTGCCTGCGCCTGCGCTTTACGGCCAATTCAACAATCTTGACGATGTTGACTACGTGCTGACCGCTCTTAAAAAGCTCGGCTTTGACGACGTTGTTGAGGTTGCAAAGGCGGCTGAGCTTGTAAGCGATGCGACGAGGAAGCTCTTTGAGCAGGGTATGCTCAAAAAGCCCGTAATTTCCTCTGCCTGCCCTGCGGTTGTAAGGCTGATAAGGGTAAATTACCCCAACCTTATTGAGCACGTTGTGCCGCTGACCTCGCCAATGGAGGTTGCAGGCGGCATAGCAAGAGAAAAGGCAAGGAAGGACACGGGACTTGACGACAAGGACATCGGCGTATTTTTCATCACACCGTGCCCTGCAAAGGTAACTGCGCTCAAAGCCCCCGTCTGCCTTGAAAAATCCAACATCAACGGCGCAATTGCGATTAAGGATATATACCCTGCCCTTGTGCACGAGATGAACCACCTGACCGAAACACAGTCAATCAAGGATTCGGGCGTTATCGGTGTCGGCTGGGCTACGGGCGGCGGTGAGGCAAACTCGCTTCTTAAGGATAACTGCCTTGCGGCAGACGGAATTGACAACGTTATAAACATTCTCAACGAGCTTGAGGACGAAAAGCTGCCCGATATTGATTTTATCGAGCTCAATGCCTGCACAGGCGGCTGTGTGGGCGGTGCGCTGACCTATGAAAACCCCTATGTTGCAAAGGCAAGAATTAAGCGCCTTCGCAAGTATCTGCCCGTTTCCTGCAACCGCCTTGACACGTCAGACGTGCCCGACAGTATGTTCTGGCACAAGGCACTCCAGGCAACAGACGTTATGAAGCTGGCGGACACCGTGCCCGAGGCTATGAGAAAGATGGCGCAAAAGCGTGAAATTCTCGATAAGCTGCCCGGTCTTGACTGCGGCACCTGCGGAGCGCCCTCGTGTGCGGCACTTGCGGACGATATAGTCAGGGGATTTGCCTCGGAAAAGGACTGCGTTTTCAGGCTGCGTGACCAGCTCAGCGGCGTTGACCGTGAGCTTATCCCTGCACCCTACAGAGCAAAAGAAAGGGACGAATAATTATGACAGTTAAAAATCTTATTGATGAATTTTCGCTTGAGGTTCTCTGCGGCGGTGAGCTTGCAGAGAAAAAACAGATTACGGGCGGCTACTGCGGCGACCTTTTGAGCTGGGTTATGTCCAAGGCAAAGGAAGGCGACTGCTGGCTGACCGTAATGGGTAACGTCAACTCGGTAGGTGTTGCCGTGCTTGCCGACGTTGCCTGCATACTGCTCACGGAAAACGCCGTGTTTGATGAGGACGCCCTCACCCGTGCAAAGCAGAACGGCGTTATAGTTCTTCGCTCGGCAGAAAGTGCCTTTGACCTTGGCGCAAAGATAGCAAAGCTGATATGAGCCTGTTTTACGATTTTCACATTCATTCCTGCCTCTCCCCCTGTGCAGAGGAGGATATGACGCCGTACAACCTCGTAAACCTTTCGGCTATTATGGGTATGGAGGCTATAGCCCTCACCGACCACAACTCCTGCCAGAACTGCGGTGCGGCAATGCGTGCAGGCGAGCAGGCAGGCATAACCGTAATTCCCGGAATGGAGCTTTGCACCTGCGAGGAGGTACACGTAGTCTGCCTTTTTGAGGAGTTGAAGGCGGCAGAGGATTTTTCCGATTTTGTTCTGCGTGGTGCTCCGCAGATTAAGAACAGGCCCGAAATTTTCGGCACGCAGTTAATAATGGACGAAACCGACAAAATACTCGGCGAGCAGGAAATACTGCTGACAATGGCGAGCAGCATTTCAATTGACGATGTTGAGAAACTGGTTGACGGCTACGGCGGAGTGTGCTATCCTGCACATATAGACCGAAGCAGCTACAGCGTTATTTCAAACCTCGGTATGATTACACCCGAAATGGGCTTTGAGGTTGCCGAGGTTTCGCCTATGGGCGATGTGCACGCTCTGAAAGAGAAATTTCCCGTGCTCAATAATATGAAAATTCTCACCTCGTCCGACGCTCACAGGCTTGAAAGCCTGCGTCCGGCAGAGCTGAGTCTGCACACGGAAAACAACATAAAAAGCATAATCCGACACCTTAAAAACAGATAAAGAAAGGAAAGAGAAGAATGAAAAAAGGACTTTGCATTCTGCTTGTTTTTACCGTTATTTTCTGCCTTGCGGCCTGCGGTAAAAACAACAAGGGCGAGCTTTACACACCGCCGCACACAGAGGTTATAACCTTTGAGGACGGCGAAAGCGCCGTTTACGAGGTTGTTACTGACGAAAAGGGTGAGCCCGTAACCGACAAGGACGGTATTACCGAGCTTGCACCCTATGACCCGCCTGTAACCGAGGACGGCGGCTACATTGTAACCACCCCCGAGGGCGAAACAATCAAGCAGTCACAGACAACGGTTGCACAAAGCGTTGAGGTTGACCACGAGCTTATCGACCTTGACACCACGGCACCCTCTGTAAACGCAACAACAAAATCAGACACTACAACAAACAAAGAAGAAACAACTACCAAGCCTGCCGAAACAACAAGCTCCACCGGCGGTGCTCTCCAGACCCCCGACACCAACAAGGAGCCCACCACCCTCAAGGAAATTCCCGAGGGTGAAACCTACGCCCTCAACGGCACTCTTTCAAAGGAAGATGCACAGAAGCTGGTTGGCATACTCAACATTCCCAACCCCTTTGACGAGGCACTCAGCACAGGCGATTTCTACCTTGCGGAAGAAAAGCTGCCCGACTACCTTGCAAGCATTGAAAACGCAGTAAGGCGCATAAAGGAAGACAAAAAGCTGTACAAATATGTCGGCAATCAGAATTTGCAGATGTGGTACGACTATATGGTGGAAGCCGCTGACAAATACGCAGTATTTATGGGTATTGTAAGAGGCACAGAGGGCGAAAAGCCCGGCAAGGCTTTCTTTGCAACCTATGAGGATTTCCAGAATTACTACCGCTTCTCCCTGCAGATTTATTACCATATGCAAAACGGCGCAGAAAGAATAATGTATTCTTGATATAAACTTCACTAAAAAACTCTCCCGTAAGAATCTCACGGGAGAGTTTTCTGTTATTTTGAGTACAATTCAATTTCTAGATTCTCTTTAATTGGTGCTCTTGATATATCATCTACTTTGAATAGTTTTACTTTTGTAATTTTTATATATGCTACATCATTCTTGTTTGATATTCCATAGAACTGTGACGACAACTTTCCTTTACTTTGAATACCTTTACCGAGAGTACTTGAATAAATACCATACTTTATTCCTTGTCCAAAAACATCATATTCAAAAACTTTTCCAGTTTTCGTCATAACTACATATTTAGAGTCTTCTGCAAAAGATATACCGTAAACTTCCGTTGCCACAGAAAGATTGGCAGAAAACGAAACCGCATCATCCGTCAGCTTTGATAGTTTTACATCGGAAACATCAACATAAGATTTTAAATCATCTATATATTCATTATCTATTTCATCTACGTGCAAAAAATTCTGCTTAAACAATTCAAGTTCTTGTTGAAAGTTCTTTAATTCTTTATTATTCTTTTGCACAACTGCAGAAGTAGCAAAAAAAGATACAATTATGCAAGCAACAACCGTCAATGCAATAATACCTGCATTTTTCCTTTTTTGTGCTTTTAATGATTTTTTATTGTTCTCTATTTGAGCAGAGAGATTTTGCTTTTCTCTTTCAAGTTCTGCCTTAGCTTCACCAAACTTTGCAACAACAGGATTTACCCACTCGAAAAAGTCTGCTTCTTTTGAATCAATCAGCACTTTTTCTTGCATTTGTGAATAAGATGATAGTTTTGTAAACACCTCGTCTATTTCTTGCATTGAATAATTTTTTGTGCTTTTTGAAAATCTTTTGCTGATAGTTGAGTAGCAATTGTCAAGGTAACAAATGTCCAGATTTTCATTAGAATTTATTACTTTGTTATCACACTCATTACTTGTAAATACAATACAAGAATGAATTGGTATATCAGGAAACAATTTTTTCAAAGCACTTATGTGATATTCATTTTGCAATACTGGATTTTTAAACGTGTTATTTTTAACTGTTCTGAAATATTGAGTCCAAATTGCATCAGTATCTTTTCCGTAAATTGTTCCTTTGTAGTGCTTTATCTCAAAAACATATAATCCTGTTTCGTGCACTAAAACCAAATCTATTTCCGTTGTGTTTGATTCATTTACAGGCACATTTAAATTCATAAGAATTTTCCCATTGCCTGTAAGTGACTGATACAATTTGCAAAACAAAAGATACTCACCATAGTATCCTTTGCCTCGTTCATCCCAAATTTTCTTTTGTTGTTCAATATCAATGTTTGTTAATTGTTTATAAACTTCTCGAATATCCATACTATCATCCCTTATAAAGATATGTTTTAGTAGGAGCGGATACTATCTGCCCGTATTGATACAGCGTGGTTTGCTGGCGGCTGATAGCCGCCCCTACTTCGAAGTTTTAGATGAGACAAAGTGCTAGAATGTGTTAGTTAAGTTAATATTAACATACTTTATGAAATTACGCAAACAAAAACCGTGCCCCGTATCGTAATGACACAGGGCACGATTTTAAAAGTATGTATGGTAAAAGAGGAAAATTATTTATCTTCTGCTGAACTGCGGCAGCCGTTACAGCCTGCGCAGTTTCCGGCGCAGGAGCCCGAATCGGGACAGCCTATACACTTTTTGCCGCTTTTTTTGGCTTTGTAAACATAGATACCTGCAAGCGCAACAATTATCACGACAACTGCAATAATGATATAGTTTTCCATCCGACTGCTCCTTTCTGCTGTAATTGATTATTTCTTTGCCGCAAAAGCCTTCTGTGCCTTTTCGGCTTTTTCTTTTTTTACTTCTTTATCTGCTTTTATACTCAGCATTATAAGTATAGCGGCGAACACTGCAACTGCTATAAGACCGGGGAAGAAGCCTGCGCCGAAAGCACCTGTTGTGATAAGTGTACCAATCTGGTAAACAAGGTAGCCCACTGTAAAGCCTGTGCCGAGCTGGAGACCGATACCTGCGAAAAGCCACTTTGCGCTTTTGAGTTCGCTGTTCATAGCACCGATTGCCGCAAAGCAGGGCGGTGAATAGAGGTTGAACACAAGGTAAGCGAGGGCAGCAACCTTTGTGATTGCCATAACGCCTGCAACCTCACTGCCTGCGCCTTCCAGCATTGCAAGCTCTTCGGTATCAATAAGATTTTCAAGTCCTACAAAGCAAACTGCAAGCGTACCGACAACGTTTTCCTTTGCGATAAAGCCTGTAACGGCGGGGGCTGCAAGCTGCCAGGAGAGAACACCGACAACGGGAACAAGAAGATAAGCAAACGGGCCTGCGATTGAAGCGAGGATTGATGTGTCTGCAGTTTCTGCAGGAGTAAAGCTCCAGGTAAACGACTGCATAACCTGAACGGCTGTGTTACAAAGAAGAATGATTGTAGCCGCCTTTACTATGTAAGCCCAACCACGGCTGAGCATAGCCATTGTTGCCCTTGCAAGGCTGGGAATTTTATACTCGGGAAGCTCGATAATAAAGAAAGATTTTTTCGCACCTGCACCCGTAATTTTATTAATAACGAGCGCACCAAAGAAAATTATTACTATGCCGACAAAATACATCAGCGGGCCTACCCACGAGGCATCCTCAAAAAACGCACCCGCAAAAAGGCTGATAACGGGCAGCTTTGCTCCGCACGGCATAAACGGCGCAAGCAAGGCGGTTGCTCTGCGCTCACGCTCGTTGCGTATTGTTCGGCACGCCATAACTCCGGGAATAGCACAGCCTGTGCCGATAACAAACGGGATAACGGATTTACCGCTCAAGCCTACCTTTTTGAAAATCGGGTCAAGCACAACGGAAACACGTGCCATATAGCCGCAATCCTCAAGCAGAGCAATGAGGAAGTACATAACCATAACAAGCGGAAGGAAACCGATAACGGCAATTACGCCGCCGATAACACCATCTACAAGCAGAGCGTAAAGAAGCGGATTTGCATTTGCAAGCAGAGAGCCTACCCATTCCTGACCCTTTTCGAGAAGGGCGGTAAGAGCATCTGCAATCCATACGCCGGGGCCTGCCTGAGAAATCCAGAAAACAAGGAACATTACAACGGCAAAAATCGGAATGCCGAGGAACTTGTTTGTAAGAACGGAATCTATTTTATCGTGAATATTTCTGTCCCTTGTGAAAACCTTGCGCTTTTCAACGGTCTTTACAATTGAGTTAACAAATTCAAAGCGCCTTCTGTCTGCCGCCTTGACGGAAGCCTTGTCGGACAGATTTACACCGCCGTCAATATAGGGGGCTTTCTGTCCCCTGCCGATAAGCTCAACAGCCGTCTTTACCAGCTCGTCAAGACCCTCACCCGTGGTGGAAACCGTCATAATAACGGGGCATCCGAGCTTATCGGAAAGTGCCTTTGTGTTTATTTCGGTTTCTTTCTTTTTGTTTATATCATTCTTATTAAGAGCAACTACAACCGGAATGTTCAGCTCGAGCAGCTGAGTTGTAAAGAAAAGGCTGCGGCTCAGATTCGTCGCATCAACAATGTTTACAATAGCATCGGGCTTTTCATTCTTAACATAGGAGCTTGTAATACTCTCCTCCGAGGTGAAGGGAGACATCGAATAAGCGCCCGGCAGGTCAACCGCCGTAAGCTCTGCGCCGCTGTAAAGGCTCTTTTTGATGGAATGTTCTTTCTTGTCAACGGTAACACCCGCCCAGTTGCCGACCTTTTCGTTCTGACCGGTCAGGGCATTGTACATTGTGGTTTTGCCGCTGTTGGGATTGCCCGCTAAAGCAATACGCATACGGGGTACCTCCTTTTAAAATGCTGTTCGCCAGGGTTAGTCAAAGCTAACTTCACTCCGTAAAAAAACGGGTTAGGATTATACTCGCCACCCTGCCTTTTCATATATCAAAAACTTTTATTGTGTCCGCAAGCTGACGGTCGATACAGTATCTGCCGTCCTTGATTGATACCACACAGGTGCTGCGCTGACGGGCAACAACTGTAATCGGCTCGCCGCTGTAGCAGCCAAGCGAAAACAGGAACGCATCAAGCTCCTCATCGTCTGTTTCAATACGGTCAATTATGTATTCCTTTCCTTCCTGCGCAGAGTGCAGAGTCATACCATCACCGCCATAATCTGTAGTTGTTAGCCTTTGCTAACTACCTGAATTATACAGCCGCAGCTTGTGAAAGTCAACTCATTTTTCAGCTGTTTTTCATTTTCGTCAGTATGCCGAAAAGTTAGCCTGTGCTAACGTTTGCCGTTTGTGCATTTTGATGCCGGCGCTTTAAATTACTTATCTATTATTATATGCACACAAGGTCAACACCAATACAATAAAAAGTAAAACAGCCATATCAGACAATTGATACGGCTGTTCTGAAAACTTAAAGAGTTTCTATAACAATTGTGTTTATTACAACATCCTCAACCGGCTTGTCACCACGGGCTGTCTTTACGTTTGCGATAGCGTCAACAACGTCCATACCCTCGAAAACCTGACCGAAAACGGTGTGCTTGTAATCGAGCCACGGTGTACCGCCGACAGCCTTATAATTCTCAACTGTTTCTGTGGGGAAGCCTCTGTCGGAAAGCTGCTCCATCTGCTCAACAAGGTCACGGCTGACCTTGTCTGCCTGAACGATGAAAAACTGGCTGCCGTTTGTGCCGGGGCCAGCGTTTGCCATTGAAAGAGCGCCACGCAGGTTATGAAGGTCTGTGCAGAATTCATCCTCAAAGGTGCTGCCCCAGATGCTTTCGCCGCCGCAGCCTGTGCCCGTCGGGTCGCCGCCCTGAATCATAAAATCGTTGATTACACGGTGGAAAATAAGGCCGTCGTAATAGCCGTTCTTTGCGTGTGTTGTGAAATTCTCAACCGTCTTGGGTGCCGCCTCGGGAAAAAGACGGATTTTAATATCGCCCATAGAGGTTTTCATTGTTGCTACTGTTTCGCCCGAAACGGGCTTTGCAAGCTGTGAAATCATTTTAATTCTCCTTTATTTTACCGCATCGAATGCATTATATGTGTAGAAGGTCATTCTGAAATTTACATCGTCGGCAAGGTCGTGCTCTTTGTAGTATTCATCGCCAAACCAGAAGGTTGCGACATACAGACCCTTTCTGCTGCCTGCCCAGGAGGAATTATAGCTTCCCTCGCTCAGAGCTTCGGGCAGTCTGTCTTCGGTTTTTACAAGGCCGAGACCGCTCGGGTCATAAATTTCAAAGCCCGCCTTTTCAAGCTGCAGAATATACGCTCTGTATTCCTCGTAGCCCATATCCTTAACGGCAAACTCGTAAACATAGCCACGGTCGTTCTTCTTTTCGTTGTAAAGGTCAACACGGTCAGCAGGACCCGGAACATCGCCGAAAAGAAGGTTGTCGGGCCAGTCGAAGCCGGGAGCCTTTTTCGTGCTTTCGGTGGGGCTTACGTCGGGAGTCTTGTCGCCGCAGGCAGCAAAACAGAACACCATTGAAAGCATAAGCAGCGCACAAAGTATTTTTTTCATTTCGTTTATCCGTCCTTTAAAAAAGTTACTCATAATATTATAATTGCTAATATACCTTTTTGCAAGTAAAAGCCCGTTTTTTATATAAAGATTTTTATATTTTTAAATAAATTTTCCTCTAATTATAAAAAACACTTGCAAATAACCGAAACTTTGTTTATAATATATCGGTAACTTAAATATTTGCTGGTGTGGCTCAATGGCAGAGCAGCTCATTCGTAATGAGCAGGTTGCAGGTTCGATTCCCGTCACCAGCTCCAAGCAAAAATCCGTTCACGAAAGTGGGCGGATTTTCGCTTGTATTATTCAATATTATTCATCATTCATTATTCATTTCCGAAAACGGATTTTCGAATGAATAATGAAAAATGAAGCCTCTTCGCTGATGAATAATGAATACTTTTGACTAAATCAATGTGTTGTGTTATAATTTGTTAAAAAGATGTGCTCTTGTGAAAGATAATGTTTTTAAGGAGAACTCGAAGTGATTTACCGTGTGGACAGTTTTAATGAGGACGGAATAAATCCTTTTACTTGCTGTGAATACGATGATTCGTGGGTTATATTTATTCTTACCGACAGCACAGATTACCGTCAGTTGGTCGGCAGTAACAACGGTTGCACATACATGGTAAAAACCAGTCGGGTATTGTGTAACGACTGGCATATATCTGTTGGTGATTTTATAAGTTTTAATGAAGTCCAAGGGAAAAATATTGTTCTTGTAATGACGCAAGAGGAGCTTGAAGCCGCCAAACATCATTACAGCGGACACAGTTTTAACGATGCATATCTTCGTGAGAACGAACCTGAAGTGCTGATACACAGCACACCGTTAAGCAATTGGGTGCAAATAAAAACTGACGGTATGCTCAAAAGCTATAATTTGCTCCGCATTAATAAAACAGGTGAAATTGTTCCGCCTATCGGAGCACTGCTCGGCGACCCTGCTGACCTTTGCGATTACATAATGTTCGGCACGGGCGTTGCAGGTGAAATTGTTGTCAATTCAAAGCAGCAGGGAAAAATTGTTATGGACACCAAGGCAGAATACCTTACGGGGGCACGGCTGTATTTCGATGCACGGAAAATGGCTGAAGACGGTTTGCTTCTTCGTGACGGATGCCACTTGAAGGTAAAAGAGTCCTTGCCTCTTTCGCCTTATCTTATATGGACTGCAACATGGGAAAGCATAGGTCTGCAAAGTCAAATATCTACGCCCTCGTTTTTTTCGGAGCTCTCGGATAAAATCTTTAATGATAAATTTAATATTTGACCTACAAAGCCAATGCGATTTTTACTTTCGCATTGGCTTTTAAATATTATGTATTATTTGTTCGCTTTAGCAACGGTTTTATTGAGCTGCTCCATAAGCACGGTACCGAGGACACCGAAGAAAAGAAGGAACACGGGGAACAGGCGTATATCAACATAGTTGGCTATAAGGCCGAACACGGGCGGCATAAAGGTTGTGCCGCAATAGGCAGCCGCCATCTGAATGCCGATAATTGCCTGCGAATTTTCTGCACCGAAGTTAGTCGGTGTAGAGTGAATAATTGCAGGGTAAACAGGTCCGCTGCCAAAGCCGGCTATAAACAGACCTGCCAGACACAGCGTGCTGCTTTCAAGCGGAAGCAGCATAAGCGCAAAGCCTGCAAAGGTGACGGCGTAGCCAAAACGGATAAGCCTTTTATCGCCGAGCTTATCGGCAAAAAAGCCCGTAACAAAACGGCTGAACGTCATTCCCAGATAAAACAGCGATGCACATTCGGCGGCAAACTCAACGTCGAAATTTCTGCCGAGAGCAAGGTAGCTGCTCGTCCACGAAAACACCGTGCCTTCAATCGTACAGTAAGCAAAGAACGAAACCAGAACACTTGCTACGCCCTTTATTTTTATAATTTCACTCAGCTTTTTCGGCTCGTGCCTTTCAACAGTTTCGCCTTTTTCGTTCACGTTCATTTTCTTCCACAGCGGCAGACTTATGAACAAAATTACGGTAAATACAACCTGAATAATACCTACCGTTCTGTAGCCGTTTGCCCACTGCGAATCACGGGCAAGCCAGTAGCTCATTATATACGGGCTGATGCTTGCGCCCACACCCCAGAAGCAATGAAGCCAGCTCATATGCTTTGAGGAAAAATGAAGCGCAACAAAATTGTTCAGCGCCGCATCAACCGCTCCTGCGCCCAAGCCCAGCGGAATTGCACAGAGTATGAGCATCCAGAACTCGGTGCAAAACGAAAAGCCAAGCAGTGCTGTTGCGGTCATGCCGACACTGACCGCTGTTACTTTGCCTGCGCCGAAGCGTGCCGTCAGCCTGTCGGAAAGCAGGCTGGATATAATCGTACCGCCCGAAACAGTCATTGTAACAAAGCCCGCAAAGGAAAGCGGCACAGCAAGCTGCGGCTGAAGCACGGGCCACGACGCACCGAAAAGCGAATCCGGCAGACCCAGGCTTACAAACCCGAGATATATTATACAAAGCAAAACAGTAAACATAAGTTTTCTCCGTTTCTTGCAATCCTTATTTCTTTATGGTATTCTAAAATACAGTCGAATAACCGAAGCAAATCAGGACGCTTTTTTTATCTAAAGTCGTCATTTACTTCCCGGCTTTAAATTGATAAAATTAAAATACCTATATATTAGCACTAATATATAAAATTTCAAGAGGAGACTGATAAATAATGAAGAAAAGATTTCTCGCTTTATTCCTCGGTGTCTGCATTCTTTTTTCGTGTGCATCTACGGCTTTTGCAAGCGAAACGGAAGCAGAGCTTTACAAGATTTATGATGACGATATGCTCTTTGAGCAGGAAAAGGATGCTGTTTTTGCCGGCAAGGCGCCTGCAGGAAGCAGCATTTCTGCCCAGCTTTTCGGCGCTGACGGCAGGAGCATAGCTTCGGGCGAAGCCGTTACCGACGAAAGCGGAATTTTCTCCGTTTCCTTTGTCGCTCCCAAGGGCAGCTTTGAGGAATACACCGTTATTCTTAAATGCAACGGCAACGAGTTTGATTCCCTCGAAAGAGTTGTTTTCGGCGAATTGTGGCTTGCAGGCGGTCAGAGCAATATGATGTTCCCTCTTGCCGGAGCACTTACCGCCCGTGAGGATTTTGCCGCAGGTGTAAAGCAGAGCAAATGGATAAGAGCTATGCTTTCCGAAGCCTATGCTCCGGACAACATAAACCCCGTTGACCCCCGTGAGGATATTGCGGATGCAAACTGGATTACAGGTGAAGAACAGCTCATTTACTCAGTCAGCGCCGTAGCCTTCTTCTTTGCAGAAGAGCTGCTTGAGGAGCTTGATATGCCCATAGGCATACTCAACATTTCTCTCGGCGGCACATCAATCGGCTCCTGGCTCTCACGAGAAGCAATTGAGGGTGACGAAGCCGTTAAGAACGATTTCCTTTCAGACACTAATATGAGCCCCTACATTCCTAAAGAAAGCTGGGTTCCGACCGAAATCGACTGCTACAACGCTATGACGGTAAACTACAACCTGAGAATTCACGCCGTGCGTCATTTCCGTCCCTCGGGTATAATATGGTACCAGGGCGAAACAGATCTTATAAATGATTGGAGCATTGAGCGTTACTCCCGTGCCTTTAATCTTCTGCAAAAATCCTACACTCAGCTTTTTGAGTATGAAGACGGACTTCTGCCCGTAATTTACACACAGCTTGCTCCCTATATCTATTCGGATGGCGGCTGGAAGCTTCCTGCGTGGAATTTGGGCTATACGCTGATGCAAAAGGCACAGCCCGATTCAAGAGCAATGATTACGCTGCACGACCTGCCCGTTACCTACACGCCTGACGTTGGAGTTATTCACCCCGAGCACAAGGAGGAGGTTGGCGACCGTATGGCAGCTTGTGCCGCAAGCATGCTTTACAGCGCCGGCGCTGCTCATACTGCAGCAAGCCTTAAATCCGCCGAAATTCGTGACTCAAGCATTTATGCCACACTCGAAAACACCGACGAAGGCATTGCCGCCGAAGGCGAGCTCAGGTGCTTTTCAATCTGCGGTGAGGACGGAGTTTATGTTCAGGCACAAGCTGAAATCGTTTCTGCCGACACCGTCAGAATCTGGGCTGACAGCGTTGAAAGCCCTGTTTCTGCAGCCTACGGCTATTGTGTAAATAACCATTCCGCAAATCTTTTTGCCCTCAGAAACGGCGAAAAAATCTTACCCGTTGCTCCGTTTGTAACCGACCCCGCATACAACATGCAGTATTGGCTTGAAAGGCCTTGGGCAGAATGTGAAAGCGACACGGTATGGCGCAACAACGGCGAGAAAAATTCCGGCTTCTACAGCAGCTGGACGGCTGAAAACGCCGATATTGCTTTCAATTCCGCCAACGCATACAGCGGCAACGGCGGCATGAACATAAAGGCAAGCGGCAGAACCTTCTCCGTTTCGCCGCTGAGAATTTATGAGGACGGCTTTGCAGCAGTTAATTTTCTTGATGAGGAAAGGTGTCTGAGCAATTACGGCACGGTCAGCTTCTATGTCCGTAACAACGGCACGGCTGACATCACCTTTGACGGGCTGAAGCTTTACGAAAACAAGGCGCTGTGGTATTCCCCTGCCGATACTGCTGCGGGACAGCCCGAATCGGTAATTCCTGCCGACGGTGAGTGGCATCAGGTTACGCTAAACCTCGACAAGCTCTGCCTGTGGGGCAACGAATGCGGCATACTCTTTGCCAACGACAAATTAGGTTTCGTTCGTAATATTGTTTTCTGCTTCTCGGGCGAAAACGCCGACATCAGCCTCGACCACATCCGCTTTACCCCTGCAACCAACGAGGAAGTAAACCGCTTTGACGTCAATATGGCAAACGCCGACAATATTTTAGAATTCATTTCGGGATTCTTCGTAACGATAATCGGCGCATTTGCAAAGCTGTTCAACGCATAAAAATATGAGAGCTTCAGAAAAAAACTCCTGAAGCTCTCTTTTTTCATCCTTTTTCTATTTCTTCTATAAGCCACGGCACGTCCTGCGTTACCGTCTGATACACTACACTTAAATCAACGTTACCGTAATCGTGAACTATCCGGTTGCGGAAACCTGCAATATCCAACCACGGAACAGAGCTGTGCTCTTCTTTATAATTCTGAGTGAGTTTTCTGGAATTCTCATACACCTGTATAAGACGGAACAGCATTGAGTCGAGCAACACTTCGTCAGACTGCAAACACTCTTCCGAAACACCTTCAATATGCTCTGATATAAACTTTAAATCCTTGAGAATTTTCTCTATATAATACTTATCGTTCTTTTCATTGTTCATAAACCTTCACCCCGTCTTTCAGTATTTCATCCAACAGCTCTGTATTATCTTTAAGTTGTCTTATATCCAGCAAATCAACTTTTTTTCTCAACTGTGTCCTCAGCCTTTCTGCCAACCCGAAAAAACGCATACCTCCGACATTGGCAGAAACCAACAAATCAACATCGCTCGTTTCGGTTGCCGTGCCTTTTGCGTAAGAGCCGAATAGAATACAATATTTCACTTCATATTCATCAAGCACAGTTTTACACGCACTTTTTATTTCATCCATTGTAAGTATGCCGTGTTCTTCATCTACTGCGATATATTTTTCAAGCGTTTCCAACATATATCTGTATTTTATAGAGTTTTCTTTTTCTGCATCGTTTTCATACTGTTTATAGGAACGCAAAGAAACACCGAGCAAAGCACTCGCCTGCTGTTGGGTAAGTTTTTTTGAAATGCGCAAAGCTTTGAGTTCAGACATTGATTTCTCACCTCTTTACTACTGTATAACATATTTGCACTTTGTTGTCAATCAAGAAGTGCAAATTTTGCACTATATCTTTAAACATGAGTGCAATTTTTGCACTTTGATTATTAAGCATATATAGTATTATAAGCAAAAGAGATTGTTTTACCGCATCGGATAAAGCAATCTCTTTTTTGTTACATCAGTCTTTTTGCAATATGTGTTTTGTTGATAACCGCTATCAGCAATGTGCCGACGATGACACCTGCCGCACCCTGCACGGCGTTTGGCGGAATATTTACAAGCACGGCTCCGAAGCCGTAGAGGAAGCCTTCGAAAATGAAGTAGCCGCCTATCATTATTAATTCTGCGGCAATACCGCTGATTATGTAACCTGCTTTGGAAATTTTAGTGTTTGACAATGCCTTGAATATAAAATATGCGGCAAGCGCCATAAGACCTTTTATTGCAAAGGTTGCAGGTGCATAGACAAAATAGCCTGCAAAAACATCCGCAAGGGCTGAGCCTATGCCTGCGGCAAGCAGACCGTAAACAGGGCCGAGCAGCCAGCCCGAAACGAGGACTATACAGTCACCTAAATTAATATAGCCGTGAAGCGGCGAGGGTATACGGATTATCAGCGTTGCAACACAGGTAAGTGCTGCCAGCAGAGCCGTCAAAACCATTCTTTTTGTATTCATTTTCATACCTCATCTCCCTTTCCAAAACAGAATTATAAAACCGCTTTTTTCTTTTGTCAATATAAAATGTTTTTTCTCCTTGAGAATTAACCAAATTCCCTCTATAAATTTGTAGCACTATGCACAAAAAATTTTTTCAACAAATTAAATATTTGTTAAATACAGGCTTTTTATGTTGACAAGTATTATAATATTTTGTTAAAATAAGGTGATTTAATATAGGCGCAGTGCCTGCGGGCAAATTCAAGTTTCTCGCCTATCTAAGGAGGAATGTGCTTTGACAGATCATATCACATTGACAGACTCAAAGACAATGGCCTACATCAATATGTACGCTGTTCTCGGTACGCTTGAAAACCTTTGCGAAATCGACCCTGTCGCTTCCGCAATCCTTTCAAACCAGAAGCCCATTTCAGTTGGCTTCGACGTTGCCGACGGCCCCAAAGCCACACTTTATTTCAAAAACGGCCGCTGCCGCATGGAGCAGGGCTGTTCAGACTGTGACGTTAAGCTCCCGTTCAGCTCTTGCGAAAAGTTCAACGGTCTTATCGACGGCACGGTAACACCCATCCCCTCAAAGGGCTTCCAGCACATCAAGTTCCTGCTCAAGGTCTTCACACCCTTGACAGACAGACTTTCCGCTCTTATGCGTCCCGACCCGAAGGACCTTGAGGACAGAGAGTTCTTTGAAACCAGCACAAAGCTGATGTTCTACACAATCGCCGTTGCTCTTGCACAGATTGCAAACAACGACCAGATCGGTAAGTTCTCCGCACACCTTATTCCCGACGGCGAAATCGCTTTCGGCATCAAGGACTGTGTTGCAGCAACCATCCGTGTAAAGAATCACCGCCTTGTCACAATCAAGAAGGCAAGCGAAAATCCCCGTGCCGCTATGGAGTTCGCAAACCTCGACCTGGCACGTGACCTTTTTGACGGCAAGGTCAATGCCGTTGCCTGCATCGGTGAAGGTACAATCACGATGAAGGGCATGATCAATATGATCGATAACCTTAACAGAATACTCGACAGAGTAGCTCTGTACTTAGCATAACGGAGGTGCACGACAATGAGTTTTCCTATTTACGAACATAAAGTAAGCCGTGAGCTCTTCGACAGAGCAACAAAGGTAATCCCCTCAGGTGTTTACGGCCACCTCGGCCCGGCAGAGGGTAACTTCATCCCCGTTTGCGACTGGCCGCTTTTCGGCGACAAGGCAAAGGGCGCATACTTCTGGGATGTTGACGGCAACAAGTACATTGACTATATGTGTGCCTACGGCCCCAACGTTCTCGGCTACTGCGACAAGGATGTTGATGCAGCAGCTATCGCACAGTCAAAGCTCGGCAACTGTACAACCTCTCCCAGCAGAATCACTGTTGATTTTGCAGAGCTTATGGTTGACACAGTCAACTGTGCAGACTGGGCATTCTTTGCCAAGAACGGTAACGACGTTACAACAGCCGCTATTATGACTGCCCGTGCAGCAACACACCGCAAGAAGATTATCTTCGTTAACGGCTTCTACCACGGCGTTTCTCCCTGGACACAGAAGGTTGACTACCCCGGCGTTATCCCCGAGGATGTTGCAAACAACCTCTATGTTGACTGGAACGATTTCGAGGCACTTGAAAAGCTCGTTGCTGAAAACGAAGGCGAAATTGCCGCTTTCATTTCCACACCCTATATGCACGGCAACTACAAGGACAACGAAACACCCGCAGAGGGCTACTGGCAGAAGGTTCGTGAGCTTTGCACACGCAAGGGCATCGTTCTTATCGTTGATGACGTTCGCTGCGGCTTCCGTCTTGACCTTGCAGGCTCCGACCACTACTACGGCTTTGAGGCTGACCTTATCTGCTTCTGTAAGGCTATTGCAAACGGCTGGAACGTTTCCTGCCTTTGCGGTAAGGACTCCCTCAAGAGCGCTGTCAGTTCACTCAGCTACACCGGCAGCTACTGGCTCAGCTCCGTTCCCTTCGCAGCAGGTATGGCCTGTATTGAAAAGATGAAGAAACTTGACACACCCAAGCTGTTCCGTGAAAAGGGTCTTATGCTCACAAACGGCCTCAAGGCTGCTGCCGAAAACAACGGCTTCAACCTTGTCGTTTCCGGTGAGCCTGCACTCTTCTACCTCAGAATAGCAAACGACAACTCCATGATGCTCCACCAGGAGTGGGTTGCTGAGTGTGTCAAGAGAGGCATCTTCTTCTCCAGCCATCACAACCACTTCATGAATGCCGCAATGACAGATAAGGACATCAACCTCACACTCGAAGTTGCTGACGAAGCATTTAAGGTTGTTGCTGCAAATCACCCCGAACTCTTTTAATTGAAAATTTTTAATACAGGAGGAAAACAAAATGCCATTGACCAAACAAGAGTGGCTTGCACTCGAAAAAAAGGCTCATGAGCTGCGTAAACTCTGCCTTGATACAACTTACTGGGCAGGCTCCGCTCACATCGGCGGCGGTATGAGCGTCATGGATATGATGACAGTTCTCTACCACAAGTATATGCACCTCGACAAGGAAGACCCCAACTGGGAGGACAGAGACCGTTTCATCCTCAGTAAGGGTCACGCAGGCGTTGCTTATGCAGCAGTTCTTTGCGACTACGGCTACAACGACCCCGAGCAGCTCAAAACCTTCAACCTTTCCAACTCCAAGATGGGTATCCACCTTGACTCCAACAAGGTTAAGGGCGCAGACGCTTCCACAGGCTCTCTCGGCCACGGTCTTTCCATTGCAGCAGGCACAGGTCTTGCAGCAAGAATCAAGGGTAAGGACTACAAGACCTTCTGCATCCTCGGCGACGGCGAATGTGACGAAGGCTCCAACTGGGAAGCAGCAATGACAATTGCTCACTACAACATCACAAACGTTATCTCTTTTGTTGACCGTAACCAGTGCATGATTGACGGTCCGACAGAAGAAGTTATGAAGCTCGAGCCCTTCTGCGACAAGTGGCGCTCCTTCGGCTTCCACGTTATCGAAGTTGACGGCAACAACATCAAGGAGCTTTGCGAAGCTATTGATTACGCTTACGAAAACACAGAGAAGCCCGTTATGATTGTTGCTAACACAGTCAAGGGCTGCGGCGTTGACTATATGGAAAACGACTACAAGTGGCACTACGGCGCACTTAACGAAGAAAAGTATGAGCTTGCAAAGAAGAGCCTCGAGGCGTTCTACAAGAAGCGCTGCGAAAGAGCAGAAAAGGAGGGTGCATAAGCCATGGCAGGTGGACTTACTTACACAGCTACTGAATCTACAGCTTTCTCAACAGCTGAATACTACGGCAAAACGCTCGTAGAACTCGGTCAGGAGCACGACGACGTTGTCGCTCTCACGGCTGACCTTGGTAAATCAACAAAAATCGGTATGTTCGGCGAGCATTTCCCGGACAGATACTTCAACGTAGGTATTGCAGAGCAGAATATGTTCGGCGTTGCAGCAGGTATGGCAAGGGCAGGTCTTGTTCCCTTCCTTTCCACATTCTCTGTTTTCGCTTCACTCAGAAGTGCAGACCAGCTCCACACAGACATCTGCTACCAGAACGTAAACGCAAAGATTATTGCTACACACGCAGGTACATCCTTCGGTCAGGCAGGCTCAACACACCACGCAATCTGCGATATGGCTGTTGTCCGCTCAATGCCCAACATCACTCTTATCTGCCCTGCTGACGGTCTTGAAACAGTTAACGCAGTACGTGCAGCATACGAGAACCCCGGCCCCTACTACATCCGTATCAACCGTGGCTTCGACCGTGTTCTTTACGAAACAACAGACTACGGCTTCGAGGTAGGCAAGGCTGTTACTCTCAAAGAGGGTACCGACATCACAGTTATCGCTTGCGGCTCCTGCGCATTCCAGGCACTTCAGGCTGCAAACTTCCTTGAGAACGCAGACGGTCTTAAGGTTCGTGTTATCAATATGCATACAATCAAGCCCCTTGATAAGGAAGCTGTTGTAAAGGCTATTATGGACACACGCCGTATCATCACTGTTGAAGACCACTCAGTTATCGGCGGTCTTGGCGCAGCAGTTGCAGAGGTTATTGCCGAAACAGGTAAGGGCTGTGCATTCAAGCGCCTTGGTATTCAGGACCAGTTTGCACCCATCGGTCTGCACGAAGACATTATGTCCTCACTCGGCATTGACTCCAACGGTATCATCGCTGCCGTTCGTGAAGCAATGAACGCAGACTTTGAGCTTGACGACGATTGGGACGACGAAGTTTAATACAAAATTAAACTTCACGGCAGAAAGGATTGATTTTTATGTCTACAAGAGACGAAGTTTTTACCAATAAAATTTTCCTCTGTGCTGCAATCCCGCTCATCAAGGTCATCGCAAACGATGTTCCCAACCTTGCAAAAAAATTTGAGCACGCTCACACAATTTACCAGATAAGCGCCCTTTGCCCCGACGTTCCCGAGGGCAAGGTAGGCACACATCTTGTTGTAAACAACGGCGAGTGGATTGTTCACACCGATAAGCTGACCAACAACGCACACGTTGAGCTTGAATTCAAGAGCATTGAGGCTCTCAACGCCTTCTTCAAGGGTCAGATTAAGCCGCAGTACCTTCCCAAAATGAAGGGTCTTGCAAAGCACACAGGCGCTTTTGCTTCCTTTATGATGGTTCTGCTCAAGATGTCCTCTCTCCTCACAGCTAAGGAAGCTCCCGAGGATGAGGAAACAAAGAAGCTCCTTGTCAAGTGCTACTTCTACCTGCTCTCCAGCGGTATCAGCACACTTAACAAGAACGGCCACGATGCTATTCACGACTGGACCTCAAAGAGCCCCGACCGTGTTTACTCATGGGCTGTCAACGGTTATCCCGAGGTCAGCGCATATATCCGAATCAAGGCAGGTAAGTCAAGAGCAGGCCGTGGCGAATACAAGAGAGCTATGCCGTTCTTCACAATGCGTTTCGACAATTTCGACAGCGCACTTGGCATTCTTATGCAGACAGCAGATATGCTTGAATCCGTTAAGGCAGGCAAGCTGATTATGGACGGTGCTCCCGAATTCGGCGCACAGCTCGGCGACTTTATGATGCAGGTCGGCGCATACGCACAGGGTTAATAAAACTAATTTGCAGAGCAGTATAACCTACTGCTCTGCTTGAAATTATTCCACGAAAGGAATTTTCACTACGATGAAAGTATTTATGATTGGCGGCACAGGCCTTCTGGGCTGTGAGGCCGCAAGAATTTTTATTGAGAGAGGCCACCAGGTAAAGAGCGTTGCTCTTCCTCCCCTCCCCGAAGGAGCTCCCATCCCCGAAGAGATGGAAATTGAGCTTTGCAACCTCTACGAAAAGAGCGATGAGGAAATCAAGGAAATGATGACGGGCTGCGACTGCTTTGTTTTCGCCGCAGGCGTTGACGAAAGAGTTGAGGCTCCCGCACCCGTTTACGACCTTTACTACAAGTGCAACATCGCTCCCCTTAAGAGACTTCTCCCCATTTGTAAGGAAGTCGGTATGAAGAACGCAATTATCCTCGGCTCATACTTCGCTTACCTTGCAAAAGAGCGTCCCGATATGAAGCTCACAGAGAAGCACCCCTACATCCGCAGCAGAATTGACCAGGAAAACGTTGCCTTCTCCTTTGCTGATGAAAACTTTGACGTTGCCGTTCTTGAGCTGCCCTACATTTTCGGCACACAGCCCGGCAGAAAGCCCGTTTGGGTTATTCTTATCGAGCAGATTAAGAGAATGGATAAGCTCCCCTTCACAATGTATCCGGGCGGCGGCACAGCTATGCTTACAGTCCGTCAGGTTGGTGAGGTTATCGTCGGTGCGGCTGAAAAATCCAAGGGCGCAACAGCATGGCCCATCAGCATGTACAACCAGACCTGGAAGGAATTCCTTAAGATTGTCTATGCTGCACGTGGTATGGGCGATGACCGCAAGATTATCAGCGTTGCTCCGTGGATGATGAGAATGGGTCTTGGCGGCGTCAAGAAGGAATACGCTGAAAAGGGCATTGAAAGCGGTATTGACGTTGACGGACTTGCAGATATTATGGCTATCAACCTCTTTATCGACCGCAAGTACTCCGTTGAGCTCGGTGCAACAGAGGACGACATCAGAGCAGCTATCTTCGATTCAATCAAGGTCAGCCAGGCTTCCTATGACGGCAAGGTCAAGCTCCTTGAAATGAAAGGCGAATAATTAAACCAAAAGTTCAGCAGTAAACCTGCTGAACTTTTTTAATGTAGAATGCAAAGTGCAGAACGCAGAATTAAGGGTCGCTACGCTCCGAATTATAATATCAAACCTTCAAGCGTGTCATCCTGAGGCAACGCCGAAGGATCTTTTGTGTAAGCTTTAAGATTCTTCGCTTACGCTCAGAATGACATTTTTTTGTTTTCCTATCGCTGTTATATTTTGCTGTAACCGTAGGGACAATTCACGAATTGTCCACAGTAAAAGTGATATACCGGTAAAGACAGACGGCCAAAGCTCGCCCTTGCACAAAATTTATTCTTTATTATTTTTTATTTATTCTTTATTCTTTAATTTCTATTTCTGTTCTGATTTTTGTTGCGAAAAGAACAAAATTATGGTAATATTATTGTATTATATAATAAGGGAGATTTTCCAATGCCTAAAAGACAGGATTACATCTCGTGGGACGAATATTTTATGGGTATTGCTCTGCTTTCCGCAAAGCGCAGCAAAGACCCCAACACGCAGGTCGGTGCCTGCATAGTTAACGATGCTAACAAGATTATGTCCGTAGGCTACAACGGCTTCCCTGCCGGCTGCAGCGACGAAGAATTCCCGTGGGAGCGCACGGGCGACGAGTACGACACGAAGTACCCCTATGTCTGCCACGCAGAGCTTAACGCAATTCTCAACAACGCAGGCGGCGATTTGAGAGGCTGCAAGATTTACGTTGCCCTCTTTCCCTGCAATGAGTGCGCAAAGGCAATTATCCAGAGCGGTATAACACAGGTTGTCTATCTTTCGGACAAGTATGCCGACACCCCCGGCACAAGAGCCTCCAAAAGAATGTTCAACGCCGCAGGCATAAAGCTGACAAAATTAAAGCTCAACCACGACACAATAACACTCAACCTCAAGGAAGAATCGGTCTGATATGCTCGAAAAAAGCAACCACAAACACAACAAAACCCTCGGCGACCCACACGCCCTTATAAACGGACAGGCGGTGCACCGCTGCGGCAGAATGCGCTTCGGTCTGCGTGATTTTTCCGCCGTGGGCAGTGCTGTTATTGCCGTTTATAACCTGATGCTCCTGCTAAACCGCCCTGCCGTATTGGCGGATATTGCAAGAGAGCTATACATCCGTGCCCGTTCACCTCTCGGACTTTTCGGCGCACGACCGCTTCGGGTTTTCCGCTACTTTTCCGCACACTATATTCCCGTAAACCTCGACAGGGATTTTAACTCCTTCTGCGAAAAATTCAAGGAAGGCTACTGCGGAATAATTATCTGCAAAACGGGCGGTATTTTTTCAATTCCCCACGCCGCCGCTATAGAAAACGACAACGGCAGAATTTATATCTACAACCGCTTTCCGACTGCGGCAAAGCGCTACGAATTCAGCTCCGCCGAATTTGCCGCTGACAAAAAAAATTTTATAGTCGGGTACTATATCAATGCAGCGGAATTTAATTGACAAAAAGCTTTCCTTTTTACGGGAAAGCTTTTTTAGTGCAAAGTGCAAAACGCAAAATTGCGGGAGGGCTTCGCCCTCACCCGATTGTAATTATGCAGAACAGAGAAGTGATGTCATTCTGAGGCGAAGCCGAAGAATCTTATAAGCCCAAAAGATTCTTCACTGCGTTCAGAATGACATCGTTTTTTACATTATACACACGGCCAGGCAAAGCCGTAATCTTCTAAAATCGTTCTGATTTTTTCGTTCTCGTCAGCTTCTAAATTTATATATCCCTTTATCACTTTATCCTTATAGAATATAGTTGCGCAATCATCGCAAGCTATACAAAAGGTTTTATTGCCGATAACTACCGCAACGTTTTCATTAAAACCGCAAGAGGGTAAATCAAAAAGGCTTATGTGTTTTCCGTCCAGAATTTCGGCTATATCCTTCGTATCTTCTTCCGAGATTTCTGCCGTGATATTTTTATCAGCGTAAATATATCGGGTAATTGCGGTATCCCTGTTGTTAACTCGTACAAACGTAAAATTAAGTATCAGAACTACTGTGCAGAACAAAACCAAAACGATAGAAAGAACCTTCTTTTTCATTTGATTTTACCTTTCGTGGTTATATAAATTGCAGTTGGTCGATATGTGACCTAACGGTCACTCGATATATTTTGTTTCACAAAATTCGATATGTTTGAGCTAACGCTCAAACCCGATATGATATAAATTCCCCCTTGCGCCGCAGCGCATATCGAGTCCGTAAGGACATATCGAGCACTTTTATGCATATCGAAAATTCCGCAGGAATTTATATCGATACAGTTTATCTGCCAACAGGCAGATAAACTGTAATTCATCACGCCTTCGGCAACAGCACACGGGAAGTAAACATATCGCCGTCAATACTGATTTCAAATCTTCCGCCCTGGAGCTCGCACAAATCCCTGGCTATTGAAAGCCCGAGGCCGCTGCCCTCACCTGTTCGGGCTGAATCGCCCCTTACAAAGCGTTCCATAAGCTCGTCGGCGGAAATATTAAGCGGTGCGGCAGAAATGTTGCGGAACATTACCATACCCATACCGTTTTCCTCGCCTACGGTTACGTAGGCTCTCGTGCCGGGCAGAGAGTACTTTGTTATATTTGATATAATGTTTTCAAGCACACGGTAGGTCTTCTGTCCGTCCGCAAATACGACGGGTTTTGTGCCGTTGTTGTTTATTATCGGCTCAACGCCGCTTTTTTCAAACGCACCCGTGTTTTCGCCGACAGCCTGTGCCGCAAGCTCGCAAAGGTCAACCCTTGTCGGGTGAAGCTCAATTGCACCCGTTGAAACTCGTGTGGCTTCCGTCAGGTCTTCAATAAGGTGCTTTAAGCGCATTGATTTTTCTGTGAGTACCTCGGAATATTCCTTAACTTCCTCGTTGCCTTCGGTGCTGCGTGCAATAAGGTCGGCATAGGTAATAATTGAAGTAAGCGGAGTTTTTAGGTCATGCGAAACGTTTGTAATAAGCTCTGTTTTTGCCTTCTGCTCACGCACGGCGGAATCAACCGCAAGCTTCATACCGCTTCTCATTTCAGAAATATCCGAAGCGAAATCGACCATAGCCTTGGGCATGCTGTTGCAGTCAAACTGCACGTCGAAATCGCCCTGCTGTGTTTTGGCAACCGTTTCACGGATTTTGTCGAGTGCCTTTGCGTAATAGTAGAGCAACACGAAAAACGCAACACTTACAAGCAGAAGCACAATTCCGATAAATATAGCAAGTCCTACTTCCCATGTTGTTGCTGCCAGAGTCAACCAGCACGCCGCCAATATAACAGCATAAATCGGAACAACTATCATAAAGCGGCGTCTTACACCGTTTTTGAGATGCGTTTTATTTGCGGCAAGGCGCTGTACAAAGCGCTTAATCAACCTTATGGGCAGCAGGATAAACAGCCGCTTTACAAAGACCTTACCTGCTACGCTCTGAATAAATGTAACCAGTCCGTTAATCAGGAAGGAATAGCAGACAACAGCCGAAGCTATGCAGCCTGCACTGCCGAGAGGATAAATCCACTCCCTGCGGTAGTAATATTCCAACGTGTACGCCGCACACCAGAAGGCAAGGAAGCCCATTCCCACCGCCGCAGCTATTGACACAATCAAATGAATATCGCCGGGAATTTTATTCTGCCAGTTAAGGTGAACAGGCTTTTTGCCTGCAAGAATGAGAATAACCAGCGTAAGAATTACAAGCAGTGCAAGTGCCGGCAAGCCAAGCGTAACATCTCTTTCAAGACCGACTACAGCTTCACGGTATTCGTTTTCAATCTGCCAAAAGGGGTCGTTTGCACCGGCACAGCCTAAATCATAGCTCAGGTAAACAGTACACGGCCCTGCCTCAAAGAGTCTTGTCGAGCCGACGATGTACTCATTACTGCTATACCAATAGCCGTAGCGAATAGCAGTAAGGAACTCATATGTATAGCTGGAGTGGTTAAGGATGATTCCGTCCTCCGTCTGCAATAGGTCGGTTTCGTCCGCATAGTCATAATGCCGCATTATTGCCTGCGAGGTATCGTTGATTTTTTTGAACTCCTTACCGACGGTTACCGTATCAAAATTATCGGTAGATGAAACAAACCATGTTTTCTCGCCGTAAGCCTTCTGAAATTCCTCGGCAGTTTCAAAGCCACTGTTAGTATAAACCTTGCCCGTTGTGTTATCCACAAGGAAATATTGGAGAGCTCCGAGAGTTGAAATATATGATTTGAGGTATTTATACTCATTTTTATATACATTCAGGTTATATTCGTTGCCGAGGTTTGCCTTTGCCTCACGGCGAAGCTCTTCGTAATTAACTCCTACCGTACCGTCTTCATTGAGAACATAATTACTGTTGCCATCAAAAGGATTTTTATATATCGGAGAAAGCGTACCGTAGCCCTCGAGCCAGTAGTTCTCGTTATAATTTTCGGTATAGTCTTTCTCAAGCCAGTCGTTATATTCATCGGCATACTGTTTAAATTCTTTTGCCCGGTCATTTACGTATTCTTCCATACGCTCGGCGGCTTTTTCATCAAGGTGCTTTTTAAAAGCCTCGTCCTCGAAAATCGCACCATCGTTATAGGTTACAAAGGCACGGCGCAAGGCGTAATAGGAAAGACCCACCTCGTGAAGAAAACTGACGGAACGGCGGATATCTCTTGCATTTTCTCTGAAATTATCCATGCCGTAAAAATATCCTGCCTGCAAGCCGAAGGAAATCGCACGTGAAACGGCAACACCGCTTGTGCAAACGCAGACTATGCAAAGCAAAAAGCTGATAATTCGTATAATTTTATATTTTTTCGATTTTGTATCCAAGTCCCCACACCACCTTCAGATATTTCGGGTTTTTCGGGTCAAGCTCAATCTTTTCCCTTATTCTTCTGATATGTACCGTAACCGTTCTGTCCGTTGAGTAGGACGGCTCATTCCACACCGCCTCGTAAATCTGCGTTGTGGTAAGAATTCTGCCGAGATTTATCATAAGATACTCGAGGATTTTGTATTCCGTTGCGGTCAGCTTAACCGCCTCGCCCTCAACGGTAACCTCGTGCGCCTCGGTATCAAGCACAAGAGCACCCGTGACGATACAGGTATCAGTCGGTGCGGCAACACCGCCAAGGCTCATAAACCTGCGCACCTGAGATTTCACCCTCGCCACAAGCTCAAGGGGATTGAACGGCTTTGTAACGTAATCATCCGCACCGAAGCCAAGCCCCGTAATTTTGTCGGTATCCTGGCTTTTGGCAGAGAGCATAATTATCGGCACGTTGTTCTTTTCACGCAGGCGCAACGTCGCCTGAAGCCCGTCCATTTCGGGCATCATTATATCCAGAATAATGCAATGTATCTCCTGCTGTGAGGCAATCTCCAGAGCCTGCCTGCCGTTGAACGCCTTGAAAACGTTGAAGCCCTCAAGCTGCAAATAAATCTCGATGGAATTCACAATTGCGGCATCGTCATCACAAACGAGTACGTTGTACATATGCTTTCCTCCTCTCTGCTGTAAGGTGACGAGTAAAATCGAACCTGTTTTACTCGTCACCCTAACTTTAGCATTTCATTTTTTAGATTTTCTTTCGGAATTATTACAAATTTTCAAAGATTGGTGGGGATTAGCCGATTTCTTTGTAAAGCCTAAGTGCAAAGCCCTGAGCTGTGGGGAGAGGCTCAAACCTGCGTGAATAGTTACCTATGCCCATGGTATCGCCTTGAGCAAAATCAACCTTACCATCTCGCCTTGTTACACTGATTAAATACTTTTTCGCAGATTTTGCACTGATTGCATAGGCTTCGTCGCCTGTAATTTCATAAACCTTTGCGAAGAACCAGCCTATCATTGCCGTTGCGGAAGAATCCTCTCTCGCACTGGTACCGAGCATTGAAGAAAATCCGCCATTTTTATTTTGATACTTTTTCAGAACATCGGCAAGATTTATCATTCTTTCCTTAATTACATCTGCATATTCGTCCTTGCCGTTGAGCAGCGAAAAGCTCTCTGCAAGAGAGATAGCAAGCCACGCACATCCCCTACCCCAGCCGTAAACTCCAAGGGGAGCCTTCGTTCTTTCGCTAAAGCAATGAACAGGCAGCCCCGTTTGAATATGCACACCGTATCGGTAATATTCATCAATCTGCTTTTTTGCAAGCGCTATAGCCTGAACACTGCCGTAAACCTGACTGTATTTTATAAGAAACGGACAAACCATACCGAGCACATCTACATATCGGTTATCGCTGCCTCTGTTATACGGCAACGTTCCCATACCCGCTGCGGCAAGTGTTTTTTTGCAGTAATCCGCACAGGCAGATGCAACCTCCGGGTCTTTTTCAAAACCACTTTCAAGCAAAGCATAGAGCAGCATAGCCGTACCCGGGGTGTATTCCTGCTTTTCAAGTTCAGCCGACTTAAAAAAAGTGTACGCCAACTTTTTGGCTTCTTCATTATCTTTTATTCCGAGAAGAAGGCAAGCCTCCTGCCAGCAGTTAAACTTTTTGTTTGAATATTCACCTTTTAGCCTGGGCACTATGGTAAAAGAATTATTATCACTGACGGGCATGGCAGGCAGTTTCCCAATCCATTTCATCGCTACCTCTTCAGTTTTTTCTGCCCACTCCTTTTCTTCGTGCCTGCCGATATGAATACGGCCAAGCCACGCAAAGAAAACCGGCAGCAAATCACAGCCGATAACCGCAAGACATATAACAAGACCTATAGCTAAAAATGCAATTATGAAGCCTGTCATTTTTATTCACCTAACATTTCGTAAAATTTTTCTATCTCTTCCTCGTTGCCTAATTTTTCTTTTTTCAAGTTTTCGCTCAAAAACTCGCAAAGCTCTTTATCGGAAATAAGCTGCATTATTTTTTCTGCCACACTTGCCGCATCAATCTCGGCTAGCACGGAAGTTTCGCCGTCAGCAAGCTGGTCGAGCACAGTTGTAAACTTCGTTGCAACTATAGGCTTTGCAAAGCACTTTGCCTCGTCAATTGCAATTGATTTGCCCTCAAAATACGACGGCTGAACATAGATGTAGCAACCTGCTATGTACGGGTAAGGATTTGCCCTTTCTCCAAGCAGAATGAATTTATCTTCAAGATTTTTTTCTCTTATCTTCTGCTCAATCTGCGCCTGAAGCTCACCCTTGCCTATTGCAAACCACTTGAACTCAACGCCGTTTTTTGCCAGAATTTCCGCAGCATCAACAGCAATATCATAGCCTTTCGGAGATGATATTCTGCCAACGGTCAGCAGGATTTTTGAATTAACTTTTTCATATTCTGCTACGCTTTCTTCTGCCATTTTACGAAGTACCGCAGGTGAAGTAATATTTTCAATTGCACGGATTTTATCTTTCACTGCCGGGAATTCTTCCCTTAAAATATCGGCACATTTTTCTGATACACCTACAACGTAATTCAACTTTTCAAATATTTTTTCATCGAACTTTTTGTCCATTTCCAGCTTTCTGTAATCGCTGTGAATGTACCCGATTTTAATTTTCGCCTTGACACAGTCCGCAACAAAAAAGTTTGGCTTGCCTTCAAGATAACCTATCGCCGCATCGTATTCGGGCAAGTTGTTTTCAAATGCACAGCGCATATATTTCCACGCAAGCTGGTCACGGTAAAGTGTGCTGCCACCCTTGCCATTAACGGTCTTTGAATACTTTAATCTGTTGTATGCGCCTTTGAAACTGCCTTTAAGCATATACGATTTTAGGCTTTCTTTAAAAGGCAGCGTAAACCTGTCGTACTCTTTTCCGAAGGGCTTTATATTAACACACTTCGGTATCATATCCATAAAAAGCCCGGAAGGATTGAACAACAACAAATCAACATCGTATTTGTCATAATCCATAAGCTGCAAAAGGGTGAGTAAACTACGTTCACCGCCGCCGCTGCCCATAGATTCCATTACAAAAAGAAGCCTTTTTTTCATAAAGCACACTCCAAAAGTTCAACTGTTATCAGCATAACATTTTATAGCGAGACTGTCAAATTACAGTACATCGGGCTGCTTTTTCTAAATTTTTCCTTGAAAATCCTTGACAATTCGGGAAATAGGATATATTATATGGATAGAGTTTAGCACTCGAAACAACAGAGTGCTAAAATTAGCAGAGCAAGAGAAGGGAGGGCACAATATATGGAAATGACACAGCGCAAGCAAAAAATTCTTGCCGCAGTTGTGGAAAGCTACATCCGCACGGGTGAGCCGGTCGGTTCGAAAAACCTGCTTGGTGAGCTTGATTTTTCCGTTTCCTCCGCAACCATCCGAAACGAGATGGCTGACCTTGCAGAGATGGGCTACCTAGAACAGCCCCACACCTCTGCCGGCAGAGTGCCCACAACTCTCGGCTACCGCTACTATATTGATAAGCTGATGAACAAGCTCGAGCCCACCGAGGAGGACAGAAAGGCGATAGCCAAAACGGTTTCCTCGGGCAGCGGCGACCCCGAGCAATTGCTCGAAAAAGCAGGCGAGGTAATCGCAAGGCTTACGGGCTGTGCAGCGGTTTCGACTATGCCTCTGGGTGAAAAAGCCACCGTGCGCCGTGCGGAGATTGTTCCCGTCGGCACAAGGACGGCAATGATAGTCCTGCTCACCTCGGCAGGCACCCTCAAAAGTAAGGCCTGCCGCAGCGATATGCCGATTACTCCGCAGACGGTTGAACGCTTCTACAGCGTTTGTGCCGCTCATTTTGTGGGTAAGCCGCTTGAGGATATTTCAACCGTAATGCTCCAGACGCTTGTGGCGTCCCTGGGCGAACACGCTCTTGAAATGTCGTCGTTCTTCGTAACGCTTGCGGATTTGGCGGCAGATGCGCTGAGCAGTGATGTATTGCTTGAGGGTCAGTCAAATCTCTTTAATCACAGAGAGCTTGGCGGCAACATAATCGAGCTTATGGAGTTTCTGCGCAAGGGCGAGCCGATTTCAAAGCTGCTCTCAAAGGGCAAGGATGATATCGACATTAAAATCGGCACGGAAAACGAATACAAACAGCTTGCAAATTCCAGCGTGATAATTTCCCACTACGATGTAAACGGCTCACGAAGCGGAGCGCTCGGCATAATCGGTCCGACAAGGCTCAATTACGCAAAGCTAATTCCGTATATGCAGTTTGTTTCGGGTCTTGTGGGTGATATCTTAAGCGAGAGTATAGACGATTAGAAAGGAAGGCAGAAATGGCAGACGAGAATATCAAGGACACAGAAACCCAAGAAGAAGTAAAAGAAGAAAAAAAGGAAAAGAAGCTCAAGAAAAAGGATAAGACCGCAGAGCTTCAGGCTCAGCTTGAGGAGCAGCAGAATCAGTACCTGCGCCTTGCGGCTGAGTATGACAACTACCGCAAACGCACACAGCGTGAAAAGGAAGCACTCAACGGCGACATCAAGGCATATATCCTCGGCGAGCTTCTTCCCGTGCTCGATAATTTTGAGCGTGCGCTGGCTAACAACGCAAACGACCTTGAAAGCTACAGCAAGGGTATCGAGATGATTTTCACACAGCTTGGCGATATTTTCAAAAAGCTCGGTGTTGAGCCCTTCGGCGAAGCAGGCGAGGCGTTTGATCCCCAGAAGCACAATGCGGTAATGCACATCGACAGTGAGGATTTCGGTGAAAGCACAGTCGCCCAGGTTTTTGCAAAGGGCTATAAGCTCGGCGACAAAATAATCCGCTGCGCTACCGTACAGGTTGCAAACTGATTGGAATCACTTTTAACAGCCAAAAATAATAAATAATAAATAAAGTTATTAAGATTAATTACTAAAAGGAGTAACACAAATTATGGCAAAGGTTATCGGTATTGACTTAGGTACAACAAACTCCTGCGTTGCAGTTATCGAAGGCGGCGAGCCTGTAGTTATCGCTAACGCAGAGGGTGCAAGAACAACTCCCTCCGTTGTTGCTTTCAGCAAGGACGGCGAGAGAATGGTAGGTCAGGTTGCAAAGCGCCAGGCTATCACAAACCCCGACAGAACAATCTCTTCCATCAAGCGCCAGATGGGTACAGACTTCGGCGTTAAGATTGACGACAAGCGTTTTACTCCCCAGGAGATTTCCGCAATGATTCTCCAGAAGCTCAAGGCTGATGCTGAAGCATACCTCGGCGACAAGGTAACAGCGGCTGTTATCACCGTTCCCGCTTATTTCACCGACGCACAGCGCCAGGCTACAAAGGATGCAGGCCGCATTGCAGGTCTTGAAGTCAAGAGAATCATCAACGAGCCCACAGCAGCAGCACTTGCTTACGGTATTGACAAGGAAAACGACCAGAAGGTTATGGTTTATGACCTTGGCGGCGGTACCTTCGACGTTTCCATTATTGAAATGGGTGACGGCGTTCAGGAGGTTCTTGCTACAGCAGGTAACAACCGTCTCGGCGGTGACGACTTTGACCAGAGAATCATCAACTGGCTTGCTGACGGCTTCAAGGCTGAGCAGGGCATTGACCTTCGTGGCGACAAGATGGCTATGCAGCGCCTTAAGGAAGCAGCAGAAAAGGCAAAGATTGAGCTTTCCGGCGTTACAACCTCCGCTATCTCCCTTCCCTTCATCACAGCAGACGCAACAGGCCCCAAGCACCTCGAAACAACTCTTACAAGAGCAAAGTTCAACGAGATGACAGCAGACCTTGTTGAAGACACAATGAAGCCCGTTCGTCAGGCTATCTCCGACTCCGGTCTTTCAATCAGCGAGATTGACAAGGTTCTCATGGTTGGCGGTTCCTCCAGAATTCCCGCTGTTCAGGAAGCAGTACAGAAGTACCTCGGCAAGGAGCCCTTCAAGGGTATCAACCCCGACGAGTGCGTTGCAATCGGTGCAGCACTCCAGGCAGGTGTTCTCGGCGGCGAGGTTAAGGGTATGCTCCTTCTCGACGTTACACCCCTTTCACTCGGTATCGAAACAATGGGCGGTATCAACACAAAGATTATTGAGCGTAACACAACTATCCCCGTAAAGAAGAGCCAGATTTTCTCCACACCCGCTGACAATCAGCCCTCTGTTGAGGTTCACGTTCTTCAGGGCGAAAGAGAGTTCGCAAGAGATAACAAGACCCTCGGCGTATTCCACCTTGACGGCATTATGCCTGCTCCCCGTGGCGTACCTCAGATTGAAGTAACCTTCGATATTGACGCTAACGGTATCGTTCACGTTTCCGCAAAGGACCTCGGCACAAACAAGGAGCAGTCAATCTCCATTACAGCTTCCTCCAATATGTCCAAGGAGGACATTGAAAAGGCTGTCAACGAGGCAGCAGCCTTCGCAGAGGAAGACAAGAAGCGCCGTGAGGAAATTGACACACGCAACAACGCAGACCAGATGGTTTACCAGAGCGAGAAGATGATTAACGAGAACGGCGACAAGTTCTCCGAGGCTGAAAAGACAGAGCTCAACGGTAAGATTGACGCTCTCAAGGAAGCTCTCAAGGGTGATGACATCAACCTCATCAAGTCCCGTCAGGAAGAGCTTACAAAGCAGTTCAACGACATTTCCGTTCGCCTTTACCAGGAAGCTGCAGCAGCACAGCAGGCAGCTCAGGGCGGCGCAGCAGGCCCCGACGCAGGTGCTTATGATGCAGGCGCAGGCGCAAACGACGGCTATTATGATGCTCCCTTCGAGGATGTAAACTGATAATAATTAATCAAACTGTAGGGGAGGGCTTCCACGCCCTCCCGTACAATCGTATAACGAAAGAGGAACTACCTTGGCAGATAAACGAGATTATTATGAAGTGCTCGGCGTTGCAAAAACGGCGAGTGACGATGAAATAAAAAAAGCATATCGCAAAAAGGCAAAGGAATTCCACCCCGACCTTCACCCCGGCGACAAAGAGGCTGAGGACAAATTCAAGGAGGCTAATGAAGCCTACGAGGTGCTGTCCGACCCCGATAAGAAGTCGAAGTATGGCCGCTTCGGTCACGCAGGCGTTGACCCGAATTACGGCACAGGCGGTGCCGGTGGCGGCTTCGGCGGCGGGTTCGGAGGAATGGATTTCGACCTTGGCGACCTTTTTGGCAGCTTTTTTGGCGGCGGCTTCGGCGGTGGCGGCAGACAGGCCAACCCCAACGCTCCACGCAGGGGAAGCGACACTCAGGCGAGAGTTACCCTTTCGTTTGAGGAGGCGGCAAAGGGCTGTAAGCGCACTGTGGAATTCAACCGTGTTGAAATCTGTCCCGACTGCCACGGCAGCGGTGCAGCTTCGGGCACAAGCCCCGAAACCTGTCCCGAGTGTCACGGCAGAGGTCAGGTCAACGTTCAGCAGCGCACACCCTTCGGCGTTATTCAGACCTCGAAGGCCTGCTCCAAGTGCGGCGGCAAGGGCAAGGTAATCAAAACACCCTGCCAGAAGTGCCACGGCAAGGGCGCAGTTGCAAAGAAGGTCAATGTCGAAGTCAACATACCCGCAGGTATTGATGACCGTCAGGTGCTCAATGTCAGAGGAGAGGGCAATTCCGGCTTGAACGGCGGTCCTTCAGGCGATTTGCACGTAACCGTGCTTGTTCGTCCGCACCCGTTCTTTGAGCGTGACGGCTACGATGTCTGGTGCGAAATCACAATCAGCTTTGCCCAGGCGGCACTCGGTGATACACTCGAGGTGCAAACGCTTGACGGCAAGGTCAGATACGAGGTCCCTGCAGGCACTCAGCCCGGCACGGTGTTTAAGCTGCGTGGCAAGGGTATTCAGGTGCTCAACGGCAGGGGCAGAGGCGACCAGCTTGTAAGAGTTATTGTCAACGTGCCGAAGAATCTTTCTTCCAAGCAGAAGGATTTGCTTCGTGAGTTCGATGCCGAATTCGGCAACAAGGCACCCACGGGCAACGGTGATGATGACAGAAAGGGCTTTTTCGGTAAAAAGAAGAAATGATTGATACAGTAATTTTTGATATGGATGGCACCTTGCTCAACACGCTTGACGATCTGACCGACAGCGTAAATTTTGCAATGGAGCAGATGGGCGTTCCCCTTCACACGGCGGACGAGGTGCGTATGATGCTTGGCAATTCAGCCCACCATCTGATAAAATGTGCCTTGCCCGACGGCGCAGGAGAGGACGAAATCACACGCTGTCTTGAAATTTTTGAAAAGCACTACCACGGCAACCTCCGCAACAAAACTGCACCCTATGAGGGCATAATTGATATGCTCCGTGCAGTTAAGGCGGCAGGGTATAAGCTTGCCGTTGTTTCAAACAAAAGTGACGGCTTTACAAAAGAGCTTACACGCGATTTCTTTGGTGAGTTTATTTCCACTGCAATCGGCAGAAGCGAAAGGTTTCCCCGTAAGCCTGCGCCGGACAGCGTGTGGCACGCTATGGAATTGCTCGGCAGCGAAAAAGCAACCACAGTTTATGTCGGCGACAGCGAGGTGGATTGTATTACCGCACGCAACGCAGGTCTGCCGTGTATCGGCTGTCTGTGGGGCTTTCGTGACAGAGTTACCCTTGAAACCGAAGGCGTAACCGCAGTTATTTCTCACCCGAATGAATTGATTGATGCGATTGCATCGATTGATTCTAAAGTATAAAGAAGAAATAATAAATAATAAAGAATAAATTTTTTGGAGGGACGGGCTTTGCCCGTCTCTTTTTTGTTGATTTATTTAAATAAAAATGCTATTATATAAAATAAGTTATTATGCGTAATAAAAGGGGGGGCAGGGATATGAGTTCGATAAAGGAGTTTTTCCGCAATAATAAAGGCTCTTGGATTTGGGCACTCGTTTCGTTTTTTGCGGCAGCCTTGCTTCCCGAATACATATTCCCCGTGCTGCTCTTTGTTTCCTATATAAAGAATGTTAAGTTTAAGGAAAACGGCAGAGTTTCCCTCGGTAAATTAGGCGTATGTATGCTGCTTTATTCACTGTGGCAGGTTATAGGTCTGTTTTATTCGGATTACCTCACCTCGGGCCTTTCGGGTATAGCAATCTGGAGCGGTATGTTCTTTTGCTACCTGATGATGCGCAGCGCAATTGACACAGGCGAAAAGCTGGATGCCGTTATTCTTTCAGGTGCGCTCAGCGGCGGTGTAGCTGGCGGTATCGGTATTGGGCAGATGCTTCTCTACCACTACGGCGAGCTTATTCATCCTGCACTCAAGAGCTTTTTCAATCCCTTCTGGCATCCGCTGGACAGTTTTATCGCAGACGTTGCGGTCAACCATTTGCTGCCCGATTTCGTTTTGCAGCACGTTCAGCGCACGCAGTTTATTTCAATTATCACCCGTGCAAGCGGTACTTTTACAAACCCCGTTTTCTATGCGATTTTCTTAACGGTTATGCTGCCGTTTTCCGCTTACTGTATGTTCTATTTCCACAGCAAGCGTAAAAAGGTGTTGGGTCTTATCTGCCTTGCACTTACCCTCGGTGGTATTGCGGCATCCTATTCAAGAGGTCCGTATCTCGCAATGGCGGCAGCTTTTGTAATTCTGCTTTTCTACGGCGGAAAAAGAACGCTCGTGCTGCTTGGCTGCGGTGTCGGCGGTCTTGGCGCTTTAGCAATTTTTGCGGACGGTGTTTTCAAACGCCTGCTTTCAATTTTCAATTTCAACGATGTTTCAGTCAGCACACGCTCAAAAGTCTGGGAGGCGTGCTTTGAAGTGCTGGAGGACAACTGGGTTTTCGGACTGGGCACGGGTGTCAACAACGTGCGTGAAATTCTTCACAACACCTACGGAATAAAGCAGCCCCACGCACACAACATTGTTTTACAGATAATGCTTGAAAACGGCATAGTCGGCGTGTTGCTTTTTGCGGCAATACTCGTGGTGTTTGCCGCCCAAATGATAAAGCTGTCACGCCTTGGCGGCAGGGCAAGAGGTCTTGCAATTTCCCTGCTTGCAAGCATAACGGCATTCTGTATGTGCGGTATGACGGACTACCCGTTTTACGGGCTGAAGCCGATGTGCTATATGATGCTTATTTTCGGTCTGTCTGCGGCGGCGGTCAGAATATACAAACAACCTAAATCTTAAACGGAGGAAGCTCTTCACTTGTTTGAAAAAGAAGAAGTTGAAATAATCGGCACGGTTGAGGATGTGTCGGTGCATATAGATGAAACGGGCTTCACCGTGCTTGAATTATGCAGTGAGGACGACGAATTTATAACCGTTGTCGGTGTCCTGCCCGAAATTGCGGCAGGCGAAAAGCTGACCGTAAGGGGCTCGTTTGACACGCATCCGCTTTACGGCAGGCAGCTTCGTGCGACAAGCTGTGTGCGCTCAATGCCCACGGGTGCAGAGGATTTGTACAAGTATCTTTCCTCGGGCACGGTAAAGGGCATAGGCCCTGCAACGGCACAGAAGATAATCGAAAAATTCGGCGAGGACTCATTTGACATACTCGAAAACCACCCCGAAAGGCTCTGCGAAATCAAGGGTATTTCACGGGAGAAGGCAAACACTATCTGCACGGAGTTTTCCCGTCAGTTTGCCGTAAGGCAGACACTTATTGCACTTGAAAAATACGGTATGACGGCAAGAGAAAGCCTGAACACCTATAAAATTTTCGGCTTCAATGCGGTTGAAACCGTGCGCAATAACCCCTACCTGCTTTGTGCGGAGGGTATAGGCATCAATTTTGAGCGTGCCGATGCTATTGCCGCCTCTCTGCCCGATTCACCGCCCGAAGCGTACCGAATAAGGGCGGGAGTACTCCACGTTTTGCGCCACAATCTCGGCAACGGACACACCTGCCTGCCAAGAGAAAAAATGCTCATCCCTGCAGGTGAGCTTCTTGGTGCTGACGAGGATACGCTCAACAGCGCAATTGATTCACTTATAACGGACAGACAGCTTGAAAGTGCGGTGCTTGACGGCAAGGAATTTCTGTTTATTCCCTCTGCCTACCGTGCGGAAAGAAACGCCGCAAGGCGCATAAAGGTGCTTTGCTCGTTCCCTCCTGCCGGCAAGCCTACGCTTTTGCAGGATATAGAGAATATAGAATATTCGCTCAGCATAAAATATGAGCAAAAACAAAAAAGCGCAATTATCACCGCCGTTGAAAAGGGCGTGCTTATCCTCACGGGCGGCCCCGGCACGGGAAAGACCACAACAATAAACGGTATGATTTCGCTTTTCAAAAAAGACAAGCTTCGCATTGCCCTTGCCGCACCGACGGGCAGGGCGGCAAAGCGGATGAGCGAAATTACGGGTATGCAGGCAAAGACCATTCACCGTCTGCTTGAGGTTGAGTGGGACGACAGCGACACCCAGCGCTTTGCAAGAAACGAGCGCAACCCCATTGAGGCGGACGTGCTTATAGTTGACGAGCTTTCAATGATAGACATATACCTTTTTTCTTCGCTTCTGGATGCGCTTCCGCTTGGCTGCAGGCTGATTATGGTCGGCGACTCTGACCAGCTTCCGCCCGTAGGCGCAGGCAACGTGCTCCACGATATGATAGAAAGCGGTATGCTTCCCGTTGTTGAGCTTAAAGAGGTTTTCCGTCAGGCACAGCGCAGTCTGATTGTTACCAACGCTCATAAAATCGTCGGCGGAGAATTGCCCGATTTGAGCCGCACGGATTCGGATTTCTTCTTTATGCCCCGACAGAATGCACAGCGTGCCGTACAGACCGTGTGTGAGCTTGTGGCTGCAAGGCTTCCCAAGGCATTCGGCTATTCACCCGTTAACGATATTCAGGTGCTCTGCCCGTCACGCAAGGGCGAAATGGGCACATTCAACCTTAACCGCCGTCTGCAGGAGGTTATAAATCCCCCAGCAAAGGACAAAAAGGAGCAGACCGTGGGCCTTTTCCGTTTCCGTGAGGGCGACAAGGTTATGCACATAAAAAACAATTACGATATTCTCTGGAAAAAGCCCGACGGCGAGGAAGGCTCGGGCGTATTCAACGGCGATATCGGAACGATAATTTCAATCAGACCCGACGGCGTTACAAAAATCCGCTTTGATGACGGCAGGGAGTGCAGCTACTTCCCCGACACAATGCGTGAGCTGGAGCTTGCCTACGCCGTAACCGTGCACAAGAGCCAGGGCAACGAGTTTGAGGCGGTTGTACTGCCGATACTTTTCACGCCCGAAAGGCTGGCGTACAGAAACCTGCTTTATACAGCGGTTACGAGGGCGAAAAAAATGCTCGTAACTGTCGGCGATGAAAACCAGATTTACCGTATGGCACGCAACGACAAAAAGTCACGGCGCTATTCGGCACTCAAATCTTTCCTTGTGGAGGAGTAAATATGGAGAACAATTTTACATTTGATGACGGCATTGAGCCGGGCGGACTGAGAACAAGGCACGAAATAAAGCTGCTTGTGTGCTACCTTCTGTCCAACGTTGACGAAAAGATAACACGCTCACAGCTTTGCGAAATTGCCCTTGACAAGGGTTTAGCCAACTATTTTGAAATAAATCAGGCGGTAAGCGAGCTGATTGAAAACGGCTCGGTTGTGTCCGATTTTATCGAGTGCGAGGAATACCTCGGCGTAACCGAAAAGGGCAAGGCTTCCACAAAGACGCTGGAGGTCCAGCTGCCCCGTTCTGTCAGGGAAAAGGCGATAAATGCGGCAATAAAAATGCTCACCCTTGCAAAACGCAAGAGAGAGAACAAGGTTGAGGTTGAAAAACTTGAAAGCGGAGGCTACCACGTCACCTTCACAATGGAGGAAATGATGAAGCTGACGATTTACGTTGCCGACGAAATGCAGGTTGAAACCGTTACCAATAATTTCTACGATGACCCGATTAAGCTCTATTCGGGTATTATCGCTTCGCTTACGGTTTAAGAAAATATTAATTCACAATATAAAAGAGAGGTAGAACAAAATGGCAAAATACGCAATCGGTCTGGACTACGGCACACTTTCGGGCAGAGCGCTCGTTGTAAACGTTGAAACGGGCGAGGAGCTTGCAAGCAGCATTTTCGAATATCCCCACGCAGTTATGGACGAGGCACTTCCCTGCGGCAAAAAGCTCGGTCAGGACTGGGCGCTTCAGCACCCGCAGGATTACATAGATGTTCTCAGCCACACAATTCCCGATGCTATCGCAAAGAGCGGAATTGACGCAAATGACGTTATCGGTGTCGGCATCGACTTTACCGCCTGTACCGTGCTTCCCACAACAAAGGACGGCACACCGCTCTGCTTCCTTGACGAGTATAAGGAAGAGCCCCACGCTTACGTAAAGCTCTGGAAGCACCACGCTGCACAGGCACACGCAACAAAGCTCAACGATATCGCTATCGAAATGGGCGAGGAGTGGCTTGAAAACTACGGCGGCAAGATTTCCTCCGAGTGGGCTATTCCCAAGCTCTGGCAGATTCTTGACGAAGCACCCGAAATTTACGAGAAGACGGAACGCTTTATAGAAGCAACCGACTGGGTTGTATGGCAGCTTACGGGCAACGAAACACGTAACTCCTGCTGTGCAGGCTACAAGGCTATGTGGAACAAGAACACGGGCTACCCCTCAAACGAGTTCTTCAAGGCGCTTGACCCCAGGCTTGAAAACGTTATTGACGAAAAGTTCGGCAGAGAGGTTCTCCCCAGCGGTAAGTGCGCAGGCTACATCACCGAGGAAGCCTCCAAGCTCACCGGTCTTCCCGTCGGTGCCGCCGTTGCCGCAGGTATAATCGACGCTCACATTTTCGTTCCTGCTGTCGGTGTTTCAAAGCCCGGCGAAATGGTTGCAATTATCGGCACATCAACCTGCCATATGATGATGTCCGACGTTGAAAAGAAGGTAAAGGGCATCTGTGGTGTCGTTGCAGACGGTATTATGCCCGGCCTCTACGGCTACGAAGCAGGTCAGTCCTGTGTCGGCGACCACTTCGGCTGGTTTATCGACAACTGCCTGCCCGCAAGCTACTATGAGGAAGCAAAGGAAAAGGGTATCAACATCCACAAGCTTCTCCGCTCCAAGTGTGAAGCACAGAAGCCCGGTGAGAGCGGTCTTGTAGCCCTTGACTGGTGGAACGGCAACCGTTCAATCCTCGTTGACGTTGACCTTACGGGTATGATTGTCGGTATGACTCTGCGCACAAAGCCCGAAGAAATTTACCGTGCGCTTATCGAAGCCACAGCCTACGGCACGAGAATGATTATCGAAAACTACCGTGAGCAGGGCGTTGAGGTCAACTCCTTCTATGCCGCAGGCGGTATTTCACAGAAAGACCCGATGACAATGCAGATTTATGCAGATATCATCAAAATGCCCATTAAAATTGCGGGCTCCGACCAGGGCGGTGCACTCGGCTCGGCTATCTTCGGCGCAGTTGCCGCAGGCAGCGAAAAGGGCGGCTATGACGACGCCTTCTATGCCGCAAGCATTATGGGCAAGGTCAAGGACGTTGTCTATGAGCCCATCAAAGAAAATTCCGATATTTACGATAAGCTCTACGCCGAGTATAAGATTCTCCACGATTACTTCGGCCAGGGCGGCAACGACGTAATGAAACGCCTTAAAGCAATCAAGGGCGAAATGGAATAATCCGCAATTAGTAAATGAATAAACAGTCGCCAAAACAGCGACGCCACACCAAAGTACCTGAACGGACCCTTAAGCAAAGGACTAAAGCCAATGATTAGAATTAACCAGATAAAACTGCCTGTTGAGGCGGGTGAAAGTGAGTTGCTTGCGGCGGCGGCGAAGATTCTGCGCTGTCCTGCAAGGAAGATAACTAGCCTTGAGGTTGCAAGGCGTGCGGTTGACTCACGGAAAAAAAGTGAGGTCAGCTTTGTTTACCACGTCAATGTAACCGTTGACGGTGACGAGGATGCTTTTATCGCAAAAGCAAAGGACGGCAAAGCGGAAAAGTACACGCCGTTCAGCTACACCCTGCCCGAAAACAAGCGCACTTCTTCTCTTCGGCCCGTTGTTATCGGCTTTGGTCCGGCAGGCATATTTGCGGCACAGACTCTTGCTAAAGCAGGTCTTAAGCCTATTGTTCTTGAAAGGGGCAACTGTGTTGAACAGCGTACAAAGGCGGTACGCACCTTCTGGGAAGAAAAGGAGCTTGACGAAAACAGCAACGTTCAGTTCGGCGAGGGCGGCGCAGGCACTTTTTCCGACGGCAAGCTGACAACGGGAATAAAAGACACGCTTTGCAGACAGGTTTTTCTTGAATTTGCCCGTCACGGTGCACCGCAGGAAATTCTTTGGTCGGCAAATCCGCATATCGGCACGGATAAGCTCAGCGGTGTTGTTAAGTCAATGAGAGAAGAAATAATTTCTCTTGGCGGTGAGGTGCTTTTCCGTTGCAGGCTGACGGGAATTATAGTTGCAAACGGCTTCATTCACGGTGTAAGATATGAAAACGAGGTCGGCAAAACTATTGAACTGGAAACCGATACTGTCATACTCGCAATAGGTCATTCGGCAAGAGATACGGTTGAAATGCTTTACGAAAGCGGCGTTAAGATGATACAAAAGCCGTTTTCCGTCGGCACGAGAATTGAGCACCCGAGGGAGCTTATCGACCGCTCACAGTACGGCGAATTTGCAGGACACCCGAAGCTCGGAGCGGCAAACTACAAGCTCGCCTGCCATCCTGAACACGGCAGAGGCGCATACACCTTCTGTATGTGTCCGGGCGGTACGGTTGTTGCCGCCTCAAGCGAAAAGGGCAGAATGGTTGTAAACGGAATGAGCGAATATGCCCGTGACAAGGAGAATTCAAACTCAGCAATTCTTGTCGGCATTGAGCCTGCCGATTTCGGCAGCGAGCATCCACTTGCCGGTATGTACCTGCAAAGAGAAATAGAGAGCAAGGCATTTGAGCTTGGCGGCGGTGATTACAAGGCACCGGCTCAGCTTGTGGGCGACTTCCTCGAAAACCGCCCGAGCGAAAAGCTGGGCAATGTGAGGCCGAGCTGTCCGACAGGTGTCACGCCCTCGGATATAAGGCTCTGTCTGCCAAAGAAGGTTACGGACACAATTGCTGATGCCCTGCCGAAAATGGACAGAATGCTCAAGGGTTTCACGCTTCATGACGCTGTGCTGACAGCGCCAGAAAGCCGTTCATCCTCGCCTGTAAGAATAACGAGAGATGAATACTACCAATGCAACATCGGCGGTATTTACCCCTGCGGCGAAGGCGCAGGCTACGCAGGCGGCATTGTTTCCGCAGGCGTTGACGGAATACGCTGTGCACACGCAGTATTAAACGACGAAAACAATTTCTGATAAATAACAAACGAGGCACACCTCATTGCGAAGTGTGCCTCGGATTTTTATTCTCTTAAAGGGGAAATGCTATCTATATAAACCGACCTGTCGGTCAGGATTCTATACCCGTTTGGGTGAACGCCCGCTCGGTTACTTAAGCAATGTTGTTTGCCATGTAAACGAGAAGTGCGTTCAGCTTTGTTGCCTTAGCAATTTTCTTGATGAGGTTCTTCTCCTTGGAGATTTCCTTGATAAGGCTCTTTTCCTCTTTGATGAGATACTGTGAAAACATTGTTTGTTTCCTCCTTTCGTTTGATTACATTTACATTCTATTCATATTTGTAGGATTTGTCAAGACTTTTTGCACAAATAGCGATACTATTCTTTGTATAAGTTGCATAACAGTTTTGTTATAGTGCACAATCAGCGCATAATATCATTGTATAACCTGACAATAAAAATATCCCTGCTCTTCGTTAAAAGAACAGGGATGTTTTTATTGAAAAATCTTATTCAACTGTAACTGTGCCGTCTTCTGCAACGGTAATCTTCATACCGTCCTTAACGTAGTTGAGGAACTCATCGCCGAGGCAGTCGATAACGGGCATGGGAGAATCTGTCCACACTGCGCCGAGAACTGCACCTGCGCAAGCGAGTGAGTCAATGTGCTCGGAGAAGAGCATACAAGCAGGGTTTCTCTCCATAACCTTGGCGCAGTAGAGAACCATGCCGCCTGTTGTGGAGCCGATAGTCTGGGGCAGGCAAAGAGCTGTGCCGACCATGGGCTTCTGGTAGAGGTCTGCGTTGTTCTGGTCGCCGCACTTAGCCTGCTTGTCGCCGAACTGAAGTGCGTTCTGGAAGGAAGCGAGTGTGTTGAAACCGCCGTGAGAAACGAGGGCGGGCGCAGAACAGGTGCCTGCAACTACGGGACGTCCCTTAAACTGTTTCATCTTACTTTGCCTCCTTTGTGATGATATCGAGAATTTCTTCACTTCTGTAGTAACGTGAAGTTGTGTATGTGCGGAGCTTGTTGGAGTTTGTGATAACGGGCATCTTCTTGCAAAGCGGGTTATTCATATACATCAGCGGGCAGATGTAGCTGAGAATAACGCCTGTAGCTGCAAGCTCCTTAGCCTTTGCTGTCTTGTTGAACTCCTCAACAACAGCGGGTGCTGCTGTGAATACTGTGGGGATAGAAACCTTCTTGAGACCGTTCTTCTTGAGGCCTGCAACAACGTTGTCTGTCCACTCGATAAGCTGTGCGTGTGAAAGGTGGGGGCAGCCGACAAAGCAAAGCTTGGGTGTTGCGTTCTTGTCCTTCCACATTACGGGGTAGTTAGCCTGAACTCTTGCGAGCTCTGCATCGTCAATAACATAAACCTGTGCGCCTTCTGCGATGAGGCTCTCACCCTGCTCAACAGCTTCGGGAGTGAGGTTTTCGATGTGGTAAAGGCCGACAGCACCGTTGGAAGCTGTAGCAGCACCGAAATCCTTGAGGTAAGCCTTGGTGTCGCCGTCAAGCTCTGTACCGATCCACTGGTTGAGACCCTTGATGTAGGGAACGTCTTCCATAACCTTCATACCGATAGCGGAGCCGAGAATCTGTGCCTCGGGCTTCTTGGTTGTCTTGACCTCAACAACCCATGTTGCCTTTCTGCCCTCATCTGTTACAAGGCCGAAGTAGGGAACCTTGCCGATGATTGAGCCGAACAGCTCGATAATACCGGAGTTACGGTTACATCTTGCACCGATAACGGAGTTAGCATAAACAACTGCTGAGGACTCTGCCCAGGAGAGAACGTCGCCCTTTACGGGGATGTTGCCGACCTCGTCCATATAGCAGGTACAGGTGTAGGACTTGTCGTCAATGAGGCCGAGCTTGCGAAGCTGCTCATCATACTCATCCTGCTTGGAGTACATAAACTTGTTGAAGATGAGCTTCTGAAGGAAGTTTGCGGGAACCTTGGGGTCAAGGGGCTTGGGGTCAACAGAGAATTTCTGACCCGAAAGAGCACCGCCTGCAATAAGCTGATCCATAAGGTCGTAAACAGGGCTCATAACCTTGAGGCCGAAGCTGGTAACAAGGTGACCCTTCTTGCTTGTGACGGGCACCATCTTTGTTGCACCGAAAGCATCGCCGTACATAACAAGGGTTTTCATAACCTTTGCCATGGTTTCGCCCTTTGCACCGTTGAGAATTTCTATCTCATCGGGCGTGAGCTGCATTTTGTAGTTCATATTTATTTTCCCCTTTCATCAGGAATACAGTTAACATATAAAAAGCCGTAACGGCACAATAAACAGTAAGCGCCACACCGCAGCTTTGTGTGCGGTGTGGCTTTTGGGTTTTACGGGAGCATGTCAAAGAACTTCTGTGCGATGTCGCCGAAGTTGAAAAGGAAATTCTGAACCTTATCAAGGAAATCGAAAAGGCCGTTGATGATTTCTGCAAGTGACATAGTGTTCCGTCCTCCTTCTTATTAAAATTTTGTTTCTTTATTCACACGGAAAATATTTCCGCTACAAAATTTTAACATATTATGAACAAAATTTCAATACCTGTTTTTTGGGGGTACCGTTGAAAACTCCGTGTACAAAGATTGCGTAGTTATTTTTTCGTCAGAGAAGTTTCAAAAGCACAGGTAATACTCTGTGTATTGCCGAGCATTTTGGAACGATATGACGGAAAAAGAGCACACAAGATTTGTGCAACGAGTTTTCATAAGGTGCCCTTATTACAGCTTCATTGCTACATCCCAGGCCTGCCAGATAACCGTACGAAGGTTACCGACCTTGGAAGCGTCGCCGACGATGTGAACGTGCTTGCTCTTTTCTGCAACGGGAGCAGGCTTGTAACCGACGGAAAGAATTACGCTGTCAGCAGGAACGTCGATTGTCTTGCCGTCCTTTGTTGCGATTGTAACGCCGTCCTTGCGGATTTCTGTTGTCTTGGACTCAAGGTAAACGGGAACCTTGTTTGCCTTGAAGCAGTCACGCAGGAAGCTTGTGTTTGCAAGAGCAACACCGGGTGTTGTGATAAGGTCATCCATCATTTCGACAATGACGGGCTTCTTGCCCTGAAGGAAGAGGTCGTAAGCAATTTCACAGCCTGTAAGACCGCCGCCGACGATAACAACATTCTCGCCTACCTGCTTTTCGCCAAGGAGGTATTCAACAGCCTGAATGCCGTACTCGTTTGCGCCCTTTACGGGAATTCTGTTTGCAACGGAGCCTGTTGCAACAACAACCTCGTCAGCGCCGAGAGAAGCAACATCCTTAACCTCTGTGTTGAGCTTGACTGTGATTGAGGGGTACTTCATAATCTCACGGTTGTACCATGCGATAAGGTCACGGTCCTTCTCCTTAAAGGAGGGAGCTGCAGCGGCAATGAATACACCGCCGAGAACGCCGGACTTTTCGTAAAGAGTTACTGTGTGGCCACGCTGTGCGGCAACGAGAGCAACCTCCATACCGCCGATACCGCCGCCGATAACAGCGATATTCTTTTTCTTCTTTGCGGGAACAATTTTATACTTCTTGGACTGCATGGTCTTGGGGTTGAGTGCGCAACGTGCAAGACCCATTGTGTCAAAGAGATCCTGAGTGTTTGCGTGACCCTTGGAGGAGGAGAAGTTGAAGCAGCCGCTGTGGCAGCAGATACAGGGCTTGATTTCCTCAAGTCTGTCTTCAATAATCTTTGTAATCCACTCGGGGTCTGTAAGGAACTGACGTGCTACGCCGACACCGTCAATCTTACCCTCTGCAACAGCCTTAGCACCGACATCGGGCTCCATACGGCCTGCGCAGACAACGGGAATATCAACAAATTCCTTGATGTGAGCAACGTCGTCAAGGTTACAGTTCTGGGGCATATACATAGGCGGATGTGCCCAATACCAGGAGTCGTATGTACCGTTATCGGCGTTGAGCATATCGTAGCCTGCATCCTGAAGGTACTTTGCTGCTCTTTCGGATTCAGCCATTGCACGGCCGACCTCTGTGTAATCTTCGCCGGGCATTGCACCCTCGCAGAAGCCCTTCATCTTGGACTCTACGGAATAACGCAGAGATACGGGATAATCGCTGCCGCAGCTTTCCTTGATTGCCTTAACAACCTCGGCTGCGAAGCGGTATCTGTTTTCAAAGCTTCCGCCGTATTCGTCGGTACGCTTGTTGAAAAATTCTATAGCAAACTGGTCAAGCAGATAGCCCTCGTGAACAGCGTGAACCTCAACACCGTCAACGCCTGCATCACGGCAGAGCTTTGCGGTTTTTGCAAAGGCCTCAATAATTTCGTGAATCTGCTCCTTTGTCATTTCGGGGCATTCAATATCGTGAGCCCAGCGGGATTTCTGCGGGCTGGGGGAAGCAAGCTCGTGTGATGTATCAAGAAGGGGCTTTATGAGAGTACGTGTAAACTTGTTCTTGTGGAGCGGAGCAATAAGGTCGGTAATAGCCCAGGAACGACCCATACCTGCAGTAAGCTGAACGAACAGCTTTGCGCCGGTCTTATGGATTTCGTCCATAAACTCCTTAAGCTCTTCAAACATCTTGGGATTCTGCCAGAGCCACTTGCCCCAGAAGGTATCACGAAGGGGAGCAATGCCGGGGATAATAAGACCGACGTTGTTGTTGGCTCTTTCAATGAAAAGCTTTGCAGCTTCCTTGTCAAAGTGACAGCCGCCAAGCTCAAACCAGCCGAACAGAGATGTACCGCCCATGGGGCACATAACGATTCTGTTCTTGATTTCGCAGTTGCCTATTTTCCATGGGGTAAATAATGCTTCATACTTGGGATCCATAGTTCAATCCACACATCCTTATACATATTTTGAACCTTGAGCTGCCGCCTTTAGTTCCGATCTATTAAATTATATTAAAAACAAAAACTTATGTCAAGCGGAATAACAAACAATTATACCCCCATAATTACAGGTTATTTGTTGCGGAGAACTTGCAGTTAGTCGAACTGAACGCAGAGTGCAGAACGAAGGGTCGCTTGGCTCCGATTTTATAAAATGTTGATTTAGAGCGATTATTATAATGGGTGAGGGCGAAGCCCTCCCACCGTTCTGCGTTCTGAACTCTGCACTCTGCGTTTAAACAAACTGCAATTTGTTCTTCTTGACAGCCTATGTTGTTTAAAGTATAATAATACTGATTAAATATCTGCCAAAGTAACTTTATGAGAGGACGGTTGAGGTATGAGTAAGGCAACAAAGAGGCTTTTATCGGCGGCTTTCTGCGCCGTTTTTGCGCTGTCTTTCTGTCTTTTTTCTTCTGCAAAGAGCACCAACGAATACGGTCTCGGCCTTTCTGTTGAGGCTGAAGAAAGTCAGTCCTCCGCCTCTCTCAACGTTAAGCTCAAAAACTCCAACGGCTTTGACGTAAACGGAGTGTGCATAGACCTGACTATTCCGCAGGGGCTTGATTTGCAGGCGGCAAAGCAGGGGTCAGACGGATATTCCGTGCTTGTCGATACGCTTGCCGCAGGCGAGGCTTACGAAAACGGCTTTGTTTTTGTCAGCCGCGAAGTTGTGCCTGTTTTAGCCGATACAACCGAAAAAAGCAATACACTTCCCGTTATTTTTGCGGCAATGGGTGTATTTGCTATTGTTGCCTTGGCAGCTATACTTGTTATCCGCAAAAGGAAAGCCGCCGCACTTATGCTTGCCGTGCTTATGCTGCTGCCGTGTGCAAGTGTTTTCGGTGTACACGCAATAGGTGTTGAGGATTTAAAAAGCTTCAAGCTTGAAGAAACGGTAAGCATCAACGGCAAGGATTACCCCGTAACGCTCACCGTTTCCTACCTTGCAAATTCCGCCAAAAACAGTTATTTCAATTTTGAAACCGATGAAGAATATGAAATTTACAACAAAGGCACGGTTACACGCCTTACAACCGATTTCGGCGGTGTTGCCGCTGCAAACGGCTCGGTAAAAGCCGTTACCTACGCTGTCAAAAGCGAGGCTACGGGTAACACGGTTACAGGCTCTGCACAGCTTGACGGCTGTGACTGGAGCATAGATAAGCTTGCTCTTGTTCCGGGCGAAAACGAGGTTACAATCACCGCCGAGCTTGAAAACGGCGACACACAGACCAAGACCTATAACCTCAACTACGACAGAGGCGAGCTCTATCAAGCTAAGGAAAGCGAAATCAAAGAGGAGAACGGCGAAAGATACATTGAAAATGTAGTTAATGTTTATTTTGAAAACGGCGTTTCCGACAAGAGAATGGATGAAATTCTCAGCGAAAACAACCTTGTACGCATAGGCGAAATCAACGGTATTTTCCTCGTGCAGGCAAGGGCAAACGCCAACAGCCTTGAAGAACTTGAGGCTCTGTGCAAAAAGATACAGGAGCTTGACGAGGTCAGCCTTGCAACACCGGAAAAGATTATCGAGCTTGAGCTTGACAGCACACCTGACGACCCGTGGTATCACAACACCAATTACACGGAAAAATGGAACGAGGAAATTCCGGGCGGCTACAACTGGAGTGTTGAGACTGTTGAAGCAATAAGTGCTTGGAAATACGAGAGCTATTTCGGCACGGCAAAGGTCGGCGTCGTTGACGGCGGCTTCAAAACGAACCACGAGGACTACGCAAGCGGACTTATCACCTTCCCCGAAACAATGTACCAGACAGGCAACGTTGAAAACAACCACGGCACCCACGTTGCGGGTATAATCGGCGCAACGAGGAACAACGGTCTGGGCGGCTCCGGTTTGCTCAGCGACGTTGAAATCTACGCCGCAAGCTATACTGCAGGCAACGCAAGCACGGTTAATAACGTTATCAACGCAGTTGTCTCCGAAATCGAATACGGCGCAACCGCTGTTAACGTTTCTCTCGGCCTTTCCAAGGGCAGCGGCGATGGCACGACCAACCCTTATACCGACCTTGTTTACTCCGATTATGAGCTTGCTTCTACCGCAGGTCCGTGCGCTGTTGCGCTCAATAAGCTGCTCAACCAGAGTAAGGAGTTTGTTGTCGTTCAGTCGGCAGGCAACGGCACAATAGATACCCGAATAAGCTCAACCACCTACCGTAGTGACGATGCAACGCAGAACGGTCTATTCTGCTCCGTTACACCCGACCACTACATTTACACCCGCTACTACGGCAGCTTAAGCAAAAACGCAATTCAGCAGGTTTACAACCGCATTATCATAGCAGGTGCAATCCGCAACTCCTCAAGTAGCTCAAAGGGCGCAGTGTTCCATATGTGGGAACGCAGCAACGGCGGCAACCGGGTTGACATCTATGCCCCCGGGCATCAGATTTTCAGCACAATTACAAACACCGTTGAAAACGATACAACCTATAAATACGCATTTATGACGGGCACATCGCAGGCAGCGCCGATTGTTACCTCGGTTGCGGCAATGTGCTTTGCAATCAACCCCGATTTTACTGGCGAGCAGGTAAAAAATATAATCTGTGACGAAGCAAACAGCACTCACACGGCGCTCGACTACGAACTGGGAACGGGTGTGTACGACGAAAACGGCGAAGAGCTTGATTACCACCCCTTTAAGGGCGATGGCAGAGTTATCAGCATGAAGCTGTGTGCCGAGGCGGCACTGCGTACCGTCTGCGGCCCTGCAAACTACAGATATTTCAACACAATTATGACAGCCGCACAAAATCTCAACCCCAACGATTACAAAAATTTTGAGGTTGTGCAGGCTGTGCTTGACAGCATTGACGACAGCTTTTATTCCCTCTATGAATTCGAGCAGGAAAAGGTAACGGCAAAGGCAAACGAGCTTGTTGATGCCATGGATAAGCTTGAGGAAAGAGGCGAAGCAGACTATACGGACGTTGAAAAGGCCAAGTCGGAAGCCGCCGCACTTGACCCGTCACATTATGTCGATTTCAGCGGTGTCACCGCTGCGGTAAATGCCGTTGTTTACGGCAAGTATGCCGACGAGCAGGCAGAGGTTGACCTCATGGCGAAAAACATCCGTGACGCAGTTGCAGCGCTCGTACCGCTTGCCAAAATAACCTCAAACGATACGAACGTAACCGCAGACAACACCGAAATGATAATAGTCATTCCGCCCGATTATGTGGGTGACCTTGCGGAATACCTTGACGCAGGAAAGCTGACGGTAACGCACAACCCCAACTCAAACGGCAACTATTCAACGGGCAGTACGATTACGCTTACCGATGAGCAGGGAAATATTTCGGACAAAATATATACGGTTGTCACCCTCGGCGATATTAACGCCGACACAAAGGCAGACGGCAACGATGCGTTTATCATAGGGCTTTATATTAACGGTATGCTTTCCGCCCAAACTGCCGCCGAAGCAATATGCTGCGACATTGATTTCAACGGCATAATCGACGAGGAGGATTTCCGCACTCTTGAACGCTGCGGCTTGTTTGACGATTATATAAGCAATCTCTACCAGGGGGCTGACCAATGAACATTCTTGCAATAGGCGATGTTGTAAGCAGCATCGGCTGTGAATACTTAAGAAAAAAGCTGCCCTCGTTAAAGAAAATGTACGGCGTGGATTTCTGCATAGTAAACGGCGAAAATTCAGCCGCAGGCAACGGAATCACACCGCAGTCGGCAGACTTCCTTTTTGACAGCGGTGCAGACCTTATCACAACCGGCAACCACGTTTTCAGACGGCGTGAAATTTACGACCGTCTCGACACGGACAGAAATATTATCCGCCCTGCAAACTATTATGCAGGCAACCCCGGCAAGGGATATGCCATTGCCGATATGGGCAGCGTTAAAATAGGCGTAATCAACCTTGCAGGCAACGCTTTTATGGAGGGTGCAAATCCCTTCACCGCCGCAGACGAGGTGCTTAAAAAGCTCGATGACTGCCGCATTATTCTCTGCGATTTCCACGCAGAGGCAACGGGCGAAAAAAGGGCGCTCGGCTTTTATCTTGACGGCAGGGTGAGCGCTGTTTTCGGCACACACACCCACGTTCAGACCGCAGATGAGCAGATTCTGCCAAACGGCACGGGCTATATTACCGACCTGGGTATGGTCGGCACAATAAATTCCGTGCTCGGCGTTTCACCCGAAGCGATAATTACCAAGCTCAAAACGGGTATGCCCACACGCTTTGACAATAATGAAGGCGAATGTATGCTCAACGCCTGCCTTTTTGAAATTGATAAGCAAAGCGGCAAAACCACCGCAGTTCAACGAATAAACATCAGAGGCTGAAAATGAAAAGAACAAAAAGAATTATCGCTCTGCTTCTGGCACTCCTGCTTTGTGCAGGGCTTTGCGCCTGCTCGGACGATGTTCAGGAGCCGGAGCAGGACACACCGTCAAAGGACGAAACGGTTGAGCCGAAGCTCACCTGTCCCCTATCCCTTCCCGTTGCGCACAGCGACACGCTTGACCCCTTCAAGGCGGAAAGCGCTGTCAACCGCTCGCTGATTACCCTGCTTTTTGACCCGCTTGTAACGGTCGGCGCAGATTTTCAGCCGCAGCTGATTTTAGCGGACAGCTACTCTCTTGACGGCAAAGCCTTAAGCGTTACACTTAAAAAAGCATATTTTACGGATTCTTCGGCAATTACCGCCGCAGACGTGGAATACTCTTTTGAGAAGGCAAAGAAAAGCAATTACTATTCTGCCCGCCTTTCCAATATTTCCTCGGTTGACGGCTCGGGCAGCACGGTAGTGTTCAATCTCAGAAGTGCCGATATTCTTGCACTCTCCTGCCTTGATTTTCCGATAGTCAAGGACGGCACGGTGCAAACCGCACACGACAGCACAAATCTTTACGAAATTGCTCCTCCCGTCGGCTCAGGCAGATATGTGCTCAAGGGCACAATGCCAAACGCCACCCTGGTTGCAAACACAAAGAATGTCAGGGGCTTTGACCCGCATATAACCCAAATCAGCCTCTTCGAGGTTACGGATTCCGACGGTATGGCATACGGACTGCAAATCGGCAACTACGACTGCTGGTACAACGACCTTTCTTCGGGCGAATACACCCGTGTTAACGCAGGTCTTTGCGTAGTACCGACAAACAACTTTGTCTACCTTGCCTTCAACCCAGACAAAACGATTTTTCAGCAGCGTGAGGTACGAAAGGCTGTTTCAATGCTCATTGACCGTGAAAGCATAGTTTCTCTGGGCTTTCAGGGACACGCAGCAGCCAGCGTTTTGCCCTTTAATCCTGCGTGGAGCAGCATGGAAAACATCGCCGTCAACACAATGGCAACCGCACAGACACAGGCGGCATTAGACCTGCTTGAAGGTGCAGGCTACACCAACATCAACGGCTACGGCTACCGTGCCTCCCGCACAAAGAGCCTCAACTGCACGCTCACCGTCTGTGCCGACAACCCGTTCAAGGTTGCGGCAGCAAAGCAGATAAAAGAGCAGCTGGCGGCAGTTAATTTTAATGTGAGAATTATTGAGCTTGGCTACAAGCAATACACCCAAGAAATAGCAAACGGTGAATTTGAAATGTATCTGGGCGAAATCAAAATTCCCGCCAATATGGACTTATCCGCCTTTTTCAGCCACAGCGGTACGGCAAACGCCGTTATGGAGGCCGAGGCTGAGGACGGCTACTGGGAAATCAACCCGAGCGTTGATGCCTACTCCAAATTCGTTTCGGGCAGTATGTCGCTGAGTGATTTCTGCCTGCTTTTCGACAAGGAAACGCCCTTTGTGCCCGTGTGCTACCGCAATGCGGTGCAGGTTTATTCAAGAGATTTTACCACGGAAATTTCGGGCACCTGTTACGACAATTTTTACGGCATAGATAAATGGCAAACTAAAGTGGAGGAAAAATAAATGATTAAGCTTGAAAACCATCTCGGCACAATTGAAATATGCCAGAGCTATTTTTCGGCGCTGATAGGCCGTGCCGCTTCGTCGTGCTTCGGCGTTGCAGGTATGGGAAACAGCAACAAGCGCCAGCAGCTTCGTGCTTTCTTAAGAAAGGCAAAGATTTTCGACGACCAGGGCGTAATAGTGCGCAACACGGCCGACGGTCTTGCAATTGAGCTGCACATAGTTGTAACATACGGACTCAACATTTCCGAAATCTGCAAAAGCATCACCAACAAGGTACGCTACACCGTAGAAAACGCCACGGGTATGCAGGTGCACGAGGTAAAGGTTTATGTTGACGGCATGAAGGCCGAAGAAAGCTGAGGTATAGGACAAATTGATTAACGGTAACACTCTGCGTGATGCGATTATTTCCGCAGCAAATAATATAGATAACAGCCGCAAGGCGGTTGACGCACTCAACGTTTTCCCCGTACCCGATGGCGATACGGGCACAAATATGTCAATGACAATTAAAGCCGCTGCCCGTGAGCTGGCACTTCTGCCCGACTCAAGCACGGTCAGCGACACTTCCGCAAAGGCGGCATCCGCCCTTTTAAGAGGCGCACGAGGCAACTCGGGAGTTATACTTTCGCTTATTTTCCGTGGCTTCTCAAGGGCACTTAAGGGGCTTGAAACAGCCGACTCAAAGGCACTTGCAAAGGCACTTGCCGAGGGCACAAAGGCCGCCTACGGTGCGGTAATGAAGCCGACTGAGGGCACTATCCTCACCGTTGTTCGTGAATCGGGAGAAAAAGCCGCTCTTGTTGCAGACGGTGCTTCTGCCACCGAATTATGGCGTGCTGCCTGCCAGGCAGGCAACGAGGCTCTTGCAAAAACACCCGAAATGTTGCCCCAGCTCAAAAAAGCAGGCGTTGTCGATGCCGGCGGCCAGGGTCTTATGCTCATTTTCGAGGGAATGCTCAGCGTTTTTGAGGGCAACGGAATTATCCCTTCACAAACGGATGACCCTGCAACGGCAGTAAAGCCTGTTGCAGCTGCTACGGCAAACGAAGAAATCAAATTCGGCTACTGCACCGAGTTTATTGTAAACCGCACGGGCAGCGACCCGTCGGAGGCACTCCGTCTGCGTGCCTACCTTGAATCAATCGGCGACTGTGTTGTGGTTGTCGATGACGAGGAAATCATAAAGGTTCACGTTCATTCAAACGACCCCGGCAACGCAATTCAGGAAGGTCTGAAATACGGCGCACTCGTCAACATCAAAATTGACAATATGCGCTACCAGCACAGCAACAACGTTGTTGAGGGCGCACCCACAAGCGAGAACACAGCCGGCGAAGAGGCTATGCCCGAGGCCGCACCGATTGAAAAGCAGTTCGGCTTTGTTGCCGTTTGCGCAGGCGCAGGCTTTGAGGAAATGTTCTACCAGCTCGGCGCTGATATGGTTGTAAGCGGCGGTCAGACAATGAATCCCAGCACGGATGATATTCTCCGTGCCGTGCTTGCAACACCGGCAGAGCACGTTTTCATCCTGCCCAACAACAAAAATATAATTATGGCGGCTGAACAGGTTATACCTATGTGTGAAAAGGGCATCAGCGTGCTCCACACAAAGACAGTTCCGCAGGGTATTGCCGCAATGCTCAGCTTTGACGAAACTATTTCCGCCGACAAGAACCACCTTGAAATGATGAAGGCGGCAGGCAGAGTAGGCACAGGTCTTGTCACCTTTGCCGCCCGTGACAGCGAGGTTAACGACCAGAAGGTACGCAAGGGTGAAATCCTCGGCATGGAAGAGGGCAAAATCACCGTGCTTGAGCGTGACGTTATCAAGGCAGGCTACAAGGTTGCAAGAAGGCTGTACAGAAAGCACGGCGCTTCAATGATAACCATTTACTACGGTGAGGATGCAAACGAGGCACAGGCAGAAGACCTTGCCGCACTCATAGGCTCACGCTGTCCGAATGCGGAAATTTCCGTAATCAACGCAGGTCAGCCTGTATATTACTTTACAATTTCGGTTGAATAATTTTATGCTCAACTTTTCAAGCAACATTCAATATCTCAAGGGAGTAGGCGAAGCCCGTGCCAAGCTGTTTCGGCGGCTTGGTGTGGACAGCGTCGGCTCCCTTGTGCGCCTTTATCCCAGGGCTTACGAGGATTGGAGCAGCACCGTTTCAATTCTTGATGCCGTGCCGGGTGAAACCTGCTGTATTAAGGCAACGGTCTGTGCCCCCGTCACCCACGCCCTTATAAGAAAGGGTATGACGATTTACAAAACCGAGGCGACAGACGGCGAAAACATAATGAAAATTACGATTTTCAACAACCGCTTTGCCGCAGACAAGCTCAAAGAGGGCGAAGAATACCTTTTCTTCGGCAAAATTTCCGCTTACGGCTACAGCAGGGAAATGTCCTCGCCGCAGATTGAAAGAGCAGTTACGGGCGAGAGAATACGCCCGATTTATCCGCAGACGCAGTCACTCACCTCCCGCACTATTGAGGGCTGTGTGAGACGTGCACTTGAAACGCTCGAAGCCCTGCCCGAGGATGTTTTAAGCGAAGAAATCCGCAACAAATACGCTCTGTGCTCTTATGAGCAGGCTTTACAAAAAATCCATTTCCCGAAAACGCAGGCGGATGTAATGACAGCACGCAGAAGGCTTAGCTTTGAGGAGCTTTACGTTTTGCAGACGGGGCTATTACTCCTGCGTGGCAGAAGCCGCAAAAAAACGGGTTGCAGAATTGAAAAGGATTTTTCCGAAGAATTTTTCTCACTCCTCCCCTTTTCACCTACGGGCGCACAGCAAAGAGCTGTCAGCGAAGCGGTAAAGGATATGTCGGGCGCAACGCCAATGAACAGGCTTTTGCAGGGCGATGTCGGCTCGGGCAAAACAGCGGTTGCCGCCGCATTGAGCTACGTTTGCTCAAAAAACGGCTATCAGACTGCAATTATGGCGCCGACCGAAATCCTGGCACAGCAGCACTACAAAACCTTTGCAAAGCTGCTTGAAGCCACCGATTTAAAGGTTGAGCTTCTTGTCGGCTCAACGCCTGCAAGGGAGAAAAAGAGAATAAAACAAAGCCTTGCAACGGGCGATACCGATATAATAATCGGCACACACGCCCTTATACAAAAGGACGTTGAATTCAACAAATTGGGTCTTGTCGTGACTGACGAACAGCACCGCTTCGGTGTCGGTCAGAGAAGCGCACTCGGGTCAAAGGGCTACAACCCACACACTCTCGTTATGTCCGCAACGCCTATCCCCCGTACGCTTGCGCTGATTATTTACGGCGACCTTGACGTGAGCGTGCTTGACGAATTGCCTGCAGGCAGGCAGAAAATCGAAACCTACGCCATTGACGGCACAATAAGACAGCGTGCCTACGGCTACGTTAAAAAGCACCTTGACGAAGGCAGGCAGGGCTACATAGTCTGTCCGCTTGTTGAGGACAGCGAAGCGCTCGACCTTGCCGCCGCAGAGGAATACGCCGAAAGAATAGCAAAAAAGGAATTTGCAGGCTACAGCGTGGGTCTGCTTCACGGTAAAATGAAGCCCAAGGATAAGGAAGCGGTTATGACCGCTTTTGCCAACGGCGAAATTCAGCTTCTCGTTTCCACAACGGTTATCGAGGTCGGCGTTGATGTGCCAAACAGCGTTATTATGGTTATTGAAAACGCCGAGCGCTTCGGACTTTCACAGCTTCACCAGCTGAGAGGCCGAGTCGGCAGAGGCAAGCACAAATCGACCTGTATTTTAATTTCCGATGCCAAAGGCGAAACGGCACAGCGCAGGCTCAAAACAATGTGCAAAACGACCGACGGCTTTAAAATAGCCGATGAGGATTTGAAATTAAGAGGACCCGGCGATTTCTTCGGCGCAAGACAGCACGGCCTGCCTGAAATGAAGATAGCCGACCTTTCAAGTGATATGGAGCTTTTAAAGCAGGCACAGCAGGCAGCAAAGGGCACCCTTGCCACCGACCCTGCCTTACGAAGCAAACAAAACGCCCCCCTCAAAGCCGCAGTAATAGAACTGTTCGAAAGAATGGGTCCAAATGGAATGAACTGACTTATAACACAACTGCGATACCCAGACAAAAAAGAGATGTCATTCTGAGGCGTAGCCGAAGAATCTAAAAGCGTAAAAGATTCTTCCCTGCGGTCAGAATGACATTTATTTTTTGTTTGCAATACGCTGTAATGCTATATGGTAATAAATATTTTTAATAAATAATAAATCCGCCAAATCAGAATTTATTTCTTCAATACCTTTTTGCACCAAGTGCGTTTATTGCATTCAGGGCATTTCAAATAACGGGTAGTTCCTCTGTGCATTGCCCACAGTGCTTCCGAATAAGAAGGCACAATTTCGTGGCCGCAATTTTTACACTTGTAAGCGCCTACACTTACTTCCAGCTTTAATGCATAAAAACACGGTATCAAAAACACAACGCAAACACCGAGAATTGTGACAAGTTGCCATATTCCTTCGGGTATCAAAAATGCGGCGATTAAGATACCTGCAAACAGGGCTGTCATACTTACAATCATAATTGCCCACATAGAAGTCCAAATGGTTTTGTTTTTTCGCTCTAATTCTTTCGCCATTTCAAGCAAAAGCTGTTCATTTTTCTGATTGCTGTTTTCCATAATGATTTTCTCCCCACATAATAAATCGTTTACTGTGATTGAAAGAACATCACACAAGGCGAGCATAATCGAGGAATCTGGCATTGCTCTGCCTGTTTCCCACTTTGAAACCGCCCTGTCGGTAATGTTCAGTTTTTCTGCAAGCTGTGCCTGCGTCAGGTTTTTGTTTTTTCTGCACTCGGCAACAAATCTGCCGATTTTCGCCTGATCCATAGGTTGCCTCCTTTCACCTTCAGTATAGCTACGATTTTTCATATAATCCACACACCGTCGGTTGAGTGGGGATATATCAACCGTTGGTAGAGTATTTTCACTGCAAAATTTATTCTTTATTATTTATTATTTCTTCTTTATTCTTTAAATCAATACAATTATACACTCTAAATCTAAAAAAGTCACCCTACCGCAGGTAGAGTGACCCGATTTTTACTTGCAATAGACCTCTATTGCCCGGCTGACAAACTCTGCCGTACCGAGAGCGTGATTATCTATATTGTTTCTGAAACGTTCGTCCGCAACATACATCTGACCCAGTCCTGCCAGAATTTCGTTCGTGCAACGATAGTAATTCTCGGTAATATGGCTCTGTAGCGCTTTCACAAGGCTCTGCGTTCCGTCGGATTCGGGCTTTTCACCGTTATTCATACACAGCGCAAAGTCAGCAAAAATGCCGTTCATTTCCCCGACAAGGCTATTCCACTTGTCCTTTGAATAATCCTTCGTTTTTTTGGCGTGCTCCCTGTAGGCATCCGTTGTGCCCCATTTTTCTTTTGCTTCCTGCTTGTAATTTTCAAGCTCGCTGTTATCAAAAGCGGTCATAATGTTTTCTCCTTTCACGGCACCGTCAATAGCAACAATCAACCTTTCCAGCCGTTCCTTCTTTAGAATAAGAAGTTTTTTCTGCTCTGCAAGTGCCTTTTCTTTATCATAATTCGGAGAAGATAAAAATTCAGCTATGCTTTTCAAAGAAAAATCAAGCTCACGGTAAAAGAGAATCTCCTGCATACGAACGAGTGAGCTTTCATCGTAAAAACGGTAGCCCGTAAACTTATCAACAAAGGCCGGCTTAAGCAAGCCGATTTCATCATAATAATGCAGCGTGCGCACACTGACACCCGTAAACTCCGCAAATTCTTTAATCCGCATTTTCAATTCTATCACCTCGCAGAAAAAGTGTACACCATACCGCAGCGTGAGAGTCAATAGGCAGAAAACAATTCGCATCTCTTGCTTGAGAAGATTATACAGTAAAAGCCCCTCAAAATCAAGACGAAGTCTTGTATATCGTCATTGCGAAAGAGTTTTTATGCACACCTAAAGGTGTGATGAGATACAAAGGCAGCTTGCCGCCTTTGATGATATACACGCTATGCGTGATGATATGCCATTGCTTTCGCAATGGATAAAAAAAGAACGAAGCAAATGCTTCGTTCTTTTTTGGCGGAGAAGGAGGGATTTGAACCCTCGCGCCAGTCGCCCAACCTACTCCCTTAGCAGGGGAGCCCCTTCACCACTTGGGTACTTCTCCAAAAATGCTGAATTATCTATAAGTTATTAACTTTTAGCAAGTTGTTTTTAAGTGGCGGAGAGAGTGGGATTCGAACCCACGGTACGTTGCCGTACGACGGTTTTCAAGACCGTTCCGTTATGACCACTTCGGTATCTCTCCGTATGTGTGCAAGTTATATTACCATATTATTTTGGCGTTGTCAAGCACTTTTTATGCAAAAATGTACAGCAGCATCATCAGAAGGGTTTTGTCTGCCCTTTCCGAAGCGAGTATGAGTATCAGCCCGAGAAGCAGTATGCTGTCCTCACTCATATGTCTGTCTTGCCGTTTCTGCTCATTTATCCTGTGCAGAGTAACGTTGCTTATTCTTTCCGCCTGCCTTTGCATACGGTTGAGTTCGCTATCCAATGTGTTGCTCCTTTCAAATTACAGTTTGTTTAAACGCAGAGTGCAGAGTTCAGAACGCAGAACGGTGGGAGGGCTCCGCCCTCACCCATTATAATAATCGCTCTGAATGAACGTTTTATAAAATCGGAGCGAAGCGACCCTTCGTTCTGCACTCTGCGTTCTGCATTCTGCACTCATCTCGACAAACTGCAATTTACATAAATCTTTCAATAATCGGCAGCATATCCATCAGCCGCATCAGTTGTATCGCTTCATCGGCCTTTCGTCTTCTTTGCGGGCTGAGCAGGGGCTTAAGGGCGGCGATGAGGCGTGTGCGTTCATCGTCGCCTTTGCTTTGCAGCAGCGGCATAAGCTCAATGAGCTTTGCTATCATCTGCGGGTCAATACCGCCGAAGGGGTCGGCGGCGGTTTCGCTGTTGTTGCTGTTACCGTCGCCTCCCATAAACTGCTGCGCAATATCGGATAAGTTGCCCATTTCCTCCTCGCTCAAAGAAGAAAGAATACTGCCGATGTCGTCAAAATTCATTTTTTGCCGCCAATCTTTTTCATAAGCTCCTGTGCCTGCGGAGATTTAAGCAGGTTTTCCAAAGCGTTTTTGTCCTGCAATATGCTCTGCACACGCTGCCGCTGCTCGGGTGAGATTTTGTTTTGCAGTATGTCCTGCGCCATATTGCTGTCGGGGCTTGAGCCCTTTGAATTCATGAGCAGCTTTAAAAGCTGGTCGGGTGAGAAATTGTTTGCGCTCATTGAAATCACCGCCGTTATATGTTATATTCAGTACATATATTTATGACAGAAAGGGTGGTTTGTATGACTAAAATTCTCGTTGTTTCCGATTCCCACGCAGACGAGTGGAAGCTCAACGATGCAATCCGAGCCGTGCCCGACGCAAAAATTGTTTTTCACCTTGGTGACGGCGAGCACGAAGCAAGGCTTATTGCCCGAAGATACGGCACAAAGTTTTTCCACCTCGTTCAGGGCAACTGCGACTGGGGCAGCGAATTGCCGACAAGCGTTGTTGACATTGTTGAAGGCAAACGCATTTACGCCTGCCATGGTCACACCCACCTTGTAAAATACGGCACAGCCGACCTTGTTGCCGCCGCAAAGGAAAACAACTGCTGTGTTGCATTATACGGCCACACCCACAATCCTGTTACAAAATATGTTGACGGCATACTTCTTTTTAATCCGGGAAGCATAAAGCAGGGCTGTTTCGGCACAATTGATATAGCAGAAAACGGGATTTTGCCCGTTTTACGCAAATTGCCGTAACTTTTTTCTTGAAAACACTTGAAAAATATGTATATCTGTATTAAAATTAATTGAATTCTAATGTTCAGAAATAATTTTTCGGAGGAAATAAAAAATGGTATCAGCAGGCGATTTCAGAAACGGCATCACCTTTGAGATGGACGGCAACGTTTACCAGATCATCGAATTCCAGCACGTTAAGCCCGGTAAAGGCGCTGCTTTCGTTCGTACAAAGATTCGTAACGTTATTGCAGGCTCCGTTACAGAGCGCACATTCAACCCCACAGAAAAGTTCCCCACCGCTTACATCGAGCGCAAGGAAATGGAATATTCCTACAACGACAGCGGTCTTTACTACTTCATGGATCCCGAAACCTACGATATGGTTCCCATCGGTGAAGACACTCTCCCCGACAACTTCAAGTTCGTCAAGGAGAACGAGACCTGCCGTATTCTTTCCTACAAGGGCAACGTTTTCGGCGTTGAACCCCCCACAACAGTTACTCTTCAGGTAACTCAGACTGACCCCGGCTTTGCAGGCAACACAGCAACAAACGCTACAAAGCCCGCTACACTCGAAACAGGTGCAGAGGTCAAGGTTCCTCTCTTCATCGAAGAGGGCGAAATGATTATCGTTGACACCCGTACAGGCGAATACACCAGCAGAGCATAATTTTTATCTATTTATATAAAGGGAGGCAATTACCATGGCAATGACATTGACTGAAAAGGCTGCATACATCAAGGGCCTTGCAGACGGTCTCAATCTTGATGCAGACAAACCCGAAACAAAAATCATCAACGCACTTCTCGACCTTGTTGACGATATGGCTCTCTCGGTCTGTGACCTTGAGGACGAGCTTGCACTCGTAGGCGAGCAGGTTGACGCTGTTGACGAGGACCTCGATGCTCTTGAGTCCTATGTCTACGACGATGATGATTGCGATTGCTGCTGTGATGACGACTGCGATTGCTGCGATGACGACTTCTTCGAGGTCGAGTGCCCCGCTTGCGGCGAAATCATCAACGTTGACGAAGGCATTCTTGAAAGCGGCAGCATTCAGTGCCCCAACTGCAACGAAAACCTTGAGTTCGACATCGAGTACGATGAGGACGAGGACGAAGAATAATTCTTCTTTTAAAACCGCATAAAAATTACGAGCGACAGATTGTAAAATCCGTCGCTCGCTTTTTTTATTTAATACTAATCTACTATATAATTCTTATTTTCATCAAGCAGATACATTTCGGCGATTACTTCAAGCAAAATGCCGTTTTCGGTGTATTCCTCGCTGAGGATTTTTCCGTCCGTGCGAAATCTCGCCGCTGTTGCCGCCGCCGAATAGGGCAAAAGCAGCTTTGCCTGCCTGCGTGTGGGCGGAAGCTCCTTTGCTATCGCTTCAAGGAGCTTATCAAGCCCCGTACCGTTTGCAGCGGAAATCATCACCGTTCTGCCGAAGGTCGGCAAATCGGCAACAGACTCCACTAAATCGCACTTGTTCATAACGGAAATTACGGGCTTATTCAGACAGCCAAGCTCGCTCAATAAATCTGCCGTTACACGAAGATGCTCGCCGCATTCTTCACTTGAAGCATCGCAGACGTTGAGAATAACTGTTGCGCTTGCCGCCTCTTCAAGCGTGGATTTAAACGCTTCGACAAGGTGGTGTGGCAGTCTGCGGATAAGACCGACGGTGTCAATGAGCATAACTCTTCTGCCGTCGGGCAAATCAAGCCCACGGGAAGTGGGGTCAAGCGTGGCGAAAAGCTTATCTTCTGCCAACACGCCTGCCTGCGTGAGTGCATTCATAAGCGTGGACTTACCTGCGTTGGTGTAGCCGACTATGGCAACGGTCTGCACGCCGTCCTTCGCCCTTCTTGAACGCAGATTTCCTCTACGCTTTTCCAGACCTTCAAGCTGCTCTTCAAGTGCGGAAATGCGCCTGCGGATGTGCCTGCGGTCGCTTTCAAGCTTAGTTTCACCGGGGCCTCGTGTGCCTATACCGCCGCCAAGACGGGAAAGCTGAATACCCTTGCCCGTAAGACGGGGCATAGAGTATTTGAGCTGTGCCAGCTCAACCTGCAGCTTGCCTTCACCGCTCATTGCACGGGCGGCAAAAATATCGAGGATGAGAGTTGTTCTGTCAACAACTCTCGTGTCGGTTTCGTCCTCAATATTTCTTGTCTGCGAGGGTGAAAGCTCCGCATCGAAAATGAGCAGGTCTATTTCGTTTTCCTTACAGAATTCTTTTAATTCCTCGAGCTTACCCGAGCCGATATAGGTTGCGTTATCCGGCTTGTCGCGCTTTTGCGTAAGCCTTGCCACAACCTCTGCTCCGGCTGTTTTTGTAAGCTCCTCCAGCTCGTCAAGCGAGCTTTCGGGGTCGTAATCCCCGCAATCAACACAGACGAGCACTGCACGCTCTGCCTGCTGTGAATTTTCAATCAGTTCTCTCATTCAATACCCTTAAGTGCCTCTATTTCGGCACGGTCAATCTTAATCTTGCCGTCCTTGATGACGGTTACATCGTGTCTGTTAACGGATATCGGAGCCGCATCCGGATTGCGGTCAAGCGATACCTTGAGAGTGCCCGTAAGCAGGTTTACATCGCTTACAACGCCCTTGCCCTCACGGGTCTGGACTATTGCGCCAGCCTTGGGTGTAACCCTGAGAAGGTGCTCGTATGCCTCCTGCTCGTACTTAAGGCAGCACATAAGTCTGCCGCAGGTGCCGCTGATTTTTACGGGGTTGAGGGAAAGACCCTGCTCCTTTGCCATCTTGATAGATACGGGCTGGAAATCACCCATAAACGAGTTACAGCAGAAGGGTCTGCCGCACATACCCAGTCCGCCGAGCATCTTTGCTTCGTCACGCACACCAATCTGCCTAAGCTCAATACGGGTGCGGAATACGCCTGCAAGGTCCTTTACAAGCTCACGGAAATCAACTCTGCCGTCAGCAGTGAAGTAGAAAAGAATTTTGCTGCCGTCGAGCGTATAATCAACATCGACCAACTTCATATCGAGGCCGTGCTTTTCGATTTTCTGCTCACAGACCCTGAGTGCCTCGGCTTCCTTCTTGCGGTTTTCCTCGAGCTTTTTCTTGTCCGCATCTGTAGCCTTGCGAAGAATTTTCTTAAGCGGCTTTACGATTTCGTTTTCAGAAACCTCCTTGGGCTCGAGTGCAACCTCGCCGCACTCAACACCTCTTACCGTTTCAACGATAACGAGGTCACCCATTGCAAAGCTCTCCTCGTTGGGCTCAAAATAATAAACCTTGCCTACGTCTTTAAAACGCACGCCTACTACATATGCCATTTATATCACCTATTCTATGCAAATCGGGTTTGCATATCCTTTCAAATCAAAGTTATTTGCCTGCGGCTTTTCTTAAAAGCGAACAAAAGCGTGTGACAAGCAGCGCCTTGTTTGCGTTGAGTGCCTGTGCCCTTTCGAGCTCACCTACAACGTCAATCAGCCGTACGAGCTGTGCGGTTGTCAGACTACGGGCAAGCAGAGAAGCCTGCTCGGGCGAAGCGGAAAGCACCGCCGCAGACGGGCTTTGTTTTTTTGCCGCCGCATCACGGAAAATCAGCCGAAGCTGACCGAGCACAAGCGTCATCAGCTCCGAATCCTTTTCAAAAACGCCCGTTTCACGCATCAGGTCAAACTCATTCGGCGAAACGAGAGCCTTGGCAATCTGTCCTGCCTTTTCGCAGGCGGCAGAATGCTTTTCATTCAGGCTGTCGCCAAGCTGCTGGCCAAGGCTGTAAACAGCCGCACGGGAAAGAATTGTTCCGAGCAGCGAGGAGGAAACGGGACAGGTCAGCACGAAGCGGACATATTCGGGCGGTTCCTCCAATATTTTAAGCAGAGCGTTCTGCGCCTGCTCATTTGCAAAATTCATATTGTGAAGAATAAACACACGCCTTGCCGCCTCGTTGGGAAAAACAAAGGCGTTGCTTCTAATTTCACGCACGGCATCAACCTTTAACGGGTCCTTATTGCCCTCGGTTGCAATTGCCTCGAAAATATCGGGGTGAAAGCCTTTACCTGCCTTCACACAGTCCGAGCACACGCCGCACGGCACATTTTCACCCGAGCAAACGTGAACACGGGCAAGCAGACGTGCAAGATTAAGCCTGTCGTTTTCACTGCCGCCCTCTAAAATAATTGTGTGTGGCAGTCTGCCGGCTTCAACCGCCGCAGACAACAGACCCTGCAACTGTGTGCTGATTTCTATACCGTCAAAAATCATAGCTTAACAAACTTATCGACATCTACAACGAAAACCGTTGCACCGCCGACATTGACCTCAAACGGGACAGACGAAACGCTGCCCTCACTTTTGCCGGGGAAGCCCGAAACAACCTGCTTGTGGCTGTGGGCACGCCTGCCGATTAACTCAATTACGCTGTCAACCTGCTCTTCTTCAACGCCGATAAGCAGAGTTGTGTTGCCTGCACGCATAAAGCCGCCCGTAGTTGAGAGCTTTGTTGCGCTGTAGCCTGCCATTGAAATTTCCGAAACCACGCCCTGAGCGTCATCGCTGTGGACTATGGCAATTATAAGCTTCATACTCATAACAAATACTCCTTACAGATGATTTGCCTGAATTTCAGCAAGCGCTCTTGCAAGCTGGTCGGGGCACGAGGTCGGCTTGAAGCCGCAGCGGATACCCGAAAGGCGGTCAATAACCTCGCTTATCTCCATACCCTTTACAAGGCTTGCAATACCCTGAAGGTTGCCTGCACAGCCGCCCGTAAACTTAACATTTTTGACGGTTGTACCGTCAAGCTCTATATCAATTTTCTGTGAGCAGGTGCCCATTGTCCTGTATGTGAAATTCATCGCATATTACCTCTATTATAAATAATCATACAGATAAATAATATAACAAGACAGAGATTATGTCAAGAAGAGAAAAACTCTCCGCCTGAGTAAATTCAGGTGGAGAGCTTTTAAATTCCAGTTTGTCGGAATGTTTTTTGATGAATAATGAAAAATTGATGGCGGGACACCCGCACCCGAATATATAATGGGTGAGGGCGAAGCCCTTCCTTTATTATTCATTATTCATCCGCGCAAGCGACTTCATTATTCATTCTTCATTAACAGTTTGTCGATGAAATCGACAAACTGTAATTTATCAGACTTTCTTCTCCGTCATCTTATAAACAAACACCGCCGCTATAAATGCTGCGATGCCGCTGATTAGTTTTCCGACTATCATTGCGGGCACAAAGCCCTCGTCAAACGTCATTGTAAAGGCAAGGTGGTCACCGAAAACAAACGAAGCGGAAACAGCAAACGCCATATTGAGCACCACGCCCTTTTTGTCCATTTTTTCTGCCATATTAAAGGTAGGTATACTGTTGGCAACCGAGGAAACGAAGCCGAGCACGGCTGTTTCGTTTATGCCGAGCTTCTTACCCAGCAGCGAAAACGGCTTTGAGAAAATTTTTGAAATAACGGCAATAAGCGGAAAGACGCCGGAAAGAATAATCGCAATATCACAAACGATTACAAACGCATCCATTACGGGCAGCATTCCGGGAATTAAAGTGATTGAAGTTATGTGCTCAAAAATTCCTGCCGCAAAGCCAATAACAATGAGCGTTGAAACAAGCCAGCCTATACCCGCAAAAATTTTACTGCACAAATCGGGCTTTACAATCAGACCAACGCAGGTGACAACCGCCATTAAAATGACGGGCATTAAATTGAGAATAAGCGCACCAAAGGGAATTTTAAGCATAAGCCCCGAAACGATACAGCCAAGCGGCATTGTTGCAATGCCGCAGAGTATGCCGAGAAGCACCTCCTTGTGAAGGCTTTTGTCAATCATTTTAAGTGCAACGGGCACGGTAAAGCAGATTGTGACGCCCATCATTGATGCAACGACAAGACCGTTAAAGCCGCCTATAACCGCATCGCCTGCAAGCGCCTTTGAAACGGCAGCACCGCCCATATCGTTTGCGATGAATGCGCCTAAAAACGACAGGTCAATATGTAAAAATTCTGCTACAGGCGTAAACACGGGGGTCATCCAGTCGGCGAGTGCAGGCGCAATACAAAGCATACCTATCATTGCAAGCGAAAGCGTGCCTGCCGCCATTATTCCCTTGTCAAATTCCTCACCGAGCTTGAAACGGTTGCCGATTATTTTATCAGCCGCACCAAGCAAGGCAAAAACAGCAAAAATAAATCTTAAAACTTCCAAAATATTACTCCCGTATTAAAATTGTTCTACCCATTTTTCAAGGTCGGATTTTCTCTTTGCAACGGCAGTAGGCTTTTCGCCTGCAAAAATCTGCTTTGCGTTGCTTGCAATGTCCTGACAGTTAATCGGTCTGTCCGCAATGAGGGTATCCGGTCTTTCAAAGCCGACCTCGTAAAGCCACGGGCCCTCGTAGCCAACCTCTTTGAGTGCCGAAACAACGCCCTGCCAGTCAATATCTCCCTCACCCGGAAGCCAATGGCGCTCGTTGAGAAAATCGTAATCGGAAACGTGAAGCGTGACAATTCTCTTGCCGAAGTTTCTTATATAATCGGGCAGAGCTTCGGACAGAAGATGATTTGTGTCAAGGCAGAGCCGAAGCCTTTCGTCAACACTTACAAGCTCGGCGATTTCCTCGGAATTTCTGCCAAGGCAGGTACGGGGCAAATCTTCTACGCAGAGCACTGCACCTTCTTTATCAGCAACCTCAACAAGGCGTGAAAGACTGAGCTTTGCGCAGTCCATTCTCTCCCTGCGTTTTTCTGCCTTAATCGGCTCTGCGCTTGGGTGAATAATGAATTTGTCTATGCCGATTGCGGCGGCTTTTTTGATAAGAGAAGTGTGATATTCTATCGTACCCTCCTGCGCAGATGGGTTTGAAATATCCACCGTGTCAAACGGTGCAAACGGCAGGTGAAACGAATTGAGCCGGACACCGTATTTTTTTGAAAGCGAAGAAATTTCTTCGTAGTTAATTGAAGAAATTTTGTCGTATGGCTGTGCAATTTCCATTGCGGAAATGCCTGCCTCACGGTACTGCGAAAATAAGTTTTCATCTATTGTTTTTGCGTAAGTCGATACACCGATTTCGAACATTTTGGTTACCTCTCTGTTATAACATTTTTTCCATTATAACGCTGCCGCCGTAATCTTCAACGGTTTTAAAGCCGTTTCTTTCATACATTCCGAGTGAAATTTCACTGTGAGTGAAGGCATTGAGCACCATTTTTGCGTAGCCTTTTTTCTTTGCATCCTCCTGCATCTTAACAAAAGCACTTTTGCCGTAGCCCATACCTCTGAATTCTTCTTTGATTACATTTTCAATGACAAAAGCAGCGTTTTCTTCAAACGGACTTTTCTGGTAACCTATTACGCCTACGCCCTCACCTTTTTCATTGAGAACAACATACAGAAAGTTGTTTTCCGTATCGGCACCGTTTGGAAAAACATCTTTGAATTCCGCTTTCGCAGCCCGTTTTGCTTTGAAAAGAAATTTTTCATCGCCCGATTTAATCAGGTTTTCGGCGTAGTTTTTTATTGACCATTTTTCAAAAATTTCAAACTCTTCTTTGTTGATTTTTCTGAAAGAAATTTCTCTTGAATTACTCATTAAAGCACCTCAATTTCCGTGTCGTAATACTGCTCCTGAAAATGTACGGCAGCTTCGATTTCCACTTTGGAAAAGCTCATATTTTCAGGGGCTGCAACGAGCTTGTCTTCGACATCGTTATGCCTGTGGACAATTGCTATGTTTTTAGCCATGTATTCCTCAACGGGTATTTCAACGCCGAGCAGATAGACATCCAGCTCCTCACCGTCACCGCCTAATACACCCGGAATATATCCGTAGTTTATCGGGTAAACAAGGCTGTATTTTTCCTTTTTGTGCACATATCCCACGGGGCGGTCAATGCCGATTTTAACGGTTTTGCCGAGGTAGGATTTTACTTGTGCTTTGCGTTGTGAATAATCCATAATTTTTCCTTTCAAATTACAGTTTGTCAAGATGAGTACAGAACGAAGGGTCGCTTCGCTCCGATTTTATAATAAACACTTACGGGGTGTCATCCTGAACGAAGCGAAGGATCTTTTGGTAGCGTTAAAGGATTCTTCGCTTACGCTCAGAATGACATCACTTTTTTATTCTGCCATTACAATCGGGTGAGGGCGTAGCCCTCCCACCGTTCTGCGTTCTGAACTCTGCACTCTGCGTTTAAATAAACTGCAATTTATATTTCCTCAAGCATTACTTTTACAATCTTCGTGCTATTCAAACAATTATCCGTGCCGTTGCTGTGGTAATATGCGAGCAGGAAGCCGCCTTCACACTCGGTAATTGCGGGGTAACAATAGCCGTTTGTGCGGTCGTCCTCGATATAGTAAAGCCTTGATTTATCAAAGGTTTGTGCCTTGTCCTCACTCACGGCAAGGACATAGGGTGTTCTGCCCCACGGCTCGTTTTCGGAGCGCAGAATGTGCTCGGGCTCGGGATTAAATACAGCAAGCGTTTTGCCGCAGCAATCTTTAACAAGCATAGGTGAGCACGGTGAAGAAAAGAACATATTCGGTTCAGGATAAGTCCAGGTAATACCGCCATCGGTCGAGAAGGTTTCAAACTGAAAGCCGAGGCTTGTGCGGATATAGCACCACAGCTTTCCGTCGGGAAATTCGTACAGACCCGGCTCCTCATACCCGTCGGGGTTTGAGGGAAACGGACAGGCAAATTCCGTGTCGGTTTTATACCAGCTTTTGCCGTCATCATCCGAAGCAAAAAAGCAGATTACACCGGGGGTAAAATCCTTATCCGTATTCAGCACGGTGTGCCTTGCGGCAGCAAAAAGAATACGACCGCTGCGCAGTTTAATCACCCTGTCGTTATTTATTACATAATAGTCCGCTTCATCAAGGCAGCCGAGAGTGTTAATCGGCTCGCTCCAAGTTTCGCCTTCATCGGCAGAACGGCGGAAAACGATTTTGTCTGTGCGGTCAAAATTTTTGACTATGTAAAACGCACCTATATCACCGTTGTTCATACGCAGAAACGAAAGGCTCATAATGTTGCCTGCATCCTCGGGCTTTTCAAAAAGCACCCTGCTTTGAGACCAGGTTTCGCCCTCATCCGAAGAAAAAACAGCGCAGATTCTCGCCGTTGCATCATCGTCAAAGCTCTCGCCGAAAAAAGAGGTGTAGCCGAACATTATCACGCCGTTTTTCAGCCTGATAAAAGAACCCTCGCCATTCCTCGGATTGCCCTGCTTCGAGCTAATAAAAAGCACCTGCCTACCGATTTTCTTCATGCACTCTTTCTCCTTGGGATTTTGTTACTGATATAATAGCAAATAAATTTTCTTAAAGCAATATTTAGGGTTTTCTTTTTTATTGACAACTTGTGCAAATTAATATATCATAGTTAAATAAAATTAAATCATTAAGGATTGGTGATTTCAATGGATTTCAAAACTTCACCTGCTTTGTATGCAATAGCAGGCGCAGTTATCCTCTTCGTCCTTGCCCAGTCTGTTTTCTTCCTCGTCAAGGCGTGGAAGCAGGGCAGAGCACTCGGCATAGACAAGGCTAAGCTGCGCAACGCAATTACATCAAGCGCACTGTTCACCGTGCCCTCTGCTCTTTCCGTGCTTGCAACGGTTATTGCCCTTGCACCTGCACTCGGTCTGGTTATTCCGTGGGTTCGTCTTTCGGTTATTGGTAACCTGATGTACGAAACAACGGCTGCCGAAGCCGCAATGGAAGCAATGGGTCACCAGGGCGGTATGGCTGTGCCCGTTACAGACCCCGAGGTTTACGCAGGCGTTGCCTGGGTTATGACGCTGGGTATCTGCTTCTCGCTTGTAATTCTCCCCTTCCTTGCAAAGCCGCTCCACAAAAAGTTTATGGCTGCAAGCCAGAAGGAAGAGGCTGCACCGGCTGACGCAAACACTCCCGCAGACACAAAGAAAAAGAGAAGCCTCAACGGCTTTATCAACAAGTTTGCCACTCCTGCAATTTTCATTGGCCTTATCGGCGCTTTCGTTGCCCGTGCAATCATCGGAGGCGGCAAACCCGAAACCTTTGGCGACGGTGCAGGCGTGCTTTCAATAATCACTCTCGTTGTTGCCGTTGTTGTTTCAATCGCACTTGAAATTCTCGCAAAGAAGCTCAAACTCACATGGCTCGAGCCCTTTGTTATGCCGATAGGTATGATTGTTGCAATGGTTGCCGCAATTGTATTCTTCAATGTTCTTCCCGAGGACATTGCAATGTTAGAATGGAGGGGTTAAAAAATGGCTAAAAATACAAATAAACCTTATATTGACCGTGTCCATTCCTGGGGTCGTATTTCAACAGTCACAGCTCTTTGTGTGCTGCTGATGTTCCCCGTTGCAGTCTGCCTCTATCTCAACGTTTTCCCGTCAATCAGCGGTATTCTGCAGGGTCTTCTCAAGCTCATTCCTACATACTGGACTGTTGCTGTTGTTGAGGTTCTTGTTTACACACCCATGCTCGGTGCCGGCGGTACCTACCTTTCATTCGTTACCGGTAACATTGCCAACCTCAAGCTCCCCTGCGCTATCAACGCTATGGAGGGTGCAGACGTAAAGGCTAACTCTGAAGAGGGTGAGGTTGTTTCCACAATCGCTATTGCAACATCCTCTATCGTTACAACCGCCGTTCTTGCAATCGGCATTCTCGCCTTTGCTCCCTTCCTTCAGTCCTTTACCGAAAACGCTCTGCTCAAGCCCGCATTCGCTCAGGTGCTTCCCGCACTTTTCGGTGCTCTCGGCGCAGGCTACTTCATCAAGCACTGGAGAATTTCCTTCTTCCCGATTATCGTTATGATTATCGTGCTCATTTTCGCTCCCACAATGGGCGCAAGCACACTGCTCTTCTTCGGTATCGTTGCTTCCGTTCTCGGCGCACTGTTTATGTACAAGAAGGGTATGCTTGACAACGTCAAGGAGTAATTGAGCCTATCATTTCAGGCTGTCTCGTTTGAGACAGCCTGTTTTTTTATGTGTATTGTTGACAGTCGGGCTCAATAATATTAAAATAATATAAATACATTATTCATTCAAAGGAGGGTCGGCAATGGATATGAACGACGTTTTTTCGTTCACGGTGCTTATGAGCCGTTATATGCTTGCAGGTATGGCGATTATAGTAATCGGCAGCTGTGTGATTTCGCTTGTGACACGCCGTTTCGGCACCCGTGTCGGCTCTTACCTTGTACATAAAAACAGCAATAAACGCTATCCGCTTACACGGTGGGAAAACTCAATCGGCCGCAGTCCGACCTGCGACCTTGTTTTAAACGCCCCTACGGTTTCCCGTTTCCACGCCGTTATTTCAAAGCGCAGGTCAGGCTGGGTTGTTGCGGACACAAAATCACGCACGGGTGTGCTGGTTAACGGAGAAAAAATCAGCAAGGCCACAAAGCTCAGCCACGGCGATACAGTCACCTTCGGCACGGCAGCTTTTGAATTTATAGATGCCGATGTTGACGATATGGAGCGTGAGCAGGAAAAAGAGCGCCGCAAACAGGCAAAAGCGGCAGCAAAGGCGGCAAAGGCAGCACGACCCGAAAAATCTGCCGTGTTTATTCCTGCGCTTATCGACGAAGCAGCACAGAAGGCTTACGTTCTTGGCTGTGAAAGCTGCGTTATCGGCCGTTCACCCGACTGTGACGTAAAGCTCAGGTATCCTGCAATTTCCTCTGTTCATGTCAAGGTTTACAAGGTCGGCACGGCATGGTTTATTGAGGATATGAACTCCGCAACGGGTACAAAGGTAAACGCAAGAGCACTCGGCACAGGCAGACGCAGGCTGAAGGACGGAGATATAGTGGGTCTTGGCGGAGTTATATTTGTATTTAATGAATACTATAAGGTAAAAAAATAAAATTATTCATTTTTCATTATTCATCATTCATTATTCATTCTTTTTTCAGAAAGGAGGTAAACGCCAATGGCGGAAAAGACAAAAAAAGCACAGAAAAAAAGCCAGCCCTTCGGCTGGGTGTCGATGCTGCTTTTTGTTACGCTGTTCCAGATTGTGTCCGCTATGCCCGTACTTTTTAATACGGACGAGCCCGACCCCGAAGTGCTGATGACCTTCGGCGGCTTTGTTGCGCTTGAGTGGGGCTACTTTATCTGCGCAAGGTGGCTTGCAAATCAGCGTGCAACCGAGCTTGAAATAATCGCCTTTATGCTTTCGGGCATAGGTCTTGTCACCGTTGCAAGCGTTTACCCCGAATATGCATTTAAACAGTTTATTGCTATTGTTATAGGATTGGCAGCTTTTATTATTCTTTTGGCGATAATGCGCAATGTCGAGGTTATTTCTGCTTTGCGACCGCTCGTTGCCGTTGCGGCTGTAGGTCTGCTTGCGCTCAACCTTGTGCTTGCAAGAACAATCAACGGTGCACTCAACTGGATTAACATAGGCTCGTTTTCAATTCAGCCCTCGGAAATAGTCAAAATCGCCTTCATTTTTGTCGGTGCGGCAACACTTGAAAAGCTGCAGTCTTCCACCAGCCAGATAAAATACCTTGTTTTCTCGCTCGGCTGTGTTGGTGCGCTTTTCCTGATGAGGGATTTCGGCACGGCGCTGATTTTCTTTGCCACCTTTATGGTAATTGCCTTTATGCGCTCGGGCGATGTCAAAACAATAGGTCTGCTGTGCGTCGGCGCAATACTCGGCGCAGGCCTGATTATATATTTCAAGCCCTATGTTGCCTCCCGTTTTGAGTCCTACCGCCACGTGTGGGAATACATAAACGAGGGCGGCTTCCAGCAGACGAGAGTGCTTATCTATTCCTCGTCGGGCGGTCTGTTCGGACTTGGTATAGGCGAAGGCAGGCTTCGTAATGTTTACGCCTCGACAACCGACCTTATTTTCGGCGTTATCTGCGAAGAATGGGGTATGCTTGTCGCCTTCTGTGTCGTGCTCTGCTTTGCGTTTGTGGGCGTTTATGCCTTTCGCCTTGCACGCCACGCAAGGTCAACGGTCTATTCTATTGCGGCCGTTGCGGCGGCGGCAATGCTGCTTGTGCAGCTGAGCCTCAACGTTTTCGGCATAACGGATTTACTGCCCCTTACGGGTGTTACCCTGCCGTTTATAAGCCGAGGCGGTACGAGTATGATTTGTTCGTGGGCGCTGTTTGCGTTTATCAAGAGTGCCGACATTAAAACATATCCGAAATTGGAAAAGCAAATGGAAGACAAATAAAATGCAGAATGCAAAGTGCAAAATGCAAAATTATGAAAGGCGGGTGTTGAAGTGAATACGGTAACGAAACGTGCGTATGTGCTGCTCGGAATTATTGCAGCTTTTATGGCAGGCGTAATTATTCTCGGTGTCAGCTTTTATATAAACGGCGGCAAGTGGGCTACCAACCGCTTTAACGGCCACCTTTATTCCGCAGGTCAGATTACGAATGCGGGCAAAATTTTAGACCGCAACGGCATAATCCTTGCCGAAAGCAGAAACGGCGAAAGAGAATACAATTCCGACCTGAACATCCGCAAAGCTACGCTTCACGCAGTCGGTGACACCTACGGCTACATTGCCCACGGCGCACACACCCTCTGCCGTGACAAGCTCACAGGCTACAGCTTTGTAAACGGAATTTACGACCTGATTAACACTGGTGAAGGCAGTGACGTAACGCTTACAATTGATGCCAAGCTCTGCGCCACGGCATATAAGGCGCTCGGCAGCAACAAGGGTGCTGTAGGTGTTTACAACTACAAAACGGGCGAAATAGTCTGTATGGTTTCAAGCGGCAGCTACGACCTCGAAAACAAGCCCAAGGATATCGAAACCAACGACAAGTACGAGGCGGTTTATATGAACCGGCTTCTTACAGGTCTTTACACGCCGGGCTCGATTTTTAAAACAGTAACAACCGTTTGCGCACTTGAAAACATTCCCGATGTGCAAAACAGAAAATTCACCTGCACGGGCGCACTTAAAACAGAGCAGGGCGGCGAAATTATCTGCAACAACAAGCACGGCGAAATCTCCTTCGGCACAGCTCTCACAAAATCCTGCAACAGCGCTTACGCAGAGCTCGGCATAGAGCTTGGCAGAAAAAAACTTGAAGAAACCGCAGAAAAGCTCGGCTTCGGAAAGAGCTTTAACATAAGCGGCGTTAAAACGCAGGCAAGCCGTATCAACCTTGACAAGGCTGTTGAAATTGACACGGGCTGGGCAGCAATCGGTCAGTACACAACGCTTGTTAATCCGCTTCATATGATGATGCTTGCCGGTGCAATTGCCTCGGGTGGCACAACGCCCACACCGTATTTCGTTGACGAAGGGCTTGAAGCTGTTGTCGGCAGCGTTAAAACAAACAGCTTTATGTCGCAGGAAACTGCAAACACGCTTAAAACAATGATGCGTAACAATGTTATAAACAACTACGGCGACAAGCGTTTCCCCGATATGGATTTCGGCGGTAAAACGGGTACGGCACAGGTTGCAGGCGAAAAATCCCACGCCTGGTTTATGGGCTTTTCGACAAACAGCAGCCATCCTTACGCAATTATAGTCGTTGCCGAAAACGGCGGTGGCGGCTCGGACGTAGCAGTGCCGATAGCAAGCACGGTAATGAAAGCATTGGTAAAATAATATAAAGGATTAATGGAGAAGAATGAGAAAGAAGGTTAAAATAATTCTGTTGGTCGCTGCGGCGGCACTCACCGTTTTTGTGATGTGGCAATTCGGTGTTTTTTCGGGCACGGGTCAGCCGAAGGTCTGCCTTGACGCAGGTCACGGCGGCAGCGATGTCGGCGCAGAATATGGCGGCAGATACGAAAAAGACGATAATTTGAAATTAACTCTTGCAGTTGGCGAAATACTTAAAGATAACGGAATAAAGGTTATCTACACGAGAAAAGATGACGAGTTTGTTGAGCTTGAAGAAAGGGCAGCATACGCCAACAAAAGACGAGCTACATTTTTTGTTTCAATCCACCGCAACAGCGCAGATGCAAACGTAAGCGGCGTTGAAATATGGATTGAAAACACAGCACCTCTTTTTGAAGAAAAAATGGCACAGAATATTCTCGACAAAATAAATGAGGTCGGCTACGGCAGCAGCCGTGGCGTTAAACGGGGCTACCAAGGAAACTCCTCGGCAAATTATCTTGTAAATTCCGCAACGGATATGCCCTCCTGCCTTATCGAAATGGGCTTCATCACAACTCAGGAAGATAATGAACTGTTTGATGAAAATTTTGATAAGTACGCAGAAGCGATAGCGGAAGGGATAATTGAAAGCGTAAATTAAAGAATAAAGAAGAAATAATAAAGAATAAATAGGGTTACGAAATGAACTACACTAAATTAAGCAAAAGAGCAAAGACCGTAATGCTTATCACGGCGATGATACAGGGAATACTGTTTGCGGCGGCGGCTTTGTTTATAATTGCAAATGTTTTCGGCAGGGGCTCCAAAACGGGGCTTGTGCTTGCTCTCGTTTGTGCCGCACTGGCAGTTGCATACATTATAATTGTTCCGATTGTAAGATTTAAGCGTTACCGCTATCTTATCGAGGCGGACAGAATTGAAATTATCGAGGGCGTTTTCTTTATTAAGCGCACGCTTGTGCCCATTGACCGCATTCACCAGATTAGTGTGAGCCGTGGTCCGATTGATTCTGCCTTCGGTGTTGCAAAGGTGAGCGTTATCACCGCAGGCGCAACGGCAACCTTCCGTTTTCTGGACGAGGAAAAGGCAGACGAAATTGCCCTGCACCTGAACACCCGTATCAGAGAAAAGCTCGGAGGCAGCCCCGATGTTCAGTAAGCCGACGAGAAACCACATTTCAATAGTCCTTGAGCAGATTGGTGCGGCAGGCGTTGTCGTGCTTACCTTTGCTTATTCGGCGGTGTACGAAGCCTTCACCTCGGGTCAGAACATTTTTTCAAAGCAGTTCTGGCTGCGGCTTGTTTATTCGGTTGTGGGCTCACAGAACGAAACGGTTGCCGTTATTTTCGGCGTGGCTGCCGTTTTCGTGGTGCTGATTCCGCTATGGTCGCTTATACGCTGGTACAAAACCTGTTTTTATATTGACGGCGAACACCTTGTGTGCGAGCGAAACACGCTGATGAAAAAAAGCTCCCGTCTGCCGCTTTCAAGCATTGCCACGGTAAACCTTGAGCGCAACATTTTTGAGCGTATTGTCGGCACAGCAAAAATAAAGCTGGACATCAATTCGGCGGCTACAGCAAGTCAGACGGATTTCACCTTTGTCCTCTCGCTTGAAAAAGCAAAAGCGCTTGAAGCAGCCTTGCTCTCGGCAAAAAAAGAGGAACAAGCACACACCGAAACCAAAGAAACTGTTTTCGCCTTTACAAACGCACAGGCTGTGCGCCACGTATTTCTGAACCAGCCTGTTGTTCAGTTTATGGGTATTGCCGCTCTTGTTGTAATCGGTGCGTTTTTAGACAGAGAATTCCTCGGCGGGGATATGTTGACACGCACTGCACCTATTTTAGGTCTTTCCCTGCTTGGCTGGCTTGCAAAAATTGTTATGCAGATTATGTCTGCGTGTCAATTTAAAATTGAGCGTGACGAAAACAGCATTTTTATCTCCTCGGGTCTTCTTCGTAAAAAGAACTATTCCTTTGAAAAGGAAAAAATAAATGCACTTACCGTGTGCCGCCCCGTGCTTGCGAGGCTCTTTGGTCTTGCCTTTGCTGAGGTTGCGGTAATCGGACTCGGCAACGACAAAAAGGAAACACCGCAGATAAGTCTGCTTGTAAAAGAAAACGAGCTGGAAAAAATTCTTGCTGTCTGCGCTTCGGATTTTAACTGCACGGGCAAAAGAATGCCCGAACACAAAACGGGTCTTATTGCGGCTATGGCAAAATATCTGCTCGGCTTCGGCGCTGTCGGTGTTGCTGCCGCCTTTGTGTGGCTGCCGCTGTGCCCGGTTATAATTCTGCTCGGTGCTCTTTTTGCCGTATTCAGCCACAAGGCAAAGGCACTGTGCGCAGATGAAAACATTTTCTCCTATTCGCAGGGCTTTCTCTCACGCAAAAGCTGTTTCTTCAAATACGGCGACATCCAGACCGTACACTTTTCCTCAAACGCTATTATGAAGCGCTTTGGCACGGGACGGATTACGCTTTCCATTCTCTCCCACAGCTCAATGAGTGTACACAGCACGGTATGGGCTGAAAAAGAAGTTTTCGTGAAATTATCTCAAAAGGTTACAAATGGTTACAATTTTAAAAATTAGTTGACTAACCGAAAAATAATGTTTATAATAGGGTTAAGCTATCGGGCAAAATCCGATAAACCAAAAAATTTTTTTCAAAGGAGATTACATAAGTGAAAGAGATTATTACCAAATCAATAATGCTTGTTATGGCTGCTGTTATGATTTTCAGCACAACTGTTCTTGTTCACGCAGCAGGCGAAAACGAGGCTCCCGACAACACAACAACAGCCGCCGAAACAACAACTAAGACCCCGGAAACAACCACAAAAACCGGCGAAACTACAACTAAGGACAGCGAAACTACAACAAAAACCGGCGAAACAACAACAAAGACCGGTGAAACTACAACCAAAGACGGCGAAACAACAACAAAGACCGGCGAAACAACAACAGATAAGCCCACAACAACAGAAGAGCCTGATTCCGATTACACAACTGTAACACGTAACGAGCGTCCCACAACAACAAAGGCTCCCGTAAAAACAACAAAGAAGCCCGTTGCTACAACAAAGAGACCCTACAGACCGGCTAAGACTACAACAACTGAGCCCGTAACAGAGGAGCTCTCTTCCTCCGAGGAAATCAGCATCGAAGAAACAACTACTCTCTTCCAGTACACCTTTGCTGACGAAACAACAACCGAGGCTGAGCAGGACGATGACGGCGTAGACGTTAAGAAGATTGTCATTATCGTTGTTATTGTTGCCGCTGTTGCAGGCGCAGGCGTTTGCCTCTTCATTCTCAGCAAGAAGCAGTAATCCGATAATAAACGTTTAATTTTCCGATAAACCCGATGCGGTCGCAGTCCCAACCGGCTGCGACCGTTTTTAGAAAGTGTAGGGAAAGAAGGTTATTTATGAAAAAACTTTTCACTGTTATTCTCGTTGCTATGCTCTGCCTCTGCTTTGCTTCAAACGCATTTGCCGCAGACACTCACCTTACGCTTGATGCTTTTCAGCCGGAAAACAGCAACCTTGACGTAAAGGTTGATATTTCCGCCAATTCCGCACTTTATACGACTGAGTTTTATATCACTTATGAAAGCGATAAGATGGAATTCGTTGAAGGCAGCGTTGTAACGGGTGATGCGGCCCAGGAGATTTCACCCTACCTAATCGCCACCAAGGTTGAGGAAGGCAAAATCAAAATCAGCTACACGGCAACCGAAGCGCTCAACAAGGAAGGCTCGCTGTGCCGTATGAGCTTCAAGCCCAGAGGCAACCACTACGTAACCCTTGGCCTTGAAATTGAGCACGCCGAAACCTTTGACGGCGAAAACTTCCCCACGCTTGACATTATTCCCGTCGGCACATCAACGCACATAACGGAAATCCCCTTCTGGGCAGGCGAAAATATTGCCGCCGCCGCAGTCGTGCTTGTTATGCTGTTTGGTATAGCAGTAGTAATCGTGCTTCGTATAAGACACAAGAAAAAAGAGGGCTGACAAAAAAGAGAGGAAAAGTTCCTCTCTTTTTTAGTGCAGAACGCAGAGTTCTGAACTTTTATTAAATGCAACCTGCATTTAATAAAAAAAACTGTTGACAACATCTCCCTCTTGTGCTATTATACTTAAGCCGCATATTACGGGTTGCGCTATAATTGCGCCCAAATCCGCCTGCTCACGGGCGGTACCCCTGAATAGCGAGACTTATTAAAAGAGGTAAAAAAATGTACGCAATCATTGAGACCGGCGGCAAGCAGTATAAGGTTTCTGCCGGCGACACACTTTTCATCGAGAAGCTCAATGTTGAAGCAGACAGCGAAATCGTTTTCGACAAGGTTATCGCAGTTGGCTCCGACGACTCCATCAAGGTTGGTGCTCCCTACGTTGAGGGCGCAACAGTTACCGCAAAGGCAATCAAGAACGGTAAGGGCAAGAAGATTGTTGTCTTCACCTACAAGCCCAAGAAGAACGAGAAGCGCAAGATGGGCCACAGACAGCCCTACACCAAGGTTGAAATCGCAGCTATCAACGGCTGAGTTTAACCATGATTCGCTTTAAGTTTGTCCGCTCGGGCAAAATCAACATCGGGTTTGAGTGCACGGGTCACGCAGGATACGCTCAATCGGGGCAGGATATAGTCTGCGCCGCCGTTTCCTCGGCAGCCTACCTCACCGCAAACACGATTACCGATTTTTTCGGCGCAAAGGCAGATATTTCGGTTGATGACGGCTTTATGTCACTCATTCTTACCGAGGAGGATGCGCAGAGCGTGAATTTGCTTGACGGGCTCGAAGCTCACATAAGAGCGCTTGCGAAGGATTATCCTCGCAGCATAAAAGTAATTTACGGAGGTAACACAAATGCTTAAGATAAACATTCAGCTTTTCGCTCATAAGAAAGGTATGGGTTCCACCCGTAACGGCCGTGATTCCGAATCCAAGAGACTCGGCGCAAAGCGTGCTGACGGTCAGTTTGTTCTTGCAGGCAACATCCTTGTAAGACAGCGTGGCACTCACATCCACCCCGGCACCAATGTCGGCAAGGGTTCTGACGATACTCTTTTCGCAAAGGTTGACGGCGTTGTTAAGTTCGAGCGTATGGGCCGTGACCGCAAGAAGGTCAGCGTTTATACTGTAGAACAGTAATTGCGACAAAATACCCAGATAGCAGCTTCGTTGAGAAGCTGCTATTTTTCTTTTTCGCTATAATTTATTTTTCTCTATAAGAATAATTACAAATAGTTACAAAATGCGTTTTTGTATTGACATAGCAAAATAATATGATAAAATGCTATGTGGTTATTAAAAGTTTATTCATAAAGATACGGGTTTTCGCCTCTTTTTTGGCTTATTTTTAATTATTATGCAGAATTTGTTAAAAATTTCTTAAAAAACTTAAGTTTAATTTAAGGAAACCGCTTTATAATGATAAACTGTTGAATATTTGATTCTTGCAAAGTAAATTGCACACGACAGGAGTACAGAATGGGAAAGAACACACGCAACGAGATATTTGCTCCGCCTACCAAATCCTTCTACAAGGTCAGAGAAATCCGTGACCTTAAGGACCTTATGGCGCAGACGAAGAAGCTTTACGGCGACCGTTACGCTTTTGAAATCAAGAAGCGTGACAAAAGCGGCATGCAATATATCACCTATAACGAATACTGCAGCGATATTGATGCACTCGGCACAGCGCTTATTGAAATGGGCTACAAGGACAAGCATATTGCCGTATCCGCAAACAACCGCTACGAGTGGTGCTTAAGCTATATGAGCGTTGTCAACGGCGTGGGTGTTATCGTTCCCATCGACAAAGAGCTTCTTTTCCCCGACCTTAACGGCATTTTTGAAGTTTCGGAAACCAAACTCCTCTTCTGCGACAAGCTCCTGCTCGACACACTTGAAAGAGATAAAATGAACCCCGAAATCCAGATTGTCTGCTTTGATTACGATGAGGACATGGACGGAATCCTCAGCTTCTCCAAGCTCGTTGCCAAGGGCAAGGCTCTTCTCGCCAAGGGCGACAAACGCTTCCTCGAGGCTGAAATTGACCCGGACAAAATGAGCACCCTGCTTTTCACTTCGGGCACAACCGGCGCAGCAAAGGGCGTTATGCTCTGCCACCGCAACTTCTGCTTTGAGGTTATGTCCGCAATGAGCGTTCTCAAAATTTACCCCGAGGACTGCGGCATTTCAATGCTTCCCCTGCACCACACCTACGAGAGCACGATTATTCTTTTCTTTGCCCCCTACTGCGGCGCAAAGGTTACCTTCTGCGACGGCTTCAAATACGTTCTTAAGAATATGAAGGAGTTTTCTCCCTCTGTTTTCGTTGCCGTTCCGCTTATTCTCGAAACAGTACACCGCCGCCTTATGCAGCGAATCAAGGCAAAGCCCCACGGCGAGCTGATGTTCAAGGTAGGCTCCAAGGTCTGCAAAACCGCAAGCAAGTTCGGCATTGACCTCAAAAAGGTTTTCTTCAAGGAAATTCAGGAAGCCTTCGGCGGCAATATGCGCCTTATCATCTGCGGCGCTGCACCCATCCGCCCCGAAATCCTGCGTGATTTTGACGCTTTCGGCATTCAGATTTTGTTTGGCTACGGTCTGACCGAGTGTGCACCACTTGCCGTTATGAATAACGACAAGCTCCACCTTGCAGAATCCGTCGGCCTTGCCCTGCCCCAGACCGAAGCAAAGATTATCGACCCCGACCCGCAGACAGGTGTCGGCGAGCTTTGCGTAAAGGGCAAAATGGTAATGCTCGGCTACTACAAGAACCAGCAGGCAACCGACGAAGTTATCGACAGCGACGGCTTCCTCCACACGGGCGACCTTGCAAGGCTTGACGAAAAGGGTAGATTCTATATCAGCGGCAGAATCAAGAACGTTATCGTTACCGAAAACGGCAAAAACATCTACCCCGAAGAGCTTGAATACCACCTCACCCTCAACTCCGTTGTCAGCGAGGCTATGGTTTACGCAGACACCAACGCAAAGGGCGAAACAATAGTCAAGGCGTCAATCTACCCCGATGATGAAGAGGTCAGAGCAGTTCTCGGCAAGGATGACTACACCGAGGACGACCTGCAAACCCTGTTCAAAGAGGTTGTAAAAGAGGTTAACAAAAAGCTTCCGCAGTATAAGCACATCAAAACCTTCACCCTTCGCCGCAAGGAATTCCTCAAGAGCGCATCAAAGAAAATCCTGCGCTTCAAGGAAGAAAACTTCACCGACGGAATGGAATAATTAGTAATTAAATAGAATTCAGATATCATAATAATTTGAGAGGTATGAACTTTTTACGGTTCATACCTCTTTTATCTTTTTAAACATTCCGTAGGGACAATTCACGAATTGTCTGCCGTAAAAGCAATATGGCGGTAAATTACGGTCGAGAAAGTGAATCGACCTTACTCTTGTTCGTGTTCTATTTTGCCAATGTTTCAAATGCGCTGCGGTATTTCTTTAAAATCCTTTCAGCAACAAAAAACAAAATGACAATTTTTTTTAATTTTTTTAAAAATAAGTATTGACAAATGCGCTTGGTTATAATATAATAAGCAAGCGTTTTGTGGCGGCATAGCTCAGTTGGCTAGAGCATTCGGTTCATACCCGGGGTGTCGTAGGTTCAAGTCCCACTGCCGCTACCACAAACAGCCGAGAGTTACTCTCGGCTCATACGGCCCGGTGGTCAAGCGGTCAAGACACCGCCCTTTCACGGCGGTAACACGAGTTCGATTCTCGTCCGGGTCACCAAAATAAAGAGTACACTTTTGTGTGCTCTTTATTTTTTTGTATTGGAGAATCGAACTCGGGAGAGTTTTTTAAATTCTTCACACCACAAACATATAAATCACCGCATAATGCACTGCACCGGCGAGGACGGCGAAGATATGAAACACAATATGCAAAGCCGGGCGTTTTCTGCCGAGAAGGCAGAAAAGCGCACCAATGAGGTAGAGAGCATTGCCAAGCACCAGACCGCCGAAGCCGCTGCCGTTAATTCTGTCAAGAAAAGGGAAAGCACAGCACATCATCAGCAGGCTTGCCGTGATATAGACCGCAACAGTTATTTTTCGTGTTTTTTCAAAGAAAAACAGCTTTGCAAAGAGCCCGAAGAACGTGCTGAACCAGCCGAGAAAAAGCACCGCCACAGCGGGGAAAACGCTTATTTCGTAAAGCGTTATCAGCGCACAGGGTGTTGCAGTGCCGGCTATAAGCACGGGCACGGTTGAATGGTCGATAAGCCTTGCGGTGAGCTTCTTTTTTTCGTCCGTAAGCCCGTGGTAAACTGCCGAAACAGTATAGACCGCAAGCAGCGATAAACCGAAAATTACGGCAGATACCGTGTGCCGCAAGCCCTCTGCTTTAAGAACAAGCATAATCAGCGCCGGCACACTCAGCACCGCACCGACTGCGTGGGTTACGCAGTTGCCCATATCAACCTTTCTTGAATATTCAACTAAACCGATGTCTTTATTAATCATAGCGTATATGCTCCGAAAATTTATATAAACAAGAATACACTATTTTGTTTATTAATACAAGCGTTAAGAATTTACTTTATTTTTTCGTTGCTGTATTGTGGTTTAAAAATAAAAGTGGTAAAATTATAAAAAACAAAAACGGAGGTAAAACAAAATGGCGATAATCAGACTTATCATTGCAGGCTTCCTTGCGCTGGGTCAGATTCTTGCACCCGTAGGCGGCTGGATTTCCACCTTCGGCGAGGATGCTTATTTCACGGACTGGTCAGCGGAAGACACATTCGGCACAGACGACTACATTGAGCTTAAAAAGACACCCGGTGAGGACTTTGTTGTGCTCAACCTTGCAGACGTTCAGCTTGATGACGACGAGCAGTACGACAAGCTCGGCGAGTATGCAGAGGACTGCATCAGAAAGCTCGTTGCAGACAACGAGCCCGACCTTATCACACTTTCCGGCGACAATGCATGGGGCACAATGTCCTATATCGAGCTTATCAAGCTGGTTGACTCCTTCGGTATTCCGTGGGCACCCGTAATGGGCAACCACGACGGTCAGGGCTGTATGAGCGAATTCTGGGTAGCATACCTTCTTGACGAGGCAGAAAACTGCCTGTTCCAATTCGGTCCCAAGGATATGGGCTACGGCAACTACATAATCAACATCACCGAAAACGGCAAAATCATACACACATACTTTATGATGGACACTCACGACGGCCACGATTACGAGCTTGAGGACGGCACTGTTGTAGGCGCTTACGACCACCTCTGGAAAAACCAGATGGAGTGGTACGAGTGGGCTGTAAAGGGCATTGCCGCAATCGCAGGACGCACCGTACCCAGCACGGTTGTTATGCACATTCCCGTTGTTGAATACCTTGACGCCTGGGTTCTCTACACAGGTGATGAAGACTATATGGGCGAAATCAGCGATGTATTCGGACCCCTTGCTTACGGCGGCAGATACGAATTCGGCGGCTTCCCCTACACAGAGGTAAACGGCGAAACCGTTCTTCTCAACAACGGCTTCTTTGACCTTTGCAAGAAGCTGGGCAGCACAAAGGATATGCTTGTCGGTCACGACCACGTCAACGACTATTCCGTTATGTATGAAGGAATCCGCCTTACCTACGCTGTAAAGACAGGCTTCGGCGCCTACTACACAGAGGATATGCTCGGCGGCACTACAATGCACATCAACTCCTTCGGCATCAACACAATCAAACAGAATTACTACGATGCAGCCGAAAACGGCTGGGTAGTTGAGGAATAATTCCGAACCGTATAAACAATTTAAGGCTTGTACTTCAAACGAGGTACAAGCCTTTTTCTTATAGCTTGGGTAAAATAATCGGCTTTTTCTCGCCGACTTCGGTCATCTGCTTTATGAGCACCTGCTTAAGCTCTTTTCTCACCTGCTTATATTCGGGATCCTTTACGAGATTGTTTTTCTCTATCGGGTCTTTTTCAAGGTCATAGAGAAAATCCTCAAAATATATCGGAGAGGAGTGGAGCACGTTGCCTGAGCCGAGAGCTCTGACAGAATATTTATACCGCTTTGTGCGGACTGCTCTGCCAACCTGCGATTCGCTTATCTGAATAAAAACGTGGTCACGCTCGGTTTCATCCTGCAGAGGAAAGCCCTCATAGCTTTCCGGAATTTCAATACCTGCCGCTCTGAGAAGTGTTGGCGGTAAATCAATAAGGCTGACGAGCCTTTCGTCAATTTTTCCGCTCTCAAAACCTCCGCCGAAGATAAGCAGCGGAATGTGCGTACACGAATCATGGCAGCTTCGCTTATATTCAGCATTTCTCGTCTTGAAATGAGAGCCGTGGTCGCTTGTATATACAATAACCGTGTTTTCGTATTCGCCAATATCCCTGAGCTTTTGCACAAGCCTGCCTACGTTTTCATCAAGCCTGTTTATAGCGGCAATATAATCGGGATAGCTTTCCTCGTAGTCACCCTTCAAAAAGTTCAGGTCATCCGGAATCGGATAACCCCTGTAGTTTTCCACGGTTTCCTTCGGACCTTCGTAGCAATGATGGTCGTTCTGGTGGTGAGGCTCAAGCTGTGAAACAAACAAAAAGAAGGGCTTTTCCTTATCTCTATTGTCGAGATATTCGAGCGCAAAATCATTTATACAGTCCGCACGGTATCCCGTAAAATCTATCCTGTTGCCTTCACCGTCGAAAACATAGCCGTCGTAGCCGTGTGATGTGAATTCCAGCACATCCGCCGCACGCCAGTATTTATAGCCGCCCTGCTTACTCTTCGGCACGGCTGTGCTTTCGCAATGCAGTCCTATGCCCGGGTATCTGTCCGACGCTAAATGCCATTTGCCGATGTAGGCGGTGTCGTAGCCTGCCTCATTGAAATATTCAGCAAGAGGCTTTGTGTTTTCAGGAAGGGGGATACCGTTCCAATAGCACTTGTTCTGCGTGGCGTAAACACCCGTTTGCAGACAAGCCCTTGCAGGACCGCAGACCGGCTGGCAGGTAAACGAATTTGTAAACTTTACTCCCTCACTTGCCAGATTTTCAAGATTTGGTGTGAGATCGGGCGTAACGGTGTCCCAACGCTGTTGGTCACTGAAATAAAAAATTATGTTCGGTCTTTTCATCAGATTTTGCCAAGCCTTATGACATTCCAGCTATGCTTGCCGAGAGTTGCGGTAAGCACACCGTTTTCAACGGAAGATACACCGCCGCAAACAGGTGCAACGTTGTTCGGGTTTTCCTCGGTGTTTATTGCCTTCATATCATTGTGTGACATTACGATATGCTCTTTTACCTTAAAGCCTGCGTACTGCCTTAAATCGCAGGTAATTTCAATATCTTCCTTAAGGTCCTTGTTAACGGCAAAAATCGTGATATTTTCGTCGTCGTTTTCAATGACTACGCTGTCAACGAGATTTACCTCGCCGTACTTGCGGCTTTCATAAATCGGAGATTTTACGATTGTGTTGAGCGCCGTGCCCTTGCCGTAAACGCTTGCGTGCATATAGGGGAAGAATATGGTCTGGCGCCACGCACCCGTATCGGATGTCATAATCGGGGCGATTACGTTTACAAGCTGTGCAAGGCAGGCAATTTTAACTCTGTCCGCATGGCGGATGAGAGTGATGAGCATACTGCCCACAAGGAGTGCATCCTCAAAATTATATACATCCTCGAGCCTTCTCGGTGCTTCCTCCCACGGCTTGCAGAGCTTGTCAAGCTCGTGTGAATGGTACCAGACATTCCACTCGTCAAATGAAAGCATTATCTTTTTCTTTGAACGCTTCTTTGCCTGAACGTAGTCGCAGATTGATACGACAGAGGAAATAAAGCTGTCCATATCCGAGCTGTGGCAGAGGAATTCCTCGGTATTGTTTTCGGAGTTGTTATAGTATGTATGAAGTGAAAGATAGTCAACGTCGTGGTAGCAATGGTCGAGCACATCTGCCTCCCACTGGGCGAAGGTGCTCATACCGCTGCTTGACGAGCCGCAGGCAACAAGCTCGATATCGGGGCTGACCCAACGCATAACCTTTGCCGCCTCGTGAGCAGCTCTGCCGTATTCGTGCGAGGTTTTGTGGCCAATCTGCCAGTCGCCGTCCATCTCGTTGCCAAGGCACCATAATTTGACGTTATGAGGCTCCTTGTGACCGTTTTTGATTCGCAGGTCGCTCCAGTATGTACCGCCCTGAAGGTTGCAGTATTCGACGATATTTCTTGCGTCGTCCGCACCTCTTGTGCCGAGGTTAATCGCCATCATAGGCTCTGTATTTGCATCACGGCACCAGTCGATAAATTCATCAAGTCCGAACTGATTTGTTTCGGTCGAGTGCCAGGCAAGCTCCGCTCTTCTGGGGCGAAGCTCCTTGGGGCCTATACCGTCCTCCCAGTTGTAGCCGGAAACAAAGTTGCCGCCGGGGTAGCGCACAACGGGCACAGCCGTTTCACGCACGAGCTTGAGAACATCCTGCCTGAAGCCGTTTTTATCGCTCAAGGGGCTGTCGGGCTGATAGATACCGTTATATATTGCCCTGCCCAGATGCTCAAGGAAAGAGCCGTAAATTCTCTTGTCGATTTCGCCGACAAGGAAGCTCCTGTCAATTATAAGCTGTGCTTTTTTCATTGCAGTCACACTCCGTAATTTTATAATATCAGTTTTCTATATAACCTGTGATTTCTTCTCTGGTCTTAAAGATATAACCCTGCTCGGAGAGCATATCAAGGTCGCCCAGAGCAAGACCTATGCCCTTGGCAACACAGTTTTGCGGGTCGGTTGCAAGGCGTGTTTTAATGCCCGTTTTGCGGGTGATTGCCTCACTCATTTCGTTAAGCATTGCGCCGCCGCCCGTGAGAACAATTCCGCTCGTTCCAATATCGCCGACAAGCTCGGGCGGTGTGATTTCGAGCACGCTTCTCACCGCTTCGCCTATTGTTTCAATATGCTCACGCATTGCAAGAAAGCAGTCTGTTGAAGTAACCTCAACTGTGGCAGGCATACCGCTCGTGTAGCGCTTGCCCTTGACTGTAAGACCGATTTCCGCCTCACGCAGCACGGCACAGCCAATCTGCTTTTTTATTTCTTCTGCAGTGCGTAAGCCTATGACGACATCCTTTTCACGCCTTACCTGGCGGACGATTGACTCGTCAAAAAGATTGCCCGCAACCTTTATAGATTTTGAAACGGCAATACTGCCAAGCGTAATAACGGCAATATCCGTTGTACCGCCGCCTATATCGACAACCATTGTGCCCGTTGCCTGTGTGATTTCGCTACCTGCGCCTATTGCGGCGGCAAGCGGCTCTTCCATAAGGCAGGCCTTGCCTGCACCAGCGGCGGTAACGATGTCTAGCACCGTTCTGCGTTCAAGGCTTGTTACGCTTGAGGGCATACACACGATTATGTTGGGCTTAAAAATTGCGTTGCCGCAGACCCTTGCAAGAAAGCGGCTGAGCATCTGACGGGTTGCTGTAAAATCCGAAACAACGCCGTCCTTCATCGGGCAGACCACCCTTATTGAATCGGGGTTGCGCCCGAGCATATCGTAAGCCTTTTTGCCTACGGCGCACATACGCCCCGTTTTTGTATTGTAGGCGACAACACTCGGCTCGGAAAGGACTATTCCCCTGCCTTCGGCGTAAATTATAACCGACGCCGTGCCGAGGTCAACGCCGATGTTTCTGCCGAGCATCACCGCTCACCTCTTTTCTTTCGCAAATATATATTTATTGTTTATTTCTCGGTTCTGTCACGGAACACTCCGTTAATGGGGTTGAAGGTAAATCTTCTTGTAAGCTCCTCCTCACCCTTTGCGTTAACATCAAAAATGCTTATTGTAATATGCTGTCTGTCGGTAGCTTCAATTGAAGTGTAGGTGTATGCACCTCTTTTGCCCGTAGCAAACAAGGCCTCCGGTGCTTCAAAGAAGGGAGCTATTTCGGAAAGCTCCTTTGAATAAGAGCTGATGCTGCACTCCTTAAGGTTAATAACCTCTATACCCTTTGCGGTTGCAATAAAGCCGTAGGGGTACATTTCGTATTTTTCGGGTACGTTAAGCACGGTAAAGTTACTGCAGGGAGCATCAACAACACTCATAACAACTGCGTTGGGCAGATAAAGAGCCTTGAGCACGGACTGAGTCTTTGTGCCGGGGTTTTCGGTAAAATAAATGTAGCTGCCGCTTGTACGCTTGTTGGCTTCGTCAAGCAGCTCAAATCCGCCGTTGAATTCGTAAATAACCTCAAGGTTTCCTCTGCTTGTTTCGTATGCAATGCACTGCTTTTCGTTATATTCGATAAGCATATATTTTTTGCCGTTGTACTCGCTGAGCACCTTGCCCTCGGGAAGAGTTTCAGCTATTTCCTTTGCTATAATATAGCTGACAAAAGCTGTTGTCGGCTCTTCGGTTGTGGTTTCTTCGCCACCGTTACCGTTGCAGGCAGCAAAAGAAAACAGCATTACGCCTGCGCCGAGTAAGCACAAAAACTTTTTAAGCATAACCATTACTCCTTATTTTTAAAGATTATGAATTTGCTGAAAACGTAGTTCATTATAACAACTATTACAGCAAGGCCGATTTTTACCATCATCTTTCCGCCAAGAGTGAAAAGCCCGAAAACGTTCCACGAAAAGCGGTCGAAGTTGAGCCATTTTATGAAAACAAGCAGACCGAGCTCCTCTACGCCGAGTGAAAAAAGTCTTGCACCGACAAAGGACGGTATCTCTTTTTTCAGCACACTGCCCTTCCAGCTTTTGCTTTCAAACACCCATAATTTATTGGTGACAAAGGCGAAAATAACAGCCGCAACCCACGCAATAAGATTTGTGAGCAGAACAAGGTCGGTTTCGGTCACGGAAGTGAAAAACAGGTCGCAGAGCTTGAACACACCGAGGTTTACCACCGTTGAGCCCACACCGAAAATAATATATGTGACTGTTTCTTTGTTGATTAGCTTTTTGATTAGTTCTTTCATTTTTCTTTACACCTTTTGCGATATACTTGCCTTACGGCAAGTTGTAAATAATATTATTCTACAGGATACTCTCCCGTAAAGCAGGCATCACAATAGCACTTATCGCACGCACCGATGATTTCGCCGAGTGTTTCCTTATTGAGGAAGCCGAGTGAATCCGCACCGATAAGCTCACAAAGCTCGTCAACGGAATGATGGTTGCTCGTCAGCTCCTCACGGGTGGGAATATCCGTGCCGTAGGGGCAGGTATAGTGGATAGTCGGCGAGGAAATGCGCACGTGAACTTCCTTTGCGCCCGCATTTTTGAGCAGGCGGATAATATCCGCACAGGTTGTACCTCTTACTATAGAATCGTCAACCATAACAACACGCTTGCCCCTGATATTTTCAGCAAGCACATTGAGCTTGATTGAAACGGAAGAAGCTCTCTGCTCCTGCGTGGGCTTTATGAAGGTTCTGCCGATATAATTGTTACGCACAAAGCCCATACCGAATTCGATACCGCTTTCTCTGGAATAGCCTATAGCGGCATCCAGACCCGAATCGGGCACACCGATTACAATATCCGCCTCAACGGGGTGCTGCTTTGCGAGCAGTCTGCCTGCAGTATCTCTTGCGGCGTGGATTGAAACGCCGTCCATAACTGAGTCGGGTCTTGCAAAATAGATATACTCAAAAATGCAGATGCTCTTTTTGCAGCCCTCGTGCTTATAGTATGTGTTGGCACCGTCAGAGTCAATCACAACTATCTCGCCCGGCTCAATATCACGCACAAATTCTGCGCCGATTGCGTTTAGCGCACAGGTTTCCGAAGCGACAACGTAACAGCCCTCGGGCGTTTTACCGAGTGTGAGCGGACGGAAGCCGTGAGGGTCACGCACGGCAACGATTTTGTTCGGGCTCATAACAACCATTGAATATGCGCCTTTGATATTTTCGCAGGTGATACGCACAGCCTCTTCAATGGAGTGGCTGAACATTCTCTCCTTTGCGATAATCTGGGCTATGAGCTCGGCATCCGAATTTGAGCGGAACATTGCACCGTTTTGCGCAAGAAGGTTTCTCAATTCCTTTGCGTTGACAAGACTGCCGTTGTTGGCGACACAAAGTCTGCCCTTGCCGTAACGCATAACAATGGGCTGGGCACTTTGAATGTTTGCATCCTTGGCAGAATAGTTAACGTGTGCAACAACGTTCTGTCCGCAGAGCTTTTCGAGCTTATCGTCGTCAAAAACCTCCGAGGCAAGTCCCATGCCTTTAGTGCAGTCTATAACGCCGTCGTTGCTGACTGCGATGCCGCTGCTCTGCTGACCTCTGTGCTGCATTGCAAACAGAGCAAGATAAGCGTACTCGGCAGGGTTTTCAATTTTTCCGTCGCCGTAAAGGGCGAATACTCCGCATTCCTCGTGCATAAATTTTTAGCTTCCTTTCGCTGTGGGATAAACTTTTAAAAATAATAATACATTGTTTATTTTATAATAAAAATATTATATTTGCAATAAATTTATAAAATAAATTACGGTTGAGCATAAAAATGCCAAACCGTAATTTTTGAGTACAAAACTTATAATTTATTATTTATTATTTCTTCTTTATTTTTTAATAAATCAACCTGTGTTTCTTTCTTTTTTCTTGCGCTCGTGGGAATAGCCGATACTTTGGTAACAAGCATATTGAACCACTTATTTGAAAACAGCAGGGTTGTGGCAAGGGCCATTGGCACGATATACCAAACCATATCGCCTTCGGCAAGGTATTCACGCATATCAAAGGTGTTGTAAAGCAGCTTGAGAATTATGTAGTGGAAAATATAAACCGACAGCGTATACTGACCCAGGCGTGCAAGCCTGCCTTTTTTATCCAGCCTGTCGGGGATAATAACGATTATGCAAAGGCACGCAAGCGCCGAAACCGCATAGCAGGCAAGGCGGATAAGACCGCCCCAATCCTCACCGCCGCCGAGAGTATCATACGGGTGCTGACCCGTAAACATCGGGCGGACGTGGTAAACTCCGGTTACGTTGAAGGCGACCCAGCCGAGAACAACCATTGCAGCAAGGGCAAGCAGCTTTTTCCACCAGCCACGGCTCATTTCTTCCAATTTTTTCGGGTCGATGCAGTAGCCTGCATAGTAGAAGGGATAGAAAACTATAATACGAGACAGCACAAGCTCGCTGTCCACCGTATTGTCGTAGCCTGCAAAAAGGCTTAAAAGCAGAGAGAAAACAAAAACATAGGCAGGCTTAAAGCGGCTTGTGCCGACTGTTATAAGCCCGAAGGCAAACAGCGCAAACATAAACCACGCAAGACCCGTTTCGCCGAAAAGGCGGAATTCAAAGCTCTGCTTAAATATGCCATCGTAAGCAAAGACCATAATTTTAGTGAAGAAATAAAGAACAAGGTAGCCTAAAATCTTGTCCCAGCGCCTTTCGTTTATCATACGCTTTGAAAAAAGACCCGAAACGAAAAGGAAAAGCGGCATATGGAACGAATAGATAAAGAGGAAAAGGCTCTTCATATCGTCACTTTGCTCTGCGTGGTAATCGGCAAAATGGCCGAGCACCACACAGAACATAAGCAAAAATTTAAGTATATCCCATTTCTGGATACGACTGCTCATTCAATCACCTTTAAAGGTTTATTTTATAACTTTCTTTTCGCAAGCTGTGCCTGTGAGCTTACAGCTTACCTCGTCGGGCTGATGTGAGCCGACAAAGAGCGTAAGTGTACCGTCCGGGTCAACCCTTGAGCCGTCCTCAAGCACAGCCTTGACCCAGTAGCGGTCAACGGTGAGATTGATTCTCTTTTCCTCGCCTGCCTCAAGCTCAACGGGCTTGACGGCACAAAGCTGATACTTCGGGGTGGAAACTCTGCTGTCGGTGTACTGTGCATAAACCTGGGCTCTGTCAATGCCCTTGAGCGCACCCGTGTTTTTAACGGTAACGGAAACGGTGAAGCTTTCGTCTGTTGCTTCGTCAACGGAAAAGTCGGAATAGCCGAACTTTGTATAGGAAAGACCGTAGCCGAAGGGATAGAGTGCATCGCCCTCGATAAATCTATAGGTCTTGCCCTGCATTGAATAATCCTCAAAATCGGGGAGCTTATGCTCACCGTTGTAGATTGTTACGGGAAGCTTACCGCTCGGGTTGGATTTGCCGCAAAGGGTGTTTGCAATTGCAAGTCCGCCGAGAGCACCGGGGTACCAGGCGTGAAGGATAGCCTTTGCGTGGTTTCTTACCTTTTCGCCTACATCAACGCTGCTGCCGCAAAGAAGCACAACCACAACGTTTTCGCAAACATCACAAACCGCTTCAGCAAGCTTAAGCTGTGTTTTGGGCAGATAAAGGCTGGTCTTATCGCCGTAGTCGGAATAATCGTCGCTATTGCCCGTGTCCTCACCCTCAACGGTGCAGTCAAGACCGAGAGCAAGAATTGTGATGTCTGCCTGGCTTGCGGCGGCAATACCGTCGGAAAGCATATAATTAAAACCGCTCCAGTGGTTTTTCTGCTCGAAGCAGTAGTTACAGCCTCTTTCAACGCTGATTGAAGCGTTTTCAAACACCCTGCGCACACCGTCGGCAACGGTTACATACTCGGAAGCGTAGCCGTTGTAGTTGCCTTCAAGGGCTGTGTAGGCCTGAGCGTTGGGGCCGATAACGGCAATTCTCTTGTCGGTATTTTTATCAAGCGGAAGGAAATTATCCTTGTTTTCAAGAAGCACCATACACTGCTGGGCAGTTTTGAGGTTGAGCTCTCTGTGCTCCTTACAGTCGAGCTTTGAGTAGCTGATGTCTGAATAGGGTCTTGTTTCCTCAAATTCACCGAGCATAAAGCGGATTGTGTAAAGCCTTTCCGCAGCAAGAGTGAGGTCGTCCTCTGTAATTAAATCCTGCTCGTAGGCATCCATCAGAGCCTCATAGGTTTCGCCGCAGTTGAGGTCGCAGCCTGTTCTGAGAGCAAGGGCTGCCGCCTCCTCTTTAGTATCGGCACAGCCGTGGAATTTATAAATATCGCCGATTGCGCCGCAGTCGGAAACAAAGTAGCCGTCGAAATTCCAGTCGCCACGCAGAACCTTCTGCATAAGGTAGGTGTGTGCGCAGCAGGCCTCGCCGTTTGTGCGGTTGTATGCACCCATAACGCCTGCAACACCTGATTTTACGGTCTTTTCAAAAGCAGGCAGATAGGTTTCATACATATCCTTAAGGGTAGCCTTTGCGTCAAAGCCGTGTCTTGTTCTTTCGGGGCCCGAGTGAACGGCAAAGTGCTTTGAGCAGGCTGTGCCCTTGTAAAACTCGCCGTCGTCCTGAATACCTGCAACAAACTTAACGCCGAGTGTGGCTGTAAGGAAGGGGTCCTCGCCAAAGGTTTCCTGCCCTCTGCCCCAACGGGGGTCACGGAATATATTTATGTTGGGCGCCCAGAAGGTTATGCCCTTGAAAATATCGTGGTCGCCGTATTTTACGTGCTGGTTGTACTTGATTCTGCCCTCGGTGGAAATAACGTCGGCAACCTCCTGTACCAATTCGGGGTCAAAGGTCGCCGCCATAGCAATTGCGTGGGGGAAAACGGTAGCCGTACCTGCACGGGCAACGCCGTGTGAGCCCTCGTTCCACCAGTTGTATTCCTTTATGCCGAGTCTTTCGATTGCAGGAGAGGAATAAAGAAGCTGTGAAGCCTTTTCCTCAGCCGTCATTTTTGCAACAAGCTCTTTCGCCTTTAATCTTGCTTCATTCTTGGTCATTGTTTTTCTCCTTCTGCTGCTTAATTGCTACAGGAAGCGGTCTGTGCTTTGCGGTAAAATCGGAAACATTCACCCTGAAAACGCTTACGGCGCTGACAAGGCGCTCATTGAATTCAAAATCCTTACCCGTCTGTGTTTTCATAAGGTATGTAAGACCTGCCATTTTGTCCTGCGGGTTTTCCAATATTTCCGCCGTACCTCTGCCCATAACAGAGTAATAGGATATTCCGTACTGGCAGGCAACGCTACCCTCAAACGGCTCAAGGTCGCAGTCAATTTCAAAAAACACCTTCGGGTTTGCTCTCATCACATCGAGCTTTCTGCCCGTTGTTGCACCGTGCATATAGAGCGTGAGCTTACCGTCGAGATATGTGTAGCCGTAATTCATCGGCACAATGTATGGCTCGTCACCGTCCACCATACCGAGATGAACAATTTTTGCCGTGTCAAGAATGCGGAGAATTTCGTTAATATCCGTAACTTCAAGTTCTCTGCGTGTAATTCCCTGCTTCATAAGCTTACCTGCCTTTTTTATATATAAAATTAATATACTATTTTATTCCATTTTTTGCAAGTGCAAAAAGAAAATAAAGAACCCGCAGAAAGCTAAAAATCTTCTGCGGGAACAGCGGATGTATTAAAGGAATACGGAAACAAGTGCGCAGGCTGCAAGGAACAGACCTGCAAAGGGAACCATAATCGGGGAGAAAATGGGAAGAAGTACTGCTGTAATAGCGGCACCGCCGACAACCTTAACGGCCATTGTGCTTTCAGCCTCGCTGATATTCTGCCAGCTGAAGTAGATGTCCTTGCCCTTTTTGTAAGCCTTGTCGATAGCGTTGTGGTCTTCCTTTGTGCCGATGCCGAAGCCGCATTCAAGCAGACCGTCGTAAACTATCTGAGCCATTTCCTCACTCTTGAAGGTTATTCTGCCTGCAAGGCGAAGCTCATCGCAAGGCTCTTCCTGACGGACGTGACCGTTTTTGAAGCCGGTACACCACCAGTACTTGTCGTACTCTCTGGTGAACTCACGCTCGAAAACACCCTTTTCATTCTCGTGATAAAGGGTCATTTCCATGCCGAGCCAGTCCTCCTCCTTGGGGCAGGCGTACATTGTCCATTCGTGAACGCCGTCCTCAGAGTGCGGGCGGTTATAAATACCGATTTCACCGCCGTAGAAAATCATACCGTACTGACCCTTCCACATCTGCATCATCCAGTCCTTATCCTCGTAGGTGAAGAAGATGCGGATATAGTCGTACTCAAGAAGAATAAAGGGAGAGGCAATATCGTAAATCTTGCCGAAGCCGAAGTTGTACTGCCATGCTTCCTTATCGTTGGTGTAGTAATAATCATCAACATAGCTGTACTGGTAGCTGAGCACCTGCTGCTTTTCAAGGAAGTTCTTGATAAGAGATTCTCTCTTTACTACGTTAATTGCAAACTCACCCGTAAGGGTTTGGCCGCCAACCTTTGCCGTTGCCTTGATTACGGTCTTGCCGACCGACTTGCCCTTTACTGCGCCGTTTTCGTCAACTGTTGCAACGCTTTCGTCGGACGAGGTCCAGGTTATTGTCGGCTGCTTGTCAACATTTGTAACCTTTGCAGTCATCTGGATTTTCTTTCCGATAACAACAGACATATTCTCACTTGTGAGAACAAGTGCGTGTGTTGTGCTCTTTGCGGAAGACTTGGTGTCTGCAGCAAAAACGCCAAAGGACATAACGGAACAAAGCGTCAGCACAGCAAGAAGAAGTGAAATTGCTTTAGTGAACTTACTTTTCATAACTGTCTCCTTTTTTTATTTGTATAATAATTTATTTTTCAAAATACGCTTCTATGCCCTCAACGGCTGACTTTATGTCATCCTCGCCTGCAAGCTCAATTGCACCAAGGTCAACAAGGTTTGCGGTTTTGGGGTTGATAGGCAGACGTGCAAGCACGGGCAGACCGAGTTCCTTTGAAACCTCGTCAATCTTGCTCTCGCCGAAAATTGAGTGCTTCTTGCCGCAGTCGGGACACTCGAAATAGCTCATATTTTCAACAAGACCGATAATCGGAACATTCATAAGGCTTGCCATATTGTATGCCTTCTTGACTATCATCGTAACCAGATCCTGCGGAGTTGTTACGACAACGATGCCGTCAACAGGAAGGTTCTGGAAAACGGTAAGCGGAACATCGCCCGTACCGGGAGGCATATCGACAAACATATAGTCAACCTCGCCCCAGGCAACGTCCTTCCAGAATTGCTGGATAACGCCCGAAATAACAGGACCTCTCCAGACAACGGGTGCATCCTCTTTTTCAAGCAGAAGGTTAACGGACATCATTCGGATACCCGTCTTGCTTTCGGCGGGAATAAGACCCATTTCGCTCTGCTCAATTGCACTTTTTACGCCGAATGCCTTGGGGATAGACGGGCCCGTAATATCCGCATCAAGAATTGCGGACTGCTTGCCCATAGTCTGGAAAGCACAGGCAAGAAGAGAGGTGACGAGGGATTTACCAACGCCGCCCTTGCCGCTGACTACACCGATGACCTTTTTTACGTTACTGAACTGATTCTGGGGCAGGCGCATATCCTGTGCCTGCTTTTTGCTGTCGCAGTTTGATGAACAGCTTGAGCAATCTCCGTTACATGCCATTTTAAAAATACCTCTTTTTCAAATACTTAAATAACATTTATTACCTTTGCAAACAGATTAAATACTGTTGCAAATACTTTTGTAAGAATTTCTGCTATCTTTGCGAAAATTTCTGTTACGGTTTTATGGGCTGAATTGAGTTTTTCATACTCGGATTTGAGCATCAGCGTGCCGTCGGTTTCGACAACCTCGTAGAACACAGCCGTTTCACGGTAGCCCTCGCCCGAAGAATTGGGAGAATGAACGGAAAGCAGGAGCCTGCCGTCGTTTGCTTTAAAAAGCATTCCGTGTCCGCCGTCATAGCCTGTGCCGCTGACATCACTGTTAAACAGCAGACGTGGCTGCTGCTTCCAGTTGCCGTCTATCGTATCACACTCTGCCATACCGACAGCATAGCCTTTGTCGGTAAAGTTTGACCAGAGCATAATCAGCTTGCCGTCACGGCAGGTGTAAACATACGGCCCGTCGGTAACACGTCTGTTCATTCCTCTTTTGCCGTCATCCGCTCGGAAAATTTCCTGCGGCTCGGAAATAAGGTCAGACAAATCGTCATTCATCTTTGCAACGCACATTCTGCCTATTCCGTCGTCCGTGCTCGTCCATTCGTGAACGAAAACCATCCACGGCTGTCCGTTCTTATCAACATATAGCGTGCCGTCAATCGAATCCCAGTCGTCGGGTGTTGCAAAGCCGTTGCTTATCTGCTCAAACGGACCCAGAGGACTTGCCGAGCGGAAAACCGCTGTGCCTCTGTGGTTTAAAACACGGTCATGGTAGGTTGCGAAAAGATAGAAATTGCCTTTGTACTCAACACATTCGGGTGCCCAGAAGTCGGTGTCTGCCGTGTGTCCCTCGGGGAAGGTGAAAACCGTAAAGGGACCTGCCCAGTTTTCCAGATCCTCGCTGACATAGCAGCCGTAGCCCGGCCAGGCAACACCCGTGCCGTACATGTAATACTTACCGTCACTTACCAATATGCAAGGGTCACGAATGCCGATGTCCTCTCGTCTTTTCGGGTATTCAAGCTGAGAAGCATAAGCGGAAGGAATAAGGCAAACACCCATAAGAATTACACACAGCGTTACTGCCATTATCTTTTTCAGCATATCGTGTTCCTCCGTAACTGTCCGTTAATGCATAGTGAATAATGAAGTCGCTTACGCTGATGAATAATGAATAATATAATTCGGGTGCAGGTGTCCCGCCCACAATTTTTCATTATTCATTGGTAAATATTGTTGCAAATTATTTTGCAACAATATTTACAAGCTTACCCTTGACGTACAGCTCCTTGACGATATTCTTGCCTGCGATTTCTGCGGCAATTTTTTCGTCTGCCTTTGCAAGGGCAATTGCGTCTGCAGCCTCAATATCCGTTGCAACCGTCATCTTTGCACGGATTTTGCCGTTAATCTGTACAACGATTTCGATTTCGTTGTCAACACACTTTGCCTCGTCATAGGTCGGCCACTCGCCGCAGGCAAGCATACCCTCACCCAGAGCCTCGTTGATTTCCTCTGTTACGTGGGGAGCAAAGGGATTAAGCAGGGTGATGAAGGTCTTGAGCTCTGCTCGTGTGACTGCGCCTGCGTCATAAATTTCGTTGAGCAGGGTCATAAGAGCGGCAATAGCTGTGTTGTATTTGAGGGCTTCAATATCGGAAGAAACCTTCTTGATTGTTCTGTGGAAGGCGGATTCGAGCTTCTTGGAGTAGCCCTCACCGTCTGTGAGAAGAGTCTGGAGATTCCATACTCTGTCGATAAATCTCTTACAGCCTTTTACGCTGTCCTCCGACCAGGGAGCTGCCTTTTCGTAATCGCCCATAAAGAGAACATAGGTACGAAGAACGTCTGCACCAAACGCCTCAACAACATCGTTGGGGTCAATAACGTTGCCACGGGACTTGGACATCTTTACGCCGTCGGGGCCGAGAATAAGACCCTGTGCGGTACGCTTTGCGTAGGGCTCTGCAAACGGAACCTCGCCGAGGTCGTAAAGGAACTTGTGCCAGAAACGGGAGTAGATAAGGTGACGGGTTACGTGCTCCATACCGCCGTTATACCAGTCAACCTGACCCCAGTACTTAAGCTTTTCCATATCGGCAAAGCGCTCGGTATTGTGGGGGTCAATGTATCGCAGGAAGTACCAGGACGAGCCTGCCCACTGGGGCATGGTGTCGGTCTCCCTCTTTGCTGCGCCGCCGCACTTGGGGCAGGTGCAGTTAACAAACGAGTCAATCTTGGCAAGGGGGCTTTCGCCGTCCTGACCGGGCTCGAAGTTTTCAACCTTGGGCAATTTAAGCGGAAGCTCCTCATAGGGAACGGCAACCATACCGCACTTGTCACAGTGAACAATCGGAATAGGCTCGCCCCAGTAGCGCTGGCGGTTGAAAGCCCAGTCCTTCATCTTGTACTGAACACCCTTTTCGCCAATGCCCTGCTTTTCAAGCTCAACGAGCACACGCTCAATAGAGGACTTCTTGTCTGTATAGCCGTTGAGGTAGTCGGAGTTGACCATTTCGCCGTCACCTGTATAGGCTTCAACGGAAATATCGCCGCCTTTGATAACCTCGATTATATCAATGCCGAACTTCTTTGCGAAGTCGTAGTCACGCTGGTCGTGTGCAGGCACAGCCATAATTGCGCCCGTACCGTAGCCCATCATAACGTAGTCGGAAATGAAAATCGGGATTTCCTTGCCGTTTACGGGATTGATGCCGACAAAGCCGTCGAGCTTGACGCCTGTCTTGTCCTTGACAAGCTGTGTACGCTCAAACTCGGTCTTCTTTGCGCACTCTGCACGGTAATTCTCAACCTCTGCAAAGTTCTTAATCATTGCGCTGTACTTGTCGAGCATCGGGTGCTCGGGAGCCATAACCATAAAGGTTACGCCGAAGAGTGTATCGGGACGGGTTGTGTATATGCGGAGTGTTTCGTCCGTATCCTTAACCGTAAAGTTTACGAATGCACCTGTTGACTTGCCAATCCAGTTTTCCTGCTGGAGCTTGACATTGGGAAGATAGTCAACCTCGTTCAGACCCTCAAGGAGCTTGTCGGCATACTCTGTGATACGAAGATACCAGACGTCCTTGGACTTCTGAACTATATCGCTGTGGCAGATGTCGCACTTGCCGCCCTGTGAGTCCTCGTTTGAAAGAACAACCTTACACGACGGGCAGTAGTTGACGAGAGTCTTGTCACGGAAAGCAAGACCGTTTTCAAACATTTTGAGGAATATCCACTGTGTCCACTTGTAGTAGCCCTCTTCTGTTGTGTCGATTACTCTGTCCCAATCGAAGGAGAAGCCGACACGCTTAAGCTGTGAAGTGAACTTTGCGATATTGTTGTCAGTAACCTGCCTGGGGTGGATACCTGTTTTGATAGCGTAGTTTTCCGTCGGCAGACCGTATGCGTCAAAACCGATGGGGAAAAGAACGTTGTAGCCCTCCATTCTGCGCTTACGGGAAACAACCTCAAGACCCGAATAAGCCTTGATGTGACCGACGTGCATACCTGCACCGCTGGGGTACGGGAACTCAACAAGAGCGTAGAACTTTTCCTTGTCGGAGCCGTCCTTTGCCTTGAATACGCCTGCATCCTCCCACTTGTTCTGCCATTTGAGCTCGGCAGCTTTAAAATCGTAATTCTTAGCCATAATTTATCAATCCTTTGTTTGAAATCAGTCTGTTACGAGGTCGGAAATATCGACCTGCTTTGCATCTGCCCACAGATGCTCGAGGTTGTAGTAATCTCTGTTGTCACGAGTGAAAACGTGTACAAGCACCGAGCCGTAATCAAGTAGAATCCAGCCCGTAGCCCTGCCCTCGATGTGGTCTGGCTCAACGCCGAGCTGCTGCAGCTCGTATTCAACGTCGTCCGCAAGGGATTTGACGTGCGTGCTTGAGTTACCCGTTGCTATAACGAAATATTCGCTGACAACAGTGAGGTCTGTCGTGTCAAGAACGGCAACATCCTCCGCCTTTTTGTCATCGAGAACCTTTACAAGATTTGTGTAAAGCTCTTTCGGTGTCATTTTTGACCCTCCTTCTATTGAAAATCTGCCCGTTTTTCAGGCAAATAATCACTATTATAGAAAATAATTCCTAAATATAGATATATATAATAGCACAATAGAATGTAAATTGCAATTTGTATATTTACACAAAATCTCCTTTACACCCCGATAAAAATATGTTAAAATGTTTGTTATAAATTCTGCAAGGAGGAACAGTAATGGCCAAACTTGACCTTGGCAAGGTGAAGTCACTTTTCACCGAAATCAAGGACCATTGGAACACTCCCGCCCCGGGCAAATACGTTCCGTACAAAGAATACAAGGACGTTGTTTTTGCCGTAGGCAGTAACTACGCAGGCTCAAAGCTGCTTGAGTACATAGGCTTTGCTTCTGCCTGTTACCTGATTATGCACCACTATAAGCTGCCCTACCTCACCTTCTCGGTTATCAGCATACTGAATATGCCGCTGGGCTATATTTCGGCGCTGATGTGGTGGTTTGTGTGTGACAACCTCGGCTTCCTGCCGAAAAAGACCGAAAGGAAGTTCTACCTCGTTTACGGGCTGATGGCGCTTTTCGGCATATCCACAATTCTTTTCGACTACTCACGGCTTTTCGACCAGACAAGCTCATTTATTACATACCTCAACGGTCTTGAGGGTATGAACGCAACGGCGTGTTTCAAAACCTTCGGCACGCATTTCCTCTACACGGGCTGGGTCGGCGCACGAAACATATTCTGGCGCAAAAAGCTGCTGCCCAAATACGGCCGCTACAAGTATTCGCTTTACTGCGACGTTGTGCCCAAGTGCATTATGGTATTCCTCATCGGCTGGCTGCCTGTTTATAACATTCCCGACGTTGCAACCCGTGTGTGGGTAGCTAACCTTATGTTTGCGACCTACAACGTTTTCGGCTTTGCAAACAATATGGAAACCTGCACAAAGAGCATCAGCCCCAACCTGCAGGAAAGAATTTATGTGCGCAGCTACCCCGTCAAGCTTTCCCATTTTTCCAACACAGTTATCGGTGTTGTTGTAACGGCGATTATCGGCTCGCTTCGCTATGAGTGGGCGGATATTAATATGTACCGCTACGTTATTCCGATAACCTTTACCGTGCTTGCGGCTTGCACAATGATTTTTGCAGGCAGAGTCAAGGAGCGTATTCCCCAGCCGCCTATCGAGAAAAAGGTACAGATAAAGTTCTGGGACGGTATGTTCGGCGTGCTTAAAAACAAATATCTGCTTATCAAAAACGTGGTCGGTCTTATAGATTCGCTGGGCAACGGTATGCTGCCGTTTGTCACGATTATCTATTTCTACACCTTCCGTTTAAGCGGTCTGCCCTACAGCCTTATCACAATGCTTATTTCCTTTGCAGGCACTCCGCCCGATTTCCTGTCACCCTATTTCCTCAAGCGCTTCTCCTACAAGCAGATTATGATTTTCTACCAGCTTACCCGTGCCATAGGCTATGCAATCATAGCGGCGGCAATGTGGTTCTGCGGCGACAACCTGACCCTTTGTGGCACAATCTGTATTGTCGTTATGTTCTTTATGGAAATGACAAAGACCGTTCCCACAACGGCCGGTCACGATATGGATGTTCGTATAGGCGACTATCAGATGTACCTGTCCGGTGAACGCCTTGAGAGCTTTGCAGGCGTTTTCGGCTGGTTTACAGGTCCGATTGTTTCCTTTGTCGGCCTTATTATTCCGCTTATGCTTCTCGGCTACGGCTTCAACAGCAACTGGGACGTACTGTTTGTTGATGCATCGAGAAGAAACATCATTGTTATCCCGATTATCGTCGATGTTATCGGCTTCTTCCTGATGACTATTCCCTACCTGTTCTGGGATTACGACAGCAAGAAACAGAATATGGTTATGGAGGTTCTCAAGCGCCGTGCAGAAGTAACCGAAAAGAATGCCAAAGAAGCGGGCGAAACCGTTTCCGGCGGCTATCTGGGTTAAGGAGGTGCGGATACAATGAGCAAAAAAGAAATCAAGATGAACAACCAGAACGTTGAAGCACACCTTGACATACCCGAGGACGAAATATGGACCTACAAGGTTGAGGGTCTTGCTGCACCGCACATCAATAAGCCCTACAAGCATTACACACTCAAGAAAATAGTATTTGCGCTTGTTATCATTGTTGCCGTTTCGCTTTCAATGTATTTCAGCGTGCGCACCGTACAGAAGGACACCTTTGAATACAAGGAGCTTACAAACGGTACCAAGGTAACCTACGAGCTTTCAAAATTCAGCAACACGGGCTATATGACCGAGCTTGACATCGACTATGTTTCAACACTTTCCTACGACAAGGAAAACCCCGATGTCAACACGAATTTCAACGTTGACAAGGACGAGAGCAAAAAGATAACCTCTGTTCGTGCCTACGCACTCAACTGCGACGAAAAAATTCGGGTAATCAACATCGGTGCACAGGTCACAAACGTTGACCCGAAGGCGTTTTACTCCTGCTGGGCGCTGCAGAGAATTGAGGTTGACGAAGCTAACCCCAACTACTGCGACATTGACGGCGTGCTCTACAGCAAGGACAAGAAAACTCTGATATGCGTACCGTGTGACCACGACACCTACCGTGCTGAAAAATACGGCCACGCAGAGTATGACGAAAACGGCTACAGAATTGAGCCTGCCGAGGATATTGAAAACTTTGAGCAGTACAGAAAAGACGTGCTCACCTACGTTGTTCCCTCAAGCGTTGAAACTATAGGACAGCTCGCCTTCAACTATGCGAATATGACTGATGTTTACATTCCCGAGGGAGTAAAAACCATTGAAACACTCGGCTTTTTTGAAATTCCGAGGCTCGCCAACATTTACACCTACAAGGGCGAAAACGCCGACACGCATTTCACAGGCGAAGAAGCACTGGGCGAGGTTTATCTCTCCCTGCCCGAGGGGCTTGAGTATATCGGCTCGGACTGCTTCAGCTACAACCAGGCAATGACCTATGTCTATATTCCCGAAAGCGTAACCTTCATCGGTCACCACGCATTCTGGGACACCTGCTACAAGCAGGACGGTGAACTCAAGGGCGTTACGGTAATTAACGTTGCACGAAGCGAGGACGACTTCAAGGCAAACGTTGAAACGGGTGACAGCTGGAGACCGTCATACGACTATATGCTCTTCAAAAAATCACTTGACGTAAACTATTCGGCACAAAGAGAAGCGAAATAAACAAAAGATTTAGGTGATGTAAATTTGAGAGAAAAGATTGCACAGATTTATGTCTTTAACACTCAAAAAGACATAATAGAAAAAGAAATCAAAAACCGCATAATGACCAAAAGCACCTTTATGAATGGTTTTGAAAAAACTGTTAATGCTCTGGAAAGTGTTTTCGGTAAACAATCGGACATTGATTTAAACTCTCCATCTTTGCAAAAGGGCTTATCTATTCTTTGTGATGCAATAGATGAAGTTGATGAGTACGTTATCACAGAAAACGGAAACGACTGTGTTATATCATCGGAATGGTTTGATTTTGGTGGAATTGTTACCCAAGCTGAAAACCTGCTTTCAGATAAAGAGTATGATTTTCTTGCTGTTGGCACAAACGGTTGGGATGTTTTTGTTGCCGCTTTATACGAAAGCGGAAAGATTTCAGCAAAATTAGTTGTTGGGTCGTACGAAGACCTTCACATCAAAGCTCATAATTCTAACCTGCATATTTTTGATGATAAGTTCAATGCACCGTCAGGAGCCTTTAAAGCATTGATAAAAGAAAAAAGCATTGAAAAAGCACGGCGAAAATTTGAACAACTCACAAATTTAAATTTCGATTTATTTGATTGGGATGAAGAATAAAAAACGGGAAGCATCAATATGGTGCTTCCCATTTTGTTGCCCATCAATCAAACAGCAAACCATAGTACGCTGAATCATTAACGCTAACTTATATTCCTTCGCAACATTTCATATATTTTACTATATCGAAAGTTGAAGGAGAAAAAAATATGGACTATCATTGCTCTGACATCGGGCAAACGGCAAAACGCTTAAGTGTTGATATACAAAGAGGTCTTACACGCTCGCAGGCGAAACGTCGGCTTGAGGATAACGGCGAAAACAGGCTTAAGGAAAAGAAAAACGGTAATATCGTTTTAAAATTCCTTACACAGCTCAGCGACCCGATGGTAATAACGCTCATCATTGCCGCCGTAATTTCTTTTTTTACGGCTTATGCCGAGGAAAACGGCAGCTACATAGACCCGATAATCATAGTCGGAATAGTAATTCTTAACGCGATAGTCGGAGTTGTTCAGGAGGCAAAGGCAGAGCACGCCATTGAAAAATTAAAGGAGCTTTCCGCACCCGATGCAACGGTTTTCCGTGACGGAAAGCCGACTAAAATTCCTGCCACTCAGGTGGTTACGGGTGACATAATTCTGCTTACGGCAGGTGACAGAGTGCCTGCGGACGCAAGGCTTATTGAGAGCGTTGAAATAAGCTGTGACGAAAGCGCATTGACGGGTGAAGCCCTGCCTGCAGGCAAAAACGCCTTTGCAAAATTATCGCAAGAAACGCCCGTTGCCGAGAGAAAAAACTGCGTTTTCGCTTCGACAACCGTGCTCACCGGGCACGGAAAAGCAATCGTCACCGCAACGGGTATGGACACGCAGATAGGAAAAATTGCAGATATGCTGGGCAAAGAAAAATCACCGCAGACGCCCTTACAGCTTCGCCTTGAAAAAATCAGCAGAGTGCTCGGAATAGGTGCAGTTGCAATATGCCTGCTCGTTTTTGCAATGGGTATGATAAGGCACGACGGTCTGCTTGCGAGCTTTATGCTGGCGATAAGCCTTGCCGTTGCCGCAATTCCCGAGGGTCTGCCCGCCGTTGTCACGATTGTTTTAAGCTCCGGGCTTGGCAGAATGGCAAAGGCAAAGGCTATAGTGCGAAAGCTCACGGCGGTTGAAGCGCTTGGAAGCGCCACCTATATCTGCTCGGACAAAACGGGTACATTAACACAAAATAAAATGACCGTCTGCCGCCTTTATTCACCAAGCGGTGAGGCTGCTTTTACAGATGAAAAAGCCAAGGAAATTTTAGGCTTCGGTGCGCTTTGCTGCAACGCAACAGCCCAATCGGGTGAGCCGACGGAAAAGGCAATTGTCACCGCCGCAAAAAAATATTCCGCCGAAAAGCAGGGAGAAAGGCTGAACGAAATTCCGTTCAACTCAACCGACAAAATGATGAGCGTCACGGTAAAAGTGAACTCAAAAAAATATTTCATCACCAAGGGTGCACCCGAAAGAGTGCTTCCGTTTTGCACGGGCACGGGCAACGCAAATTATTATAACGACCTTATGGCGCAGGACGGCCTGCGTGTGCTTGCGGTTGCAGCAAAAGAGATAAATGAAACAGAAAAATCAGACAGAAACAATCTTATTTTTCTTGGACTTATCGGCATTGAAGACCCCGAAAGAAAGGAAGCCGTTCAGGCTATAAAAGAGTGCCGACAGGCAGGAATAACACCCGTTATGATTACGGGTGATAACCCGAAAACCGCTCTTGCAATTGCAAAAAGGCTCGGTCTTACCGAGGATAATTCAGCCGTTTTAACGGGCAGTCAGCTTGACAGTCTTAACGAAAGCGAGCTGAAAGAAAAGGTAAAAAGCATACGTGTTTTTGCCCGTGTCAGCCCCGAACACAAGGTGAGAATTGTCCGTGCGCTGCAGGCAAACGGCGAAATAACCGCAATGACGGGTGACGGCGTAAACGATGCGCCTGCGCTGAAAGCGGCAGACATAGGCTGTGCAATGGGCAGAAGCGGCACACAGGTTGCAAAGGGTGCTGCCGACATAGTCCTTGCCGACGACAACTTTGCAACAATAGTGCGTGCCGTGCGTGAGGGCAGAGGAATTTACGACAACATTAAAAAGGTTATCCGCTTTATGATAAGCAGTAACATAGGCGAAATTATGCTCATTCTCTTTGCAGGAATAATGCGCCTGCCTGCGCCGATGCTGCCCATTCAATTGCTGTGGACAAATCTTGTCACCGACTCACTGCCCGGTATGGCACTCGGCACGGAAAAACAAGAGCCCGACATAATGAAGCGGCCGCCCGTTGACCCGAAAAAGGGGCTTTTCACACGGGGCGGTTGGTTTGACATTGCAATTGAGGGTATGCTCGTGGGTGCCCCTGCCCTGCTCGGCTTTGTTGCGGCAAACCTTCTCTGGGGGCTTGAAGCGGCACGCACAATCTGCTTTTGTACGCTGAGCATAACCGAGCTGCTGCACGCACTCAATTCACGCAGCGAACAGTCGCTTTTTAAAATCGGTCCTTTCGGCAACGGTAAAATGAACGTTGCGTTGCTTGTCTGCCTTGCGTTACAGGTTGCAGTTGCCACAATTGCACCGCTGTGCAGTATTTTTGGCACCGTGCCTCTCACCGCCGTACAATGGCTTACGGTGGCAGCGCTAAGTCTGTTCATTACTGTTTCGGTTGAAGCGTCCAAACTGTTGACAAATAGAGGAAAATAATATTATAATCTTTGCTTGAGAATACAGTTTGAGGATGTAAAAAAGTTGGATAAAAATTTTGTAAAAAAAGAAGTTCTGCCGCTTGTGTTAAGGCTCGGTGTTTTGGCGGTGCTTTTCACGGTTGTGCTGGTAAATTACGACCGCCTTGTAAACATTGACGTGCGTAAAATTGTTGATGCCGCACCGGGTGAAGCGGCGGCAATTTTAGTGGGTATGGGAATTTTCGTGCTCAAGGGCTTCACCTTTGTAATTCCCGCAATGCTCATTTACGTTTCCGTGGGCATGGCGTTTGATTTGTCAACGGCGCTGTTTATAAGCATATGCGGAATAGCACTCGAGGTCGGCGTTACATACTGGCTTGGCAGAGCACTCGGCGGCGAATATGTGCAGAAGCTCATAAAAAAAGCCAAGGGCGGCGAAAAACTGCTGAATATGCAGGACAAATCCAAGTTTTCCTCGCTTTTCGTAATACGCCTGCTCCCTGTTTTCCCGATTGATTTTGCAAGCCTTTTCCTCGGCTCGATAAAGCTCCCCTTTATACGCTATATGCTCATTTCCGTGCTCGGCATTGCACCGAGAGTTATTGCTTTCACCCTTGTAGGCGACAAGGTATACGAGCTTTTCCCGATGGAGCTGCTGCTCAAGGCCGTGCTTTGCATAGTGCCCGTTATAGCGGTTGTGTTTATTGTAAGATGGGCAATAAAGCAGAAGAAAACCAAAACCGAAAAATAAAAAGCGAAGCTGTCTGTGCAAGCGTACAGACAGCTTTATAAATTTATATTCATAAATAATTCTCCCTAAAAATTGAAATAACCCTTAACCAATGTTTCTTTACACAAAGGTTAAGGGTTATTTCTGTTCGTTCTTAGTATCTAACATCTTTTTGTATACCTCTCTTTCGTTGTATCGTCCGACCTTCTTTTTACGTTTTTACAATCCTTTTTTCATACACTCATATTGGTCTTTATTATCTTGTAAGCAAGATTTCCTTGATGCTGTTTTGGATTCTTTCGTTTTTTTATGAAGGTCGTAGCTGCGGCTCGTTTTACTCTTTTGGTATTAACTTTAAGCTGAGTTTAAATTTTAGTTTTTTGTTCTTGCAGTTTTTTGTTTTTTTCCAGAAGGTTCAGATTTTTTCCTTTAACATATTTTTGTTTTTTGTTTTAGGTTTAATCTTTGGATCTATATTTAATTTTCAACTTAAAGCTCCGAGTTTATTGAGCCTTCAGGTTTTTACCTGTACATTGGTATCACCTCTCTGTGTCTATACAATAACACATAAATTTCGGTTTTGCAAGACGCAATTTTGTACAACGTTTTGTGCAAATAATTGTGCAGTTCGCAGAATCGTAGTAAATATGCACATAAGTTTTCCACATTGTATTGACAATATGCCGGGTGATTTGTTATAGTAAAAATGTTAGGGCGTCTGCAGATGCCCTTTTTTGTTTGCCAAATTGTAATTTGCGCAGTAACAAAAACAGTCTCGCATTGTCAAAATATTTTGTAAAAAATAATATTGAATAATACAAATTAATGTGTTATATTTTTGCTTGTAATTTTTTATTACGGAGGCGCATTTAAATGATCAGAATCGGTATTTACGGCTACGGCAACCTTGGCAGAGGAGTTGAAAACGCAATAAAGCAGAACAGCGATATGCAGCTTGTTGCCGTTTTCTCACGCAGGGACCCTGCAACCGTAAAAATCAACACACCCGGCGTTGCTGTTTACAAAACAGAGGATGCCGAAAAAATGACCGATAAAATAGACGTTATGATAATCTGCGGCGGCAGCGCAACCGACCTGCCCGAGCAGACACCTGCACTTGCAAAGCTTTTCAACGTTGTTGACAGCTTTGACACCCACGCAAAAATTCCCGAGCACTTTGACAATGTTGACAGAGCAGCACGGACGAGCGGAAAAATCGCAATGATTTCCGTCGGCTGGGATCCCGGTATGTTTTCGCTCAACCGTCTTTACGGCGGCGCAATCCTGCCCGACGGCAAGGACTACACCTTCTGGGGCAAGGGCGTAAGCCAGGGTCATTCCGACGCTATACGCCGTGTTGACGGTGTTGCGGACGGCAAGCAGTACACAGTACCCGTTGAAGCGGCACTTGAAGCAGTCAGAAGCGGCGCAAACCCCGAGCTTACAACAAGAGAAAAGCACACAAGAGAGTGCTTTGTTGTTGCAAAGGACGGCGCAGACAAGGCAAAAATCGAGGAAGAAATCAAAAATATGCCCAACTATTTTGCCGATTACGACACAACCGTCAACTTCATTTCGCAGGAGGAGCTCAACGCAAACCACAGCGGTATTCCCCACGGCGGCTTCGTTATCCGCAGCGGCAAAACAGGCGCAGACCTTGAAAACAGCCACATTATCGAATACAGCCTCAAGCTCGATTCAAACCCCGAATTCACTGCAAGCGTAATAGTCTGCTTTGCACGTGCGGCGGCAAGAATGAGCAAAGAGGGTATGTGCGGCTGCAAAACCGTTTTCGATGTTCCGCCTGCATACCTGAGCGCAAAATCGGGCGCAGAGCTGAGAAAAGAGCTTCTGTAATAAATTACAGTTTAGCGCAACAATAAATTGTTGCTAAAAGAATAAAGAAGAAAGAAAAAATAATAAATAATAAATCAGGGCGGGACACCCGCACCCGAATATAAATGGATGTGGGCGAAGCCCACCCTTCTTTATTCTTTATTATTTCATTAACCTAAACCATTTACGGCACTTTCGTTTTTGCGGAAGTGTCGTTTTTATTTTTTTGCAAAAAAGTGTTGACAAAACGAAATTAAGATGATACAATTCAATTGAGCTCAATTGAATTTAACGCAATGGAGGTGCATTCCGATGAACAATTCAAAATACGACTGTATCCGACTTGAAAACCAGCTTTGCTTTCCGATATATGCCGCCTCCCGTGAGATAGTCAAGCGCTACAGACCCTTTCTTGACGAGCTTGACCTGACCTATACGCAGTATATTGCAATGATGGTTTTCTGGGAAGAAAAAAAGATAAACGTAAAGCACCTTGGCGAAAAACTTTTTCTTGACTCAGGCACGCTTACACCCGTGCTCAAAAGCCTTGAGGCAAAGGGCTTTGTAAGCCGCTACCGCTCAAAGAAGGACGAGAGAATTCTAACCGTTGAAATTACTCCCGAGGGCGAAGCGCTCAAGGAAAGAGCTGTTGAAATTCCGCAGAAAATGGCAGGCTGTGTTAACCTGAGTGCTGAAGAAGCAGTGCAGCTCCACAGTCTTATGTACAAAATTCTCGGAGTAAAATTAAAAGCAAAGGAAAGAATAATTAAAAATAAGAGGTGAAACAAATGGCAGCTATTATTAACAAGGAAAATTTTGAAAATCTCGTATTAAAAAGTGAAAAAACGGTTTTACTCGATTTCTATGCCGATTGGTGCGGTCCGTGCAGAACGCTTATGCCCGTAATTGAGCAGATTTCGCAGGAAAATCCCGATATTCTGGTCGGTAAAATCAACATTGACAGCGAGCCCGAGCTTGCTCAAAAATTCGGCGTGATGACAATTCCGTCACTCTTCGTTATCAAAAACGGCGCTGTTGTTTCAAGCTCCGTCGGTGTCAAGCCCAAAAGAGCAATTCTTGAAATGGTGAAATAATCCGCATAAAAAACAATGTCATTCTCAAGCGAAGCCGAAGACTTTTAATGTGTAAAAGATTCTTCACTGCGTTCAGAATGACATTTTTTGTTTTGGTATATAAAGTTTATATCGGTTTTGTCACGTACGCTTTACCGAGCTTTGCCGGAATTTTTGCAGCGCAGTTTTCCGCTTTTTCTTTTGTATCAAAAACGCCGAAAACGGTAGGTCCGCTGCCGCTCATACAGCAGGCAAGGCAGCCGCACTCACGCATTATTGCCTTTATATCTGCTCTTTGCGGAACTTCGACGAACTGCTCAAAAACGTTGCCTACGTTTTCCATCATTCCCGAAAAATCGCCGTTTGCGGCGGCGTGGAGCATAGCCGTGCAGTCGGGGTGGCGGATTGTTTCGCACGAATCGAAGGCGGCAAAAGCCTCCTTGGTGGAAACGCCTGCCTCGGGCTTGACGAGGACAATATAACACTCGGGGAGCTTTGGCAGAGGCGAAAGCACCTGACCTATATCCTGCGCAAGCATTGTTCCTCCGCAGATACAGAATGGCACATCAGCGCCGAGCTTTACACCGATTTTGCAAAGCTCTGCATCGGAAAGATTTGTTTGACAAAGCGTATTCAGCGCTTTCAGAACAGCTGCCGCATCCGTGCTGCCGCCGGCAAGACCTGCTTCAAACGGAATGTTTTTGGTCAGCTTTATATCCGCACCGAAATTCAGATTATTGGCTTCAAAGAATTTGACAGCCGCCTTGTACGCAATGTTTTTTTCGTCCGTCGGCAGAGCCTTTTCGGTGCACTCAAGTGTGATTTTTCCGTCATCACGAAGTGAAACTTCAACCTCATCACACAGGTCAACCGCCTGCATAACCATAAACAGGCTGTGATAACCGTTGGGCAATAATTTTATAATATCGAGTAAAAGATTAATTTTCGCAGGAGCGTTAATTATAATGCTTTTTGCCATAATGTTCCTCCTATTCAAATTACAGTTTGTCTATGACAAACTGTTAATGAAAAATGAATAATGAAGTCGCATACGCTGATGAATAATGAATAATATTTTTCGGGTGCGGGTGTCCCGCCCACAATTATTCATTATTCAATATTCATCATTCATTATTCATTTGCAACAACTTATTGCTGCGATAACGGCTAACCATAATTTACTTCTCAATTCTAACCTGTACCGGCTTATGCTTTTCAAAGTACGTCACATACTCAAAGCCTGCGGCTTCGGCAATTGCAAAGCCTTCGTTGATGCCTGCGCCGACGTGCTCGGTAAAGTGTGCATCCGAGCCGATTGTGAGCAGCTCACCGCCAAGCTCACGGAATCTGCGGACATAATCAACCGTCGGCATTGTTACACCGATTTTCTGTCGCAGACCGCTCGTGTTGATTTCGAGAGCCTTGCCGTTACTAATAACCGTCTTAAAGATTTCGTCAACGATACCGTCATATTTTTTAAGGTCAACCTTGATGCCGTAGTTGCCCATAATGTAGCGCAGAGGATAGGTCAGGTGGGCAAGCGTATCAAAGCCGTTCCATTTTGCAAGCAGGAGCATTTCCTCAAAATATTTGTCGAGCAGACCGTAAACCTCGTCAATAGTCATATTGGTGTAGTCAAGCTCGCAGAAATCGGGAGTTTTGCGAAGGTTGTGGATTGAGCCGATGATAAAATCGTAATTATATTTTTCAAGCGATTTTTTTGTCAGCTCCGGCTCGTATGTACCCTGACCGACCTCAATTCCGACAAGCACCTTCAGCCTGTCCGAAAAAGCAGCCTGTGCCGAAACGACGTCCTCATAGCTTGTGACCTGTCTTTCGCTGAGTCTATGCTCCTCAAAAAAATCGACATCAAAATGGTCTGTGAATGTAATAACGGAAAGACCTGCATTGACTGCAGCTTCACACATCTCGGCGGCAGAATAATGGCCGTCAAACGAGCTGCTTGTGTGCATATGAAGGTCGATTAAATTTTTGTAAGCCATTGGAATCACCTTATAATTGAAAAAATTTACGCTACTATTTTACCACAAAATATACTTTTGTAAACAGTAATTAATAAATTATAAAATGTAAACATTTTTTGATTTGATTGACAATACATTTTTTAAATACTAAAATAGAATTAAAAGGAGTGTGGGGTTATGAAAAGCATCAAGCCCGGCAGAGGCCCTTCGATGATGGCCGGAGTTGTGGGCATATTTATGGTCTGCTTCGGCATTTTCTGGACGGTAATGGCGGCTCAGACATTTCCGTTTATGGCAGTTTTCGGAGTTTTGTGGACTGGTATTGCAATTGCAACCACCGTTTATAATTTCAAAAACGCTAAATCAAAAAACCGTTACTCACAGTATGACATAACGGACGAAGGCGAGGAGCCCGACCCGTTCAACGAGCGCTTCGGAGGAAACGGCTTTGAGCGTTGGTCAGCCGAGGACGAAACCCCCGGCAGCCGCTTCTGCCCCTACTGCGGCGCAAAGGCGAAGCCGGACTTTGAATTCTGCAACAAATGCGGCAAGCGTTTGCCGTAAAATAAAGTGAGGTAAAATCTATGAAAAAAGCAACTAAAATTTTAGCAATTTTTATGACTCTCACCCTGCTTTTTCAGAGCGCATTTTCTTCTTCTGCCGCATTCGACAACAGGTCGCTGACGCAGGAAGAATGGAATGCGGTTTACGCAGACAAAATTGACGAAAACACTCTGCCCACACTCTGTGTCGGCGCTGACGAAACCGAGCTGAACATCTGCTGGCACGCCGCTAAGGACAAGGCTGTTGCAAAGGTTATGCTTGCAAAAGACGAGGCTATGACAAACGCAACCGTTTTTGAGGGTGAAACAACACCGGCAGAAAATGACGAGCAGCTTGTCTGCCGTGTCACAATGACAGGCATTGAAGAAAACACAACCTACTATTACAAGTGGTATTCCGAAAACGGCTGGAGCGAAGCCTATAAATACGAAAGCAAGGGCTTTGACAGCTACAAAATGATGGTTATCGGCGACATTCAGATTGGCGGTCAGTCCTACGACAATCCCGAAGAGCAGTCCCGTATCGGCTATGTCTGGCAGGGCGTGCTTGACGAAGCACTCACCCAAAACCCCGACATCAGCTTCCTGCTCTCCCCCGGTGACAACACCTCAACAGGTGAAGCTCCCGACGAGTGGCAGACACTTCTTATGCCCGAATACACAAGAAGCCTGCCAATGGCTCTTGCAATCGGCAACCACGACAAAAAGGGTATGATGTACGAATACTACACCCATATGCCCAACGAGTTTTTCGGTAAATACTTTGAGGGACTTGACAGAGATTTCTGGTTCCGCTACGGCGATGTACTCTACCTTGTTTTTGATGCCTGCTCAGGCTCTGCGGCAGACCACAGAGCAATGGCAAAGGAAGCCGTTGAAGCCAACCCCGACGCAAAGTGGCGCATAGGCGTTATGCACCAGGCGCTTTACGCACCGGGTGTTGCAATGCTCGAACCCGAAACCAATATTCTGCTCAACGCAGTATTCCAGCCGATATACGAAATGTACGACCTCGATATGGTTTTCACCGGTCACACACATATGCAGGGCCGTTCAAACTTCGTCAGCGACGGTCTTGTAGTCGGCAAGGCTGAAAGCGGCGGCACATACAAGGACCCCAACGGAATAGTTTACGTCAACGTAAACGCCTGCTGCGACCAGGGCTCACTCGGCGAAGAACTCTCCTACCTGTGGCCTTACACGGCTTATTCGTTTGTTGATGCGGACGTTACAACCTACTCAACCGTCGAATTCACCGACAGCACGCTTACTCTCAAAACCTTCCGTGGCGACAACAGCGAGCTTCTCGACAGCCTTACAATTGAAAAAACAGAGGACTTCAACGACGGCAAGCTGCGTGTCGGCATCCGCTCTTTCTTCTACAAAATTGTTGAGCTGCTCGGCCTTATCTATATGAGAATAGATGCAATAGTTGTCGAAATGAGAGGCGGACATTTTTAAGTTAAGTTTGCCAAAACCAACCGAACTGTCTTACAGAAAAGTAAGGCAGTTCTTTTTCTTCTTGCCTATAATAAAAATATTTGACAAATAATAAAAAGAGTTATATTATAAAATATGTATAATTGGGTGAATATGCAATTTGCCCAAACGGAAAAAATTAATCCAAAGGTGGTTTTTATATGACTGAACGTTATGAATCCGCAAAAAAGATTTACGCAGGGCTCGGCATTGACACCGAAAAGGTGCTCGAAAAGCTGGACAGCGTTAAAATTTCGCTTCACTGCTGGCAGGGCGACGATGTTTCGGGCTTTGAGAGCAGCGGCGAGCTTTCGGGCGGCATACAGGCTACGGGCAACTACCCCGGCAAAGCACGCAACGCCGAGGAGCTTATGGCAGACCTTGACAAGGCACTTGCACTTATGCCCGGCGCACACAAGATAAATCTTCACGCAACATATGCTATTATGGACGGCGAAAAGGTAAGCCGTGACAAGCTTCGCCCCGAGCACTTTGCAAAGTGGGTTGAATTTGCAAAGGAAAGAGGTCTGGGTCTTGACATCAACCCCACGCTTTTCTCGCATCCCCTTGCTGCAGACGGTCTGACACTCTCCCACCCCGATGAGAAAATCCGCCGCTTCTGGATTGACCATTGCAAGGCAATGCGCAAAATCGGCGAATACTTCGGCAGAGAGCTCGGCATCACCTGTGTGAACAACATCTGGATTCCCGACGGCTACAAGGATGTACCGGCTGACCGCATAGGCCCGAGAAAGAGGCTTATGGATGCGCTCGACGAAATCCTTTCCGAGCACATTGACCCGCAGTACCTTGTAGACACTGTTGAGTCCAAGGTATTCGGCATCGGCGTTGAGTCCTACACAGTCGGCTCACACGAATTTTATATGAACTATGCCGCAACAAGAGGCTGTGTCTGCCTGCTTGACAACGGTCACTACCACCCGACAGAGGTTGTTTCCGACAAGATTCCGTCCATGCTCCTCTTCAGCGACAAGGTTGCGCTTCACGTCACCCGTGGCGTGCGCTGGGACAGCGACCACGTTGTAACCTTTGACGACGAGCTTAAGGAAATTGCAAAGGAAATTGTCCGCTGCGATGCGCTTGACAGAGTGCTTATCGGTCTTGACTACTTTGATGCCAGCATCAACCGTGTTGCCGCATGGATTATAGGCGCACGCAATATGAGAAAGGCTCTGCTTTACGCAATGCTTATTCCCCACGCACAGCTTAAAGAGATGCAGGACAGCGCAGATTTCACAAGCCTGCTTGCAATGAACGAGGAAATCAAGCTCTATCCCTTTGGCGATGTCTGGGAAGAATACTGCGCACGCAAGGGCGTACCCGCAAGAGAGGGCTGGCTGGCTGAAATCAAGCAGTATGAAAAAGACGTTCTCTCAAAGAGAGGTTAAGCGATGCCCACCGTCAGAGAAATATACGAATATATAAATTCCTTTGCTCCGTTTTCTTCACAGGAAAGCTGGGACAACAGCGGTCTGCTTCTCGGCGACCCTGACAAGCAGGTAAAGACCGTTGCCGTTGTGCTCGATGCGACAAAGAAAACGGTTGAAGTGGCTAAAAAAGCGCAAGCTGATATGATAGTCACCCACCACCCCGTAATTTTTTCGGCGCTTAAAAAAATCACAGCCGGCAGCGTGGTTTACGATTTGCTCACAAGCGGTATTTCCGTTGTCAGCGCACACACCTGCTGGGATTCAGCCGTTGGCGGTGTAAACGACACGCTTGCAGCCCTGCTCGGCTTTGAGAATGTCCAACCGCTCGAGCTTGAAGAAACTGCAACGCCTATGGCAAGAATTGCTGAGGTTGAGCCGATGACAGGTGAAGAGCTTGCCCTTCTTGTAAAAGAAAAACTCGGCTGTCACCTGCGCCTTGCTGATTCGGGCAAAACGATAACAAGGGTTGCCCTTTGCGGCGGCTCGGCAAGCTCGCTTGTTTACGAGGCAATCGGCAAGGCAGATGCCTTCATTACGGGCGATTTGTCGCACCACGTTTTCCTTGATGCGGCTGACAGCGGAATGACGGTTATTGCCGCAGGGCACTTTGAAACAGAAAACCCGTCAATGAAGCCGCTTACAGAAAAACTTAAAGAAAAATTTGAGGATATTGACTTTGTTCTTATCGAACAGGAAAATCCCGTTAAATACTATTGATAACAACCGAAAGGACTTGTAAAAATGCTTGATATTAAAGTAATCCGTGAAAACCCCCAGCGTGTAAAGGACGCTATGAAAACCCGTAACAAGGATATGGATGCACTTGTTGACGAGGTACTTGCAATAGATGTAAAGCGCCGTGAAATCACAGCGAAGAACGACCTGCTCAAGCAGGAGCAGAATGCCGCAAGCAAGGATATTCCCCGAATTAAAAAAGAGGGCGGCGACATCTCTGCCATTATGGAAAGAATGAACGAAATAAAGGAAGAGGTCAAGAAGGGTGACGCTGAGGTTGCCGAGCTTGAGGAAAAGCAGCAGAAGATAATGTACGAATTCCCCAACATCCCCAGCGATAAGACACCTATCGGCAAGGACGACAGCGAAAACGTTGAAATCCGCCGTTGGGGTGAGCCTAAGCAATTCGATTTCGAGCCCAAGGCACATTGGGATTTAGGCGCAGACCTTGACATTCTCGACCCCGAAACAGCCGCAAAGGTTACGGGAGCTCGCTTCCACTTCTACAAGGCTGCCGGCGCAAAGCTCGAGCGTTCAATTATCAACTTCTTCCTCAACACTCACACAGAGCACGGCTACACGGAAATTTTCCCGCCCTTTATGGTAAACCGTGCTTCAATGACAGGCACAGGTCAGCTTCCCAAGTTTGAAGAGGATGCTTTCAGACTTGAGAGAGAGGACTACTTCCTCATTCCCACAGCAGAGGTTCCCGTTACAAATATGCACCGCAACGAAATTCTTGACGGCGAAAAACTCCCCATCAAATACTGTGCATACTCCGCTTGCTTCCGTGCAGAGGCAGGCAGCGCAGGCCGTGACACAAGAGGTCTTATCCGTCAGCACCAGTTCAACAAGGTTGAGCTTGTAAAGTTTGTTGACCCCGAAACCTCTTATGATGAGCTTGAGTCCCTCACAAACGATGCAGAGCGTGTGCTTCAGCTTCTCGGTCTGCCTCACAGAGTTGTTGCTCTCAGCTCCGGCGATATAGGCTTCTCCTCCGCAAAGACCTATGACGTAGAGGTATGGATGCCCTCCTACAACCGCTATGTTGAAATTTCCTCCTGCTCCAACTTTGAGGACTTCCAGGCACGCAGAGCAGCTATCCGCTTCAAGAAAACGCCCAAGGACAAGGCTCAGCTTGTTCACACCCTCAACGGCTCGGGTGTTGCAATCGGCAGAACTGTTGCCGCTATTCTTGAAAACTACCAGAACGAGGACGGCTCAATCACCGTTCCCGAGGTTCTCCGTCCGTATATGGGCTGCGACGTTATAAAATAATGCAGAACGCAAAGTGCAAAATGAAGAATTGAGGGTCGCTTCGCTCCGAAATTAATTAAATTTTAATTTTTATTTAGTTTTGTCTTTGAATTTATACGCTATTATCTGTATCAACACCAACTAACAACTGAAGGTAATAGGAATGAGTAACAATAATACTGCTCAATTTAATAAAGACATAAATCTTCTTGTCACGGTGGACAAAAAGTATGTTGAGCCCTTGTGCGTTATGCTCACCTCTTACGGTGAGAGCAACAGGGGTGTTAAAACCAACCTCTTTATTGCCCACTCCTCGCTCGGCGAAGAGGAGTTGACACGCATTCGGGCTCACGCAGACGGCTATAACATAACCGTGCACAGCATATTCATAACCGAAAACTGGTTTGAGAATACGCCCGTGCTCGACCGTTTGCCGCAGGAATCGTTTTACCGCATTATGGCGTTTCACTACCTGCCCGAAGAGCTCGACCGCTGCCTTTACCTCGACCCCGATATAATTATCCGCCGACCGCTCGCCGAATTTTACAGCCAGCGGCTTGACGGCAACTACATTGCCGCCGCCAGCCACACACACCGCCTTGTAAATCTGGCAAACAACATAAGGCTCGGCACTCAGGACAACACGCTCTATTTTAATTCGGGCGTGCTGCTGATGAATCTTGACGCCATACGCCGTGATTTCACTTTACAAAAGGTGCTTGACACGCTCCAAGAAAACATACAGCGGCTGTGGCTCGGCGACCAGGATTTGACGAACATACTTTTCTGCGGAAAAATCAAGCTGATTGACGATAAAATCTACAACCTTGACGAGCGTGTTTTCGCCCGCAGCAAAAAGGAATTTACCCTTGAGGATGTTGCCGAAAAAACGGCAATTATCCACTACAACGGCAAGCACAAGCCGTGGCTGAAGGGCTACAAGGGCGTGCTTGACAGATTTTACCCCGAGGTAAAGGAAAAAGGTCCTGCACCCGTGGGCAAGTGGAAAGCACAGCTTAAGGCCATTCACGGAATAGTCCGCCCGAACAACCGCCAGAAGATACTTATTCTAGGTATTCTCGCCGTAATTACCGCCTGCATACTCTGCTGGGTTTTCTTTGGCAGAGAGGTTGTAAAGGTAATAGCCGACCCCGTGCTGTTCAGAGCGTGGCTTGACAAGTTCGGTGCTTACGACGAGCTTGTTTTCATTCTCATACGAAGTGTGCAGACGATGATTAAAATTATCCCTGCCGAGCCGCTTGAAATAGGCTCGGGCTATGCCTGGGGAGCAGGTTTAGGTATGGTCTATTGCCTGATAGGTAACTTTATCGGCACGCTGATTATCCTTGCGCTGACACGGCGTTTCGGCAGAGCCTTTGTCGAATGCTTCCTGCCTGCAAACAATCTGCGGCTTATATCTCTGTTTAAAAATTCTAACAAAACCTATGCCCTGCTGTTTTTCTTCTACCTCATTCCCGGCTCACCCAAGGACGGGCTTACCTACCTTGTGGGTATGATGAACGTTAAGGTTGTGCCGTTTTTGGTGCTCACCTTTATTGCCAGAATTCCGTCGGTGCTCTCGTCAACCCTTTGCGGCTCAACGCTTGCAGAAAAGCAGTACCTAATATCTGCGTTGATTTTCCTTGCAACGCTCGTGCTTGCACTTATAGGCGGATTGATTTACAAAAAATATACCGATAAGAAACTGAATAAATAAGGACTGATTTCAATGGCTGATTTGCTTAACGAACTTTTCTGTCCCCTTGAATTAACGGGCATTGCCGCATCAATAACAGAAGCTCTCGGTGTTGATGCACCCAAACAGGCAGAGCCTGCACTTGAAATAATGAAAAAATTCACACACGGCAAAAATATTGACCGTGTGCTGATGTATAACCCAGACGCTGTGGCACTCTGGCTTTTCGGAAAGTACACCGAAATTTTTGAGCCCGTAATGCTCAACACACAGCTCACCCTGCCGCTTAAAACGGTTATGCCCAGCGTTACACCCGTCTGCTTTGCAACAATGTACACGGGTGTCACCCCCGACACACACGGTATCAAGGCATACCGCAAGCCCGTTGTAAAGACGGACAGCGTTTTTGATGCACTTATCCGTGCAGGCAAAAAGCCCTGCATAGTTTCCACAGGTGAAGACAGTATGTCCAAAATATTTCTTGAAAGAGAAATGGACTACTTTATTGTCAGCACTCCCGACGAAGCAAACGCAAAGGCTGTTGAGCTGATAAAAGAGGATAAGTACGACCTTATCTGCGTTTACAACGGCAACTATGACGGCGTAATGCACAAGGTCAGCCCCGAAGGAAAAGAGGCGCTTGAAGCACTCAAACACAATTCGGCGGCATTTGAAACCTTGGCAAACGCAGTTAAAGAAAACTGGAAAAACCACACCACGCTTATCGGCTATGCGCCTGACCACGGCTGCCACGAAATTGACGGCGTTTCGGGCGGTCACGGGCTTGAAATGCCCGAGGATATGAACATAATCCACTTTTACGGAGTTATATAAAACCGAATGAAAGCATACGACATCGCAGTAATCGGCGCAGGTGCAAGCGGTCTTGCGGCGGCGATTGAGGCAAAGAGGACAGCCCCCGAAAAAACGGTTGCCGTTTTTGAACATCTGCCCAGAGTCGGCAAAAAGATACTCGCAACGGGCAACGGTCGCTGTAACCTCGGCAACCTTAACGCCGACACACACGCTTACACAAACCGCTCCTTTGCACGGCACGCCTTAACCGAATATAACGCCGAAAGCCTGATTGATTTTTTTGAATCAATGGGGCTTTTTACCCGTGCAGACAGCGAGGGCAGGCTTTATCCGTTGAGCAATACTGCCGCAAGTGTGCTCGATGCACTTCGCTTTGAGTGCGAAAGACTGGGTGTGCAGTTTTTCTGCGATTATAAGGTAAGTTCAATAAAAAAAGCCAGCAGTATTTTCAATATAAACGGCGAATATTCCGCCAAAAGAATCATCATTGCCTGCGGGGGAAAATCCTCCCCTGCACAGGGAAGTGACGGCAGCGGATATCCCCTTCTTAAGAATTTAGGACACAACATCACGCCGCTTGCGCCTGCACTTGTCCAGCTTGTAACCGACACGGCAAAGATAAAAGCGCTCAAGGGTGTGCGTGCCTCGGCAAAGCTCACGCTTTCAACAGGCGGTGAGGCAAAGGGAGAAATCCTCTTCACCGATTACGGCATTTCGGGCATAGCGGCAATGGATTTGAGCCGCTTTATATCCCCCGATAAAAAGGCTTTTGTTACAATAGACCTTCTTCCCGATTTTGATGTTAAAAAGGCAAAATCAGCGGTTTTTGCCGCAGTCAAACGCAACCCCGACCAAAGCGCCGAATACCTGCTGGGCGGTCTTGTGCCCAAGGCACTCGGCACGGCGGTAATTAAATCAGCGCTCGGCTTCCTGCCGAGAACAGCAAAGGAAATCACCGAAGAAAGCGCAAAAAAAATTGCCCTCGAGCTAAAGGGCTTCACCCTCACGCTCAAAGGCACAAAGAGCTTTAACGATGCACAGATTACCAAGGGCGGCGCAGACGTAAGACAGTTTGACTGCAGAACCATGATGTCCAAAAAAACTGACGGGCTGTACGCCTGCGGCGAAATTCTCGACGTTGACGGCGCCTGCGGCGGCTTCAACCTTGCCTGGGCGTTTGCCAGCGGCAGACTTGCAGGCAAAAATGCCGCAACCGCTTGACATTAACCCTTTAATTTAATATAATAATCTTCGTTATTTAAATAAGTTCGGGGTGTAGTGGCTGAGACCTTGCCGCCGCCTGTGGCGGAGGAAGGCAAGGGCATCAGCAGGAAGAAATACAGAGCAATGCGAAGCGCTCCAAGCGAGCAGTGCGACAATATTTCTGACCGATAGTTGGTAGCGCGCCGAACTGTTATATCAATGTAAAAAAGCAAATATAATTTAATATCTCGGGGTGTAGCGCAGTTGGTAGCGCGCCTGCTTTGGGAGCAGGATGTCGGGAGTTCGAGTCTCTTCACTCCGACCACAGTAAGGGCTGATGGGATATCAGCCTTTATTTTTTTGCAACATCCTGCGAGCAAAGCAGGGTACCTGCTTTGGGCATTGAAGCCGACCGCCGCCTGTGGCGGATAAAGGGAGGCTGAAATGGCGCAGCGGTCAAAATTGTGCGAAGCGAATAGCGAGCAAACAATTTTGGGCACCGCAAGAGGTAGGGATGTCGGGAGTTCGAGTCTCTTCACTCCGACCAAAACAAAGGCTGGTTGATTATCAGCCTTTATTTTTTGCAACATCCTGCGAGCAAAGCAGGGCACCTGCTTTGGGCATTGAAGCCGACCGCCGCCTGTGGCGGATAAAAGGAGGCTGAAATGGCGCAGCGGTCAAAATTGTGCGAAGCGAATAGCGAGCAAACAATTTTGGGCACCGCAAGAGGCGGCGAAGCCGAGGATGTCGGGAGTTCGAGTCTCTTCACTCCGACCATAGTTAAAGAGGATGTAAAAAACAAAAGTTTTTTACATCCTCTTTTTTATTTACATAAACTTATCCAGCAAACCAATCAGAAAATCCCAGAAGCCTTCGTAAATCGGGTCGAGGATTGCTCTTATGGCAGGTGTATCTTTAAAATACAATGCGCCGAACACATCGCCAAGGCCTACCCAACCGTCTGCCAAGGCGTTTTCGCCCAAAAAGAATGTGATAATATCAGTCAGAAAGCTCATAATTTTACCTCCTTACCAGATATGGTTCCAGAGCAGTCTTTTGAGAAGAACTGCTATAAACGTGCGTCCGATTGTTGCGTCAAAAACATCTGCAAGTGCTCTGAAAAACATTGATGTATCAAACTGTACGTAAACGGTTGAGTCGTACTCAACACCCTCTGCCATAGTTACGAAGGGCTGTGAATAGAGTATTCCGCCGGGACTCGTAATCTGGAAACGGACATAGCAGCCAAGCTCATCCTTATAATCGTCAAGGTCAATTGAGGTAAGGTCTGCGCCTTCCGCTATAATTTTTCCGTCAGATATCCACTGAACGTTGTCAAACTCGCTGCCCGTGAAGGAAATCGTGTCCTCCTCCTGATTGACGTCAATTCTTGCAACTGCGGGCGGAAGGTTGCCCGTGCCGTTAAAATCATCACCGAGATAATATGTATCCACTCTGCCCACGTTGAACCACGCACCGCTTCTCATACAAGCCTCGTAGGCTTCAAGGGTGAGCTCGGGCATAAGCATCATAGTAAATGCCCAGTCGTTATCCTCGCCTTTCTGGTGAGAGTCCGAAAAGGCAATACCGGGCACGTTTCTGCCCTTGGGAATTGTAAGCTGAAGAACCTCGTCCCAGATTACGGAATCAAACCTTGTGCTGTTGACATCGAAGGCAACGCAGGACTCGTATTTAAGGAAAATATTTGCAAATTTGTTGGCGTAGTAAGGCTCGTGTGCTCTCCATTCGTCCTCTTCCCATCTGCCTACATACTCGCCGGTATGGTCGAGGAAAGAGTAGCCGCCTTCCTCCTCGCAATCCTCAACTATGGTTTTGAAATCGCCGTATATGCCCATTTTGGCACGTGCTGCCTGGCAGTTGAACGTGTTGATGTGGCAGTCGTTGATGGGTGTAGCGCCGTTTGCTTCACAGCCGCCCGTAACCTCCATCATGCCGCCCAGCTCATATCCGAGCTTTTCCTCGAGTGCGGCACGCTCGGCACTTTCGTAGGTTCCTGCAATAATCTGCTCACGCTCTTCGTCCGTGAGAACAATCGGGTCACGCATACCCGTGCGCTCAAACTTGAAAAGCCTGTAAAGCGGAACCATATCCGGAACCTCGTTCCACTGCTTGCCGATAACCGCATGGTCGGTTATTGCAAGAATCTGAAAGCCCAAATCATAATGGCTCTTTACGCTCTCCTCAATCGACTGACCGCCGTCACTCGCATCGGTATGAGAATGAAGGGATGCTTTATACTGCTTCCAGTTATCCCAATCTACGGTATCGTACGGGCTGCTAATTTTATAATCGTACTCCTCTGCTTCAGCGGCAAAGGCGGTTACGCCGACACCCGTCAGAATTGTAAGGCAAAGAATAACGGAAATTATCTTTTTAATGTTAGTGTTCATTTTTATTCCTCCTTATTACAGGGTTAACCAGGGAATAAACTGACTCAACCAGACTATTACGTCATAGAGAAAAAAGTCAATTGATGAAATAAGGTCTCTTAAAAAAACATTAAAATCCATAAATTCTGCCATCTCTCTTTCGTTTCTATTTAAGAAAATTGTAATAACAACAAACAAAAAAGTCAATACTAACGAGATTATTTTGGTGAAAACGCCAAAAGCGAGCGGGCTTATTATACAATTCTGTCACCCGAGTGCATTACCGTTAAGCCCTCACCGAGTACATCAAGCAATATTTCCATGGCCTCGTCGCCTGTGCAATGACCCGAGAAAAATTTTGCGCCCGTTTCTTTCAGCGCTTGTGCCGTTTCTTCGGCAAGTGCCTTATCTGCTTCGGTGTAGGGTGTTTTTTTCATCATATGGAAACCGCTTACAACATAATCCGGGTACGAGCCGAACAGGTTTTTATAAGCATACATAATGTTGAGTATTCCACGGTGGGCACAGCCCGAAAGCAAAGCCGTTTTACCTGCAGAATTAATTACAAGGTACTGCTCATGGGTAAAATCGTCCTGCACCAGCTCTGTGCCGACTTCTTTTTTAAGTATTGAGTTGCCCGACGGAATTGGGCTGACGCAGTCTATATCCGAAAACAAGAACAGCTCCTCATCAATTTTCAGATTACCCTGAGTGAGGATGAGCTGCGGAAGGTCAAGGATGCTTTTATCTATGCCTATGTATTTGCGCTGTGAATTATAATCGTTAAAGTATTCGCCGCCCGCATTTTTGTGCAGATAAATTTTAGCGGTGGGGTTGATTTCGACAAAACGCATTACGCCGCCCGTGTGGTCGTAGTGACCGTGGCTCAATACAAGCGTATCAACCTTTGTCAGGTCAATTCCCAGCTTTTCGGCGTTGAATATAAAATCGCCGCTTGCGCCCGTGTCAAGCAGAAGGCGGTGGTTTTCGGTTTCGACATAAAAGCTCAGCCCGTGCTCAAAGCATAAGCCCTCTGCACCCTTGGTGTCTTCGATAAGATTTATTATTTTCATACGCTTTCACCTCTGACCTTTATTATAAAGTTTTTCATTAAATAATGCAAATATAGTAAAAATGAATACTAGGCTGTTATGCAAAACAAAACAGCCGCCGGATAACCCGACGGCTGATGTGTTAACTTATTCAGTTAAGACTTAAGTAATTAGTCTTCCTTCTTGCGAAGAACAACTGCTGTTGTTGCGGAGAGAGCAAGAACTACGACTGCTGCACCTGCTACTGCGGAAACACCTGTGTCGGGAGTTTCAACTGTTGCAGCTGTTGTTGTTTCGTCCTTTGCCTCGTCCTTCTTGTCAGCGTCGGGCCACTCAGCGTTTACAAGGCTGTCGATAGCTGCCTTGGAAGCGTTGATGAGCTGGTTGATAAGAGTAACGTTTGCACCAACGATGCCCTTCCAATCGATCTTTGCAAGCTGCTCGCCGATTGTGTTGGAAAGGTTAGCAACGTGGTCGATCTCGTATGCAACTACCTTGAACTCGTAGCTTGCGCCGGAAACAACCTTAACGTCTGTGAACTTGTAGGGATTGTCTGCTACACCGTCAGCATTAACATCGTCGTAAGCAATAACTTCTTCTGCGATTGCGTAGTTCTCTGTGTCAACTTCTTCGTCGCCAAGACGGGACTTAACAGCTGCAAGAATGTCAGCTGCCTTGAGAGTTGCGCCGGGAGTTGCATCGTAGTTGAGAACGATGGGAGCAGCTTCGTTGTTTTCAAGGTCAACAAGAACAACGTTGATCTTAACCTTTGCTGCCTGTGCTGCTGTTGTTGTTTCTGCAGCTTCTTCCGTGCTTGCTTCCTCAGCGAAAGCTGTGAGGCTGAAGCAGGAAAGAGCCATGATAAGTGCAAGAACAATGCTAAGTTTCTTCATAGTGAATTCCTCCTGTTTTTTGATACATATTCATGGAAACCTAATATGTAATGTGATTATACTACAGTCTAAAGGAAATTTCAAGCATTTTTTTAAAAAAGTTGACCGAAGAAGGGCAAAATTACCCCATAATACGGTAACAGTTTTGTAACAAATGCTTAAAACTTCCTTAAACTGTTGTTATTTAATAATTTACAAACTCAATACGTGCCGTGTCGAAGGTTGCCGTTGCAACAGTTCTGACCGTGTCGCCGGGCTGACCGAGGGGAACAACGGTTTTCAACGTGTTTTCGTTTATCCTGTTGCCGTCCTTATCGTAGCAGTTGTACGAAATATACATCGTTTTACTCTGGCTTGCGTGCTCAAGCGTTTCTACGGTGAGCACGATTGCAAAGGTCTGCCTGTCGGTCGGGGTACAGGTGTGGGAAACGATTTTTACGCTGTCCGTAAATCCGTCCGCACCGGTAAAGCTGAGCGTGCCACCGTAATCGAAAGCGGGCTCGGGTACGGGCTGGGTTGTTGAGAGCGGAGCCTCAGTTTTCGGCTTTGTTGTGCGTGGAACGGTTGTCTTTGTTACCGGCGTACGCCGTGTGGTGGTTTCACGGGTAGGCACGTTGATTTTGATTGTTGTGCGCTCGGTGGTTGTCGGGCGCTCGGTGAGGTGATGGGGCGAGGTAGCCCTTGTGGTGTAGAGAGTTACCGTGGGACGTTTTGTATATATTTCCTTTGATGTATATTCGCCGATACTCACCGAAGGCTCGGCAACGCTCTCCTCGACCGTGCTTTCCTGCACGGCGGAGGAGCCGTCGCTCATAAATTCAGTTTCGTTCTGTTCGGGCTGTTTTTTGTTGGTACAGCCTGCGGCGGTGAAAATAATAACAGCCGCCGAAATTAAAGCAAGTGCTTTTTTCATTTTATTTTACGGTCAGATTTTGCTTGCAAGGTCTTTGATGTAAGCCTTGAAATCCTCACCGATTTCCTTGTGGCTGAGTGCAACCTCACAGTTAGCCTTCATAATGCCGAGCTTGTTGCCCATATCGTAGCGGATGCCGTCGAAATCAAGAGCGAGAAGGTTGCCTTCCTTGCCAAGACGTGCAAGAGTGTCTGTAAAGTAGAGCTCTTCGCCTTCGGGAGTGTTGGCAAGGTCTTCTGCAAGGTAATCAAATACCTGGGGCGGTGCAACAACTCTGCCGAGGATTGAGAAGCAGGACATAATCTGCTCTTCTGTGGGCTTTTCGATGATGTCGTGTACATCCATGAGCTTTTCGTTGTCAGCGTGGGGTGTGACGTCGAGAGAGCAGTACTTGGAAACGTCCTTTCTCGGAACTTCCTTAACGCCTACAATACCCTTACCTGTCTTTTCAAAAGCGTCAACAAGCTGCTTTGTTACGGGGTACTCGTCGTTGATGATAACATCGTCACCGTAGAGGATAGCGAAGGGCTCGTTGCCGATAAAGCTCTTTGCACACATAATGGCGTGGCCGAGACCCTTTGTTTCCTTCTGACGAAGGAAATATACGTTAGCTATGTTGGAGCAGGCAAGAACGTCCTCGTAAAGGTCCTTCTTGGAGGGGTTATCCTTGAGCTTGTCTTCGAGCTCGTAGCTGTGGTCAAAGTGGTCCTCAATTACACCCTTGCCACGGTTTGTGATGATGAGGATATCCTCAATACCTGCTGCTGCAGCCTCTTCAACAATGTACTGGATAGCCGGCTTGTCAACGATGTTGAGCATTTCCTTCGGAACAGCCTTGGAAGCGGGCAGAACTCTTGTACCAAGACCTGCTGCGGGAATAATAGCCTTTTTGATTTTCATAGTAAACATTCCTTTCGGTTGATGATATTTATATAATTATATTTTCATTATATACTGTTTGGTTTATAAGAATTACCGTGATAAAAGCCAGGCGGCAATATAAAGCAAAACTCTGTTTGCAAAATAGGCTGCCGCAGCCCAGACAAAGGATGTGCCGCCACGCTTGAACAGCTCAAGCTGGAAGGCACGGACATCGCTGCCCTTGCTTCGGCGTGTCTGCGCAATATCCTTTTTGGCTTTTTTATAGTAGAGCCTGTCGGCAATTAAAGCGGCGACGAGGTGGAGCAAAAACTGAATTGCCGTGGGCAGATACAGCGGTTTCATTGTTGCTTGTATTTCGGGCATATATTTATCCATAACCGCATAGGCAGCCTCTTCGCCTTCCTCTTCGTAAACGGCGGAAATTTCGTGCTGCACCGCTTCGTAGGTTTCGTAAAACTTTTCGGAAGCAGGCATCATCCACACGCTTACTGCAACAAACAGCGCAAGGAAAATTGCGCCCGCCTGATACAGCTTTCGGTAGAAAAACCAGAACGGCGAGAAGAACGCAGCGCCCCAGTTGAAGCCGATTTTCCTGCCTTGGGCAAATTTGCGGAAGGTGTTGATATAGCGTGCGCCGCCAACCCTGCAGAAAAGGGCAATATCGCCCGCCTTCATATCGCCGACCTTTTCCTCAGCATCAAAGCCGGGGCGGAACTGAGCAACGGGAGGCTGACCGCCCATCATCGGGCTGAACGGAACAAGCAGCGCACCGCAATCCGGGCAGCGGAGTGTACCGTTGGGGCTTGCCTTGCCGCAGTCGGGACAGACTATGTCAAGGTTTTTTCCGTCTGCTTCGGGTTTAGGATTTTCGTTTTTTTCGGGTTCAGGCTCGGGTACAGCCTGTTTTTTCCAGACAAAGCCCTCCGCGTGCTTTTCGGTATTGGCACATTCGCCGTGAGCAAACCAGCAGGCACGGTGGTGGGGAGTTGCACATTCGGGGCAGACGACTACGTCGTCACCCTCCTGAAACTCCAGACCACAGTAAGGACAGTTTTCACCAATATATCTCATTTACTTGCAACCTTTCTTATTTTAAGCCGCACTTATACAGTGCTATTTTACACAATTTAGCACACAATTTCAATCATTAAGTGTAATATTTTTGAAAGAATTATAAATTTTTATTCTTTGCTTTACATATCGGATTTTTTGTATTAAAATATATGATGTATTTTTATGTAATTTTATTTGTGGCGTTTTGCCGGGAAAGGATAATTTATGCTTCAGTTTGAAGAACTCCGCCTTGAACTGCTTGAATGCAAGAAGCCCCTTGAGGAGCTTGCAGAGGCACTTGGTCTGGAGGATATGAAAAAAGAAATTGCCGTGCTCGAGGAAAAGAGCGCTGCTCCCGATTTCTGGGATGATATGAAGAATTCACAGAAAATTCTTCAGCAGATGGCAGGACTTAAGAACAAGGTTTCCGCCTACGAAAAGCTCAACGGCGATTACGAGGACACCCTCGTTATGATTGAGCTTTCCGACGAGGAAGAGGACGAATCAATGTACCCCGACTGCCGTGAAAGCGTTGACGCAATCAAGAAAGAGCTTGACAAGCAGACTCTCAGCACGCTTCTCAGCGGTGAATACGACTCAAAGAACGCAATTCTCACCTTCCACGCAGGTGCAGGCGGCACAGAGGCACAGGACTGGGCACAGATGCTTGTTCGTATGTACACACAGTGGGGCACACAGCACGGCTACAAGGTAACAATGCCCGACTTCCTTGACGGTGATGAGGCAGGTCTCAAATCCGCTGTTCTTCACATCGAGGGTGAAAACGCTTACGGCTATATGAAGAGCGAAAACGGCGTTCACCGCCTTGTGCGCTGCTCACCGTTCGATGCTTCGGGCAGACGCCACACATCCTTTGCTTCACTTGAAGTTATGCCCGAAATTGACGATACAATTGAAATTGACCTGAATATGGACGACGTTAAGATGGACGTTTACCGTGCCAGCGGTGCAGGCGGACAGAAGGTTAACAAGACCTCCTCCGCAGTTCGTCTTACCCACATTCCCACGGGTATTGTAACCTCCTGCCAGGTTGAAAGAAGCCAGGTGCAGAACCGTGAGGTTGCGCTGCGTATGCTCAAATCAAAGCTCCTCGAAATCAAAGAGAGAGAGCACCTTGACAAAATTGAGGACATCAAGGGCGTTCAGAAGGACATTGCCTGGGGCAGCCAGATTCGTTCCTACGTCTTTATGCCCTACACCCTTGCAAAGGACCACAGAACGGGCTACGAAATGGGTAACATCAACGCTGTTATGGACGGAGACCTCGACGGCTTCATCAACGCTTACCTCAAGATGCAGTCACTCGAGAAGCTGAACAATGAAAACTAAAATATTTATTGTCGGCGTTGTTGTTCTTGTAATTCTGCTCGTATTTGTCGGTGTCAGATACAGCGACAAAATCCTGCCCGAGGGCGGCACGATTACAGCCGATACGCAGGAAACGACAACAGAAAACGCATCCGAAAAGGAAAGCGGCACAGCCGACGAGGAAAAGACAACCAGAACACCGTTTGTTGAAGCGCAGACTCAAATCATCAGCGGCGAAACAACTGCTTCTGCCGAGTCAACTACAAAAGAAAAGCCCACGGCACAGCTTGTAACGGGAACTGTTAAGAGCTGGCCGAAGGACGAAGTTTTAAGCGGTATACCCAAGCCCGACACGCTTAAGATTTCCGAAACCCTTGAATACAAAACCGACAAGGGCAAGCGCTTCATAATCCGCTTTGAGAGCTTCAGCTACAGCGAATTCCTTGATTACGTTGAGCGCCTTGAAGGCGCAGGCTTTGCCGACAACAACAACCGCTACCACATACCCGAAGCCAAACCGACGGGTACGGCAATGTTCTACTATTCTTACGACGGTGAACGCTCCTTCGGCGTTTATTGGCACGGCACAAAAAGCATGGCGGGCTTTGACTGCGAAATAGTGGTTTGCGATTACGACCAAGCGAAATAGCAAAAAGCACCTTCGTTTTTGAAGGTGCTTTTTAAATGCAGAGTGCAGAGTGCAGAACGCAGAACGAAGGGTCGCTTCGCTCCGATTACAATTATTTCAGCGGACGTTTTTCGTCGGTGAGTTCAAGTATGTAATCGGCAGAAATGTTGTAAAACACAGCAAGTTTTTTCACCATTTCCACATTTACCTTTACCTTGCCTGTTTCGTATCGGCTGTAATGCTGTTGTTCCATACCCAAATATTCAGCCAATTCTTTTTGGCTGATTTTTCGTTCTTCTCTGATTTCTTTTATTCTGTCCATATTATCCCTTGCTTTTCTAAAATAATTTTAAAAAAGTATTGACAAACATCATTTTTGATGTTATTATGTAACCACATCAGTTATGATGTTGTTTTGGAATTAATCTTGTTGTTGCGGCATAGATTGTCCCTACAAATTTGCTATCCCTTTTGTTGCGACACAAAATATATTTGCTGCCCCAATTGTTGCCACACAAAATTCTACATACCGCAAGAGAAGCATTCTGCTCTGTTCCGTAAAAGGCACAGGGCTGAATGCTTTATTTAATTCCTAATTATATCCTCGCTGCGCCGGATTTGCGTGCGGCTTCTGCCACTGCGGCGGCAACGGCGTCCTTTACTCTCGGGTCGAATGCTTTGGGCAGGATATAATCTGCGGAAAGCTCATCGTCGGAAATAAGGCTTGCCAAAGCGTTTGCGGCGGCAACCTTCATTTCCTCGTTGATGTCGCTTGCACGCACATCGAGAGCACCACGGAAAATACCCGGGAAGGCAAGAACGTTGTTGACCTGATTGGGGAAATCGCTTCTGCCTGTGCAGACAACCGCTGCACCTGCCTCACGGGCAAGGTCAGGCATAATTTCGGGCGTGGGGTTAGCCATAGCCATAACAACGGGCTTGTCAGCCATAGTCTTAATCATATCGGGGGTTACAACGTTGGGGGCGGAAACGCCGACAAATACGTCTGCGCCCTTAAGCGCATCGGCAAGCGTACCGCTGATTTTATCGTTATTTGTGTAATCAAGAATTTCGTGACGGGGCTCGTCAATATCGTCCTTTGTGGCGATGATGCCCTTCTTGTCGCACATAATGATATTCTTGACACCCATCCACTTGAACAGCTTGGAAATTGCAACGCCTGCCGCACCTGCGCCGTTGAAAACAACGGTAACATCCTTGATTTCCTTGCCGACAATTTTAAGAGCGTTGATAAGTGCTGCGGAGCAGACAACGGCTGTGCCGTGCTGGTCGTCGTGGAAAATCGGTATATCGCAGATTTCCTTTAGCCTGCGTTCAATTTCAAAGCAACGGGGTGCACCGATATCCTCAAGGTTAACTCCGCCGAAGCTGCCTGCAAGCAGAGAAACAGTTTTTACGATTTCGTCAACATCCTTTGAGCGGATGCAAAGCGGAATAGCATCAACACCGCCGAATTCCTTGAAGAGAACACACTTGCCCTCCATAACGGGCATACCTGCCTCGGGACCTATATCGCCAAGACCGAGTACGGCTGTGCCATCCGTAATAACGGCAACGGTGTTCCAGCGGCGTGTGAGCTCGTAGCTTTTATTTATATCCTTCTGAATTTCGAGGCAGGGCTGTGCAACACCGGGTGTATAGGCAAGGGAAAGCGACTCCTTATCCTGTACCTTTGCCCGTGCGGTTACTTCAACCTTGCCCTTCCACTCATAGTGAAGGCGCAGTGATTCCTTTGCGTAATCCATTGTAATTGTCCTTTTAGAAATAATTATTTTTCCCAAGGGAAAACATACTGTGTCAGACCGAGGTCGTCACGCACCTGGCAGAATTCCTTCTGAACAGATTCGTTAATCGGTACGCCCGAATCCTTACGCTCCTGCCATACGAGCCACTCTTTTTCACCTGCGGTGTAGATGTGGTCGTGGCCGGGCTGCTTCTTGGAAGCACGGACCGCTCGTATAATGTCGCCTGCCTTTTTGCGGCAGAGGTCTTCGCCGAGGAAATGGTTTGTATCAATTGCTATAAAGAAATGACCGAGGTGATAGGGACGGGCGTTGCCGTTTTCATCCTTACCGTCAAGGTCCTTGCCGTACCAGCCGTCCTGAAGGACTGCGGAAAGAAGCTCAACCACCATAGCGTAGCCGTAGCCCTTGTAGCCGCCGAGCTCTTCGCCGATACCGCCGAGAGTTGTGAGTGCCGCCGTACCGCCACGGATTTTCTTAAGTGCCACGCCTGCATCGCCTTCAACGGGATTGCCGTCGGCATCAATAATCGTGCCGGGGTGAACGTCCTCACCTATTCTTTCATAATATTCAACCTTACCGTTCTGTGTGATTGAAGAGGCACAGTCAATAAGGAAATCAAATTCTTCGTCTGTAGGAATACCTACGGTAAGCGGATTTGTGCCGAACATACCCTCGACACCGAAGGTCGGCGCAACGGAGGGACGGGCGTTAGTGCCCGTAATACCGATACAGCCTTCCTTACACGCCATTGTGGAGTAGTAGCCGGCTATGCCGTAGTGGCAGGAGTTGCGGACAACAACCATACCCATGCCGTACTGCTTTGCCTTTTCAATGGCCATCTGCATAGACTTGTAGCCGATAACCTGACCCATACCGTGGTGACCGTCAACAACTGCTGTTGTGGGGGTCTCCTTAACGATTTCAAAGTTTGTTACGGCCTGCTGAATTCCTGCCTTAATTCTGTCGATATATATGGGCTTGAAGCGGTTGCAGCCGTGGGACTCAATACCACGTCTGTCCGACTCGAGAAGGATATCCACCACCATCTCAACCTCATCCGCAGGAACGCCGACACCCATAAAAGCATCAGCTACAAAATCGTGCAGGGTTTTCCAATCAAGAACTACCTTTGGCATCAATTACTCTCCTTTAAAAAAGCCTGAATTGTTTGTTGTTTATTCTTCGTCTGAACTTTCCCAATTCTTTGCTCTTTCAACGGCACGCTTCCAGCCCTTATAGAGCTTGTCACGCTGTGCCTTTTCCATTTTTGGCTCAAATTCGGTGTCAACCTCACGGTTGTTTTCTATATCCGCCGTATCTGCCCAGTAGCCGACACAAAGACCTGCAAGGTACGCAGCGCCAAGTGCCGTTGTTTCAACTGTTTTCGGGCGGTTGACCTTAGTTCTTATCATATCAGCCTGAATCTGCATCATAACATCGCTCACGGAAGCGCCGCCGTCAACACGCAGCTCACTCAGCTCAATGCCCGAATCGGCTGTCATTGCTTCAAGCAAATCCGTCATCTGATAAGTTATGCTTTCAAGCACCGCACGGCAGAAATGTGCACGGTTGACACCACGGGTAAGACCGACTATGCAGCCTCTAGCGTACATATCCCAGTACGGTGCGCCTAGACCCGTGAAGGCAGGCACAAGGTAGATGCCGTTTGCGTCTTCAACCGTTTCTGCCAGCTCGTCGCAACGGCGTGCAGTATCGACCATATGAAGCTCGTCACGCAGCCACTTGATAACCGAGCCTGCGTTAAAGGCAGAGCCCTCAAGGGCATATTCAACCTTATCGCCTATACCCCAGGCAACGCCCGAAAGCAGGTTGCTCTTGGAATGGACACGCTTTTCACCCGTGTTCATAAGCAGGAAGCAGCCCGTGCCGTAGGTGTTCTTTGCCTGACCGGGCTTGAAGCAGCCCTGACCGAAAAGAGCGGCAGGCTGGTCACCGATAGCACCGCAGATGGGAACACCTGCAAGAGCTTCAAGGCCAAGAATGCCCGGCGCAACATCGCCGTAGTGAAGGCTTGAAGGAACAGCCTTGGGAAGTATCGACATTGGTATTCCCAGCTTTTCGCAGAGATATTCATCCCAGCAGAGCTTATCAACATCAAAAAGCATTGTACGGCAGGCGTTGGAATAATCCGTAACGTGTGCCTTGCCGCCCGTAAGATTCCAAATAAGCCAGGTTTCAACCGTACCGAAAAGGAGATTGCCCTCATCTGCCAGCTTCTTTGCGGCAGGTACGTTATCTAAAATCCACTTTATTTTCGTGCCCGAAAAGTAGGCATCAATCAGCAGACCTGTATGGTCCTTGATATATTCGTCCAGACCCTCCACCTTGAGCTTTTCGCAGTAATCAGCCGTACGGCGGCACTGCCAGACGATAGCATTGTAAACGGGCTTGCCCGTTGTTTTGTCCCAGAGGATGGTTGTTTCACGCTGGTTTGTTATACCGATTGCGGCAATTTCATCCGGCTTGACAGTGCCCTTTGCAAAAAGGGAGGTTATCGAGTGAAACTGGCTGTAGAGTATTTCCATCGGGTCGTGCTCTACCCAGCCTGCCTGCGGATAAATCTGCGCAAATTCGTTTTGTGCGCTTGCAACAATTGAACCTTTTTTATCGAAAGCTATTGCACGGGAGGACGTTGTGCCCTGGTCCAGGGCAAGGATATACTTTGCCATATCTGCCATCCTTTCGGTATAGTTTTATTTTGTGTTTTACTTATCTTTCTTCTCTGAAATATGAAAGACCGAGGCTTGCCGGGGGCTGATTTTCACGCTTCTGGCGCATTGAAATAATGATGAGAACAAGGATTGTTACGACATAGGGTGTCATCTTCAGAATTTCCTGGCCGCTGAAGCTCAAGCCCGGAATGTAGTTGTGAATAATAAGCAGACCGCCGAAAACAATTGAGCCGATAATGCTTACATTCGGGCGCCAGATTGCAAAGATAACAAGTGCGATTGCAAGCCAGCCTCTGTCGCCGAAGGCATCGTTTGACCAGATGCCGCAGGCATAGTCCATAACATAGTATAAGCCGCCGAAGCCTGCAATTATGCTACCCACGCAGGTGGAAAGATACTTATATTTGCTTACGCTGATACCTGCCGCATCAGCCGTGGCAGGGTTTTCGCCGACAGCACGAAGGGAAAGACCCGAGCGTGTGCGGTTGAAGTAAAACGCTGCAAGCAGGGCTATTGCGATTGCGACATAGGCAAGGAAGCTGTAGGAAAGGAAAATATCGCCGAACCAGCCGAGCTTGTCCGCAAAGGGAAGCGTAGTTTTAAAGCAGTTGCTTGTCTGTGTGAGTGTGATTGAGGGTAAATCCGAATCGGTGAGCTTGATAAGCGAGCCGCCGAAGAAGTTGCCCACGCCGACACCGAAGGTTGTAAGCGCAAGACCGGTAACGTTCTGGTTTGCTCGGAGTGTAACTGTGAGGAACGAATAAATCAGACCCATTATGAGCGAGCCTAAAATGCAGGAGAGAATCGGAATCAGCACAGCCAGCACGGGGTTGACCGTTTCGACCGAGCCTTCATAGAGGAAAGCACCGATAACGCCCGAGATACCGCCGACGTACATAACGCCTGCCGTACCGAGGTTGAGGTTACCGCTCTTTTCCGTGATGATTTCGCCCGTTGAGCCGAACAGAAGGGGTATACCCTGAACGATTGCACGCTGAATAAAAGCAATAATCATTACTTGTTCGCCTCCTTCTCACGGAATTTGATTGTATAGTTTACAAAAAATTCACTGCCGATGATGAAGAAAATAATTATACCCGTAATGATTTCCGAGAACGAGTCATTAAGACCGAAGATAGTGGAAATTTCGGTTGCACCCTTCTGCAGGAAAACAATGAGGAAAGATGTAAGTATCATATAAACGGGGTTGAACTTGGCAAGCCACGAAACCATAATCGCCGTGAAGCCTCTGCCCGCAACGGTGTTACGGGTGATTGTGTGGTCTGTACCGCTGACGAGAAGCAGACCTGCAATACCGCAGAGCGCACCCGAAAGAAGAACGGTACGCATAATAACCTTTTTAACATTGATACCGATATATCTTGCGGTGTTTTCGCTTTCGCCGACAACGGAAATTTCATAGCCGTGCTTGCTGTATTTAAGGTAAATATACATAACCGCCGTAAGCACGGCAACAATTATGATGTTGAGCAGGTAGGCCTTGCCGCCGAGAGCAGGAATCCAGCCTGCCTGAGTTTTGGCGTTGATAACACCAATCTGACCCGAGCCCTTGGGCACAGACCACATATAGGTAAAGAACGAAACAATCTGCATTGCGATATAGTTCATCATAAGCGTGAACAGCGTTTCGTTTGTGTTCCAGTTTGCCTTGAAAAACGCAGGGATAAAGCCCCAGATTGCACCGGCTAAAACGCTTGTGACAACCATAACAATCATAAGCAGGGGGCTTGACAGCTTATCGCCGAAGAGAATCATACAGGCGGCTGTTGCCATACCGCCCATAAGCACCTGACCCTCGGCGCCTATGTTCCAGAATTTCATTTTGAACGCAGGTGTTACGGCAAGCGAAATGCAAAGCAGCATAGCCGTATTCTGAAGCAGCGACCATATTCTGCGTTCAGTACCGATAGCACCGTCAATCATAGTGGCGTAAACCTGAATCGGGTTTTCGCCCGTGAGAAGAACGGTTACTGCGGCGCAGGCAATAAGAGCTGCTGCAACAGCACCGATACGAATGAGCCACGACAGCCAGAACGGAAGTGCTTCACGCTTGGCAATGTGGAACAAAGGCTCGTGCACATCTTTTGTATTCTTACTCACTGCCTTCACCTCCGCTGTTCTTGGTCATAAGCAGACCGATTTCTTCTTTAGTTGCCGTTCTTGCATCGACAATACCCGAAATACGGCCCGAGCTGATAACCATAATCGAGTCGCAAAGCTCGAGAAGAACGTCCAGATCCTCACCGACAAAGATAACGGCAACGCCGCTTTCCTTCTGACGGTTGAGAAGATTATAAATCATATAAGACGAGTTGATGTCAAGACCTCTTACCGGGTAAGCCGCCATAAGCACCGTTGGCGATGAAGCAATTTCACGGCCGACGAGAACCTTCTGAACGTTGCCGCCCGACAGACGGCGGACGGGAGTTTTCTCATCCGGCGTGACGACATTGAGCTCTTCGATAATTTTCTTTGCTAAATCCTTGGGCTTCTTTCTTTCAAGGAAAGCGGATTTACCTCTGCGGTAGCTGCGCAGCATCATATTGTCAACAATATCCATATTGCCGACAAGACCCATACCCAGTCTGTCCTCGGGAACGAAGGAAAGGCGGACGCCCAGGTCACGAATCTGCAGCGGTGTTTTGTCACGCAGGTTATCCGTTTTGCCCGTTTTGGGGTTGTGGTAAAGAATTTCGCCCTGATTGAGGTGCTGCAAACCTGCAATTGATTCGAGCAGCTCACGCTGACCGCTGCCGGCAATGCCTGCAATGCCGAGGATTTCACCGGAACGGGCAGTAAAGGAAATATTGTCAAGCAGCTTTATTCCCTCACGGTTGATACAGCTTATATCCTTTACCTCAAGCCTTGCCTGCGGATCCTTCGGCTCGGTTCTTTCGATGTTGAGGTCGATTTTCTGACCGACCATCATTTCGGTAAGCTGTGCCTCACTCGTCTGACTCGTTTCAACCGTGCCGATATACTCGCCCTTGCGAAGAACGGCAACACGGTTTGAAAGAGAGAGAACCTCCTGCAGCTTGTGGGTGATGATTATGATAGCTTTGCCGTCGTCCCTCATTCTGCGAAGGATGGCAAAGAGCTTCTGCGTTTCCTGCGGAGTTAGAACGGCGGTGGGCTCGTCGAGAATAAGAATGTCTGCGCCTCTGTAAAGCACCTTGATTATTTCAACGGTCTGCTTTTCGGAAACGGACATCTCATAAATCTTCTTTTTCGGGTCCAGGTCAAAGCCGTACTGCTCGCTGATTTTGCGGATTTTTTCGGCAGACTGCTTAACGTTGAATTTGCCCTCTTCCTCAAGACCGAGAACAATGTTTTCTGCAGCAGAAAAGACGTCAACCAGCTTGAAGTGCTGGTGAATCATACCGATTTTATAATCAAACGCATCCCTCGGTGAGCGGATGACGACCTCCTTGCCGTCGATGAAAATCTGACCGTGGTCGGGAAAATAAATGCCCGAAATCATATTCATCAGCGTAGTTTTGCCGCTGCCGTTTTCGCCGAGGATAGAAAGAATTTCGCCACGGTTAACGTCCAGCGAAACATCCTTGTTGGCAATAACGCTGCCGAAGGTCTTTGTGATATTTTTCAGTTCAATTGCAGCTTGTGCGCCCACGGAATTACCTCCAGTTTTAGTGAATAATGAATAGTGAATAGCGAATAATGAATAATGGAGGGTCGCTTCGCTCCGATTTTAATAAAATTCGGGTGCGGGTGTCCCGCCGACAATTATTCATTTTTCATCATTCATTATTCATTATTAATTAAGAATAATTACAAAACAGGCGGAGGTGTTACGCTCCGCCTATTTTGTTAATTAATCAAATCAGAACTTCTCGTTAAGAAGTGTGATGCCGTCGATACGAAGGTCGAAGTAGGGAGCTGAACGGTACTCGGACTCGTGGAAGTAACCGTCTGCAATAACCTCTGTATCAGGTGTGTAAGCAGCGTCTGTGTCAACGTCTGCCTTATAGCTTGTGAGCTTTTCACCGTTTACTGTGAAAGTATCGGTGTCGAATACGTGAACGTTGCCTGCTGCAAGGTCAGCCTTGACAGCCTCGAGCTTTTCAGCTGTGCCGGGAGCAGCAACCTTCTCGTTGATTTCGCTGAGCTCAACGGAGCCTGCATCAAAGCCCTTGCACCAGTCAGCAGCGATTGCTTCGCCGTTGGCTACGCAGTTGATGATGTACTCGTAGTAGGGAACCCAGTTGATTCTGGAAGAGATGATGAATGTGTTGGGGCAAGCTGCAACAGTGCTGCCGTTGTAGGAAACGTTGGGAACACCCTTTGTTTCACAAGCTGTGGGAGCACCCATTGAGTCAGCGTGCTGGCTGATGAGCTTACAGCCGTTGGAGAGGAGCTTTTCAGCAGCTTCCTTCTCAGCCATTTCGTCGTACCAGCTGCCTGTGAACTGAACTTCCATAGTAACAGTCGGGCAGACGGACTTTGCGCCGAGATAGAAGGATGTGTAACCGGAGATAACCTCTGCATAAGTGAAAGCACCGACGTAACCCATCTTTGCTTCCTCAGCTGTGAACTGACCTGCTTCGATCATTTCGTTGAGCTTGAGACCTGCAGCAACACCTGCAAGGTAACGGCCCTCGTAAATAGATGCGAAAGCGTTGTGGTAGTTAGCAAGGTTTTCTGTGTGAGCCATTGTACCGGTAGCGTGGCAGAACTGTACGTCCGGATATTCCTTGGCAGCCTGAATCATATACTGCTCGTGGCCGAAGCTGTCTGCGAAAACGATGTCGCAGCCACGGTCTGCAAGGTCAACAGCTGCTTCGTAGCAATCGTTGCTCTCGGGAATGTTAACCTTTTCAACAATCTCTACACCAAGCTTTGCGCAAGCTTCTCTTGCAGCCTTGATGAAGTTGAGGTCGTAGGTTGAGTTTTCATCGTGAAGGAAGATGAAGCCAACCTTGAGGTTTGCAAGGTCGGACTGACCTGCGGGCTGAGTTGTGGTTGTGTTGTCGTCGCCTGAACCGCCGCAAGCAGCAAAGCAAAGAAGCATTGCAGCTGCCATAAGCAGAGCCAGGAGCTTTGTGAACTTTTTCATGGTTTTTCTACCTCCGAAAAAATTTTTTAATCAGCCGGCTGTAACCGGACTTATTAATACAAAGATTATAAGACAAAATTCTATATAAATCAAGATTTTTATTTTATATATGGCGTAGAAAAAATTTTTGTCAATTTTAACAAAGAATAAAGAGCCTTTTTTACGGAAGAATATGATTAGTAAATTACAGTTTGTCGGGATGATTACATTTGTAGGGGCGATTCACGAATCGCCCGCCGTAAAAGTGATATAACGGTAAAAACGGGCAATTCATGAATTGCCCCTACAGGATAATCAAATTCATATTGAAATATCGGTAACCTTTTTCGGAGCGACGAGGGCGTCGCTCCCTACAGGATAACCAAATTTTTATCGATATATCTTCAACACGGACGACCAAAGGTCGCCCCTACAAACTGCAATTTGATTTTCTATTTGAAAGGAACCCGTTATGCAATCCCTCTGCTTTTACGACACAAAGCCCTACGACAGGATTTATTTTGACCGCTACAAATCCGCTTACGGGTTTGAAATTGACTACTTTGAAACAAAATTAAGCCCGAAAACCGCCGTGCTTGCAAAAAGAAAAAGTGCGGCAATTGCCTTTGTCAACGACGATTTATCCGCCAAGACAATAAAGGCGCTTTACGACTGCGGCATTCACTGCGTTGCTATGCGCTGTGCAGGCTTCAACAACGTTGATTTAGAGGCGGCGAAGGGAAAAATCCGCTTTTTCCGTGTGCCCGATTACTCGCCCTATGCCGTTGCGGAGCATTCTGTTGCAATGCTTCTCACTCTCAACCGCAAGACACACAAGGCGTACCTTCGCACAAGGGATTTCAATTTTTCGCTCAACGGCTTTGTCGGCTTCGACCTTTACGGCAAAACTGTCGGCATTATCGGCACGGGCAAAATCGGGCTTGCACTCAGCTCTATCTGCAACGGCTTCGGTATGAAAATTTTAGCCTATGACCCCGTGCGCAGAGATATTCCGTACATTGAATATGTCGGGCTTGAAGAGCTGCTAAACCGTAGCGATATAGTGTCGCTCCACTGTCCTCTGACCAAGGCGACACGCCACATTATCTGCCGCCGCACGCTTGAATTTATGAAGCCCAACGCAATAATTATAAACACCTCAAGAGGTGCGCTTATTGACAGCGAAGCCTTGCTCGACGCACTTATTTCCGAGCGGCTGGGCGGTGCGTGCCTTGACGTTTACGAGGAGGAAACCTCACTCTTTTACGAGGATTTTTCCAACCACATTGTTCGTGACGATATACTTGCACGGCTGATTTCTCTGCCCAACGTACTCGTTACCTCACACCAGGCTTTTCTCACCCACGACGCTCTTTCCTCAATCGCACAGACCACCCTGCAAAACATCAGCGACTTCCTTGCAGGACGAAAAAACCCGAATGAAATAGAGCTGTAAAAAGCTGCCGAAGTAGCGACGATGCACAACCGTGCGGTAATGCACCCTTAGCGCCGCCACTCGGGCAGATTTTTCTGAATTTTGCCGTCTACAGTCCGCTTTTTGGTACTGCAAACGGTATTTTTTGTGAACATTTGTGTTGACAAATACAAAAATCGTGCTATAATCATAGGTATAAAGAACAAACGTTCCCAATTTGTTCGGTAGAAAAAATTCATTCGCACATTGTTTTAGAAAAGAAAGGAAGTTAAATATTATGGTAGCAACAATTATTGAAATCGCTCTCGTTACACTCGTTCTCGTCGGCATAGTCAAGGAAGAAAAGCTCATTGCTTTTGAAGATAAAATTCTCGACAAGGCTGCCGAATCCATTGCAAAGGTTATCGTTGCACGCAGAAGAAAACAGCTTGAAGCCGAGCGCAGCGAAAGAGCACAGCGCACAGCCGAAATCCGCCGCAGCAAAATGCACCTTGTTGAGGACGCGCCGGCAACAAACGATTATGACCTCTCTCTTTTCATAGCATAGGGTAACGAGTATAATCAAAACTCGCCCCAAAGCGTGAATTTTTGCGGCTTTTCGGCGTTTCGGATTTGAAAGGCGACAGCCTGTCGGCTTCCTCAACATCCAAAAATCCATCAAAAATTCGCACTTTTAGGTCGTAGATTTTTTACGAGGCGGATTTTTGTCAAATCAAGGCATAAAACGCAGTAAATCCTTTCGGATTTACGAGTATTTTAACAAAGAGTTGGCGGAAATCCGCCCCGTAAAAAACGGGTTCGGATTATACTCGTCACCCTAAGTTAAACAGCTGTCTTATGGCAGTTGTTTCTTTGTGGAAAATAAATA
>JAZUQA010000028.1:0-184115 GCA_045605425.1 Acutalibacteraceae bacterium
AACAACAGCTTGAAGATTATGTTATGAAAGCCTGTGAGTATTACAACAAGGCTTTACAGCGACAGCGAAGCAGGAACAGGGATGCGAGGTGATGCAAATGAAGTTTATTGATACCATCAAATATATTATTCATTATCTTAGCACCGATACCCGTGGCGAATTCTCTTTCAAACCCGTTGATTACAGCAAAATTGAATTACCGAAAGAGGTGCTTGATTCTTTTGCTTCGGCTATGGTTCCCGAAATCAAAAAGTTTTACGAAAGTGATTTCGGTAAGGAATATTTTAATAAATGGTTAGAAAAGCATCCTGAGTATGCTTAATATACAGTTCCCCGATATCTTACGGTATCGGGGAACTTCACACATTCGACAAAGAAAAAAAATCTAAATAAAATTAAAATAACAAAATCAGGAGGATTAAAATGAATGTAGTTATATACGCCCGTTTTTCTTGTAAAAGACAGACGGAGCAATCAATTGAAGGACAGTTAAAAATCTGTTATGAGTATGCGGCAGCCCATAATTATACGGTAGTTGGTGAATATATAGATCGAGCGCAAAGCGGTACTTCCGACAACCGTTCAGACTTTCAGCGAATGATTGCTGATAGTGAGAAACATACCTTTGAGGGTGTGCTTGTTTATCAGCTTGACCGTTTTGCCCGTAACAGATATGACAGTGCAATTTATAAGGCAAAGCTGAAAAAGAATGGTGTAAGGGTGTTCTCGGCTAAAGAAAATATAACAGAAGATGCTTCAGGCATTCTTGTTGAGGGATTGCTTGAAAGTATGGCAGAATACTATTCCGTTGAGTTGGCACAGAAGATAAACCGTGGCCTTGCTATCAATGCAGAAAAGTGTCTTTCAAACGGCAGTAACCCCGGACTTGGCTTTAAGGTCAACAAAAAAGACCGAACTTTTTATGTTGATGAGGATGAAGCGGCAATAGTCAGAGAAATCTATGAACGCTATGCCCGTGGTGAGCCTAAAGTAGAAATCATCAAAGACCTTAACAGACGGCACATTAAAACCTCAATAGGTAATGAGTTCAGTTTCACAAGCCTGACAAGGCTTTTAAGTAACAAACGCTATATCGGCTATTATTTATACAGCGGAAAGGAGACTCCCGGTGGTATGCCGAGAATAATTGAAGATGATTTATACTATCGGGTACAGGAGATTTTGAACAGGAACAAGAGAGCACAGGCAAAGACAAAGGGTGACGATGCATATATATTAACCACCAAGCTTTTCTGCGGTCATTGTAAGGAAATGATGATTGGTGTCTGCGGTACGGGTAAGTCGGGAGCTGTATATCAATATTATGTCTGCAAGAGTGCAAGGAAGAAAAAATGTGAAAAGAAATCCATCGGTAAACAACTGATTGAAGACCTTGTTATCAACGAATGCCTTAAAATGCTTACGGATGAAAAGATGCAATATATCGCTAAAAAGATATCGGAGGAATGCAACAAAAATCCCGACAACCTCTCTATCAAAAATCTCAAAAGCTCAATCAAAGAAATTGATGAAGCCATTGAAAATATGTGGTTATCCATTGAAAGAGGTGGAGATGCAGTAGCACTTACAGAGCGAATCAACCGCCGTCAGGCAGAAAAAGAAGAACTTGAGGAACAGCTCGCTATTGAACAAAACAAGAGAGTGCTTCTCAGTGAAGCTCAGATATTAGCCTTTCTTAATTATGTCTGCGAGATGCCCGGTGATGATACGGCAAAACGCAGAGCAATCATCAATATCTTTGTGCATTCGGTTTATCTGTATGATGACCATCTGACACTGATTATCAATGCAAGCAATAAGCCTGTCACCATAGATGACATCCCGCTTGATGATATTGAAGCAGCCTTCAACGGCGAAAAATCAGCCATGGAGCAATGTTCGAACACCTCGGACATTGTTCCACCAAAAAAGACAGTCTTCAGACTGTCTTTTTTTATCCATTGCGAAAGCAATGGTATATCATCGCCGCAGGCGTATATCATCACACGAAGTGTGTATAAGCTTTCGCAATGATGATATACAGAACTAAAGTTCTGATGATATGCAATTCCTTTGCGGAATTGATTATATACACGGCTTTGCCGTGATAAAAGTTATTATCATTCATGCAAAAACCATAGGGAACAAATCGCACTCAAAACGTACGGTTTGTTCCCTGTTTTTTATTTTTTTATATTGTCTGTCTGCCTTCGAGGGCACGCAGGAGCGTTACTTCGTCGGCATATTCGAGGTCTGCGCCGACGGGGACACCGTAGGCAAGGCGGGTTGTTGCAACGCCGAGTGGTTTGAGCAGGCGTGAAACGTACATTGCCGTTGCCTCGCCCTCAACCGTCGGGTTGGTTGCCATTATGACCTCTTTTATCTGCCCGTCGCCCATTCTGGCGATGAGCTCTTTAATTGTCAGCTCTTCGGGGCCGATACCGTTAAGCGGCGAAATTACACCGTTTAAGACGTGGTATGTGCCGTTAAACTCACGGGTGCGCTCGATTGCGATAACATCCCTCGGGTCCTCCACAACGCAGACGACCGACATATCTCTGTCCGTCTTTGAGCAAATCGGGCAGAGCTCGTCCTCAGAAAGGTTGCAGCAAACCGCACAGCGATGAATTTTCTCGTGCGCATCGAGTATTGCTTTGGCAAAGCCCTTCGCCTGCTCCTCGCTCATATCGAGCACATAAAACGCAAGGCGCTGAGCCGTTTTGTGACCTATGCTCGGCATACGCTCAAACTGCTCAATGAGCTTAGCCAGCGACGCTACCTCGTAGCCCATTAAAACAGACCCGGGATATTAAGGCCGCCCTTGGCCTTTTCCATGCCCTGTACCATAGCGTCCTCTGCCTTGCGCAGAGCCTCGTTTACAGCGGCAATAACCATATCCTGAAGCATTTCAACGTCCTCGGGGTCAACAACCTCGGGGTCAATTTTTATATCCTTGAGAACCTTTGCGCCTGTTACTGTTGCCTCAACAGCACCGCCGCCTGCGGAAGCGACATAGTCTGTAGCCTCTACCTCTTCCTGTGTTCTCTGCATTTCTGCCTGCATATCCTGAAGTCTCTGGAGCATTGCTGCCTGACCGCCCTGGGGCGCACCGGGAATTCTTGCTTTCATTTTTATCTATCCTTTCAAAATTAATTACTGGTAATATCTATACCACTCGCCTGTGCCCTGCTGAGCAAATCGGCAAGCGGGTCAGTTTCGTGGGGTACGGGCTCGGGAATATTTGCCGGCTCAGCAACCTTCTTGAATTTCATAAGACAGTCTGTGCCCGTAACATTGTAAAACGCCTTCTTCAAATCCTTGCGGCTTTCCTCGTCCTTGAACTTGCCGACAAGGAAGGCGCTGTTATGGCAGATGTTCACGACACCGTCTTTAACTACAGCATAGGTGTTGAACATCATACTCGCAAGCGGAAGGTTGAAGGTTTTGAGCTCCTGAATAACATCTGTCCAGCAGCCAAGCTCACCGTCCGGCAGTGCCTTCGGAGCAGGTGCCGCAGGCTGCACGGGTGCTTGCGCAGGTGCACTTTCCTCGGCAGAAGGCTGGCTTACAACGGGCTGCTGTACTGCAACCGCACCTGTTCTGACCGCAGTTTCAACTGCGGCAACACGCTTGAGAAGCGCATCAACAGATAAATCAAGGTTTGGTGTGCAAAGGCGGACAAAAGCCATTTCCGTTTCAACACGGCGGTTGAGACCCTTGCGCAGATTACCGCAGGTGACTTCAAGCACGCCTAAAATGTGCATAATGTGTTCAAGTGTGTAGCTCATCGCCTGAGCTTCGAGCTGTTTCAACTCTGCCGCAGTACATACGATAAGCCCTTCGGGCTGTTTGACCGAACGGATAATCATAAGGTTGCGGTAGTGGTCGATAAGCTGGGTGCACAGCCGCTCCATATCACAGGAGGAGTTGTGCAGGTCGTTAATTATCGAAAGCGCCTTTGCGCAGTCGTTATTCTTTATACAGTCTGCAAGCAGAAAAAGGTGGTCGTGACCTGTAAGACCAGCAACGTTACTGACAAGGTCTGCGGTAACATTTTTGCTCTGGCTTGCACATTGGTCGAGGAGTGAAAGTGCGTCACGCATACCGCCGTCGGCAATTTTCGCTATAAGCGAGGCGGCTTCGTTTTCGAGTGCAAAGCCCTCACGCTCTGCAACGAAATTCAGCCTGCCTGCAATGTCCTGCGGCTCGATACGCTTGAAATCGAAGCGCTGGCAGCGGGAAAGAATTGTTGCAGGAAGCTTATGCACCTCGGTTGTGGCGAGGATGAACTTGACGTGCTCGGGCGGCTCTTCAAGCGTTTTGAGCAAAGCGTTGAAAGCACCGACTGAGAGCATATGCACCTCGTCAATGATATACACCCTGTACTTTGCCCTGACGGGGGTGTAATTTGCCTCGTCACGCAAATCACGGATATTGTCAACACCGTTGTTACTTGCGGCGTCTATTTCGACAACGTCAAGAATTGCGCCCGAATCTATACCACGGCAAACCTCACACTCGTTGCAGGGGTTGCCGTCCTGCAGGTTTTCGCAGTTGACAGCCTTTGAGAGAATTTTTGCACAGCTTGTCTTACCCGTACCCCTTGAGCCTGTGAAAAGGTAGGCGTGGGCAAGCTTGTTTGCCTTGAGCTCATTCTGCAAGGTATTTGTGACGTGCTGCTGACCAACAACATCGCTGAAGGTCTGCGGACGCCAGGTACGGTATAACGCACGGTACATAAAATTCACCTCTCAAAAGAAATTTGGGGACGATATGACGGAAAAAGAACAAGCAAGATTAACATTATGAGTTCTTGACAATCGGGCAGCTCGCAAAATGCAGAGTGCAAAGATTGTGCAGACATTCTTTCGCAAGAGAAGTTTCAAAAGCACAGGCAATACTCTGTGTATTGCCGAGCATTTTGGAACGATATTGCGGAAAAAGGGCACACAAGATTTGTGCAATACATTTTAAGAGGTGCCCACAAAAAAACTTTGTCTTGGTCACATGGTGTGCAGGCGGACTGTGGCGCACAGTACTTTCTGCTTAATGCTGCTCGGTTCCCCGCCTGACATGGTTCGCAGTGCACCGTCGCACAGAACCCACACACCACATGACCAAAACAAAGTTAGTGGTCGGTATTCATATAAAACACACGATGTTTCGTTACCAATGTATTATAATATATATTGTTGCCTTTTTCAAGAGGAAAAAGCATTATTTTTTAAAGAATAAATAAGAAATAATAAAGAAAAAATAATAAATTAAAATGGGACGAGCAAAGCTCGCCCCTACGATTTCAGTTGATTAATCTGTTAAAACCAATTAAGTTTCCAGCCAACAAAGCCTGCCAAGCCTGAAGCCACGCCGACAAGCGGCCAGAGAAGTGCAAGAATATATTGAAATATTGTCATATATTAACTCCTCCTTTTTATATATTATCTTTTTTCACCAGTGTTTCCTGTGTAGGGCAATTCACCGTCTATTACCTTTACAACGGTCGATTCGTGAATCGTCCCTACAATACAGATAGCAAGTACAATTACGCTTTATTATTTACCTGCGAGTGCTACACATTTGTCATATACCTTTTCAAGATGAACTGCCGAGTCGTTCAGCATTTCCTCTAATTCGAGGGGTGTATAGCTTTCCGTGAGGATTTTGTATAAGATATCCAGCGATTTTTCCAGGTGGTCACACATTGACTGCATATTTTCGTACTGCATATGTATGTCGTGTGCCTGGACAACGGCTATATATGCGGATTCAACAAAGCCGTAGAAATAATCAATATGCACTTCATCTTCCGTTTCGCAATAGTTGACAAGGCTCTGTATCGCGTAGGCATGGTTGTTGAGGCTCTGCTCCATGGAGCGTGCACACTGCCTAATTGCTTCGGGTGATGCAGAAGCCATACTGTCGTCTATGTTGTCGCTGTCATCGTATTCGGGCAGCTTCGCCTCGGTTACAGGCTCAAATTCAGTTGTATCAAGAAATGACGGAGCCGTAGTCGGAGCCTGTGTTGTTGTAACAGCCTGAGTTGTGTTCTGCTGTGAGTTTACCGGGTCGGTAAACATAGAGGTTATTGGTGGCGCAGTTGTTATCTGCATTATAGTCGTGCGAACAGGCTCTTTTTTCTTGGTTGTGGTCGGCTTTGCAGCAGTCACAGCGTGAGTCGTGTTCTTCTTTGTTTCAGACTTTTCGGTGGTCTGCTTTGTGCTTTCAACGCTCGGTTCTGTTACGGTTTCGTCCGTAACGGCACTCACATCAGTTGTTAAAATGAAATTATTTTGAGTGGTTGTTTCGGGCTCGTTCTTCTGCTTTGTGCAAGCGGCAAACGAAAACACAACCGCAACCGTCAACAAAACTGCCGCAATTTTTTTCATTTTTATTCTCCTTGTTTTATCGGTGTCAATCACACAACCGTCCCCTGATTGATTTGATTGATTTTTATTCCTCTGTTACTTCTTCGGGCTGGTTGGACCTTGCCTCGATAACATCCTCAAACGCAAGGGCAAGGCATGAACCGATCATAAGAGCACCGCCGAGTGCAGCCGCAATAATTAACATAACATTTACTCCTTCCTTTTATAACGGGATTTATGTTTCTTTAGGTTTGTGATGTGATTATAACAACCGTAATTTGAAAAGGCAAGAAAAGTTACAACATTGTAACTATTTTGTAACTATTTGTAACCATTTTGACATTTTTTGACATTTCTGTGGATTTTGACGCAAAGAAAAACGCCTGAGCGGTTAAGCTCAGGCGTTAAATAGATATCTGTTAGATTTTAAAAGCTGTAAGACTTACTTGGAAGCCTTCTTAGCCTTCTTTGTTTCCTCGACAGCTGCCTTGTCATCAACGAGCTCGATGATGCACATTTCCGCTGCGTCACCACGACGGGGGCCTGTCTTGGTAATACGGCAATAGCCGCCGTTAACATCCTTATATTTGGGGGCGATTTCGTCGAAGAGCTTCTTAACGACCTCTTCCTTTGTGACGAAAGCAAGAGCCTGACGCTTAGCGTTGAGGCTGTTGTCCTTTGCGACAGTGATCATTTTCTCTGTCAGCGCACGGACTTCCTTTGCCCTTGTAACGGTGGTTTCAATTTTGCCATTCTCTAAAAGATATGTCACCATTGCACGAAGCATTGCCATACGGTGGTCGCTGGCTCTGCCGAGTTTTCTGGTTCCGGGCATTTAAAACACTCCTTTACAGATAAATGTGTTGGGTTGAAGATTATTCCTCTTCCTTGCGAAGGTCGAAGCCGAGGCTTCTGAGCTTTGCAACAACTTCGTCAAGTGACTTCTTGCCGAGGTTGCGGACCTTCATCATGTCCTCTTCTGACTTATTGATAAGATCTTCAACCTTGTTGATTCCGGCTCTCTTCAAGCAGTTGAAGGAGCGCACAGACAGGTCAAGTTCCTCAATGGTCATCTCCAGAACTTTTTCTGTGTTGTTGTCGTCTTTGACAACCATTACCTCTGTGTCGAAAGCCTCATCCGACAGATCTCCGAAGAGACTGAGATGCTCGTTGAGGATCTTGGCGCCAAGAGAAACGGCTTCCTTTGCATTAATGGTGCCGTCTGTCCACACCTCAAGCGTGAGCTTGTCGTAGTCAGTAATCTGACCAACACGTGTGTTCTCGACTGTGTAATTAACCTTTAAAACAGGTGTGTAAATAGAGTCAATTGCGATAACGCCGATGATAGGCTGCATAAGAGCCTTGTTGCGCTCTGCAGAAACGTAGCCACGACCCTTGTCGCAGGTAAGCTCCATGCTAAGGTGAGCGTCAGCATCAAGTGTAGCGATAGGCAGCTCGGGGTTGATGATTTCAACCTCGCTGTCTGTGCTGATGTCGCCGGCTGTGACAACGCCTGCGCCTGAAGCGTCGATGTACATTGTCTTGGGGCCGTCGCCGTGAATCTTGAGGATTACGCTCTTGAGGTTGAGGACGATTTCTGTTACATCTTCCTTAACACCCTTGATTGTTGAAAACTCGTGGTGAACGCCTTCAATCTTAACAGATGTGATTGCGTAACCGGGAAGCGAGGAAAGCAGAACTCTTCTAAGGCTGTTGCCAAGAGTTGTGCCGTAGCCACGCTCCAGCGGTTCAAGTACGAATCTTCCGTAATCACCGCTTGCGCTGAATTCGGCAGTTTCGATTTTGGGCTTCTCAATTCCGATCATTCAAAACCCTCCTTGTTAAATTGAGTAATATACGCAATAAATCAATATTACTTCGAGTAAAGCTCGACGATAAGATGCTCCTCAACGGGAGTATCAATCTGCTCACGAGTGGGGATGCTGAGGACTGTGCCCTTGAGTGTATCCTTCTCACGCTCCATCCATGCGGGAGTTGTGAAGATGGGAGCATCCGAACCTGTAAGGCGAGTGAAAGCTGCGGAAGAGCGGCTCTTCTCTGCTACCTCGATAACGTCGCCTGCCTTAACCTGATAGGAAGGAATGTTAACCTTTTTGCCGTTAACAGTGAAGTGAGAGTGGCTGACGAGCTGACGAGCCTGACGGCGTGTGAGAGCAAGGCCGAGTCTGAATACTACGTTGTCAAGGCGGCGCTCACAAGTGATAAGCAGGTTATCACCGGCCTTACCGGGCATTGCAACAGCCTTCTCATAGTATGTGTGGAACTGCTTCTCAAGAATGCCGTAGATGAACTTAACCTTCTGCTTCTCGTTAAGCTGCATACCGTACTCACTCTTTTTTCTTCTCCTCTGACCGCCGGGATTACGGAAAGTTTCCTTGTTCGCATAACCCATAACTGCGGGAGAAATGCCCAAAGCTTTGCAACGCTTAGCAATGGGTTGCATATTCTTTGCCATTTGCTTGTTACCTCCTTATTTGTTATACGCGACGGCGTTTAGGCGGACGGCAACCGTTATGGGGAATGGGAGTTACGTCCTTAATCATGCTTACTTCAAGACCTGCTGTCTGAAGAGCTCTGATTGCAGCCTCACGGCCTGCGCCGGGGCCCTTTACGTAAACTTCAACATACTTCATACCGTGTTCCATAGCTGCCTTTGCAGCAGTCTCTGCTGCTGTCTGTGCTGCGAAGGGAGTGGACTTTCTGGAACCTCTGAAGCCCATTTCGCCTGCGCTTGCCCATGAAACTGCGTTGCCCTGTGTGTCTGTAATAGTGACAATCGTGTTGTTGAAGGTGGACTGGATGTGTGCTGCACCACGCTCTATGTGCTTGCGCTCACGGCGTCTGCGTGTTGCACCGGCTTTTTTAACGTTAGCTTTTGCCATGACTTATTCCTCCTTCACTTATTTCTTCTTGTTAGCAATCGTCTTCTTGGGGCCCTTACGGGTACGAGCGTTTGTCTTTGAACGCTGACCTCTTACGGGGAGACCCTTGCGGTGGCGTAAGCCACGGTAGCAGCCGATTTCTACAAGTCTCTTGATGTCGAATGCGGTTTCTCTTCTGAGATCACCTTCGACCTTAACGTTGTGGTCGATATACTCACGGAGCTTGGAAACCTCGTCTTCTGTGAGGTCCTTTACTCTCGTGTCGGGATTAATCCCTGTTGCCGCGATAATGTCCTTAGCTGTCTTAAGACCGATGCCGTAGATGTATGTGAGGCCGATTTCGACTCTCTTATCTCTGGGCAGGTCAACACCTGATATACGCGCCATTTTTCAGTTGCACCTCCGTTAATGGTTTGCGTCAATTAACCCTGACGCTGCTTGTGCTTGGGATTCTCACAGATAACCATGATCTTACCCTTGCGCTTAATGACTTTGCACTTCTCGCAAATTTTCTTTACAGAAGGTCTGACTTTCATTTGGAATACCTCCTTGATAATACGCTGTGCTTATTTTGTGCGCCACGTAATGCGGCCCTTGGTCAGGTCGTACGGTGACATTTCAACCGTTACCTTGTCGCCGGGAAGGATACGGATGTAGTTCATTCTCAGCTTACCTGAGATATGAGCCAGCAGCCTGTGTCCGTTCTCGAGCTCTACCTGAAAGGTTGCATTCGGGAGCGCTTCGATTACTGTACCTTCAACTTCGATCATATCCTGTTTTGACATTAACTTTTACCTCCCTGAGTTCATTGAGCCTTGCCGTCGATTGCGGCGAGTGCTTTTCTTAAACTGCGATTGGTTGCCATTGCGCTTTGTTCGAGTACTGTGCTTGTGGGCGCTGTGTGCAACGGATTTTTAAGCTTCGGCTTTTCGAGCCTCCGTTCTTTACCGTCACAGAGCAGTAACCACTTGCCCTTGGTACCGACAACAGCCATTAGCTTATCTTTGTCGTGCCCCGCCTTTGTGCGGACGACACTTCCTGTTCTGAGCTCCATACCAATTCTCCTCATTCTACGGTGAGAATCTTCGGACCGTCGTTTGTTATTGCAACGGTATGCTCAAAATGTGCAGACAGACCTGCGTCTTTCGTTTTAATCGTCCAGCCGTCTGACAGCTGTCTGACCTCGTAGCCACCCGCATTTATCATGGGTTCAATGGCCAAAGTCATGCCCGGTAACAGGCGCACACCTCTGCCGGGTGTGCCGTAATTGGGTACGCTGGGGTCTTCGTGCAGCTTTGTGCCTATTCCGTGTCCGACAAAATCCCGTACAACGGAAAAGCCTCTTTCCTCGCAATAGCGCTGCACCGTAGCGGATATATCGCCGATTCTGCCGCCTGCAACAGCCGCCTTAATGCCTTCGTAAAGGCTCTCTCTGGTGGTGTTGATCAGCCGCTCCGCTTCCGGGCTGATTTTGCCCGCTGCGAAAGTGGCGGCGTTATCGCCGTGATAACCGTTGATTGTGGCTCCAAGGTCAATACTGACTATGTCGCCTTCACGGATAACACGCTTCTTGCTCGGAATGCCGTGAATAACCTCGTCGTTTATGGAAATGCATGCAGTGGCAGGAAAGCCGTTGTAATTCAAGAAGTTGGGCTTTGCACCCTGCTTGATTATATACTCGTAAGCTATGCGGTCAATTTCCTCGGTTGTTACTCCGGGCTGAACCGCCTCGCCTGCCACTCTTAATGCCCCAGCCGAGATTCTGCAAGCCTCTCTCATAAGGGCAAGCTCCCGATTGGTTTTCAGCACTATCATGCTTAATCCTCCAAAGCCTTGAGGGTGAGTGCTGTTGTGTCAGCAACTTCCTCCTGACCTACAACTATGCGAAGGATGCCCTTCTTCTCATAGTAATCCTTGAGCGGCTCGGTCTGCTCGTGGTAAACGTGCAGTCTGTCGAGAACCGTGTCGGGATGATCGTCTTTTCTTTGAACCAGCTCACCGCCGCATGCGTTACATACGCCGTCCTGAGCAGGCTTCTTATATTCGAGGTGGTAAGAAGAACCGCACGCCTTGCAGACACGTCTGCCGGACATTCTGCGAACGATTTTTTCGTCCTCGACCTCAATGCTGATTACTCGGTCAATGGTTACGCCCATTGTGTCGAGTGCCTCAGCCTGGGGAATTGTTCTGGGGAAGCCGTCGAGAATGAAGCCGTTGGCGCAATCATCCTTTGCAAGGCGTTCCTTGATGATGCCGATAACAACATCATCGGGAACGAGCTGACCTGCGTCGATGAATGATTTTGCCTTGAGGCCCATCTCTGTGCCGTTGGCAAGGGCTTCACGAATGATATTGCCGGTTGAAACAGCAGGAATACTGAGCTTTTCGCTGATAACCTCAGCCTGTGTGCCCTTACCTGCGCCCGGAGCGCCGAGAAGAATCAGTTTCATATCAATTGTCCTTTCCGGCTTGACTCTTAATCAAGGAAGCCCTTATAGTGACGCATCATCATCTGGCTCTCAAGCTGCTTAACGGTTTCAAGTGCAACACCAACCATAATGATGATTGATGTACCGCCCAGGGAGATATTGATGCCCTGGCTGTAGTAACCGTCGGAGAACTTGTCGAGGCAGAAGGTAGCAACCTGGCTGAAGAGTGTCGGGAAAAGTGCGACAACGCTCAGAAGGAGTGCGCCCATAAGTGTGAGTCTTGACAGAATCTTTGCAATATAATCGGATGTGGGCTTGCCGGGACGGATACCCGGAATAGCACCGCTGTTCTTACGGATGTTGTTTGCCATTTCGATGGGATTGTACTGAATCTGTGCATAGAAGTATGCAAAGAAGATAATCATTACGAAATAGAGAACAAGGTAAACAGGGTGTGTTGCCTGGAAGATGCTGAAGAACTTCTCCCAGCCGCTTCCTTCCTTGACGTCGACAAACATCTGAATCGTGGGAGGAAGAGAAAGGATAGATGAAGCAAAAATGACGGGCATAACGCCGGACATATTTACTTTCATCGGAATGTGTGTGCTCTGGCCGCCGTACATCTTTCTGCCGACAACTCTCTTTGCGTACTGCACGGGAATGCGTCTTTCAGCATTGTCCATCCATACGATGAAGGCAATCATAAGAAGTGCCATAACACCGACGAAGGGAGCAAGTACGTAGTAGGGACCGCCAAGCTGGAAGTATGAAACTACGGACATAACCATTGCGGGGATACGGGAAACGATACCTGCAAAAAGGATAATGGAGATACCGTTGCCGATGCCGTGGTTATTAATCTGCTCACCGAGCCACATGATGAATGCGGTACCTGCTGTGAGACAGAGGATAATAACAAGTGCCTGGAAGACTGCGAAGAAGCCTGTGAACTTAGCGCCGCTGTCGTCAGTCATAAGGTAGTTCTGATTTCTCAGATAGAAGTAGTATGCGGTGGACTGCATTAGACCGAGGCCTACTGTAACAAAACGAGTGATGGACGCAATCTTCTTGCGGCCTTCCTCGCCTTCCTTGGAGAGTCTCTCAAGGGGAGGAATTGCAACAGTAAGGAGCTGCATGATAATTGATGAGTTGATGTACGGGGTAATCGACATAGCGAAGATTGTACCGTATGCAAATGCGTCACCAGTCATCATGCTCAGGTAACTCATAAACGTGCCTTCGGCTGCACCCTGAAGGATACCGCCTTCAGCGATGTTAGTGAAAGGAACGGGAATTGCTGCACCGAGTCTGAATATAAAGATGATGAGGGCTGTGAACAGTATCTTTTTACGCAGGTCGGCAATCTTCCACGCGTTGATTATTGTTTGCAGCACCTCAGATCACCTCTGCCTTTCCGCCTGCAGCTTCGATCTTTGCCTTAGCAGACTCAGAAAATGCATTGACCTTAACGGTGAGCTTCTTTGTGATTTCGCCGTTGCCAAGAACCTTAACGCCGTCGAGCTCCTTCTTTACAAGGCCTGCTGCGATGAGAGCCTCAACGTCGACTACTGCGCCGTCTGCGAACTTCTCTTCAAGAGCGGAAAGATTAACAATAGCAATCTCTTTTGCGAAAATGTTGACGAAGCCTCTCTTGGGGATTCGTCTCTGAAGGGGCATCTGGCCGCCTTCGAAACCGGCTCTCATGCCTCTGCCGGCACGAGCCTTCTGACCTTTGTGACCCTTACCTGCGGTCTTACCCTGACCGGAAGCAGGACCTCTACCGATACGCTTGCGTTCCGCTGTGGAACCGGGTGCCGGTGAAAGTTCATGTAATTTCATTTCTCAAGCACCTCCTTGCTTACGCTTCGCTAACCTGAACAAGGTGAACGATCTTCTTAACCTTGCCCTGAGTAGCTGCATTATCGGGCTGAACCTTTTCATCACCAATCTTCTTGAGACCGAGTGAGTGAGCGGTGGCAATCTGGCTCTTATTGGAACCGATCAGACTTTTGACGAGCTTGACCTTAATATCTGCCATTTGTTCCACCCTCCTTAACCAAGAATTTCTTCAGCTGACTTACCACGGACTGCTGCAACCTCTTCAAGAGAGCGAAGCTGCTTGAGACCGTCGATAGTAGCTCTTACTACGTTGCAGGGGTTGTTGGAACGGAGAGCCTTGGAACGGATGTCCTTGATACCAACTGTTTCAACAACTGCACGGACAGGGCCGCCGGCGATAACGCCGGTACCGGGTGCAGCGGGCTTGAGCAGAACAACGCCTGCGCCAAACTTGCCGATAACCTCGTGAGGAATTGTTGTGCCCTTCAGAGATACTCTGAAGAGGTTCTTCTTAGCATCCTCAATGCCCTTACGGATAGCATCCGGAACTTCGCCGGACTTACCAAGGCCGAAGCCTACGAGACCGTTGCCGTCGCCGACAACTACGAGAGCAGCAAACTTGAATATACGGCCGCCCTTAACTGTTTTAGAAACGCGGTTGATAGTAACAACACGTTCCTGGAGTTCTAATGCCGATGCGTCGATTTTAGCCAAAGTTTTACCCTCCTTACTCAGAACTTCAGGCCGCCCTCACGGGCGCCTTCGGCCAGCTCTTGCACACGGCCGTGGTAGATATAACCGCCTCTATCGAATACAACGTTTTCAACGCCCTTTTCGATAGCACGCTTTGCGACTAATTCGCCGACCTTACGGGCAGCGGACTTGTTTCCGCCGTACTCTGCGAAATCCTTCTCAACAGATGAAGCAGCAGCGATTGTTACGCCGTTAACATCATCGATGAGCTGAGCATAGATATGCTGAAGGGAGCGGAATACGCTGAGACGGGGGCACTCCGGTGTACCGGAGATCTTTTTACGCACTCTTGCATGACGTGCGTCTCTTGCCTTTCTTGTTTCAGGCTTTTTAACCATTTCGTTTCAACTCCTTCAATCTTATTTACCCTTACCGGCTTTACCTTCTTTGCGGCGGATGTGTTCGTCAACGTACTTGATGCCCTTGCCCTTGTACGGCTCGGGGGGACGCTTCTCGCGAACTTCAGCAGCAAACTGGCCAACCTTCTGCTTGTCGGGACCGGAAACAATGATCTTGTTGGGAGAGGGACACTCAACTGTGATACCCTCGGGAGCAGTCATGATAACCTGGTGTGAGAAACCAAGGTTCATAACGAGATCCTTGCCCTGTACCTGTACACGGTAACCAACGCCGTTAACATCGAGCTCCTTCTTGTAGGACTCGTTAACACCTGTAACCATGTTAGCAATAAGTGTACGTGTAAGACCGTGAAGTGATCTGTTCATCTTGTCGTCGTTGGGGCGGGAAACAGTGATTGTTGCGCCGTCCTTCTCAACGATCATGTTTGAGTGTACGGTTCTTGTAAGTGTACCCTTGGGGCCCTTAACCGTAACTGTGCTGCCGTCGATTGTTACGTCAACACCTGCGGGGATCGCAATGGGCATTCTGCCTATTCTTGACATCTGTGCAGCACCTCCTTACCAAACGAATGCAAGGATTTCGCCGCCAACATTGGCCTTGCGTGCATCCTTATCAGTCATAATACCCTTTGAAGTTGAGAGGATTGCAATACCGAGGCCATTCATAACCTTGGGCATATCCTCACAATTTGTGTACATACGCAGACCGGGCTTGGAAACTCTGCGCAGACCTGTAATAATCTGGGACTTGTTGGGGCCGTACTTGAGGGTGATCTCGATCATACCCTGCTTGCCGTCGTCCTCAACCTTAAAGCTCTTGATATAGCCCTCATCAACAAGAATCTGAGCAATTGCCTTCTTCATGTTGGATGCGGGAACCTTCACTGTATCATGCTTAGCGGAATTTGCGTTACGGATTCTCGTAAGCATATCAGCGATGGAATCAGTGATTTGCATACCGTTACCTCCTTTGCAATTGCTCTTACCAGCTTGCTTTCTTTACGCCGGGAATCTGGCCGTCGTGTGCCAGCTCCCTGAAGCAGATGCGGCATACGCCGTACTTACGAAGATAGGCGTGGGGTCTACCGCAGATCTTGCATCTGTTGTACTGTCTTGTTGAATACTTAGCGGGTCTTGCCTGCTTTACCTTCATTGATGTCTTAGCCACAGTATTCCCTCCTTACTTTGAGAACGGAGCGCCCATAAGAGTGAGCAGCTCACGAGCTTCTTCGTCTGTGTTGGCTGTGGTTACGAAGCAGATATCCATGCCTCTTACCTTGTCGATCTTATCGTAATCGATTTCGGGGAAAACAAGCTGCTCCTTGAGACCCATGGAGTAGTTGCCTCTGCCGTCGAAAGAGTTGGGATTAATGCCTCTGAAGTCACGTACACGGGGAAGAGCGAGGTTGAAGAATCTTTCAACAAACTCGTACATTCTCTCGCCTCTGAGTGTGACCTTAACACCGATGTTCATACCCTCACGAAGCTTGAAGTTTGCAACGGACTTCTTAGCCTTACAAACGATGGGCTTCTGACCGGTGATCTGGGAAAGGTCGGAGATGATAGCGTCGATAGCCTTGGGGTTATCTCTTGCCTCGCCGGCGCCGACGTTGATAACGACCTTATCAAGCTTCGGGATCTGCATGACGCTCTTATAACCGAACTTCTTCATAAGAGCAGGCGCAATCTCGTTCTTGTACTGTTCTTTAAGCTGTGCCATTTCAGTCATGTACCTCCCTTAAAATTCTGCTCCGCAGTCTGCCTTCTTGCAGGTGCGTACCTTCTGACCTTTAGCGTTGATTTTGCTGCCGGTTCTTGTAGCTCTGCCGCACTTGGGGCAGATGAGCTGAACCTTGTCAGCATAGAGTGCGCTCTCAGCCTTGATAAGGCCGCCGGGCTCACCCATCTTGCGGGGCTTTACGTGCTTTGTTACGATGTTTACACCCTCAACAATAACCTTGTTTTCGCTGGGAGAAACTTCCATAACCTTGCCTCGTGCGCCACGGTATTTACCGTTGATGACGACAACCTCGTCGCCCTTTTTAACATGAACCTTATTCATTATCAAAGTACCTCCATTAAAGCACTTCGGGAGCGAGAGAGAGAATCTTTGTGAAGTCCTTATCACGAAGCTCTCTTGCTACCGGCCCGAAAATACGAGTGCCCCTGGGATTCTTGTCTTCCTTGATGATAACGGCTGCATTTTCGTCGAAACGAATGTATGTGCCGTCATCACGGCGGATGCTGAATGCTGTACGAACTACGACAGCCTTAACAACATCACCCTTCTTGACAACTCCGCCGGGTGTTGCTTTTTTAACAGAAGCAACAATGACGTCGCCTACATGAGCATATCTCTTCTTGGTACCGCCGAGAACACGGATGCACATAATTTCCTTTGCGCCTGTGTTGTCGGCTACCTTAAGGTAAGTCTGTTGCTGTATCACAGTATTTGCCTCCTTACACTAGCGTGAAATTACTTTGCCTTCTCGATGATCTCAACTACGCGCCATCTCTTGTCCTTGGACATGGGGCGTGTCTCCATAACGAGTACGCGGTCGCCGATACCACACTCATTGTTTTCGTCGTGTGCCTTCAGCTTGATTGTGTTGTTGATGATTTTCTTATAGAGCGGGTGCGGAACTCTGTCCTTAACGGAAACGACTACTGTCTTATCCATCTTGTCGCTGGTTACGATACCGACTCTTGTTTTTCTAAGGTTTCTTTCGCTCATTGAACTTGACCTCCTCTTTAAGCCTCTGTGCCGTGAAGTTCGATATCTCGCTGAACTGTCTTGATTCTGGCGATATCCTTCTTTACAGCACTGATGCGCATCGGATTGTCGAGCTGATTAACGGCTTGCTGGAAGCGCAGTTTAAACAGCTCGTCCTTCAGCTCAAGCAGCTTAGCATCCAGCTCTTTAGCGGAAAGCTTTCTGATTTCACTGGCTTTCATTATTGCTCACCATCCGTTTCTTCCTTAGTTACAAACTTGCACTTGATAGGCAGTTTGTTTGCAGCGAGACGCATAGCCTCACGTGCGACAGCTTCGTCAACACCGGCAACTTCAAACATAACTCTGCCGGGCTTAACAACTGCTACCCAATATTCCGGAGAACCTTTACCGGAACCCATTCGGGTTTCAGCGGGCTTCTCTGTAATCGGCTTGTCGGGGAAAATCTTGATCCATACCTGACCGCCACGCTTTGTGTAACGGGTCATAGCGATACGGGCTGCCTCAATCTGGTTTGAGGTAATCCATGCGGGTTCGAGAGCCTGAAGACCGAACTGGCCGTAAGTAACCTTGTTACCACGGTGAGCAGCGCCCTTAAGACGGCCTCTCTGTACTCTACGGTATTTTACACGCTTCGGTAACAGCATTACTTTGCTCCTCCTTCCCTGCGAGGCTTACGAGCATCGTGAAGAACCTCGCCCTTGTAGATCCAAACCTTGACACCGATGATGCCGTAGGTTGTGTGTGCTTCTGCGAAGCCATAGTCGATATCGGCACGGATTGTCTGCAGCGGGATTGTACCCTCGTGATACTGCTCTGTACGAGCAATTTCTGCACCGCCGATACGGCCGGAAACCTGAGTCTTGATACCCTTTGCACCGAGCTTCATTGTGCGGCTGATAGCCTGCTTGAGTGCACGGCGGAAGGAAACTCTCTTTTCAAGCTGAGCAGCAATGCTCTCAGCAACGAGCTGTGCGTCAAGGTCGGGCTGCTTAACTTCTACGATGTTGATAAATACTTCCTTATCGCCGGAGATCTTCTTCTCGCAGATCTTCTTAAGCTTCTCGATCTCGCTGCCGCCACGGCCGATAACCATACCGGGCTTTGCACAGTGAATGTTGATACGGACACGCTTAGCGTCACGCTCAATCTCTACCTTCGGAACACCTGCGGGAGCAAGTGCCTTGAGGAGGTATTCACGGAGATTGTAGTCTTCAACGAGTGTATCGCCGAAGCTGTTTGCGTCTGCATACCAACGGGATTCCCAATCTTTGATGACACCGATTCTAAGACCGGTAGGATTAATTTTCTGTCCCATAATTTAACCTCCTCCTTTCTTATTCTTTCTCTGCCAGAGTGATGGTGATGTGCGAAGTTCTCTTGTTGATTCTGTTCGCACGGCCCTGAGCTCTGGGTCTGATTCTCTTAAGGATGGGACCGGGGCCAACGTTGCAGGATGCAACGTAGAGCTTGGAAACATCCATATCATTGTTATTCTCAGCGTTAGCGATTGCTGACTTGAGCAGCTTGCCAACGGGTTCACACGCGGCCTTGGGCGTGTATTTGAGAATTGCTACCGCTTTATCAACAGGCTGATTGCGGATTAAGTCAAGCACGATCTGAACCTTACGGGGTGCGATGCGCACGAAGGTTGCTTTTGCTGTTGCTTGCATTTAATTACACTCCTTTCGACCTTATCTGTTTGATGTTTTTGAACCGGCGTGACCCTTGAAGGTTCTCGTCGGAGCGAACTCACCGAGCTTGTGACCGACCATATCCTCTGTTACATATACCGGAACGTGCTTACGTCCGTCGTGAACAGCGAAGGTGTGGCCGACAAAGTCCGGGAAGATCGTTGAACTGCGGCTCCAAGTCTTGAGAACTGTCTTTTCGCCGTTCTTGTTCATCTCGATAACTCTCTCGAGCAGCTTGGGTTGCACGAAAGGTCCTTTTTTAACACTTCTACCCATTACTTTTTAGCTCCTTTCATCAACTTACTTGCCGTTACGACGCTTTACGATAAGCTTGTCGGAAGGCTTCTTGTGAGCTCTTGTCTTGAGACCGAGAGCGGGCTTGCCCCAAGGTGTTACGGGACCGGGACGACCGATGGGGGACTTACCCTCACCACCACCGTGGGGGTGATCGCAGGGGTTCATAACCGAACCACGGACTGTGGGTCTCCAACCCATGTGACGCTTGCGGCCTGCTTTACCGATCTTGACATTCTCGTGTGTGCCGTTGCCGACAACACCGACTGTAGCCATACAGGTAACAGGTACGTTTCTGAGTTCACCGGAGGGGAGACGGAGAAGAGCGTAAACGCCTTCCTTAGCCATAAGCTGTGCGCAGTTACCTGCTGCTCTTGCAAGCTGGCCGCCTCTGCCGGGGTAAAGCTCAACGTTGTGTACGAAAGTACCAACGGGGATGTTTACAAGGGGAAGTGCATTACCGGGGATGATATCTGCATCCTCACCGGCTCTGACTGTTGCGCCGACCTTCAGACCCTCGGGAGCGAGGATGTATCTGAACTCGCCGTCCTCGTACTTGAGGAGTGCGATGTGAGCGGAGCGGTTGGGATCGTACTCGATTGTCTCAACAGTAGCGTTGACACCGAACTTGTTTCTCTTGAAATCAATGATACGGTACTTTGTACGGTTGCCGCCGCCACGGTGGCGGACTGTGATTCTGCCGTAGCTGTTACGGCCGGACTTTTTGTTCATCGGAGCGAGAAGGCTCTTGTGAGGTGCTACCTTTGAAAGTCCTGAGTAATCTGTAACCGACATATTACGTCTTGCGTTTGTTGTCGGGCTATAGATCTTTATAGACATAAGTTTCACTCTCCTTAAAGCGGCTTCGCGGAGTATGTCTTGCTCCATACCTTACCGCCGGATAATAATTGTTTTAAATATTTATTACTTTATATATAACAAATATTGTGATTACATCATACCGTCGAAGAACTCGATGGTCTTGGACTCTTCTGTAAGAGTAACAACTGCCTTCTTCCAGGAAGCTGTCATACCCTCGTAACGGCCGTATCTGCGGAGCTTGCCGGAGCAGTTAACTGTGTTAACCTTAGCAACCTTTGTGCCCTCGAAAAGCTTTTCAACAGCCTGAGCGATTTCAATCTTGTTGGCATCCTTAGCAACTACGAAGCTGTACTTCTTGAATGCTGTGCCTGCCATTGATTCCTCTGTGATAAGAGGACGGATGATGATATCCTGTGCTACCTTGCTCATGCGTAAACCTCCTCGATCTTTGCAACAGCATCCTTGAGAACTACGAGAGTGTCGCAGTTAAGAATGTCGTATACATTCAAAGTGTTTACAAGCGAAACCTTTACGCCTGCGATGTTGCGTGCGCTTCTGTAGACAACGTCATCCTTCTCGGGGAGAACGATAAGTGTCTTCTTGCCGGTGTTGAGAGCGCTGAGAACCTTAACAACTTCCTTTGTCTTGATTGCCTCAAGCTTGAAGGAGTCGAGAACTACAAGCTCCTCACCTGCAACCTTAGAAGAGAGAGCAGACTTCATAGCAAGTCTTCTGACCTTCTTGTTGATGTCGCCGCCGTAGGTACGGGGCTTGGGACCGTGGGCGATACCGCCGTGGTACCACTGGGGAGCTCTTGTGGAGCCCTGGCGTGCACGGCCTGAACCCTTCTGTCTCCAGGGCTTCTTGCCGCCGCCGCTTACCTCTGAGCGTGTACGGGTTGACTGTGTACCCTGACGCTGGTTAGCCAAATAGTTGACTACTACGAGATGCATTGCGTACATGTTAGGCTCGATAGCGAAAATGCTGTCTGCAAGCTCGATATCGGAAACTTTCTTTCCGCTTACATCAAATACTGATACTGTAGGCATTTAGTACACTCCCTTCTTACGCTTTCTTGCAAGTGTCTTTGATTACGACGAAGCTACCCTTGGGGCCGGGGATGGCGCCCTTGATAGCGATGAGATTGTTCTCTGCGTCGATCTTGACAATGCTGAGATTCTGAACTGTGACCTTCTCGTTACCGAGGTGACCTGCGAGCTTCTTTCCCTTGTAAACACGGGAAGGATCGCTACATGCGCCCAGGGAACCTGCGTGTCTTGCGACAGGACCTGTACCGTGGGTTTCCTTCAGGCGTGAGAAGTTCCATCTCTTGATTGCGCCTGCTGTGCCTTTACCCTTGCTTGTGCCTGTGACATCAACCATGTCGCCGACAGCAAAGATATCAGCCTTGATTACGTCGCCGACGTTCACACCGGAAATATCAGAAAGTCTGAATTCCTTGAGAACCTTCTTGGGGGCGACGTCTGCCTTAGCAAAGTGACCCTTGAGGGGCTTTGTAAGACGCTCGACCTTTACATCCTGGAAGCCGAGCTGAACGGACTCGTAACCGTCGTTCTCGATTGTCTTCTTCTGTGTTACGGGGCAGGGACCTGCCTCAACAACAGTTACCGGAACAACCTTGCCGTTCGCATCGAAGATCTGTGTCATACCGATCTTCTTGCCGATAATACCTTTTTGCATTTTGACTTTGTCTCCTTTCGGTTATTGGTTGGCGTTCAGCCAACATGACCTGTGAAACGTACTATATTATGATGTATATAATATAGGGAACAGGTGATTTTACAGCTTGATCTCGATCTCTACGCCTGCGGGAAGCTCAAGTGCTGTGAGAGCTTCAACAGTCTTGTTTGAGGGTCTGATGATGTCGATAAGCCTTTTGTGTGTTCTCTGCTCAAACTGCTCACGGGAATCCTTGTACTTGTGAACAGCGCGGAGAATTGTTACGACCTCTTTTTCGGTCGGCAGCGGAACGGGACCGGAAACCTGAGCGTTTGTGCGTCTTGCGGTTTCAACGATTTTCTCTGCTGCTTTGTCTACGAGGTTGTGATCGTAGCTCTTGAGTCTGATTCTGATCTTGTTTTTGACTGCCATTGTTACGCCTCCTAAAAATTTGGCGGGCTGCGCTTTCAGCACACTGCCCCGGGTGTTTCTAACCGAGCCATTCAAAATCCGAAAAGTATCTGAACTACTTTCCGGTGGCCATAAGCGCAATTTCACCCCTTGTTCGTCCGTGAGAAGACGCATCGAGGATGAGAACTATTACTAGTCGCCCGGTTCGATGATCGGACATGCTCCACGGAAATTCCCTGCTTCAATGAGCAGCCACCTTCCGTTTCTACGCATATCTGCACACTATCCAATAGCATGCTCCAGTATAATAACATAATATTGTGCAGAATGCAAGCGTTTTTTCAAAAAAATTCATATTTTTTTACTTTTATTATATATACATATAGGAGCCCCTTTTCTCCCCTCTTTTTCCGTCATAAGTGACAAAACAAACAACAAAAATTCATTACTAACCGCCAAAAATAAATTTGTAACTTTCGACGAAATGAATTTCGGCAGATTGTGTTTAGCGGAGGCAATCTCATGTCAAGCGTTGCGAATACACCAATTTAATTGTGTTTAATATATATAGGGCGGCGTCGGCAAAAAACACGCAGAAAAATTTCAAAAAAAGCATTGACTTTAGCGATTTAATGTGATACCTTAATAACAACCAATTTAGCAGTTGGGTATAAATCAAATGCGATGAGCAGAAACCAGTAGGCAGGAAAGAATCTGGAGAGAGTTGCCGGTCGGTGCGAGGCAAAGAGGACGTCCTTCACGAATTCATTCTGTTAGCAGTGCACTGAATAAGAGTAATCTTTAGTAGGATGCAACGGGTGTTCCCGTTACAGAACTAAGGTATGGAAGTACCTGATAAGGCCGCTACCGTGAGATGGCGGTAAACTGAGGTGGTACCACGGGATTTAAAATTCTCGTCCTCTGTATTCTTAATCGGAATGCGGAGGGCTTTTTTGTTTCCCTTTCACATTTCCGAAGCCTCAAATTAAGAAAGGGTGGTCAGAATGGCACAGAACTATTATCAAAAAGAAATTGAAACAATGTCTGCTGAAGAAATGAGAAAGCTTCAGTCTGAAAAGCTCGTCAAGCAGGTAAAGCACGTTTATGAGAACGTAGAGTATTACCGCAACCTTATGGATGAAAAGGGCGTAAAGCCCGAGGATATTAAGGGTATTGAGGATTTGCACAAGCTCCCCTTCCTCACAAAGGCAGACCTGCGTGAGGCCTATCCCTACGGCCTTCTTGCAAAGCCGCTTGAGGATTGCGTGCGTATCCAGTCCACATCGGGCACAACAGGCAGACGTGTAGTTGCTTTCTATACACAAAACGATATTGATTTATGGGAGGACTGCTGTGCACGTGCAATTACTGCCGCAGGCGGAACAAAGAAGGATGTCTGCCAGGTTGCATACGGCTACGGTCTTTTTACAGGCGGTCCCGGTCTCAACGGCGGCTCACACAAGGTAGGCTGTCTTACTCTGCCGATGTCATCGGGCAACACTGAAAGACAGATTCAGTTTATGATGGATCTGAGTGCTTCCATTATCTGCTGCACACCGTCCTATGCCGCATATATAGGCGAAACACTTAAGGAACAGGGCTACAAGCCCGAGGATATTCCGCTTAAGGCAGGTATTTTCGGCGCAGAACCCTGGACAGAGGAAATGCGCAGAAATATTGAAAAAACACTCGGCATAAAGGCTTACGATATTTACGGCCTTACCGAAACATCCGGCCCCGGTGTTGCCTTTGAGTGTGAAGAGCAGACAGGTATGCACATTAACGAAGACCATTTTTATGCAGAAATCATTGACCCCGAAACAGGCGAGGTTCTTCCTGAGGGCAGCAAGGGTGAGCTTGTTTTCACTTCTCTGGATAAAGAGGCATTCCCGCTTCTTCGTTACCGCACCCGTGACATTTGCGTTCTTTCCCGTAAGAAGTGCTCCTGCGGCAGAACGCTTGTTAAAATGGCAAAGCCCATGGGCAGAACAGACGATATGCTTATTATCAGAGGCGTTAACGTCTTCCCGAGCCAGATTGAAACAGTTCTTCTTAACGAGGGCTATGAGCCTAACTATCAGATTGTTGTTGACCGTGCAAACCACACTGATACCTTTGATGTAAACGTTGAAATGTCAACCGAACAGTTTACAGATAAGCTCAGCGAGGTTATTGCTATGGAGCGTAAGCTCGCAAGCGCAATGAAAACAATGCTCGGCATCAACCCGTCCGTTCACCTTGTTGCTCCCAAGAGCATCGCCAGAAGCGAAGGCAAGGCAGTACGTGTTGTAGACAAGCGTAATTTAGTCTGAGAGGAGAAATAACAATGGCAATCAAGCAGTTAACGGTTTATGTACAGAACAAAAAGGGTGCAATGGCAGCACTTACCGATATTCTTGCAAAAAACGATGTAAACATCCGTGCACTTTCAATTGCTGAAACTCCCGATTTGGGACTGCTTCGCATTATCGTAAACGATGAAGAAGCCGCAGAAAAAATCCTTGTGGAAAACGGTTACCTGATTAAAGCAATTGACGTTGTAGGCGTTAAAATCGGCGATAAGCCCGGCGCACTTACCGCAGCACTCAACGTGCTTGACAAGGCAGATATAGATGTTGAATATCTTTATGCGTTTATGGCAAGAACAGAAAAGCACGCCTATGTTGTTCTCAGAGTTGAGAATAATGAAAAGGCAGAAGCCGCTCTTGAAGAAGCAGGCCTCCACCTTATCACCAACGCAGATATCTGCAAGCTGTAAACTTCGCCATAAACTGAATGCAGTTTCCGACATAAAACGGATAACAAACTCAAACCACCGGTTGCACCGGTGGTTTTGATTTTTTAGGCAGATTAAGTATTACGGATTTACTTTTTCTTTCCTCTGCGGACATAGTCTTCGTTGATTTCGCTGCTCCAGTCTGCGCAGAGGGGTGCTTTTGCCCTGACGCTGCACACTGCATTTGCCACAGCTTTATACAAAACGCTTGTGCCCTCTTTATCAGCGTTATAGTTTACTGCTCTGTCGGCACCGATACCGTACTGTGCCGCTGTTTCGACTGCGTCAATATTCGCACCGATGAAGAGAAACTCCCAGCCGTATTTTTCCTTCTGCCTTTCAATCATTGATTTTACTTTGTGGCTTGAATATTTGCGGCTTGCGTTTTCCATGCCGTCAGTCGTAATTACAAACATTGTGTTTTCGGGCACATCTTCGGGGCGTGCATACTTATGAACGTTACCGATGTGGTGTATTGCACCGCCGAGTGCATCAATCAGCGCCGTACAGCCTCTTACGGTATAATCCTCGTCTGTCATCGGCTTGATTTCACTCAGGCGCACTCTGTCGTGAAGCACTTCACTCACACCATCGAACAGTACGGTTGATACAAAGCACTCACCTTCCTGCTTTTTCTGCTTTTCAATCATAGCGTTAAAGCCGCCGATTGTGTCCGCCTCAAGCCCTGCCATTGAGCCGCTTCTGTCAAGGATAAATACAAGCTCCGTAATGTTGTTTCTGATTTTTTCTTTCATAATTCAAAACTCCTTACTATTAAAAATGTGGCTGTAAGGCTTCGTTTCACCTTACAACCACATTATAGCGATTCGTGTTATTCAATTGGTCGCCTGACGGGAGACTTTTTTATCAGCACCCCAACAGCACCTGGTCAAATTCAAACAACGCTTCGTTTATTACAAAAACATCGTACACGCCTTTCTGTATAAAGTATCGTATAATTTTGTCGAATGCAAAACTGCGGGAAAGCGTAAGACCTGCTGACGAAAGCAAATCCTGCGTTTCGTCAAGAGTGAGTTCAAGTGCTATTGCAAAGGCAACTGCGGTCTGTTTTGACGGCTTGTAGGTCTGCGGATTGCACTTGATTTTTGAGAACGTCTTTTTGTCGACGTTGGCTTTTTTGTAGCATTCAACGTCTGTCATACCCTTGCTGTCGATATAATCAAAGAGCTTATACGCAAAGGATTTGTCCATAGCCTTCATATATTCTTCAAGCGATTCTCTTGCAATACTGCTGCAGGGTACAGGCATTGAAGCACACGGCATCATTTCTGTATCCGACACACATTCGGAAAAATCTGCCGTTATTGTTTCATCCTCGCAAACATCGCGCCTGCGTGCTGAAGCACCCTTATTAAATCTCAGCGTAAAGCCTGATTCTGCTTTTTTTCTTGCGGCATAACCGTCATCAATAAACTCGCTGATTTCATCAAAAAGTTCTTTGCTGAATTCGTATGAGCTGCGGTCAAAAACGCAGAGATATACCGTAAGCTCGTGCTCAAACAGAAAGTCGGTTATAACCTGAATTGCAAACCTCAGCACCTTGTCCTTCGGGTAACCGTAAGCACCTGCGGATATAAGCGGAAAAGCAACGGATTCACAGCCGTTTTCAACAGCAAGCTTTAACGACTCAAGGTAGCAGGATTTTAAAATTATACTCTCGCCTTCAAGACCGCCCTGCCATATCGGACCCGAAGTATGAATTATGTATTTTGCATCAAGTTTATACGCTTTTGTTATCTTCGCTGTACCGAGCCCAAGCGGAGCAATACGCCGGCACTCTTTATCAAGCTCAGGTCCTGCAGCAGTGTGCACGGCATAGTCAACGCCGCTGTAGCCCACCATTTCCTCATTGGTGGTGTTTACTATGGCATCAACCTTAATTTTCGTTATATCCTGTCGGATAATCTGCAACGGCATTTTATCACCCCGTTATTATTTATACATTTGTGTAAGCTGTTTAAGTTTATTTTTCATTTCGTCTTTTACCGATTCGGGCGAGAGAATTTCAGCCTCTGTGCCGAATCCGAAAACCCATGCAAGGAAATGTGTGCTCGGCACGACATCGACGTTTACTGTAAAGTGTTCATCACCGTCGGGAATGAGCATAGTGTCCTTGCCGAAGCGGTCAATCACAACGCCTGCAAGGTGGTTGGAAAAGCGTAGTTTGACCTTGACCTCTTCGCCGCCGAACATACCGAAAACAGTTTTGGTGTATGCCGACATATCAAAACCTTCAAATTCCTTGCTGCCCTCTCTTGCTTCGTCAGTCACTTCAACGCCGTACATTTTGTCAACACGGTAGTGCTTCATCTTCTGCGCTGCCGAATCCCACGCAAGCATATAATAGTTTTCATCGTCCCATATAAGTGCAAACGGGCTGACATTATAAACTGCTCCGTCATGTCGGAATTTGCGCTCCTTGCTGACGGTGTATTCAAAATATTTATACCTGATTTTTTTGTTCTGCGCTATCGCATCCGAAACAGCGTCAACAGCATAGTATATGCTTTCGTTCATACTCTTGACACGGTTTTTGACATAAACCTGCCTTTGCAGAAGCTGACCGTCATAAACGCTTGCAAGACTTTCAATTTTCTTAATCAGCTTATATGTCTTATCCTCTGTTATGAATTTCGAGGACTGAACGCTGTCAACAAGCAGCTTTAATTCCGGCAGCTCAAAATCACGCTCGCCGATATAATATCCGCCGTTTTTGCCGCCGATGTGGTTTACATCAAGCCCGAATACCCTCAGCGACTCCATATCGTCGTAAATACTCTTTCGCTCGGCAGAAATTCCGTTGCGGTTAAGTTCTTCCAGAATCTGCTCCATTTTTACCGGATGATTCTCATCCGAATTATTCATCAGCAGCTTTGTGATATATAACAGCTTCAGTTTCTGGTTTGCGGATTTTGCCATACGGCTCACTTCCTTTCTTTATTGAGCCTATTATACACCAATATGTGTACAATAACAAGTACACAAAAGCTAATTTTTCACAAGCAAGTCCGTTTTATAGGACATATATAATGGTATTATTTAATCAAGCAAAACGAGGTGATAAAATGATACTCTCAAATGGTAAAAACAAATTCAAAGATAATACGTTCAGTTTCTATGAGTGGTCTGCGCCGATTTTACAAAAGCCCGAAGAAGTAATCCGTAAAATTCACGAACTTAATCTTATCGGCAAAACAGTTAAAGATATTGTTTCTATAGGCTCGGCATATAACTTAAATCACACTCTATTCGATTATTATCCGGAAAGCGAAAACAGCTGCGTTTACATTAGAGAGGACAAACGTAACCCTGAAATTACTGAATTTGACTGTTTTGCAGAAATAGGTGAGCCTTTACTTATAGAATTTTCGGACGGCGATATTCTTGCCATTGATTTCAGCGAAGGTAGCTGTGTAAGGATGGATATCAACTCTATTCCCAGAAATATTAAAGCGAACATAAACCCGTGCAACTTTCACGCCAATGTTCTTTTTAAGGATATTATAGGAAAAGAGCTTTTTGATATACAACTGATTGAATCAGTTTCAGAGCCCCACTTCACTGGCTCGTATGGTCTTGAACTCAACACACAAGACTCATATATTTCAGCACTTATTTTTTATTTTATAGAAAAAGGTTCATTGGTTTCTCTTAAGTTTTCTGCTTTTTACGATTACGGTTTTGTAACATTACTTGATCAACAAGGCCAAATAAAACAAATTCACAACAGCGAAATCGATGCTATGCTTGAGGGTTTTTGTTAATACGCTGTTTTGTTAAAACCTGTTCATAATCATTGTAATTTACTTTTTGGTTTGCTAAAATATACCCATAAATCTACGGAGGTTAACCGATGAAACTAATCCACCTATCCGACCTGCACATAGGAAAGCGTGTAAATGAATTCTCTATGCTGGAGGACCAGGAATATATACTCAAAAAAATTATCAATGTTATTGATGACGAAAAGCCCGATGCCGTGCTCATAGCAGGCGACGTTTACGACAAGTCCGTACCGTCTGCCGAGGCTGTACAGCTTTTTGACAACTTTCTTACAGACCTCGCAAAGCGAGAGCTGCACACCTTCATTATCAGCGGCAACCACGATTCTGCCGAGCGTCTTGCTTTCGGCGGCAGACTTATGGAGCATAGCGGCATTCACCTCTCCCCCGTTTACAGCGGTAAGGTTGAGGCAATAAGCCTTGAAGATGAAAATGGCAAGGTCAATTTCTATATGCTCCCGTTTATCAAACCTGCCAATGTGCGCAGATTTTTTGAAGAAGAAACAATTGAAAGCTACACAGACGCTGTAAAGGTTGCGGTTGAGAATATGAACATCAATTCAGCTGAGCGAAATGTTATCGTCACACACCAGTTTGTAACCGGTGCGGAGAGAAGCGACTCGGAAGAGGTTTCTGTCGGCGGCTCAGACAACGTTGATGCAAGCGTTTTTGACGGGTTTGATTATGTTGCACTCGGTCATATTCATGGACCGCAGAATATCGGCAGCGAAAGAATCCGCTACTGCGGCACACCTCTTAAATATTCATTCTCCGAAGTCAAGCACAACAAGAGCATAACCGTTGTAAACCTCGGCAAAAAGGACGAGCTTGAAATCCGCACCGTACCGCTTACCCCTAAGCACGATATGCGCGAAATCAAGGGCAAGTATGATGATATTGTATTAAAAGAAAACTATGAGGGCACCGACACAGACGACTATATGCACATCACTCTCACAGACGAGGACGATATCCCCGACGCATTGGGCAAGCTGCGCTCCGTTTACCCCAATCTTATGAAAATAGATTATGACAACAGGCGCACGCGAAGCAGCTCAAGCCTTGATGCAACAGATAATATTGAGCAGAAATCTCCGTTGGAGCTTTTCTGCGAGCTTTACGAAAAACAAAACGGTCAGACAATGAGCGACGAACAGCTCACATTTTCAAAACAGCTTATCGAAAGCATATGGGAGGGCGAAAAATGAGACCTTTAAAACTTAAAATGTCCGCTTTCGGTCCCTATGCAGGTGTGACCGAGGTCGATTTTGAAGCACTTGGCACAAACGGACTTTACCTTATCACAGGTGATACAGGTGCAGGCAAGACAACAATATTTGACGCCATATCCTTTGCCCTCTACGGTGCGCCCAGCGGCGATGTGCGCGAAAGCTCTATGCTTCGCTCAATGTATGCAGACCCGTCTACGCCTACCTTTGTTGAGCTGACTTTTATGTATGACGGCAAAATATACACCGTCAAGCGCAACCCTGACTATATGCGTGAATCAAAAACAAAAAGGGGCAGCGGCATAACAAAGCAGAGTGCAGAAGCAGAGCTTATTATACCCGACGGTGCTCCAATCACAAAAATCAAAGAGGTCAACGCCGCCATAACAGATATTCTCGGAATTGACCACAACCAGTTTTCACAGATAGCAATGATTGCTCAGGGTGAATTCAGAAAGCTGCTTACGGCTGAAACCAAAGACCGTGAGATAATTTTCCGCAAAATATTCAAAACAACACCTTACCAGGATTTCCAAACTAAAATAAATACAGATTACTCAGCAGCCAAGGCGGAATGTGACCGACTTAAAGACAGCGTAAAGCAGTATATCAGCGGCATCAACTGTGATGAGGATGATGTGCTGGCTATTGATGTAGCAAAAGCCGTAAACGGTGAAATGCTCGTTGAGGATGTACTGCTGCTGATTGAAAAGCTGCTTGAACAGGACAGACAGGCAGAGGAACAGAACAAAAAGCTGCTTGCCCAGACAGAAGCAAATCTTACAAGTGTAATTGCAACACTCACCAAGGGTCAGGAGCAGCTCAAAGCCCGCGACAACCTCAGCCAGGCTCTTGAAAACCGCAAGCCTATGCTCGAATACCTTGAAAAGGCAAAAGCAGTACTTGAAACAGAAAAGGCAAAAAAGCCTGAGCAGGAAAAGCTCACAAAACAGATTGCCGCACTTGAAGCAGAGCTGAAAAAATATGATGAGTATGATTCGGTTATCTGCAAAGCAAAAACTCTTGACGCGAGCATCAAGAAAGACAACCTTACTCTCGAACAGACACAGGCTACATCAGACAAGCTTACCAAATCGCTTGAAGCCCTTAAAGCTGAACAGAAATCACTTGAAAGCGCAGGTGCACGCAAAGAGAAACTTCTGCGCGAAAAAGAACGGCTTGAGACCAATAAAGCCGAGCTTGAAAAGCTGCTTGCAAATCTCACTCAGCTTGACAGACTAAATGCACAGCACGCTAAAGAAAAGCAGGCTTATCTCATTGCAACGCAGAAGGCAGAAGCCGCACAGAACAACTACTCTGCAAAGAACAAAGCCTTTCTCGATGAGCAGGCAGGAATACTTGCAGAAAATCTGCAGCAGGATAAGCCCTGCCCCGTTTGCGGCTCGGTTACTCACCCACACCCTGCTATCAAATCCGAAAGCGCACCAACCGAGACAGAGGTAAACCGCGCAAAAGCTGAAGCCGATGCGGCACAGAAGCTTGCCGCAGATTCAAGCCTTCGTGCAGGTGAAACCAACGGCAAAATTGCAGCACTTGAAGAGACTTTTTACAAACAGGTTGAAGCCCTGCTCTGCGTAGCTGAAATTGAAGGTGCAGGAGAGCTTACCAAAAAATATATTGAAGAAACCAATGCGGAAATCACTACCGTTGAATCTGCCATAGCCAAAGAAGAAGCAAATGTCAGGCGAAAGGCTCAGCTTGACAGCGGTATTCCGTCCTACGAAGAAAAAGCGAAAGCTGCTGAAAAGAATATTGTCGGGCTCAAGGAAAAAATCGCATCCGATACTGCTGCAAAAGCTGAAATCGAAAGCCAGAGCAAAGCCCTTGCTGAAAGCCTGAAGTTTGCAGATAAGACCACAGCAGTAGCACAGATAAATAAGCTTAATGCTTCACTCGCAGCTATGAAAACTGCACTTGAAGCAGCAGAAAGAAATTTCAGCAAAGCCGAAAAGGATATAACCGAGCTTGACGGCAGAATCAATCAGCTCAAGGTACAGCTTGAAGAAGCAGAAGATATTGACATTGAGGGCTGTGAAGAAGAAAGAACAGAACTTATTGAAATAAAGAAACAGCTTACCGAAGCCCTGAAGCTCCTCGGCGTGCGCACAAGCGCAAACTTCGCTGCATACAGCAACATCAGAACAAGGTCTGATGAGCTGGCAGTTGCCGAAAAGAAAAGCATATGGCTCAAGGCTCTTGCGGACACCGCAAACGGAAAGGTTTCAGGCAAGGCGCGTATAACACTTGAATCATATATACAGATGACTTATCTTGACCGCATTCTTGCCCGCGCAAACACTCGCTTTATGAAGATGTCAGACGGTCAGTTTGAGCTGAGAAGAAGTGAAACAGCCGAAAACCACCAGAGCAAAAGCGGACTTGAGCTTTCCGTAAAAGACCACTACAACGGCTCTGTCAGAAGCGTCAAATCCCTTTCGGGCGGTGAAAGCTTCAAGGCTTCGCTTTCACTTGCGCTCGGTCTTGCCGACGAAATTCAGTGCAGCGCAGGCGGTATAAAGCTCGACACTATGTTTGTTGACGAGGGCTTCGGCTCGCTTGATTCGGAATCTCTCACGCAGGCCTTCAATGCCCTTGCCGAGCTTTCCGACGGCAACAGACTTGTCGGTATCATATCCCATGTTGCCGAGTTGAAAGAGAAAATAGACAAGCAGATTATCATTACAAAAGATAAAACAGGCGGCAGTAGTATAAAAATTTCCGTTTGAAGTCCGTTTTATTGTACACCATTTGTGCTAAAATTTAATCAACAAATTCATTGGAGGTCAACACAATGGCACTTCATCTTTCAAAATCAAAATACTGCAACGCTGTACAATGCCCGAAAATGCTGTGGCTAAACAAGTACAAGCGTGAGGAATATGATGAATCTGTTATGAATCAGGCTGTGCTTGAAACGGGTAACGAAGTAGGCGACCTTGCAATGGGTCTGCTGGGCGAATACGTTGAAGTGCCTTTCGGCGACCTTGGTGATATGATAAGGGAAACAAAACGTCTTATTGATGAGGGCACGCCGATAATTGCCGAAGCATCCTTCGCCTATGACGGACTTTTCTGCAGCGTGGATATACTCAAAAACAAGGGCAACGGTCATGTTGAGATTTACGAGGTCAAAAGTTCAACAAAGCTCAGCGAAATTTATCTGCACGACGTTGCTTATCAGCAGTATGTGCTTGAAGGCTTAGGCTACAAGGTCGACGGCGCAAAACTTGTACACATCAACCCCGAGTATGTCCGCCATGGTGAAATTAATCTTAACGAGCTTTTTGTAATCAATAACATCAAAACGGATACAGATATGCTGCAAAGCCATGTAAGAAACTATATCCCCGAGCTTGAAGAGATTATGAGCAGCGGCGATGAACCCGAATTTCCTGTCGGCTGCCATTGCCACACACCCTACGCCTGCGGATTTTTCGATTACTGCACGGGACATCTGCCCCACCCCAATGTTTTTGATATCAGCCGTCTTGGTTTTGACAAGAAGATAAATTTCTATAACGACGGCGACTACACCTTTGAGCGCCTTGCACAGCGCAAGGAAATAAAGGGTACTCAGCGCCTGCAGGTTGAATCGCATTTAAGCGGTCAGGGTACAATCAACCCGAAGGAAATAGCAAAGCTGCTCGACACACTTTCGTTTCCGCTTTATTTTCTGGACTTTGAAACCTTCCAGGAGGCAATACCTCCCTTTGACAACACAAAGCCGTATGAGCAGATTCCGTTTCAGTATTCTCTGCATTGGCTCGACAGCCCCGACGGTGAGCTGAAACACACCGAATTTCTGGCGCAAGCAGGCACAGACCCACGCAGAGCACTTGCAGAAAAACTGTGTGCAGATATTCCGTGCGGAGTCTGCACCACCGCCTACAATATGAGCTTTGAAAAGAATGTCATCAAAAAGCTGGCAGAAATTTATCCCGACCTTACCGACCACCTGATGGACATTCACTCCAACATAAAGGACCTTATGCTTCCTTTCCAGAAAAAGCACTACTACCTGCCCGAAATGCAGGGCTCGTACTCTATCAAATATGTTCTTCCTGCGCTTTATCCCAACGAGCCTTCGCTCAATTACCACAACCTCGAGGGCATACAGAAAGGCGACCAGGCGGCAAACGCCTTCAGCACAATGAAGCGTATGAGCCCCGAAAAAGTCGCCGAAACAAGAAAACAACTCCTCGCCTACTGTAAGCTCGACACCTTTGCAATGGTAAAGCTTTGGGAGAAGCTGACTCAGACAGCAAAAGAATAAACTTTTTTATATAAAACCTCTTTTCTTTTTTAGTTTTATCTATATAGTTAATTATTTATGATGTGCAAAAATCGTGAGAAAGTGTGTGAATATGAAAAACTTTTTAGGCTATTATGAATTGTCAAATAGGGCATCTGCTGCTCTTCAAAAAGGAATCGGAAACCTCTTTAAAATTGACACTGTAAATTCAAGGGTTATTCACCCCCAAAATACACCTATAAACTATGTCCACATCGATGTTTTCATTGGTCAAAAGGATGATGAGAACATCTTCGTTTCATTTGGCGCTAGTGCAAGAAAGCGTACAGGTTTTCCCTATATTGAGGTTTTTGCAAAAACAAAGCACGAAGCCACAGAAACATACGCCAATATTTGTTACTATTTAATAAATGATGTGTGTTATAATAATGAAAAAATCCCTCCGAACTGTTTTGCAGCTTTATTGGATGGATTTGAATACTGTTTTTTTGATGGATATAGCAAATATCACGATATAACCGGCTATTGGGGTGTATTCATTTTACCTAAGATTACTGCAACAATCGCAGGTAAAGAGTATTTATTTTATCAGATAGTACCTGCATATAAAGAAGAATTGGAATATATTGAAAAAAACAGTAATATGGTTAATTATAAAAAACTTTGTGAAGCCATTATTGAACAAATATCGGACAGACAATATTTTGATGTCAAATATGATATGCTTTCTGAAGAACAGCTTAACAACATTCTTCATCAAATTACATAGTTAAATATAACTCAAAGGTCGGTGTACGGATTTTTCCGCACACCGATTTGTTTTATTTCAGATATTGTCCTTTTTCAGCAGCCGCAGTTTTTGTCAAACGACGGGTTGCAGGCATAGAAATTCTTGCTGTCGAGCTTATCTGTTGCGAATCTCAAGCCTTCACCGTTACAATCAAAACAACACTGAAAAAAGCAATATAATTATCACACATTGATAATAATTGCGCTTTTAAAGTCTGATATCAATATTTTCTCCATACCATTCTATCCACAACATTGGTATAAGACTGAATTATTTTAACTACCTTCGTGCTGACGTTTTCTTCAATATAATCAGGAACAGGAATGCCGTAATCACCGTTGCTGTTCATATCAACAGCAGTTGCAACGGCCTGCAGCAGACTGTTTTCGTCAATACCCGCAAGAACAAAACAAGCCTTGTCAAGTGCCTCCGGACGTTCGGTAGATGTTCTTATGCAAACCGCAGGGAAAGGATAGCCTACGCTGGTGAAAAAGCTTGATTCCTCGGGCAAGGTTCCGCTGTCAGAAACAACCGCAAAAGCATTCATCTGCAGTTTATTATAATCATGGAATCCGAGCGGTTCATTCTTAATAACCCTTTTATCAAGCACAAATCCGCTCTTTTCAAGGCGATTTCTGCTTCTCGGATGACAGGAATACAGAATTGGCATATCGTATTTTTCTGCCATTTTATTTATTGCCGTAAACAAGCTTAAAAAATTCTTTTGAGTGTCAATATTTTCTTCTCTGTGGGCAGAAAGCAGAATATATTTTTTTGCTTCCAGACCAAGTCTTTCAAGCACATTACTTGCTTGAATTTCTGCAAGGTTCTGCTTGAGCACCTCTGCCATAGGAGAGCCCGTTACATAGGTTCGTTCTTTCGGCAGACCGCACTCGTGAAGGTATCTGCGTGCATGCTCACTGTATGCAAGATTGACATCAGAAATGATATCAACAATACGGCGGTTAGTTTCCTCAGGAAGGCACTCATCCTTGCATCTGTTTCCTGCTTCCATATGAAATATCGGAATGTGAAGCCTTTTGGCAGCTATTGCAGAAAGGCATGAATTTGTATCACCCAGCACCAGAAGTGCATCGGGCTTTATCTGATTCATCAGTTTGTAAGAACAGTTGATAATATTACCTACGGTTGAGCCTAGGTCATCACCGACCGCATCCATATAAACCTCAGGCTCTGCAATTTTCAAATCTTTGAAAAACACTCCGTTGAGATTATAATCATAATTCTGACCTGTATGCGCAAGAATTGTATCAAAATACCTGCGGCACTTATTGATAACCGCAGAAAGACGGATAATTTCAGGTCTTGTCCCCACAATAATAAGAAGTTTTATTTTTCCGTTATTCTGAAATTTCACATCACTGTAATCAAGTTTAATACTCATAGATAATACCTCTCTCAGAGTTTAACTGTTCAATTCTAATTATTCAACGACCTCAAAAAATGTATCCGGATGCTTGGGGTCAAACTGTTCATTCGCCCACATTACGGTAACGAGGTTTTCTGTTTGAGATAAATTGATGATATTGTGCGTATAACCCGGTAGCATATGTACTGCTTCAATCCTGTCTCCGCTGACCTCAAAGTTTATAACTTCATCTGTGCCTATTCTGCGCTGCTGAATAAGGCCCTTACCGCTTACAACAATAAAGAATTCCCACTTGCTGTGGTGCCAGTGCTGACCCTTGGTTATTCCGGGTTTTGAAATATTTACCGAAAACTGTCCGCATTTTTCGGTTTTAAGCAGTTCGGTAAAGCTGCCCCTTGTATCTTCATTCATCTTGAGCGGAAAAGAAATTTTCTCTTTGGGCAGATATGACAAATATGTGCTGTACAGCTTTTTAGCAAAAGAGTTTTCGGGAATCTCAGGCATAACCAGAGTATTGGCCTGAGCGCTGAAAGTGTTAAGCAAATCTACAATTTCGCCAAGTGTCACCATATGAGTAAGCGGCACCAAGCAATACTTTCCGTCAGGGTCAGGAACAGCTTGAGTACCCGAATACTCACAGCGTTTTTCTTTGCCTTCAAGAGCATCAAGCATTCCGTTTACAAGGTCGTCAATATAAAGCAGCTCAAGCCTAACTGAAGGATCGCTTACCGTAATCGGCAAATCGTTGGCAATATTATTGCAAAAGGTAGCTACCGCACTGTTATAATTCGGTCTGCACCATTTGCCGAAAAGATTCGGAAAACGGTAAACAAGCACCTTTGCACCCGTTTCCTGTGCAAACTTAAACAAAAGCTCTTCGCCTGCTTTTTTGGAGCGTCCGTAATCGCTGTCATAACGTCCGATACACGACGCCTGAATTGATGAGGAAAGCATTACAGGGCATGTATTGCTGTGCTTTTTCAGAGTTTCAAGCAGCAATGACAAAAAGCCATAATTCCCCTGCATAAACTCCTCCGGATTCTGCGGACGGTTTACGCCCGCAAGGTTAAAAACAAAATCTGCTTCTTCACAGAATTTATCAACATCCTCAACAGGCGTATCTGTATCACACTCAAATATATTGTCAATTTTCAAATCCGGGCGAGTTTTGTCTTTGCCGTCACAGATATTTTTCAGGCTTTCGCAAAGATTTTTCCCTACAAAGCCTTTTGCACCCGTTACCAATATATTCATTGTTTTTTCGCTCCCTTAAGTTCGGCTTTTATATACTCAAGCGAAGACAGTATCGCCTTGGTTTCCTCAACCGTAAGTAGCCGTGTATTGTTGGAATCAAATTCTGTCAGAGGGTTGCGTGCGGCATCGCCGATATTGAAATATTTATCATAATTCAGTCCCCTTTTATCGCAGGGCACACGGTAGAAATCCCCCATATCAACAGCATGAGCGCACTCCTCATTGGTAAGAAGTGTTTCATACATCTTTTCACCGTGACGTATACCGATAATTTTGATATTGTTCTTATCGGCACCGAACAGCTCGCAAACAGCCTCAGCCTGTGTCTGAATTGTACAGGCAGGTGCTTTCTGAACAAGAATATCACCCGACTGACCATGCTCAAATGCAAACAGAACAAGGTCAACCGCCTCATCAAGAGACATAATGAAACGGGTCATATTCGGGTCAGTAACCGTAACGGGATTTCCGCTTTTAATCTGGTCAATCCATAGCGGAATTACAGAGCCGCGCGAACACATAACATTACCGTAACGGGTACAGCATATTTTGGTCTTGTTTGTTGTGCGTGCTTTGGCAACAATTACCTTTTCCATCATTGCCTTTGATGTACCCATAGCGTTTACAGGATAAGCCGCTTTATCCGTAGAAAGGCAGACAACGTTCTCAACGCCTGCTTCAATTGCCGCAACAAGAACATTTTCCGTGCCGAGAACATTGGTCTTTACGGCCTCTATCGGGAAAAACTCACACGACGGCACCTGCTTGAGCGCCGCTGCATGGAATATGTAATTAACCCCGTGCATCGCATTTCTTACAGAAGCAATATCCCTGACATCACCGATGTAGAATTTTATTTTATCAGCAACGTCAGGCATTTTCACCTGAAACTCATGGCGCATATCATCCTGCTTCTTTTCATCGCGTGAAAAAATGCGGATTTCTCCAATATCGGTACCAAGAAAACGATTAAGCACAGCGTTACCGAAAGAACCCGTGCCGCCTGTAATGAGCAAAGTTTTATTTTTAAACAAGGACATAATTATAACCTCCAGTATTTCATCCCACTTGCTTCAAAATCCGATATTTTATAAATACCCTTTACATCGATAAGAACTTTTACAGAATCATCACAATTTCTATAAAGGCCTTTTATCTCATCAATACTAAGTGATTTAAATTCATCATGTGCAACAGCCGCAATAACGCAGTCTGCATCTTTCACATCTTCAAAATCTGTAAGTGTTACACCATATTCAAGCATAGCATCTTTTTCGCTTGCCCAAGGATCAACAACAATCGGCTTGATACCATACTCATTCAAACGCTTAATAATATCATCAACCTTACTATTTCTCGTATCCGGACAATTCTCTTTAAATGTAAGGCCTAAAATTACAACCTTAGAAGTTTTAGGAGCTTGTCCAACGGCAATCATATTTTTAATAGCAGCATCCGCAACAAATTTGCCCATACCATCGTTAACTATACGTCCATTAAGAATGATCTGACTGTGATATCCGAGTTTTTCCGCTTGATAAGTAAAATAATAAGGATCAACTCCGATGCAATGTCCCCCAACCAAACCTGGTCTAAATCTAAGCGCATTCCATTTTGTGTTCATACCATCAACGACTTCATTGGTATCAATACCCATACGATCGAACACCATAGCAAGCTCGTTCATAAAAGCAATATTGATGTCACGCTGACTGTTTTCAACAACCTTAACTGCTTCCGCAGTCCTGATATTACTAACAGGATACGTACCAACTTCTATAACAATATCGTAAACAGATTTTATAATTTCAAGAGCTTCTTCATCACAACCTGATACAATTTTTGTAATATTTTCAAGTCTATGTATTTTATCACCCGGATTAATTCTCTCCGGAGAATAACCAACCTTAAAGTCTTCTCCGCATTTAAGTCCGGATTCTCTTTCTAAAATCGGTATACATACATCCTCCGTACAACCGGGATATACAGTGGATTCAAACACAACGCAAGAATCTTTTGTAAGATTTCTGCCGACAATTTTTGATGCATTAATTATAGGTGTTAAATCAGGAGTGTGGTCAGTATTTACAGGAGTAGGAACTGCAACAATATGAAATTTGGCTCTCTGTAAATCCTTTTCATCCGATGTAAAATAAACGGTTGTATTCTTTATTGCCTCATCTCCAACTTCATTTGTCGGATCTGTTCCGTTTTTATAAAGTTCTATTTTAGCCTCGTTGAGATCAAACCCAATAACATCAATTCCTTTATTTGCAAAAGCGACAGCTATTGGCATACCTACATAGCCCAAGCCAATAACTGATATTTTTTCTTCGCAATTTTTAATTTTCTCAAACAAAGACATAAGCGTTGCTCCTTTTACTATACTTTATATTAAACTCCAAGTCAAACAAGCGTCCAAATTTGTATTATTTAATATTCTTAAGCAAAATTGCTTCCAACATTAATCTTGCGTTTTTTCTCATTCCTTTAATAAAAAGCGGCAAAATAAAACTTGTAAACACTTGTGTGATAAGTGTTGCTATCGCCGCACCAACGCTTCCCATAATGGGAATAAGCACAAAATTTAAAAGAACATTCAACACTGCAGCGCAAGCATATATTACTTTTAAGTATTTCTGCATACCTTCTGACACAACCCAAGCATTTCTTGCGACACCAAGATAAGAAAACGCCGTATACCATGTCACTATTTTCAAAACATCAACCGCAGGCAAATAATCTTTCCCATATAGTAACTCTATGATAAAACTGCCGAATATAAAAAAAACAACAGATACCAAACATGATATATAAAATACAATTGCATATAATTGCCTGTTTTTCTTTTCATAAACTATGTTATCTTGATTTTTTAGGCGAAGTATTGTTGGATATATTGAATCAATAATAGCTTGCAAAACAAAGGTCCACATTGCACAAACCGCCGTAGCAATCGCATAATATCCTACTTCTGTTTCGTCAATCATTTGTTTCAGCATAAGCTTATCAGTCTGGCCATATATGGCAACCATAAGCGACGATAAAATATAGTGCCTGCTTATATTCAAGAGTGATTTTGATTTACTTAGCGAAAACTCCAGTTTTGTTCCTTGATATTTCTTATATGCGATCAGCAAAAATATTGCCACTACAATATAATCCACCGATGTAGCAAAAGCAAACCACGTAACATTTTTTTGAAAGATAAGCAAAACAATCTTATATAGCGAAGTTATCACATAGGCAACTAATGTAGCCATCGCCGTTATTTTTGATTGATAATTATACTGAAACCAATAATTAAATGTTTCAAATATATGGAATACCGAACCGACCCCACATAATGCAACTACTGCAATTGTAACAGGTTCATTTTTATCCGCAATTAACGCAATACCAACCATCGCAAAGACAGACAGCACACTTGAAACAAATCTCATCAATAATGCTGAACCGATGGCCTTACCTTGCTCATTTGGGTTATCAACGAAATCTTTAATAATAACAGAATTCAATCCAAGATTACATAATGCAGAAAAAAAAGTAACAAACGCACTTCCATAACTTATCAGACCATAGTTAGAGGGACCCAGATAACGAGCTGTCAACAGGCCTACAAACAGCGACAGAATCATCTGAACAATTCTGCCACCAATTAGCCAGCCTGCATTTTTCGTTTCTTTACTTTTGAGAAACGCCTGTATTTTCATTTACCGGTACACACTCCAATGATTTTTCAGCGATTTTGCTGTACAAATAAACATCTGTTTTTTCTGATTTTGCAATTTCTTTCATTTTAAAATATTTATTTGTGAATAAAAGCTCTTTGATCTTAACGTTAAGAGAATCTTCAGTAACACCGCAAACAAAACTACTGTTACCACCATTGTCAACATGTTCCATGCCATCCCATTTTTCAAACAAACACGGAACCTTACACGCGCAGGCTTGCTCCCACATGACAGAATGGGTTCCGGGGAAGCACACCAAATCAGCTGACAAAAAATAATCATATACCTTATCGGAAGCTATCCAACCAGTATATATAATATTATTTGATTTGGTAATAATTTGATTGAATTCTTCTCTGAAATCCTCCTGGACATCCCCGAAAACAATTAGTTTTACTTTGTCAAGATTGGCGCAAGCCCGCATTAACAAATGTATCTTTTTGTTTTGGTCAATTTTACCACCGGTTACAATCAGGAAATCATCAGCATTTATTTGATACTTACTGCGTATCGTATTGCGTATTACCTCTTTGTTTCCAAAATCAATACTTTCATCATCGGCGCCCATAATTAATACATCTGTCTTCGATTTTGGAATTTTAAAGTATTTCTCGGCATAATCTTTACGCCAGGGTGTTACACCGTAAACCTTACTAACATAAGGAATGGTTTTTCTATTTACATTTCGGTAGAAGCAACGACTTAAAAAGCAAATAATCTTCGATTTATTATCTTTCTTTGAACTTGCGTTATTATAGTAATCCAAATGATTATCCTGTACAATTATACAGTTGGGATTTATTCTTTTTTTATAATCTATTACATCCAAAATAGTTGTGCTAATCAGTCCGTGAAAGAACACAAAATCCGGGTTTATGTCTTTAAGATGCTCATAAACGCACAACCTCGAATTCAAAGCTGTAAGTGTACGGTGAAAATAGTTTTTTCTTTTCAAACGAATAACTCTTACACCATCATTCAGAACATAATCTGCACAATCCGTCTCCACTATTTTTCCGTCTTTATGCATTGTATTTGTGGTTATCATGGTAACATCGTGACCGAGCTTTTTATGATATTTAGGCAATATATTATCTTGATATCCCCAATAATCGTTATAAGGGGCATTAGGTGCTATATGTACAATTCTCATACAGTTTCACATACTCCTTAAATCTGTCGTTCATATCAAAATTTTTAGCCCTTTCAATACACTGCTCTGCCGAACAAGGCATTTGAATACAAATTCTCTCTATCTCTCTCTGCAAAGAATCAATGTCATCGCATTCTACTACACTGCCGCAGCTCCTATCCGGGATTTCCGGGCTACCACCGGTGTTAAAGGTAATAACGGGCGTTCCGCAAGCAATCGCTTCCATATTAACCGTAGGATAGGTTTCTTCCCTTGTTGGATTTACAAAAAGATCTGCTGCGGAATATATTTCAACAAGCTCCTGTTGATTGCTCGTTTGATGAATTGAAATAATATTTTGGGGCAACAGGTTATCACTTTTATCATCGGTTCCAACTAAAACGATCTGATATTTTCCGCTATCCAAACGTTTTGCCAATTCAACAAAAGCATCGACACCTTTGCTATGACTCCACCCCTGTGAAACGCCCAATAATATTCTCTTATTTTCAGGAATCCCATATTTTTCTCTAAAATTGTTTTTTGTAGGTTTAAAAACATTTAAATTTATTCCGTTATTAATTACAGTAACCGAATACTCTCTTAAATATGACTGTCTGACCAAATCCGCCAACCATACTGAAGGTGTGACAATTATCATATTGTCAATACCGGTAAACCATTTCTTCTTTAAACCGTACATCAATTTCGAAGTGTCAATCATACTTTTGGGATAAAGCCTTAGTTGCGGGCAAGCATAACAGCCTTCCTTCCATTTGCTGCATTTAGCTATGACAAAATGAGGACAGTGCCCGGTAAACGACCAACAATCATGCAAAGTCCACACTACTTTGACATTTGATTTTTTCAAATAATGAAATAACAACGGTAAATTCACATTAAAATTATGCAGATTGTGCAGATGAACTATATCCGGCTGAAACTTCTTAAGATTTTTAATCAATTGGTTTGTTCCCCAAAGCGAAAAGAAACCATTCAAGCCTAAAAGTGTCCCCACATAATAGTGAAAAGCACTTTCAAATTTGTTTCCCCATGTATAATGATTTTCCGCAACAAGCGGTACCTGCTTCTTGATACGTGAAAAAAGCATGGGAGAATATGTTTTTACTTCATGTCCCATATTTCGGGCCACATCAGCAATCTGAAGCATTATCTTACCCGTGCTGCCCTTATGGGTCATATTTATTATTGCTATTTTCATTAAAAATGCTCCTTGAAAATTCACATTTTATTACAAACTACAGCAACTCTCTAGTTCACAAACGCAAAGCACCTACGCACAAACCAATCAACAAATAAAAATACGGTTCATAAACATAACTGCCGCTGAGCATAAGCTTAATAAAAACCATACACGTAAACATCATAATCAGCCAGAAATCATCCGTACCTTTTGACCGAAGCATGGCTTTCAGCGGCATAACTGCCGTCAATACAACTGCTGCGCTTCCGGCAAAAACGCCGTAGCTGCACCAATATTCAAGCACGATATTATGAACATACGGTGATATTATTGCTCTGTCGCCCATAAAGCCGTAACCTGAAATTGCGTTTTGTTTTATCGCCTTCCATACGGCGTCGCTAAGGTTTTCACGTCCGACAGATTCAGCCAGCTGATCCTCAATAAGAAAGTCGAATATACGCGTACTGAATCCTATCTCGCCGAATCGTTTTGAAAGCATTTCTGCCCATTCGAGTATTCTGTTTCCTGAACTGATATAAACCGCTATCACACAAACAATCAAAATCAAGACAATTTTAACAGCTATGTTTTTAATTTTTGAAAATCTGTAAATCAGACCTATGGCAGAAAAAAATACTATAGCAACTATGGGACCTCGTGTGCCGAATATAAACGGCAGAGCCGATGCTGCAAGGGCAATCAACCAGTTTTTCGTCCCGTTGTTAATAATCGCCCAATAAATAAGATACATAACGCTGGGCAGAACATTGTAGGATGCTTGCATATTATCGCTTTCCATTACTCGACCTGATGACAGAGAGTAAATTTGATATAAAAGCGCAACAATCAAACCGGCAAGAGAGCACCAGAACAAATCTTTTTTTATTTCTTCGTTGTCATAAATTACTCCGACAAAATAAAGCGGAACAGCCATACCGAATATACGCCACAGCTGAGGATAGATATATTCTTTGCTGTCAGGATATATCAACAGCGTCATAACAACCACAAGCACAACAGACAGCACAAACAGTATATCTGCCTTGCGTAACTGCCGCACAATATAAGGCAAAGACAATGCAAGCAAAGACATAAACAAAACCGGAATAAAGAACGGCGCAAAGCGGCTTACAAACGGCAAACGTTCGATAACTTCTTCAACGTATCTCAGAATTGTATGCTGTGTCCAGAACACCAACACCAAGAAGCGGAACATTGTTTTGGGTGTTGCCGCAGGCATATTGAGTTTTAGAGCAACGCCCATTTTTATTCCTCCGTTCGGTTAAATATGTGATATAAAATCCACTATCCTTTTGGACTGTACAATATAGTTTTTGTTTTCTAACACAAAACGCATAGCATTTTCAGCTTTTATTTTAGCACTTCTATCTTCATCAACACAAACATCTACAAGTTTGTCTCTGAAAGCCTCGAGGGTATTGTCTGAAACATAATTGATAAATTCATCATATTCATCCGGTATGCCATCTAATTTAAAAGCAACTAACGGTTTACCGGTTGAAAGGTATTCAAGATTTTTAGAAGGAAAACTGTATTTTGTAAACTCTTCATTGTTTTGACGAGGATTAACCAATACCGTAGCTTCTCTTTGCAACTCTATACATCGGCTATGAGAAACCTTGCCTAAAAACTCGATCCGTCCATCTTTTTTACAAGCTTCAATTATTTCGGCTTCGGCATTACCAAGGCCACAGAGCTGTAATCGGAAATTCGGATTATCGATCATAAGAAAAGCATTAAGAAGTTCACAAATACCGTATTTTTTGTTCATACTTCCGGTATACAAAATAGTTTTTACATCTTGTGAATTACAATAAAACCCTTCTGTTTCTTTCGTTTCTCTCGCAGGGCAAATTCCTTCCATTACAATATAAGGCTTGTTTATTCCGAGTTTTTCCTTCATCTGCTTGGTTAATAATACATAACCGTCAATATGTTTCATGAGTCTTTCGTTAGTTTTTATCTCGTTAATTATGAACTGTTTTTTTATTCCTTTTGCTTTGTCATTTGCTGCGAACTCGGTAATATCGGCAATTATTTGCACAGCAACAACATCCGGATTTGCACGTTTTGCAGCGGCAACTGCCCTCATAAGAGTATTGTTACACGTATAACAAAACAGGATTTTTTTTCTGCCGTTTTTATTCTTTACCCATTCTACTACGGATTTGTTGCAAACCCTTTTACAAAGAATCTGTTTTATATAAGTAACATTGCAAAAAGCAACGCTTCTGAATTGCACATCATAAATATTGCAATCTATCTGTTTAACAAACGCATCTTTATAATGTTTTGGCCAGCTGTCAACAGGCAGATAAGACACAACATTGATGTTTTTAGCTCCATTTTTCTTAAAGCCGTTAATTAGATTCCATTGAAGCTGATTGGCAGCATCCTGCATATCAACTCTCGCTTTAGAACGAACACTATCTTCATTAACAGGCGGAAATAATCGTCCTAAAAACAACACATCTGCATTTGATGTCATAATTCATCCTCCTGATACAACTTCTCTTAAAACTTCCTGGAATCTGTTTGCATTATTTGTAAAATTATGATTTTTTTCGGCAAGTTCACGAGCTTTCTTACTGTAACGTCGGCAATACTCGGGATTTTCCGTAAGAGTTTTAAGCGTTTTGAAGAGTTCGTCTTTATCGCTCACAACAAAAGCCGCCTCGTTGTCTTTCAGATATTTTGAACACGCTACCTCAGGCGGTGCGTAAAGCATAAAACCAACTCCCATTGCCAACGAATCTGCAATTTTGGTAGAAAAAGCATACTGCAAATCCTTTCGATAAAAATCCGAGAAATTTTCAACATGAACAAGCAAATCGCTATTTGACATTACTTCCAAAACCTGCTCATAACTTATAAATCCTTTATAGCTGATTCCTTTGCAATTTTCAAACGCTGCTTTAACGGCGTCATTCGGTATTTTACCGTAAACATCCAAGTGATAATCTGCTGAAATCTTCTGCAATGCATTTCCGATTTCCGCTAAACCGTCATGTCTGCCTACTCCTAAATTCCCCAAATAGCTGACAACAAACTTATCGCTCTTTGCTTTTTGATTTATGTATTCAGCCTCTGTTGCCGTATAAATGGTTTCAGATGGCAAATTAAATTCTTCGTCATATTTTTCCTTAATCATCTCGCAGTTGTAAATGGAATTTCTCGCAAGATTAATTGTTTTATTAAAAACGTGTTTATAGTACCTATGAAAGAAGGGATAAAGCAGATGCGATATTCCTTTTGAACGAAAATAATCAAAATCTTTAAAATAGTAAACTTCGCTGTTGTAAATTACCAACGGAATATTTCGTTTTTTACTTATGGCTGAAGCTAGCTTCATCATAAAAGGGCTGTCGCCTGCTTGCAGCAATACAACTTCAGGAGAATATTCATTTAACCATTTTTCAAAATCATTGTTTTTCCATCGGCCGGTATTCCACACAACTTCACGCAAAAGCATAGACAATGGATTTCTGCTGTGTTTTTTTGCAGATGCATTATTTACTGTTACTGATTCCTTTCCAAGAGATGCTTCTACTGTTCCTCCTGCTTTTGCGCCTTTCAAAAAAGCCTTTAGAGCTTGTCCGTCCGTTACTCTGTAATAATTATGGCATACCGTAAAATCCGGTTCTTCATTCTGAATATAAAACTGAGCAATTTTATCTAGATCCCAACCAAGTAAAAAATTTCTTAAAGTTCTTCCGTTGGACGTATTATTAGACAAGCATGAATTGCTTATAATCAACAATCTTGGAGCATATTTATTTTTCGACATATTAATCTCCCAAATTCCAGTTGAATTGATTTAAAATGTCAGATGTAATCACCCTGTTTATATTTTTCAAATGAAAGCGTTTTTTCGTAACCGTCAATGCCATTTTTCATCCACACAAATTTTTCTTCCGTTGAAAATTTCGACTTGCTTTTTGTTCTGAATGCAAAATACAGCATCCATAAATACTTTGTTTTCGGATGAACCGCCTGATAAAATGCACCTTTTCCGTAAAAAAACTTTTCGTCATATCCGGTAAACCAGGTTGACTCCTCAAAAGAAACCTTGCCAATTGTTTCTTTTGAAACGTAAAATGTGAGGCCTTGTTTCTTGGCATCCGCAAGCCACATACTGTCTTCTCCCGACGGAAAAACACAGCCGCCGCCAAACAGAGTTGTAAACCAGAGGTTTGCTTTTTTTACCGAAGAAAGACGGAATGCCACACGGCAAGCCCCCCACGGCATACGGCAGAAGCGACCGCATTTTTTGGTTTGGCTGTATTTTATCTGTTTTCTTTCCGAATCAGTATCAAGGTGAAAAATTATGATATCCGCATCCGGGTGTGCATCAAACTCTGCGAGCACCCTTTGCTCCATATCATCGTTATATGTAATATCATCATCGGCAAAAAGACAGATTTCGCCCTTTGCATAAGTGAGCGCAAGGTTACGGTTGACACCGACACCTCGTGTATCTGTTGTAATCATACGTGCGCAGTGTCCGTCGAATTTCAGCTCATCATATCTTGTTGTATCTGCCTGATTGGCAAAAACAACGTCCGAGTGAATATTCATCTGTTCAATTTTTGAAAAATCACTCTGATGCATCGTAACGCACAAAATTTCAAACCTTGACATTACACATTCCCCAAATACTCTGTATAATCTTTTTCCGTGTCAAACACATATGCATGAACAGCCGCTTTCCGTTGCTCTTCGCTTGGCAGCTTCATATAATCGCCGTATCTGTATTCCAGATACTCCTTGATTTTTTCTGAACCGAGCAATACTGTATCCTCAAAAGGAACATCAACCGGCTTTTCAAAAAACGAAGCATCAAACAAGCCGTTGCGGAATCCGGCAGGAGTAATCCAGTAGCAGTATTTATAATTCTTCTCTCTGCCGTCATAGCGGTAAATATGGCTGTATGCTGTTCTTGCCATAAGTTTGCAGGGCAGAAATTTAAGCGAATTCAAAACAACTGCCTGCGTTTTTGATTTAGGTGTCCAGTTTCTCTGGGACAATCCGTAAAGCGTAACGAATTTTGACTCAAGATAAACCATTTTCTGAATGAGTTTGTTTTCGGGCACTTTGTGAAGAATCATAATATCAACATAAATGCCGTGGTGCATATCTTTGAAATCTTTGAAATTCCCCTCAATAAAAGTTGTGCCGTTCATGCGTACTTTTGCATACTCAAGGTATTTTGAATCGGTGCGCCACTCCTGAATAACAAACTGTCTGTTTTTTTCTTTTTCAAAAACAGCCTTGAATTTCTTATACTGTTCAGGAGTCATAAAAATATCAAGGTCATCGTCCCACGGGATAAACCCGCCGTGGCGCACAGCGCCCAAAGCAGTGCCGCCCATTATATAATAGACAATCCCATGCTCACGGCACAGCTTGTCAATAAAGTTCATTATTTCAAGTATTTTTCCTTGTACCGCACGCACGGACTGCTGATTCATCTCCACTCTTCTCTCTTTTCACGCATCATATTTTTTTTGCAAGATAATAATACTTGCTCATAATTTTATTGAAAACAGGTATTTTAACCATTATCTTTGCAACAGTTTTCAACACCTTAAACACCCATTTTTTGCACAAATAAAGCGTTGCGGATTGCATCCAGCGGTGAGGATGGATGCTGATAATATTTCCGATTTCGTTATCCAATCCGTTCAGCAGTTCGTCCACGCTGTTGAACGGAATATTTTTATCATCGCTGTTAATAATGTCGTTATTAATCGGATCATAAATCAGCTTGAACATTCTACCTGCATCAGAAAAATACAGATAATCTGTTGAAAAGCTCTCTTTGAAATTCACCATAATATCCGCAATATCGTTATACTTTTCTTTGATACTGCTGTTTCTGAAAAAATCTCGGTTTGAGCTGTATCCGTTACGTTCAATAATAGGATTACCGTGCTGACACACTGTAGCAACGCGGAAACCATTGTTTCTGAATAAATTCAGATTTTTTTCAAACTCGGCATCAGCCTCAGCCATATTCCCCTTGCAAGAATCAAGCACATCGTAATGATAAGATACCTCGTGCCCCATCTGCTGAATTCCGGAAAGCAACTCAACATTTTTTTTGTTGTTCAGCAAATATGCCTGAACATAATAGCTTCCTCTATGTCCGTATTGTTTTTCAATCTGTGCTATTCTGTGTGCTCGCTTAACATCGGTTTCAACATCGTGCTTAAGAACAATATAGTTGCCAACGTCACTCTTCACTTCGCAAGCAGGAATACTCTGCAAACCTTTTTCTTTTAGCTTGCGGCAAATCTCTTCCCACTTTTTGTAAACAAAAATCATTCCTCGTTAAGCCTTTCACGCAAAATAGTAGATGATATGCCATCCGTATGCTCTAAATACACAACATCACACCCAACAGTAGCAAACTCCTGCTCATACTTCAGCCACGAGGGTGTACCCTTCCAATCAGACCCTACAAAAACTGCATTTGCACCGTAATTTTTAACTGCCGACAGTTTATCCATATCGGATTGCAGAACGACTTTATCAACATATCTGATTGATTCTACAATGGCCACTCTCTCAGCTTCGCAGATTATAGGATGCTTATTTTTGCTCTTTGTGCACAGTTCATCGGTTGTAACACCTACAACAAGGTATTCGCACTGTTCCTTTGCTCTTCGGATAATGTTGAGATGACCTATGTGAAACATATCAAAAACACCTGTTGTATATCCGATTTTATATTTCTTTTCACTCATAAAAATCAAACTGTCTTTCTTGCAAATTTTTTAAACACCCAGCTGCGGAGTTTATTCGGCAAAACAATCTGTACGATAAACCTTTTGCCGACATTAACAATAAAATCAATAAAGCCGATGACCTTATTATCATACATATATTTCTGGAGCTTTGCTTCGCTTAAGAAGTATTTTTTGCCGCCACGGCGCTGATACATCTCCTTGCCGACACGGACGTTTACGAGGTAATCGGGCAGGTTTGCAAACCTTGCACCGTCAAGATACATACGAAGCCAGAGGTAATAATCTTCTTCATTAAACCAGTCCATATAACCGCCGACTTTATCCACAGCGCTTTTGCGGAACATAACCGTAACCTGGTTCATCGGGCAGCGCACTTTCATATCCGCCTTGATTGCGGCATCATCCGTTTCGACCACCCTTGCGCCGACAACGTTATCCGGCTCGCCGACAAACTCAGTAATATTTGAGCCGACTATGGCAAGTGATTCGTCCGCCTCAAACATTTCAAGCTGCTTTTCAAAGCGGTTACTCACACTTATATCATCCGCATCCATAAGAGCCACAAGCTCATACTGACAATGGCTAAGCCCTGCCCGTCTTGCTTTACCGTGGCCTACATTTTCCGACAAGCGGACAACACGGAATATGGGATTGTTTTCATAGTGCGTTATCACCGCATCAAGCTGTGCGTTTACCGGTCCGTCAACGACCAGAACAACCTCGCTCGGTTTCACCGTCTGGTTAAGAATACTCTCAACAGCGGTTTTGAACCATTCGGGATTGTCCTTTATATAAACACACATAGACACGGAAAATTTTGTATCGGGCATTACTATACCTCCAGAAGCTCTTTAGCCTCTTGCTGACAAAGATTATATTTTTCTTGAGTTATTTCACCTTTTTCAAGCAGATAGTCGCCGAAATCAAGGTCGCTGACCGTACCCTCACGTACAACATCATCACGGGCAAAAACTTTGCCTACCGTCTGCAGAACAATTTTTATATCCTTTACAAGGGTAATGCCACTGTCTATGTACTCAAGATCATATTCAAATTTCTTCTCCCACGATATGTTGTTTCTGCCGTTGACCTGAGCAAGACCCGTAAGCCCGGGCATAACGCTGTGGCGGCGCCTTTGTTCGGGAGTCATGAAAACCATATCCCTCACAAGCTGCGGGCGTGGACCGACAACAGACATATCACCTTTGAGAATATTGATAAGCTCCGGCAATTCATCAAGCGATGTTGCACGCAGGAATTTGCCGTATTTTGTAAGCCTTTTTTCATCAGGTAGCAGATTTCCGTGAGCATCCTTTTCCTGCGTCATTGAACTGAATTTGATTAGCTTGAAAATACGCTCATTCTTGCCCGGTCTCGGCTGAACAAAGAACACTTTACCCTTCATCTGAACCGAGCCGACAATTATCAGCACAAAAATCAGCGGTGACAAAACGATAAGAGCTGCCAAAGCCAACAGAAAATCCATTACTCTTTTTATTGCTTTTTCGTACATTCTTCAAACCTCTTACAAAAGAAATCTGTTTTATTTAAGCCCCAAATTTTCAAACAGTGAATAATTTTCAGGCTGTTCACCCAACACTCTGTCAAACAGTTTAGCATAATTTTTTCTGAATTTTTTTCTGTTTCCAAACAAAAAAGAGAACCAACGGTGAACCTCATAAAACGGAAACAAAAACGGATATTTTTCAAGAGCAGGATACAAATATTTCAGCGACCTGTACGGTACAAATATTTTCGACAAAAAATACTGTCGTTTTCCGCCTGTACGCTGCTGTTGAGATATTATTTTTGTTTTTTCCGTTCCGAAAACGCCGCCGTCAAGAATATATTTTTCCATCTGTAAAGTTATTTCATCATGTTCCTGACCGTCAAACCATATGGCACACAGCCTTCTTGCGTAATGAGAAAAAGCAGAAAGTCCGCTTTTTTTCAGCAGCTTTTCAACCTCATCAGAATCAAGGTTGTACGCCTGCTCAATAAGCCGCAAATCAACAAATGACCTTATGCCGCAGCCGCCGTTTTCAAAATGCTTTGCCATGTGCAAAATGTGATAATGGCAGAAAGCATCATCATTCATTTTAAATCTGTATCCGGACAATCCATCTGACTTTGCAGTCACCCACACATCCGAAACTTTCCTTGCCCGCTTCTTATCTGCAAAAAGTTTATGGTGCAGTTCAATCAGCGTGCCGTTGGGCGATACAAACGAAACATCGTAAGCACCTGCTTTTTTTTGCTTATATCCGCCGCATTTCATAATTGCGTTTATTGCAGACTGCCTGTCTTTTTCTTTTACAAGAATATCAACATCACCGCTCACACGCATCCACGGCTCCGGATACAGCCCACGCACAACCGCTCCCTTGAGCGGAATATACGGGATTTTCTCACTGTCAAATGCCGCATAAATTTCACGGCAGGTTTCACTCATTTTTTCCTGCGAATATACCGCAGAATATATTTCGTTAAGATACAGTCCCTTTTGCGGGCTGTTTTCAATAACACCGCTTTTCAGTAAGGCAGAAGCAACAAGCTGTGCAACGTTATGGTTACGGGAAATAATAAGCATTTCCACAAGCAATTTATCCGCAAAGCAGCTTCCATCGGGCAAAGAGAGCTTACTGCCGAAAACCTCACTGCCGATAAGCTGCATTATTATCTGAACTGCCTGCCTCATTGCCCTTACTCCGCCAAAAATTTTCTTAACTTACGCCAGATTCTCATAATAAACGGGCGTAACGGCATAAGCAATTGCCAGAAAAAACACGCCGTTTTCCACGTTAAAGAATCTGCGCTGAATTTTTTACCTTTACGCTCAATATCGCTGACCACCGCAACAACCTGAGCCTTATTTATTGTTTCGCATTCCGTCTGACCGTCACCGACAACCTGAAGCCTTCCGTCAGGGAGTGAACGGTAAAGCCTATGCAGAACCACCTGACCGCCGTTTCGCCTGAACAGAAGTATTTTGCCTTTCTTCAGCTCCGCCTCGCAGAAGCCTTTCAAATAAACAACATCACGTCTGCTGACAAGGAACGGATTCATGCTGTTGCCGCTGACATATACAGGTACGGTTGCACCGTTTTTTATCAATTCTTCAATTGAGCCCGCCACATCAAGTGCGGAACAGTCCAGCTTTTCCATAGTTCACCCGAAAACAGCAGTTTTTGTAATTTCAACAGCCTCTTCATCAGGCCTGCACTCCAGAAGATACACCGGAACATTACTGATAAGCTTATCAAAAGTATCCAGCGCACTGCCCAGACATTCCTTATCCCAGTGCGGAAGAAAGATATGCGGCATAAAAAATTCCGTAGCTTCTTCATCAAGCCTTGTTATGCGGTTGCTTTCAGCCTGCCTGAGCACAACAACGCCGCTAAGCTCTGCTTTTCTGTTGAGGCAGTATTCCGAAGAGCCCTTCCACGGCAGACCGTATGCATAAAAGCTGCCGTCTGTCTCACGAAGCAGAACCTTATCGCCGTTTACTATTTCGGCATCCATATACTCTGCCCAAAGTTCAGCCTGCGTAGTTTTTCCCACACCGGAATATCCTGTAAAAACAATGCCCTTACCCCGATATATTACAAACGAAGAATGTGCAAGCAGAGCGTTGTAATACGAAAGCCTTGAGCAAATTGCCGCCAGCGGCAAGGTATAATCCGAGTTAGATTCAGGCAGAAGATACGAGGTTGCCTCAGACCAATCCTTGTTGGCAAAAAGGAAGCCGCCGTTATCTGCACACAAAAACCTGTCAGACAGCCTGTCGGTGTATTTAACACTGTGGCATTCGGGCAAGCTGCTCCGAAAATCAATTCTCATCACGGGCGTACCGTATGAATCCGCAACAAAATCTTTTATAAAGCTGCGGCGGTCATCGTCCCACTCAATGAGTAAGTCCGCAATACAAATCATATATCCTGCATACCGTTGAAGCAGTAAAAGTATGCTTCAAAATTACCGGTTGACTGTACCAGCGTCATAAAATCGCTGTAATAGTCGACAAAATCAGGACCTACGCCTTGTGTTACGGGAATACGCTTGGTATAGGTTTCTCTGCAAGCATCCTTGGCTGCGTGGAACTTGATAACAGCCATACCGCTGACTATATCGCCGCTTTCAGAAGCAGCAATACTCTCTTTAAAGTTGAGTGCGATGAGCTTACTTTCGGGAGCAACGTACTTATTCTTCATAATTCATTCCCCTTTTCATATCGTATAACAGCTTTAACTGCTTTGCCGTTTCGCAAAAATTATTATCAATTTTTTCAGGATGACCGCTTTCACAGCACAGTACTGCCGGACATCTCTGACAAAACTCTTTCCATTCGCAGGCCGCACATTCGGGCGGATTTTTTATCTGTTCAAGTAAACCGTACAGCTCAAAAAAATCAGTTTTTATATCTCCAGAGTACTCGACATAAGGCCTGCTCATAAAAGAGCAGAGCTGAAGATGCCCGTTCCACGTGATGAACAACGACTTACGGTAACCTGCGCACATTGAAAAAGGATATTCGGGAATACGGTATCGGCTGTTTTCCAAATCCTCCAACGTATATTCGTATGAATAGTCGAGAAACCCGAGTCTTGAGCTTTCTGCCGTATTAACAGCACCACGTGACGGCTTGAGCACCGCCACCGAATGATGCAGCCGTATTCCTTTTTCTGCGGCAAATCTATACATAGCCTGCAGGTCATCTGCGTTTTCCCGAACAACGGTTGCTGACATTGTTACCGGCACGCCTGCGCTTTGCAGCAGGTCTATTGCTTTTGAAATTTTTGAAAAGCCGTCTGATGAACCGCATACCCTTACATAGGTGTCATCGCTTGCACCGTATAAAGTGAGCTTTACGCTGTGCGGCATACCGTACAAACGGAATTTTTCCATAACCGACTCATCAATCAGCGAGCCGTTTGAAAGCACGGCTATCAGAAAGCCCATCCTGTTAAGCTCGCTGTACAGCTCCCAGAATTCGGGATATACAAAAACCTCGCCGCCTGTGAGGTCAATCTGAAGCGTACCCATATCCCGCAAGTCCTTTGCTATTTCCAGCCACTCGGAGGCTGACAGCAAACGACCCTGCTGCTCTGCCTGCTCTTTATCGAGGCGGACATAGCACATAACGCAGCGAAAATTACAGAAAGGTGTCAGCTCAAAGGACGTGCTGAACGGCACGCAGTTTTCCTTTGCCCAAATATTAAGTTTACCGAGAAAACCTTCACCGAATTTTTCGCAGCCGTTAGTCACTGTAAAGCACCCTGCTCTTTGAGCATATCAATAAATCTGGTTACATCGCTGAGTGCAACCGACTTTTCTACTTCATAATGCTCGGCAAGTGCCTGGGCAAGCTCTTCGGATTCAGCGCCCTTTTCGAGCATATTCCAAAGCAGCTCTCCGGTTTCGTTGAGCGCAATCATACCGTGCATCTCGGATGTCTGTGTTCCTGTCGGCACAGCCATAACATACCCGCCTATTTTGCGTATGATGAAACCTTCTTTAACACGGTACATAACCGGACCTCCCGAAAATGAATGCACTGCCTTTTTATACAGAATAAATTATATCATCTCTTTCTACACAAATCAACTAAAATCTTTAAAATAAATATAAATAGAACAGCTTGCGTAGCTTTACCTGCTGCACAAGCTGTTTTGTCTTTATTTAAGTGTGAGATTACCTGCAACATCAACCTCGTATACCCTGTTGCAGTATTGCAGCATACTCGGTCTGTGAGTGGTGATAACACAAGTTCTGTTAGGATAAGATTTCATAATATTTGCAAGAACTGTGGCTTCCGTTCCGGCATCAAGTGCGCTGGTTGCCTCGTCCATTACCAGTACGGGAGCATTTCTCAGCAATGCCCGTGCAATTGAAATTCGCTGCACCTGACCCTCTGAAAAATTCACGCCCTTTTCATTCATCTGTGTATACATTCCGTCAGGGAGTTTTTCAATAAAGCCCCATGCATCTGCGTTTTTAAGAGCTTCAACAAGCTCTTTATCCGCAGCGTCCGGCTTTACGATGCGCAGATTATCGGCTATACTGCCCGCAAAAACCGCATTTTCCTGCGGTACGTACGAGCAGAATCTTCTCGTGCTTGCAGAAACAGCAAGCACCCTGCCATCGGAAACTGACATTGTCATACATCCGTCCTGCGGTTTGACAAGGCCGAGAATAAGGCGAAGTATTGTTGTTTTACCCTCGCCCGAAGGACCAACCAACGCAACCGTTTCACCGGGATTCACATAGAACGATATATCCTTTACAACAGGTATATCCGTACCCTTATATGCATAAGTCAGGTTATCGCATTTCAGAGAAATCCCCGATTCTTCAGCTGCGGCAGCCATATCTTCAGCAGCGGAATCATCGTCATTTTTTTCCGGCGGAATATCAGTAATCTCCATGATTCTGCCTGCCGCCGTAGCAATGGAAATTGATGTGGGTAGCAATGAAACGATAGCGGAAAACGATGATGTAAGCTGACCAGAAATCTGCAAAAACAGCGTCATCGTACCAAAGGTTATAAAGCCCTGCCACAAGCGCCACACACCCCAGCCGTAGCAGAGATATGCAACCAGCAAGCCTATAACGGATAGGCCGGCAGTCATTACAACGGAAAACTTATTGTGGTCAAGTCTCATTTTCCTGTAAACAGCCATATAATCCTTGAGCTGACTGACATATCTTCCCGTTATTCCAAACGCCTTGATAGTCTGAATATTCTGTATGGATTCCGAATAAAACGAAAGAATTTTTCCGTTCATATTACGGCTTTCAACATTATACTTGCGCATCATTTTGGCAGAAATGTTTGATGTAACCGCAAGGAAAGGAGCGCTCAGCAAAGCAAAAAGCGCCATTATAGAATCATAGTAAAGAACAACCGCAAGGCAGCCTGCAAACTGAGTTACTCTCATAAAAACGTTAGGCACAAAAGAAATCACGCTGCTTGCCAAGGCAGAAACATCGCCTTCGATTCTGTTTAGCAGGTCACCCGAATGATATTTGCTTATATCCTCCCAATCCGAACAAACCATATGCTCGTACACATTTGAGCGAATTTCATTGCTCACCTTAGTGCCAACAACGGTCGCAACCCTTGATGTTACTGCGTTTACGACAATCTGTGCCAAAGCAAGGCTAACCGCCAGCACAGCGCTTACGGCAACAGTTTTCGTGTCACGGGAAACGACAGAATCTATAAGATATTTTGAAGCAACGGTTGAGCCAATGCCCATCGCCGTACTCAGAATGCCTATTACGACATAAACAATTATCTGAAGACGATAACGTGAAACATAACGCAGAATCCACCTCCACTCCTTACTCATTGAGCGGAACAGAGATACATATTCAGCCGGTTTTTTCACATTATCACCTCCTATTCAAATATTATTTTATTACCACCGGCTCTTCTTTTTGCCATAGCTGTGTTTTGCCGAGTAACCGTAGCGATAGTTGCTGTAATAGCCGCCATACCGATAATAGCCGCCAAAGCCGATTGCAGCACCGTTAAGTATACAGCCAAGGAATTGTGCATCGGTTTCCAGCATTGAGCTGATACCCGTGCGGATAGTTTTTTGCATAACAGCATCTTCCCTTATTACGTAAACAATTGCATCAACCGACTGCGCAAGCATTGCGGCATCTGAAATTATACCGCAGGGAGGAGTATCAACAAAGATAAAATCATACTCCGACCTGAACTCATTAAGCTTTCGTTTCAGTTCGTCTGAACGGACAATTTTCCGAACATCGTTAATCTGTTTGTTAAATGTAAGCAGATCAAAACCGAGAGAATCTACTGTATCCACACGGTAAAAGCTGTTTTTTACTTTCTCAGTTTTCGGAACTTTTACCCTTCCGAACAAGCTCTTAAGACCCGAATTGCGAAGGTCAGCATCAATCAGGAGGACTTTTTTCTCCTCCTTTGCAAAAATTGAAGCAAGGTTTGCCGCAACAACGGTCTTACCCTCTGCGGGAGCAGTGCTTGTAACCATTACCGTTTTTTTGTCATCTGCCAGCAAGCTCTGAAGCGAGCCTCTCATCAAACGCAGAGATTCAAGGAAATCATTACCTACAAGAGGGTTGGTAATAAGTATGCTTTTGTCAATTTCTCTGCGGTATTTTTTGAATACGACCTGAGGTAAAACCGCAACACAGTGCTGATTGAACACCGTTCTGATATCCTCTTTGGTGCGTACGGTCTTACGCATGAACGCATACACAACAATCCATGCCAGACCCAGTGCTGCTCCGATAAGGACAGCTCTTGATACAGAAGCTACCCACGCCCCTTCGTTGGAGGGCTTTTCAGGCACAATAGGCTCGTTTATCATTACAACCTTAGTGCGTCCGATAATATAATCAGCCAGCTCGGGATAATTCTCTATGACAGAAAGTAGCGTATCATACGTCAGCTGAGGGTCAGTTCCGGTTGCGGTAAGTGTAACCATATTCGTACCCTGAACACATTTTGCGCTGACTGAAGCAGGCATACTTTCAACACCCAGGTCATTGCAAACCTTGGTACGCAGAATTTGATTGCCGATAATATGCGGAAAAACCGTTGCCAACTGGTCTGCCGTTTCACGGTCATAATAGAAAGAATATGCTGCTATTCCGTTATCTCCCGTAAGAACTTCGTTTTCGGTGTGAACGGTAAAGGTTGCAGAAACATTATACGCAGGCACAAAGCTCGTAAAGCTGCGATAAAACTGCACTCCGCCCAACAGCACAGCGAGAGCAACAGCAACCCAACCAAATTTTCTTACACCACGCCATATATCTCCGAAAAATATGCGCAGCTCAACGCTCGACCCATTATTCTCTTTATTAACAGGATTGTTATTCATAGTCTACCAACCTTATTCGTCACTTCTTGTATCATCTGATGAGTCGTAAGAATATCCCGCCTCAGGGTTTCTCAAATAGCCGTCCGTATATGTATGGGCAGGCTTCGAATAGCCGTAACCGTATCCGTAATGGTTACTGCGGGAATAGTAACCTCTTTCATCAACGCCAATCTGACCAAACAAGGTGAACGGTTCGTAAACATTATTGAGTATACAGCCTTCAAGCTTGCCGCCGGATTCCGTAATATTAAGGACAGCCTCGTTTATATCTTCAACAAGCACACAGTCCGTTCGGACAACGAGCACAGTTGCATCCGCTTTTTCAGCAATTGCAACCGCATCCGCCGAAACAGAAGTAGGCGGGGTATCAATAATTATAAAATCAGCCTTGGCTTTGAGCTTTTCAAGCCTGCTGCCCACCACCTGATTGTTTATCATAACCTTTTTATTTGTGTTAGTTTTCTTGTTGAACGCAATTATAAGTCCGCTTTTTCTGTAGCGGTAAAACCTCATATTGACAAGCTCCGTTTTGCTTGACAGTATATCAGACCAATCTGTTTCGGCCGCATCATAGAAATCGAAAATCTTATAAATTGAAGGCTTATGCAAGTCCATATCCAGGAGAATAACGTTATAGCCAAGTTCCGCAAGAGCAAGCGAAATGTTTGACGCAACGGTTGATTTACCTTCGTTTTCAGCCACACTGGAAATAACAAAGGTTTGCTTACCCTGGTTCTTGTACATATACTCAAACTTATTACAGATCTTCTGATAATCCTCCGAAAACTTCAAGCTGGCATAAGCATCGTTGATAAGAAGCGCTCTCTTTTTGCGTCTGAAGCGTTCTTTTCTGGAAAGGTGAGGCTTTTCGTGAGATATTGTGCCTAGGAGCTTGGCGTCAACCTTATCGTCAAAGCCTTTTTCCTCCTTAACCGTACCTCTGAACAGCGAGAAAACCGCAACAAGTCCTCCTTCCAGCAGCATAGCAAGAAATATTATTTCATTTCTGTACACCGTAAGCCTTGAGTTTGAGGGAAATGTTGCCATTTTAGGCTCAGAAACAATATCTATAACCGAATCGGTAAAAACTGCCTGCGTAACCTCGGGATAAACCTCAAGAATTGACCTGAGCAGCCTGAATGCAAGCTCAGGATCCTTTGCTTTGACGGAAACATTCAGAAGGTTTGTAGCCTCCGTAAGGCTTGTGGTAATTGTACCGTCAAAGGAATCCAGTCCTATATTCTCGGCTGCCAGCTTTTTAAGAGAATTCTGCTTGAATACATCTGTAAAAATGTTGGCCATTTCCATCGATGCAGTCAGGCTGCTGAACGCACCCGTTGTGCCGACCCTTGAGCGCACAACGAGAACAGCCGTACTGGTATATGTGGGGGTATAAATACTCTTTTCAACAACCTGAATACTCATCAGAGCAGCCAGAGCGATAAGAACAATACACCACAGACTTTGCACCATATCTTTTATCAGACTGTTCCATTCAAAATTGAAAGTTATTTCTGAACTTCTGTTTTTCATTCCCATCACTCCTCTACAACAACCGTCAGAATCGAGTGGCCCTCATAGCCTTCATTGGTTGTGATATAGTAATGTACGTTATAGGTACCGGTTTCTTCGGAATCAAAGTTGGTAGAAATAAGAAGCTGAATTTCATCCTTCTTCATCAGCACACCGTTAACCGTAACGTCACCGAGGTAGTCCTCAAAAATCGGCTCTTCGCCCTTCTTTACATAAATCAGGCTCTTTTTAAGCTGAATTTGCGGTGCCATTGTTTCGTTGCCTTCAACATGAACCGTAACATCGAGATAAATCGTATCACCCATGCTGTTTGAAACCTGAAGCGAAACAGTAAAAACACCTATTGTGTTCTTGACGTAATCAGTGGTGACAATGGAAACTCTGTCACTTATATCACCGTCTATACTATCACGTGCACCTACGGCTGCCCTTATATCGAGCGCCTCATCAACACCGTAAACCAACGCACGCTTCATATAAAATTCGGGCGGAGTATAATCTGTATAGCGGACAGTACGCGTCTGCTTTGCAACATGCTTATCAGAATCTGCCACTGCATAGGTTACCGAGCAAACACCGGGCTCAATAAATTTGGATATAGACTCAATGAGAATTCTGTCAGAAATATCTCCGTCCTTTCCGTCGTAAGCAGTAACTCCGGAAAGCAGAGCTTCTTTTTTATCCTTTACGCTTATTTCAATAACATCGGAATCAACCGTTATGTAAGGCATTGTTGTATCTGTTGTCAGTCTTTCCACAATTGAAAAAGCTATAAAAGCCGCCAGCACCAGAATAAACAGCACCAGAGTAAGTCTTTGCAACAGTTTAACCATAAATCATCACCGTATTTCTTTGTTATTTATCACGTTCAGAGGATTCCCATCCAACAGTAAATCTGCATATTCATAGGAATAATTTTCGCATATCATTTCGTGCACCGAAAAAAGGTCGGGAGTTCTGGAATACTGGCTGTGTGCATCACTTGCAACAAAATCGGCCAGTTGATTTTCAAGGAAATATGAAGCCACACGTTCAGGATAATAGCCAAAGTTTCCTGTAATACTTGAGCTGTTGACCTGGACAAGTGCACCGACAGAGCGAATATCCCTAACCGTTTCAGGGGCTTCACCGAAAAGAAAATATCGCTCAGGATGAGCAACAATCGGAACATAACCCTCTGCCATTATCATCCGGAGATATTTAAGCATCTCCCGCTCAGACACCGAAAAATCGAACTCAACAAGAATGTATTTTGAATTATTAAGCGTAATCAACTCATTGTTTTTTATCCGCTCGACAATATCGCCGTAAGCAAATATTTCCTGACCCGGATAGACCATTATCGGAATGTTTCGGTTCAGAAGGGCACCATTCAGTTCCTTAATCTTTGCATCAAAATCTGCCGACCAAAAATTCTCAAATGCTCCCGGCATATTGCAGTGCGGTGTTGCGATAATTCCGACCGTTCCCGAACGAATCGCCAGTTCGGCCATTTCAACCGAATCAATCAGGCTTCCCGAGCCGTCATCAACACAAGGTAATATATGGCAATGAATATCAAACACAAGCATCACCTGACATAAAATTTGCACAAAAAAACACTTCCACATATACTTTGTAATTTTAACACAACTTGCAGAACAAAGCAACATAAAATATTAAACTTATAAATATAATTTGGATTTGCTTATAACTTACTACCGTAACAAAATCAAATAAAATGTCGGTGTACGGATTTCTCCGCACACCGATTTGTTTTATTTCAGATATTGTCCTTTTTCAGCAACCGCAGTTTTTGTCAAACGACGGGTTGCAGGCATAGAAATTCTTGCTGTCGAGCTTTTCGGTTGCAAAGCGCAGGCCTTCACCAAAGCGCTGGAAGTGGACTACTTCTCTTGCACGCAGGAATTTGATGACATCGCTTACATCGGGGTCATCGGAAAGGCGGAGGATATTATCGTAGGTCTTTCTCGCCTTCTGCTCTGCGGCAAGGTTTTCGTAAAGGTCGGCAAGCGTATCGCCCGTTGACTGGATTGTTGCAGCAGTCCACGGCATACCGCTTGCGGCTACGGGATAAACGCCTGTTGTGTGGTCAACGAAATACTTGTCAAAGCCCTGACGCTTGATTTCATCAACGGTAAGATTTTTCGTAAGCTGGTAAAGCAATGTGCCTACCATTTCGATGTGAGAAAGTTCTTCCGTACCGATATCCGTCAGCAGGCCTTTGAGTTCACCCCAAGGCATTGTATAGCGCTGGTTGAGGTAGCGCATTGAGGCGCCGAGCTCACCGTCGGGACCGCCGAGCTGGCTGACTATAACAGCTGCCAGTTTGGCATTGGGGGTTTTGATATTTACAGGGTACTGTAATTTTTTCTCATATACAAACATCAGCAATCACACCCGCATTTCTCCCACGGCCACGGGTCACACAGCCACTCGACGCCGTGTGCATCGGCTGCTGTGAGCTTACCGCAGGCCGCCTCATATTCTGCTCTGAGCATTGCCGCATTCTTCTGCAGCTTGTTGCAGACACCTACGGCGTTAAGGTCGCCGGGGTGAGTGTCGAGGTAGAGGTGCAAATCCCAAAGCGCAAAATCTGCCGCCGCAAGTTTTTTGCAAAGCTCTGCGTGGTTAGTGTTCATCTGGCACACCCTCTTTTAAAAGGCTTGTTGAGCGCAACAAACAAAGTGCCCTCGCACAGAGCCTGTGCAGGCTCATAGGCAGATGTATCCGTCTGCATAGGCACATATGCCATTGCTATTGCCCAATCGTCGGGAAAAGGCATAACAGCACGGTGAAACTGCATTTCGCTGCGCTTGTTACACACTTCACAACCCATACGCACGGGCTCATTCATACGCATAAACTTGTGCTCCTTTCGTGTATTGAGCACACGAGTGAAAATTCATCGTGCTCTGCTCTTGTATATCTTATGTAAAATGGTATAATAGTGTTAATACAGTAAGGAGTTACGAAAATGAAAGAGCTTATTTCGGCAGCACTTGAGGCAAGGAAAAATTCATACTCGCCCTATTCAGGCTACAGCGTAGGTGCGGCAATTCTTTGTAAGGACGGCAGTATTTTCACAGGCTGTAACATTGAAAACGCAAGCTACGGCGCAACAATGTGCGCTGAACGAACCGCTGTTTTTACTGCCGTTACGGCAGGGCACAGGGATTTTGAAGCAATTGCAATAGTCGGCGGTAAGGCTGACGAACCTGACCTGCCCTACCCCTGCGGAATATGCAGGCAGGTTATGAGTGAATTCTGCGACAAAGATTTTAAGCTTATCGTTGCAAAGAGTACGGACGATTTTGAAGAACACACACTCGGCAGTCTTTTGCCGTACAGCTTTTCTTTATGAGGTGAAAAAGCTATGAGATTTTACGATATTATCAAGAAAAAGCGTGACGGCTTTGAGCTGACGAAAGAGGAGATTGAGTTTTTTGCCTTCGGTGCGGCGGACGGCTCAATTCCCGATTACCAGCTAACAGCTATGCTTATGGCGATATTTTTCAAGGGCATGTCAAAGCGTGAAACGGCCGACCTTACGCTTGCTATGGCGAATTCTGGTGACACGGTTGACCTGTCTGCGCTTGGCGGAATAACCGCCGACAAGCATTCAACGGGTGGTGTCGGTGACAAAACCACGCTAATAGTTGCGCCGATTGTGGCCTCCTGCGGCGTTAAGGTTGCCAAAATGAGCGGCAGAGGACTTGGTCACACAGGCGGTACTGTTGACAAGCTCGAATCCATACCGGGATACAAAACAACACTCACCCGAGAGGAATTTTTCGGAGTTGTTGAAAAAAGCTCGATGAGCGTTATAGGTCAGTCGGGCAACCTTGCACCTGCCGACAAAAAGCTGTACGCTCTGCGTGATGTTACGGCTACGGTTGACAGTATTCCGCTTATTGCCTCCTCGATTATGAGCAAAAAGATTGCCGCAGGCGCTGCGTGCATAGTGCTGGATATAAAGGTGGGCAGCGGTGCATTTATGAAAACGCCCGAGCTTGCGCAAAGCCTTGCCCGTGAAATGATTGATATAGGCACGGCTGTCGGCAGAAAAACGGCGGCAGTTATTTCAAATATGGATGTGCCGCTTGGCGTTAACGTCGGCAACAGCCTTGAGGTAATTGAGGCGGTTGAAACACTCAAAGGCAACGGCCCCGAAGACCTGAAAGAGCTTTGCTTAACTCTTGCAGCTAATATGCTTATGCTTGCAGGCAAGGGTAGCGAAGAAGAATGTTTGCTGCTTGCAAAGGATGCGCTTGAAAGCGGCAGAGCCTTTGAAACCTTCAAGGCTTGTGTCGAAGCACAGGGAGGCGACAGCACTTACCTTGATGATACCGACAAATTCCCGAAGGCAAAATACACCTTCGATATTGTTGCTGAAAGTGACGGATATATAACGAAAATGGATTCCGAGCGCATAGGAATTGCCGCCTGTATGCTTGGTGCAGGCAGAAAAACGGCAACCGACAAAATTGATTTTGCCGCAGGACTTAAGATTTTGAAAAAGACGGGAGATAAGGTGTGTAAAGGTGATATACTTGCCACACTTTATGCAAATGATGATACTTTGTTCGCTTCTGCGGCAAAGGAATATGTATCAGCTTTTGAGCTAGGAAACGAGTGCCCCGAGGTGCTTCCGATAATTATTTCAACTGTGAGGTAGGCTATGAAATACACGACCGCTTTATTTGACCTTGACGGAACACTGCTGGACTTTGCAAGTGCCGAAAGGCAGGGCTTTTTTGCCGCAATGAAAAAGCACGGTATTCCTTGTAATATCAACGTTTACGAGCGTTATTCCGCAATTAACGACAGCCTCTGGAAGGCATTCGAGAGAAAAGAAATTACCAAAGACGAAATCGGCACAAGAAGATACGAAATACTGTTTGAAGAAATGAAAGTTACTGCCGATGCTCAGCAGGTTGGCAAGGATTACAAGGCTATGCTCGCAGGTATGGGAATACTCTACGACGGTGCACTTGAGCTGTGTGAAAGGCTTATCAGTAAAGGTGTTCAGCTTTACGCAGTTACCAACGGCACGGCACACATTCAGGCTAACAGAATGGCTGTAAGCGGACTTGACAAGGTGTTTATTAAGACCTTTGTTTCCGAGGAGGTCGGCTGTCAGAAGCCCGACAAGGAATATTTTGACTATGTTTTTAAAAACATAGAGGAAAAGGACAAGAGCAAAGTTTTAATCATCGGCGACTCCCCCACCTCGGACATCAAGGGCGGAATAAACGCAGGAATTGACACCTGCTATTTTGCTGAAAAGCCTCACCCCGACATTAACCCGACATATATTGCCGGCAGTTATGAAGAGGTTGAAAAAATAATATTGCAATAAAAATCAGCAGGCAGTATTTTGTGATACTGTCTGCTGAAATTATTATCAGAGATTAATCAAACAATGCTTTGATTTTATCCATATTCTTGTTGGCAAGGTCGTAGCCGTACCAATAAATCTTTTTTATTTTTTCCACGTCGCTTTCAAGAGAGGATATCTGCACATCCTCACTCGGGCGCAGGATTACCGCCTTGCCTTCTTTTTCAAGCTGATTGCAGAATTCAACTTCCTTGTTGTAACGGATATGACGGGTCAGAAGCAGCTCGGCAACCTTGGGATACTTGCGTTTGAGCAATGCGGCGGCAAGCTTATATACCTTTGATTCTTCCTTTACATAACCTTCGGTACGGGTCAGGACAATGAGCAGTTTTTCGTGTCCGTCCTCAATTGCCTTTTTTGCAGGAATTGAATCAACCAGACCGCCGTCGTAATACTGCTTTCCGCCATAGATTATAGGAGGAAAGACGATGGGCAATGCACAGGTTGCTTCAAGCAGCAAAAAGCCTTCTGCCGTTTCCTTGTCACAGAAATACTCCATTTCACCGGTCTGCGCATTTGTAACACCCACCCATACTTCGGCAGGGTTTGCACGGAAGGTTTTATAGTCAAACGGATTTATTTCGTTGGGCAGGGTTTCGTAAATAAACTTTCTGCCAAAGAAGGAACGGTCCTCGGTAAAAAGATTGCGGATACCAAAATAACGCTTATCGTGGCGGTATTCGACTATCATATCGAGGTTTCTTCCCTTTTGCTTGGAAACGTAAGAAACGCTGTCGGATATGCCTGCCGAAACGCCTACAAGGTAGGGAAAGTGAACATCGTTTTCAAGCAGAGCATCCATAACGCCGCAGGAGAAAAGCGGACGGAAGGTGCCGCCTTCGAGAACAAGACCCGGCATAAAATCAACTCCGTGGAAAATATAATGTATACATTTTACCACAAAAGCCGCACAATGTAAATTACTGTATTGCAAATTTGTTTTCGGATGGTATAATTAAGCATATAAAAAAGCTAACGGAAAGGTATCGGCTTTATGGAAGTATTATTGAAAATCTTAAAGTATCCGTTCAGGTTTATACCTCTGCTTGTCAGCGTAATTGTACTTGCCTTTTCGCTTACAGAAGCAAACAACGAAAGACTCAACGCAGAAATTGAAGAGCAGATTCAGCGTATTCAATCACTTGAAAAATCTTACGCAAGCGGTGAAATTGCCCCCGTAGACCAAAGCGTTTTCTTTAACGGAGATTTGCAGGCAGAGCTTGACGCAGGACTTAAATTCAATGAGCTTCGTTACACCGCCACACACAACAGCTACCAGACCGAGTCCGTTGACGTAATCAAGCAGATTTACGGTAAGCTTTCCGACCTCACCTTCGGACTTATTCCCGAAACAATGGCGGATTTCGTAAGCCCCACGCTTACAGAGCAGCTCAACAGCGGCATTTACAGCTTTGAGATTGACGTTGAGGTTTTTGACAGAAACGGTGACATTTCCTTTACCTGTATGCACAGCCCCTGCCTGGAGATGACAACCTCGTGCTACGATTTTGCACTCGCTATGAAAGAAATTGCAATGTGGTCGGACAACAATCCAGATCACCTGCCGATTACGATAATAATTGAGCCCAAGGAGCTTTTCATTCCTATGGAGGATATGAAGGTGCTCAACCTTGATTACACCAAAGAGCTTGACAAAGTGCTGCGGGAAATGCTCGGCGACAGACTTTTCACCCCTGACGATATGCTGCGTGAATACGAAAGCTTCGGCGAAATGCGCAGAGCAGACGACTGGTGCAAGGTAGAGGATATGCTCGGCAAAGTGCTAATACTTTTCCACGAGTGCCAGACAACGGAAGGCTATATGGACCTTGATCCGTCACTGCATACACAGGCTATGTTTCCGATGCTCAGGGCAAAGGATATAAACCGTGATTGTGCCTCTTTCCTGCTCATCAACAAACCCGAGGATGAATTTGATGACATAAAGGAAGCACTCGCCAACAAATTTATAGTACGCACAAGATCGGATGAATTTACAAGCATAAGCGAAAAAAGACGTGAGAAGGCCTTTGAAAGCGGCGCACAGATAATGTCAACCGACTACCCCGTCAGACAAGGACTGACCGCAGACGATTATGTTGTCTGCTTCGGTGATATGAAAACAATATCGATAAATAAATAAGCCAAAACGCCTCCGACAGGGCTTGTCGGAGGCGTTAATTATTCTTGAATGTCTTTCAATTCATTTATATAGTCTTTGAGAACCTTGTTGATATACTGTGAAAATGAACGGTCATCGTTTTCTGCAAGGACTTTAATCTTTTCAACAATATCGCTGTCAAGCGTAATGCTCACCTTTTCTTTTAACGGTTTCATAAAACGCCTCCTTTTTAATTCCAAATTATTGTAGCATTTTATGTGTCATTGTATTGACATATAGTATAAAGTAGTATATAATACTACTAAAGGCGTTTTTAATAATTTTGATTGTCGCCAAACAAAAAAAGAGAGAAAGTTTTTAGCTTTCTCTCTTTTTAATTTCAATTATTTATCTGCTGAGGTTAATTGTAATATCGTAATCGGGTACATAGCAGCCGTCGTCAAAGTCTCTTGCTCTGAAAACAACCTTCTCGTCGTAAACCTCGACCATATAACCGATACCGGGGCCGTTGTAATCGCCGTCCTTATTCTCAATACAAATTGAGGGAAGGTTTACGGAGTGGAAGTTGTCAACCTTCTGATATGTGTACTGACCGAAGCCCGTGTGCATATGGCCCGTGATAAGGATAACGTTGCTGTACTTATTAAGGATAGCCTGAATTTCGTCGGACTGCTCACCGACTGAGCCTAACTTTTCGTTTTTGCCGTTACCCCAGGTGAGAGGAAGGCCGTGTGTGTCCTTAAGAATCTGGTGAAGAACAACGAATACGGGCTTATCGCCTGAAACTTCCTTAAGTGTTGTGTCAAGCCACTCAAGCTGCTCGGGGCTGATATAGGCTTCTTCAAATTCGGTCTTATCGGTACCCATTACGATGAAGGTGTAGCCGTTGATTTCGTAAGAGTAGCGTACCTTGTCAATTGTAAGGTCGCTTTCAACGCCTGCGTTGAGACCGTTTGTAAAATCGCAGAAGCGCTTTGTGCTCTGCTTATAAAGGCGCAGTCTCATATCGTGGTTGCCCGTTGCCATAATGTAGTGGCTTACGGGAGCATCCGCAATGTGGGAAGCAATGGTGTCAAACTCGCACTGAAGACCGTTTTCTGCAATATCGCCTGCGATAAGAAGCGCATCAATATCGACAGAGGAATTGGCAATATCATCGCCTACACCGTGAAAGACTCTCTCACGCTCAAACATATAGTTTGAAACCTGAGGGTCAGCAAGAGCAGCAAAGGTGAGCTTTACTGTTTCCTCGTTGAGCACGTCAATCGGTGTTTCGGTTGACGGAGCAACGTAAGGTGTGATTGCATACATAATTGCAAGACAAAGGCTGAAAAGTTTTGCGAACATTTTTTATTTCTCCTTTTATTTAAAAATAATCTGCACCAAAAACATATAAAAAAGCGTGCCGCCCGCAACGGAAAGAAGTGTATTGCGTTTCCACAGGTGAATAAGGGCAACTGCGGCAATTGCAATAAGCTCAGGCAAAGCGAAGGGCATTGAGGTGAAATTTGCGTCCTTCAGGCAGTAGACCACGAGCATACCTATAACGGCGTATGGCAGAAACTTTCCGAGGAAGGTTATGAATTTCGGCGTTTTCTTTGAAAAGATTACAAACGGCAAGCCACGAAGAAGCGCCGTTATAACCGCCGAAACGGCAATAATCAAGCCCGAGTGCATTATGACTTCCTTACTCATTGCCGCTCACCTCCTCTTGCCTTTCAAGAGGCTTGCGAAGCACAAAGAGCAAAACTGTAATTGCTATCATTGACGGAATGAGAAAATCCTCACTGCCGAAAACCGCAAGGCAGACAGCCGTACACACAACGCCTATAATTGCAGGCAGGTGGTTTTTCGTGCTCTTCCATTGCTCAACAAAAACGGTAACGAAAATCGAAGTCATTGCAAACTCGATACCCTTTGAGTTGAACGGCACGTTTGTGCCCAGAAAATTGCCGATGAGGCAGCCCATAATCCAGTAGCTCTGATTAAAGAGAGAAACAAAGAAGCGGTACCAATGGGGGTTGTGCCCTTCGGGATAATGCCCGTCACAAAGCAGTGAATAGGTTTCATCCGTAAGCGAAAAGGCAAGATAAATCTTTTTCCAGCCTGCTCCCTTGTATTTTTCAATCATCGAAATGCCGTAAAACAGGTGCCTTGCCTGGACAAGCAGAGTTGTGACCGCCGTTGAAATAAGCGACGCACCACCCGAAAGCAGAGTAACTGCAACGTACTGCATTGTGCCTGCGTACATTGTAACACTCATAACGAGTGCCCATATCAGACCGTAGCCTGCCTTGCCGAGCAAAACGCCGAAGCCTATGCCAAGCACTATGTAACCTGCAAAAACAGGCAACGATTTTACAAACGCCGCCTTAACCGTTTTCCCTAACATCCCGTGAGGATTGCGCCACCTTTTAGAAAAATAAACTAAAAATTAATATAACATAAAAGTCCGGCGTTGTAAAGGGAAATGCAATTCAAATTACAGTTTGTCGGGACAAACTGTTAATGAAGAATGAATAATGAAGCCGCATACGCTGATGAATAATGAATAATAACAGAAGGGCTACGCCCTTACCCATATTATTAAGATTCGGGTGCGGGTGTCCCGCCCGCAATTATTCATTATTCACTATTCATTATTCATTCGCAACAATTTATTGTTGCGCTAAACTGTAATTCCCTGCTGCGTCAACCGCCGTTACGGTATAAACGTCCTCTGCCGTGCCTGCGGCATCGGTTACGCAAAGCGGATAATCCCATTTATAGTTTTCAACTCTTGTCAGGAATTCGCCATTTTTGCACACCCTGTAATACGCAATGCCGAAGTTATCCGTTGATTCAGTCCAGCTTACTGTAACGCCGTTTTCATCCGCTGTTGCCGTAACAACGGGGGCAGACGGCGCCTGAGTTTCGAGGACATAGCCGTTTTCGACATAGTCACGGTAGGTTTCAATGTACATACTCTTGACAAGTGTCGGTGCAAAATAGTGAGAATATGAGAAGGTGATGATATTCTCGCAGTAGCGTGAAGCAACGTCCAACTGCATTACAAAGCGGTCAAGTGTTGCGGTCACGGATTCTATGTTTTCCGTTTCGGGGCGCAGAATTGTACCGCCGAGAATGCTCGGACCTGTTGCAATGTCAAAATTTTCACAGTTTGCCCAGAGGCTAATATCTGCCTTTGCCTTTTTTGCGGCAGCGGAATACATTTCCCATATTCCGACAAGCTCGTCTTCCTCTACCCAGTCTGCGCCTACAGCGTCCTGCGGTGCAACAATATCGCCGTCACGAAAATCTGTCATTTCAAAAAATGTGAGCCACTGTGAGTAGGTTGCGACGTTGCCAAGGTCAAGGTAATGTGCGGTAAACGGGCTTATCATCATCGGCAGGCTTTCGTCAACCTCGCTTGCCTTTGCAAGCACCTTGTTAAGCTCATTGACAATAGTGCCCATCAACGGACCGCAGCTTAACTGATTGTTGACTTCGGGCGTAAAATACCAGCCGTAGAAATTCTCGGGGCTGACAGAATAATACTTATTATAAATATCCTCAAGCATTTCTGCGGTAATTGTACATACCTTTGCATAATCGCCCGTGAAATTACCAAGCAGCCAGAACGAATCAAACATCGCAAGACCCATAAAGATTTTTATGTTTGTGCCCTTACAGGCGTTGAGTGCCGCAGCAACAACATCACCGCCGAAGACTGCACCCTCAAAGGCAGGGATATTGCTTTCGTAATATACAGTCCAGTTGCCTTGGGGATCCATATTCGCCAGATCCTGCAGAACGAGGTATTCCACACCGTCGTTGAGCATAGCCTCAACCTCGTCTGCCCAGCGTGCCTCGTCCCAACTGCTGCTCATCCACGACTGCAGAAACGTGCCGTTGAACTCAGGGCTGCACTTTCTTTCGGGCAGTTGTTCGGTTTTGCCGAAGGGTGCCGCCGCAGTAATCAGCGCCAAAAGCGCAACAAAAAAGTTTTTAATCAAATTGAACATAGTAATCACTCCTTAAACAAGAATTTTATCATATTTAAAGAGATATTGCAAATTGCAGTTTAGCGCAACAATAAATTGTTGCTAAAAGAATAGAGAATAAATAAAAAATAAGAAATAATAATTGATGGCGGGACACCCGCACCCGAATCTTAATAATATGGGCAAGGGCGTAGCCCTTCTGTTATTATTCATTATTCATCAGCGTATGCGGCTTCATTATTCATTCTTCATTAACAGTTTGTCGCCGACAAACTGTAATTTGCTTGACATATCCCCTCTTAAATTTTATACTTATGCTAAATAAACTATACAAGGCGGTGGCTTAATGGCTAAAAAGGCATTGACTCCCGAGCAGAAAATGTTCCGTCGCAACAAGTGGTGCTATTCCGTGCCCGGTGTCGGCAGAGATTTGGCTTACAACCTCTACAACGCATTTTTGCTCACCTACATTCTTTACACCCGTCAGCTCACTACCGAGCAATTCAGCGCAATCAGCGTTATTATGATTATCTGCTGTGTGTGGGATGCCTTCAACGACCCGATTATGGGTGGAATTATTGAAAACACACGAACAAAATTCGGCAAGTTCAAGCCCTGGATTTTAATCGGCGCTGTTACCAATGCGGTTATGCTGGTTATTTTCTTCTCAACCCGTATTACCGGCTGGGCATTCGTAGCTGTATTCACCGTGCTGTACCTGCTGTGGGATATTACCTACACGATGAACGATATTTCCTACTGGTCTATGCTCTCCTCTCTTACGAGCAAGCCCCGTGAGCGTGACAGCATTACCTCCTTTGCAAACCTTTTTGCAGGTCTTGGCACAGTGCTTTCAACGGCACTTATCCCCATTCTTACCGCAGGCAAGAACACAATCGGCGGCAACTCAATTACCGCATATATGGTTATAGCAATTATTTTTGCAGCGGCTTTTGTGGCAGGTCAGGCAACTGTTTGCGCAACGGTAAAGGAGCCTCACGTTGCCAACGTTCCGCTTGAAGAAAGAACGGGACTCAAAAAGCTGATTAAGATTATTTTCAGCAACGACCAGCTGCTGTGGGTTGCGCTTATAATGCTTGTAGTTAACCTTGCCGGTGCTGTTGTCACAACCTTTGTTACAAACTATTTCTACCTTGAATTCGGCTATGAGGGCTCAAATGTTACAATGTTCACAACCTTCTATGCCGCAGCTTCGGGCATAGTGTTCTTTATTTATCCCATTATTTCAAAGCGCCTTCCCCGCTTCAGACTTGCGCTTGTTGCCCTGCTTTGTGCCTGCGGCGGCTGTGCAGCGCTGCTCATAACGGGCTTCTTTGTTCCGCAGGGCGTAAAATTCTGGCTGTACTGTGTTGAAGCGTTGGTTATCGGCTTCGGCTATTCGCTGTTCTATATGGTTGTTACAATCTGCCTTATGAACACAATTGAGTACAACGAATACAAAACAGGCGAAAGAAACGAGGGCATTATTTTCTCTGTCCGTCCGTTTATGGCAAAGATGTCCAGCGCATTGCAAAAGCTGATAACAATGGTAACCTACCTTGCAATCGGTATGCTTGCAATCACAAACGGCATATCCGACCTTGAACAGCAGGCAAACCTCGGCTACATTACCGAAGAACAAAAGCTCACAGGCGTTCAGGCCGTGCTTGACGGTGCGGACGGCTATATGGTAGTCGTGCTGCGACTTATCATCGGTATTACACCGATAATTCTGATGACTATAGGCTACCTTGTAATGGTTAAAAAGACAAAAATTGACGAAAAGCAGTACGACCATATGATAGCAGAAATAGAAAAAAGAAAGCAGAATAAAACAGTAAACAAATAAGATATAAAAGGCTGTCCCTGACAAAAGGACAGCCTTTTAAGTTTAAGTATACATTTTTTTGAAACTGAGCTTAATTGGCGGAATAATAATTCGCCGGTTAATCCAGGTATATTACCTGTGAGCCCTGCCAGGAGACATAGTTTTTCTCTACACCGATTTCTTCAATCCAGTCGCGGACCTCAGTTGTCTGAAGCACGATAGTTTCGTGGTCGTTATTCCACACCCATGTGGGAGTCGGCCACAGGCAGATTTCGGGATTGACCGCCTGATAGAATTCCTTTGTAACACCTGACTGACCGTGATGCGACATTTTGCATATATCGCAGTCCAGCAAATCCTTGTATTCGGGGTTTGAAAGAACTTTATTGCCCGAGAACACAAAGGCGTCGCCAGTAAACATTATGCTTTTCCCGCCAAGGTCCATACGGAATATCAGGGAAGAGTCGTTAACAATTTCGAAAGCAGGATCGAAGGTATAGAGCGTAGTAAACTTTGCCGCACCGATATTGAAAACATCGCCCTCGTTGATAACCTGAACCTTCTCGGGGAAGTTCTTGCTTAATCTGTCAAACTCGGCTATCATTTCTGCGCCTTCCGCCGCATCGGACGAATCAATGGCAGCGTAATATTCGTAAGGTGCGTAGTGGTGGATAACCTTATCAAAGGTCAGCTGATGCATGCGGTTTTCAGCTACTTCATTGAAAACCTGAACGTGGTCAGTGTGAGGATGAGTCAGAAACCATACGTCAATTTTCGGCACTCTCTGTCCTGTGACGGCTTTGAGATACTGAATAAAGTAATCGGTTTCAAACGTGTATCCGCCGTCAATTACGATAACCTTGCCGTCCTCGGTTGTGATAATAAAGCTGTCACCGATTGCGTCCTGAACAGATTTGAGCATATGAATTGCGTTTTTGTTCATCGTGTTGGGAACACCCTCTTTTTTTACCTCAAAGAAGTACTTTATACCTTTAAAGAATATCTCGATTTTTTCAAATATGTTCTCAAAGAAAGCAATAAATGCGTTTTCTCCGCCTTCCTCCGCAACAGATATGACTGACTGTTCGCTCTGAACAGCAAACACCGGCACAGCACAGGCAAATGCCATAGCCATTACAAGAATAATTGAAATAAGTCTTTTCATGCCTAACCTCCGTAATTTGTATTTGTTGTGTTAATTATATAATCGAACAATACGAAAAGTCAACAGAATTTTCGGCAGAAAAAACAGCCTTACTCGTTGTGAGCAAGGCTGTTTACTGTTTTATTTAAATCTTAATTTCTAATCAGTTTCTCGGCTTTCTGTCGCCTCTGCGGAAATCCTTACGGGGTGCAGGACGGCGAGGAGCGTCGGAAATTGTGTTTTCGGGTACCATACCCTCAATCTCGATAAGAGCATCTCTTCTGGAGAGGTTGAGTCTGCCCTGGTCGTCGATTTCGAGAACCTTAACGATAACCTCGTCACCTACTGCAACAACATCCTCTACCTTCTCGGTACGCTTAACATCAAGGCGGCTGATGTGTACAAGACCTTCCTTGCCGGGAGCGATTTCAACAAATGCGCCGAAGTCCATAAGACGGGTAACAACGCCGTTGTAGAATGAGCCGGGCTCGGGGTCGTTAGCAATTGTGTTGACCATAAGGAGAGCACGCTCTGCGTCCTCAATATCGAGAGCACAGATAAATACGGAGCCATCCTCCTCAACGTCAACCTTACAGTTGCACTCTGCACAAATCTTCTGGATAACCTTACCCTGCTTACCGATAACCTCGCTGATCTTTTCAACGGGAACCTTTGTTGTAAGCATCTTGGGAGCATACTTGGAAAGCTCCTTACGGGGCTCGGGAATACACTTAAGCATTACCTCGTCAAGGATTTCGCAGCGTGCTGTGTAAGTCTTGTCGAGAGCCTCAGGGATGATAGCGGGAGTAAGACCGTGTACCTTGAGGTCCATCTGAATAGCTGTGATACCCTTCTTGGAGCCTGCTACCTTGAAGTCCATATCGCCGAAGAAGTCCTCAAGGCCCTGGATGTCAACCATAGTCATGAAGCGGTCGCCCTCGGTAACAAGACCGCAGGAAATACCTGCAACGGGAGCCTTGATTGGAACACCTGCTGCCATAAGGGAAAGTGTTGAGCCGCAGACGGAAGCCTGTGATGTGGAACCGTTGGAGGAAAGAACCTCGGAAACAAGGCGGATGCAGTACGGGAATTCTTCAACGGACGGAATTACAGGAAGGAGAGCCTTCTCTGCAAGTGCGCCGTGACCGATTTCACGTCTGCCGGGGCCTCTGCTGGGCTTGGTCTCGCCTACGGAGTAGGACGGGAAGTTGTAGTGGTGCATATATCTCTTCTCGGTTTCGTTGTCGATGCCGTCAAGAAGCTGTGCATCGCTCATGGGGCCGAGAGTTGTAACGGTCAGAACCTGGGTCTGACCTCTTGTGAACATACCTGTGCCGTGTGCTCTGTCGAGAAGGTCAATTTCTGCTGCGAGCGGACGGACATCGTTGATGCCTCTGCCGTCAACACGCTTGTTGTCGTCAAGAAGCCAGCGGCGTACAACGTACTTCTGTGTCTTGTAAAGGCAATCGTCAATCTTTGCGATTTCCTCGGGATAAACCTCGTCAAACTTTGCGTGAACAGCCTCGTAGATGGGCTTGAGTCTTTCGTCACGGATACGCTTGTCGTCTGTGTCAAGAGCTACGCGGATATCCTCGATAGCGAAATCCTTGATAGCCTCGTACATTTCGGGAGCGGGGTCGTTGGACGGGAACTCAATCTTTTCCTTGCCGCACTCAGCCTTGATTGTGTTGATGAACTCAACAATCTTCTGGTTTTCAGCGTGAGCAAACATAATACCGTTGTACATTTCGTCGTTGGTAACTTCGTTTGCCATAGCCTCAATCATAGCAACAAGCTCGGAGGTGGAAGCGACTGTTACGTACATATCGCTCTTTTCCTTCTGCTCTGCGGTGGGGTTGATGATGTATTCGCCGTCAATCATACCGACAACAACGCCGGAAACAGGGCCTTCCCACGGAATTTCGGAAATGGAGATTGCAATTGAAACGCCGAGCATAGCGGTGATTTCGGGTGAGCAGTCGGGGTCAACGGACATAACCGTTGCAACAACGCCGACATCGTTTCTCATATCCTTAGGGAAGAGAGGACGGATGGGTCTGTCGATAACACGGGAAGCAAGAGTAGCCTTTTCGCTTGCTCTGCCCTCACGGCGCTGGAATGAGCCGGGAATACGGCCGACGGAGTAAAGCTTCTCCTCAAAGTCTACGGAGAGGGGGAAGAAATCTACGCCTTCACGGGGCTTTGCAGCCATTGTAGCTGTACAAAGCACGTTTGTTTCGCCGTAGCGGACAAGGCAGGCGCCGCCTGCAAGCTCTGCCATCTTGCCGATTTCGACTACGAAGGGTCTGCCGGCAATTTCAGTCTTAAAAGTCTTGAATGTGTCGAAATTTCTGAGAGTCGTCATTTGCTTTTTACCTCTTTCTTTCAATATTTATATTTTACACAGAAAGCGGCTTCGACTTTTAGCAATAAATAAAGCATTCAAAAACCGTTCTTAAATGCTTTATTTACCGCTAAAGCCTGTCGGCGGCTTTCCGTAAAAATCACTTTAACATAGTTGCAAGGGCGGCATAAATGCCGCCCTTGCGGATAGTCTTATTTACGAAGACCAAGTCTTGCGACAATAGCACGGTAACGCTCGATGTCAACCTTCTGAAGGTATGCAAGGAGATTACGTCTGTGACCGACCATCTTGAGAAGGCCACGGCGTGAGTGGTGATCCTTATGATGCTCCTTAAGGTGCTCAGTAAGGTCGTTGATTCTCTTTGTGAGAACAGCAATCTGTACCTCGGGAGAACCTGTGTCACCCTCGTGTGTAGCGTACTCAGCCATAATGGCCTGCTTTTCTGCCTGTGTCATTTTAATTTCACCTCATTAATTAATATTTGTTCGCAACCCCAGTACAGGGCAGGTGAAAACCTCGTTGAGGTTTAATCCCTTAACCGAGTGAAGGAACACGCAAAGGGAATTATAACACAAGAAGCCAAAACTGTAAAGAGTTTTTCTTTCACTTCTTTTCGTTATTTTACCCAAAGTTTATACAATTATGCAATACATTTATGCATCATAGCTGTCCTTGAGACCCTGTTCGTCATAAAGGAAGACGGATTCAAGCATTATGTTGATACCTGCTTCAATTGACTTGAGGTCAAGGTTGTCACCCGTGTCAAGGCGAGTGTGGTAGTATCTTGCAGGTGCAGGGTCCATAGCGGCAAGTGTTGCGCCCTTGAAGCCTGCCTTACAGACTGCGGCAGCATCGGATGCGCCGAGGAAAATTGATTTGAAGGGCAAATCCATACCTGCGTTGAGTGCAGCCTGCTTGAGAAGCGCACAAACCTGCGGATCGGATTTTACGGTAAAGGTCATATCACGGCTGTAGATAGCATAGAAATCGTAATCACGGAGAGTGTCAACGCCGACGAAAACGGTTTCCATATCCTCAAGCTCTTTCTTGTGTGCCTTGGCAAATGCCTTTGCGCCACGAAGACCTGCTTCCTCTGCACCGGTGAGAAGTGTCCAGACCTCAACATCATCAAAACGGATGTCGTTGTCCTTGAGGTACTTCATAACAGCCATTGAAGCAACGGAGCCTGTAAGGTTGTCGTTTGCGCCTTCAACAGGGAGCTTATAGTTAAGGAAGAAGATAGCAGCGGCAAAAAGGATACACCAGGCAAGCATAACCCACCTGAGAATGTCGGTAAGCATACTGTCCATACTGCCGGTTGCGGTTGAGTAGATTTCGGCTACGAGAGCAATAACGATACCTGCTACTGCGCCGCCGATAACGGTTGTAATAAGGGGAGGACCGCCAAGATAGGTGTAGCGCCACTCGTAAGAGGAGTCAACGTGACCGGAAACGATGATGCGCTTTTTGGCTGTGCCTCTTGCGTTGTATTTTGCAACAACGTTGTGTGATGTACGCTTGGGGAAGAACGGGTCAAGTGTTTCGCCGTAGAAAAGGAACTCTGTTACAATAAAGAACAGACAGATAAGGCTGAGCGCAAGCGGAATAACGGGCAGCCAGGAGGGAGCACCGTCAATAAATGTGCCTGCAAAGAAAAGGCCGTTTGCAACAATCATAATGATTGCGCACATACGTACCCAGCCGAGGAATGCTTTGGGATGAAGCTCAAACGGTTCGATATTTACGCTGTCAGCATATTTTTCAAGCTCTGCCGCAAATCTCTCCTGAGCCTTTTTTTCGTTTTCTTCGCCCGAGGGTCTGGGACCGATGGTCTTGCAGACGTCCTTAATCTGCCTTGCGGTATAGTTGGTATACTCACGCAGCTTGGGACGGTAATTCGGAATGCTTTCTGATGCCTTCAAGTTTATTATCTCCCTTTCGATAAAATAATTATTTTAAGTATAACAATTAAGCCTTAATATTTCAAGATTAATTCCCGTAAAAAATGTAAATTTTTAATTAAAATATTATTGCTCCGAAATTCACTTGAAAACTCACATTCTTTATGGTATTATATGTTGAAATATTTTATTAAGGTGGGGAAGTTTATGAAAAAACTGCTCTGTATTATTCTTTCCGTGGTGCTCGTTGCGCTGACGCTGTGCGCCTGCACGGATAACAAGGATGAGATAGATGTCGAATCGCTTGCCGCATTCAGGCTCGGTGTGCCTGCCGGCAAAGCCCCTGCGATGGAAATTTTTGATTCCCTTGCAACAAGAATTGCCAAAAAGGGCTACAGGATTGAATACATTGAATTTGCCTCTGCCGAGGAAGTACACGCTGCTCTTGCCGCAGGTGAAATAGACGCAAGCCTTGCCTCACTCAGGTCGGAGTTTGAAGAATTCAACAAAGAAAACCCCGAAACCCTGCTCAATCTCGGTCCCGTATGCCGTTATCCCTACGGTCTTTTCCTTTGCAACTTTGAAAAGGCCGAAAACATCACGGACGGCGCCTCAATAGCCATTCCAGAAAGTGCGGAAGGCATTGCAAGAGCACTTCTTCTGCTTGAGGCAAACGGCTTCATCAAGCTGAAAGAGGGTGTCGGTCTTTCTGCAACGCTTGACGACATCACCGAAAACAGCAGAAACTTCAAGATAGTCCCGCAGGACGACAAAGCACTTGCCGCAAACCTTTCAAATTATGAAAACGATATTGCGGTTATGTCCTCCAAGCTCTCCGTTGCAACGGGTGTTTCGCTTAACAAATCCGCCTTTGCAATCGAAGAAATCGACTGTGAAGCCGCCTTGGCATTTTCTTATGTTCTTCTTATAAAGAGAGACCAAATCGCAAGCGACTGGTACAAGGCTCTTGAGCCTCTCTTCTTCAGCCCGCTTATGTTTGACTATGTTGACGAATATCCGTCCGACATAGTTGTGCCCTCCTTTGAGCGCTCGGGCATTTGATTTATGAGCAGCGTTAAAATTGCCGTTGCGATGAGCGGCGGAGTTGACAGCAGCGTTGCAGCCCTGCTTGCAACCAAGGACAACAAAAATGCGCTCGGTGTTACAATGAGTGTTTTTGACGGTGCATCAGAGCAGGACAGCATTGATGCCGCAGCAGTTGCAAAGCGGCTCGGCTTTGAGCACATAACGCTTGACCTTTCGGCTGAATTTGCCGACACGGTTATGCGCTATTTTGCAGACAGCTATATCGCAGGCGAAACACCTAACCCCTGTGTTTTCTGCAATAAAGCAATAAAATTCGGCGTGCTTTTTGACAGAGTAAATGCTCTCGGCTGTGACATAATAGCTACGGGGCATTACGCCAGGACAAAAAAAGACGCTTCGGGCAGAATTCTGCTTGAAAAGGCGGTTTTCACCGAAAAGGACCAGAGCTATGTGCTGTGGCAGCTATCGCAAAGCCAACTGGCTTCGGCACGCTTTCCGCTGGGTGAATACACAAAGCCGCAGGTAAGAGAAATTGCCGCAGAATACGGCTTTGCTTCCTCCGACAGACCTGACAGCCAGGATATATGCTTTGTGCCTGACGGAAATTACCGCAGGTTTATTGAAGAATTTACGGGCAGAATATTCCCCGAGGGTGATTTTGTCGGCACGGACGGTAAGCTGTGGGGCAGGCACAACGGACTTATAGGCTACACCATAGGTCAGCGCAAGGGACTCGGAATCAGCGCTCCCGCTCCGCTTTACGTAATACGCAAGGATGTTGAAGAAAACAGAGTTTACCTCGGCGCACACGAGGAGCTTTTTTCAAGGCGTGTTGAGTTAAAAGACATCAACCTGATTGCAGTTGAAAAGCTTGATGCACCTATGCGTGTAACGGCAAAAACACGCTACAGCCAGAAGGAGTCGGCGGCAACCCTTATTCAGACGGGTGAAAGCACCGCCGTGCTCGAGTTTGACGAGCCGCAACGAGCCGTAACCTGCGGTCAGTCCGCAGTATTCTTCAGCGATGACACGGTTGTCGGCGGCGGCATTATTATGTAACAGTACAAAGGGGTAATCTTATTGAATCTCAACCGTGAGTTTATTCTTTATTCAGAAGAAAACACACGAAAGCAAATCATAGCAAGACACATTTCAAACGGCGTTAACATTCCCTGCACAGACGGTGTGATTATTGCAGACGGCTGTGAAATCGGCACAGGCACGGTAATTTTACCGAGCACGATTATTCTGGGCAGCACAAAAATCGGCACCGGCTGCACGGTAGGCCCCTGCAGCATACTTGAAAGCTGCACCGTGGGAAATAACAGCACAGTTAACGCTTCGCAATGCGAAAATTCCGTTATCGGCAACGGTGTTTCGGTAGGTCCGTTTTCACACCTTCGCCCCAATACGGTACTCGCAGACAATGTGCGTGCAGGCAATTTTGTTGAAATCAAAAACTCTCACATAGGTAAAAAAACAAGCATCAGCCACTTAAGCTATATCGGCGACAGCGATGTCGGCGACGGCGTGAATATCGGCTGCGGCTGCGCCACAGCAAATTACGACGGCACAAAAAAATTCCGCACAAGAATAGGAAACAGGGTTTTCGTAGGCTGTCACACCTGTATGGTTGCTCCCGTAACACTCGGCGACGGCTCATACACGGCGGCAGGCTCTGTAATAACCGACACTGTGCCCGAGGGCACAATGGCAATAGCACGTTCCAGACAGACAATTAAAAGAAAGGTAAGGAAATACAATGAAAGTTAAAAGAATCCTCTCACTCCTTCTTGCAGCAGCTATGCTGTTAAGCTTTGCCGCCTGCTCGGGCGGTTCGGGTAAAACCGTTGCCGAGTTGAACCAGATTTTTGAGGACGGCAGCCTTAAGCAGTACTACATCAGCAACCCCGAAGTCTTTATGGCGGCAGCACAGGAAGAAATTTCAATGTCCGAAGCTGATGCGCAGAACTTCCTTGCAAATCCCGACAGCTGGCAGGTATATTCGCTTGAAATATCCGTCAGCAACAAGGGCAAGGAAGCGTTCAGCTACATAGGCTTTGAAAAGGCCGAAACTGAACAGGAGGGCTTCTATTTCAGCACCTGCCCGATTAACGGAGAGCTTTCTCTCCCCGCAGGTACGGAAAACGAGTTCTACCCGGCAACTATAGTTATCAACACCTCAAAGGTCAGCGTTGAAGACATGTATTCGGCCGTAGCAGCTCTTGACATCGTACTTCTCGGTTACCCCACACCGGAGGATGATGACGAGGTCATTGACCCTTCGGATTACACAAAGATTAAGGTCAAGAACAACATCACCGCACCCGAAGATGATGGCGCAAGCACAGACAAGGACCTTTCGGCAAAGCGCAGCTCGATTACAGACGGCAGCGCTTACCTTGACCTTTACAGAAACAACGAGCTCATATTCGCAAACGAAGCCAAGCTCTACGGAATGGACAGCGAAACAGCAGCACAGGCGCTGAACAAGAACGGCAAGTGGCAGTGCTATGTATTCAACATTGCCGTAGAAAACAAGACCGACACAGACCTCACCGTTTACCGTATCCTGACCGAAAACAACGGCGCTAAGGGTGTATGGCTCAACAGCGTTTCCCAGTACGGCGAATTCAGTATGGCAAGCGGTATGACGGAAGACATTCCCGTAACGATACTTGTCAACCCCGATGCACTCGGCGGCAAAACGGTTGAGCAGGTAATTTCAGAAATGACCATCAGCCTTGAGTATTCAAAGGGCACTCTTATGGACGCCAACGGCAACGAGAGTATACAGGTTAAGAAGATCGCAACGGTAGGTTGATTTCATTTCAATTCGCAATGCGTAATTCGTAATGCGTAATGAAAGGTCGATATGGGTGAGGGCGAAGCCCTCCCGCAATTTTGCACTTTTCACTTTGCATCTTGCATTTCAAAAGCACTCTGCACGGCAGGGTGCTTTTTTGTTCTGTGCCATAACTTGAAATTTATGTCATATTAAGTAATTATTTATATAAAATTAAAATTTTACTATAGACATTTCTTGTTTGACTGTGATATAATTCATTCGTATGTATGTACGATTTTGGGGTTACGGCTCCAACATTCTACGACAAAGGAGGAAAATACAATGCTCAAGAAAATCAGCAAAAGCCCCTTCAAAGGCACTCCCGAGCAGGAGGCACAGCTCAAAGCGGTAATCGAAGAAAACAAGCACGATTCCAGTATGCTCATGCACGTTATGCAGCAGGCTCAGGCTATCTACGGTTACCTTCCCTTTGAGGTTCAGGTAATGATTGCAGAGGGTATGGACATTCCGCTTGAAAAGGTCTACGGTGTTTCCACCTTCTATGCACAGTTCTCACTTTCCCCCAAGGGTAAGTACAACATTGCTGTCTGCCTCGGCACAGCTTGCTACGTCAAGGGCTCACAGGCTCTGCTTGACGAGCTTTCAAAGCAGCTTGGCATAGGCCCCGGCGAATGCACGGAAGACGGTCAGTTCTCCCTTGAGGCTACACGCTGCATCGGTGCCTGCGGTCTTGCTCCCGTTCTCAACGTTAATGAGGACGTTTACGGCAAGCTCGTTCCCGACCAGATAGCCGGCATCATCGAAAAGTACAAGAACGCATAAGCTATGCGTGAGCTTTCACTCAACATTCTCGACATCGCCCAGAATTCAATTGCGGCAGGCGCAAGCCTTATCACAATTGACGTTGCGGAAAGCACCGCAAGCAAGGAGCTTACAATTACGGTAAGCGACAACGGCTGCGGTATGACCGAGGAGCAGTTAAACAGCGTGCTTGACCCGTTCTTTACCACAAGAACGACACGCAAGGTCGGCATGGGAATACCCCTGTTCAAGCTCGCCGCAGAGCAGACGGGCGGCAGTCTGAAAATAGAAAGCGAAAAAGGTAAGGGTACTAAAACGTCGGCCGTTTTCAAAACCGACAGTATAGACTTCACACCGCTTGGCGATGTGACCTCTACAATCACTATCCTTATCTCAATGAACACAGACAGAGATTTCATCTACACAAGAAGGCTTGACGGTGAGAGCTTTGAGCTTTCAACGGTACAGCTTAAGGAAATACTTGAGGGCGTACCGCTCAGCGAGCCCGAAGTGGTTGGGTGGATGAAAGACTATATCAACGAACAAACCAACATTCTACTCGGAGGTGTAAACCAATGAAATCACTTGCAGAACTTCAGGCAATTAAAGAACGTACTCTTAAAGCTATGACAGCAAGAAGCGACAGCGAGGAAAACACCAGAATCGTAGTCGGTATGGCTACCTGCGGTATCGCAGCAGGCGCTCGCCCCGTCCTCAATGCTTTTACAGAGGAGCTTGCACGCCGTTCACTCAAGGGCGTAACAGTTTCACAGACAGGCTGCATCGGTATGTGCCAGTACGAGCCCATCGTTGAGGTTTTCGTACCCGGTCAGGAAAAGGTCACATATGTTCAGATGACTCCCGACAAGGTAGCAAGAGTTGTTACAGACCACATCGTCAACGGCAACATCGTTACCGAATTCACAGTCGGCTCAGTAGCGAAATAACAAAGGCAAAATAACAAGGAGGAAACAATAATGTATCGTTCCCACGTTCTTGTCTGCGGCGGTACGGGCTGTACTTCTTCTCACAGCGCTGAGATTATAGAAAAGCTCGAAAGCGAAATCGCAGCAAAGGGACTTCAGGATGAAATCAAGGTTATCAAAACAGGTTGTTTTGGCCTTTGTGCCCTGGGTCCGATTATGATAGTTTATCCCGAAGGCAGCTTCTACAGCGAAGTTACTGTCGATGACATTCCCGAAATCGTAGAAGAGCACCTTCTCAAGGGCCGTATGGTAACACGCCTGCTCTACGATGAAACAGTTGAGGCTGACACAATCAAGTCACTCGAGCAGACAAAGTTCTACGCAAAGCAGAAGAGAATTGCTCTTCGCAACTGCGGTGTTATCGACCCCGAAAACATTGACGAATATATCGCACACGACGGTTATCAGGCTCTTGAAAAGTGCTTGAACCAGCTCACTCCCGAAGAGGTTACAAACATTGTTAAGGATTCCGGTCTTCGTGGCAGAGGCGGCGGCGGTTTCCCCACCGGTCTCAAGTGGAGCTTTGCAGCAAAGAACGCTGCAGACCAGAAGTATGTAGTATGTAACGCCGACGAAGGTGACCCCGGTGCATTCATGGACCGTTCAATCCTCGAAGGCGACCCCCACTGCATTATCGAAGCTATGGCCATCTGCGGTTACGCAATCGGCGCAAGCGAAGGTTATGTTTACGTCCGTGCTGAGTACCCCATTGCCGTCAAGCGTCTTCAGATTGCTATTGACCAGGCTAAGGAGTACGGTCTTCTCGGCAAGAACATCTTCGAATCCGGCTTTGATTTCGACCTCCATATCCGTCTTGGTGCAGGCGCATTCGTTTGCGGTGAAGAAACTGCACTTATGACCTCTATCGAGGGTAACAGAGGCGAACCCCGTCCCCGTCCGCCCTTCCCGGCTGTCAAGGGTCTGTTCGGCAAGCCCACAAACAACAACAACGTTGAAACCTACGCTAACATTCCCCAGATTATCCTCAACGGTGCAGACTGGTTCAAGGCTATGGGCACAGAGAAGTCCACAGGTACCAAGGTTTTCGCACTCGGCGGTAAAATCAAGAACACAGGTCTTGTTGAAGTTCCCATGGGCACAACACTCCGTGAGGTTATTGAGGACATCGGCGGCGGCATTCCCAACGGCAAGAAGTTCAAGGCAGCACAGACAGGCGGTCCCTCCGGCGGCTGTATCCCTGCAAGCCTTATGGACACGGCAATCGACTTTGACAACCTTACAGCTATCGGCTGTATGATGGGCTCAGGCGGTCTTATCGTTATGGACGAAGACAACTGTATGGTTGATATCGCCAAGTTCTTCCTTGAGTTCACTGTTGACGAGTCCTGCGGCAAGTGCTCACCCTGCCGTATCGGTACAAAGAGAATGATGGAGCTCCTCGACAAGATTACAGAGGGCAAGGCAACTCTTGAGGATATAGACAAGCTCGAACAGCTTGCTCTTTACATCAAGCAGAACTCACTGTGCGGTCTCGGTCAGACTGCTCCCAACCCCGTTCTTGCAACACTCAAGTTCTTCAGAGAAGAGTATATTGCTCACGTTGTTGACAAGAAGTGCCCCGCAGGCGTATGTAAGGGTCTTGTTCAGTACTATATCGACGCTGAGAAGTGTATCGGCTGCGGTATGTGCGCAAGAGCCTGTCCCGCAGGTGCAATCAACAGAACAGACTATATTGCACCCGGTCACAAGCTTGCTTCCTTCGCAATCGACCATGCAAAGTGCGTCAAGTGCGGCGCTTGTATGGATTCCTGCAAGAAGATTCAGGCAATTTACAAGAAATAACGAAAGGAGTGTGCCACACAATGGAAATGGTAAATATCAAAATCAACGGCATGCCCTTAAGTGTGCCTAACGGTATAACAATCCTCGAAGCAGCACGTTATGCGGGTATCGAAATTCCCACACTCTGCTACCTCAAGGACATCAACGAAATCGGTGCCTGCCGTATCTGTATGGTAGAGGTAAAGGGCGCAAGAAGCCTTGTTACCGCCTGCGTTTACCCCGTAAACGAGGGTATGGAAATCTTCACCAACACAGAGAAGGTAAGACAGTCCAGAAAAACTACACTCGAGCTCATTCTCTCCACACACAGAAAAGATTGCCTTTCCTGTATCCGTTCCGGCAACTGCGAGCTTCAGAAGCTCTGTAAGGAATTCGGTGTTGACGATGAGCACGCATTCGACGGCGAAATGCCCGCATTCGAGTTTGACGATTCCGCAGCCCACATGGTAAGAGATAACAGCAAGTGTATCCTCTGCCGCCGCTGTGTTGCAGCATGTAACGAGCAGAAGGTAAGCGTAATCGGCGCAAACGCACGTGGTTTCGACACACACATCAGCTCCGCATTCGATAAGGACCTTGCTGATGTTTCCTGTATCTCCTGCGGTCAGTGTATCGTTAACTGCCCGACAGGTGCTATCTACGAGAAGGACGACACAAAGGCTGTTTTCGCAGCAATCAACGACCCCGAGAAGTTTGTTGTTGTCAACACAGCTCCCTCAATCCGTGTTACTCTTGGCGAATGCTTTGGTATGAGCATCGGCTCAAACGTAACAGGCAAGATGGTTGCTGCCCTTCGCAGACTCGGCTTTGACAAGGTATTTGATACCGACTTTGCAGCAGACCTTACAATTATGGAAGAGGCTTACGAGCTTCTTGACAGAGTCAAGAACGGCGGCACTCTCCCGATGATTACCTCCTGCTCACCCGGTTGGATCAAGTACTGCGAGCACTACTATCCCGACCAGCTCAACCACCTTTCAACCTGCAAGTCACCCCAGCAGATGTTCGGTGCAATCACAAAGACATGGTACGCACAGAAGATGGGCATTGACCCCAAGGATATCGTTGTTGTCGGCATTATGCCCTGTACAGCAAAGAAGTTCGAAACAAAGCGTGACCATCAGTCCGCTTCCGGCTACCCGGATGTTGACTACGCACTCACAACCCGTGAGCTTGCTCGTATGATTGAAACAGCAGGTATCTACTTCAACCACCTTCCCGACGAAGAGTTTGACAATCCGCTCGGTGAGTCCACAGGTGCAGCCGTTATCTTCGGCGCAACAGGCGGCGTTATGGAAGCTGCACTTCGTACAGCAGTCGAAGTTCTTACAGGCGAAGAGCTTCAGAACCTCGACTTCACAGAGGTTCGTGGCCAGGGCATCAAGGAAGCAACCTACAACGTTGCCGGTATGGATGTCAAGGTTGCAGTTGCCAGCGGCGCAGCAGCAGCACACGAGATTATGGAAAAGGTCAAGAACGGCACAGCCGACTACCAGTTCATCGAGATTATGGGCTGCCCCGGCGGTTGTGTAAACGGCGGCGGTCAGCCGATTCAGCACGCTGTTGTTCACAACTTCGTTGACCTCAAAGGCAGGCGTGCAGCAGCTCTCTACGAGGCTGACAAGAACCTTCCCAAGAGAAAGTCACACGAGAGTGAAGCAATCAAGAAGGTCTATGCAGAGTTCCTTGGCGAGCCCAACAGCCATAAGGCACACGAGGTTCTCCACACAAGCTATGTAAAGAGACCGAAGTATAAGTAAGCTTTAATATCAAAGAGCCATCGTTTTTCAACGATGGCTCTTTTACTGTTATAGAAGGGTGTGGGCTTGCCCACCATTAATTTTGCATTTTGCACTTTGCTTTCTGCATTTACAAAAGTATTCCCATTATTCTTCCCTTGCCGAACTTCAGCAAAGTCTCAAACCCACAGCGCTCATAAAACCGGATTGCTTTTTGGTTTTCTTCGCTTACTACGAGGTGTACACCTTTTACATTTTCGGCTTTCAGGTGTTCGAGCAGCGTGGCTATCATCCTTGTACCGTTGCCGCCGCCACGGTAACCTTTAAGAATATCAATGTGCAGATGTGCCGGGTATTTTCGTGCGAAAACCCCGTGTACCCACGCTTCTCCCCAGCTTTCAATTTTCGCCTTACAGTCGCAGAAAACTCTCGGCTGATACTCCTTTAAAAATACCCTGCGGTACTTTTTCTGCTCCTTTGCGCAAAGCACATAGCCCACAGCCTCGTCATTTTCATCGGTAAGAACAAAGCAGCTTTCGGGCTCACGCTCAATATAATAATCGCAATATGTGGACAGCAAATAGTCAGCACACGGTCTTTCTTCAATAGTAGTAAACGGAAAATCATCACTCGCCGTACGCAGGCAGATTTCCTGCACCCTGCGCTTATCGGTAGGTTTATACGGTCTTATATTCATAATAAAGCCTCAAAGCCGGACAAAGATTTTATGTTCGCCGACACCTGTTTTAATTTTCAGCTCACAGCCGCCGTGCTCAAGTGCCTTAACCTCGTATTCGCCGTCGCACTCAACTTCTTTAGGCTCGGTAGGCAGGTAGCAAATAGTTTCGCAGTCAAACTCTTTATCCTGCTTATAAGTCAGCGTAAAGCAGTTATTCTCTCTGTTATGGCGGTAGGAAAGAATTTCGCCCGTTACCGCTCTGGGATAGGGACGGTTGAGCTCATTCAACAACGGATCACCGATAAGGCCTTCATGAAAACACCAGTAGGTGTTACTCCACTTGCGGTCATCAAAGAAGCGGAGAAGATGATGAACATGAGGATACCACCCGTTGCCCTCGGAATAGCCGCCCCATTCACCGACAAGCACGGGAACGCCCAGACGCTTCTGTGCGTTTTCGTGTTCGCCGAAAATAGCATCGGTGCGTGAGGAGCTTGCGTGCTTATAAAGCGGAGTGTCAACCATAAGGTCGTAGCCGTGCGGTGAGAAGCAGGCCTGGTCCTCCACCTTTTCACCGTATTTAATCGGACCCGCCTTACACGGCACGGAGAGGTTAGAATAATAGCAGTTGTCAATAAACATAATACCGTTGTCAGTAACGCTTCGGATTGCTCCTGCGGTTTTGTTGAGGAAGGGAGTGTAGCGCTCACGGTCAAACTTTTCGACAAGAGCCTCAGCACAAGCCGCAACCTCCTTTAATATACCGCCGTTATACTGGTCAAGCACGGCAGGAATATCGAGCTTGAGAGCATCCTTAATCAGCTTACCCTTTTTGATACGCTTGTCCGTAAGTGTGATTTTCACCAGACCGCCAATCAGCTTTCTGAAAACTCTGCCGCCGTCCTTGCCCATAAAGGGCTCGTTGAGCATATCAAAGCCGAAAAGAGCAGGATGGTCGCCGAGCTTTTCAGCAACGTGCTTCCACATATCGGCATACCAGTCAAGCAAGCCCTTGCCGTTGACCTGAGTATTTTTCCAGAAATTGTCGTAGGCATTGTGCACACCCTTGCCCCAGAAGTAGCCCTCAGCCCAGACCACCTTTATTGTCTTGCGCTTTACACCGTCCATAAGGCAGGCCCATTCGGGCGCACCGTCACCCCACTGGTAGCAATGGTTTGAGTACAAATCCTGGTGCATATCAAGATAAGCGTAAAGTCCGTATTTTTCGCAGGTATCGAGCATTTTGCGGAGTGCTTCGATGTATTCGTCGTTATACTCGCCGGGCTTTGGCTCAATTGCCTCCCACGTTGTACCCAGGCGCACAATATTAAAGCCGTTTTCGGCAAGCGTTCGGAAAATTTTTTCATCGTATTCGTGAACATATCTTCTGTCCGTTTCAACATCAGCAACGGGTGTGCCCTTATCGCAGAGGTTTACGCCGTTGAAAATGCGCTCTCTGCCCTCTTTATCAACAAAAGCTGTACCCTTTACAAAAATTTTTTCCATATTATTCTCTCCGTTCATATTATGCTTTGTATATCATAAACTCGCTGAGAATTACGCCGACATGTTCCTCGCCTATTTCAAGGCTGAGACAGCCATTTTCAAAAATATCGGCAGACAGGTTATAAACCGCACAGGTGAAATTGTCGGGCAGCATTTCTTTTTCAAACTGCTCGTCCTTTTCACCGCCGAAGAATTTGCCACGGTAAATGTCCTTGCCGTTGGCTTTGACGTAAAAGCCGTTGAACATCTCAACGTTCTTCATCTTCTTGTAGGTGACACGCAGCTTATAATCCGTGTCGGGCTCAAAGCCACCGATGTTGCACACAAACCTGAAATGGTCGAAGGCTTTGAGAATACACATTGGTATCGTACCATCATTTACGTCAAGGCGGTCACCCTGATAGTCTATATAAAACTCACCCTCCTGCCTTGCGCCGAGCACGCCGAAGCCGTGTTCAGCAAGCGAGAAGTAGTATTCACCCTTGGTTACCTTGTTGCGGTTGAACACACGGTTGAGGAAGGCTTTTTGCTCGCCTTCGGGCATATCTGCCGCCATTTCGTAGCGAGAGAGAAGCCACTGCCTGTCCGTTACGGGCAGGTCAATTGTGTCAAGCGTTGCTCCCCTTTCGGCTCGCTGTGCGTGGTAATTTTCAACATCGAGCTGAATACCAATCTGCTCAAAAAGCCTGTCTGCAAGCGTTGTAAGTGAAGAACGCAGCGAATAATAACATTTATCAAAATCTGTTTTCAGAATTTCGTGAGCCTTGTCATACTCACCCTTGCGGGCGCAGATTTTAGCGTCCTCAATAAGCTCAAGCTCAAAAACTCTTCTTCTGCGCACGAGTGCATCGCACCTTGCACGGAAGAGGCAGAGCACGAAACGCCAGTTTTCCAGCAGCGACGGTGCTTTTTCAAGCTCTTTTTCAAAGACCTCAAGCGTGTTTTCTATGTGCGGATTTTCCGCAGGGTCGCCTTCCCAGTTGCGCTCAAGCCCGAGTATACCGTCGGCAATTTTCTTTGCATCTGCCTGCCAGATAAAGAAACGGGCATAGTCGCAAAGGGTTTCATAAAGCGGCACTTCGCCGAAAAAGTCCATATTGCTCCAGACAGCCTTGTTAACATCATCGTTAACACCCTCGGAATAGCTGACGCTGCCGACAAGATACGGACGGGTGAGCCTGTGAAGCATACGGAATTCCGTCGGACGTGGGTTGACGCTTTCACGGCTGAGAGTTGTTGCAAGTGCATAGTGCCAGTCATCCCTGTCAAAATGCACGGGGTATTCACACCTGACATTGTGCGTAATATCGGGATAAAGCCTTATCGGGTATTTTGACGGCACCTTACGGCGAAGGTCTGCCAGCGGCATTGCGTGGTTGGGACCCATAATAACGCCGTCTATCTCGTCGGGCAGTTTAGTTATTTCCTCAAGGAAATCCTCTGCCCAGCTGATATTACCGTGCGGTGCCTGTGCAGACGGCCACATTTCGGCAAACGGCTTTGCCGCTTTAAGCACTCTTGATATTTTGATACAGCGCTTTATAAAATCGTCGCCGTCCATTTCGCCGGGGTCGCCGCCCGGAGGAAAGATTGCATTGATACGGGGGATTTTTTCAAAAGCCTCTTTACGGCTTGCAAGTGCTTCCTCCTCGGTCTGCTTATCATCATTCGGATACCAGCAGGAAACATCCATATCAAGCTCATCCGCCAATTCGCTGCCCCATACGGCAACGTCAAACGGGTCGTACTTCATAAGGGGATTGTTGGGGTCAAAGCCCTCGGTGGGAATATGCTCGCAGGTGTTGCAGCCAAAAGCCATAATGTCGAGGTAGAAGCGGAAATACTCCTCCTTGCCCCAGGCATCGTATGTATTCGGACAGCTTCTGTAGCCGCACTGGTGACCCCTGATTTTCATTTCGGGGCTGTAGCTGCCCGATATATCCTGAATGAGCGTGATTTTACCGCCGCCGAAAACGCACTTCCTCAAAAAATAGGAATAGCCGTAAATAAGACCTCTTATTCCCTGCGCTGTAACGGTGATATGTGTACCGTCCTGCTCAACAATGAAGCTGTCCTTGTTTTCGATACTCTTATCTTCAACAAGCTCAACGCAGGGCTCACCGCCCTCAAGCGGCTTGTAGCCTGCCCTCATTTCAATTTCATTTGCAAAAAGCTCCTTCGCCTTTTGAGCCGAAGCACCCCTTGCGGTAACGCTGATAAAAGAAAAATCGTATTTCATTTTCACGTCCCCTTTAAGTCAAAATACGGGATTATATATAATAGTAACATATAAATATATAAAATACTATAATTATTTACATTTTAAACACCCATTTTTTCAAAAAATTCTGCCGAGGACATTCCGTGGGGGCGATTATAGCGGCCTATTCTGTATAGCCATTCCGTATCGTCCGTGTCGATAAAGTTCATTCTTTCCTCGCAGATAAACGCCGCCTCGAAGCCCATTGCCTTTAACACCTGCTTTGATTCCTTTGAGTAGCTGCCGAAGGGATAGGCAAAGGCGGTGGGTCTTTTGCCTGTTTTTTCTTCAAGAAGGGTCTGCATTGAGCCGATGTCTGCGTTGAGGAAGGCAGAATACTCCTGCACGCTTTCACCGCTCACCTTCTGTGCACCTGACCGACCCGAGGAATCCGTTTTATGCAGGTCATAGCTGTGATTCTGAATTTCAATTCTGTCGCCTGCGGCAAGCTCGGCAATTTCATCCCACGTCATATAGGAATAGCTCAAGGTGTGGTCGTTTATTTCGGTATACATATCCGCATAAGCGCCGACAACGGAGGCAACGGCGCACATATCGTATTTTTCGAGCAGGGGTAAAAGAAAGCTGTAAACCGTTTCGTAGCCGTCGTCAAAGGTTAGCATTATCGGCTTTTCAGGCAGTGCTGCACCCGATTTGACGTGAGCTAAAAGCTGCTCGACGTCAACCGTTTCATAGCCTTTTTCTCTTATGTATTTAAGGTCGCTTTCAAGCTGGTTTAGCGTAATACAGTAAGGGCCTGCACGGCTGATATTTTTTGTAATCTGGTGGTACATAACTACGGGCAGAGAAATATGCGCTTCGCCCGAAACCTCGTGAGTTGATTTAGGTACGGCAAAAATTCCGCTGACAAGCAGCAGCGACACCACCGCCACAAAAACATATATCTTTCTCATCTTTATAACCATAAAAAACACCTCACTGCAAATGTATGCAATGAGGTGTCCTTTTATTAGAGTTTGTGTGGTGTCCTCAGCCCTTAAGAGCAAGGTCGAGCCAGATTGAGCCGATATCCATAGCCTGGTATATGCCCTTCTTCTCGCTCTTTTTGATGATTCTGTCCTTCGGACGTGCATCGGGGTCGGTGCTCAGAAGCTGAACGGTGACTCTGTCTGCAACGTCAAGGTCGTTGACCTTTTTGGAGGAGAGAATCTGGATAAGAACAACGTGGCTGTCGTTCATATTGCCGTAGTAGATTGTATTGCCGCAGCGGACAAGGGGCTTACCCTTGTAGCTGAGAAACTTGGCCTTTTTCTTTTCTGCCATTGTGTTTTGTCCCTCCCGTTAAAAATTATTTGTTCTCGATGTAGTTTTTGACAAGTGACTGAAGCAATTCGTCACGGTCAACCCTGCGAAGCAGACTGCGTGCATTGTTGTGCGTAGTGATGTACGTAGGGTCTTCGGAAAGGATATAGCCGACTATCTGGCTTATGGGGTTGTAGCCCTTTTCCTTCAAGGCGTCATACACAACCTGAATCGTGCGGCGCATTTCGTTTTCGTGCTCATCACGAATATTGAATTTAATCGTCTTGTCTGTCATTTATGACACCTCCGAATTAAAGCAAAAACTTAAGTACTGTTTATTATATACTAAAATTTCAAAGAATACAACCCTTTTTCTTTATTTATAAGCTTAAAAAAGATTACATTGTTTTGTAAAAGCAACTTTACATAAAAAATATCTAAAATGTAAAGTCGAGTTGATAGACATAAGTCTTATTTAATGCTACTATATGTTCACACAAACTAAGGAGGTTTTATTTATGGGTACTTCTGTATTGTTGGTATTTTTAGCTCCGCTTCTGGCAATATCAATGGCTTTCAATCTGCTCGGTACGGCAATCAACGGTCCTGAAAAAAGCGAAATCCGTTTGCCGTATGATCCCGACAAATCACTTGTGTGGTCTTATGACGATGTTAACGACCCCGATATCAAACTTGTCGAAACAAAGGTTGACGGCGATGAGCAGGTGTTCTGTTTCACCTACGAAAGTGATAAAGGGCTTATCGAAAAACTTCTTGATATTTTAACTTCCGAAACAGGTGAAGGCACTTATGCCGGCACGATTATGGACGTAGTATTCACCGACAAAAAGGGAAACAAACGGACATACTACGTCGAAAGCGGTATGGCTATGAACGAGCCGAAATTCTATCCTGCCGAGGAATGCTTGACCGCTCAGTACACGTGCGTTGCCAAAGAGCCGACTGCCGATGCTGTATGGAACACGACAAGCAACAGCGGCAGCAGCGGAAATGTTCTTTATCAGCCCTTGACCAATAACAGTACGCAAACCTTTACGGTGGTTGCTCTGCCCTCGGATATAGAAGACGGACACTGCTCTGCGTATTTCGCCTATGCGGATTATTTTTACCTTGAAAAATGTTACGTTTATTACAATATAACAGACGGTGAGCTTACAGTTTCAAATATCCGTCACGATTTAGCATAAATCTTTCTGTTTAATATATTGCGGCACACTTCTTTGCGAAGTGTGCCGCTATTCATTTTATAGCCTTGTTTTAAAGTCAGTCAATTTTAACCTCGGCGTGTGCCTCGGAAGAATCGTAAATAGCCTGAAGGATTTTAGATGTACCGACAGCGTATTTAATATCGTTGCGGTTTCTTTCACCCTTTGCAACGCACTCAACAAAGTCGATAACCTCGCAGCGGTGCATATCGTTTGTCTTATAGGCAGGAGTTGTTTCGGTGAGCATACCGTTTTTGGTTGTCCAGAAGCGGAAATTGCCACAATATGTGAGTCTGATACCACCCTTATCACCCATAAAGTCAATAAAGGTTTCGTGCTCGCCGATATTCTGTGCCCACGCACCGTTGAAGCTGACTACCGCAGAGTCTGTACGGACAAGACCTACAACGGAATCGTCAACATCGTATGTGCCGTTTTCGGTGTCAGAGGTATCCTCTGCCCACATACTCTCGTAAACATAATTTTTCATATCCTTACCGAGCTTGCAGAAGGCTTCGCCGCTTGCGGTGAGCACCTTCGGGTCGCCAAGGCAGTAGAGAATGAGGTCGATATAATGTACACCCCAGTCAATGAGTGCACCGCCGCCCGAGCAGGCTTTGGTTGTGAAATCGCCGCCCAAGCCGGGAATTGAACGGTGAGCACGGAAGCTCGCATAAACGTGGTAAACCTCGCCAAGCTCGCCGTCAGCAATCAGCTTTTTGATATGGTTGACAGAGTTTGCATAGCGGTTACAAACGCCGATTGAAAGAATTCTACCCGTTTCGTAGGAAACCTTTTCCATTTCAAGTGCTTCGGAAAGAATTCTTGCGGCAGGCTTTTCGCAAAGAACGTCCTTGCCATGGCGCATAAAGTCGATAGAGATAACCGAGTGCATATCGTTGTGTGTACAAACGGAAACAGCGTCAAGCTCGGGGTCATCAAGAATTTCGTGGTAATCGTAAATTGCCTTGCCGCAGCCGTATTTTTCTACAGCCTTGTCAGCTCTTTCGGGAATAATGTCGCAGAAATACTTGATTTCTGCCAATTCACAAGCCATATATGCAGGAATGTGTGCAGAGTTTGCTATTGTACCGCAGCCGATAACGGCTACCTTAACTTTTTCTTTCATAACAGTACCTCCCGTTGTATTTTTATGAACGCAGTGAAATACCAATCTTTTCAAGAGCCTTAACAGCCTTCTTCATTGCGCTGTCAGCCTCTTCGTCGGTCATTGTGCGGTCTGCCGCACGGAGCTTAAGGTTGAAGGCAACGCTCTTCATACCCTCGGGAATCTGGCTGCCCTCGTAAACGTCGAACAGCTCGATTGATTCAAGATTCTTGCCGACTGCCTGTGCAATAGTCTTTTCAAGCATAAGTACGGGCTCACTCTTCTTGCAGACGAAGGCAAGGTCACGGGTAAGTGCCGGGAACTTGGGAAGCTGCTTGTAGGTACGCTTGAGTTGGCTAAGCTCAAAGCAGGCATCAAAGCTGATTTCGGCGGCATAAGCCTTAACGCCGATACCGTAGTTGGAAAGCACCTGCGGATGAATTTCGCCTACTATACCGATAATCTTTCCGTCCTTGCTGATAACGGCTGTTCTGCCAGGGTGGTAGGACGGGTTGTCAGTTACTGCCTCAACGTCGTAATCCTCGACGCCGAGCTTGTAGAGAAGCTCCTCAACAATACCCTTGATTGTGAAGAAGTTACAGTCTGCGCCGTACATACCCATGCAAAGCATCTGAGGCTCTTCGGGCAGCTCTTCGGTGCCCTTCCAGATATATTCCTTGCCTAGCTCATAAAGGTAAGCCTTGGCGTTTCTGTTGTTGTAGTTACGGGCAAGAGTTTCAAGCATTGAGGGAAGCATTGTTGTTCTCATAACGCTTGTGTCTTCGCCGAGAGGATTGGAGATAACTACGCAGCTTCTCTTAACGCTGTCAGCCGGCAGACAGATTTTGTCATAGCTCTTGGGGCTGATGAAGGAGAAGGTGCAAAGCTCGGAAAGACCGCAGGCAAGCATAGTGTTGTTAATAAGTCTTTCAAACTTCTGCTCGGGTGTATACTGAGCTGTTGCAACACCGGCAAGCTGTCTGTCGGGAATGTTGTCATAGCCGTAGAAGCGTGCAATTTCCTCGGAGATGTCTGCCTTGTGGCGAAGGTCGCCTCTGAAGGAGGGCACGGTGATAACGCCGTTTTCAACCTTACAGCCCAGGCGCTCAAGGATAGTCTTCTGCTCATCAGCACTTACATCAATACCGATGAAGTTATTTACCCATTCGGGCTCGAAGGGAAGAGTGAAATCCGTCTTGTCGGAGCAGTCGCAGTCAACCGCACCGTTTACAACCTCACCTGCACCGAGCATCTGGACAAGCTGGAGTGCTCTGTCAAGTATTGTGCGGCAGCCCTTGGGGTCAAGCTGCTTGTCAAAACGAGAGGAAGCCTCTGTACGCATACCGAGCTTCTTTGCTGTCATACGAACACTCGGGCCGTTGAAGCAAGCGGACTCAAAAACGATAGTATCTGTATCGTCCATAATACCGCTGTACTCGCCGCCCATAACACCTGCAACGGCAACGGGCTTTTTAGCGTCGGCAATGACGAGCATTTCTTCGCTAAGCTCTCTTTCAATGCCGTCAAGCGTTGTAATCTTCTCGCCTGCCCTTGCATTTCTTACGATAACCTCATTGCCCTCAAGGTAACGAAGGTCAAAGGCATGCATAGGCTGACCGTATTCGAGCATTACAAAGTTTGTAATATCGACAATATTGTTAATCGGGCGTACACCGCAGGCACGAAGTCTTTCTCTCATCCAACGGGGTGAGGGCTCGATTTTAACATTCTTTACAACTGCGCCGACATAGCGGTAGCAAAGCTCGGGAGCTTCGATTGTAACCTTAAGCAGGTCGTTTACGTCGCCCTCACCGGGAGTAACAACAGGTGTGGGCTCAACAAAGTCCATGCCGTAGGTTACTGCGGTTTCTCTTGCAAGACCGATAATGCTTAAGCAGTCCGGTCTGTTGGAGGTGATTTCAAACTCGGTTACAACATCGTTGAAGCCTGTTGCCTCACGGATATCCATACCGAGGGTGAGGTCGCAATCCTCACCGAGGACAAAAATGCCGTCCTCAATTGCGTTGGGGAAATCGTGAACGGTGAGACCGAGCTCGCCAAGTGAGCAGAGCATACCTGCGCTTTCAACGCCACGAAGCTTGCCCTTCTTTATCTTCTTGCCGCCTGCGACAACGGAATTGTCAAGTGCGGCAGGGACATAGTCGCCTGCCTTGAGATTCTGTGCGCCCGTGACAATCTGCAGGTTTTCCTCTGCGCCGACGTTCACCTGGCAAATCCACAGGTGGTCGGAATCGGGGTGCTTTTCAAGAGATTCAACTCTTGCAACTACGATGTTGGAAAGCTCCTCACCCTCTGTTTCATAGCCCTCAACCTTGGAGCCCGAAAGAGTAAGTGCTGCAGCAAAATCCTTATCTGTAACATCTAAATTCACATAATCGTGAAGCCATCTTTTGGATAAATTCATTTCTTTTTCCCTCCCTTAGAACTGGCCGAGAAAACGCATATCGTTTTCAAACAGCAGACGCATATCGTCAATATTGAAGCGGAAGAGTGTAAGGCGCTCAAGGCCGACACCGAAGGCAAAGCCGCTGTAAACCTCGGGGTCTACGCCGCCGTTCTTAAGTACCTGCGGGTGAACCATACCGCCGCCGAGAATTTCGACAAAGCCCTCACCCTTACAGAAGGGACATCCCTTACCGCCGCAGCGGAAGCAGGTTACGTCAATTTCACAGCTGGGCTCTGTGAACGGGAAGTGGTGGGGACGAAGACGGATTTTTGTGTCCTCACCGTAAAGGCGCTTTGCAAAATCAAACAGACAGCCCTTAAGGTCTGCCATTGTAATGCCCTTGTCAACTACAAGACCCTCAATCTGATGGAAGAAGGGTGAGTGAGTTGAGTCAACAGCGTCAGAACGGAAAACGCTGCCGGGAGCGATAACACGAATCGGGGGCTTCTTGTTTTCCATAACTCTGATCTGTACAGGAGAGGTCTGGGTGCGAAGAAGCATATTTTCAGTGATGTAGAAGGTATCCTGCGTATCACGGGCAGGGTGCTCCTTGGGGATATTGAGTGCCTCAAAGTTGTAGTAATCCCACTCAACCTCGGGGCCTGTTGCAACCTCAAAGCCCATGCCAAGGAAAATTTCCTTAACCTCGTCAAGAACTATTGAGAGAGGATGTCTGTGCCCGAGTGTTGCCTTTTCGCCGGGCATTGTGACATCGAGCGTTTCGCTGATAAGCTGTGCCTTGAGAGCTTCGGCCTTAATCTGCGTAACCTTTTCCTCAAGCTGAGCTTCGATAGTCTGTCTTACCTCGTTTGCAAGCTGACCGACAACGGGTCTTTCCTCAGCAGAGAGCTTGCCCATCTGCTTGAGAATTGCTGTAACCTCGCCCTTTTTTCCGAGGTACTTAACACGCAGCGCCTCAAGGTCTGCGTTGGACTGAGCAGCGGCAACGGCTTGCAAAGCCTCTGCCTGAATTGCTTTTAACTGGTCCTTCAAATATATCATTCCTTTCATTGTTTACAAAGTGTAAAAAATAAAAAAGCCCTTCATCCCGTAAAAACAGGACGAAAGACGTAAAAACATTTCCGTGGTACCACCCGTATTCCCGCAAAAAATCATGCAGGCACTCTTTTAACCTCTAACGGCGGCAAACCGTTGCGGCCTTGTCAGCCGCACCGCTCCAAAGTGAACTTCGGCACTTTCACTCAGGCTGCCGTGCTCCCAGCCGTGGCACAGCTCTCTGTCAACCCTTAACAGTAAAAGGCTTACTCTCTTTTTCATTGCGTTTCAAGTATTCAATTAGAATTAATTGTAGCATACATTTTTATATTTTGCAAGTATTAAATATTAAAACATTAATATTACACATCAGATACATTTTAACTCTTGAAAAGACAAAAAGAATTATGTAAAATAAAATTATGCAAACTGGAACGAAGCGACCCATAATTCTGCACTTTGCATTCTATTTACAGGAGGATTCTAAAATGTATTTTGCTTTATTATTCAAACGCATCTGTGCCATGCTGGTGGCTGTGGCAAACTTTATTGGCTTTTCGCTTGGCACGGGTGTAAAATTTGTTGAGCCCGTTGAGGTTGAAGATTTCCACGTAACCTCTTACATCGTTGGTGACAGGGTACTTGATATAAACAACCTGCACACCGAGGATTTTGACATTATAACCGACGTTATTCTTTTCGGCTGTGCCACTTTCACCGCTCAGGGTGAGGTTGTGCTTGAAAAAGATACTCTTGAAACGGCCCTTAACAACATCAGAACAGTTATCGGCGAAAGAGATATAACAATCACGCTGAATATGCTCGGCCCCTCCTACACCTCAAACGGTATCAGCTGGGAGGACGATATGGAGCAGCAGTCAATCGAGCACAACAAGGCGTTTGCAAGCGGTGTGCTTGAAGAAAACATCAAGAAAGTTATTGAGCACTACGACTTTGACGGCGTTCACTTCGACTATGAATACCCGATAAAGCTCAAGCATTGGAACAAATTCAGCGACTTTCTTATTCGTCTTGACGAAGTTATGCCCGACAGGCTTATAGGCATTGCCGTTTGCGAATGGAACGCAAACATCAAAACAAAAGCCATTGAAGCGGTAGATTATTTTGAGCTTATGATGTACGACATCTACGACGAAGCTGACGGCAAGCACTCAACCTTCGAGCGTGCAACCGAGCTTTCACACGAGGCAACGATGAAGGGTATACCGCCCGAAAAAATGCACTTCGGCCTCCCCTTTTACGCACGACCCACAGACCACGACGCATACTGGTACGATTACATAGGCTACTACGACAAGCTCGACGAAAACAACTTCTATTACGACGAAAATATACAGAAATCGTTCTGGTTCAACACACCCGACGTAATCAAAGCCAAGACCGAATACGCAATGGAAAACGGCTTTGGCGGTGTTATGATCTGGCACTACACCTGCGACCTGCCCTCAAGCAATCCGAATTCTCTGCTGCGTGCAATCGGCGAAGCAACGAAATAAAAGTAAAGTCGGCTTTACATAACAATTCACAATTCTTTTGCTTTTGTAAACCAAAGTTGATTGACTAACGGCAAAAAAAGTTTTAAAATCAATTCAAAAGATAAGGGGGCAATAGAAATGGGTTCATCCGTAACGCTGATTTTCTTGATACCTGCACTGATTATGCATTTTTTAAGCGGAGGCACTTTAGGCGAACTTCTCAATCCACCAAAGGAATATACCGAAATTGCTCTGCCTTACGACAAACAGAAAGCAATAGTGTGGGAATATGACAACGTGAATGACGACTTCATCGAACTCGTTGAAGTAAAAACCGAAAACGGACAGCAGATTTTTGTATTTGACCAATCCGACAACACATCCGCCTCAAACCGCCTCAGCAATTCTGTATTGGACTTTTTTAAGATAGTTTTCACAGGTAAAGCAACTGCAAAGCCTGTTGGTAAAGTCATGGATCTTGTATTTACAGACGACAACGGAAACAAAAAAATCTACTATGCATATTGCTCGGGTGCACAACCACCGAAAATTTATCCTGCAGAAGATTGTCTGACAACGGTTTACACCATAACATCTTCCGAACTCAAAGATGGTGCTGTATGGGATGTTTTAGAAAACACAGAACACATTCTCTACACGGGAGAACGCACTAAAAATAACAACAATACTTTTACAGTCGTTGCCTTTCCGGATGATGTACGGGCTGGCTACGTAATAGTCAAATTTGGTTATCAGTACAAACTTGATTACGCAGAATGTTATTTTGTGGATTTTGAAGTTATCAACGGTGCTCTGACAGCAACAGATAAAACACTTACAGAATATGATTAATCAACAAGGCTTGTACAGCAATCCTCAACTGTACAAGCCTTGTTACTTTTATTGTTTTATTAGCCAAACAGCACGCTGTTGACTATGCCTTCGAGTCTTTCCTGCTTACCTGAACAGGGTGTTGCGACGCTCTTCATTTCGGCGGCATAAGCGGCAAGCTCTTCGAGAGTTGTTTCGCCTGCAACGATTTTTGCGCCGATACCCTCATTAAAGCTTGCGTACTTATCCTTTACAAAGCCGTCAAGTCTGCCGTCTTCAATAATTTCGGCCGCCTTGATAAGGCCGAGGGCAAAGGTATCCATACCGAGGATATAGCTTTCAAACATATCCTCGTAGGTGTTGCTGGGTCTGCGGCACTTTGCGTCGAAGTTAAAGCCGCCCGTAAGACCGCCTGCCTTAAGCACCTCGTACATACACATTGTTGCTTCGTAAACGTCAAACGGGAATTCGTCTGTATCCCAGCCAAGAAGATAGTCACCCTGGTTGGCGTCAATACTGCCGAGCATACCGTTGATTGCACTTACTCTCAGCTCGTGCTGGAAGGTGTGACCTGCAAGAGTGGCGTGGTTAGCCTCAATATTCATCTTGAAATCCTTGTCAAGACCATACTGGCGAAGGAAGCCAATAGCGGTAGCTGCGTCAAAATCGTACTGGTGCTTCATAGGCTCCTTGGGCTTGGGCTCGATATAGAAATCTCCCGTGAAGCCGATTTTTCTGCCGTACTCAACAGCCATTTTCATAAGTCTTGCTATGTTTTCCTGCTCAAACTTCATATCGGTATTAAGGAGAGTTTCATAGCCCTCTCTGCCGCCCCAGAAAACGTAGCCCTTACCGCCGAGCTTAACAGTCAGGTCTAGTGCCTTTTTAATCTGTGCTGCGGCAAAGCAATAAACGTCTGCGGAGTTTGTGCTGCCTGCGCCGTTCATAAAACGGGGGTTGGAGAACATATTTGCAGTACCCCACAGGCACTTGATGCCCGTTTCGTTCATCTTTTCGAGGATATAATCGGAAATTTCGTCAAGGCGGCGGTTGGTTTCGTTGATGTCGTCTGCCTCGGGAATGATGTCCACATCGTGGAAGCAGAAGTACTCAACGCCGAGCTTCGACATAAACTCAAAGCCTGCGTCAACCTTTGCCTTTGCGTGCTCCATTGTGCCCTTTTCAGCCGCACCGAAGGACTTATCTGCAGTATCTCTGCCGAACATATCGGTACCTGCGGCACAGAGGTTGTGCCACCAAGCCATAGCAAAGGGAAGGTGCTCCTTCATAGGCTTGCCGAGAACAATTCTTTCTGCATCATAGAATTTGAAGGCAAGCGGATTGGTGCTCTTTGCGCCTTCGTACTTGATTTTCTGAATGTTTGTGAAAATTTCGCTCATTGTTATTGTTCCAACTCCTTAAAGACGTTTTTGAGTGCGGGATATAATTTCTTAAAATTATTGTATTTCTTTTCGTAAAGTGCTGTCAATTCTTCTTCGGGATAAACCGTGTCGGAAACCTCTATTAATTCAGCGCAGGCTTCGTCAACGCTTTCAAATTCGCCGCAGCCGACCATAGCTAAAATCGCACCGCCGTAGCCCGGGCCCTGCTCCGTTTTGAGAAGGTCAAGCGGTATGCCGAGCACGTTTGCCATAATTCTTTTCCACAGCGGACTTTTTGCACCGCCGCCGCAGATGTTGCTGCGCTTTATGTCTATGCCAAGACTCTTTGCAACCTCAAAGCTGTCCCTTATTGCAAAGGCAACGCCCTCAAACACAGCCTGGAGCATATCCGCCTTTGTGGTGTCCATAGTCATACCCGTAAAGGTTGCCCTTGCATTTGTGTCGTTAATCGGGCTGCGCTCACCCATAAGGTAGGGCAGAAAATAAACTTTATTTTTACCGAGCTTATCGTCGGTAATCTTTTCCTGAACTGCTGAATAATTGTTGTCCTGCAAAACATCCTCCATAAACCACTTGTTACAGGAGGCAGCGGAAAGCATACAGCCCATAAGGTGGTACCTGCCGTCTGCGTGGGCAAAGGAGTGGAGAGCGTTGAACTTATCCACACCGAAGTTTTCGCTCGAAATGAATACCGTGCCCGAAGTGCCGAGAGAAACATTGCACTTGCCGTTGCCGACAGTGCCCGTGCCGATTGCGGCTGCGGCATTATCGCCTGCACCTGCAACCACCTTTACGTTTTCATTAAGCCCGAGCTCGTTTGCAATTTCTGCTTTGAGCGTGCCGATAACATCGAAGCTTTCAAAAAGTGAGGGAAGCTGTTCTTTTTTTACCGAACAGATTTCGCACATTTCCTCTGACCAGCACTTGTTTTCAACATCGAGCAGTAACATACCCGAAGCGTCTGAATAATCGCAGGAATGAACGCCCGTAAGTATATAATTTATGTAGTCCTTCGGGAGCATAATCTTGGCAATTCTGTTGAAATTCTCTGGCTCGTTTTCCTTGACCCAGAGTATTTTCGGGGCAGTGAAGCCGGCAAAGGCAATATTGGCTGTATATTCAGTCAGCTTATCCTTGCCGATAACGTTGTTGAGATATTCAACCTGTTTTTCTGTTCTGCCGTCGTTCCACAAAATTGCGGGACGGATAACATTATCGTTCTCATCAAGCACTACAAGGCCGTGCATCTGACCGCCGCAGCCGATACCTGCTATTTGCGATTTGTCAACACCGTCAGTCAGTTCCTTTACGCCGTCAACGAGCGCCTTTTTCCAGTCCTCAGGGTTCTGCTCCGACCAGCCCGACTGCGGATAAAAGACGGGATATTCTTTTGAAACCTCTGCGTGGATTGTGCCCTTTTCATCAACAAGCAGCAGCTTGACGGCAGAGGTGCCTAAATCTATACCGATGTAAAGCATTGTATCACCTTACCTTTAAAATATATAATACATTATATATCCTATAAGAAGAGAAATCAATATTCAAACAGTTTTTTGCCCTGTTCAAAAGCAAGAGCGTATTCCGCTTCGCCTACCTGCTTTGTGTCCGTTGAATCGACAAAAACAGTTGTGACAAGCGTGGTATTCAGCACGGTAAACTGCCGTGTGAACATTTTCTCAACATACTCCCTGCCCTCGCCCTTACTGCCTGCGGTGATTACAAGGGCAGCTCGTTTCGGCTTTTCTACGGGCGGTTTTACGCCGTGGGCAAAGCGCAGGGCATAGTAGCGCTGAAAGCGGTCAACAATAGCCTTAAGCGGCGCAGGTACGCCGCCGTTATAGACGGGAGTAGTTATAACGAAATAATCTGCCGCCTCAAAATCGGCAAAAAATTCGTCCATATCATCAAAAACACAGCCGACATTTTTATCGCACCAGCCACACGCCATACAGGGTTTGACATTCATCTTATAGGCATTGTATCGGTTGATTTCGAGCTCGTGCTCTTGCGGCATTACAAGGCTGTTTCCAAGTTGAGTTGAATTTGATTCCTTACGCAGAGAGCCGTTGAGTATTAAAACCTTTTTCATTTTTCTCACCCGATTTCAAGTGTCTTTTCGCCTACGGGCTCAAGGTAGGCATTTTTTCCCGTGCCCCTTTGCTTGAAAACCTGATTCGGCTCGGACTTATACAGCTCAAGCACGCCCTTTTCGCCAACCGCCCGAACAACAAGATGTGACAGTCCGGGTATTACGAGCGGAATAAGGAAATCGCCCGAAATGTTATTCCAAACGGAAAAAGCAAAGAACGAGCAGTTGAAAAACAGACCCCAGTAATTGACGAAATTATCAAGCTTTTTGTCAAGCTTTTCCAAATCGGCTTTATCAATCTCTATGGTTTTGGACCATATCTGCGGTATGTGTCCCTCTCTCGGCTCACGGTAGGTTTCAAGGTTGTAGTAAATACCCCAGCCGTCGTAAACGGAAAACGAAAGCGTGCCTAACGACACCCCCTGGCCGACAGGAACTTCGTAAAGACCTACCTCAATCGGCTCGTCAGACAGATTCTCAACATAAATATACGTATGACCGGCAACAACCGGCGTTGACATACACGAGCATATAGAAAGTGTTGCAACTTTCCTCTTTTCACCCTGGTCTTCATTATCCCTTGCAAATGCTGTAACAGAAAGTGAAAGAACAAGAACGACAGTAAGTAAAAAGGAAATAAGCTTTTTCATTTTATATTCTCCTTTAACGTTTTACAAGATGCAATCAACATTCTTCTGATTCGACCGCAGAGATTTCTGTACTTCATGTAGATTTCTTCATCAATAGCATTTGTATTGAATAACAACTGCAACCAACCCTCTGTTTCACTGCATTCTTTGAGGGCGATTTCAAACTTTGAAAGCATATCCGCTTTGCTTTGTCCGTAATTTGCTTCACGGATGTTTGCATAGACACTGCTTGAACTTTTACGGATTTGAAAAAAAGTGTTAGATGGTGCTTTGATATTCTGACAAAGCAATTCAATTTCTGTTGCAAGCTGTTCAGAATAGATAAACAAATAATTCTTTGACAAATAACCACTCCTTTCAAAAGTATTATACCATTTTACCGCAGGCAAATCAAGGAGAAGCCTTGTATATCATCAAGCCGCGGGAAAATGCACGCTATAGCGTGATGAGATGCAAAAAAGCAGACCTCAGTCTGCTTTTTGATGATATACACCGCACTTTGTGCGGCGATGATATGCCAAGCCTGCGGCTTGGATAAAAAAAGAACTAAGCTTTCGCTTAGTTCTTTTTTGGTGCGAGAGACGGGACTTGAACCCGTACGGGATTACCACACGCCCCTCAAACGTGCGCGTCTGCCGATTCCGCCACTCTCGCTCGAACAAGTAGCATTATAGCAAAGCATTATACTCTTGTCAAGCATTTTTTGAAAAAAATTTAAAATATTTTTCTTTGTTGTTTTAAAGAATTTATGCGTGTATTTTTGCTGCATTTTTGTGCAGCAAATATTGACATTAAGAAGCAAAAAATATACATTAGAATTACAGAGAAAGCTGTAAAAACACATAAAAGGAGTGTTTGAATTTGAAAAGAGCATTATCGTTGATTTTAAGTTTTACTCTTGTGCTGCTTATGTTCGGCGGCTGTGCAAAGGTTGAGCCGCTGCACACGGTTGACCTGAGTATTATGCCCACGAACGAATACCTTGAAATTGACGTAGCGGAAGTTGAAAGCTACACCGTAAAATTTATATTTCCCGAGGACGGCTACCTCAAGCTGCTTAACTGTGATATAACCGAATACGAAAACTGGGATTGGGAAGTGTGGCCCGAGTTTTACGTAACCTTTAAAAATTCCAAAGGCAGGGTGCTTTACGAAAACATAGCAACCTCGGGCGGCTACTGCGAAAACTACCGCTTTGAAAAGGGCGAAATCACCGCCGAAATCAGAATTGAAAACAAGCTGGAGGGTATGAAAATGCTTGCCCTTTCGTGGGCTTACGCCCCGGATACTGACGAGCCCATACCCGTTAAATTTGACGAGGAAGCGGCTGCCGCCAGAAAGAACGCAGACGGGCTCTCGGTTTTCTCGTTCAGAGTAGGTTCTCCGTGCGTTTTCAGCTTTGCACCGACTGAAGCGTGCATTTACGAAGGCGACTGCAACTTCTGGATTGAAAATCTGAACGGCGAAAGCGTTACGGGCGAGCTGAGTATTCACGGCACGGAATGGGGAACAAGGAAAGCATTTTTACCCGCAGGCGATTACATAATCAAAGTAAAGGATATTGACAGCGTTGCCTCCTGCAAAATCAGAACCGAGCGCACCGTTGAAGATGCTTTTATGGAAGAAGCGGATGACCTCACTGCCCCCGTAACGCTTGGCTTTACAGCAAACGAATACCGTGAGAACACGATACGCTTTAACACTGCCGACGGCGAAAAGCTGATTATAAAGCCCTACGGAACAGGCAACTTCTACGACAGCGAACACACTGTTGACGTTGTGATAAAGGATGCCCAAGGCAATATAGTCGCAACAAGCGAAGAAGAGTGTGACCCGTGGTTTGGCACTTATGTTTTTGAATTTGAAGGTCATAGCGGCGAATACACCGCAACAATTTCGACACAGAGCAACTGCGTTGTTGACGTTGAAATTGAATAAATAAAGATTAAAGGCTTGCACAGTTTTGTGCAAGCCTTTGTTTTTCGCTTATTCAGACAGTCCGTCTATCAGAATGTGTCCTCTACTATTACACTCTCAAGCAGTGCAGGAAGCATCTTGAAGAATTCGGGAAGCCACTTTGTGATAGCGTACTTTGCAAGACCGAGGAAAGAGGGAACGAGGCTGAGGGTATAATCCATCTCGCTTGTAGTGTTGTCGCCCTCGAAGGTAGCCTTGTTTTCGCCTGCCTTCTTGGTGAAGTTGACTTCGTCAACCTTGTTGATTTCGCCTGTCTTGTCGTTGAGGATATAGGTTGTAAGCCACAGCTCTGTGCCGTTGATTTCAACTGTTTCAAAGCAGCCGCCGATGTTGCCCTCGCTTGTGTTGTCCCAGCTGCCATTTGCCCAGAAGTTGCCGTAGCCGTCCTTCTGAATAACGAGAGTATCAATAAACTCTGTCTTCATATAGTGACCTGCAAGGAACTTGCGGATTTCGTAGCGCTTTGCGCCTGCTGTACCGGAAAGAACCCAAGTTGTGCCGTTGGGGTCAAGCTGATTGTTTGTAAGGGGCTTTGTACGAAGGTACTGGTGGTCGTGACCGTAGAATACCATATCAACGTTGCACTCTGCCATAATAGGAGGCAGGCACTCCTGAAGATAAAGAGCATCGGGCCACTTTGCATCCTTACCGAGTGAGTATGGAGCCTTGTGCATAAATACGATTTTCCAGTCCTTATCGGTGGAATTAAGGTCGTTCTTAAGCCACTCAAGCTGTGCTGTGGAAATTGAAAGAACGTCGTTTGTGTTGAGAACTGCAAAGTGAGCGTTACCGTAATCGAAGGAGTAGTTTACGCCGTCCTTAATCTGTACGCTCTCTGCAGTATCAAGAGCAAACATATTGTTGAACCAGTACTCTACGCCAAGACCGTCGTGGTTACCTGAAACAGGAACAAGCGTATATGTTCTGTTCATTGCGCCAAAGGCTTCGTCATACCAGTTCCACTCTTCGTTTGTGCTGTCGTCCGTAAAGTCGCCGCAGTTGGAAACGAAATCGGGTGTAGGAAGCTTTGTGAAGGCTGCTGCAAGAGTAGCTGCACCCTTCTGGAAGTTTTCGAGGTTGCCCGCCTGAACGTCTGCAATGTTGATGAAGCTGACCTTATTGTCGCCGTCATCGGTTGTGAAGGTGCCCCATTCGCTCCATGTGGTACCGTCGCCGACACGGTAGCGATAGGTTGTGCCCTTTGTGAGGCCTGTGACAACGAGCTTGTGCATCCAGTTGCCGTCCCACTCTTCGCAGGCAACGTCTTCTACCTTGTAAGCGTCGGCTGCAAGACCTTCAATTTCAATTTTTGTGTCTGCCTGTGCTGCTGTGTACCAGCAGAAGCCTCTGTCGGTTGCCGTGTCACCGTTAACAGTAACGGATAGTCTGAAGGGAGCTGTGCTGCTTCCTTCCTCAGCCGAAGCGAAAGACACCGTGCAGGTTGCGGCAATGCAAACGCACATCGCAAGGCAGAGAAGTCTTTTAATGTTTTTCATTCTGTTTTCTCCTTTATGCTTATTTAATTATTCTTTAACCTCTTTGAGGTAAATCATATAACTTGAGCCGTCGCTGCAGGCACGGTTTTTAAGGTTAAGACCTGCGTTCATAAGCAGCGCACCGGAATGAACCTCATCCGTTTCATCGTCAAGATAATACTTGTTCGGGTCGAGTCCCTTAAGACGGACATAGAACTGTGAATTCTGGCAACGAAGCATTGTTACAAAAGTGAACACAGCCTCGGTTTTATCCTGCGAAACATAGCCCCACGCACAACGGTGGCTGTTTTCAGTCGGAGCGATAAGGCGGTAAAGGTCGCCGTAGTGGATTATGTCGTAATACTTGTGGTATTCCTTTACCTGCTTTTTAACTATACGAAGCTCGGCGTCGGTGAACTTAATCGGGTCAAGCTCGTAGCCGAAGGTGCCGCTCATTGCAACATTTCCCTTTGTTTCGTAGCCGGTACGGCTGCAGGCAGAAACGTGTGCGCCTACCGTTGAAACAGGGTAACACATTGATGTGCCGAACTGGATTGTAAGGCGTTCAATCGGGTCTGTGTTGTCACTGCACCATATCTGCGGCGAGAAGTAGAGCATACCGGGGTCAAAGCGTCCGCCGCCGCCCGAGCAGTTTTCAAGCAGAATGTGCGGAAACTCGTCAACAATTCTGCCCATAAGCTCGTATGTGCCGAGCACAAAGCGGTGGAAAACCTCCTGCTGTCTTTCAGCCGGAAGAAGAGCCGAACCAACCTCGGTAAGGTTGCGGTTAAAGTCCCACTTAACGTAGTCTATTTTATTGTTGCGAAGGACAGAAGCCATCTGCTCATAGATATTATCTCTTACATCCTTACGTGACATATCGAGAATATACTGGTTTCTGCCGATTGAATTGGCTCTGCCGGGCACCTGCAGACACCAGTCGGGGTGTGCACGGTAGAGGTCTGAATCGGGCGAAATCATTTCAGGCTCGTACCATATACCAAACTTAAGTCCGAGAGCGTTTACACGCTCGATAAGACTTGAGAGACCGCCCTTGAGCTTGTTTTCGTTTACATACCAGTCACCGAGTGAGCGTCTGTCGTCGTTACGCACGCCAAACCAGCCGTCATCCATAACGAGCATTTCAATGCCCAGCTCCTTTGCACGCTCGGCAAAGGCAACGAGCTTATCATCGTCAAAATCGAAGTACGCTGCCTCCCAGCTGTTGATAAGCAGCGGGCGTTTTTTGTTTTTCCACTCGCCACGGATAAGGTGATTATTGTACAGCCTGTGGAAAATACGGCTCATTTCGCCCGTACCCTCGTTGGTGTATACCATAACAAGCTCGGGAGCTGTGAAGCTTTCACCCGGCTCAAGATGCCAGCAGAAATCTGTCGGGTTAATACCCATAATAAGCCTTGCGGAGGAGTTGAAATCGGCCTCAATATCCGCAGCAAAATTGCCGCTGTAAACAAGGTTAAAGCCGTATGCCTCGCCGAAATCCTCTGTTGCATCATCCTTTGCAAGGGCAACAAACGGATTGTGCGTGTGGCTTGACGAGCCACGCTTACTGTGAACAGACTGTATGCCGTGAGCAAGATGGTGTGAAGTGAGTGTGCGCTCCTTGCACCACATACCGTAGAGGTGCATCATATTGTAATCCATCGTCGGGAATTCGACACAGGCACTGTAAACACGCTGAATATCCATAGCCTTTTCGGAGGAATTTTCAACACGTACACTTCTTGTCATTGCGCCGTAATTCTCGAAAACGGTGTAAAGCAGATAAACCCTTGCGCCAGTAACCTTGTCGAGTGTTTCAACCTCAAGTGTGGTTGCATCGTCATCGCTCATTGTATAAAGCGAGGGCAGACCTTCGAGCATGGGCTTTCCCTTGAAAATTCTGTGGTTTACATAGCGCACATCTGTTGAGGCGTTGCCGCAGTGGTTTTTGATTGCAAGGGCTGAAATACGCATATCACCCGTGCCGTTGCAGGAATATTCCATAGGCCAGCTGTCAACGCTGAAGCCATGCTCACCTATTACTGCATTTGCTGGGCTGAAGGAAGCGTTGCAGTTGCGCATTGCAAGGCTTTCAACCGAATTATCGGGTATGTAAGCACCGTAGTAAAGGTGAATGAGATAGTCTTCCTCAAACGCCTGGAAAATATAGCTGGAGGTTTTGGTGTCCAGCTTGAAAATTCTTTTTTCGCTGTCAAATGAAATGGGCATAAGCCGAGCTCCTTTATTCTATAATCATATCTGCAAAAATCGGATAGTGGTCAGAAGTGTGCTGTCCGCCAAGCATATCACGCACAATAACGTATCTTCCAACCTCAGTTATTTTTTTGTTGGTGAGAATGAAATCAATCGGCTCACCCTCTTCGCCGCCCTTGTAGGCGTGGTAGGTTTTGCCGTACATTGTCTGCTTTGCCGCGTCCTGCGTGTCGGAAAGGCCCTCGGCAACGAGTTGGTAATAAAGGTCACAACCCTTGAAAAGATTGAAGTCACCCGTTACAACAGTGGGCAAATCAAACGAAAGCGCCTTTTCTCGCACAAGCTCTATGCCGTTTTTACGGGCAGGAATGCTGATATGGTCAAGGTGTGTATTAACGTGTACAAATTTTTTGCCCGTGCTCTTTTCTTCAAGCACAGCCCAGGTGCAAACACGCCTGCACGAAGCATCCCAACCGAAGGAAACCCTGTCCGGCGTTTCGGAAAGCCAGAAGGTGCCGCTGTCAAGCAGGCTGTATTTTTCCTTCAGGAAAAGCACGCCCGAAATTTCGCCGCAGTCGGGGTCTGTGCCGCCCGAATCCCTGCCGACACCGACAAACTCATATTGTGGAAGCGAGGCACAAAGCGTTTTGTACCACTCGTATGTACACTCCTGCACTCCGAGAGTATCGGGCAGGTATTCGCCGATAATCTGCGGCACAATTGCTTGGCGTGGCTCAAACTCGCCGCAACGCACGTTAAAGGACATAATTCTTGTATAGCCTTTTTCAACGGGGCTTTTTGTCTTATTGGAAAAACCGTCCATAACCGACACCTCTGCTAATTATATAAATATATAGTTAATATAATATATTTTAGTAAAAAATTCAAGCAAAAATATTTTTTCGGGACGATATAGCAGAAAAAGCAAAACCCCCGGCAAATGCCGGGGGTTTACTGTTCAAAAAAATCAGAAATTAGAGAACCTTCTCGATAGCCTCAACGATTGTGATGATAGCGTCCTTAACGCCGTTCCAGTTGATACCTGCGAAAGCAGAAACAACCTCATTGATGCTGAAGTTCTTGAAGAATGCTACGATAGCATCTACGATGATGGTGATGTAATCCATTACCTTGGCACCTCCTTCTCCCTTAATATGTAGTTTAATAATAACACTTTATAATTGGTTTGTCCACAAAAAAATAAATTTTCGGAAAAATTTTTTTATTTTATCAGTTTTGAACGTTATGAATAAACTAATTTATACAAAATAGACAAAACACTCGTAATTATTTACCGACAATGACGTCCACTATTCTGCCAACGCTTTTGCCGTCAACCGCTCCCAGATTAAGCTCTTTAAATGCCTTTGCCTGCTCGCTCACCCGTGCATTTCTCACCGCTTCAACAAGCTCGGCAGTAGTATTTGCCGTTTCACCGGGAACATAAGTAGGGTAATCAAAATAAAAAGGTCGGCGTGAGGAATACTCCTGCAAATCAGGTGCAAAGAAAACGCAGGGCTTATCCAGCAGCACGAAATCCATACATATTGATGAATAGTCAGTTATGAGAATATCGCTGATAAGTGTCAGTTCGTTGACGGACGGATAATCCGTTACATCGACAACACCTTCGAGCGGCATACTGCCGTGAATCTGCGGATGAAGGCGAACAAGAAGCGCATACTCTTCGCCGAGCATTTCATTGAAAAGCCTTGCGTCAAAATGCGAAAGAAATTTTCTGTCGCACTCAGGGTCATCACGGAAGGTAGGTGCATAGAGCACGATTTTTTTGTTCTTGCATTCGGGGTGCTTTGCCTCAAATTCAGTTTTCAGTTCAGCCGCATTTGAGCTGTTCACAAGCACATCCGCCCTTGGTGAGCCAAGCGGCAAAACCTGCTCTTTTTCAACGCCGAAGGCACTTGCGTATATATCTCTCACGCCCTCGCCCGAGCAGATTACATAACTCAATTTTCTGTTTGCGGCAATTTCCCTTTTGCGTATTGCCTCGGGCTGCTCAATATCAAGACCGAATTTTTTAAAAGCTCCCTCTGCGTGCCAAAGCTGAACCACAACTGCTTCCTTGCGGAATTTGAGATAGCCCAAGGGCATAAAATTATCGTTCATAAAAACATAGCGGCTTGTTGCCAGCAGGTACGCTTTTTTTGTAAAAAAGGAAAGCGCTGATACAATTGAAGCAAAATCCTTGTGAGATATTAAATTGAAGTCAAACTCTCCCCTGCCCTCAAGCTCCCTGCGGATTTCGCCAAGGCTGTCGTTAAAGGAAGCGTTGTGGGGTGAAAGCAGAGTAACCCTGTTCTCCTTTACGGAAAACAGGGCACTTGAAATATTAAAGAAAAAAGCGAAAAGTCTGTAAAAAAGCTCTTTCATTACTTCGCCCAATCAATAACGGTTTTGCCGAAGCTGCGGTGAATATCTCTGTCAAAGGCGTTGTGAATAGCGGGAATTGTCTTAACCTGCACAACGTCGCCGACAAGGTTGTCCAGACGGGAAACAAGCCTCGGGAACTGCTTATAAAGCTCAACGGTCTGCTCAAAGTCCTCTCTGCCGCTGCGTGATGAACCGTAAAGCCTCAGACCCTTTTCAAGCACCATACGGGTGTTGATGTCGACAAAGTTTTCACTGACACCCATAAGCGACATTGTACCCTCGGGGTTGATAAGGTCAATCATCTGATTTATTGCGCTGCGTGAGCCTGCACCGCCGACACACTCAAAGCCGTGGTCAATTGCTACGCCTTCGGGCACGTGGTCAACGTGATAAGTTGCCTTTGCAAACGAGAAATAGGAGAGCTTTTCCTCCACCGTACCGAAAATATAAAGCTCGGTTTCGGGGTAGAGATAGTGGAAAAGCAGAGCCGTAATATAGCCGACATTGCCGTCGCCCCAGATGCCGATTTTGTTGCGGCGGGAGTGAGCAATCTTGTCAAAACGGCGCATTGCGTGAACGCTGACGCTTACAAGCTCCGAAAAAGAAGCAACGTTCATATTCATATTTTCGGGCAGCTTTACAAGCCTGTCAGGTGTTGCGGTGATTATATCCTGCAGAAAGCCGTCGTTACCGCTTGAACGGAAATAGCTTGAGCGCAGATAGTTTTCCGCAATAATATCGTCCTTTTCAGTAGGAACGGTGGGAATGGGCACAACGAAATCGCCGACATTGAAGGTGCCTGTCGGGTCATAAATAACCTGTGCCACACATTCGTGAATCAGTGCCATAGGCAGCTTTGCCTTGAGAGCCGCCTGAGAGCGCATACCCTGGTAGTAGCGCTGGTCTGCCTTACAAATCGACAGCTTGTACGGACGAAGCACAACCTCACCTGCGGCAAGGTCAACCTCTTTATAGGTGACGTCGATCATGCGTGGGGAAACCAGCTGATAGACTGCATTAATCATTTTTCTTCTTCTCCGATCAAAGACTGTGCCACCTTCATATCGAAGGGATAGGTTATTTTAATGTTGAAAACCTCGCCCATAAGAACGTGGACGTGCTCACCCTTGAGCACATACATCTTGCAGGCGTCGGTGAGAATGTTCTTTTCTTCCTCGGTAAGCGACTCGAAAATCTCCTTGAGGCGCTTTGCCTTAAAGGACTGCGGAGTCTGACCCTGATACATATGGGCACGCACGGGAATTGAGGAAACCGTCTTGCCGTCAAGGCTTTCGACTATTGTATCCGCAGCCGGCACCATAGTGTCACAGGCACCGTATTTCTGCGTACAGTCAATGTTTTCATCAATAATTCTGTGAGTAACGAAGGGACGCACGGAATCGTGTGTGACAACTATTGTGTCATCATCAAGACCGTGATTTTCCTCGATATAGGCAATGGCGTTCATAATTGTGTCGTTGCGGCTTTCACCGCCGTCGATAACCACTATTCTGTCCGTTTTGCCGAAATTCTTTTCTACAAGATTCTTTGCGTGCTCAACCCATGATTTGTGGGTGGGAACAATAATTTTTTCAATTCTGGGGTTTACGAAAAACTTTTCAACGGTGTGCATAAGTATGGGCTTTGAGCCAAGCTTCATAAACTGCTTGGGCATATCCGTGTTGCCCATTCTGCTGCCCTTACCGCCGGCGAGAACAATACCGAAAACCATAATATCAATCCTCTTTATAATTACTTAGATTTGACTTTTGAATCGTAAATGTCGCAGACCTCGTCCGCCGTGCCGCTTGCGATTACCCTGCCCTTTTCAAGCAGAACAGCCTTTGTGCAAAGGCGGCGTACCTGCGCCGTATTATGTGAAACAAAGAGCACCGTAACGCCCTTGTCAAACATACTCATTATTTTGGCTTCACTCTTTTTCTTGAACTTTGCGTCACCGACGGAAAGCACCTCGTCAAGAATAAGCACCTGGGGGTCAACCGCAGTTGCAATCGCAAAGCCAAGACGGGCACGCATACCCGAGGAATAGTTTTTAACGGGCACGTCGATAAACTCGCCAAGCTCTGCAAAATCAACAATCTGCTGGTATCTCTCCTGAATATACTTTCTCGAGTAGCCCATTGTTGCGCCGTAAAGATATATATTCTCCGAGCCTGAATAGTTCATATCAAAGCCTGCGCCAAGCTCCAGCAGCGGAGCAATAACGCCGTTGACCTCAACGCTGCCCTTTGTGGGCTTGAGAACGCCTGCAATAACCTTGAGCAGGGTGCTCTTGCCTGCGCCGTTGAAGCCGAGGATACCTATACGCTCACCCTCTTTGACCTCAAACGAAACATCGGTAAGCGCCCAGAACTCCGTAAAGCGGATTTTGCGCTTTAAAAACTTGATTACATATTCTTTTATATTGTCAATTTTTTCCTTGTGAAGGTTGAACATAACGCTGACATTTTCAACCTTGACCGCTGTTTTAGCCAAACGCCGTCACCTCATATATGAAGAATAAATTTATCCTGCTTCTTGTAGAAAGCAAGTGAGCCTATGCCGAGCATTGCAAGAGAGAAAACACAGGCATACGCAAAGTGATTCCAGTTCCACATTTCGCCGAAAAGCACACAGGAACGGAACATTGAAACGATTGAGTAAAGGGGGTTTGCCATAAGCGCCATCTGCACCCACTTGTTTGCGCCGAGTGCATCCACTGTGTAGAAAATAGGTGTTGCGTAGAAAATGAGCATACAGAAAACATCGTAAAGATATTCTATATCCTTAAAGAATACGCTCAGGGTAGAAAGAATCAGACCGACACCCGTGCACAGCACAAGCAAAATTATAATCGGCACAATTGCCAGAAGAATATACGGCGTGATAACAAGCTCAACATCCGTAAAAATCATATAATACAGCACCATTGCAACGAGAACGAGAAGCGAAATTACAAAGGTTACAAAGTTTGAAAGCACGTTGGAAATCGGATAAATGTACTTTGGCACGTAAACCTTTTTGATTACGCTCGCACTCAGGCGTATTGAACGCATTGCACGCTTGGTGGACTGCGTATAAAACTCATAAAGCAGCCTGCCGCAGAGCAGATAAATCGGGTAACAGACTATACCCTCATTGCTCTTACCGAAAATTCCGCCGAAAACAACAACGAGAACAAGCGTTGTCATAAGCGGCTGAAGGAATGTCCAGAATATACCCAGCACCGAGTTGCGGTACTGCAGCTTGACATTCTTGCGGACAATTTCATACAGCAGAAAACGGTATTTCCACAAGTTAAGGAAAAAGCACTTTATTTTATTCTTTTTGCTTGCAGTATTCATGCAGCAATCTCCTGTTTCTTTTTCAATAATATGTTTCTTACTTATTAAACCATTTTATAAAATATTTGAGCATTGAAGAAATCTGAACAAGCATGAGCTTAAAATTCTTCTTGCTCTCTCTGCCCCAAACGTGGTAAACCACAGCCTCGGGATAGAAAACAGCCTTTGCGTATTTGCGGACTGTACGTGTGATGTCACAATCCTCAAAATACATAAAATAGCGCTTGTCAAAGCCGCCGATTTGCTTGAACAAATCCGTGCGGAACATCATAAAGCAGCCGGTTGCGTTTTCAATTTCGCAGGGCACCGTCAAGTCCTCGTCGAGCATTGCGTATTCACGAAGCTCCGGTGACGGGTCAGCCTCATTCCTCATACGGCTTGCAACAAGATATTTTATTTTCGGGTTGCGCTTGCCTAAAATCTGGCTTCTGCCGTCCGGAAAGCAGATTTTCGGGGAAAGCAGACCGATTTCGGGATGCTTCTCCATATATTCAACCATTTTTGCAATAACGTCCTCGTTAATGCTTATATCGGGGTTGATAACACAATGGTAGTCCGACTCGATAAGCGGCAGCACCTCGTTGTGTCCGCTGCCGAAGCCCTTGTTTGTGCCGGGTTCAATAACCTTTACCGCACCGTAGGTTTTCTTAATATGGTCCGGTGTTCCGTCCGTTGAAAGGTTGTCAACCGTGTAAAGCTCAAAATCCACACCCTTGGTGTGCTCAAGCAGGGTTGAAACCGCCTCGTCTATGCTGCTCATATTGTTGTGCGTAACAATACAGCCCGTTACTTTAATGTTAATTTATACCATTCCTTTCGGATTATCGGTTGGAGAATGTAAGAATATTCTTTGTTATATTTATACGCCATTTTATTTTTTGTACAAGGCTTGTCCGTCCGCCCGTCATACTGCCCTCGTTGCGGCGCCAGAGGATAAGCGGCTCGTCAAGAAACACGGTTTTGACCGTTTTTTCGCAGACAAGACCGAGCCACTGGTCGTGCATCGGAATATCCTTCGGGAAAGGCAATGCGGCAGTAAACGCCTGCCTTGTCAAAGCCATACACGAGCCCGTGTAGCAATTTTTCAGTATGTTGCGGACAATTCCTTTGCCGGCACGCCTTGTACCAAAAAGAGTCTGACCCGTTTTGGTGAGATAGGAATCAGTCAGGTATGCATCGTGAAGCACACAGCCTGCACCCGAATTTATCTGTGCCATAACCTTTTCTACCTTGTCGGGCAGCCACACATCGTCCTGGTCGCACAAAAAAGCAACATCGCCCGTGCAGACACCGAAAAGGAATTCCTTGTTGGCATCAACACCATGCTGCGGACCCTTGATGTACCTCACCCGTTTGTCGGACAAAAAGGTTTCAACGGCGGAAAGAGTGTTGCCGTCGGGGCTGTCGTCCGAAATAATCAGCTCGTCATCCTCGCCAAGCTGGGGAAGGATTGAAGAAATCTGCTCAGATATGTACTTTTCACCGTTGTATGCGGCAAGAAGAACAGAGATTTTCATTGGATTTACAGCCTTTCCGTCGCCCCAAGGGCATAGTGACACAAATAACTTAACGTAGTTTAACATACAATTATTAATAAAGTATTAACAAAAAGCAGGAGCGACGCCCTCGTCGCTCCGTTTTGAAATATTATATTAATCTTACAGTAAGCTGTAGGGGCAATTCACCTTATCGAGCAAATCATCTTTATTATTCGCAGTCGTCCCCTCCGTTACCTCATTCAACAATCGGTTCAGCGTTTCGCCGATTTTTTTGCCCTTAATGCCTATTGCTGACAAATCCGAGCCGTTTACGGCAAGAGTTGAAAGAGAATAACATTCATTATTATCAATAATCTCATTAATTCTCAGCAGTATTTCTTTTTCCGTTTCGGGTGTTATACTGCCGTTTGATTTTTGGAAGCGCACAAGTCTTTTTGCGTTTTCTTCGCCGAAAGCATTGAGCAGACGCTTTACGGCAGATGAAGTTTTTTCAATAACCGTGTCTATATTTTCAACAAGCTCAACACTCCGCTTAATAACACTGTTGCTGTAGCGCAGGCGTTGCAACACGGCTTTTGCGTTTTCCGCAGTGAGATTAAAAAGCAAAAGCGCAAGCCTTATTTCAATTTCACTATTTGCACACGATATTTTCCGTGCCGTTTCACGGGTGATTTCGGCTTCGGGAATAAATACGCCGAAAACCTCACGGTAATCAAAAAGTATATCCTCACAGTTACCCAGAAGGAGCTTATCTGTTTCAACTCTTATTCGCTCAACGGCTATATTTTTAAGCAAATCCTTTTGTTCAAGCACTGCCCTTGCCGTGCTTTCTTCAAGCGAAAAGCCGAGCGTTGCGGCAAAGCGCAGGGCACGCATAATTCGCAGCGCATCTTCATCAAAGCGTTTTTGTGCACAGCCGACACAGCGGATAATTCTCTTTTGCAAATCCTCTTTACCGCCGTACAAATCCGTAACGTTGCCGCTTTTGTCCGCCGCCATAGCGTTTACGGTAAAATCCCTGCGGCAAAGGTCATCGGCAAGAGTGCGTGTGAAGCTGACCTCACTCGGGCGGCGGTTATCAAGGTATTCACCGTCAATGCGAAAGGTTGTAATTTCAACAGGGCTGTCGGCAATTACGGTTACCGTGCCGTGCTTGATACCCGTCGGAATTGTGCGGAAATCCCGAAAAACCTCCAGCGTTTCTTCGGGTAACGCCGAGGTGCACACATCCCAGTCATAGGGCTTTCTGCCAAGCAGCGAATCACGCACACAGCCACCCACGGCATACGCCTCAAAGCCGCTTTTCTCAAGCAGCCTCATTACGGATATGATATTTTCGGGGATAATTATCCTCATAACTTTCCTTCCCAATTACAGTTTGCCGATGACATACTGTTAATGAAAAATGAATAATGAAGTCGCTTACGCTGATGAATAATGAATAATAAAGGAAGGGCTGTGCCCTTGCCCATATTATATAATTCGGGTGTGGGTGTCCCACCCACAATTATTCATTATTCAATATTCATCATTCATTATTCATTTGTAACAATTCATTATTGCACTAAACTGTAAATTATACTTCTCTATCTTAACAAAACAAACCGCATTTGCATAAACTGATACAGAATACTTTTTGGAGGTATCCTTTATGCCCAGCGTATATTTAAGTCCGTCTACACAGCAGAGCAATCTCTACGTCATAGGCGGCACGGAAGAATACTATATGAACCTTGTTGCCGATGCAATTGAGCCCTATCTTGAGGCAAGCGGCATATCCTTCGGCAGAAACACGCCCGATATGACTGCCGCAAGCTCAATCCGCCAGGGAAATGCCGGCGGCTACGACCTCTACCTTGCAATCCACTCCAACGCTTCTCCGGAGGGGATGTACGGCGAGCTTATGGGCACAGATGTATTTTACTACCCCACAAGCCGCAACGGCAAGCGTTTTGCACAAATAATTGCAGAAAATTTCAAGAGCATTTACCCCTACCCCGAGCTTGTGGATATAAGGGCAACAACCGCTCTCGGAGAAGTCCGTCAGCCGACTATGCCAAGCGTGCTTGTTGAAATTGCCTACCACGACAACGAAGAGGACGCCGACTGGATTGTTGACAACATAGACCCCATAGCCCGTGAGCTCGCCCGAAGCGTTGCCGAGTATTTCGGCGTGCCCTTTGTCGAGCCGGTCGGAAATGAAGTGGGCGTTGTCAATGTCACAAGCGGGTCGCTGAATATCCGCTCGTCACCGAGTGTGACCGCTCCTATAATTGCCCGTGCTGCGGCAGGCGAAAGGCTGCTGATAATCGGCGAGGACGGCGACTGGTACAGGGTAAATTACGGCAACAGGACAGGATTTGCAAACAAAAGATATGTTGTAAAGTACAACTAAAAATTATATCCGAGGGTTTCGTATTTATATACATTTCCGTAATCGTCATAATATGCACGCACATAGCGCAGAATAACAAAGGACTTCTGCCTGCCGCTTACGCTTCTGTTTGCCGGCAGGCGCAGACAGCTCTGCATAACAAAAACAATTTCTTCATTTTCATTGACAAAGGTTTCGCACCTGACTTCATCGAGCTGCGGCAGAGTAAAAGACTCAATAAACTCTTTTCCAAGCTCATTATTCTCACAGCAAACCAGCTTTATATCGTTGTGCAAAAGCCACCTTGCTGCAGCAGCACGCAGGCTCTCGTAAGTTTTCAGGTTGTTTTTCAAGGCTTTATATCCCCCGAAAATGAATAGTTTGTTTGTCCGTCTTGCATAAATTTGCTCAAAACCTCTTATTAAAATAGCACATATAGCCGAATTTTGCAACAAAAGTGACGGAAAACGAAATTAAACTTGCAAATTAAAGCTCGATATAGTATTATTAATTGAAAATAAATAAAAGAAAGTAACAACGGGTAGTTATAGCCCACATAAGTACAGGTGATAAAATGTCTTTATATAACAGCCTCTCGGCTGAGCAGCTGAGAATTGAATTTGAAGAAGTAAAGCAGCAGTATGACGAGTTCAAGGCAAGAGGTCTTGACCTTAATATGGCCCGTGGCAAGCCCAGCCCTGCACAGCTTGATATGTCGCTCGATATTTTCGACAGCGTAAATGCCCTCAACGGCTACAAGGCACAGGACGGCACGGACTGCCGTAACTACGGCAACCTCACCGGTCTTGACGAATGCAAAACAATATTTGCCCAGGCTCTCGGTGTTCAGAACGACAACATTATTGTCTGCGGTAACTCCAGCCTCAATATAATGTTCGACTACATTTCACAGTGTATGGTCAAAGGCGCCGGTGCTGAGCCGTGGATGCACCAGGGCAAAATCAAGTTTGCCTGCCCCGTGCCCGGTTATGACAGACATTTCTCCATTCTCGAATACTTCGGTATCGAAATGGTAAACGTTCCGATGCTCGAAACAGGCCCCGATATGGACGTGCTTGAAGAGCTTGTCAAGGACAGCTCTGTTAAGGGTATGTTCTGCGTTCCCAAGTACTCCAATCCGCAGGGCTACACCTTCTCCGACGAAACCGTCCGCCGCATTGCAGCGCTTAAGCCCGCCGCACCCGATTTCAGAATTATCTGGGACAACGCATATTTTGTTCACGATATTACTCCGGATGGCGATTCCCTCCTCAACATCTTCCCCGAGGCAGAGAAAAACGGCACCGAGGATATGATAATCGAGGTTGCTTCAACCTCCAAAATCAGCTTCCCCGGCGCAGGTGTTGCCGTGCTTTCCGCTTCCGAAAACAACATCCGTATGATTAAGCAGCGTATGAACGCTCAGATTATCGGCCACGATAAAATCAACCAGCTCCGCCACGCAAGAGTTCTTAAAGATGCAAACGGTATGAGAGAATATATGAAGCGCCACGCCGCTATCCTCAAGCCCAAGTTTGACATTGTGCTCAAAACACTCGACCGTGACCTCATGGGTCTCGGCGTTGCAGAATGGACTCACCCCAACGGCGGCTACTTCGTAAGCCTTGACGTTATGCACGGCTGCGCAAAAAGAGTTGTTGAGCTTTGCCGCCTTGCAGGTGTAGTGCTCACAAACGCCGGCGCAACCTTCCCCTACGGTCTTGACCCCAACGACACAAACATCCGTATTGCTCCCTCCTACCCCTCGCTTGACGAGCTGAGAGATGCAATGCAGCTTGTATGTATCGCAGTTAAGCTCGCCGCACTCGAAAAGCTCATTGAAGAAGCAGAATAATTCATACAAAAGGTGACACGGTTTGTGTCACCTTTTTTCTTTCCGCCTGCGGCAGAAAGAAAAAAACAACCGCAGCCGGTACAAAGCTGCGGTTGTTTTCTGCTTTTAGTCCCTAGGGGGCGGGACATAATAAAAGGGAAATATAGAAAGGCATTGTTTGTCTTGTCCTTGGTCATAATAGCTTGAAAAAGTAACAGACACGTAAACCCAAAGTAATAGTAAAGTAAACTCCTTGTTGCATTTTTGTTACAATAGTGTTAATATAGTCGTAGTCGGTAACATTTTGTTTACATTTTCCAAGAGGGGGAATTACGGTATGGCAGTAATTCTTGTTGTAGAGGACAATAAAAACACCCAGCTTCTCACCCAAGCCCGTCTTAAGCCCTTTTACGATGTCGTCTGTGCGGAAGACGGCTTCGACGCATTGGACATCATTTATTCACGCCACGTTGACCTTATCGTCAGTGATATAATGATGCCGAACATGGACGGGTTGGAGCTGTTGAGCAGAGTGAGAAGCGAGGGCTTTAATATGCCCGTGCTGCTTCTTACTGCAAAGCAGGCTTTTCAGGACAAGCGTGAGGCGTACAGCCTCGGTGCGGACGATTACGTCACCAAGCCTGTTGATTACGACGAGCTTCTTTTGAGAATAAATGCACTTCTGCGCCGTGCAAAAATAGCAACGGAAAGACAAATCCGTATAGGCAAGCTGTGTATTGACGAGGCAGAGCACATCGTCACCTACGACAGTGAGCAGATTGTTCTCTCACGCAAGGAGTTTGACCTGCTTTATAAATTCCTTTCTTACCCGGGTAAAATCTTTACAAAGAAGCAGCTTCTTGACGAGGTATGGGGCATTGACTCCGAGTGTACCGAGGACACAATCAAAACCCACATCAACCGCCTGCGCAACAAGCTGGAAAACTGCTGTGAAATAAAAATAGTAACCATCAAGGGCTTCGGCTATAAGATTGAGGTTGCGGAGGAATACAGAAAATGAAACTGCGTAAAAGCAAAAAGCAAGCCCTGATTACTCCCGATTTCAACGACATTCGCTTAAGCCGCAGCCTGTCAAAATGGTTCGTCCTTCAAACGCTCTTACTTGTCGGTCTGAGCGTTTTTTCCGTTGTCATAATACAGCCCACAGCAAAGCACGTTATGCACGACGGAGCCGTGGACTGGGGCAGATTTGCCATTGTTGCCGTAATGTTTGTGTTTGTGCTGGGCATATTTGAAATTCTGCAATACAGGCTTGTAAAAAAGCACCTTGAAAAAATATCGGACATGATAGAGCTCCTTGCAAGCGGCAACTACGGCACAAAAATCAAAATCACCCGCTTTGATGTTTTCAAAAAACTTGCAAAAGACCTCAACCTGTTAAGCGAAGACTTAAAGCAGGTACAGATGTTCCGTGACGACTTTGTCAACAGCTACTCCCACGAGTTCAAAACACCCATAGCCTCCATCAATGGCTTTGCTCAGCTTCTGTTAACGGACGAGAGTCTTGACGAAGAAACGAGAAAAAAATACCTTAAAATTATTGCCGATGAATCCGACCGATTGACAGGTCTTGCAAGCAACACAATTCTTCTTACCCGACTTGACACGCAGAAAATTATTGCCGATAAAGAGCTCTATTCTCTTGACGAACAGCTTCGCCGCTGCGTAATAATGTTTTCCAACGACTGGATGGCAAAGAATATCGAGGTTTCGGGCGACGGAATAAACGAAATAACGTACTTCGGCGACGAAGACCTTATGCAGCATATCTGGATTAACCTTATCCACAACGCAATCAAATTCACACCCGAAAACGGCAAAATTTCCGTTTCTTCAGAAGAACGGAACAACAGAATTTTCGTCACCATATCCGACACGGGTATAGGTATGACGCCCGAAAACGCACAGCGCATTTTCGACAAATATTATACAGAAAACCGCAACAGCACCTCAAAGGGTCTGGGACTCGGCCTTTCCATTGCACACAAAATCGTAAACTTATGCGGTGGTAAAATAACCGTTGAAAGCAAGCCCGGCGAAGGCTCAACGTTCACGGTTGAGCTGCCGAGAGCGTGATAAAAAGCTGACCTTTTCGGGTCAGCTTTTTTAATAATATTTCAACGGGCGATTCGTGAATCGCCCCTACTTGACAGCCTCGGCTAAAAAGCCTGCGGTGAATTTAACGCCTTTTATAAACGCTTCCTTTTCGTAAATTAAACATATCTCGTTTGACAGCTCCTCATAGCTGTCAAAATCCGCTTTTTGCTCCGGTGTGAGGGTTTCGTATATTTTATCTCTGCGGTTTGAGGACGAGTTTACAATTCCCCTCTCACAGTCGGACAAAACAGTCGGTTTTTCCATTTGATAGGAAAACCATAACTCTTCCAATAAATTTTTCATATAATCAGCTCCGTTACAACAATTTTATAACCAAATGGTTATAATTCTAAACTCATTATATATTCACTGTGTTAGAATGTCAATACCAAATGGTTATTAAATTTTAACGGAGATTTATATGAACAATCATTATCCGAGATTAAAAGATTTGCGTGAAGACCACGACTATTCGCAGAGTTATGTTGCTGATTATTTGAATATCAAGCAACCGCAGTACAGCCGTTATGAACGTGGACTGCGTGATATTCCTACAGATATTCTGATTAAATTAGCTTCACTGTACAACACCTCAACTGATTATATTCTGGGGCTTACCAATAAAACCTAATAATAAAAAAACGTATATACTGTTTTATGTTTTAAAATAAACCTTAATGCGTGTCATTCTGAGCAAAGCGAAGAATCTTAAAGAGAAAAAAGATTCTTCACTATCGTTCAGAATGACATTACTTTTTTGTTTGTTGGCAAACCGTTAGAATGATATAATTTTTAGTAAATGAATAATGAATATTGAATAATGAAAAATGAATAATAACTATTATTTATTATTTATTCTTTCTTATCTATTCTTTAACAAAACACGGGCTGCACCTGCCTGCCATCCAACGCTGACTCAATTGCGCCTTGCGTCTGCGAAAAGTCCGCCACCACCGAGCGTGGTTTATTGATGTGGTCATCCTGCTTCATCGGAACAAAATAAATGTTTTTGTAATTAAGCAGTGCGCCGATATTGCGTGCAGAATTGCCCAGGGCATCGTTTGTGGAAACAGCAAGCACAAGCGGACGGGAATTGCGCAGGTGCGATTTGCACGCCATTGTCACCGCAGTATCGGTTATACCGTTGGCGAGCTTGCCGAGTGTGTTTCCCGTGCAGGGCTCAACAAGCAGCACGTCAAACATCTTCTTCGGACCTACGGGCTCGGCAGAGGAAATAGTGTGTATGATTTTTTCGCCGCAGATGCTTTCAATCTCATTAATAAAATGCTCTGCCGTGCCGAATCGTGTATCGGTTGAGTATGCGTTTTCGGACATTATGGGCGTCACCCGTGCACCCGAAGAAACCAGAAGCCGCATTTGTTCAAGCGCTTTCTGAAAGGTGCAGAAGGAGCCGCACAGAGCAAAACCGACGGATATGTCTTTCATAGCTTCACCGCCCCGAGTATTGTTTTTGCTATTGCCTCGCCTGCGCTTTGCGGAGATATTCTGCCCGGCAGACCGGGCACACGCAGCACCCTTATGCCGTGCTTTTCTGCCGCCTCAAAATCCACACCATAGGGTGCGGAGGCAACCTCTATGATGAGGCAGGCTTTATTGAGATTTTTTATGAAATCCTCTTCTAAAACCCGTGTCGGCACCGTATTAATCACTATATCAAACTCTTTTGCTTTTTCTGCAAGAGCGTAAAGTTCTGCCGCTTTACACATATCAGAAACCGCCTGTGCTCTTGCGCTTTCCCTGCGTGCGGCAACGGTTACCTCGGCACCAAGGGCAACAAGCCTGCGTGCAATGGCCGAACCTGCCTTGCCATAGCCGATTACGGCGATTTTTGAGCCGTGAATATCCTTGTCCGTATTGCCCGTTATTTCAAAAATTACGCCCTCTGCAGTGGAGATTGAGTTAAGAATTGTCAGCGCCTCATTTTCATAGTAATCGTAAAGGTTTACACCTTTACTCTTGAGTTGCTGGGCAAAGCCGCTGTCGGGCATACCCGCAAATACGGTCTGTCCCTTTCGGGCCGCTCTGACTACTCTTGCAAGGCTCACGGGAGCAACGCTGAGCGGTGAATTTACCCTTACCGAATCACGGCTGGTCGGCAGAGGCAGGACTATATAATCAGCCTTGGCAACAAGGCTCTCAAATTCGGGGCAATCATCCGCAAAGGTCACGCTGTGACCCTCGTTAGCAATGTACTCTGCGGCATACTGTCTGCGTTTGTCGCCTCCGATAAAAAGGAAATTTTTCATTTTTTCTTCCTCCGTGTCGAAAAAAATAAACCAAAACAAATTGCTCTGTTACATAATATGTGGTATAATGATTTGGTGTGATAATAGGAGGTGTCCTTTTTGAAAACAATTGACGAGCTTTTAAAGCAGATTAAGAGAATACATTTCATCGGCATAGGCGGCAGCGGTATGTGTCCGCTGGCGGAAATTATGCACGCCGAGGGCTACAAGGTAACGGGCTCCGACGTTAACGAAAGTGAGCCGCTTTCCAGAATAAGAAAGCTCGGCATACCCGTAAGTATGCCGCAGAAGGCAGAGAATATTGAGGGCGCTGAAATGATAGTATATACAGCAGCGCTTCTGCCCGACAACCCCGAGCTTGTTGCCGCAAAGGCATCGGGCATACCGACCTATGAGCGATCAAAGCTGTTCGGCGCAATCACGAGAATTTACGACAACGCCGTTTGCATAAGCGGTACTCACGGCAAGACAACCGTCACTTCAATGCTCACGCAGATTATGATTGAAGCCGGCGCAGACCCGAGTGCGGTTATCGGCGGCAGACTGCCTCTTATTCAGTCCAACGGCAGAGTAGGCAAAACGCAAAATCTCGTTTGTGAGGCGTGCGAATTTGTCGACACGTTCCTTGACCTTTCGCCCGATGTTGCGGTTATACTCAACATTGACGAGGACCACATGGACTATTTTAAGACGATGGATAACCTTATTGCATCGTTCAGAAAGTTCTGCAATCTTACAACAAGAACACTTGTTATCAATAAATCCGACCCCGAGGTTTCAAAGGCTGTTGAGGGCATTACAGACAAGCGAATTGTTACCTTCGGCAACACAGCGGACTGCGATTTCTACCCCGAAAACGTTTCGTTTGAGCGTGGCTACGCCCGTTTTGATGTCTGCTCGGGCGGCAAGAAGCTGACGGAGGTTTCGCTTTCAATCCCCGGCGAGCACAATGTGCTCAACACGCTTGCGGCAATTGCTGCGGCGTGGGTCAGCGGAATTGACGTTACCGCCTGCAAGGCACCTATTGAGCACTTCGGCGGCGCAGGCAGACGCTTTGAAAAATTAGGCGTTTACAACGGCATTACCGTTATTGACGATTACGCCCACCACCCTGCAGAGCTTGAGGTAACACTCAACGCCGCAAAGGAAATGGGCTTTAACCGTGTCTGGGCGGTTTTCCAGCCCTTTACCTACACAAGAACATACAACCTTATGGATGATTTTGCCCGTGTGCTGAAAATTGCGGACAGAGTTGTTATGACCGAAATTATGGGCTCCCGTGAGGTTAATACATTGGGCGTATACACAAGCCAGCTTGCCGATAAAATTCCCGGCAGCGTGTGGTTCAACACCTTTGACGAGGTTGCACGTTACATTGTTGACAACGCTGAAAGCGGCGACCTTGTGCTGACCCTCGGCTGCGGTGATATATACAAGGCGGCAAAAATAATGAAGGATATGTGGGAAAAATAAAATGCGAATTGTTACACAGACCGAAGCGTTAAGCGAAAGATTCGGCGACCAAATGGCGGTTGAAATAATCTGCCAAAGCGGTTTTAGCGGCATTGACTACTCGATGTTTACCCTCAACAATGAAAAATGCGCACTCGCAGAGGATGACTGGAAGGACTATCTCAAGCCCGTAAAGGCAACTGCGGACAGGTATTCCGTGCCCTTTACGCAGTCACACTGCCCCTTCCCCACAGCAAAAAAGGATGACAGCGCCTACAACAAATTTATGCTTGAGCGCACAAAGCGTGCTTTTGAGGCTTCGGCATATCTGGGCGTTGAAATTATGGTTGTTCACCCCGTAACCTATGACCCCGAAGGCACGGATTTTGAGGTGAATTACAAGCTGTATCAGCAGCTCAAGCCCTTTGCGGAAGAAACGGGCGTAAAAATTGCGCTTGAAAATATGTGGCGTGGCCGTGAGCGCAAAATCACGGATATATTCAATAAAGACGAAACCAACTTCGTTCCCGGTGCCTGCGGTACGGGCAAGGATTTCAGACAGCTGCTTGATATGCTTGATTCCCCTCTTTTCGTTGCCTGCCTTGATATAGGCCACTGCGGTATGGTTGGCGAAGACCCTGCCGAGATGATACGCACAATCGGCGGCAAGCACCTCAAGGCGCTCCACGTACACGATAACGACAACCTGCGTGATGCCCACATTTTCCCGTTCAACGGTACGGTCAACTGGAAAAAGGTAACAAAGGCACTTGCAGAAATAAACTACACGGGCAACCTCACCTTTGAGGCAGATAACACCCTCAAAAAGCAGCCCGAAGCACTTTTACCCGTTTCGGAAAAGTATCTTCACGACATAGGCGTTGCCCTTGTTGATATGATTAATTCGTATAAAAATTGAAAGGACATATAAAAATTGATTCAGGCTATTAACGTAACCCTTCAGTACGGCGGCAGAACTCTTTTTCAGGGCGCAGATCTGACCTTTACAAGAGGCAACTGCTACGGCATTATCGGCGCAAACGGCGCAGGCAAATCCACCTTCCTCAAAATTCTCTCGGGCGAAATTGAGCCCAACAAGGGTGAGGTTGTAATCACCCCCGGTGAAAGGCTGTCCATATTAAGGCAGGATCACTTCGCCTTTGACGAGTGCGACGTTATACGCACAGTCCTTCTCGGCAACCCGAAGCTGTGCGAAATCATTGACGAAAAGGAAGCCCTCTATTCCAAGGAAGAATTCACGGAAGAGGACGGAATGAGAATCAGCGAGCTTGAAGAGGTCTTTGCTGAAATGGACGGCTGGAGCGCAGAAAGCGACGCAGAAATCCTCCTCAACGGTCTCGGTGTTACAAACGAATACCACTACGAGCTGATGAAAAACCTGCCTAACGACATTAAGGTCAAGGTGCTTCTTGCACAGGCTCTTTTCGGTCAGCCCGATATTTTGCTTATGGACGAGCCCACAAACCACCTCGACGTTGAGGCTATCCACTGGCTCGAGGAATTCCTCATTGACCTGCACAGCACGGTCATTGTCGTATCGCACGACAGACACTTCCTCAACAAGGTCTGTACCCACACGGTTGATATAGACTTCGGCAAGATTACAATGAGCGTAGGTAACTACGATTTCTGGTACGAATACACACAGATGGCTCAGCGCCAGCTTCGTGAGCAGAACAAAAAGGCAGAAGCCAAAATCAAGGAGTTGCAGGACTTCATTGCACGCTTCAGCGCAAACGCCTCCAAATCCAAGCAGGCAACAAGCCGCAAAAAGCTGCTTGACAATATCAACGTTGAGGAAATTCCCGTTTCCTCACGCCGTTTTCCGTTCATTTCCTTCAAGCCCGACAGAGAGGTCGGCAACGAGCTGCTGACCGTCAGCAACATCAGCAAGACAATTGACGGCAAAAAGGTGCTCGACAACGTTTCGTTCACCATTCTTCCCCGTGAGAAGGTTGCCCTTATCGGCACGGACACGGTTGCCAAAACCACCCTGCTCAAAATTCTTGCAGAGGAACTTGAACCTGACGAAGGCACAATCAAGTGGGGTGTAACAACCTCACGCTCCTACTTTCCCAGTGACAACAGCGAGTTTTTTGACGGTGTAGAGGATAGTCTTTGCGACTGGATTCGCCGTTATTCCGACCTTGTTTTTGAAACGGATGTCAGAGGCTGGCTCGGCAGAATGATGTTCTCGGGCGAAGAGGCAATGAAGAAGGCCAAGGTGCTTTCCGGCGGCGAAAGAGTACGCTGTATGCTGTGTAAAATGATGTTAAGCGGTGCTAACGTGCTTATGCTTGACGAGCCCACAAACCACCTCGACCTTGAATCAATTGCCTCACTCAACGAGGGTCTTATCAAATTCCCCGAAAGCGTTATCTTCACCTCGCACGACCACCAGTTTATCCAGACTGTCGCCGACAGACTTATCGACGTCACCCCCGGCAGCTTCTACGATAAAAAGATAACGTATGATGAGTATCTTGAAGAAAGAGCAGCGGAGAAATAAATTATTCATTATTCATCATTCATTATTCATTAAAAAAGCAAAAGCCAACCGTTTAATCCAAGCGGCTGGCTTTTGCTTTATCAATTTACATTTCGTCACTTCATTTTAATATATTTCTTGTCTGTTTCTTTGATGTAGTTTAAAATATTGGATATTCTGCAATTATCTTTTTCGACATAGAAAAAAGATATATCGGACATATCAACCATTTTTTGATAAACACCTTTTACTGAATTACCGCAAAAAATGCGGCAACGAGCGTTAACATCAGAATACATATTTGCAATGACACGCACTGTGCGTGCAATAGATTTGGAAGAAGCATAACCGTAGGGCAGAAGAAAAACAATATTTTTATGTTTCTCCATCAATTCATATATGAATGGTATAAATCTGCTGCCGATATACGTATTCATTTCTTTATCGGGGCTTTCATCCACAAAAAAGCTGACAACAAAACTTTCTGCCATATTTAACACCTCAAACAATAATTGTGTCCTATTAGTAGGACAATATTTCATAAAATACAGTATACACTATTTTTGTCCTAAATCAAGACATATGGTGTGTTTATATGAAAAGAATTATTGATAATGAGCAATTGAATATTACAGGAGAAAGAATCAAGCAGGCACGAATTCAAGCAAATATGAGCCAACAGCAACTTTCAAACAAACTTGAATTGTCAGCAGTTTATACCTGCAGAGGTTCTATATCACGAATTGAAAACGGTCACCGTGCCGTAACAGATATTGAGCTTGATGCTATTTCAAAAGTGCTTAATGTTTCGCTGGATTTCTTGTTCGGCAGAGAATAAATTTTGACGATATATCAATTTTACACATACAAAAAGAGCGCACCCGATTGGGTACGCTCTTTTAATTTGCATAAGAATAAACTTACTTGAGTTCGACCTTTGCGCCAACTTCTTCGAGCTTAGCCTTTGCAGCCTCAGCATCGTCCTTGGACATTGCTTCCTTGAGGGTCTTGGGTGCACCGTCAACAAGAGCCTTAGCCTCTGCAAGGCCGAGACCTGTGATCTCACGAACAACCTTGATAACCTTGATCTTCTCTGCGCCAACCTCAGCGAGAACAACATCAAACTCTGTCTTCTCTTCAACAGCTGCTGCTGCCTCTGCGGGAGCTGCTACTGCTACTGCTGCTGCAGCGGATACGCCGAATTCTTCCTCAACAGCGTGTACAAGCTCGGAGAGCTCGAGAACTGTGAGGCCCTTAAGTGTTTCAATGATAGAAGTAATCTTCTCAGACATGGTTTTTAACCTCCGTTAACAATTAATTAGTTTAGTTTTTTGAATTAAATTATGCTTCTGCGGGAGCTTCCTCTGCGGGAGCCTCTTCAGTAGCGGGCTTTGCCTCGCCGCCGTTATCAACAATAGCCTGGATAACACGAGCGAATGCAGAAATGGGAGCATTGAATGCGTTGCAAACTGTAGCAAGAAGGATTTCTCTGCTGGGAAGCTTTGCAAGGCTGTCAATCTTTTCAAGGCTGATGATATCCTTGTCAAGGTAACCGCTCTTAACTTCGAATGTCTTGCTTGTGCTTGCGTACTTGCAGAGAATACGAGCTGCTGCTACGTAATCGTCTGCGCTTGTTGCGATAGCTGTTGTGCCGTTGAGAACCTCCTCGGGAATCTCGATTTCAGCTTCCTTAGCTGCGAGCTTGAGAAGTGTGTTCTTTACAACGGAGTACTTAACGCCGGCCTCTCTGAGTTCCTTACGGAGCTTGGTGTCGTCTGCAACGGAGATACCGCTGTAGTTAACGATAACACCTGCGCAAGAATTTTTAAGTTCTTCAGCGAGTGCTGCGACTGCCTGTTTCTTTGATTCAAGAACTGCTGCGCTGGGCATTGGTGGTTTCACCTCCGAATTATTAATAGAAAAAAGCTCTGTCCACCCGTTTGAGAGGACAGAGCATAAGAACACAAATAAATGTTTCTTGTGAGCTTCATCCTCGGCAGGCGGGTAAAACCTTTGAGCAATTTAACAAATTGCACCTGCTGTCTTTGGAACAGCTTAAATATAATAACACATTGACAATTACTTGTCAAGCATTATTTTTTACTGGCCAACCTTTGTGGGGTTAACACGGATGCCGGGGCCCATTGTTGAAGCAACAACGCAGGAACGGATGTACTGACCCTTTGTTGCAGCGGGCTTAGCCTTGACAACAGCCTCGAGAAGAGTGTTGAAGTTTTCTTCAAGCTTCTCTGCGCCGAAGGATGTCTTGCCGATGGGGCAGTGCATAATGTTTGTCTTGTCGAGTCTGTACTCGATCTTACCTGCCTTAGCTTCTTCAACAGCCTTAGCAACGTCGGGTGTAACTGTACCTGCCTTGGGGCTGGGCATAAGGCCACGGGGACCAAGGACCTTACCAAGACGGCCAACAAGACCCATCATGTTGGGAGCTGCGATAGCTACGTCGAAATCCATAAAGCCTTCGCCCTGGATTCTTGCAACGAGGTCTTCTGCGCCGACGATTTCTGCGCCTGCTGCTGCGGCTGCGTCTGCGTCTGCACCCTTTGCGAATACAGCAACACGAACGCTCTTACCTGTACCGTTGGGAAGAACAACAGCACCTCTGACCTGCTGGTCAGCGTGACGGGAGTCAACACCAAGACGGATGTGAACCTCGACTGTTTCGTCGAACTTGGCTGTAGCAGCCTTTACTGCAAGCTCAAGAGCCTCGCTGGGATCGTAGAGCTTGGATCTGTCAACAAGCTTTGCGCTTTCGATATATTTTTTACCGTGTTTCATCGTTCAAACCTCCCGAGCATTAATCAACGACAGTGACGCCCATGCTGCGAGCTGTACCGGCGATCATACTCATTGCGGTATCAATGTTTGCAGCGTTAAGGTCGGGCATCTTCTGCTCGGCGATTTTTCTGATCTGTTCTTTTGTGATTGTTGCAACCTTTGTCTTGTTCGGAACACCCGAACCGCTCTCGATGCCGCAAGCCTTCTTAATAAGAACTGCTGCGGGGGGAGTCTTGGTTACGAAGCTGAATGTGTGATCAGCATAAACTGTGATAACGACAGGGATGATAAGACCCATATCGTTCTTTGTCCTCTCGTTGAACTCCTTGGTGAAAGACATGATGTTAAGACCATGCTGACCAAGTGCGGGACCAACGGGCGGAGCCGGTGTAGCTTTACCGGCGGGGATTTGCAGCTTAACAAAGCCGACTACCTTCTGAGCCATTAGTTTGCACCTCCAAAATTGTGGTTGAGCGGAGCACATAATAAAGGATTTTGCTCCTCCCACGGGACCTAAGCCCCATAACACGGGATATACCCGAAGTTACCTAAATTAATAGTAAGAAATCAGTCAACAGCAGGTTCAACCTGGTCAAGCTCAAGCTCGACAACGGTCTCTCTGCCAAAGAAAGCGGAAACGGTAACCTTGACCATATTGTTTTCAAGGTCGATTTCCTGAACCGTACCGCTGAAGCCGTCCATAATGCCGTCCATGATGTTGACTGTGTCGCCAACCTCATAGCTGACCTCTATGCTGCGCTTCTCAACGCCAAACCTGAGAACCTCCTCTTCCGTAAGCGGAACGGGCTTGCTCTCCGGACCGACAAAGCCGGTACAACCACGAGTGTTGCGGATTACGTACCATGTGTCATCGGTCATCTTGGGCTGGCCGTCATCATCGTAGAATACTGCGAGCTTGACAAGAACATAACCGGGGAAGATTTTACGCTCTACCTCACGGGTTGTCTTGTCCTCACGGATTTCAGTAACGATTTCCGTAGGGATTTTAACATCGAGGATGTAATCCTGCATGCTGCGGTTTTCAACGATTTTCTGGATACTGTCTGCTACCTTGTTTTCGTAGCCTGAATAGGTATGGATAACATACCATCTTGCGTCATCAGCCATTGTTATCCTCCGAAGAAACAGATTTTTTTAGCCTTTAAAGTGAAGCTGAATTATTCAGCGTCGCTTGCGGCTTCAGTAGCTGCCTGTGTTGCTGCTTCTGTTTCCTGTGCTGCTGTGGTTGTTTCTACTGCGGCTGCAGTTGTTGTTTCAGCAGCTGCCCCAGTGGTTGTTTCCTCTGCACCGATTTCGATTCCGAGAACCGCATTGATGCCTTCGGAAAGACCCCAGTCTACAAGCCAGATGCCTGCGCCGATGATAAGAACTACGGCAAGAACGATACCGGTGTTCTTAAGAACGGTCTTGGCGTTGGGCCATACGATCTTTTTGGTCTCACCCTTGAGGTCTTTGAAGAACTTGGCAATAGCCTTGGCCGCACGAACAAAGAAGTTCGGACGGTCGCCGTTTTTGCCGGCCTTTTTCTTTGAGGCTTTTTCGGCATCGGCAACCTTCTTAGCTGCCTCGGAGTTTTGATCCTTTGCCATTTTTCTACCTCCCGATTATTTTGTTTCCTTGTGGAGTGTGTGTTTCTTGCAGAATCTGCAGTACTTGTTCATCTCCAGCTTTTCAGGCGTGTTCTTCTTGTTTTTCATTGTGTTGTAGTTGCGCTGTTTGCACTCAGTGCAGGAGAGAGTAACCTTTACTCTTGCATCTCCGGCCATAATTCGGCACCTCCATTTTTAAATTGCCTCCCTCAAAAAAGGGCACAAAAAAATAACCCTCTTACAGAGGTACAGTTAATATACCACAAATAAGAGGATCAGGTCAAGCATTTTTTTAATTTTAGGAGATTTGCACAATACGCCTTGTGCTTAATCGGCCGGGCGTGTACACCGTGTTTAAATAATGATGTCGTCGCCCTCTTCTCCGCCGAGCTTATCGAGAGAATTGATGCTGCCGCAGACATAGAGAAGTATACGCAGTGCGTCAACAGAATTGACCTTGCCGTCGTAGGTTACGTCTGCCGCATTAATCTGTGTGGAGGAAAGAGTGGTTGTGCCCGAGGTTGCACGAAGGACAAGCAGCGCATCCTCTGCTGTTACAAGGCCGTCGAAATCAACATCACCTGCTTTTTGGGAAGCGCCAAAGGAAACCGAACAAAGACCGGCAACGAGCGCAATAACGAGTACAATTGAAAGAAGTGCTTTTTTCATATATATACCTGCTTTTCTGTCAACAATTTTATCTAAGTTATTTTACCATACTTTCACGGTACAGGCAAGTGTTTTTTACAACAAGGTTTTATTGTGCCGTTTGTGCAAATTGCAACGAACTGCACAAATATATTGATAAAAATATTATAAACATACATATAAATACTTGACATACCCTCTTAAAAGTTATAATATACAATATGTAGTGCATAAAAAGGGGTATTAGTGCTTCGATACCGCCTTTTTCGCCTGCCGTTTCTGCGGAACACAAGCCGATTTTTCATTCCGCACGGAGCGACGATAAAATTTTTTCATTGAACTGTTAATTAAAAAACTACAATCAAGGAGGTGCCAACAGTTTGAATCCGATACTTGCAATCGCACTTATAGTTATCGCCTTCGCAGTGGGAAGCGTTGTTTTCTTCTTCGTCGGCGGTTTACATAGGCGTAAGGTTGCCGAAGCCCAGATAGGCTCGGCAGAACAGGAAGCGGCACGCATAGTCAACGACGCACTTGCGCAGGCCGAATCCAAAAAGAAAGAAGCAATTCTTGAAGCAAGAGATACTATTCACAAAGAGCGCACAGCAGCTGAAAACGAGCTGCGTGAAAGACGCTCCGAGGTTCAGAAGCAGGAACGCCGCAATATGCAGCGTGAAGAGCTGCTCGACAAAAAAGCTGACAACCTCGACAAGAAGGACGAAGTTCTCAATGGCAAAATCAAGGCGGCTGACGCAAAGCTCGAGGAAATCGAGGCCATCAAGCGCAGCCAGTTTGAAATGCTTGAAAGAATTTCAAACTTCACCAAGGACCAGGCAAAAGATTACCTTCTCAAGTCACTCGAGGAGGATCTCACCAGAGAAAAGGCACACAAGGTGCTCGAATTCGAGCAGAAGCTGCGTGACGAGTCCGACAATATGGCACGTGAAATCGTTTCCACAGCAATCCAGCGCTGCGCTGCAGAGCAGGTTGCAGAGGCTACAGTTTCCGTTGTTGCCCTGCCCAACGATGAAATGAAAGGCAGAATCATCGGCCGTGAGGGTCGTAACATCCGTACCCTCGAAACAATCACCGGCGTTGACCTTATCATCGACGACACACCCGAAGCAATTACACTTTCAAGCTTTGACCCCGTTCGCAGAGAGGTCGCAAGACTCACTCTCGAAAAGCTCATTTCCGACGGCAGAATTCACCCTGCCCGCATTGAGGAAATGCACGAAAAGGCACGCAAAGAGGTTGAGCACACAATCAAGCAGGCAGGTGAAAGAGCCGTTCTTGACGCAGGCGTCAACGGCATTCATCCCGAGCTTGTCAAAATCCTCGGCCGCTTGAGATACCGTACCAGCTACGGTCAGAACGTTCTTAACCACTCGCTTGAGGTTTCCTACCTTGCAGGTCTTATGGCTGCCGAAATCGGCGCAGACGTCAAGCTTGCAAAGCGTGCAGGTCTTCTCCACGATATTGGTAAGGCTCTCGCCCACGAGCTTGACGGCTCTCACATCGAGCTCGGCGTTGAATACGCACGCAAGTACAAGGAAAACGAAAAGGTTGTCCATGCTATCCACGCTCACCACGGTGACATTGAAGCAAAGACTATCGTTGCCTGCCTTGTTCAGGCGGCAGACGCAATCTCCGCAGCACGTCCCGGTGCAAGAAGAGAGAACGTACAGAACTACATCAAGCGTCTTGAAAAGCTCGAGGAAATCTCCAACTCCTTCAACGGTGTTGAGCGTTCCTTCGCTATCCAGGCAGGCCGTGAGGTCCGCATTATGGTCAAGCCCGACATCATCACAGACGACAAGATGGTACTGCTCGCAAGAGATATTGTTACCAAGATTGAGGAAGAGCTCGAATATCCGGGCCAGATCAAGGTCAACATTATCCGTGAAAACAGAGCAACGGATTACGCAAAATAAAACATTTTACCCGAGAAAGCTCACGCTTTCCCGGGTGATTTTTTTGTGAAGTTAAGTTTGCAAATTATCACTTGGCACAGCCAAACTTCACTGCAAGGCAACTTCACTATTGAAAATAGCTTCACTTGCCGCAAGGCAAACTTAGTTTTTAAAAGCACGGTGTTTTGCGGCTCTGAAAACACCGTGTTTATCTTTTGAGGAAAGGTTTTGTCTGTTTAAGCTGCGTCCTCTAAGCTCTCGTAAAGCTGATGTGCCGTATCGAGCATCGTATCGGCAAAAATTGCGTAGCCCTGCTGCGGGTCGTTGACAAAAACGTGTGTCACCGCACCGACAAGCATTCCGTTCTGAACAATGGGGCTGCCGCTCATACCCTGAACTATACCGCCTGTTTTTCCAAGCAATTCTTCATCGGTTACTTTGATTACCATATTCTTCTCTTCGTCATTTACCCTGTGAATCTTCGTTATTTCAATATCGTAGTACTTCGGCTTTGTGCCGTTTACCGTTGAAACAACCTGAGCTTTACCCGTAACTACCTCGTCACTGAGAGCCACCGGAATTCTGTCGGATTTTTCGGGGAGCTTATTCAGCACACCGTATACACCTTTGGAGCCGTTTATATACAGCTCACCCAGCACTCCCGTGGAGAAAACGCCGCACAATTCACCCGGCGTTCCGGATGTTCCTTTAACACAGCCACGGATGGTTGCACCCAATATATCGCCTGTTCTCAAGGGCATTATATCGCCCGTATCAGCATCACATATTGCGTGTCCGAGCCCTGCAAACACACCGGTGTCGCTGTCAACAAAGGTTATCGTACCGACACCTGCCGTTGAATCACGCACCCAGAGCCCGATTTTATATCTGCCGTCTGCTGACTGTCTGACAGGAAGCAGACTGACTGTTTTGTTCTTGCCGTCTCTTATGAGCTCAACGGTCAGCTTTTTGCCGCCGCAGCTCTCAACAAGCTGTGTTATTTCTTGGTTGGAGGTTACCGTTGCGCCGTTGATTCTGATTATGATGTCACCTTGTTTTATGCCTGCTTTTTTTGCCGGGTAAGCAGTACCGCTCTTTGTGGGAACAGAACCGACACCCGTTACAAGAACGCCGCAAGTGAAAATCCTGAGTCCGAAGGGTGTACCGCCGAGAGTTACATAACGGCGGTTTACGACCTTTACGGTCGAGTTTTTGACCGGAACGACGTTAAACAGCTTTATCTGTGCCGGATACACCTTAGAAAGAGAGCCCGCCGAAACAGCCGTTCCGCCCTCGCAGACGCAGTTGAAAAACGGACTGCCGGTGTCTGCGGAATATGTGTCCTGAGCCAGAATTGAATCGGGAACATAAGCCGTGCCGTAACAGATAAATGCAAAAACAAAGGTACATATCAAAGCCATAAAAGCGCTTACAGCCTTAATTGCCTTTCGCATATCTCACCTCCAAAAAAGGAGAAATGAGCCGCACATATAATGTGTGCAGACAATCACAAAAAAACACAGGAAAAATTTGATTAAAAATGAATATTTGAGCGCTGTATTATTCTGTCCTTGCAGGGTCAATACTCTCTGTCGGAGGGATGATATGCAGTTCAGCAAGGTGGAAATCTGCGGAGTAAATACCGCAAAGCTCAAGGTATTAAAGGAAAGCGAAAAAAGAGTGCTGCTCGAAAAAGCACGGGGCGGCGACACAGCCGCACGTGAGGCACTTGTCAACGGGAATCTGAGGCTTGTGCTCAGCGTAATCCAGCGCTTTTCAAACAGAAATGAAAATATGGACGACCTTTTTCAGGTCGGGTGCATAGGGCTTATTAAATCAATAGATAATTTTGATATTTCACAGCCCGTGCGTTTTTCAACCTATGCCGTGCCGATGATAGCAGGCGAAGTGCGCAGATACCTGCGTGACAACAACCCCGTAAGGGTCAGCCGTTCAATGCGTGACACCGCCTACCACGCAATCCAGGCAAAGGAAAAGCTGGTAAATGATTTAGGCAGAGAGCCCACAATAAACGAAATCGCCGAGGAAATGGGGCTGAAAAAGGAAGAGGTCGTAATTGCACTTGAGGCTATTGTTGACCCCGTTTCGCTTTACGAGCCCGTTTACAACGACGGCGGCGATACAATTTACGTTATGGACCAGATCGGCGATGGCGGCAACGACGAGGGGTGGATTGACGAAATATTAATGCGGCAGTCAATTGAGGATTTGTCGCCGAGAGAAAAGCGGATACTCTCACTGCGCTTTATGCGTGGACTGACACAGATTGAAGTCGCCGAGGAAATAGGCATATCCCAGGCGCAGGTAAGCCGCCTCGAAAAGGGAGCACTGACAAAAATAAGGAATCACGAGTAATTATCAAAAAGGAACAGCGTTGCATTGCGCAAAGCTGTTCCTTTTTACTATTATATCAATTATACATTTGCTGTCATTTCTGCTTCTTTTGCTCTTCTTGCGGCGAGCTCATCGACAATTCTCTGCTTCTCCTTACCCGAAATCTTATAGAAGAACATCGGGATTGAGCAAAGCAGCATGCTTACACCGGGAACAATTGAAACGAGTGAGAACATTGCAAAGTTCTGCGTTCTTGTAAGCTCAGTTGCGGCAACAACGACCTCACTGCTGAGCATCATTGACGGGTCAATATCAATGAACATATACATCAGAATAATGCCGCTTGTGGCAAGAGCATTGCCAAGCTTATTTACAAAGCCCTGGCAGGCTGAGCCCAGACCGTTGTCACGGAAGCCTGTTTTCAGTTCGAGGTAGTCAAGGCAATCGCCAATCATAGCGTTGGAAACAACGTTGAGAACGCCGAGCGGAATACAGGAAACAAGGATAAACGGAATACAGATATAAAGGTTAGCGGTAAACCAGCCGATAAGGGTTGTAAATATGCTTGCAACAAAGCCTGCAAGGCAGGTTGTGATAACGATTTTCTTGTAGTCAAACTTTCTCATGAGCTTGGGCATAAGAAGCATTGCGCCGAACATACCGACGATAGCACAGACCTGGAAAATAGTCTTGACCGAGGAAACGCTCTGAGAAATGTACTTTGTTCTGTCGGCAAGGCTCATATCGGGTGTGAGCTCGGGGCCGATATAGAAGGCATATCTTGCAACGTGAACAGCAGCAGCCTGCACCATATATCTGCCGCTGGAGAGAACACCCATTGCAACAACAAGCATAAGAGGCTTACAGGTGAAAATTCTCTTGAGGCTTGAGGGCTCGCCGGGTTGACGCTGCCTTACGGGCGGAATAACACGCTCGTTAATGTGGCGGTAAGCATTGCCGTACATTATAGTACCGATTACAACAGCAACAAGAGCAATAATGAAATATCTCTGCTTTTCGTACTCAAGACCTGTTGTTCCGAGGAGGGTGGGCAGTGTAAAGCCTGCAACAAGGAAGAGCACCTCGGGAAGAGCTGAGCCGATACCGTTGAGATTCTTGGTGTAGGAAATAACGTAGCCTCTTTCCTCTGCACCAGGTGTCATAAGGTTGGGCAGACCCCAGAAGGGAACATCCGCCATAGTGTACGCCATGCCCCAGAGGATATATGTAACTGCGGCATAAATCATAAGCGAGGTTGTGCTCATATTCGGTGCGTAGTACATAAGCAGAGTGAGCACGGCAATAGGCGGTACAGCATAAAGAATATATTTCTTCATCTTGCCACGCTTTGTGGGCTCTCTGCGGTCAGCTATCATACCCATAAGCGGGTCGTTTATAGCGTCCCATATTCTTGCGGCAAGCATAAGCACAAGCACGAACACAAGCGGAAGCTGTAAAACGTTTACGTAATAGTCGCTGATATAGCTTGACATCATGGCATAAATCATACCCTGACCCATTGCGCCTATAGCGAACATATTCAGTTCTTTTTTAGGAACTACATATCCTTCTCGTTTAGCCATTGGTTTGCACCCTTTCTCTTTATATTATAATCCCTGCGGATTGTTCTTCTGCCAGTTCCAGGAGTCGGCACACATTTCTTCAATGCCGAACTTTGCTTCCCAGCCGAGCTCTGCCTTTGCCTTGGAGGGGTCGGAGTAGCAGGTTGCAATATCGCCGTCACGTCTGGGACCGACAACATATTTAACCTCAACTCCGCTTGCCTTTTCAAAAGCCTTTACAACGTCAAGCACGCTGTAGCCGTTGCCCGTGCCGAGGTTGTATATGTTATAGCCCGTGCCGGAGCAGGCCTTTTTAACTGCACAGAGGTGACCCAATGCAAGGTCAACAACGTGAATATAATCACGAACACCCGTACCGTCGTGTGTCGGATAATTGTCGCCGAATACGTTGAGGTGGTCGAGCTTGCCGATAGCAACCTGCGTGATATAGGGCATAAGGTTATTCGGAATTCCGTTGGGGTCTTCGCCGATAAGACCTGACTTGTGAGCACCGATGGGGTTGAAGTAGCGGAGAATAACTACGCTCCACTCGTTGTCGGACTTATAAAGGTCGGAAAGCACGGTTTCGATATACAGCTTTGTTGTGCCGTAGGGGTTAGTCGTGCCGCCTGCGGGCATATCCTCACGAAGCGGTGAGGGGTTGTTGCTGCCGTAAACGGTGGCAGACGAGCTGAAAACAATTTTCTTACAGCCTGCGTCACGCATAGCCTCACACAGCGTTACCGTGCCGCCGATGTTGTTTTCGTAATATTCAAGCGGCTTGCGGCAGCTTTCGCCGACAGCCTTAAGACCGGCAAAGTGAATAACCGCTTCAATATCGTTTTCGGCAAAGACCTTATCAAGACCAGCCTTGTCACGGATGTCACATTCGTAGAATTTAAAATCGCCGCCCGAAATTTTTTTGATTCTATTCAGCGCTTCGGGCTTGCTGTTATAGAAGTTATCGAGTATAATAACATCATAACCCTCTTTGATAAGCTCAATCGAGGTGTGCGAGCCGATATAGCCGGCACCGCCAGTAACGAGAATTGCCATAACGATTACCTCCGTGTTAATATATGGTAATTAATTCTTATTGAGCTTATATTATATAACTATTTTATATTTTAGTAAAGAGAATTTCAAATATTATTTCTACAAAATTGAGGTTACGTTATGCAAAATTTATCCGACGCTTCGGTTGTAAAAGATTTGCTAAGCCGCCACGGCTTTAAATTTTCAAAGGCTCTGGGTCAGAATTTCCTGATTAACCCCACCGTCTGCCCGAGAATGGCTCAGGTTTGCGGCGCTGACGAAAGTACAGGCGTTATCGAGGTTGGTCCCGGCTTCGGCGTGCTCACGGCAGAGCTTGCAAAAAAGGCGAAAAAGGTTGTTTCGGTTGAGCTTGATGAGCGCCTTTTACCCGTGCTTGACGAAACACTTGCCGAATTTAATAATGTAAAAATTATCAACGCCGACGTGCTCAAGGTTGACTTGAAAAAAATAATAGAGGAAGAGTTTCCGGGAATGAAGGTTGCCGTTTGCGCCAACCTGCCGTATTACATCACCTCCCCCGTAATTATGCACCTGCTTGAAAGCAGACTGCCGATTGAAAACCTAACCGTAATGGTGCAGAAGGAGGCGGCACAGCGCCTTTGTGCACCCGTAGGCAGCCGTGATGCAGGCGCAGTCACCGTTGCGGTGGACTATTATTCAGACGCAAAAAAGGCGTTTGACGTTTCGGCAGGCTCGTTTATGCCTGCACCCAAGGTTGACAGCAGCGTAATTAAGCTGGACATAAGAAAACAGCCCCCCATTACCCTAAAGGACGAGAAGCTGTTTTTCAGAATGGTCAAGGCTGTTTTTGCTCAGCGCAGAAAGACCGCCGCAAACTCAATCAGCGCAGGTATGTCCCTGCCGAAAGAAAAGGTTTATGCCGCAATCGCAAACGCCGGCTACCCCGAAACAGTCCGAGCGGAGAGCTTTACAATGGAAGAATTGGCTGTGCTTGCCAACAGTATGTACGATGTCACGAAATGAAAACGGCAACGGCGGTAATATCGTCAAGGTGTCTGCCCGAGCCCGAATTTTTCGCAATTTCAACGACCCTTTCTGCCAAGGCGGAGGGGTCTTTTCTGTTGGATTTGCGCAATTCATCGGCTATTAAACCATAACAGGCGGAACTCACTCCGTCGCTCATCATGAGAAGTATGTCACCCTTTGAAAGAGGAACGGTTTCCTTGTCAAATTCAATTTCACGCAGTATTCCCAGCGGCATTGAGGGCTTGCCGTATTGGTAAACCTTTCTTCCCCTGCACACAAGGCTCACTCCTGCACCTGCTTTGAAAAGCTGTGCTTCACCCGTGTGCAGGTTTATTTTTGCGGCATCAATTGTTGCCACGGTTTCCTCCTGCGATTTGACTATGAGTGCGGAATTTGAAAGGCGCAGCGAGCTGTCAAAATTAAGCCCTGCAACAAGCAGCTTTGCAAACAGCCACGCCGCAACCGCACCGTCAACAGCCGCACGGGGACCCGTGCCCATACCGTCGCTGATAACTATAATCTGGTTGCCGTCCTTGTCGGGGAAGCAGTCGCAGGTATCGCCGCACATTGCGCTTTCGTCGGCGGAAAACTGCGCCTTGCCGACAACAATATTCATCCTTGGCTTTTTAACAAAGGTCAGCATGGTTTTGTCCTTCTCCTCTCTTACCGTCGGGTTGCTCAGCTTATACCCGCAGGCGCTTTCCATATCGCTCATAAGTGCACTGCGGCTGAATTTTCCCTTGAGCTTTTGCGCACTTATCTCAATGCGTGATATTCCCGACGTTTCGCTACAGATAATTTCAAGCGGCTTTATGCCGTAGTTTTCGAGCACAAAGGCAATTTTCGAAGCTGTTACCGTGTCAAAGCGTGTTTCGCCCAAGAAGCGGTCGGATATATCCCCCACCGCAAGTGCGAGCGTTGAAAACTGGTCACGCACGAGCTGTTTTATTTCTTCACTCAACGGACTTTCGCCGCTTTTATCAAGCCGCACCATATTCCGTGCAATCTGCTCCAGCGCATCCGACACCTCTTCAAGCCCCGATTTGACGCTTTCCAGGCGCAGAAGCATTGCTTTTTTCATTGTTTCAAATTCGGGCAGAGTCTGCCGCCCGACAAAGTAAACCGATGCGGCTGTGAAGAATTTTTCAGGTATGAGCACAAAGGCAACCGTTGCAATTGCCGTTTCGTACAGCGGCGGCATAAGGTCTGCCATGCCTGCATTCATAAGCACGGTAATTGCGCTGCATATTGCATAGGCAAAGGCTTGCATAAACCTGCCGACAGGAGAAAAAAGCCCCGAAACAAGACCGCCGAAGGTATATGCACCGCCCAGAAACGGCAAGCTGCTGCCGATGCTCATTGCAAAGCCCATAGCGCCGCCGCACACACAGCCGCCCGTTGCGCCCAGCCACTTTGAAGCGCAAAGCACGGCGAAAACCGCCACCGCACGGGCAAGGGATATGCCCTCAAGCTGTAATTTTTCAAGCGACATCAAAATAATGCAAAGCGAAACCGTAACACAGACCAGCTGCTTTTGCGGCAAGGGCTCTTTACGGCTGAACAGCGGTGCTGCGGTGAATGCCGTTTCGAGCGTTGCGGCAGCGCCTGCGGCAATAACGCTTTCGCAGATGTAGAGCATCAACCCGTTTATGTCAAAGCCCTGCGCAAGCAACACGGTAAGCCCCGTGAGAAGCATACACACCGCCGCATTTATCGGGGCAACATAAGCGCTGTGTTTGATAAATCTGCTTTTTCGTGTGATTAAATTTATTGTTCCCGTGCCGATTACGGCAGCTAACATTCTTGCCGTCCACGCACCGTCGTACTGTAGAAGATAGCCCGAAATACAGCCTGCAAGCACGGTGAAGCCGACACTCGTCGGACAGGCTGCGGCAAGAGCCACGGCAAAGGGTGAAGCACCGCCGAAAAGCCGTGCCGCCGAAAGAGTAAGACCTGCCGCCAGAGCAGAGGTCTGCTTTAAAAAGGTATGTATATCCGCAGGCACAAGGGCGGATTTCAGCCTGAGTCGCTTGTTCATAGGGCTTGTCCTTTCTTACGGGACGTCGGGACGCCGTCCCCTACGATAAACAAAAATTTATTAATACAAAACAAATACTACATCTACCTAAAAGAAAAAAATGTCATTATCTTGTGTCTTTTTTTGAAAAACCGTTGGTTTTTTACAATATATATGGTATAATAAAGCGATATTAATTACTTTAAGAGGTTTTTCGTTATGGAAGAAAAGAAAAACGACCTTATAATCGGCAGAAATGCCGTTTCCGAGGCGCTCCGCAGTGAGCGTGCAATAGATACGCTTCTTGTCGCCAAGGGTGAGAGAAGCGGCAGTATGGGAAAAATCATAGGCGAGTGCCGTGAAAAAGGCATAGTCGTAAAAGAGGTGGACCGCAAAAAGCTCGACTTTATGTGCGGCGGCAGCAGCCACCAGGGCGTTGCAGCTTATGCGGCGGCACACGAATATGCCGATGTTGACGACATTTTTGCCGCAGCTGAAGCCAAAGGCGAAAAGCCGTTTATTATTGTGTGTGACGAGGTGGAAGACCCGCATAACCTCGGCGCAATCATCCGCAGTGCGGATGCTGCAGGCGCACACGGTGTAATAATCCCCAAGCGCCGCAACGCAACACTCAGCTATGTTGTGGGCAAAACCTCGGCAGGTGCTGTTGAATACGTGCCCGTTGCACGAGTGCCCAACCTCCCCTCTCTGCTTGATGAGCTGAAAGAAAGAGGCGTGTGGATTTACGGCGCAGATATGGACGGACAAAGCTGGTGCGAAACCGATTTTACCGGCGGTGTTGCCCTCGTTATCGGCTCGGAAGGCAAAGGCTTGGGCAGACTGGTAAAAGAAAAATGCGACTTTATTGTTTCGCTCCCGATGAAGGGCAGGGTAAACTCCCTCAACGCTTCGGTTGCCGCAGGAATACTGATGTTTGAGGTTTCCAGACAGAGATAAGTTATTGTAAAGGATTTAAGCAATGGATTTAACTAACCTTACTTTAGATGAGCTGTTGGCGCAAATTAAGGCCGACAGCGGATACAAAGAGCCCGAAAAGGAAAAACAGCCGGCGCCTGCACCCGTAAAGGAAGAAACGGTTGAGGCAGTTGAAATTATTGAAGAGCCTGAGGTTATTGAGATAATTGAAGAACCCGAAATAACCGAAGAGCCTCAAATTATTGAAACAGCCGAAGAACCCGAGGAAGAGCAGGTTATTGAAGCCTATGAGCCCGAAGGCTTCCTTTCACTTGCTGTTGAAGAGGCCGAAGAAGCCGTTGAAACAGCAGAAGAGATTGAGGAAACTCCCGTTTATTCTTACGAACAGCCTATTGAAATTATTGAAGGCACACCGGAAGAAGCTGTTTCGCTTTTCGAGCCCGAACCGTTAATATACAATCCCCCTGCCCCTCCTGCTCCGCTTGAAATAATTGACGAGGAGGAAACGGTACAGCCCGAAGCAATTATTTACGAGCCTGCCGTGCCCACCGAAGAAAAAGAGGAAAAGGCAGAAGAAAAGACGGCAGAAATTCCCGTTAAGAAATTTGAAATTTTCGGCAATATAGATATTGAGTCCGATATCAGTGCAATGTTCCCCGAAATCCGTGAGGAGGAGCAGGAAGCAACCGAAAAGACGGTTGTTGTGGGCGAATTGCCCGACAAAACGGTTATTTTTGAACGCCCCGGTATTGTTACGGGCAAGAACATGTTTGAAAAGACGGCAGACCTTCGTGCCGTGCCTGCAATTCTTTCCGCAGACGATATGCTTAAAGAAAAGCAGGAGGACAATGAAAAAACCTTTGTGCGCACGGGTGCAATTCCGATTGTTGCACCTTCGAAACCGCAGAGTGTTCACCACGACGACGGTCAGATGGTGCTCCCCGGCTTCGGTGAGCCCGAAGAGCCCGTGGCACAGGTTGACGAAGAGGTTGTCGAGGACGAGCTTCGCAGGAACAGAAGCAAGAAGGTGGACAGCTTCCGCCTTGAGGGCATTGAGCCCGAAGAGCCCCACATAGACGAAGATATTGCCGAAGAGCTTGGCGGCGAAATTAAGGAAAGGCGCAAGCGCTTTTCCGCAACAAAAACAAGAACACGCCTCAACAGACAGGGCGTTGAATACCGCAAGCCTTCAGATAAGGCGAAAATCGCTGGCTTTATTTCTAAAAAGAAACTGACAGCACTTATCGGAACGATTATTAGCGGTGTATGTGCACTTGCAATGCTTGTAATAACGGCAATCCCCGGTCTTTCCGAAAAAATAAACGAAACTTCACCCACCTTCAGCACGGTTGCCGTTGTTTCGCTCGTGCTTCTTGCCGTTGCTTTTTTCGCAACGCTTCCGCAGTGGTCATCGGGCATTACCTGCTTCTTCAACGGCTCGGGCAAGCCCAACGCACGCACCCCCGTTTTCCTTGCGGCAGCGGTTGTGCTTATTCAGTCGTTACTGCTTGTGATTTTCGACGTTCACGGCGAACTACCCGTTTTTGCTCCTGCGGCAGCACTTGTGCTTTGTATCGGTGCGGCAGGCAGTCTGCTTGCATACAGCAGGGTTGAAAAGAATTTCGCTTTCCTTTCTTCCCGAAGCAAGGACGGTCTTTACACCGTGCGCACAATCGACAATATTGCCGACGCAAACAGAATCGGCAGAAACGTTGTTATGGGCGAAGCGGACATACGCTACAGCGGCAGAACGAAATTTGCAACAAACTTCCTTGCATACTCCCTTGCAAGCGATGCGGCAGACGACCTTTGCGTAAAGCTCGTTCCCCTTGCAGCGGCGGCAAGCGTAGTAATCGGTCTTATTGCAGGTATTGCTTCCAAAAGCGTGCTTTGCGGGCTGAGCATTTTCGCAGGCGCAATGTGTATGGGTGCTCCTGCCTCTGCCGTGCTTGCGGCTAATCTTCCCCTTTCAAAAGCCAACAAAGCCCTGCGTGAGGACGGCGGTATAATAACCGGCTACGCAGGTGCATTTGAATACGAGTCTACAAACGCCGTGGCAGTTGATGCGGCAGACATATTCCCCGGCAGCAGCTGTAACATACACGGTATGAAGACCTTCTACGGTGTAAGAATTGACGATGCGATACTCACCGCCGCTTCAATGCTGATTGATGCAGGCGGCCCGATAAGCAGCCTTTTCAACGAGGTTGTTATGGGCAGAAAAGAACTGCTGATGAACGTCGAAGAAATGGTTTACGAGGACAGGCTCGGCCTTTCGGGCTGGATAAGGGGCAGACGTGTTTTCGTCGGCAACAGAAAGCTGCTTGAAAACCACAACATTGAAATTCCGATGAGTGTGGACGAGGCAAAATACCGCCATGACGGCAGAAGGGTAATCTACCTTGCCGACGCAGGCAAAATCGCCGCAATTTTCGTTGTCAGCTACGGCTCCGAGCCGAGGATTGCCGAGCACCTGAGAAAAATCGAAAACAACGGCATAAACATACTCATCCGCACAACCGACTCCAACATAACCGAGGAATTTGTGGCAAACACCTTCGGGCTTCCCCTAAATTCCGTAAAGGTGGTCAGCACACCCGCAGGCGAGGTGCTCAAGAGCTACGCCGACTCCGTTACTCCGAAATCGGACGCAAAGCTGCTCCACAACGGAAGTGCCGCCGCCTTCCTGCACTGTGTAAGCAAGGCAAGCTCGCTTTGTGCTTCGGCAGGCATAGTCACCACACAGCAGACCTTCTGCACGGCAGCAGGCTTGCTGCTTATGGCGATTATCACGATTTTCAGCGGTGCATTCAATGTTTCCGCATTGCAGATTTGTATCTGCCAGCTCGTCTGGACAGCCATAGGCGCAGGCATTTCGCTGATTAATAAAGAATAATAATCAAAGACCCAACGGTGAAAAAATCCGTCGGGTCTTTCGTTTGTAAAATAAATTGCGCTTTGCTATTGATTTTTTTATTCTTTTGTTATACAATAAATAAACACTTGATTTGCCGGTGTGATGGAATTGGCAGACGTGACGGACTCAAAATCCGTTGGTAGCGATACCGTGCGGGTTCGACCCCCGCCACCGGCACCAAACAAAAATCCGTTCTCTTACGAGGACGGATTTTCGTTTTATTATTCATTTTTCATTCTACGATATTATAAGTATTGTTCTGTCCGTCCTGCGGGGTCTGCGGCTCCTTGGGGATAATCAGCGCCGCAACAAGATAGATAATCACGGGGCAGCCAAGCACGAAAAACGACAGAAGGACATATATAATACGCAGAACTGTCGCATCAATTTCAAGGTATTTTGCAATTCCGCCGAGGACACCGCAAAGCTTTTTGTCTGTTTCGCTTCTATATAATTTTTTCATAACCTATACCACCTTTCGACATTATTATAACGCATTTCGTATTAATTTGCAATATTTACTCAACGAGATTCTTATACTGATAGACCTTTACATAGTCTACAATAAAGAACGCATCGTCCGCTTTGGTGTTTTCTCTTTCAGAGGGGATACCGTTTTCGCCACGCATTTCAACGGAGAGAATAAGGTATTCCTCGTTCTGGCTTACTCCACCAAAGTCGGTACGGAAGGTTTCAACGCCGTTGATATAGAAGATATACTCGTTTTCGTTCCATTCAAGACCGTAGGTGTTAAATTCCTCATAGGGGTTGTTTTTAAGCAGGAATTTTGTTGCGCCGTGCTTCTGATGCGCTTCGTTATAGCCGTCAAAGTGGAGGTTGCTTGTAACACTGTTTGGCAGGAAATCACCGTAGCAGTCACTTTCAAAAATGTCGATTTCCGTGCCGTCTCTGCCGTCGTTGCCCACCTCATAAACACCATCGTTCATAAGCCAGAAGGCACTCCATATATCGGCGCCCTTGGGCAGAATACAGCGGCACTCAAAGTAGCCGAACTTCTGGCTGAAGCTGTTGGGTGAATCGGAATCAGTGTCGATACCTGCGGAATACCAGCCTGCACCCTTGCCGCCCATACCGTCTTCAAGATATGTTACGGGAATTACGAGGCTGCCGTCCTGAGTATAGGCAAGATACTGATTCCAGTAGCTGCCCTTTCTCGCCTCAGTTGTTGTGCCCCACTGGTAGTGACCCGACCACACGCTGCGGTCAAGTTCACCCTCGAACTCGTCCTCAAAGGTGGAAACAAATTTGTCCATATCTATTCTTTGACCCATAGGATAACAGGGAATATCGAGTGATACACAGATGGTAATAAGAATCGAACAGATAAAAGCAATGATTTTGCCGAATATTGTAAGCATATTATCTTCTCCCGTCAGTTTTGATATATAAAAATTTTATAATACTTTTTTCTTTTAGTCAATATCAAACGATTGCAGAAACAGGAATTAAGTGGTACAATCGATTTAAATTTGGGGCGATTGGTTTTCAGGAGCGTCCATTTGCGAAAGGGGCTATAAAAATGCTTAAAACGCTTGGCAGCTATGATTGCGAAACGTTTGAATTTGAAGGAAAGCAGGCAATTGTTGTTATGCCGCCTAAAGGCAAGGCAAACGGCAAGTGGATTTTGAAAAGCGAATACTGGGGTGCTTTTCCCGAGGCGGAAATCGCCCTGCTGGAAAACGGTTGGCACGTGGCTTATATCCGAAACGATACACGTTTTGCCAACGCACAGGAATGTGAGCGTAAGGCTCGCTTTGTCCGCTTTGTTTCAGAAAAATATTCTCTCAACAAAAAATGCTCTCAGATTGGTATGAGCTGCGGCGGCGCTCACGCCGTGCGTTTTGCAGGGCTTTACCCCGAGCTTACGGCTTGTATTTATATTGATGCGCCCGTGCTCAATTACTGCAGCTTCCCCGGGAAGATGGACGGCGGCGAATGCGAGCAGATTTGGGAGGATGAGTTTGTAAAAGCCTATCCAGGAATAAAGCGTTATCAGCTTGTTAATTCCGATATACACCCGTTGAATATGATTGACAGCCTTATCAGGAACAAAATCCCCGTGCTTATGGTGTGGGGAACTGAAGATTCATCCGTTAATTATAAAGAAAACGGCTTGCTGTTAGAGCAGGCGTATGAAAACAACCCTCTTCTTGAAACGGTCTGTGTCAGCGGCAGAGGACATCATCCGCACGGCACCTTTAACGAAAACAGGGAGATTATTGATTTCATAATTAAGAACGGATAACCCGAAATTTATATTCACTTTTCAAAATTCTTATGACGCAGAATATTCTTTGCATTGACACCGCAGAATGTTTAGTGTATAATGTTAGCGATAAAAAATAAAATAATAGGAGTGAATATCCAATGGCACTTGTTACAACAAAGAAAATGTTTGAAGACGCTTACAAAGGCGGTTACGCTGTAGGTGCTTTCAATGTTAACAACATGGAAATCATCCAGGGTATCGTTCAGGCTGGCGAAAAGCTCAACGCTCCCCTTATTCTTCAGGTTTCCGCTGGCGCACGTAAGTACGCTAACCACACTTACCTTGTTAAGCTCGTTGAGGCTGCAAGCGAGACCTCCGGTCTTCCGATTGCTCTCCATCTTGACCACGGCCCCGATTTCGAGACCTGTAAGAGCTGCATTGACGGCGGCTTCACATCAGTTATGATTGACGGCTCTCACTTCCCCTACGAAGAGAACGTTGCTCTTACAAAGAAGGTTGTTGAGTACGCACACGCTCACGGCGTTGTTGTTGAGGGTGAGCTCGGCCAGCTTGCAGGCATCGAGGACGATGTCAACGTAAGCGCTGAGGACGCTTCCTTCACAAAGCCCGAGCAGGTTCAGGATTTCGTTGAGAGAACAGGCGTTGACTCACTTGCTATTGCTATCGGCACAAGCCACGGCGCATACAAGTTCAAGCCCGGTCAGAAGCCCCAGCTTCGTTTCGACATTCTTGAAGAAGTCGGCAAGCGTCTTCCCAACTTCCCCATCGTTCTCCACGGTGCAAGCTCCGTTGTTCCCGAGTTTGTTGAAATCATCAACAAGTTCGGCGGTGCACTTGACGACGCTATCGGTATCCCCGAGGAAATGCTCCGTCAGTCCGCTACAATGGCTGTTTGTAAGATTAACATCGACTCCGACCTTCGTCTTGCAATGACAGCTGCTATCCGCCAGTACATGGCAGAGAATCCCACTCATTTCGACCCCAGACAGTACCTTGCTCCCGCTCGTGCTGCTATCCAGGGTATGGTTGAGCACAAGATTCAGACTGTTCTCGGCTGTGCAGGCAAAGCATAAGTCAGGTCATTTCTTGCGATAAAGCGTACAATCTAATGCACACTTTATCTTAGAAGCTACCCACAAAAATAATATAGCGAGCGGCGTTTAACAATGTCGCTCGCTTTTTTAATAAAAATAAAGGAAGAAGAAAAATGAGCAAAGTTATTATTTCAACGGACAGCCCATCCGATATCGGCGCTGCGCTTGCCGAAAAATGGGGCGTTGCGGTTATTCCGCTTCACGTCATCTTAAACGGTGAGGACAGACTCGATGGCGTTGACGTTACCCCCGAAGAAATTGTGGAAAACTACAAGGCAACCAAGGCTCTGCCCTCGACCTCGGCAATTCCCGTAGGCGAATACGAGGACTTCTTTGCAAGCCTTACCAAAGACGGTGACAGCGTTGTTCACATTGCGCTCAGCTCAGGCATATCCTCAAGCTGCCGCAACGCAATGATAGCTGCGGGAGATTTCGACAACGTTTTCGTTGTAGACAGCAAGCACCTTACAACGGGTATTGTACTGCTCATCAACAAGGCTGTTAAAATGGCTGAAGGCGGTATGTCAGCAGAAGAAATTGCAAAGAATATCGAAGCCCTCACAGACAAGGTTGACACCAGCTTTGTTCTTGACAACCTTGAGTTTCTTGCAAAGGGTGGCAGATGCTCTGCTGTTTCGGCGCTGGGTGCAAACATTCTCGGAATCCGCCCGAGCCTTGAAATGCGTGACGGCACGCTTTCAATGTGCAAAAAGTACAGAGGAAAGATTGAAAAGGTGCAGGCACAGTATGTAGAAGAGCGTATGGCATCCGCCGAATACGACGACGAGCTTGCGCTGTTCACATATTCCCCTATGGACGAAGCACAGGCTCAAACACTCGCCGACATTGTAGAAAGAAGCGGCAAATTCAAGGAAGTGCTTAAGATGAAGGCAGGCTGTACAATTGTTTCCCACTGCGGTCCCAACTGTGCGGCGTTTATTGCTCTTAAAAAATAAGTCCTATTGACAAAGAGAATACATTTGAGTATAATCTAACCGCAACCCAAAATAAGCGGTGGAGTCTGTCATAGAATAGTTTTTTATTCTATTTGTTGTGGGTTGCGGAATACGGATATTTAGGTGCGGTATTTTTTAAATACCGCTGTTAATCTGTGTTTTCGGCAGAATCCGCTTTTAAAAGTGGGTTCTGCCTTTTGTTTTCCGCCGAAATAATTTTTCAGGGAGAGATTTTTTATGAGTCCTGTTACCACTACCGCTCTGATTCTCTTTGCCATCACCTATGTGCTTATGCTGGCATTTCAGAAAATCAGGCCCTACATCACCGTCGGCTCGGCAATTATTTTTGTTGCGCTGGACATTATCGCATCCGTTTCACCCGATTTGTTCGGCGAAGGCTTTTTCACCCTTGCCAACGGCAGCTACTCCTACGGCTTTGCCGAAGCGCTCGGCGAAATCGACTGGAACGTTATTATGATGATAGCCGGTACTATGGGTACCGTTTATCTGTTCATTGAAAGCAAGATGCCTCAATTGATGTCCGACGTGCTCATTTCCCGTATGCCCAACATTATGTGGACAGTTGTTGCGCTTTCACTTTTCGCAGGCATTGTTTCCGCCTTTGTCGACAACGTTGCAACCGTGCTTATGATCGCACCCGTTGCCCTTGTTTTCTGCAAAAAAGTCAACATCTCCCCCGTTCCGTCAATTATCTGCATTGCGGTTTCCTCGAATTTGCAGGGTGCGGCAACACTTGTCGGCGACACAACGTCAATCCTTCTTGCAAAGCAGGCAAACCTCGACTTTTCCGACTTCTTTGTTGACAGCGGCAAGGTCGGTATGTTCTGGGTTGTTCAGGCCGGAGCAATAGTCAGCGCATTTATTATTATGTTTATGTTCCGCAAGGAAAAGACAAAGATTGAGTTCAACTCCAGAACGGTTGTTGAGGATAAATTCCCGACCTTCCTGCTCCTTGGTACGGTTATCTCACTTATTGCGGTTTCGTTCATTCCTTACAAGGATGCCGCTGCACCGGGTCAGCTCTACAAGCCCGACATCACAAACGGAATTCTGTGTATCGGCTTCTTTTTAGTCGGCATTATCCGTGAGCTGTTCATCAAGAAGAACAAGGAGATAGTCAAAAACGCAATCAAAGAAATTGACTATTACACAATAGTTCTTCTTGCAGGTCTGTTCGTTGTTATCGGCGGCATCAAGAACGCAGGCGTTATCGACGTTATAGGCAACGCTATTTCTTCACTCGGCTCAGGCTCGGTATTTGTCATTTACACAATTGTTGTGTGGATGTCTGTTATTCTTTCCGCATTTATCGACAATATCCCCTACACAGCAACAATGCTTTCTATTATGCCCGTTATTGCGGCAGACATCGGAATTGAGCCCAAGCTCCTCTACTACGGTCTGCTGTGCGGCGCAACCCTCGGCGGCAACCTTACCCCCATCGGTGCAAGCGCAAACATTGCAGGCATCGGTATTCTCCGCAAGGAGGGCTACGAGGTAAAGAGCACAACCTTTATGAAGTTCGGCGTACCCTTCACCCTCGCCGCAGTAACAACCGGCTACCTGCTTATCTGGTTTATCTGGAAATAAATAATGCGCAACAAAAAACTGTTGCTGAAATAATAAAGAATAAAGAAAAAAAAGAAAGAATAAATGTTGGCGGGACACCCGCACCCGAATGTAATTATTCATTCATTATTCATTAAATCTTGTTCGGACATCCCTTTATCTGTAACCAAATAAAACTTATTGTGTGTCATTCTGAACGCAGTGAAGAATCTTTTGCATTTGCTTATAGATTCTTCGGCTTTGCCTCAGAATGACATATTTTTTTGTTCAATCACAGCCTTAAACGTGATATGACTATAAAAAGAGACGAGCCAAGCTCGTCTCTGCACAAAAATTTATTCTTTATTCATTATTATTTATTATTTAGTTTTTATTTTCTTCCCTGCTGCTGATTCTGTGCACCGCTCATCATACGCTCCATCATACTCGGGCGCTTTGCCTTTTTGGGCTTGTATGCAGGGGGATTTGCCAGCTTCTGCTTGGCTGTCTTACCTGCGCCCGTTGCAAAGAATTTGTTCACACGGATTGTAGGCTTGAGCAAATCGTCGCACATATAGTCAACACAGTTTGCAAGAAGTGTCTGGTCGTTATCCATCTTGCCGAGAATTGAAACGACGATAAGGCTCTGCGTTTCGTTTGTGGCGTCAAGATAAATCTCGTTGAGGAGATTGAAGAGCTTCTTCATCTTTGCAGGGTCATTCTGCTTAATTGTTGCGATAATTGCATCCGCACAGCCTGCTGCGAAGAATTCTTCGGGCAGAAACTCGCCGTAGCGGTTGATGTTTTCGTTATACTGTGCTCTGTACTCAGGGTAAAGAGAGGAAGTAAGGCGGCTTGCAAGTGTGTTTGAATCGTAGTAAACAGCACCGCTTCTTGCGGCAGCCTTGGAAACCGTCTTGGGTGCCTTGACCTTCTGTGTTGCAGGGTCGGGCTTGCAGAATTTCGACATAACGGTATCCGAAACCTCGCCTGCAATGTAGTTGACATCGCTCTGGTCAGCCGTTTCGGGGTCAAGAAGAGAAACGGAAACAAGGTCATAATTGATAAACTGACCGTCACCGTCAACCTCGGTTGAAATTGAGAAGTTGAGCTTTGTGTCAAAATAATCGAGTCTGAGACCGGCAGCCTCCGACTTGTATTCGATTCTGTAGCCTACGCCGTTGTCGCCGGCAGCAATTGGTGCCTCACCCTTTTCAACGCCCTCGGGAATAACGGCAGTAAAGCCTGCTTCCTTCATTGTAAGAGCAAGGGATGAATGTATTTTAGCAAGAGCCTCTTTAATATCAAGCATACTGTTGTGTCTGCGGCTTTTTTACGCCGCACTCCTTCCGCTTATAAATAAACATTATTAGTATATCACAAGAAACCAGCTTTGTCTATACTTTTTGAAACAGCAATTGAATTTGTCTGAAATGCAATATTTCAGATGCGAAGCAGTTTTGAAAGAAAAAATTTTTGTCACAGCAAGGCAAAAAGTTGCAGGAATACGAGGCTATTTCAAAACTTTTTAACGCAGTTGTGGCGGAAATTTTTCTTTCAAAACCATATTAATTACTGTTTCGAAAAGTATAATTTTATCTTGTTTTTACCATTTCACTCCGCACAGACGGAACAAGGCTGATAAGCAATACGGCGCAGACGGTTGTAATAACAAGCTCCGGCACCATATAAGCGGCGTTATATATAACAGAATAGAGCAGACCCAACAGATTCGGCGAGCATTTTTCCATCAGCATTGCTGAAAAATCATTCGCCATAACCTCGCCAAAAAACCAATCGGCATAGGATTTAAAGAAAATATAGCCCGAAGCAACGTGGCAGACATAGCGCAGGAAAACCGCAACCGCAGTACCCAGCGCAAAGGTTGCCGAGTGGTTTTTGATTTTGCCTTTGAACATACCCGAAAGACCGACTACGGAATAGGCAATAAAATAATCAATAACACAAATTGCAGCAACCGCAACGGGAGTCTGACCCGCAAAAGCAGAGGACATAGTAGCACCAGTAACAGCCTGAATTACGCCGTGAACAAGTCCTACGGCAAGACCCCACTTCGCCCCGTAGGTATAGCCGAGCATTGCAAGCGGCAGCATTGATGCAGCTGTGATGCTTCCGCCAAACGGCCATTCGAACACCTTGATGAACGAGAGAACGGTTGCCATTGCGATAAGTATTCCGCTCAGGGCAAGGCGCTTTGTCTTTTCAGTTCTTGCAAGTACGGTTTTTTGCACCGAAAACACTCCTTTGAGAAAAAAGAAAACACCAAGAGGAATTTTCCCGTTGGTGTTCAGTGTTCTTACAACCGTTAAAATTCCTACGCCGGCATTATCCGGATCAGGTTCAAGGGTCACGGGCTTAATAGCCCGACTCTCAGCCGATAACATCAGCACCCCGTATGGCATTTTCAATTATTGAGTGGATTATACAGCGGAATTGAGGGTTTGTCAAGGGATAGTGCTTAAATGATATATCGCTGATGCAATATGAAGCGCTCGCCTTTGCCCGTATGAAGCTTTTGGATAAATCAAGGCGAAGCCTTGTATATCATCAAAACAAAGTTTTGCATATCATCCGCAACTTGTTGCGGTATATCATCAAGCCGCCGGAAGATGCACACTAATACGTGATGAGATGCAAAAAAGCAGACCGCTGTCTGCTTTTTTGATGATATGCACCGCACTTTATACGGTGATGATATACCAAGCCTGCGGCTTGGATAAACAAAAAAAGAACTTTTGATAGACAAAAGTTCTTTTTTGTTGGAGCGGATGACGAGGCTCGAACTCGCTACCTCCACCTTGGCAAGGTGGCGCTCTACCAGATGAGCTACATCCGCACAAACAACATTTGCTATTATACACACAGCAATGCAGTTTGTCAAGTATTTATTTGAATTTTTTTCTTTTTCTTACAAACACCGTATCAGTAAAAACAGCGGCGGTAATAATCATCACCGGCAGATACGGAAAATGGTAGCGTCCGCCACCGACCGTATACAGCACGGAAGCCACCCCTATCAGGAAAATTCCGTAAAGGAAGGACATTGTCCGCCAATATCCGTTTTTCATTGAATGAAGAACTCCTGCTAAAAACAGAGCTAATATAACCATATAAAACGCCTGAGTATACATAATTGCTATATCGCCAAACTCAAGCTCCCTGCTGCCGCTACCCGTAATAATATTCATTAACGAGTTAATATAGTTTCTGCCGGCAGTCTGTATTTTGTTATCAAAATAAATATCGCCCGAATATGTGTCCGTTGCAAGGAAATAGAACAGTTTTTTCGGCATAAGCGAGAGATACTTCACCGGGTTTGCCTTTATCCAGTCCGTTGCAGCTTTTTTATATACTGCATTAATTTCCTCAACGGTCATCTCCGCCCTTTCCTCGGGAGGAATATAGCCTGCCTTACCCTCATTGAAAACCGTGTTTTCATAGCTGCCGTCAGCGTCTTCGTGCGCACCCATAAGGAAATTACCGTCCGCAATTGTGGGTGAATAAATAGCACGGCCGCTGTTCACGTAAGTAAAAGCAGTCAAAGCAATCACGACGGCAAAAAAGCCCGAAAAGAGTTTGACATAGCTTGTGAACTTATCTGCACGGCGAATGAAAAGCCAAAGAATCGAAACAATAAAGGCTATTGCAAGCGGACGAGCCCACTGAGCATAGGCAAGCACAGCACCACTTAAAATAACGCACGGGGTTGATCCCTTGACAGCAAGGGCAAGAGCAAAAAAAGCAAGCGCCGTGAAAAAAATTTCCGTTCTTGCAACACAAACTTCTGCCCAATACGTTCCTGTAAAGCAGAAAAAACTTGCGGTTATATAGCCGACAGTGTCAGATTGCGTTATCTGTTTTGCGATATAAACGGTAGAAAACAACATCAACTGCACAAGCAGAAGGTTTCCGACATAGAGAATTTTAGTTTCCGGAACCATGCGCAAAAGGAAAATAAAATAATTGACCAGACCGGTGCCCGCAACGCCGCCGCCGACAAAGTCACGCTCGGTCGGGTACCAGGTCCCTGCCTCAAGGTTAGAAAAAGCATCACCGACATAACGTGCAGCATCACTCGTCGGATTGCCCTGAAACACAACAATATTTCTTATCTGCATAGCCAGCATAAGCACATAAGAACAAAGGGCGATTATTTTAAGCGCCCTAACGGTGCTTTCACACGGAGCTGCAGCGTTTCCGAAGCGTGAGCACAAAACCGATTGCTCACTTCTGAGGAAAAAATTCTTTTCTCTGTCAAATCTCATTTACAATCCCTCTGCACCAGAAATACAGATAAATTATACAATAACGGTGTAATTAAGTCAACGCTTGATATTTAATTTAGGCAGTACGTATTGATTTACCGTTCAAAACAATGTATAATTTCCTTATTGACAATTCCAAAACGCTTTGGAGGTATCTTTATGAAAAAAATACTTTGCATTATTTTAGCGCTTGTGCTTGGTCTTGGCTGTTCGGTCAGTGCTTTTGCACAGGGCTCACAGCCCGAAAACCCGATCGTCATAGTCCGTGGTATGGATTTCGGCGGACTTATTCTCGACCAGGGCACGGAAAACGAACGCCCTGCAATGAGCGTTGAAGCCGGCCCGATTGTCGCCTCTGTTTTCAAGGGGCTGTTTATGAGCATTTTCAAGGGCAGCGAGGCCTTTGCCGATATGGCAATCGAAATTGCAGGCGGTATTTTCTCTCCCCTTGCGTGCGACAAAAACGGCAACAGCATCGGTAACATTTCCGTTAAGGAATATCCCCTTGCAATGAACAATTATCCCGATGAGCTGGCAAACCGCTTCAGTACAGAAACCGGTGCCGAGGGAGCAATCGTGCGTGAAGCCGTTGAGCGTTACGGAGCAGAAAACGTTTATTTTGTTACATACGACTGGCGTCTTGACCCGTACGATACCGCAAAGAAGATTGATGCCGCAGTAAACCGTGCACTTGCCGACAGCAGTGCTGACAAGGTGCGCATTATCTGCTGCAGTCTCGGCGGTGTTATGACTCAGGCTTATCTCGATGAATACGGCTACGAAAAGGTTGAAAACTGTATTTTCCTTTCCTCTGCAATTTACGGCTCATACTGCTCTTCCGACCCGTACGCAGGCAAGGTAGGAATTGATGTTGATATACTTATGACCTTCCTCAACGAATCACTTTCCGACCTCAAGGTGCTCTGGACGGTGCTTAAAGCATTCGGCCTTGTTGATGCCGTTGCAGGCTTTGCAAACAACCTTATGGATGAGCACAAAGAAAAGATTTACGCCGAGCTTATGCGAAGCACCTTTGCAACCTGGCCGGGCCTGTGGGGTATGCAGCAGACAGCCGATTTTGACGCCGCAAAGAAAATGATGTTCAGCGGCGCCGAAGAAGAATACGCAGGCCTTATCGCAAAGCTTGACAAATACCAGCAGTACAGGCTTCAGCGTGATGAATTCCTCACAAAGATGCAGGCAGACGGCGTTGGCGTTATGCTCTTAACCTCCTACGGCAAGCCCCACATCCCTGCCTTTGAGCACTCCTGGGTGCAGAGTGATGCCGTGCTTGAAACGGAGCTTATGTCCGCCGGCGCAACGGTTGCACCCTACGGCAAAACACTCGGCGATGATTACGTTGCCGCAGACCCGACAAAGCTCTCACCCGACAGAGTTGTTGACGCTTCAACCTGCCTTTTCCCCGACAACACATGGTTTATCAAGGGTGCATCTCACGTTTGCTGTAACTACGGTTCGGACGTTGCAGATATGCTGTTCTGGTTAAGCGAATTCGACGGTCAGCCGACAGTAAAATCCAACGAAAAATACCCGCAGTTCCAATACTGTGACGACGCACAGAATCTCTATTTCTTTGATTGATTAAAAACCTGTTAACAAAAGATTACAAATAGTTACAATGTTGTAATTAATATTGACTTTTACCCTCCCTGTTGCTATATTGCAATCAGGGAGGGTTGCTTTATGAGAACAACTTTTATAAAAAAATTCATTTGCATTTCGCTCGTTCTCGCCTTGCTGCTTTGCGGCTGTAATACGGTGCCCAACGGCGGAGAAAGCACAACAGCCTCACCATCAGATGAACCGGCACAGTCAACAGCTAACTTCCTGCCCGGTAAGGACTACGGCGAGCTTGCAGTTTTCACAGGCGGATACCGTGACGAAATATTGTTTGATGAAACTATACCCAAGCGTTACGGTCTTATGACGCTTAGCGGTGAAACCGTTGCCAAAGCAATTTATAACAGGTATGAAATTTTTGAGCTTGACGGCAAAAAATACTACAGCATGATGATAACCGAAAACGAAATGGGCTCACCGGAGGAGTTTAAATGCACCTCGCTGTTTATGCCTTCCGACGGCTCATGGGCAATAACGCTTGACGGTGAAATAAACCACATTACACCCGAAAGAATTATTACAAGCAAGTATGATGAATGCTTTAAAATTTACGATTACAGCGGAAATATGATTTACGAAGCAGAAAAGAATCTTTCTGTGGCTTGGAACAACGGCACAAGCTCACATACAAAACTTGTCGGTGCATACAACTGGTATGAGGACGGCACACCTCTGCTGGTTTTCGATATGAACGGCAAAGTTGTGTTTGACGATTTCACATTTTTCGTCGGCTTTGAAAACGGCAAATCTGTTGTAAGGGTTACTGAAACCGAGCTTTACGGAGTTATTTCCGACAGCGGCGAATGGTTGCTTGAGCCCGCTTACAGTGACATTGACACAGTAAACGATGAATACTTTGTCGCAGTAAAGGACGACTGGGATGTAACGGTTTTTGACAAAGAACTCAATGAGTTACACAGATTTGACACGTGGAGTTACAAGAACGAATACCGTTATTACATAATTGCAGAAGACCGACTGCTTTACTACTGCGGTCATTCGAGTGCCGTGGACGATTACTACCGTGATGCATTTACAGATGAAATTATCACCTGCAAGGAAAACGGTATTCCTGCAACAAAATACCTCGGTAACAATCGTTTCTGTGCGGTTGATGAGAATTCAACAGCGTATATATTTGACGTTAACGGTAAGCTGTTGCTTGAAATACCCAAAAGCGAAAATGTATCCTTAAGTGATAACGGAAAGTACATCATATCTAATTTGTACGGTGAATTATTAACCGAAACCTACTATCGCTCCGATAATGGCGAAAGACTCGGTGAAGTGAGCTTCAGAGAGGATGAAATGAAGCCGCTTGATTTTATTGATTTTGACAAAAAGCTCGCAATTGCAAGCGACCTGAAGGAAATTGAGTTCCCGTATTTTGACGGCACATATTCGCTTATCAATTACGAAACCGGAGAAGTGCTCTTTGACGGCTGTGAAGAAATAACCGTCGGCGAATACGGCGGTAAGACTTTTATAAACGCAGTTTATACTGACCGAATCAATGTTTACGATTCGGATTTAAACCTTATACTCAACACAGAAAACGTTTTGCAGAACTAACTATAAAAAGCAAAGCAAACAGCATTTTAAATTAATTCAGGAGAGTTAATGTTATGAAAAAGGCACTTTGTATTTCGCTTGTTCTCATTCTGCTGCTTTGCGGCTGTAATACGGTGCTCAACGGCGGAGAAAGCACAACGGAAGGCACAACAACGCAAACATCCGATATGCCCGAAATCAAAAAGGAAGTCAAGGTTTCACGTTGGTACGAGGAATTTACGGACACACTCATTCCTCGTAACGATTACGGCGAGCTTGTGATTTTCACAGGCGGTTACATTTTTGAATTAGGCGAAAACTTTGCACAAGAACAGCTTTTCGGTCTTATGACCCTTGACGGCAAAATCGTGGTTGACCCCGTCTTTAACAGTCACTACACGTATGAGCTTGACGGTAAAAAGTATTACAGTATGATAATATCCGAACACGAGCTTTACGAGGGCGGAGAATACGAATGCACCTCTATGCTCGTTGCTTCCGACGGCTCTTGGTGCGTAACGGTTGACGGTGATATTGACCACATTACGCCCGAAAGGATTTTCACAAGTAAATATGATAAATATTTCAAGTGCTATGATTATGACGGCAACATCGTCTTTGAGGGCGGCGATAATCTTGACTACGCCTGGAACCACGGCACAAGCTCGCACACAAAGCTGATGGGGGCTTACAACGACCTTGAAGACGGCATTCCCCTGTTTATATTTGATATGGACGGCAACGTTGTGTTTGATGAGTTTGACTTTTTCGTCAGCTTTGAAAGCGGCAAATCCGTTGTTAAAGTCACCGAAACCCAGCTTTACGGAATAATTACAGACAGCGGCGAATGGCTGCTTGAGCCCGTTTACAGCTACATTGACAGCGTAGCCGAGGACAAGTATTTTATTGCTGTGCGTGACAACAAAGAGGTTGCCGTTTATGACAACGAGCTTAAGCTCCTCCGCACCTTCACAACTGTTGATTACGACAACGAAGACAGATATTACTGTATCGTTGACGGCAGGTTGCTTTACTACTACAACGATGCCGATGTTGTAGATGAATATTTATACGATATGCTTACCGATGAAGCCATAGTATGCAAAGAAAACGGTTTACAGGCAACCTACTTTTCTGACAAAGACAACATTTTTTGTGTAACCGACGAAAACGGAACGGAGTGGTATTTCGACATTGACGGCAACGTTACGGACAAAATCCAAAAGCCCGAAGATGCTGATTGGGTTACACTTTACAACAGTAACATAATACAAACACGCACCGACATTGATGAAGAGCACTACACTGAAACCTACTACAACAGAGAAACAGGCAAAGAAATTTACACAATTACGGGAAATTCTCTTAAACGCGACACTATAGATTTCCTTGATTTTAACGGTTGCGAAAACCTTGCTGTTATAGGCGGTTTCGTTAAACACGAATGGCCGTACACAAAGCACATCAACAAACTCGTCAACTACAAAACGGGCGAAGTGTTCCTTGAAAACTGTGAGCACATAAAAATCAGCGAATACGGCGGCAAGCAGTTTCTGACCGTTGTTTATAAGGATTATATCTATATCTACGACGAGGATTTCAACCTGATTATGGGTACGGAAAACGTACTGTGTGATTGACTTGAAAAAAGATAGATGATAGAATAAATTACAGTTTGTCCAACTGTTTAGAAAGAGAACATACCGTAGGGGCGATTCACGAATCGCCCGCCGTAAAATTGATATGATGGTGAGTAACGGGCAATTCGTGAATTGCCCCTACAATTAAAATCTCAACAAACTGCAATTCAACGAAAGGAAAAAACTATGTCCAACATTTGTATGATTGCCCACCGTGGCTACAGCGCAAAATACCCAGACAACACTGCCCTTGCCTTTGAAAAGGCTGCTGAAAACCGCTCCGGCGGTGCGGAAACAGACGTACGAATCACCAAGGACGGTGTTTTCGTAGCCTGCCACAACGAGGAAGCAAAGTTCTTTGACGGCACGGAGCTGCCCGTAAGTGAGAGCACCTTTGAGGAGCTTACCGCAAAGCCGCTTTTCAACGAAAAAAGTGACGATACTGTTTACCTTTGCACCTTCAGGGAATACCTTGAAATTATGAAGAAGAACAATATGGTCTGCTTTATTGAGCTCAAGGGCAGCTACACAGACGAGCAGGTAAAGGCTGTTTTTGACCTTGCCGCCGACACTTATGACCTTTCAAAGTGCATACTCCAGTCCTTTGATTTTGACAACCTTATCAAATGCCGTGAGATGTTCCCCGACCTGCCTTTGATGTATACCTACAGCACAAATATGGGCTCCTACGAGTGCTGCTTTGAACACGGAATAGCAATTGATGCCGACAGAATTGTAATCACGCAGGATATGGTTGACGAATTCCACGCACACGGTCTTGAGGTCGGTGTATGGACGGTAAATACACCTGACGAGCTTGAAAGAATCAGCGCACTCGGCGTAGACTATATAGAGTCCGACTGCTTCGGAGGTTAAATTACAGTTTAACGCAACAATAAATTGTTGCGAATGAATAATGAATAGTGAATAATGAATAATTGTGGGCGGGACACCCGCACCCGAATTTTTATAATATGGGTAAGGGCGTAGCCCTTCCTTTATTATTCATTATTCATCAGCGTATGCGGCTTCATTATTCATTTTTCATTAACAGTTTGCCTCCGACAAACTGTAATTTATAAAAGCAATATATTCAACAATTAAGGCTTGCACGAAACCTATCGTGCAAGCCTTGTTGTTATATTATGCTCTTCCAGACCTCATCAATATTGTACTGCTCATCTATCAGCACATAATTACATCCGTTTTCCTTGCAACCCTGAAGACACCTTGCGTTTTCTTCAATCGCAAGCTCTTTCGTGAAGTCGGAATCATCAAGCCTTTGTTCGATTGCGTTTGCGTTATTTTTGATATGCGCAAAATGCTTTTCAATATAGCTTTCACTTAAAACAAGGCAGATGTATTTTATGTGCTGTAAATATTCGGGTGAAAAATTCTTTTCCCAATCAAAGGGTATGTAGCAGCCCTCGACTATTAAATTCTGTCCGTTTTCAATGGCAGTTTTTACAATTTCCTTTACGATGCTCCAAAGGTATGGCGTGAGCAAATCGTCATCCTCCGGTGTCAGCTTTGTCTGACCGCTTCGGATGAGCCCCATTTTAAGGTGGTCTATCGAAAGGTAGGGAAACTTAAACCGCTCTAACAGCCGTTGTGCAAGCAGGGTTTTGCCCGTGTGCGAAGCACCTGAAACCAAAATAATCATACCGCTTTATTAAAGAAGCTGTTGTAGATTTTTTCAAGGAAGGCATAGAGCTTGAGCATATAGGGGTTAAAGGCATCCCAATACGGCTCATCAAATAGCACGGACCACTTGAAGGGCTCTCTTATAAGGTGGAGAATATCGCACTCTGAAAGGTAGCGGTTGGTACCCTCGCCGACACGGATTACGCTGAATGCCTTAAGGTCGTTATAAAGGTCATCCTGTGCCTTCATCCACAGATACGGGAACTGCAGGCGTGAAAACTCAGCCTTAGCGTTGGCACATTTCCAGTATCTCCAGGAAAGCCTGGACTGCAAAATGTTTCTGAACTGCTGTGAGGTAGTTGCCGCATCCATAGCCGCCTGCCACAATTCGTCGCAATGTGCTATATCGGCGTTTGTCATACCGTAGAGTGTTTTCTTTGCTTCCTGGTAAATTGTAAGGTGCTTTCTGTCCGTTACAGCGTGGTTGGTTATAATTTCAAGGAACTCCTTGATATATCCCCAGCCCGGACCGTAAACGGCGGCAAGATAGCCGTCAAGCTCCTTTTCAAGGTCGATGTACGGGTTCTGCATCAGCTTCTGGAGCAGGTAGGTGCGAAGTTCGGCAAACTCGCCGTCACACTCGGCTATGTAATAGTTACCCTCTTCGTAAACTCCCTTGACGTTGTTTTCATAGAAAATCTGAACGTTTCTCTGCATAACGCCGAAGTTGGGGAATATGCAAATTGTTTCTCTGTAGTTATTTACATAGTCCCAGATATAAATTCTGTTGCAGATTTTTCCCCAAGCCTCAAGGTCAGCCATAAATGCGGCATTTTCCTTGCACTTTTCATCGTCAAGTGTATGGCCGAAGCAGCACTCGATTGAGCAAAGGCGGACTATGACGTTATCACGGGGCACAACCTTTGACGGTGCCTTGCGGGTGTACTGGTAGGCAAAGGTGTCAATGGCAATGTTCGTGTAGCCGGCGTCCTCAACAGCCTTGGCAACAGCGTTTACAAAGGTAATCATAGTTCCCGATTGCGAGCCGTTTTCCCTGTCAAGCGCCTTACAGCTTTCGCACTCACAGTAATCCTGATTATCGTGCTGCGTGAGCGAAACAATCTGTACGCTTGCGCTCGGGTCGTGGTTGGCTTTGATTATGGCGAGAACTTCGTTTGTAACAATTTCAAGCGTTTTCGGGTTGGTCAGACAAAGCTGATTGGGTGTACGCTTGCCCTTATGCAGCGCAAAGTACTCCGGATTGGTTTCAAAATAATCAGCAGATTTACAAAACTGTGTTGTAAGCGTATGGGCAAAGCTGCCGATATAGCCTACGCTTCCGCCCTGCTCAGGGCTGAGAGTACAGTAAACATTGCCGTTGTGACCGTTTGCAACGGAAAACTCAGTGTCTCGGGAGCTGTTTGTATCGGTCTGTGTGTATTCAAAGAAAGGCTTGTAGCTGTAATCAATATCGCTCGGTACGGTAAGCTCAGCATTGGCAGGTGTGGAGATAATATCATATCTGTACCAACGGCAGTTACAGTACTGCTCAAGGAAGCCGTACACGCCGTAAATAGTGCCTCTCGTGCCTGCGCCGCAGATATAAACAGTATCACCTTCGGATTTTATTGTATAACCGCCGTTGTCGTAGCCGCTCAGGTCAAACTGTTTCCTTGCTGTTTCGCCGACAACAATTTCGGCTCCGCTTTTGGCGGCAGCATCGGTTGCAACGGTATATTCGCTGCCCGTTACCTGACCGAGGTAGTAGGCCAGCTTTTCGGCAGCATAGCGGTCCGTCTGTGATGCGTTTGTACCGACAACAATTGTTGCGTTCTTCACGGAAATTCCCTCCTCAGCGGCGGCAGATACAAAGGCAAAGCCGCAGCAAAGACTGATACAAAGAATAAGCGAAATTAGTTTTTTCATAAAAAACGACCTCTCTTATCTATAATGTTAATTCCATTATACAATAAGAAAGGTCAGAGTCAATTAACGAACTGTAAATTATGATTTAGGAAAATTAAAGAATTCCTTCAATAAAAATCTTCAAGCCTATAGCAATAAGTATAACGCCGCCGAGGACTGACGCCCTGCCCGCAAATTTCGTGCCGAATTTTTTGCCGAGCACAAGTCCGCCGACACAAAGCAGGAAGGTTACAGCTGCAATCACCAGACAGCAGATAAATGCGCTTAAGCCGTCGTAATCCGCAATTGTAAAGCCTACCGAAAGTGCATCAATTGAGGTTGCAACACCCTGCACAAGAAGCCCAATAACACCTACGGCAGGATTTTCATCGCCGCCGTCCTTTTCCTTGATACCCTCAATGAGCATCTTGCCGCCGATAAAGAGAAGCAAACCGAAGGCAATCCACGGAATGAGCTTGCCGCAGGCAGCAAAGCACTGCATTACCGTATGCACACAAACCCAGCCGATAATCGGCATTGCAAACTGAAACAGCGCAAACACGCCTGCAATACCGCACAGCCTGCCTTTTTTCATTTTCGGCTCGTTAAGTCCGTTTGCAAGCGACACGGAAAACGCATCCATTGCAAGACCTGCGCCGAGCATTATACTTGTACAGAAAAAAGAAAAATCCCAGTTCATAAAAAAATCTCCCTCGCCAAAACGAAGAAGATTTTATCATATTATGGTGAAAAATGCAAGTTGCTTATACGGTAATGGTGCAGTCAAGCTTGACGCTGCCGCTGTCATCAATCGAAAGCATACGGATTGTTCCGTTTTCAAGGGTGAGCATTGAAGCTATCCAAGCGTCGGAGCCGTCGTTCTGCTTGCCGCCGTCAACAAATACGGGCAATTCACCTTCGGTAAAGGTGTTGGTGTGGTGGTGTCCTCCTACAATAAGGTCCATACCGAGGCTAACCATAGGTACTGTCCAGTCCTTGCCGAAGTGATCGGTAAGTGTCGGGTCGTGGCTGAAAACAATTTTGTAGGCTGCGTTTTCAAACCTGCTGCTCTCAAGAGAACACATCCAGTTATACTCCTGCTCACGGTAGGCTGCAAAATCAACAAGACCGCTGTATTCCTTGTGGTCGTCCTCCTTGTCCTCGCCGGAATCGAGAACAACTGCGGAAAGTGAGCCGAAATCAAAGGTGAAATAATATTCGCCTGTTTCGCTCGGCAGATACTTGATTGCCTGTGCGCCGAATTCGCCTCGTGTTTCGTGGTTGCCCCTTGTGTAAACAACGGGAATTTCTCCACCGCTCAGGGTAAACGCATTTTTAAGCACATGGTTGACAAAATCGCTCTTGTATACCATTGCGCTGTTAACGTCGCCGAGAAGCATTACCATATCCGGCTTGTCAGTAAAATAGGAAACTGCGTTGGACATTTCCTTCTTCATTCCGTGAATATCGGAAATGCAAAGCAGCTTTATGTCGTCCTGCTTTGCAACACCGTTGAAGCTGTATTCCTCGCTTTCAACACTCCTGCGCTTAAAAGCGTTGTAGCCGAATTTGAAGCCGACCTGCTGTGAGCCGACCTTGTATGTATTGCCCTGAAGCTCAGATTTCGGCACCTGAACACTGTGTATTGTGTCGTCTGTTCTAATAATACCGCCCGAAGAATCCCACACGGTTTTTTCCTCACCGTTATAAGTGTATTTCACATAACCGCTGCCCTTACCCGAGGTAACCCAGACAACGGAATAGTATTCACCGCCGCAATCGAAAACGGAAGGTTCAACCTTAATGCTGAAATTAACGGGCATATATGCACCTATTGTTGAAAACAAAGCAACGAACATAGCATAAAGCAAAGAGAAAATTGTCAATTCCGTTACCCCCTATACTGATTATAATTATAAATTAGCATTTTAATTTCACATTGTCAATCCGAAAAGAAAAAATACAATTGCACAAAAATTTTTGTTTTAAAAGTGCAATTAGCGGTAAAAATACTGTTGATTTTTGTTTGCAGATATTTTATAATAAATCATCCTGTTTTTTAAACTTGCTAATCTTTCTCAAGGAGGAAACAAATATATGGATTCAAACAAAAGACCCGAATCAATGGCACGCATCACTACCGCTGAGCTTGCAAACGCTTTTATCGACGAGCAGGTTGCTCTCGTGCGTGAGCAGGTAGGCGACAAAAAGGTTCTCCTCGCTCTTTCCGGCGGTGTTGACAGCTCCGTTGTTGCAGCACTTCTTATCAAGGCTATCGGCAAGCAGCTTGTCTGCGTTCACGTCAACCACGGCCTTATGCGCAAGGGCGAAAGCGAAAACGTAATCGAGGTTTTCAAAAACCGCCTTGATGCCAACCTTATTTATGTCGATGCAACCGACCGTTTCCTCGACAAGCTTGTCGATGTTTCAGACCCCGAAACAAAGAGAAAAATTATCGGTAACGAATTTGTTTACCTCTTCGCTGAGGAAGCACGCAAGCTCGCAGACGATGTTGATTTCCTTGCACAGGGCACAATCTACCCCGACATTATCGAAAGCAAGGGCGTAAAGGCTCACCACAACGTAGGCGGTCTCCCCGAGGACCTTCACTTCGGCCTTGTTGAGCCCATCAAGCTCCTTTATAAAGACGAAGTCCGTGTAGTCGGCAGAGCACTCGGCCTCCCTGCAGAAATGGTTGACCGTCAGCCCTTCCCCGGCCCCGGTCTGGGCGTACGCTGCCTTGGCGCAATCACCCGTGACAGACTTCACGCACTGCGTGAGGCAGACGCTATCCTTCGTGAGGAGTTCGATAAGAGCGGCCTTGCAAGCCACGTTTGGCAGTACTTCATCGCAGTACCCGATATGAAGAGCGTCGGTGTAAAAGACGGCAAGCGCTACGAGGGTTGGCCCGCAATCATCCGTGCAGTCAACACAACAGACGCTATGACAGCAACAATCGAGGAAATCCCCTACACCGTCCTCAACACAATCACAGCAAGAATCACCGCAGAGGTCGAAGGCATCAACCGTGTTCTCTATGACCTCACTCCCAAGCCCGTCGGCACAATCGAGTGGGAATAATAGCAACAAACCCCGAAGCCCTTGATTTATCAAGGATTTCGGGGAAATTTTTTGCCCAAGCGTACTAAAATCGTACTAAATTTTATACATTTATCACATCGGACAGCATTTTTGCCACATTCTCATCTTTATTCGGATACAGATGAGAATAGATACCGAGAGTTGTTTCAATGTTCTCGTGTCCGAGTCTTTCGGAAACGAGCAGAATAACTACACCCATCTCAATAAGTAACGAGGCATGAGAATGTCTTATATCGTGAATGCGAATTCTTTTAACTCCGGACAGTTTGCATCCACGTTTCATCTCACGTGTCAACGCAGATTTGGATGTTGCGAACAATCTGGCATTCGGGTCGTAGTCGTACAGCATACCGTAATATTCCTGAACCATATTCATGATTTCAACCGGAAGCGAAACAATGCGAGTGCTTTTAGGTGTTTTAGGCTGCTGAATAATCTCAGTTGAGTTTATAACAGCATATGTTTTATTGATATTGACTGTATTTTTGTCAAAATCAAAATCATTGTAGGTAAGAGCCAAAAGCTCACCCTCACGCATGCCACTATAAAAGAGCAGATTGAAAACGACTTTCGACAGGGGTTTATCAGAAACAGCTTGAATAAAAGCGTTGAACTCATCCTTAGTCCAGAACTGCATACAGTCCGCCTTCTTTTTACCCATAGAGCCACACTTGGCAGCAGGATTAAAAGGAAGCTTAAAAAACTTAACACCGTAATTCATAATAGCAGAAAGCTGATTGTGTATGGTTTTCAGATATGTAGGTTCAAACTTTTTCTCGTCAGCAATAAGCTTATTCTGCCATTCTCTAACCATAAGCTCGGTAATATCGCAAATCGGAACATCACCGAAATACGGCAAAATCTTTGTGTCGATTATAGCCTTTTTATTAGCGAAAGTAGTGGGCTTCAAGCGTGCCTCGCAATCCTTCATATATCTCTCTGTAAGATTTCTCAGAGAAATGTCTGCTGAAAGCTCCTGCTTAGCAAGAAACTCTCTTTCAAAATCCTGAGCTTCTTTTTTCGTCTGGAAGCCCTCTTTTTTCTTTTGTTTTTTCACACCGTTCCAGTCGATGTAATAGAACTTGGTATACCAAGTACCACGTTTGTCTTTTTTCACAGACATAAAAATCTTTCCTTTCATAATTTGTTTTAACAGCCTTAAATTCAGCTTTCACGGAAAGTATGTAAGATTTATTTCAAAAAAGTGTTTTCTGAACAAGAAAACAAAAATTATATCCCTGCAAATTAATTTTTGCAGGGATTGCTGTTTATATTAAGAAAGGTTTAATCGCAAGTGTTTCCTCTTCTCCCGGCAAGCGATATGCTGAAAGATTACCTTTAACTACTAACAGATCGGACGGTATAATTAAATCAGCAAAAGAATCAGATAAGAAGATAAGCTTTACCATCCCATCTTCTTTGGGACTTACATAAGCGGTAAAAGTCATTCCGGCAAACTCCAACGCCATAAAGCCAACCTTTGAAATTGATTGCGAATCGTAGCACACAACTGAACCAACGGGAATGCCCGAATTTGAAAGGCTGTTATCCCTGATAACAAATTCATTCACTTTAAGAGAGCTTTCATCAATATCTTCATCAAACAAGTAACGGGCGGTTTTTCTTTCTGAAAGAATATTCTTAACATCTTCTTCCGGTACATCTATGCTTGCAAGAAGAGCTTTAGCAAAGGGATACGGCAAATTACCCTGAACACAGTTTAGATATATTTCACTGACTGTTGACGGCAAGCCGAACTTTTCAAAGGATTTTTCACTTAAATGTTTGAGAACTCGTTTATATTTTTCCATATTTATCACTCCTTGCAATTAATTTTATCAGAATAACTATCATAACGTCCACGCGTAATAGCGCACGAAGTTTTACGCGAATAACGAAATATGGCCGGCTATAGCGCACAAAATTAGTTTTTAATAAACTTAAAATCCCTCTCGGGTGGTAGAGTTAAACTATCACTTTCGGGAGGGATTTTTTATGGTTTACGGGTATATTCGAGTGTCGAGCAAGGAGCAGAATGTTGACAGGCAGATGGATGCCTTGCTTGAGCTTGGGATAAATAAAAGGAACGTATTTACGGATAAGCAGTCGGGCAAGGATTTTGAGAGACCTGCATACAAGCGGCTGATGAAAAAACTGAAACAGGGGGATTTGCTGATAATCAAGTCTATTGACCGCTTGGGCAGGAATTATGACGAAATATTGGAGCAATGGCGGATAATAACAAAGCAGAAGCAGGCGGATATATTTGTGATTGATTTTCCGCTGCTTGATACACGCAAGAAAGAGAATGACCTGACAGGCACTTTTGTTGCGGACTTGGTGTTGCAGATTTTGTCTTATGTAGCGCAGACGGAGCGTGAATTCATCCACCGCAGGCAGGCGGAGGGCATAGCGAGCGCAAAGAAAAGGGGCGTGAAATTCGGCAGAGAGTCGCAACCACTCCCTGATAATTTTGAGCAAGCCAAGCGTAATTTTCAAAGCGGAAAAATGTCCGTCCGCCAAGCCGCAGAAATGTGCGGAATGAGCCCATCTACCTTCTATAGAAAAGTAAATAAACTATAAAATAGTGCCAAAATGTAGACTTTTTAAAACAGTTGTGTTACACTAAATTTACTTATATACATAATGGAAAAATATGGTGTTTCGCAAAGTCTGATTTTTGGAACGGGGTGATTGTTATTAGTAATAAAAAATGCAAGAAAAAAATTCGCAAAGCGAAAATAATCAATCACAGAACAAAGAATTATTTGAGAGTTTTAATTGCTATTATTGTCTTTCCGTTAATTGTTGGAGCAATTTACGCATTACCTTTTCCGCAAGTAATTGCTGTAGATTGTGACGATTTGCTTTCTTTTTATGGTACAGCAGGCGGCATACTTTCTTCAATTTGGATTTATATAGATGAAAAAGCGCACCAAAAGAAAGAAAAAGAATCTAAAAACAGACCCAACCTTTACGTAACATTAGATAAAGATATTTCCAAGGATAAGTTTACGCTTACTATACATAATCTTTCAGATTGTCCGGTTCGAAATACCTATCTATATGAAAAATATCTTTTTAATATTTTATCTGGGAACGGAAAAATGTCAAAAAATATAGAAATTATAGATTCACGTAACAAGATTTCAAGTGATCTGAATGCAGACATGATTATTGATATTAAGAGTGATGTCTTTAACGATTTTGAAATGGACAATGAAGGGTATCCGAAATTCATTGATTTGTATTGTGAGGATTCAGACGGCGAGTTTTGGTTATGTGTATACAAGCATATGTCAGAAAAGGAAAACAGTTTTTATTCTTTGTACAGTATAGAGTTAATTTCTTAAAATTAAGGTTGTATAATTTTATTTTGCCAATAGCTCCCTTTGAAGGGAGCTGTCACCGCAGGTGACTGAGGGTTGCTACTATAATTAATTTTTATTTCAATCCTCCGTCATTGCTTCGCAATGCCACCTCCTTTAAAAAGGAGGTTTTGACAATCTAATACAGGTTGATAAACCGAAATTACTTAATTAATAAAGGTTTTTATTTTTAAGGCATTTAAAATAAAATGGAGGTAAAAAATAATGAAAACATTTAAGAAAGCATTAGCTGTAGTTCTGTGCGTTGTGATAACGCTGACTGCCGCGCCGCTTGGCGGACTTGTTGGTCTGGAACTGCCGAGCCTGTTTGATTTTGAAGCAAAAGCGGCATCATATTCCGGCAGTTGCGGTGATAATGTATATTGGTCGCTTGATACAAGTACAGGTGTGCTGAAAATCACCGGCACAGGCTCGATGAAGGATTACTCATATTCAGCTGATGTGCCTTGGAGTTCATACCGAAGCAATATAAAAACGGTCAATATCGGCAGTAGCGTAACAAGCATAAGCTACGCTGCTTTTTATTATTGCATGAGCCTTACGAGCGTAACGATTGGCAACAGCGTAACAAGCATAGTCGATTATTCGTTTTACGATTGCACGAGCCTTACGAGCATCACAATCCCCGACAGCGTAACAAGCATAGGCAAGTATGCGTTTTCCGGTTGCACCGCTCTCAAAGATGTTTATTATTCCGGTGATATCAGCAGCTGGCTTAATATATCGTTCAGTTCGACATCTTCTAACCCATTGTGTAACGGAGCAAAGCTTTATTTTGACGGTGAGCTTGTAACGGATATTGTTATTCCTGACGGTACAGAATCTATTAAAAATTCTGCGTTTTGCGGTTGCACGAGCCTTGCGAGCGTAACAATCCCCAACAGCGTAACAAGTATAGGCAATACTGCATTTGATGGTTGCACTAACCTTGCGAGCGTAATAATCCCCGACAGCGTAACAAGCATAGGCAATTATGCATTTTATAACTGCAAAGCTCTTGCAGAACTAACAATGCCTATATCGGCAAAAATATACAACAGTAGTTACACATTTTATAATTGTGCTAACATAGATAAGGTTACCTTTACCAAGGGTACGGGGGTATCATCTTCTTATGATGCAACAACAAGCGGGAGCGGTACATATTACCAATATACACCGTGGTATGTTGGCAATAGTAAAACAATAGTTTTTGAAAAAGGTATTACAAGTATTAGCGCCAATATGTTCAAAGGCTACTCAACGGTCAGAAATGTTTGTTTTACCGGAACTCAGGCTGAATGGAACGAAATCACAATAGGCGAAGAGAATACAGGCATAACAACCGTTGATATATATTATGAAGTTGTTGATGTAGCTACAAGCGGCGATTATAAATATGGTGTAAAAGCTGACGGAACTGCTGTAATAATTTCTTACAGCGGAGCGGATGTAACTGTAGCCATTCCTGCTGAAATTGATGGCTATAAGATCAGTGGACTTTATCCCGGTGCATTTGCTTTAAATACAAGTATTACCGGTTTTACGGTTGATTCTACAAATGAATACCTTTCAAGCGATGAGAATGGTATTCTTTATAACAAAAATAAAACTCAGATTATTGCTTACCCTGCAGGTAAAACAGAAACAAGCATAACCATACCCAGAACTATCAAAGGTTTTGCAAAGTCAGCATTCAGCGGCAGCACAAAGCTTACCGATGTTTATTACGAAGGTACACTTGCTGAATGGTGCGCAATTGATTTCGGCAATGCCGAGTCAAATCCGCTTTCAGATGCGAATAATCTGTATATTGACGGTAACGTTGTCGTTTTACTCTCAATTCCGGAGAGCATTGAAACAATAGGCAATTATGCATTCTATAGCTGCGAAAGCCTTGCAACAATCACTTTGGCGGACGGCGTCAAAACTATCGGTGGCGGTGCTTTTGGCAATTGCACTGCTGCAATAACAGTTAATCTCGGTAGCGGCATTGAAAAAATCGGTGAATCTGCTTTTTTCGGTTGTACCGGTATAAAGGATGTTTACTATCCCGGCTCAATTGCTCAGTTTGCCGATATTGAAATTGCATCCGGCAACACCGAGCTTACCGGCGCAACTATACATACCGAGTATAATTCAGACGGCAAGCCGACCGCTTCGGGCAAATGCGGCGACAACCTTTACTGGAGCTATTATGAAGACGGAAGGCTTGTAATTTCCGGTAAAGGCGCAATGAATAATTACACATCTTCATCAAATGCACCGTGGTATTCATACAGGACATCCATAAAATCAGTTGAGCTTTCAAGCGGTAAAATATCAATTGACGACTATGCATTCTATAATTGTTCAGCAATTGAAAATGTTTATTACACAGGTGATATTGCAGGCTGGTGCGAAATCAGCTTTGGCGGTTCTTATGCCAACCCGATGTGTTATGCAGATAACCTTTATATCGGTGGAAAGCTTATTGAAGGTGAACTAATAATCCCCGACAGCGTAACAAGCATCGGTTCTTATGCGTTCTATGGTCGTACCGGACTTGCAAGCATAACAATACCTGACAGTGTAATAAACATAGGCAGTTCTGCATTTTCTGGTTGCACCGGTCTTACAAGCGTAACAATAGGTAACGGTGTAACAAGCATAGGCAATTATGCGTTTTATAATTGCACTGGCTTAAAAGAACTTACAATGCCTGTATCGGTAAAGATATGCAACAGCGAAAACACATTCTACAACTGTAAAAATATTGAAAAAATTACTCTTACCAAAGGCAGTGGTACGGCACAAAACTATGGTACGAGTACGTCATCAAATGCAACTGACACTTACTATGGGTATACACCATGGTACATCAGCGGATGTAAAAATGTTATTATTGAAGACGGCGTAACAAGCATAGGCTCTTATGCTTTTGATGGTTGCACCAGTATTACAAATGTTTATTATACTGGTGATATTGCAGGCTGGTGTGCAATCAGCTTTGGCGGTTCTTATGCCAACCCGATGTGTTATGCAGACAACCTTTATATCGGTGGAAAGCTTATTGAAGGTGAACTAATAATCCCAGACAGCGTAACAAGCATAGGCAATTATGCGTTCTATGGTTGCTCTGGACTTACAAGCGTAACAATTCCCGACAGCGTAAAGAGCATAGGCACTTATGCGTTTTACGCTTGCACCTCACTTACAATCGTAACAATCCCAGACGGCGTAACAAGCATCGGTGATTATACGTTCTTTGATTGCACCTCACTTACAAGCGTAACAATCCCAGACAGCGTAACAAGAATCGGTGATTATGCGTTTTATAATTGTACATCGTTAAAAGAACTGACTATGCCGGTATCTGCCAAAATATATAACAGTAAATATACTTTTGGCGGTTGTAAGAATATTGAAAAGGTCACTCTCACCAAGGGTGACGGCACGGTACAAAGTTATGGCACAAGCACCTCATGGTATGAGACTGAAACATACTACGGATACACCCCATGGTATAAAAGCGGCTGCAGCACAGTAATCATTGAGGACGGCGTAACAAGCATAGGCAGTTATGCATTTTCTGATTGCACCGGTCTTACAAGTGTAACAATTGGCGACAGTGTAACAAGCATAGGCTATTCTGCGTTTTATAATTGTACCTCGTTAAAAGAACTGACTATGCCAGTATCTGCCAAAATATATAACAGTCAAAATACTTTTGGCGGTTGTAAGAATATTGAAAAGGTCACTCTCACCAAGGGTAACGGCACGGCACAGAATTATGGATCAAGCTCTTCTTCAAGTGCATACTATGGGTACACACCGTGGTACATCAGCGAATGCAGTACGGTGTTTATCGAAGACGGTGTCACAAGAATTGGTGGCTATACTTTCTATAAATGTACTTCGCTGAAAAAAATAACAATCGGCAAAGATGTAAAAACAATTGGCTCCTATGCTTTTAACAGCTCCGGTTTAACGAGTGTTTATTATAATGGAAGTGAAGCTGAGTGGAACACTATTACTGTTAACTCATATAATGCTCCGCTTATAAATGCAATCAAATACTTTAACCACACGCACAGCTTCAAAGAAGTTGTTGATATACCTTCAACCTGTATCGAGCAGGGACGCAATATTATTGCCTGTGAATGCGGATTAACAAACGGCTATGTTGATGCACCGCTTGCCGACCATACATCCGGCGCGTGGGAAACAGTAACTCCGGCAGGCTGTGAAACCGAAGGCAAGATGGTGCAGAAATGTACTGTCTGCTCTGTTGAGCTTGACTCATCTGTAATTCCTGCCACGGGTCACACTCCAGGCACATGGGAAACAGCAATACCTGCAGGCTGCGAATCTGAAGGCAAAATGGTACAGAAATGTACAGCTTGTTCAAAAGAATTACTTTCAACTTCGATTCCTGCTACCGGCCACACCGACGGCGAATGGAAAATTACAACCAATCCTACAACAACGGCAGAAGGTGTAAAAACACTTTACTGTGCAACCTGTAATGAACCGCTCAAAACAGCAACAGTGCCAATGCTTGACCCTGTTTGCGATTATCTTGAATGGGAAGTAAACGAGGACAAAACCGTTACTATCACCGATTGTGATACAAGTTATAGCGGTGAGTTCAGCATACCGGCGGCTATATATGAATATCCCGTTACAGGTATCGGCAGCTCGGCATTCTATAACTGTGACAACATAACAAAAATCACTATTCCTGCAACGGTAACCTCCATCAAGGATGAATCCTATTATTATGTTGGCTTCCACACCTGTGATAACCTTGAAAGCATTGTCGTTGATGAAGCAAACGGAAACTACTCAAGCGAAAACGGTGTGCTTTACAACAAGGATAAAACAAAGCTTATTTCTGTTCCGGCAAAGGCTATTGATGGCGAGTTTGTAATGCCCTCAACGGTTGCTACCGTAAGCAGATATGCATTTGATGCACACAATGGAATTAAGCTCACTCTTTCCGATAACCTCAACAGTATTGATTGGAGTTATATCAATGCAAAAGAGTTCATAGCAAGCGATAGCTGTGCAAACTTTACTACTGTTGACGGAGTGGTATTCAGCAAGGATAAAACCACGCTTTACCGTTTTCCGGTTGCAAGCGATATAACCGAATACGATATTCCCGTAGGTGTATTTACAATAGGAAGATATGCTTTCTATAAATCTTCGCTCAAACAAGTAACTATTTCATATATGGTTTCGAGCATAGCTTCTATGGCTTTCTATGATTGTGAACAGCTTGAAAGAGTAGATTATCACTGCCTCAATTGTTGGTGTGAGTATATAAAGTTTGAAGAAAATACTGCCAATCCGCTCGCAAACGGTACGGCACTTTATATTGACGATACTTTGGTTGATGATCTTGATGTTATTAATGAACAAAATGATGACCTGCACGAAGAGGGCCTTCACGATGGTACAGTTGAGTTAATCGGTGCATATGCATTTTATGGTTATGAACATTTCAGGTCACTTACAATTCCGTCAACAGTTTGGAAAATAGGCAGAGAAGCATTCTTTGGTTGCGATAACTTAAAGCTCTTAACTGTTCTCGGAAATGTTACGGAGTGGGGCACAGGTGTGTTCAGGAGTTGTCCTGACCTTTATACGGTTCAGTTTGCTGAAGGAACTACAAAAATAGGTGCCGAAGCATTCTGGAGCTGCGATAATTTGCAAGAACTCTATATTCCGTCCACTATGACTTATATCGGTAACGGTGCATTTTACGGACATAGCGGTCAAGGTTTTAACACACTTTGCTATGGTGGAAATCAGTGGAACAAGCTTCATATGGGTCAATACGGTACAAGCAATAATAATAACTACCGTTTTGATTACTCAACAGTTGGTTACCATAAACATACTACTTCTTCATCGACAAGACTGTTTAATGCATTAAGCCCGACTTGTACAGAAAATGGATATACAGGCGACACAAGAAATGCATCATGTCTTATGTACACTTCACTTGGCGAGGTTGTTCCCGCAACAGGACACACAGCAGGCGAATGGGAAACAACAGTTGAGCCCGGTTGTGTGAGTGAAGGTACAAAGGTTAAAAAGTGCACGGTCTGTAAGGAAGAAGTCGAAACCGACACAATTCCTGTAACAGGTCACGATTACAAAGCTGTGGTTACCGAACCTACTTGTACAGAAGGCGGCTACACAACTAACACTTGCTCCAAGTGTTCAAATTTCTACCGTTCCGATGAAACTGAGGCAATAGGACACAAAACCGGCGAATGGGAAACAAAGGTTGAGCCCGGTTGCGTAAGCGAAGGCACAAAGGTTAAGAAGTGCACAGTCTGTAAGGAGGAAGTCGAAACCGATACAATTCCCGTAACAGGTCATGATTATAAAGCAGTAGTTACTAAACCCACTTGTACTGTTGACGGCTACACGACACACACCTGTTCGGTTTGTAAGGATACATATACCGATTCTGTAGTTAAGGCAGAGGGTCACAAGTACGACAGCGTTGTAACTCCCAATACCTGTACAAAAGACGGTTACACAACTCATACTTGTTCGGTATGTGATGATACATACACCGACAGCGAAACAAAGGCAACGGGTCACAGCCACAAAAGCAAAGTGACAAAAGAACCCACCTGCACAAACACCGGTATAAGAACATTTACCTGCCATTGCGGCGACAGCTACACAGAGGTTATCAAGGCTAACGGTCACACCAAGGGCGAATGGGAATACATCGGTGGTAAGGAATATGCAAAGTCCTGTATAGTCTGCGGCGACAAGCTTGAAAGCAAGATTGTTACGGTAGATATGTTCTTCAACGGCGAGAATGTAAACAAAAAACAGGTTCTCAACAAATCCACCGCAACAGTAACGGCAACCGTTACGGATAACTTTGTAAACGACCTTGTTTTTGCTTCAAGCGACAGTAGCACGGTTTCTGTTGATGCAAACGGTAACATTGTTGCAAATAATATCGGCAAGGCAACGATTACCGTTACAATCAAGGACACAGCAATTTCCGACAGCATTGAAGTTGAAGTTCTGCCCAGAGATTTTACCGTCACATGGAATGTCAACGGCAAGCAGACAAAGCAGACTGTTAAGGAAGAAGCAAAGTTTACACCTAACGTGAACACAACCCTTAAAGGCTATAAGTTCATCGGATGGGATAAGACTGTTCCCACAACAATGCCTGCTGAAAACCTGACATTCACGGCTCAGTATGAGCTTATTGTAAAACAGCTGAAGATTAAGAACCCGTCAACCTCAACAATCAACTACGGCGAAACTCTTGTAATGCACGCTGATTTCAGTGGCGTTGAGCTTCCCGAAGGCTGGAAGATTCAGTGGACAGTTGAGGGCACTGGCTTCAATATGGCTCCTGCAGCAGATGGTCTGACCTGCAAAATGACATCTGTTGCAAACGGCAATGCAACCGTCAAAGCAACACTTGTTGACGAAAATGGCGAGGCTGTGCTTGATGCAAATGGCAACGAAATGTCCGACAGCAAGCAGCTTACCTCAAAAGCAGGATTCTGGCAGAAGTTCGTATCCTTCTTCAAGAACCTCTTCGGCATTTCAAGAATCATCCTTCAGTCAATCTAAAAATCAAATAGCGATATAACCACAAACCACCCGATTGAGTAATCAGTCGGGTGGTTACTATATACAGGCAAAGAATCAGATAAATCCAAGCTTATTTAACATAAAAATTCAGGCTCCTCACGCATCCGTTTTACGGGTGCGGTGTGGAGCTTTTTTATTTCAAACCTCAGTTTGATTTTATAACGTTAGTTAGTCTTACATCCTTTTATCGAATAATTGTTTGACATTAAAAAAACAATAATTCTGTCAATCAAAAGTTCAAATTTCAGAAAAAGGAAGTGATAAATAAAAGCGAAA
>JAZUQA010000029.1:0-54244 GCA_045605425.1 Acutalibacteraceae bacterium
GGTTTTCTTTGAAGAGTTTTCAAAGAGCAACAATTACGGAATGATATTCACCTATGTCTGGGCTTTCGACCACCGAGGCGATTGGGATTATATAAAATATGTTTCCGATTTGTTCAAAGAGCAAGGTGCAGAAGTATATTATGTTGAACTTGTTGCTTCACAAGAGATAAGACTTGAAAGGAACTCAACAGAAAACCGTCTTAACAATAAGCCGTCAAAACGCAACCTTGATTTTGCAAGAAAGGATTTGCTTGATACCGATAAAAAATACCGCACCGAAAGCTATGACGGTGAAATAACATTCCCGAATTATATTAAGATTGATAACTCAAACTTAGCACCCGACATTGTTGCGAAAATGATAAAAGAAAAGTTTGATTTGTAAAGGTGATATTATGATTGACTACACTAAAATAAATTCCGAAACTTGGGATTCGTGGGCTGATGAAGGCTGCGAATACACCTTGCCCATAAGTCACGAGGAATACGAGAAAATTACTCCCGATAATTATTCGGTTATTCTCACTCCCTGCATTTCCGTTCCTCACGAATGGCTTGGTGATTTGAAAGGTAAAAAGGTGTTGGGCCTTGCAAGCGGCGGCGGTCAGCAGATGCCCGTGCTTTCAAAGCTCGGGGCGGAGTGTACCGTGTTTCATTATTCCCACAGACAGCTTGAAGCAGAGAAAACGGTATCCGAAAGAGAAGGATACAATATCACAATCGTCAAGGGTGATATGTCAAAAACACTCCCCTTTGAAGAAGAAAGCTTTGATTTGATTTTTCATCCCGTTTCAAACAACTATGTTGAGGATGTTTATCACGTCTGGAACGAGTGTTACCGTGTACTTAAAAAGGGCGGCAGATTGCTTTCAGGGCTTGATAACGGTATTGATTATTTGTTTGAAGAAGATGAACCGCTGAAAGTGGTTAATCCCTTGCCGTTCAATCCTCTCAAAATGCCGAAAGAACGGCTTGAGAAAATGATTGCAAACGGTGACGGCGTTCAGTTCAGCCATACTCTCGATGAACAAATCGGCGGTCAGCTTAAAGCAGGATTTACTCTCAAAGCATTGTATGAAGACCGTGACCCAGAAGGCGGAAATATAATCGGCAAGTATTATCCGCAGTATATTGCTACGCTTGCGGTGAAATAAGAAGATAAAAAATGAGAATAGCAGTTTTAGGCTATGCAGGCAGCGGTAAAACATATCTGTCGAACTACATATCCGAAAAGAAAATTATCCCTGTCCTTCACCTTGACAATATCAAGTGGGACAAGGAATGGAAGCCTGTTGATGATTCGCTTGCACTGCCGAAAGTGGCAGATTTTATGACAAAAGATGATTGGATAATTGACGGATACTACACATATCTGCTGATAGATGAACGCCTTCAAAAAGCAGACAAAATAATTTTGCTTCTTCTGCCGAGAACAACCTGCTTTTTCCGTGCTTTAAAACGCACAAAGGCACGCAGGCAAGACGGATACAAAAACGATATGAATTGGTGGTTTGTAAAGTTCATTTTGTTCGGTTGCAGGAACAAAGAAAGACGAAAGTTTTATGCTGAAATTGCAGAGAAGTACAAAGACAAAACAGTTATTCTGAAAACAAGAAAACAGGTTAAAGAATTTATGAGGAGTATATAACTATGCCGCAACACCCTTTTCCGCCTCTATATGATGAAAATTCAAAAGTGCTTATTCTCGGCAGCTTTCCGTCGGTAAAATCCCGTGAGGAGATGTTTTTCTACGGACACCCGCAAAACAGATTTTGGAAAGTAATTGCCGCCGTAACGGATGAAGAAACACCTGTTACTATTGAAGAAAAAAGCAGACTGCTTCATAAGAATCACATTGCACTGTGGGACGTGATTGCTTCGTGCGACATTACGGGCAGCTCCGACAGCAGTATTAAAAACGTTGTTGCAAACGACCTGACGGTAATTCTTAAAAGCGCTGACATTAAGCAGATTTTCGTCAACGGCAAAACAGCAGAAAAGTATTACAACAAATATATCCGTGACACCATAGGCAGAGAGGCCGTCTGCCTGCCCTCAACCTCACCAGCCAACGCAGGGTGGAAATTAGAAAGGCTTATTGAGGCGTGGAGAGTTAAATTAATTATATCATAATTAAATTTCTTTTTTATTTATTAATATGCTTGGATAATATGTACTCTCCATCCTTATTTTGTGATGAATTTCCATTATGAAAGTCGTATCCAAGCCTTCTGTAAAAATCAAGGCCATAAACCGAGGCCGGTATTAGTACTTCTTCAGCACCAATTTCTTCAGCATATTCATCAATTTTTTGTATAAGAGCTTTACCAATACCTTGCTTCTGATGTTCAAGATGAGTAAATACAGTAAGTATTATATATTTATTTTCCGGATTTTCTACCTGAACACCATACATACCATTTACTCTATCTAAACTGGCTGTAGCTAACACTTTACCTTCATCAATTGCAACAAAACACTTGATTCGTTTCGGAAAATTCTTTTTTATCTCTTCTTCAGTAAAATGTCTGGCTATTCTGTCAACTACTTCTTTTCCATGATCTTTTATAGTAATAGTATATAAATTACTTAAAATAATTTCTGACATTTCTTTTGCATATTTTTCTTCATACTCTTTTATTTCCATAAATGTTACCTCAATTAATTATTCAATTAAGTTATACCACACCTATGTCAGAAAATCCACTATTAAATTATCACCTAACAAGGTTGGCTCAACAGTCTAATTTTTGCAGTACCACGCTTGGCACTGCTTGTTTGTCAAGTCAACGTTAGCTCAATCCCACGCCCTAAAAACAGTCCACCAGACTGTTTTCTTTACGGGCTTTCGAATCCTTTGCCTATACAAAAAATAACAGAGATACCATTTGGTATCTCTGTTATTTATGGCGGAGAGCAAGGGTAATTGATAGCATAATTTATGCAGTACCACGCTTGACACTGCTTGTTTGTCAAGTCAACGTTAGCTCAATCCCACGCCCTAAAAACAGTCCACCGGACTGTTTTCTTTACGGGCTTTCGAATCCCTTGCCTATACAAAAAATAACAGAGATACCCAAGGGTATCTCTGTTATTTATGGCGGAGAGCAAGGGATTCGAACCCTCGAAGCCGTTTTAGCGACTTACACGATTTCCAATCGTGCTCCTTCGACCAGCTCGGACAACTCTCCATAAGTCAACAGTCGATATTCTACACTATATTTTCAAAAAAATCAAGACTTATTTTAAATTTTTTAAAAAATCTTTTCACATATCTGAAAGCCCTTGGGAACTATTATACTCCCAAGGGCTTTGTTAATTGGAATCAATCAAGTTCTATTTCTTCTGACAAACGAATATCTCTTGAGGATGAGGCTGCGGAAACTTTGAATGTACCCGGCTCAACTACCCATTCATACGCCTGATTCATAAGTCGGAAGGCGTTATAGCCGAGATTGAATTCAAGCGTCTGCTTTTCACCGGGCTCAAGTGTAACACGCTTGAAATCCTTTAGCAGGAGAAGCGGTGTTACTACGGAGCTTTCGCAGTCCTCTACATAAATCTGCACTACCTCGTCACCTGCTGTTTTGCCCGTATTTTCAACGGTTACGCTTACCTTAACATCGGTTTTACCCGTTCTTTCAAGCTTCAAGTCGGAATATTCAAAGGTTGTATAGCTAAGACCGAAGCCGAAGGGATAAAGCGCATCTCCCCTGCCCTCGTAATACTCGTTGCTTGCACCGGGAAGCATTGAATAGTAGCAGGGAATCATTGTGGAACGCCTCGGAAGCGAAAACGGCAGCTTACCGCCGGGGTTGACCTTTCCTGTAAGGACATCACAAATAGCCTGCGGTCCGCATTCACCGCCGAACCAGCAGGAAAGAACGGCGTTTGACATATCGCTTTCTTCCTTGATTGCCAGAGGTTTGCCGTGAATCATAACAAAGACCATAGGCTTGCCTGTTTCGGAAAGGAGCTTCATCAGTTCACTCTGTCTGCCGCAGAGAGTGAGCTCGCAACGGTCTCTGCCCTCGCCGCTTGAAATTGTATCGTCACCGCCGCAGAAAATAATCAGGTCAGCCTGCTTTGCATATTCGACAGCCTGAGCAATATTTTCGCTCTGTTCCTCTGCCTTTATGCCCTGCAGGTGGTGCTGGTCACCGAGAGCAAACCGAAAATCGCCATCGCTTATTCCACAACCCTCGCACTGCATAATTTCCGCTTCGGGGAACTCTTCTTTAAGTATATCGTAAATAGTCTTGAGTTTTCTGCCGACAATCTTTGCCGAATAACCGCCCAGACGGACTTTGTCGGATGATGGGCCGATAAGGGCAATTTTCTTGTACTTATCCTTTTGCAGCGGCAGTACACCGTCGTTTTTGAGCAAAATGACAGACTTCTGTGCTATTTCAAGAGCTTTGTCAAGGTGAGCCTTGCAGTTGATTATGCTCTTATACTCGTTTTCATCGGTATAGGGATTTTCAAAAAGACCGAGCTCAAACTTGATTTTAAGCACACGGCGGCAGGATTCGTTGATATTCTCAACATCCAGTTTACCCTCATTTACTAACTCTTCAAGGCTGTCCACCCAGAGCTTGTTCGGGTATTCGTCGCCGCCCTGACAGTCCAGACCGTTTTTCTTTGAAAGATAAATTGCCTCTTTTTCGTTCTTTGCCATTTTGTGCAGGTAGTGCACACGGCGAATTCCGCCCCAATCTGAACGACAGATGCCTTTAAGACCGAAACGCTCTTTTAGAACGGTTTTGAGGTAGTGGCTTGAGGTCATCATAAGGTCGCCGTCGATTGAGTTATAGCTCGCCATAACATCGTAAGCGCCGCCCTCTTTGATGCCGGCTTCAAACACGGGCAGATAACAGCTTTCAATTTCTCTGATACCTGCTCTTGCTGTTGCACAGTTTACACCGCCCTCGGGTATGCCGTGGATACAATAATGCTTGGGCTCGGAAACAACGCTGTCCTTTGCCGAAATATCGCCGTTCTGGTGTCCCTTTACTATTGCGGCAGCCATTTTACTGGAAAGGCAGGTATCCTCGCCGAAGGTTTCCTCTGTTCTGCCCCATCTCGGGTCACGGGCAACGTCAAGGTTGGGTGCAAGCACCTCATAAATACCGAGTGAACGGGTTTCCTTGGCAATAACTCTGCCTGCTTCATAGGCATATTGCGGCTCAAAGGTAGCAGCCCAGGCTGTGGGAATAGGCAGAACGGTAGCCCTTGTACCTGCTATACCGTGAAGCGCTTCACCCGTGAAAATAACGGGAATACCCAGACGGGAATTTTCGATAAAGAACTTTTGCAGCTTGTTCATAACGGCAGGCACGGAATAGTTATCGTGAAGATAGCCAAGACCGTCAGGAAAATCTGCCCTTAATTTATCCCAATAATAATCTGTTGTTTCAGCCGCAGAGCAGTTGTCGTTTGGGTCGGGCTCGGTGCAGTAGTTACTGCCGAACTTCATATCAAGCTGGGCAATTTTTTCACGCAAGGTCATACGTGAAAGCAAATCCTCCGCACGTTCTTCAACAGATAAAGCAGGGTTTTTGTATTTCATCGTTTCAGACATAGAACATAACTCCTTATATCACAAACGCCTGCCGATAACAGCAGGCGTTGATTTTAAGTTTAGATATCACAGTTGTTTACTGTTCTGGGGAAGGGAAGAACGTCGCGGATGTTGGACATACCGGTAAGGTACATTACACAACGCTCAAAACCAAGACCGAAGCCTGCGTGACGGGCTGTGCCGTACTTGCGAAGGTCGAGGTAGAAATCATAATCCTCGGGGTTGAGGCCGAGCTCGTTCATACGGGTTACGAGCTTATCGTAATCGTCCTCTCTCTGGCTGCCGCCGATGATTTCGCCGATACCTGGAACAAGACAGTCCATAGCGGCAACCGTCTTTCCGTCGGGGTTGAGCTTCATATAGAAGGCCTTGATTTCCTTCGGATAATCTGTTACGAATACGGGACGCTTGAACACTTCCTCTGTGAGGTAACGCTCATGCTCCGTCTGCAAATCGCAGCCCCATTCAACAGGATAGTCGAAGTTTGCGTTGTTCTTGGAAAGGATTTCGATAGCCTCTGTATAGGTAACTCTGCCGAAATCGGAGTTGACAACGTTGTGAAGTCTTTCAAGAAGACCCTTGTCGATAAAGCTGTCGAAGAATTTCATTTCCTCGGGTGCTTTTTCGAGAACGTAGTTGATAACATACTTAAGCATATCCTCTGCCAGCTGCATATCGTCGCTCAGGTCTGCAAAGGCGATTTCGGGCTCAATCATCCAGAACTCAGCCGCATGGCGTGTTGTGTTGGAATTTTCGGCACGGAATGTAGGACCGAAGGTATAGATATTACGGAAAGCCATTGCATATGTTTCGCCGTTAAGCTGACCACTGACGGTGAGGTTAGTGGGCTTGCCGAAGAAATCCTGTGAGTAGTCAACCTTGCCGTCTTCGGTAAGGGGAAGGTTATCGGGATCAAGAGTGGAAACTCTGAACATTTCGCCTGCGCCCTCACAGTCTGAGCCAGTGATGATGGGAGTGTGAACATAGACGAAGTTGCGCTCCATAAAGAAGCTGTGAATTGCAAAAGCAATGAGAGAGCGGACACGGAACACCGCCTGGAAGGTGTTTGTTCTTGCACGAAGGTGTGTCATTGTACGCAGGAACTCAAGGCTGTGACGCTTTTTCTGAAGCGGATAGTCGGGAGTAGAAGCACCCTCAACAAAGACCTGAGTTGCCTGGATTTCAAAGGGCTGCTTTGCTTCGGGAGTTGCAACAAGCGTACCCTTGACTATAATAGCGGAACCTACGTTGAGCTTTGAAACCTGCTCAAAGTTTTCCATATTGTCGTGGAAAACAACCTGCAACGGCTCAAAGAAAGTACCGTCGCTGACAACAATGAAGCCGAAAGCCTTGGAGGCACGGACGCTGCGCACCCAGCCGCAGACCTCAAGCTCTTTGTCATAATACTGCTCTCTATGCTCAAACAGTTCACGTATAGTAATAATGTTCATTGGAAATATGCTACCTTTCAGTTATTTTTTCTCTCTCATTTTACAGTCTTTATTATATGCAGCTTCTACCGCCGCATTAACAGCATTTTCAAAGCCGTTTGCCTGTAAAGCGGTAACGCCTTCGATAGTAGTACCGCCGGGTGAACAGACCTTATCAATCAAATCGTAGGGATGCTCGTTAGTGGAAAGTATTTTTTCTGCGCTGCCCTTGACCGCTTGTGCAGCAACCTGCAAAGCCGTTTTCTTGTTCATACCGAGCTTTACTGCGGCACGAGCAAGCTGGTCGATGTACATATAGCTGAACGCAGGTGAACACCCCGCGATAACGCCGAAAACAGGGAAAAGCTCCTCCCCTATTTCAAAGGCTGAGCCGAAGCTTTCACAGAAGGAAATGAGGCTCGACTTTTCTGCGTCGCTTACGTTTTCAAGACAGCATACCGCAGTGGCAGAGCCGCAGACGGAAGCGTTAATATTGGGCATAATCCTGGCAAGCCTTGCATCAAAGCCTAAAAGTGAACGGATAAAGGATAAATCCGTACCTGCTGCAACGGACACAATGAAGGGATTTTTCTGCTTAAACACTTCTGCATTTTCTTTAAGAAGCGCAGGAAAATCCTTTGGCTTAACGGCAAGAATTACCGTTTCACAATTATTTATAAGCTCTTCAACGCTTACGCATTTGTTCACACCGAAAGAAGCGATGTTTTCAAGGCTCGGTGCAAAAACATCAAAAGCGTAAAACTCGTTATTCTTAAAGAAGTTTGTTTTTGAGGCGCCGGCAACCAGAGCGGTTGCGAGATTACCGGCACCGATAAAACCGAATTTCATTTTAAAACACCTGATTATTATTCAACATCGGATGTGCAGTTGGGGCACTTTGTTGCTTCGATATCAATTTCGCTCTTGCAGTAGGGGCACTTCTTTGTTGTGGGTGCTGCAGGTGCTTCTTCAACCTTCTTTTCAGTCTTTGCACGAAGAGTGTTGATAGCTTTTACAAGGCAGAAGATAACGAAAGCCATAATGAGGAAATTGAAGATTGCGCCGATGAAGTTACCGTAGTTGAGAGTAGCTGCACCTGCTTCCTGTGCGGCTGCAAGTGTCTCGTACTCATTACCGTCGAGAGCAACGAAAAGGTTTGAAAAATCAAGACCGCCTGTGATAAGACCGATAACGGGCATAACAACATCATCAACAAGGCTCTTGATGATAGCCTGGAAAGCGGCACCGATGATAACACCGACTGCAAGGTCAACAACGTTGCCTCTCATAATAAATGTTTTGAATTCAGCCATAAAACCGTTTGCTTTTTTCATAATGACACATCCTATAATTTATTTTTTGCTATTATAACACACTGAAAAATACATTTCAAGTTTGAATTGACTATTAATGTAAAATATGTTAAAAATAAAGTAATAAATTTTCGGGAAGTACACATGTTATGCTTTACAATATGAAAGCCCTGCTTGAAAAAGCAAGAGAAGGCCGCTGGGCTGTAGGCAGCTTCAGCGTAGCAAATATGGAGATGGTGCTCGGCGTACTCAAGGCCGCCGAGGAAACACAAAGCCCCGTAATTTTGCAGATTGCCGAGGTAAGATTAAAACAGTCGCCGCTTGAGATTATCGGGCCGCTTATGGTTGCCGCCGCAAAAAACGCAAGTGTCCCCGTTGCGGTGCATTTTGACCACGGACTCACCTTTGAAAAAATAAAGCAGGCACTTGAAATCGGCTTTACAAGCGTTATGTTTGACGGGTCTCACCTGCCGCTTGAAGAAAACATAGAAAAGACAAAAGAAACAGTAGCGATTGCCCAAAAATACGGTGCGGCTGTTGAGGCGGAAATCGGCTGTGTGGGCGGAAGCGAGGACGGCAGCGAGGAAATTGCAATCAACTGCACCTCCCCTGCCCAGGCTGTTGAATTCGTTGAAAAAACTAAGGTTGATGCACTTGCAATTGCAATAGGCAACGCCCACGGAAACTACAAACAAACACCGCATTTAAGATTTGATATTCTTGAAGAAATCAGGACAAAGGTTGACGTTCCGCTTGTTCTGCACGGAGGCACGGGAATACTGCCCGAGGAATTCAAAAAGTGTCGTGAAAACGGAATAATGAAAATCAACATTGCAACCGCAACCTTTGACAGCGTTCAGCAGAGCGTAAAAAAAGCCTATGCAGAAGGTAAAATCAAGGGATATTACGATTTGCAGGCGGCTGAGGTTGAGGGCGCATACATAAAGGCCCTGAAGCATATTGAAATTTTTGACTGTGCAGGCAAAGCACAACTCATATAAAGGAGAAAAATAAATGAGCTACTTTAATTTTGACAGCACAAGACCCTTTGACGTAATTCCGCTTGGCAGAGTTGCAATTGACTTCAACCCCACGGATATGAACAAGCCGCTTTCCGAAAGCAGCAATTTCAACAAGTATGTCGGCGGATCACCTGCAAATATCGCTGTCGGTCTCGCAAGACTCGGCGCAAAGTGCGGCTTTTTCGCAAGAGTTTCCGACGACCAGTTCGGAGACTACGTAACAAACTATTTCAAGAATGACGGCATTGACGTTTCACACATTGTCCGCTGCACAAACGGCGAAAACCTCGGCCTAACATTTACGGAAATCAAGAGCCCGACCGAATCGAGCATTCTTATGTACCGCTACGGCGTTGCAGACCTTATGCTTGACGTTGAGGACATTGACGAAGAATACATAAAGCAGGCAAAGATGCTTGTAATTTCCGGCACATCGCTTTGTGCTTCCCCCAGCAGAGAGGCCGCACTCAAGGCTATGTTTTTAGCCAAAAAGAACGGCACGATTGTTGTATTTGATATTGATTACCGCAGCTACACCTGGAAGAACAAGGACGAAATTTCCATTTACTATAACCTTGTTGCACAGAACGCTGACATCATTCTCGGCTCCCGTGAGGAATTTGACCTTACGGAAGCAATTATGGGCGGCGGCAACGATGACCTTGCCTCCGCAAAGCTGTGGCACGGCTACGGCGCAAAGCTCATTATCATCAAGCACGGCAAGGAAGGCTCTTACGCTTACGCCTGCGACGGCACAAACTACAAGGTAAACATCTTCCCCGTTAAGATGCTCAAGGGCTTCGGCGGCGGTGACGGCTACGCTTCCGCCTTCCTCTATTCCCTGCTCAACGGCAAATCACTCAAGGATGCGCTTGAGTTTGCAACAGCCTCCGCATCAATGCTTGTTTCCGCACACAGCTGCTCGGAGGCTATGCCGAAGGTTGAGCAAATAGAAAAATTCATCGCTGAACAAAAAGCAAACGGCTGCGGCGAAATCGTAACTGAAATCTGAAATTTAAGGAGATAATATTATGCTCAGAGTAGCAATGCTTTCAAAATGGCACGTACACGCAGAAGGCTATGCAAGAAATGTCCTTGCAACAGGCAAGGCAGAAATTACCGCTGTATGGGATGAGGATAGCGACAGAGGCGCTGAATGGGCAGGCAGGCTCGGCGCAGATTTTGAAGCCAACCTTGACAAGCTTCTTGCCCGTGAGGACGTTGACGCTGTTATCTGCGACACACCCACAACAATGCACGAGGAAGTGCTTATCAAGGCCGCAAAGGCAGGCAAGCACATTTTCACAGAAAAGGCACTTGCAACAACTGTTGAAGGCTGCAAAAGAATTGCCGCCGCAATTGAAGAAAATGGCGTTACCTTTACAATCTCCTATCCTCAGCTTTTCAACAGCACAATGAAGCTGGCAAAGGAATATATCGACTCGGGCAAGCTCGGTAAGGTAACAACAGTACGTATCCGCAACGCACACAGCGGTGTCAGCAACGGCTGGCTTCCCGAATACTGGTTTGACGAAGAAGCGGCAGGCGGCGGCGCAATGATGGACCTTGGCTGTCACCCGATGTATCAGCTTGCCGCTCTTTGCGGAAAGCCGAAGAGAATCAGTTCGCTTTTCAACGCTCCCTTAGGCTCAAAGGTTGATGAAAACGCAGTTTCAATAATTGAATTTGAAAACGGTATAATCGGTATTTCCGAAACGGGCTTTGACTCCTACTATTCACCGCACAAATTTGAAATTTACGGCACGGACGGCTCGTTGTTTGAGGAAAACGGTAAGGTTTACGTCAAGACAAAAGAAACGGCCGAAATCAGCAATGACCCGATAGCAGCCAAGACCGAAAACGGCGATGCAGAGCCGCTCAGCAAGTTTATTGATGCTTGTATTGAAGGCACGGGCACACCCGATGGCCTTGGACTTGACCTAGCAATCGCCTTAACTGAATTGCTCGAAAACGCATATATTTCCGACAAAAACAATATAACGGTTACTCTGTAAAAAAAGTTTTATGCCCTGTATTCAAACGAATACAGGGCATTGATTTTTATAACTTTATAACGCTTCCTGGGCAATAGCCAGCATCAGCTTTATTCTGTTTTCCTGGTTTACCTTGGTTGCACCGGGGTCATAGTCAATAGGGACAATGTTTGACTGGGGATAAAGCTCCTTGAGCTTTCTTATCATACCCTTGCCGACAATGTGGTTGGGCAGACAGCCGAAGGGCTGGGCACAGACTATATTGCCGTAGCCGCTTTCTATAAGCTCCATCATTTCAGCCGTAAGCAACCAGCCTTCACCCATTTTACAGCCTGCACCGATAATTTTGGTGCACTTTTCTTTTATATGGGCATAGAGTGCAGGCACACAGAAATCGCCGTAAGCACCTGCGGCGGTATTGAGCATTGTTTCAATTTTTGTAAGATACCAGATTACAGCCGCCATAGCAATTTTCTTGAGCTTCTTTCCGCCGTAAAGCTTTATATCCTCAAGGCGGTTATCCGTTTTAAACAGGAAGAAGCCGAGCAAACCGGGCACCATAACCTCGCAATTCTGCGATTTTATGAAATCCTCAAGGTTGTTGTTGGCAAGCGGCGAATACTTAACGTAAATCTCGCCTACGACACCGACCTTAACCTTTGGCACTTTGTTGACCTTTATATCGGCAAAGCTCTTTGTGATTTGGGGCAGAATACGCTTCATTTCACGCATACTGTAGCCCTTTTTACGGGTAAACATTTCGCTGATATCGGCTATCCATTCTTCAACCGTTTTTTGTGTTTCGCCCTTGTTGACCTCATACGGCTCAACCTGATTTTTGAGCAACATTATAAGGTCGCCGTAAATGAGGGCTGAAAGAGCCTTAAGCGCCATTGAGGGCTTTAATTTAAAGCCGCTGTTTTTCTCCAAGCCCGAAAGGTTGAGAGAAATGACAGGCACCTGACCGTAGCCCGCTTTACGCAGGGCTTTACGAAGCAGATGGATATAGTTTGAGGCTCTGCAGCCGCCGCCCGACTGAGTAATCAGAAGAGCTGTTTTATTTACATCATACTTGCCGCTGTTAAGTGCATCAATAAGCTGACCGATAACAAGCAAGGCAGGATAACAGGTATCGTTATGGACATATTTGAGACCTTCGTCAACGACCGCTCTGCCGTCGTTTTTAAGAAGCTCGACCTTGTAGCCGTATTCACGAAGGACATTCATCAGGATTGAAAAATGAATATCCGCCATATTCGGTGCGAGGATTGTGTAATCCCGCATTTCTTTTGTAAATTCAACTCTGTTTTCAGGATTCATAACAATTCCCCTCCCTTATCTGCCCGTTGCGGCAAACAGACTTCTCAATCTGATTTTAACCGCACCGGTGTTTGAAATTTCGTCTATCTTAATCTGTGTATATATGCGTCCCCTGCTTTCAAGGATTGAACGCATTTCGTCCGTTGTAATTGCGTCAACACCGCAGCCGAAGGAAACAAGCTGGACAATGTTTATGTCGTTATCCTGCTTGTCCGCAACATATTTGGCGGCGGCATAAAGGCGTGAATGATATGTCCACTGGTCGAGGACATCCGTCGGGAATTTTGAAACGAGAGGGCTTACCGCATCCTCGGTTACGACAGCTGCACCACATTCGCAGATGAGCTTATCTATGCCGTGGTTTATTTCCTCGTCAAGATGGTAAGGTCTGCCGCAAAGGATGATAACGGGAATATTCTTCTTCTTTGCCTTCTTCATAAAGTCAAGACCTTCTATATGCACCTTGTTCATATAGAGGTGATATTCTTCGTAAGCCTTGTCGGCAGCTTTCTTAACCGCTTCAAGCTCAACCTTTTCAAATTTGTCGCAGATAATTTTATGTATCTTTCCGACAAAATCCTTGGGTCTGTGTAAGCCGACATAATCGCTGACAAAGTTGATTTCTTTAAGAGCAGTTACATTTGAGCGGAGCACCTCGGGATAATAGGCTACAACGGGACAGTTATAGTTGTTATCGCCTAATTTTTCGTCGATATTATATGTCATACACGGATAGAAAATATCCTTGACACCCTTATTCAGAAGCGACTCAATGTGGCCGTGCAGCAGCTTTGCGGGATAGCAGACCGTATCGGACGGAATTGTGTGCTGACCCGAAACATAGAGCTCTCTTGAAGATTTATCCGAAATTGTTATACCGAAGCCAAGTTCAGTAAAGAAGGTATGCCAGAAAGGCAGAAGCTCAAACATATTAAGCCCCATAAGTAAGCCTATTGTTCTGCGGCTGCCTTTAGTATCGGCATATTTTTCAAGAAGAGTGCGCTTATAATCGTATATGTTATATTCACATACCTTTACCGTACTTTTAACGGGCTTGCTGCATTTATTGCCGCCGATGAATTTTCTGCCGCTGTTGAAGGTATTGACAGTAAGACGGCAGTTGTTGCTGCAGCCGCCGCAGGCAACGGTTTTAACGGTGTGTTCAAAGCTCTCCAGCTCCTGCGGTGTAATGAATGTGCTTTTCTGAGTTGCGTTTTCCTTTGACCATAAAGCAGCACCGTAGGCACCCATAAGACCTGCTATGTCGGGACGGATAACATCTCTGCCGATTTCCTGCTCAAAGGCACGCAGAACGGCATCATTAAGAAACGTACCGCCCTGAACGACTATGTTTTTGCCGAGTTCATCTGCATTGGCAGCTCTGATAACCTTGTAAAGTGCATTCTTGACAACGCTGATTGAAAGACCTGCGGAGATATTTTCGATTGACGCACCGTCCTTCTGCGCCTGCTTGACGGAGGAATTCATAAAGACAGTACAGCGTGAGCCGAGGTCAACAGGCTTGTCCGCAAAAAGACCGAGCTTTGAAAACTCCTCGGAGGTATAGCCCCACGCACTTGCAAAGGTCTGCAAAAATGAGCCGCAGCCCGAAGAGCAGGCTTCGTTGAGGAAAATATTATCAATTGCGTTATTGCGGATTTTAAAGCACTTTATGTCCTGACCGCCAATGTCAATAATAAAATCGACCTCAGGCTTGAATTTCTTTGCAGCGGTAAAATGGGCAACGGTTTCAACTATGCCGTAATCGACCGCAAAGGCGTTTTTGATAAGCTCTTCGCCGTATCCCGTAACCGCAGAAGAAATGACCTTTGCATCGGGATAAAGCGAATAAAAGTCACTTATGAATTCACGAACAAGGCGTACGGGTTCACCGGAATTGGGCATATAACGGCTGAAAACAAGCTCGCCGTTTTTGTTGATAACAGCAGCCTTAACGGTTGTTGAGCCTGCGTCAATACCGACATAAACGTTTTTATCTTCATCGAGAGTCACATTCTTAACGGAATCTCTGCCGTGTCTTTCAAGGAAGTCAGCATACTCTTTTTCGCTTGAAAACAATGGCTTTGCAGACGGGTATTCACCGCTGACCTTACTGACACCTATATTTTCAATGAGATTATTAATATCAACGGGATTGCTCTTTGCGCTGAAAGCAGCACCCATAGCGACAAAGTACAGTCCGTTTTCGGGGCAGACACCCTTTACGCCCAAGGTATTGTCGAAGGCTTTGCGAAGCTCGGGCAGGAAGCTCAACGGTCCGCCGAGGTAAGCAACATTGCCCTCAATTCTTCTGCCCTGTGCAAGACCCGAAACAGTCTGATTTACAACGGCATAGAAGATACTTGCCGCAACATCGCTTTTCTTTGCGCCCTGGTTAAGTAAGGGCTGAATATCCGATTTTGCGAAAACACCGCAGCGTGAAGCGATTGAATATATCTTTTCGCAGTCCTTTGCTATTTCATTCATATCAAGCGGTGACATTTCAAGAAGCGAAGCCATCTGGTCGATAAAAGCACCCGTACCGCCTGCACAAGAGCCGTTCATACGCACTTCCGTGCCATTTGTAAGAAACAGAATTTTTGCATCCTCACCGCCGAGCTCAATTACAGCATCAGTTTTGCCAAGCAGCTTTGAAACGGCAACCTTTGTTGCGTAAACCTCCTGCACAAATTCAAGGTTATAGCTCTGGGCAAAGCCCATACCTGCCGAGCCTGCAACAGAAAGTACGGCTTTAGAAAACTCGGGGTGCTTAGAAACGATTTCGCCGAGCATTTTTGAAATAAGCTCTGCAATTTTTGAATAGTGGCGTTCATACGCCTTGTAAATAATGTTGTTATTATCGTCAAGCGCAACACACTTTAAAGTGGTTGAGCCGACATCCATACCGATTTTCATCTTTCCCTTTTACTCCCTAATGTTAACTGACCTTTAAATTCTTTTCCTCTGTTCCTTCAAGCATAAGTCTTTCAACCTCACGGTAGAGCTTTTCATTCGCCTGCTCTGTTGTCATATCGGTGACCTTGAAGGGCTTACCGTAACGAATGGTAAGGTTTTTACTGCGGAATTTATAATCGCCCGTAATACCGAAGGGCACGAGATAAGCATCCGTTTTCTTTGCAAGAGATACCGCACCGGGCTTGAATTCCAGCAGAAAAGCATCCGTTCTGTTTCGGGTGCCTTCCGGGAAAATACCTATTGCTCCACCCTTGCGCAGCACCTTCATAGCAGATTTTACGCTGCGTATATCGGTATTCTGTCTGTCAACGGGAATGCAGCCCATTGCACCGAAGAACCAGGCAAACTTGCCCTCAAAATATTCCTTTTTAGCCATATAGTGAATCATTCTTTTTGTGTTGGCAATTGTAATGCACTGGTCAAGAATGTGCTTGTGGTTGCCTGCAATAACGATTGCGCCGTCTGACGGAATATTCTCCTTACCTATTGTTTTAGGGTTAAAATAAAACTTAAAAAATTTATTGAATACAGGCATAAACAGCTTGTATCCGAGCTCTCTGTCTTCAGGATTCTTTTTGTTCTTATTCATTTACTTTACTCCATATTCTTTTTCTAATTCATTTCTTACTGTTTCATAAAGCGCCTTGTTAGCCGCTTTAAGGCTTCCTCTTTCAACCTTCATAACAGGCATAAACTTAATTTTTACGCTTTTCTTGAAATACTTATATTTACCGCTTATGACAAACGGAACAATATCACAATCCGTATCGGAGGCAATTTTAACAGCACCGCCCTTGAAGGGCATCATAATATCGTCGGTTTTGTTTGTTGTGCCCTCGGGGAAAATTGCAATTAGCTTTCCGTCGTTGAGATACTCTTCAGCCGAAACAACAGCCTGCTTACCGTTTGTGCTTCGGTCAACGGGAATAATTCCGAGACCCGGAAAAATGTACTTGCCTATGCCGTTCATAAGCTCTGCTTTTGCCATAAAGTGTACGCAACGCTTTGTTGACATAGCCACGGTGAAGCAATCAAAAACTGACGTGTGGTTTCCCGCAAGGATGATTTTTCCCTCGGTAGGTATGTTCTCTTTTCCTTCCACGGTGGGTCTGAACACAAGCGTGAACAGAGCCTTGAGAGGCGGTTTTACAACCTTGTAAAGTAACGGTTCTTTCATAAATTTCTCCTTCTTTTAAAATTAAATTCCATTTTATGAAATAATTACCATAAAAAACGGACAGGTTATATCCTGTCCGAAGTTTGTTCTTTTATTACCGCTGTTACGGTGAACTTTCTGCTTTTGGTTTTCTGCAAGGTTACATACCTTGCGCAGTTTCTCGCTATTCTCTGTTTCATACCCTCGCTGATATTAACCTGATTCATAACACGGCTGTATTCTCTGATTTTATTTGCTTTCATAATTCAACCATTCCTTTCAAGTTCATTTTTCAGCAGCTGCCTTGCATACTGAAGGCGTTTACGCACGGCAACGGGGCTGAGACCCAGAATATTTGCGATTTCGTTGGACTTGTAGCCCTCAATATAATACAAATCCAGTATGATTTTATACTTTGAAGGTAGATGCATAATTGTTTCAAACAAATCCCTGTCATCGGGATTTATTCCTATTCCTTCAAGCTCGGTGAGATTGGCAGACTGATGCGTTTTACGGAAGCGCACCATATTCTTGCTGATGTTGGTAGCAACCTTAATAAGCCACGCCTTTTCGTGCTCAGAATCCTTAAACAGCGGAGCCTTTGTCATATAGCGGATAAAGGTTTCCTGCAGGGCGTCCTCGGTATCGGCTTCGTTTAGCAAAATGGAGTAACAGATACGGAAAAGCATCTTACTGTATTTTTCAACGGCATATTCAACAAAGCGAAATTCTTCGTTGTAGCGTGATTTTATTCCCATACCGACCCCCCTTGCTACAAAAGGCAATATTTCACCCATTTATATCATAAACACATGAGCAATATGTTTTGTGACAAAAAATAAAAAAATTTATAAAAAATTCAAAATGCCTCTCCCGTTGAATATCCGAGAGAGGCTTTACGGTATTCGGATTATAGTCTACACACTAAAATGCAGATATAACTATTTCACCGTCTTCGGCTGAAAGAGCAACCGTTTTAAGCGGCGAGTCTGCGTTTTCGACGATGAGGTTAGCTATTTTATCCTCTACGCTTCGGCGTATTGCGTTGCGCAAATCACGGGCACCTCTGCTGCCGTTTTCACATTTTTTTGCAAGTGCTGCAGGAACATCGTCAGACCACGAGAAGCTGATGCCCTTATTCTGTAAAGGCTCTACAAGCTCGGTGAGCATAAGCACGGCTATCTGCTCGTAATTCTCCTGTGTCAGGTCGTTGAACACGGCAATTTCGTCAACACGGCCTATAAACTCGGGACGCAGGAATTCACGCAGAGCCTTCATTGCTCTGTCTGTGCTTGCGTCCGCCTTGCTCTTTGCAAAGCCGAGTGCATCTCCCTTGCGGTCACTGCCTGCGTTTGAGGTCATAATGATAACGGTGTTTTCAAAGCTGACAGTTCGCCCTTGTGCATCGGTAATTTTTCCTTCATCAAGAATCTGGAGAAGGATATTCATTACGTCGGGGTGTGCCTTTTCAATTTCATCAAAAAGGATAACCGAATAAGGCTTTCTGCGAACCTTTTCGGTGAGCTGACCTGCCTCATCATATCCGACATATCCGGGCGGTGAGCCGATAATTCTCGACACACTGTGCTTTTCCATAAACTCGGACATATCAAGGCGGATAAGTGTTTCGGGAGTATCGAAAAGCTCCTGTGAAAGCAGCTTTACAAGCTCCGTTTTACCTACACCTGTGGGACCTACAAAGATAAATGAAGACGGTCTGCGGCGAGGACTGATCTGTACTCTGCCACGCTTGATTGCGGCGGCAACAACCTTTACCGCCTCATCCTGACCTATGAGCTTTTCCTTGAGCTTATTTTCAAGGTCTGCAAGTCGGCGAAGGTCGCTTTCGATAACCTTCTGTGCAGGAATACCTGTCCACAGCTGAATAACCCTTGCAAGGTCATCCTCAGTGACATTATTATCCTTTGCAAGCTCGGCAAGGTTGTTAATTTCGTTTTCGCAAGCCATAATTTCTGACTTGACCTTTGAAACAGCCTCGTAATCTATCTCCTTTGCCTCGGAAAGAGTCTGGTGCTCAACCTTAAGCATAGCAAGGCGCTTTTCAGCCATTTCGTGCATTGAGATATATTTGTTTCTCAGGTTTGCACAGGTACACGCTTCGTCAAGAAGGTCTATAGCCTTATCGGGCAGAAAACGGTCGTTGATATAGCGCTCCGAAAGAACAACTGCGCTGTAAACAAGAGAATCGTTGATTTTAACTCTGTGATAATTCTCGTAATAGTCCTTGATACCGACAAGCACCTTGTAGGTATCCTCAACAGAAGGCTCTTCAACCTTAACGGGCTGAAGGCGGCGTTCAAGGGCTGCATCCTTTTCGATATACTTGCGGTATTCAGTAAAGGTGGTTGCACCGATAATCTGAATTTCGCCACGGGAAAGCGCAGGCTTGAGAATATTTGCGGCATTCATTGAGCCTTCCGCATCACCCGTACCGACGAGGTTATGCACCTCGTCAATAAAGAGGATAATGTTGCCCTCTGCCTTTACCTCATCGACAAGACCCTTGATTCTGCTTTCAAACTGACCTCTGAACTGTGTGCCCGCAACAAGGGCCGTGAGGTCAAGCAGGTGAATTTCCTTATCTGCAAGTTTGGCAGGTACATCACCGTTTGCTATTTTGAGGGCAAGACCCTCTGCAATTGCTGTTTTACCGACACCGGGCTCACCGATAAGACAAGGATTATTCTTTGAACGGCGGCAGAGAATCTGGATAGCACGGTAGATTTCGTTGTCTCTGCCTATAATTCTGTCGATTTTACCGTCCTTTGCTTTTCGTGTAAGGTCGGTACAGTAGAGAGAAAGATACTTGCGCTTTTTCTCGTCCGGCTTTTTCTTCTTTTTGCCGAAGAATCCCGGCTTACCGTCGGGCACTTCCTCTGCAACGATTTCGCCCTCTTCCCCATCCTCAACATTGGGAGCTTCGGCGGAATTCATTGCGGCAAAGTTCTGCATAAACGGAAATGTAGGCGCACCGCCCGTTTCAAAGGCACCCTCGTCAAGGCCCTGAAAGGCTGCATCCATCTGCTCTGTTACCGCATCAACATCGTCCTCGGTGATACCCATATTTTCCATCATCTGCTTGATGGGACCGAGGTTCATTTCCATTGCGCATTTAAGGCAGTAGCCCGAGGGAGTGGACTGACCGTTTTCGACACGCTGAATGAAAATAACCGCTGGACGCTGCTTGCACTTACTGCACATCATTCTTTTCATCTTTTAAAACTTACTCCTATGATATAATACTTATTTCTTAAAATACTTTTCCTTGACTTGTCTTACAACGTCGGGGATGTAGGACACGAAAGCAACAACCGTAAGCACGGCAGAAATTGACACAAGCACGATGCATACGACATTGGGAAGTGTGAATGCGCTTGCAAAAACACCGACCTCGGGACCGAAAAGGAAGAGAGCAACCATAACACCGTAGAAAACGAAGGTTGCAACCTTACCGTAAATCTCTGCTGCTGACGGCACCATACCGAGCGCAATCATAATAACGGCAAAAATAACCATAACAGCTTCCTTGCCGAGGAAAACGAGGAAAACATAGCTGAAAGCGTGCATAATCTTATCAGCCGAAGCGTTGAACTCAAGGAAGAGAAGTATTGCAAGAGTAATCTGCGTCAGCTTATCCGCAAGCGGGTCGAGCATTTTGCCAAGCTCACTCACCTGGTTAAACTTACGGGCAATTTTGCCGTCAACAAAATCGGTAAGACCAGAAACGACTATGGCAACAAGCGCCCACACAAGCTCGCCCTTATAGAAAAGAACACCGAAAACGGGAATAAGAAGAATTCTGAAAAATGAAATGAAGTTAGGGATGGTTTTCCAACCCTCAAGATAACGTTTGATACTGTCCATAGTTTTGTACACTCCTTAAATATATATAAGATTATTTTACTATACTATTTATATCGGTTTTGATTGCATCAAGGTCAGGTTCACCCAGCTCACTTACCAGAGAACAGATGCGTGAATTTTCAACTGAAGCATTCAGCATTTCATTGTTCTTCAACAGCCCTGAGCAGGCATTGATAAACAAGCAGATAACCAGTACCAGTATCACTCCTTTCACAGTACCAAGAGCTGCGCCAAGCCACTTGTTGGCACGGCGGAACAGCCTCGGAGCAGGTAATTTATCTATTAAACCAATGATAAGCCCCAACACAAAGCGCACAGCTATGAATATCAGGACATAGCATATCATTTTCAGAAATACCAGAGCGGCAGGACGGATAATATCCGTTGATACTTTTTGAGCCGTATCGGCTGCGGAAAGCTCAAGAGAGGATATTTTTTCGGTAAGAGCTTTTATGTCAATACCCATATCCTCAAGCTGTGTTACAAGCACACCGGGTATTATTTCAAGCGTTGAAGTAACCGCCTGGGCAACAGAGCTGATGTTAATTCCTTCGTCAAGTGCCTGTTCAATTTCCGCTTCAATCTGTGCGGAAAAGATATTGTCGTAACTCCATTCAGCTAAAGGCTGCGAAAAGGTTACGGAAGCAATAATTGCGGCAACCACACAGACAAGAGAAAGTATGCAGCGGAAGAAGCCCTTACGGGCGGAATCAAGAATGTTTGTGATTAAAATAATCAGCAATATGGCATCAATGCTGTATTTTACAAAGATTTCCATTTATTCTCCTTTCTGCTCAAGCCGGGTTTTAACATCACAGCGAAGCAGGTCGCCGTAGCAAAGAGTATAGCAGTATTTACCGCTTACGGCAATTCTCTGCGCACTCATTTCAAGCTGAGTTTCACCAACGAGCTTACCCGAAGAATTATAGGAATAAAGGACATTGTCCGAATCTACAAGGCAGACGGTTTTGCCGTCGTAGCTTATACACTCTACATCACTGCCGAGTTCAACGGTGAATTTTTCCTCACCCTTGCTGTCAAACAAAGCGACCACACCCGAGCCAATACTGCCGTATTTTGTTAGCACGATTGAGAAGTTGCCGTTTTCAAAGGGGGTAAAGGAAGCAATTGTATTTGAGCCAAAGCTGATTTCACGCTTATCCTTACCGTCCTCAATAATAAAGTATGAGGTTTCGCCGACTGCAATAACGGTGTTCTTGCTGCTGAAAAATACATTGCTTAGGTTTTTGCCGTCGAGTCTGAATTCGTTTACAACTTTCTGCTCATTTATATCAATAATATATATTTTGGAATAGAGTGCGGCTTTTTCCGCACCGAGACCGATACAGGCAAGCTGCTTACCGTCGGAAGAAAGAGAAACATCAATTATATATTCAGCCACGCATTTGAAGGTGAACTTCTGATTATAATCAGAGCCGTAGACCTTAACGACACTTGAAGCATCTTCCGCACCGCAGGCAAAGGCGTAGTTCCCCTTTCTGCCCATTACGGCGCAGTAGATTTCGGTGTTAAGCTCATCGTCGTGGAGAATATCGCTGCTGTCCGCAATAAAATACCTGCCCGTTGTGCGGTCGGTGAGCAGCATTCTGCCCGAGCAAACACTCATTACGGGTTTAGAATATGAGTGGGTGTAATCCGCAAGCTTCTTTGCGGTTGAGTTGAGCATCATAACGTTGTCGTCACGAAGCACGGCAACACAGTCCCCCATCGACTGCATATCCTTGACCTTGCCCGAGCCGACCTCTACGGGATAGCCGTCACCTGGTTTGAGGTTTGATATGCTCTGCGAAATATAGTCCGTAGCCTTTGAGAAGGTGACGTTGCCAAGTGACCTTGCCGCAACAAAAAGCAGAGAGAGCACAACAACCACGGCAAGAAAAATCTTTGCCGCCAAAACGAGCTTTTGCATTGTCTGCTTGTTTTTCTGCTTTTTAAGCTCCTGCCGTCTTTTCTGCTCGGCACGCTGCTGTCTGCGTTCAAGCATACGCTCCTGCATTATGCGTTCATCTTCTTCAGTGAAGTTCTTGTTGTTATTGTTATTATCCGTCATAATTCTTCTCCTGAATAATATACACGGTTTAGGTAAAGTCCCTGCGGCGGTGCGGTAACGCCTGCGTTTTTCCGCTCACAGGAAGCGATAATTTCGGGAATTGTATCGGGCTTTATTCTGCCGAGAGTTATATCGGTAAGCGTGCCGACCATAATACGCACCATATTGTACAGAAAGCCGTCCGCTTTAACTGACATTATAACATTTTCGCCGTCCCGTGTCACTCGGAAAGATTTTACCGTGCGCACGGTGGACTGAACACTGCTGCCCGAGGCACAGAAGGCTTTAAAATCGTGCGTGCCGACAAAGCTCTGCGCCTGTTCGTTCAGAAATTCGGCATCGATATGTTTTTTGAAATCCCAGCTTCTGCCCAGCAGAAACGGGTCACGGATATGAGAATTGTGAATGATATATATGTATTCCTTGCCGCAGCAATCGTATCGGGCGTGGAAATCATAATCCACATCACGGCACGACAAAACGGCAATATCGTTAGGCAGGTGAGCATTCAAGCCCCTTACCACCACATCGCAGGGTAAGGAGGAACTTGTCCTGACATTGCAGCAGTACATATTGGCGTGGACACCTGCATCAGTTCTGCTACAGCCGACAACGCTTTCACGCACGCCGAAGAGCTTTTCAATGGCATCCTGCAGGGTTTGCTGAACGCTCGGTGCATTTGCCTGCACCTGCCAGCCGCTATAGGCGGTGCCGAGATATTTGATTGTAAGAAGGATATTTCTCATACCGACACCGACCAAAACAAATTAAATAAGATTAACGAAAAAGTGGTTGAGCAAAATTACACCGGCAAGCAAAGCTGCCGCACCGAGGACAAAGCCAAAATCAAGCAAGGATAATTTCATCTGCTTCATTCGTGTGCGGTTGTTGCCGCCCGTATAACAGCGGCACTCCATTGCAAAGGCAAGCTCATACGCCCTGCGGAAGGACGAAACAAAAAGCGGAACAAGAATAGGCACGAGAGCCTTGGCACGGTCAATGATATTGCCGCTTTCAAGGTCTGCTCCCCTCGCCTTCTGTGCGTTCATAATCTTGTCAATCTCCTCAATAAGCGTAGGGATAAAACGGAGAGCAAGAGTCATCATCATTGCAAGGGTGTGCACCTGAATGTGGAACACCTTAAGCGGCGAGAGCAGTCTTTCGATAGCATCGGTCAGCATTGTAGGTGTTGTAGTATAAGTCATAAGCGAGCTGCCGGTAATCAGGCAGGAAATGCGCACGGTCATAAAAATTGCGGTATAGACACCCTTGTCCGTAATTTGGGCAAAGCCAAGGTCAAGAAGAGTTTTGCCGCCCGTGGCGTAGAAAAGATTGAGCAAAGCTGTGATAAAAATAATCAGCAAAATTGCTTTAAGGCTTTTTAAAAGCATTTTTACGGGCACACCCGAAATGCATATTCCGCCGAAAAGGAATGCTACCATAAGACCGAGTGCCCAGAAGTTTTTACATAGGAAGATTACAACGATAAATGCAAGTGTCAGAACTATTTTTACCCTGGGATCCATTTTATGAAGAAGGGATTTACCCGGATAATACTGACCGATTGTAATATCTCTTACCATCAGCAGCTACCCCCTTTCTTCAAGGACAGCAGTCTGCGGCAGCCTTCCGCAACGGTATATACATCCGTTTCAACATCGAGCCCTTTTTCACGCAGACCGATAAAAATGCGTGTAATCTGCGGAACATTCAGCCCAATCCCCTGAAGCTCATCAGCTTTTGAAAAAACATTGGGAACGGTATCATACATTGCAACCTCACCCTTGTTCATAACAAGAATTTTTGTGGCTACGCTTGCAACGTCCTCCATGCTGTGGGAAACGAGAAGCACGGTACTGCCTGTTTTCTTCTTATAGTCCTTGATCATTGCAAGTATTTCCTGCCTGCCCTTAGGGTCAAGACCTGCTGTGGGCTCGTCAAGAATGAGGATTTTCGGGTTCATTGCCATAACGCCTGCAATTGCAGCACGGCGCTTTTCGCCGCCCGACAAATCGAAGGGAGATTTGTTGAGAAGCTCGGGCTTAAGACCGACATACTGTGCCGCACGAAGGACACTTTCTTTTATCTGCGCATCGTTCATACCCATATTTTTAGGGCCGAAGGCAATGTCCTTGTAAACTGTTTCTTCAAACAACTGATATTCGGGGTACTGGAAGCAAAGGCCGACCTTGAAACGCACGGAACGGATTTTTTTCTTGTCCGCCCATATATTCTCACCGTCAATTTCAACACTGCCTTCGTTTGGCTTCAACAAGCCATTGAGGTGCTGGATAAGTGTGCTCTTACCCGAGCCTGTGTGGCCGATAATGCCGACAAGCTCGCCTGCTTCAATATCCAGATTTATATTCTTTATCGCACTCACACTCAGCGGAGTACCCTCGCTGTATGTATGAGTAACGTTTTTAAGCGAAATAATCGGCATCGTTTACTCCTTCAAAAGTTCGAGAACTGCTCGGATACACTCTTCTTCGTTGAGAATATCCGTTCTTATATCAATACCATTGGCATTCAGGGCTTTAGCAAGCTGTGTTGCCTGCGGTACATCAAGACCGACGGCAATCAGCTCATCCGCCCTTGAGAAAACCTCACGGGGTGTACCGTCCATATATACCTCGCCGTTGTCAATTACGACTACTCTGTCAGCTTCAACCGCTTCGTCCATAAAGTGAGTTACAAGCACAACGGTAATGCCCATTTCTTTATTAAGGCGTTTTATTGTGGCAAGGACTTCCTTTCTGCCGTTGGGGTCAAGCATTGCTGTAGGCTCATCAAGCACTATACAGCTCGTCTGCATAGCGATAACGCCTGCAATTGCCACACGCTGCTTCTGACCGCCCGAGAGCTTATACGGCTCGCTGTTGCGGAATTCATACATATTGACTGCCTTCAATGCATCGTCAACACGCTTGCGGATTTCCTTTGGTTCAACGCCGAGATTTTCGGGACCGAAGGCAACATCATCCTCAACGATTGTAGCAACAATCTGATTGTGGGGATTTTGAAACACCATACCGACGGTACGGCGTATTTCGTCCGTATTGTTTTCATCCGCTGTATCAAGCCCGTTTACGGTAACCTTACCGCTCTCGGGTATGTTTATTGCATTTGTAAGCTTTGCAAAGGTAGATTTACCCGAGCCGTTGTGACCCAGCACGGCAACAAAGCTGCCCTCTTCTATGCCGAGAGTAACATTTTTCACTGCAAGAGGAAGCACCTGTCCTTCTTCGTCCGCCTCATAGCGAAAGCTTACGTTTTCAAACTCAATTATATTTCCCATTCTTTTACTTTCCCTGTTTTCTCCATATTGCCGTAGCACCGCAAGGCAGAGGCATACCCGACTGGGTTGCGGTAAGGCCCAGCTCCGAGCCCGAAACAAAGCCGCCGTGCTTTGGCACAACCGTTGAGCCGAGTATGTATTCCATAACGGACGGCGAAAGACCGGTTGTGTATGAATTTATGAGTATAGCTTCGGCTTCGTCCGACAAAAGCTGTTCGCAAAGCTCAACAAAGCCGTAAACCTCGTCCTCTAATTTCCAGACCTCGCCGCCGGGGCCTCTGCCGTATGACGGCGGGTCCATGATAATGATATCGTATTTGTTGCCTCTGCGGATTTCACGCTGAACAAACTTTATACAGTCATCAACAAGCCACCTTACAGGAGCATCCGCAACACCGCTTGAAACGGCGTTTTCCTTTGCCCACTGCACCATACCCTTTGAAGCGTCAACGTGGGTGACATGTGCACCGCTTTTAAGTGCGGCAACGGTTGCACCGCCCGTATACGCAAAGAGGTTAAGCACCTTAAGCGGTCTGTGAGCGGACTCAATCATTTCACGAACCAAGTCCCAGTTAGCCGCCTGCTCCGGGAAAAGACCAGTGTGCTTAAAGCCCATTGTTTTGATATTGAATTTCAGGTCACCGTAGGCAATTTCCCATCTGTCGGGCAGCTTGCCTAGCAGCTCCCAATGTCCGCCGCCCGACTGTGAGCGGTTATACCTTGCGTTTGCCTTTCTCCACAGCGGATGACGTCTGCCCGTTTTCCAGATAACCTGGGGGTCGGGACGGATAAGGATAATATCTCCCCATCTTTCCAGGCGCTCACCGTTTGTACAGTCGAGCAATTCATATTCCTTCCATTTGTCTGAAACTCTCATTTTAAAATTCCTCTTAAATTATATCAGTCTTTCTTTGACAACATCTGCTATTTCATCTGCAATTCGTCTGATCTGTGTTTCGTCTTTACCTTCAACCATTACTCTAATAAGCGGCTCCGTGCCGGAAACACGCACTATAACTCTGCCGTTTGTGCCAAGCTCCTTTTCGGCACTCTCTACAGCCTTTCGGATTTCCGTATCGTTAGCGTATCTCGCTTTGCCCATTTGTGAAACACGGACATTGAGCATAACCTGCGGATATATTTCAATTTCACTTGCAAGCTCGCCGAGTGTTTTGCCGCTGTCACGAAGTATTTGCAGAAGCTGAATTGCGGTCAGCTGACCGTCGCCCGTTGATGCGTAATCGAGAAAAATAACGTGACCCGACTGCTCACCGCCGATTGAATAGCCGCCTTCGAGCATTCTTTCAAGCACATATCTGTCACCCACAGAAGTGAGCTCAACCGAAATGCTGTTTTTTTTACAGAAATCGTGAAAACCCATATTGCTCATCACGGTTACCACGGCGGTATTCTTTTTCAGCCTGCCTTTGTTTTTCAGATACGAAGCGCAGATTGCAACAATTTTGTCGCCGTCAACCACCCTGCCGTTTTCGTCAACAGCCATAAGTCTGTCGGCATCGCCGTCAAAAGCAAAGCCCACCTGACAGCCGTTATCGGTAACAAATTTCTGCAAAGCTTCGGGGTGTGTTGAACCGCAGTCACGGTTGATGTTCACACCGTTGGGTACGGCAGAAAGTATTTCAAAATCCGCTCCGAGCTCGGTAAAAAGCTCGGGTGCAGTGAGGGAAGCGGAGCCATTGGCACAGTCAAGAGCTATTTTCATCCCTGAAAAACCGCCTTCAACCGTTTCGAGCAGATGCTCGATATAATCAAACCTCGGCATATCCGCATGGCGTATTCTGCCGACAGCACCGCCTGTTTTAACGTCCGGCACTATTGTACCGTCGAGAATAATCTCTTCTATTTTTTCTTCGAGTTCGTCGGGCAGCTTATATCCGTCCGACTTGAAAATTTTAATTCCGTTGTATTCACAAGGGTTGTGGGAAGCGGATATCATAATGCCTGCATCATATCCGTATTTTTGAACGAGAAAAGCCACGGCAGGTGTGGGAAGCACACCCAAAACAAGAACGTCCGCACCAACAGAGCAAAGCCCTGCAGAGATTGCTGAGCAAAGCATTTCCGAAGAAATTCTTGTGTCCGCACCGATTAAGACACGGGGGCGTTTGCATTTACCGTCCGACAGCACAATTGCCGCCGCCCTGCCTATCTGCATAGCCAGTTCACAGGTAAGCTCGCTGTTAGCTACACCTCTTGCACCGTCCGTACCGAATAATCTTCCCAGAAAAAATCAATCCTTTCAGAATAAGCGCTGCTGTCCTTCCATGGGAATGCCCAGATGAGCATAACCGGCAGGAGTAACAACTCTGCCTCTCGGTGTACGGCTGAGGAAACCGATTTGCATAAGATATGGCTCATATACGTCTTCAATCGTTATTGCTTCCTCGCCGATAGCAGCAGCTATCGTTTCCAGACCGACGGGGCCGCCCTTGTAGAATTTAATGATTGACGAGAGCAGAAGTCTGTCAATATTATCAAGACCCAGTTCATCAATTTCAAGGCGGTTAAGTGCAAGCCGTGCACTTTCCAAATCAATTACACCCTTGCCGAAAACCTCGGCAAAATCACGGGCACGCTTGAGAAGCCTGTTTGCTATTCGTGGTGTACCTCTTGAGCGTGAGGCAATTTCTAGAGCACCGTCATCGTCTGCAACGATATTAAGTATTCCCGCAGAGCGCTTTATTATGCCGGCAAGCTCCTCAGGCGTGTAAAGCTCCAGGCGGAAAAGCACGCCGAAGCGGTCACGCAGAGGTGCGCTGAGCTGACCTGCCCTTGTTGTTGCACCGATGAGGGTAAAGCGCTTAAGGTCGAGCCTTATTGACCTTGCAGAAGGTCCCTTGCCGATTATGATATCGAGCGCATTGTCCTCCATTGCAGGGTAAAGCACTTCCTCTACCGCACGGGAAAGGCGATGAATTTCATCGACAAAAAGCACGTCACCGTCGTTAAGGTTGGTAAGCAGAGCCGCCAGGTCGCCCGGTTTTTCGATTGCAGGACCCGAGGTAACTCTGAAATTAACGCCCATTTCGTTTGCAATAATTCCCGCAAGAGTGGTTTTGCCAAGACCGGGAGGACCGTAGAGCAAAACATGGTCAAGCGGTTCATTTCGGTTTTTAGCCGCCTCAATATATATACGCAGGTTTTCCTTTACCTTTTCCTGTCCGACATAATCATCAAGGCGCTGAGGTCTTAAAGACAGCTCGATATTGTTATCCTCGGGTGTATACCCGGAGGCCACAATACGGCTTTCATAATCCATTTCTTCGTTATCAAACATCAGCTTTCACCTCTTAAAATCCGCCCGACAGGGAAAGAAGGGCTTTTTTAATTAGCTCGTCAACGGGTAAGCCCGGGTCAAGCCTGCCAACGGCAACGCTGGCTTCGGTTCTGGAGAAGCCAAGTGACATAAGCGCATCTACGGCTTCGTTGCCCGACTCCTGCGAAACAGCGGCCTTTACCTCGGCAAATTCCACCGCAGCGGCACCCGTTGCAAAGGGAGCAAGTTTATCTTTAATTTCGGTAATAATTCTCTGTGCAATTTTCGGGCCGACACCCTGTGCAGCGGTAATCGCCTTAACATCGCCCGAAGCAACAGCCAACGCTAACTTATCGGGAGTGAGCTGCGAAAGAATGGCAAGACCTGCTTTCGGGCCGACACCCGAAACACCGATAAGAATTTTGAAGCAGTCAAGCTCATCCGTATCGGCAAAGCCGAATAAATCCAGCGCATCCTCACGCACTGCCAGATATGTATAAAGCGTTACTGTTTCGCCCGTAGCAGCGATTTTACGCAGGGTGTTGAAGCTCGTATAGCAACGGAAAGCAACACCGCCGCAGGAAAGAGCAACGCTTGTTTCGTCTGTATGTACAACAGTACCGGTAAGTGAATAAAACATATTTTATCCTCCGATTTTATTCATTCTGCCCAAAAGCGAGCCTGCGCTATGTGCGTGGCAGATTGCAAGGGCAAGGGCATCGGCAGTATCGTCGGGCTTAGGGACGGCTTTTAAATTCAGCATCAGCCGTGTCATTTCCTGCACCTGCTTTTTTTCTGCCCTGCCGTAGCCGACAACGCTCTGCTTTACCTGAAGCGGAGTGTATTCCGCAATATCCAGACCGCCCTGCGCAGCGGCAAGGACGATAACGCCTCTTGCCTGCGCAACGTCAATAGCGGTTGTAGTGTTTGTGTTGAAAAATAATTTTTCGATAGACATAGCATCGGGAGAATATTTTTCAATAAGGCAGGAAAGACCGTTGTAAATTGTCTGTAAGCGCAAATCAAAAGGAGTATGTGCCTGTGTTGTAACGGCACCGTAATCCACAACCCTGAAACGGTTGGCTTCATAATCCACAATACCGTAGCCGACTATTGCATAGCCCGGGTCAATTCCCAAAATTCTCATTACGTACTATCCCCTATCTTTATATCAATGCATTATAACACATAAATAATAATAAAGTAAAGGGGTTGTACTAATAATTATTTAATATATTATTGACGGTCTGCGAAAACACGGGTGCACAGTCTGCAGAGCCCGAGTCACCGTCCTCACACATTACAACAAGCACATATTCGGGCTTTTCGTAAGGGTAAAACCCCGCAAACCAAGTAACTACCCTTTCCTCACCGCCGATAAATTCACCCGTTTGTGCTGTTGCCGTTTTACCGCCGACACGGCAGTTTTCCACCTGTGCCGCAGCTCCTGTGCCCTCACGAACAGCAAGCTCAAGGAATGTGCTGACAGTATCAGCTGTTGAATCTGAAAACACCTTTACCGGTGAAGATGCTTGGTATTCATCGTAAACGTTCATATTTTCATCGCAAAGACCTTTAACAAGATAGGGCTTTGTATATTCTCCGCCGTTGGCAATCGCCGAATAAAGACAGGCAACCTGAATAACGTTTGCGGTAAGGCTGCCCTGCCCGAAGGAGAAATTAGCCCTTGCACCGGGCTGAGCAAGCTCGGCTACTTCGGGAATATTACCACTGTAGGTGCTTATATTTTCCGCAAGGTCAATACTGCTGCCAAAGCCAAGGCTTTTTGCCGTTTCAAGCACATTGTCAATATCGAGTTTTTCAATCAGATTGATAAAGAAACAGTTGCACGAATAAGCCAAGGCAGACGCCATATTTACCGTACCGTGGTTTTTCATACATTTAAAGGTTTTGCCGCCGCTGACCGTATAGCCTTTGCACTCAAACTCCGCTAACGGGTTAATGCCACTATCAAGCGCACAGGCAGCAATCAGAGGCTTGAAAACGGAGCCTACAGGATACGAGCCGAGCACCCTGTTGAAAAGAGGAAGATTTTCATCGGCAAGGCAGGCAGAAATATTGTTTCTGTCATAATCGGGTCTACTGATTGCGGCTACGATTTCACCGCTGTTAATATCAAGCATAACAGCCGCACCTTTTTTCAGGCGGCACTTATCAGCCGCAGTTTCTAACGCTGACTGAAATTTCTTGTCAATTGTCAGAACAACACCGCCACTGCTGTTGTAATTACTGTTGACCAACTCAAAATCCGTGCCAGGCAGACCCGCCCCGTTTGCATCGGCAAAATAGCGCACGTCAAGCCGACCGTTGTGTGAGGAAAGAAAAGCATCAAAGCTTCTTTCAATTCCGCTGACACCCTTTGTGTCCCCATCGGAAAGATAGCCGATAATATGCGAGGCTGTTTGCTTGGAACTATACCGACTGTATACAGGAATGGTCATTATATCGTCACACTCGACCGAGTTTCCTATTCTGAGTATAACAGGATTTTGTTGTGAAATTTCTTTGCTTATTGCAGAAAATTCGTTGTCATCAAGAACTTTTCTCAAAGTATTCAGCGCAGACAGAGTAGGCTTTACTACGGATACAGTAACCGTGTCATCATTAGTTAACCGTCTGAGCCTTCGGTCATATATAATTCCTCTGCTGTGCGCTGCGGTAAGGCTCTTTGCGCCTGAGTTTTCAGCCGCCTGACTGTATTCATTACCCACAAGCAAAATGCGCACGGGAAGCAGACCGAGAACGGCAATAACACAAAAATACACAACTAACTCTCTTGAAAAAAGGAAACTTTTTTTACGCTTCAAAAAATTTGCCACCTATCAGATAAACTGTATTTAGTGTCTGCAAAAAGTATAAAAAAATACCGCCGGCGTTTGCCAGCGGTATTAAACGCATTGTATAATTTACTTTGTGATTTTGTGGAAGACCTTCTTGCCCTTCTTAACGATTACAAAGCCGCCGTCAGCGAGCTTGTTTTCATCAACAAAGGTATCAATTGAGGTTACCTTTTCATCGTCAAGTGAAACGCCGCCCTGCTCAATAAGTCTGCGTGCTTCGCCTCTTGACTTTGCGATTGCTGTATTAACAAGAATATCAATAATGCCTACCTTGCCGTCTGTAAAATCCTCTGCAGCAAGAGTGGTTGTGGGCATATTGTCAGCGTTTGCACCGCCTGTAAAGAGTGCACGGGCAGCCTCCTGTGCCTTGATTGCCTCTTCTTCGCCGTGAACAAGCTTTGTAAGCTCAAAGCCGAGAATTTCCTTTGCCTTGTTGAGCTGGCTGCCCTCCCACTTATCCATTTCGTTGATTTCCTCAATGGGAAGGAAGGTGAGCATACGGATACATTTGAGAACGTCGCTGTCTGCAACGTTTCTCCAGTACTGATAGAATTCATAGGGAGAGGTCTTGTTGGCATCAAGCCATACAGCGTTGCCTGCTGTTTTACCCATCTTCTTGCCCTGTGAGTCTGTAAGAAGGGTGATAGTCATAGCGTGGGCATCCTTACCGAGCTTTTTACGGATAAGCTCTGTACCGCCGAGCATATTTGACCACTGGTCATCGCCGCCGAACTGCATATTACAGCCGTACTCCTTGTAAAGATGATAGAAGTCGTAGCTCTGCATAATCATATAGTTGAACTCAAGGAAGCTTAAGCCCTTTTCCATTCTCTGCTTGTAGCACTCTGCACGGAGCATATTGTTGACAGAGAAGCAATGGCCGACCTCACGAAGAAGGTCAACGTAGTTAAGGTTGAGAAGCCAGTCTGCATTGTTAATCATTACAGCCTTACCCTCGCCGAACTCAATGAAACGCTCCATCTGGCGTTTGAAGCATTCTGCGTTGTGTTCAATATCTTCCTTGGTAAGCATTTTGCGCATATCTGTTCTGCCGGAAGGGTCGCCAATCATTGTTGTGCCGCCGCCAATAAGAGCAATGGGCTTATTGCCAGCCATCTGAAGGCGCTTCATAAGTGTGAGTGCCATAAAGTGACCTGCCGTAAGGCTGTCTGCCGTACAGTCAAAACCGATATAGAAGGTAGCCTTACCGTTATTTATCATTTCACGGATTTCATCTTCATTTGTCACCTGGGCAATAAGACCTCTGGCAACAAGCTCTTCATAAATTTTCATTTTAAAATTCCTCCGAATTACAATTATTGTGATAATATAATAAATTTAATATTTTGTCAACATTTCTTCCGCCATATCAAGCTGTGCCTGCGTAATTTCTTCGCCGCCGATGATACGGGCAAGCTCACGCTTTCTGCCGTTAAAATCAAGCGGAGTTACGCTTGTGTAGGTTTTTCCGCCGTGGGAAGCCTTGCTTATTTCAAAATGGTGATCAGCCTGTGCGGCAATCTGAGCAAGGTGAGTTACACAGATTACCTGTCTGCCGTCTGAAACGGCGGCGAGCTTTTTGCCCAGCTTCGAGGCTGCCCTGCCGCTGACGCCTGCATCTATTTCGTCAAATATAAGGGTTTCAGTGCCGTCCTTATCGGAAAGGACATTCTTTATGGCGAGCATAATTCGGGACAGCTCACCGCCTGAGGCAATTTTTACCATAGGTTTTGGTGCTTCGCCAAGGTTGGGAGAAATGAGGAACTCCACTTCGTCCGCACCGTTTTCGTTGAGTACGCACGGTCTAATATCAACAGCAAAAATGACATTGGGCATATCGAGGAAAGCAAGCTCCGCCCTGACCTTTTCGCTGAAATCAACACCCGTGGTTTTTCTCGACTGAGTAAGCCTTTCAGCAAGAGAAGAAACATATTCATACTGCTTCTTTTCTTCTGCTTCAAGCTGAATAAGCCTTTCGTCGGAAAGCTCAATATCCTGCCTTTCTTTTCTGCACTTTTCGCAGAAAGAGAGCATTTCCTCTTCTGTTTCGCCGTATTTGCGGCTTAAGCGGTTGAGATAATCGAGCCTGTCCTCAACAGCCTGAGCATACTGCGGGTCATACTCAAGCTCATCCATAACGGAAACGAGCCTATCCTGAACATCTTCTATAAGATAGCCTATTTCACGCAGTTTTTCAGCGTTTTCATCCAGCGCTGAATAATACTGCGAAACACTGTCAAGCTGACGGGCTGACATTTTAATCTGTTCAAGCGCACCCGACATTTCGTCGGCACCGTTTAACAGCGCATAGGCTTCGTTTACATTACCTATTATTTTTTCGCTGTTTCGGTGAAGCGTGCGCACAGCCTTGAGCTCTTCCATTTCGCCAACGGTAAGGCTTGCGTTTTCAATTTCATCAATCTGGTATGTCAGCAATTCGATTTTGCGTGCCTTTGCCGCATCATCCGTTTGCAAAGAGGCTATTTCTCTTTCTAATTGAGAAAGCTTATTGAAAGCTGCTGTATATTCTTCAAGCAAGCCTTCGTTTCCTGCAAGCTTATCAACAAAGCTGCAATGCGTTTCAGGGTTGAGAAGCTGCTGGCTGTCGTGCTGACCGTGAATATTGATAAGCTCTCTGCCTAAGGTTTTGAGCATACCCACTGTTACAGGCATACCGTTTATACGGCAGACATTTTTTCCGTCAAGGCTGATTGAACGGCTTATAAGCAGACTGCCGTCCGCTTCCGCTTCAATACCCAATTCGTCAAGCACAGCCGATACACCTTTGCTTTCCGTTTTAAACAGGGCAGTAACGTTTGCTTTATTACAGCCTGTACGCACAAGCTCCCTTGATGTTCTTTCGCCGAGAATTGCGTTTATAGAGTCGATAACAATAGATTTACCTGCGCCCGTTTCACCCGTCATTATATTAAGACCTTTTTCAAAAAAAATATCGGCGCTTTCAATTATTGCAACATTTTCAATTTTAAGGTTCTGGAGCATATCTCCCCACCTCTTGGATTTAAAGAATTATTTTGAAATCATTTGTCTGAATTTAAGTGTAAGCTCGTGTGCAAGAGCCTCGTTGCGGCAAAGGACAAATATTGTATCGTCACCTGCAAGAGTGCCGACAACGCCGCTAAGCTCCATTGTATCCATTGCCGCACAGACAGCCTGAGCCATACCTGCATAGCACTTGATAACTACGGTGTTCATTGCATAATCGACCCACAGCACAGAGGGGGCAATTATATTGTGGAAGGTTCTGCCTGCTTCGCCCGAAGCACTTTTAGGCACAGAATAGCGGTATTTGCCGTTTTTGCCCATTGATTTGACGAGGCCAAGCTCTTTAATATCTCTTGATACGGTGGCTTGCGTAACGTCCAGACCGTCCTCACGCAGAGCAAGAAGCAGTTCCTCTTGAGTGGCAATATCCTTGTTTTCAATCGCCTTGATAATCAGTTCGTGTCTTCTCTTTTTCATAGCCTTGTCCTCCCTTACTTCATCAGCTTACTGTTAAGAATTTCGGTAAAGCTGTCGGATTTTATTCTTATAAATTCCGCTGCGGTTTCTGCCCTTTGAACGACACACGAGCAGCCCTTGACTATCTGTATGGGTTCTTCACCGTCACACAAAACGCAAAGCTCCGTTTCGTCGTCCTTGGTGGCGTACACCCTCATTCTCTCGTCCTCACGGAATATTATCGAGTGGCTGAATAGAGAATGGGTGCAAATCGGGGTAAGTATAATACTTTCGATAGTAGGATCAACAACGGGACCTCCTGCAGAAAGCGAATACGCCGTTGAACCCGTGGGAGTGGCAAATATCACACCGTCACCCCAATAATTATTAACAAGCCTGCCGTTGCTTTCAACGGTAATTTCAATTATCGTTCGGTTGGTTTTGCGTGAAAAAACTGCGTCGTTGATACAGTTATGTCTGCCCGTGCACAAGCCGGTTTCATCGAAAATAAGAACCTCAAGCATCATACGCTTGTCGGTTTTGTACTCACCCGTGAAGAGCTTGCCGAGCAAAGCCAGCTCGTGTCTTTCAAGACCTGCCATAAAGGCAAGACGGCCGGCGTTAATACCGAGAATGGGCTTTGAATACTTTGCCGCAATTTTGCCGATACGAAGGATTGTGCCGTCACCGCCGATAGCTATAATCACATCGGCCTGCTCAATGGCACTGTCCGTATCGGAGAAAAGCAGAGTGCTGTCCGAAGAAAACTCTTCCTCACAGTAATCCGCAAGCACAATTTCACAGCCGTGTTTTTTCAGCTCCTCCACAACCTGTTCGGTTGTTTTCTTTGCCTGTTCACGTGTTAAATTAGGTATGACTGCTATCTTCATAACCATCACCTATGTTCAAATTATTTATCGAGTTCGTTATGTGATGCTTCCACTGTCGCTTCGGGTGAAACCTCTTCATCCTCACAGTCCGATTTTGCGATATAGAGAAGGTACTCAATATTGCCCTCCGGACCCTTTACCGGGGAAAACTCCAGACCCTTTACAGCAAAGCCGTTTTCTTTCGCATAGCCTATACAGTTATTAATAACCTCAAGGTGCACAGCCCTGTCACGCACGACACCCTTTTTGCCTATCTTCTCCTTGCCTGCTTCAAACTGCGGCTTAACAAGACAGACAGCCTCGCCGCCGTCCTTAAGCAGAGAATAAAGCACGGGAAGAATGAGCTTAAGCGAAATAAACGAAACATCGACACTGGAAAAATCAATTTCATCGGGTATCTGCTCACGGGTTACATAACGGAAATTGGTGCGCTCAAGGTTAACTACTCTTTCGTCGCTGCGCAGCTTCCACGCAAGCTGACCATAGCCGACATCGACAGCGTAAACCTTAACTGCACCGTTCATCAGCATACAGTCGGTAAAGCCGCCCGTAGAAGCGCCGACATCCATACAAATTTTATTTTCAAGAGAAATCGGGAAGGATTTCATAGCTTTGTCGAGCTTGTAGCCGCCACGGCTTACAAAGGGCATTTTTTCGCCCCTTACCTCTATGCTGTCATCGGGCTTGACGTTTGCGCCTGCCTTAAGCTCCTTCTGACCGTTGAGATAGACCTGACCTGCCATAATGAGTGCCTTTGCCTTTTCACGGCTTTCGGCAAGACCCATATCAAAAATTGCTACATCAAGCCTTTTTTTATCAGCCAACAAAAGCACCTCCTACCGTATTTTCCATTGAGTCGGCATCAAGAGAGTTGTTGCGGATTGTCGCTTCAACGCTGCCGTGCTCTACAAAGCAGTAATCCACCGCAGTGAGCTTATATTCGCCCTTGTAGCCTGCTTCAAGCAGTCTTAAGGCTAACTTTTCGCCGACACCGCCGTTTTGTATACCCTCTTCAAAGAAGAAAATACTGCTGTCGTTTTTGAGGATTTCTATTATACAGGAGTCAAGCGGTTTAATCTGATTGAGCTTTACTACACGCACGGATTTACCCTTGGCTCGCAGATTATTACAGGCAACACAGGCGTTTCCGAAAATTCTGCCGTAGGTGACAATTGTGACCTTTGCATCCTCATCGCCGTAAATATCATAAACATCATAAGTCGGCTTAAAATCGGCAGGCAGGACACATTCTCCGCCTCTTGGATAGCGTATAGCAACAACATTGCTGTCTTTATATACTGCACGGTACATATCGTGCCTTAATTCCTCGTAAGTGGCAGGTGCATAGATGGTGAAATTCGAAATTGTGTTCATAAAGGCAACGTCGAATATACCCTGGTGGGTTTCGCCGTCCTCACCGACAAAGCCTGCACGGTCAACCGCTATAATCATTTTGCGCTTCTGCAGGGCTGCATCGTGAATAAGCTGGTCGTAACAGCGCTGCAGGAAAGTTGAATAAACAACGAAAAACGGAATCATTTCGCCTTTTGCAAGACCGCTGGCAAAAACAACAGCGTGCTCCTCGGCAATGCCTACATCGAAAAAGCGTTCGTTATATTTGTTACAGAATTCACTTAAGCCCGTACCGAGTGACATAGCAGCGGTAATTGCACAGATTCGTTCATCCTTACCTGCAAGCTCACAAAGGTATTTTCCGAATTCATCGGAAAAGTTTGCGCCCTTTGAAACAGTTTCGCCCGTATCGGCATCAAACTGCGATATGCCGTGAAAAACGCTCGGATTCTTTTCGGCAAGCTCGTAGCCCTTACCCTTGGTGGTGTGAACGTGAAGAAGCACGGGACTGCCGATATTTTTACATTCTTCAAGCACTTCACAGAGCTTTTTAATGTTATGGCCGTCAACGGGGCCCATATATCGAAAGCCAAGATCCTCAAACATATTGCTGTTATAGACCTTGTCCTTGATTTTTGTTTTGAGCTTATAGACCTTTGCGGAAAGAGTTTCGCCTACAAGCGGAATGTGATTGAGAGCTCTTTCAACACCTGCTTTAAGGCGGAAATAGCCCTTTGTGGTACGGATATTGGTAAGGTACTTTGAAACCGCACCGACATTCTGCGAAATTGACATTTCGTTGTCGTTGAGAATAATAATCAGGCGTGCATCCTTGTTTCTGCCTGCGTTGTTAAGCGCTTCGTAGGTAAGACCGCCCGTAAAAGCGCCGTCACCTATAACGGCAACGGTATAGTTATCGGAATGCTTTATAACCTCGGAAACGCTTATACCGTATGCGGCGGAAATTGACGTGCTGCTGTGACCCGAGCAAAACGGGTCATGCTCGCTTTCCTTGGGTCTGGGGAAGCCCGAAATACCGCCTTCGGTACGCAGGGTTGAAAACCTGTCGTATCTGCCGGTGAGAAGCTTGTGGGTATAAACCTGATGACCTACATCGAAAACAAACTTATCCTTGGGCGAATCAAAGCACTTGTGCATTGCAATAGTCAGCTCAACAACGCCGAGATTGGACGCCAAATGACCGCCGTTGTTGGCAACGGTGGTTATCAGCGTTTCTCTTATTTCCCGGGAAAGGCTGTCCAGCTCTTCAAAGCTGAAGCCCTTTATGTCCTCGGGTGATTTTATGTTTTTGAGCATTGAGTCGTTCATTAGAATTAACTCCGTTAATTATTTGTTACGTTTGGAAAGCCTTACCGCATAATCGGCAAGGAAGCGGGAATTATCGCCAAATATTTTAAGCGAATCCACGGCCTCTGCTGTCAGTTCATCGACAAGCTGAACGGATTTTTCCATTCCGAGCAAGGCAGGATATGTTGATTTTTCGTTTTCCTCATCACTGCCTATGGGTTTGCCCAACTCTTCGGCAGTTGAAGTAATATCGAGCAAATCGTCAACAATCTGGAAAGCAAGACCTATGCTGTCGGCATACTTTTGGGCAGCCTTGCGCATTTCCCCGTCTGCACCTGCGGCAATACAGCCCAGTGCACAGGCGCAACGTATGAGCCTGCCTGTTTTGAGTGCATCGGTCCGGCGTAACTGCTCAAGAGTAATATTCTGTCCCTCGTGGGCAAGATCCATTGTCTGGCCACCTATCATACCGAGGTGACCTGCACAGTCCGCCAGTACCCTTACTGCTTCAATTTTTCTTTCGGCAGGTAAATTCGCCTTTGATAAAACAGAAAAAGCCAGTGTCAGCAAGCCGTCACCCGCAAGCAAGGCAGTTGCCTCACCGTACTGCTTATGGCACGAGGGCATACCACGGCGGAAATCGTCATCATCCATACAGGGTAAATCGTCGTGAATGAGGGAATAAGTGTGTATCATTTCTACGGCACAGGCAAAAGGCAGAGCCGCCTGAACATCGCCGCCGCAGACACGGCAGAATTCCAGCACAAGCATAGGGCGCACACGCTTACCGCCGTTTTTTAGGCTGTAAAGCATTGCTTCGGACACCTCGTCCTCCTCACCGCCCGTAAGCTCAACAAAGCCGTAAAGAGCATGGTTTATGAGCTCGACATATTCTTTTTCGCTGTAGGCTTTATTCAACGAAATCAGCCTCCGTTCCGTCTGAAGTAAGGCGGACAATTTTCTGTTCTGCGCTGTCAAGGCACTCCTTGCAGTAAACGGCAAGCTTGTTTGCCTCTTCAAAAAGCGCCATTGATTTTTCAAGCGGAATACTGCCCGTTTCAAGTTGGGCAACTATTTTTTCAAGCTTTTCCAGAGCCTTTTCGTATGTCAGTTTTTCCATAGTAATTTCTCCAGCGGTTTACATTCTATTTCACCGTCAGCAAAGCGGACGGAAATATTCTTTGTCATATCGGTTTTTGCTGCGCTGTCGGTAATCTTACCGCCCGAATAGACGGCTGCATAGCCACGGGACAGCACTTTAAGCGGACTTAAAGCATCGAGCTTTGCGCAAGCCTCGGCAAAGCGTGAAGCCGATGAATTGAAGTTTGACTTCTGTGCAAAGAGCAGGCGGTTGAGAAGGCTGTCAAGAGTCTGCCTGCCTATCTCGACGGTTTCAAGCGGATTTTTAAGCACACGGCTTTGCGAAAGTGTGTTTACTCTCACCTTCTGCTCGGCTAAATTCTGCCTTATAAGGCTTGAAGCGTGAAGCAGAAGCCCCGAAACATAAGCCCTTTGCTCTACCCAATCGGGCACGGCAAGCTCAGCCGCCGCAGACGGAGTGGGAGCACGCAAATCGGCAACAAAATCGCAGATTGTAAAATCCGTTTCGTGACCGACAGCAGAAATTACGGGAATACTGCTGCGGCTGACAGCCAGAGCAACCTGTTCTTCATTGAACGCCCACAAGTCTTCTATAGAGCCGCCTCCCCTGCCGACAATAAGCACATCGGCGGCATCAAAACGGTTAAACAAATCAATCGCTTGGGCAATCTGCGGTGCGGCATTGACACCCTGCACCTGAACGGGACAGAAAACAACCTTTGCCTGCGGAAAACGTCTGCCGAGAACATTGAGTATATCCCTGACAGCCGCACCCGTAGGCGAAGTGATAACGCCTACCCTTTCAGGTATTTCGGGTATGGGCTTTTTGCGTGAAGCATCAAACAGACCCTGCGCCTCAAGCTTTGCTTTAAGCTGTTCAAAGGCGAGGTTGAGTGCACCTGCACCGTCGGGCTGCATATCGTCAACATAAAGCTGATACTGTCCGTCTCTTTCAAAAACAGAAACCCTGCCACGCAAAATTACACGCATACCGTTTTCGGGCACGAATTTAATGCGCTGTGCGCTGCTGCGGAACATTACCGCTTTGATGGCGGAGCTTTCATCCTTAAGCGTGAAATAATAGTGACCTGTGCGGTAATGGTTAGTAAAATTTGATATTTCGCCGACAACGAAAATGTAGTTGAGGTTTGGGTCGCCGTCAATTATTGATTTGATATATGTGTTTATCTGACCGACGGTCAGAACGGGAACATTGTTCATTTCATTTCCTCATTGATGTGAGAATAGCCGTACCTGCGGCATTGTCGCACGAAAACTCGGGTGCGGCAAAAAAGGCACCGTATTTATCACAAAGGCGCCTGCTGATTATGCTGTTACTCATAACGCCGCCCGAGAAAACAAGCGGCAGTTTGCCGTATTCTTCGAGCAGCGCACCTGCCATACCGTCAAGCGAAGCACAGATATATTCAATACAAAAGCGTGCAATTTTCTCTTTGCTTTCACCATCATCGAGCATTTTTCTGCACTTGTTCTCAACGCCCGAAAGCGAGCAGTCGCACCCACGCATTACGGGTCTTACCTTGATTTTCTCATTACAAAGGCAAGCCAGCTTATCCAGCTCTTTACCGGCAGGGAAATCAAGCCCGAGCATAACGCCCACACGGTCAACAGCCTGTCCCGCTTTTAAATCGAGTGAGGAAGCAATGAGCCTTGTTTTGCAGATATTTTCACCGTCCGGCTCAACAAGAAGCGCCTGCGTTGTGCCGCCCGAAACGTGAAAGGCTATGAATTTTTCTTTCAGTAAATCGAGCCTGCCTGCCGAAAAGAGTGCGGCGGCAATATGACCCTGCTGATGTGTAAAGCGCAAAAGCGGCAAATTATTGACTGCGGAAAAAGCGGTTGCGGCACTGATGCCTGCAAGAAAGCACGGCATATATGAGCCCTCATCACCGCAGGGCCTGTCCGAAACGCCGACAGCAATAACTTTTGACAAATCACAATCGTTTTTAAGTTGTTCAAACAGCTCCGGCAGCTGCACCGTATGGTGAAAAACTGCATCTGCCTGTCTTAATCCCAATTGACCCTTGGCAACGGGAAGGAGCTTTTTGCGCTGAATAACCTCGCCTTTTTCAGAATCAAAAAAGCTGAGTGAGGTTGTATAGTTGCTTGTATCAACACCCAGGTAACAAGGCATTACAGCGACCTCGCAACCGTACCGAGAAGACCGTTGATAAACGAGGCATCCTCAGGATTAGCGTATTTCTTGGCAAGCTCAACCGCCTCGTTGATTGATACACCGGCAGGAACATCCTCAAAATAAAGAATTTCTGCAAGTGCAAGGCGGATAATTGCAAGCGGAACCTTTGCAATTCTGTTAATCTTCCAGCCTCTTGCGTTAGAGCTGATATGTTCATCTATCTCCTGCTGCATTTCGCAGGTCTTGTGTACAAGGCTTTCAAGAAACTCATCGTCATCAATCAGCTCCAGCTCCTTGGCAAGGTCAAGGATTTCGTCAATTCCCGCCTCGGTGTTGAAGGATTTTTCGAAGATAAGTATAAATGCCTGTTCTCTTGCTTCACGTCTTGTCATAGCTTGTCCTCCGATAAATTAATAAAAACAACCCTCTGCTGAATTTGGGCAGAGGGCAAAAAGTTCATCAATCGTTTTTCTCTTGATTCGGTGCATCTGAAATTTCCACGCCTGCAATAACCACATTAACTTTTGAAACAACCATCGAGGTCATTTCCTGAACCGCATTTTTTACCGCCTTTTGTACCTCGGCAGCAACAACGGGGATTTTTGCATCCTCATTTACGGTAATATGAAGTGTGATTGAATAGACATTGTCGGCCTTGGTCACTTCAACGGTTTTCTGCGTTTTTTCAAACAGGCCTGCCACGCTTGTCATATCCGCAGGACGGGGAACGGGTTTGCCGACACCGGGCACATCCTTTATTGCGGCCAGCGCAATAGAAGCAATTACTTCATCTGATATTACAAGACCCGAAACAGGTCCGGAATTTGAATTATTATTCATTAGTGAACGTCCTCCTTCTCGGACTTTTTATATATTATAGCATATTTTTATAAATATACAACTACTTTGCCTCGAAAATCGTAATATTTTCGGAATTTATTTTTGCGTGCTTGATTACAATTTCCTTTATCTGCAGAATTGTGTTAGGGTCAAGGCTCCCTTTTTCGCATACTATCTGTGCCGCCGAGTCCGAAAGCGTGGTTATTGACCCGAAGCCGCATTTGGCACTAATCAGTGCATCAATATCCGCCTCAAGTTTTATACTCTTTGTCAGCTCGGCAAGCTTTTTTGCGGCGGTATCTACAGCGGACTGCGAAGCTGACGAATCGTTGATTACTGCTTTGAGCTTATCGAAAGCCTCGTCGTGGGCTTTGTTACGGTCTGACCGAACCTTTGTCAGAGCATCCGCCTGTGCCTTGGTTTGGGTTTCACCGCCTGCATTTACATACTGTGCGTCACCGACAACGGAATAGCTTTGGCTTTCGCCCTGAACCTGTTCTGCCTCCGGTTTAGTGAAATACCAGTTGACAAACACCGCCGACCCAAGCGCAAGAACAAGCGCCGACATTATTATCTGCCTTTTTCTGATTATGATGTTCATTGAATTTCTCTCCTTCGGTTATATCATTGTATTTTTGATACGCTTATGCTGTTTGAGCCAAGGTCAAGCAAGGCTGACAACATTTGGCTGACCTGCTCACAAACATAAGGGTCATTGCCACCCTCACACAAAACGGCAACACCTCTCACTCTCGGGGTAACGGTTTTTAGAACAAGGCCGTCCTCCTGCTGCTCTGAATCGATGATTATGTATTCGCTTTTTTCGTCACTTGAGGCTTCGTCCTTTGAGTAACTGCCGTCACGGGCGTAAACGGTTTCGTAATCACATTCCAAAGTTACCATAACCCTTGACCTGCCTGCACCGTAAAGCGACGACACGGTTTCCTCAAGCCTTTTTTCAAGTGCGGCCGTATAATCGCTCTCGCTGAAATCAGACTGTGGCTGTGTTTCTTCTACATCCGATACGGTTTTATCCTCAAAGGAAGATATTACAATCAGTATAATTCCGAGCAAAGCAACAATTAAAATTATCAGCTTTTTTCTGTCGTTTTTCAAAAGAACGGTTATGCGTTCAATTTCTTTCGTAATTTTTCTCATTCCCTCTCCTTGATTTCAGGCACGATGCCGAAATTCTCCCGTGAATAGTCGGTTATCTTCCGCTTGGCGTCATCGTCTGCGTGCGATATAAAAACGGTTATTGAGTCAAGATATATGTCCTTGTCGGAATTAATCACAACATCAGCCTCAACACTTTCACACACAGCACCTATGCTTTCAATATAGGCTGACAGCATAGATTTTATCTGTGCCTCAAGGCTGTCCTTTGCCTGCGCTTCTATCTGCTCCTGCAGCTCATTGGCCTCAATAAAATCCTCTACCCCCTGCGTATATTCAAAGGACAAGGGTTCAAAAGCCGCAAAAGGCGAAACGAAGGCAAACAGCACAAAAACAGAAGTTATGAATTTGACGGGCTTTTCGCCGCCGCCCTCAGGCACAAGCAGCTCAATAACCGCCGCAACAGCCGAAGAAACAACCACACAGACAGCCCAGCTTTTAAGGTTTTCCATAAGCTCAAGTACTTCCCCCAATCACCAGCACCAGCCCCACCGAAAGCAGGAAAACAAGCATTTCGAGCACCAAGGTAACACACAGCAGAACCACTGCAGAGGAAACCGCACGGAACAGAGAGCTGAGACTGCTTTGAGAAAAAACATCACCAAGCAGAGCAAGCAAATTAAACGAAAGCACCCAAATAATGCATTCTGCAATCACGGGAAGATTAATGAGAGCAACTGCGGCAAGCGCAAACACCCCGACCGTATTTTTAACAAGCGAAAGCGTGCCCACAATCGACTGATATGCGTCACTCACCGCACCGCCTACAACGGGTATCATATTGCCTATCAGAAAGCGTATTCCCCTGACTGCAACAGTATCCGCAGAGGCGGCAAGCATACCCTTGAGGGATAGCATTGTAACAAAAACCGTAGCGGAAAGGCTCATAATAAAAATGGCTGTTTTCTTTGCAAACTCAACTATTTTTGTAATATCCGCTGACTGTGAAACGGACGAAATTACGCTCAGCGACATACCCACCTGAATTACGGGCCGTATAACCTGATTACCAAGTGATGAAACAACCTGCGCAGCCGCAAAGGACAAAGAATTATATGACAGTGCAAGTGCAGGCTTTCCGCCGGCAGTTAATATTGCAGCAAGCACGGGGATGAGTGCAGTTACAAAACCGCTGCTCAAAGATATTGCGCTGACGGCACGGGTAATACACGAAGAAAGCGGAATCACAACAGAAAGTGCCGTTATGACAGCGGCTGTAAGACCCAGCGTTTTTGTTGTTCTTATACCGTCGGGCAAAACCTGAGAAACGGCAGCAAGAGCAACCACGCACATTGCCGCAACCGCCAAAGCCTCAAACGGCAGTTTATACTCATTGCGGATAATCTGCACAAACAAATCTATTACCGAACGCAACGACGGAGAAAACACGCTGTCAAAATTAATTTCGTCAAGCCCTAATTTTTCGAGAAGCTCTAATTCATCCCGTGTCAGTACATTAAATAAATCCTTTGCACCGCTTGCTTCAAGCTGTTCTTCAAAAAGCTCATTATTTTCTGCACACAGTGCCTTTGACGAAAAGCAGAACAGCATCAATCCAAGTAACAATATTATGGCTGTTTTTTTGAATTTCATCTTTCTATAAGCTCCGTTGCAAGCTGCACAAGTGCCTTAAGCATAGGCAGAGAGAGCAACATTATGCTCAGCCTGCACGCCATATCGGCGCAGGTGGCAACCGCCCTGTTTCCCGTATCGGCACAAATATCGCACACCACCCTGCCGCAAAGAGCAATTACCAGAGCTTTCAGCAGCAGATTAATATACTCACTGTTTATTTTCGCAGCCGAAACCAAATCCTTGGTCTGTGCAAAAACCTCAGCAATTGCATCAGCAGTAAGGAGAACTATTGCCCCCACGGCGCAAAGCTGAAGCAAAAGCGAAAACTCGGGTCTGTGCTGCGAAACGAGAACAACACTTATACAGGCAGCAAGTGCAACAAGCAGAATTTTCAGTATATCCATTGTTTAAAAATCCATAAGTTTTTTCAGGGTGTCAATCAAATCCGCAAGATGCGGCAAAAGCATCATCACCACCGCCAGAACACCCGACAGCGTTGTAAGCATTGCGTATTCCTCTCTGCCTGATTTTGAAAGCACCTGATGTACGACGGCAACCCCTATACCAATTGCCGCAATTTTAAAAACCATCAACACATCCACGGCTTATCCTCCCGACAGAAAAACGAACAGCAGCACTCCGAGTGCCGCACCCGTAACACGGCACAGCTTTACCTGCTCCGAACTCTTTTTTCTTTGCTGTGCTTCATTGAATTCAAAACGGCTTTTGTAAAATTCGCACAGCTCGACCTGATTTTTCGTATCGGTTTTTCCCAAACGTGTGCCGAAGCTTTTGAGCAGGTTTTTGCTTTGTGTATCAAGGCAGGAGGCTTCCTTTTCTACGCTTTCGCTCCAGACAGCATCAAAGCCCTCTGACAAATCGGAATTATCAATTTTTTCAAGAAAACCGAGCCGATTGAAGCTGCCGCTTTTGCAGGCACGGTGAACTATAACGGGCAGGCTTTCATCGGAATGGCTTATTGACGAAGCAAAATACGCTGTAAGCGCCGTGCACTGTGCCAGCGTTTCGCAGCGCAGCTTAACCCGTGCTCCCGCATAAAACCCTGCCAGCACCGATGCCGCCGTCAGCAAAGCTGCTCCTAAAAGTCTTGTCAATCAATTCACCTGCCGTTATGTATTCACGTACCGTTGACGGTGCCTGCGCTCCTCCGAGGAAAACAACACCGCTGAAAGCACCGGTCTGTATCAATCGTGTTGCCTGCGGTCTGGAGAGAAAATCCTCCTTTGACGAAGCGTGTATGCTCAAAATAAATCTGACACCGCTGTTAAGCCCCTGTTCAACCGCTTTGACCTCCTCCATACTGCCGATTTCATCTATAATTATGTTTTCGGGCGACATTGAGCGCAGGGCAATAAGCACCGCTTCACTTTTCGGATAGCCAGAAAGCACGTCGCAAGTCACACCGATGTCGTTACCAGGTACACCGCTGACGCATGCGGCAATTTCCTCACGCTCGTCAATTATTACTGTTCTTGCGTAGCCACCCTCCTCGCCGCCGAGAAGCCTTGCAAGGTCACGCAGAACGGTTGTTTTACCGCTTGACGGAGGGCCTGCGACAATAAGACCGCCCCGTGAATTCAAGCGTATGTTTTCAAAAACAGCATCGGCTATGCCTTTGAATTCCCTTGAAATTCTGATATTTACCGAGGACAGGTCACGCACACCTGTTACAACACCTCTGTCACACACCGCTGTACCGCTCAGCCCCACTCGGTGACCGCCGCTGACGGTAACATAGCCGGCACAGATACCGCTCTGATGGGTGTGTACGGAATGACCGCAGACAATAGAAAAGCATTCCTCAATATCGGTGATTGAAGCCTTTACCGCCGAGTCCGAGCAGATGAAACTGCTTCTGCCCGAATCGAGCACAAATACAACGCCGAACAAGCCGCACACGGTTACGGGACGACCGCACCGCAGACGGATTTCCTGCGCCTGTGATTTGACGCTGTCGGGAAGGCTGAGCAATAATGAACGTATTCTTTTGCCTGTGCAGGCTGCTGCAGAGTCAAAGCGCTTTATACTCTCCTGATTCATTTAAACACTCCTTTGGTTTGTTATCACATATTTATGTAGCCTTGTCCTAATTTATGAATAATACTCACCGATATGAATTATCCTAAACACGATAAAATCTGTTGAAAAAATTACTGTAATATGGTAATATAATTATAATTTGTTAAAAAATAACAAAAGGAGTGTTAAAGTGAAAAAGAACAGACTTATGCAGGCAGCCGCACGCAACAAGTATTCTCTTCTTGCTTTCGGTGCCTCAGCCTTTGTAATGGTTATTGTGTATTACTGCTTTAATGTAATACCCTTCGGCGATTACACGGTACTGCGTATGGACCTTTACCACCAGTACGGTCCGCTTTTCGCAGAGCTTTACGACAGAATTACTGAAGGAAAGAGCCTGATTTATTCGTGGACGTCGGGTCTTGGCTCTAGCTTCCTTGGTAACTTCAGCAACTATCTTGCAAGCCCGACGGCAATATTTATGCTGCTTTTAGGGCACGAGAATATGCCCGAAGCAATTGCGCTTATGGTGCTTTTCAAGGCCGCATTTGCAAGCGCATTCTTCTCTTACTATTTAAGAAAAAGCACAGGCAAGGACGATTTTTCAATTGCCGCCTTCGGTGTGCTTTATTCCTTCTGCGGCTTCTTCCTTGCGTATTACTGGAACGTAATGTGGATTGATGCTATGGCGGTATTCCCGCTTGTAATGTACGGCATTGAGCAGATTATTAAAAACGGCAAATTCAGAACATATATGTTCTCGCTTGCTTTCGTTATGATAAGCAACTACTATATGGCATATATTGTCTGTATTTTCTCGGTAATCTATTTCCTCTCATACTACCTTGGTCACTATTCCTTTGCGGAAAAGTTCACCGTTACAAAGTATTACAACGAAGAAGGCAAAAAAATTAAAGCCCCGAAAAAGACTTCGGCGCTTTACAACCTCAACAACTCCCGCTTTTTCAGCGCAGGCATACGCTTTGCAGGCGCTTCAATTGCAGCGGCAGGCATAGCAGCCTTCCTGCTTCTTCCGCTTGTATTTATTCTCCAGAGCTCATCTGCAACCTCGGGCACATTCCCCGAAGAAACAAAGACATATTTCAAGATATTTGACTTTATTGCAAACCATTTAAGCTCCGTTAACCCCACAATCCGCAGCAGCGGTGAGGACGTACTGCCCAACGTTTACTGCGGTGTTCTTGCGGCAATGCTGGCTCCCCTCTTCCTCTACTCAAAGTCCTACACTATGAGAGAGAAAATTTCCTATGTCGTTCTTCTTGCACTGCTGTTTGTCAGCTTTAACCTTAATATGCTCAACTACATCTGGCACGGCTTCCACTTCCCCAACGACCTGCCGTACAGACTTTCCTATGTATATTCCTTTGTACTGCTTACAATGGCGTACAAGGCACTTATCAAGATAAAAGAATTCCCGCCCAAAATGCTTCTTACCGTTGGTATTGCGGCAATGGCATTTATAGTAATAACCGAAAAAATAGGTTCAAAGAACGTTACGGAAGACACGGTTATCATTTCGCTTATCTTCGTTGCATTCTACACACTTGTAATGCTGATGATGCAAAGCGGCAAATACCAGACCAGCGCAATTGCTCTGCTTGTTTTCTGCTGTGTTGTTTCGGAAGCGGCAATCGGCAACACCTCGCACTATGTAATGCAGCAGCAAAAGCAGTATTACACAATTGATTACAACGATTTCCAAAAGCTGCAGGACAAGCTGGACGAGCGTGAGGAAAACAGCTTCTACAGAATGGAATTAACCGACCTGCGTACGAGAATGGACCCCAGCTGGTACGGCTACAACGGTATTTCCATCTTCTCGTCAATGGCTTACGAAAAGACCTCCAACCTTGTCCACTACCTCGGTATGGACGGCAACTTCATCAACAGCTACACCTACAACGGCTTCCAGACACCTGTTTTCAATATGATGACCTCACTCAAATATGTTGTTGACAACACGACAACCACCCCGAAGCAGAGTGAGGAGCTTTACACTAAGGCGGCAAGCTACGGCAAATTCACCGCATACGAAAACCTTTATCACCTGCCTATAGGCTACCGTGTCGGCAGTGAAATTTTAGGCTGGGATTACTCTAATTCCAACCCGTTTACCGTTCAGAACGACTATTTTGAGCGTGCTACGGGCATTCCCGAGGTATTCACACAACTGCCCGTTGACTACTTCGATTATAACAACATTTCCGATTTCACTTCCGGCTATGACGACGGCGAGCTCACCTTCTTCCGTGACACGAACGATGTTGACGCCAGCTTCACTGCCAACTACAACCTGACAGAAAGCGCAGAATATTATATTTATATCAACTCCTCAAATGTTGAAAGCGTAACAATGTACTACGGCAACACCGAGTACGAGCACAACTTCGGCTCAGAGCACATAGTAAGCCTCGGCAGAATTGAGGAAGGCACAGAGCTGAGTGTTAATGTTCCTATCGATAACGGAAATTCCGGTTATATCGACATTTACCTTTGCAAGCTCGATATGAACAAATTCACAAAGGGATATAAAATGCTTGAAGCTGAGCAGCTTCAAGTAGAGACCTTTGAAGAAACCTTCATCAAGGGTACGGTAACAGCAACCGCTGACGGCGTATTCTACACCTCAATCCCCTACGACGAAAGCTGGCAGATTTATGTTGACGGCGAAAGAGTAAGCAAGGAAGAAATGCAGGAATGCAAAATCGGCGAAGGCTTTATCGGTTTTTATATAAGCGAGGGCAAACACGATATTGAGCTCAAATATGAGGCAAGAGGCTTCAAGCTCGGCGTTTGTGTATCAGCAGTAACTATTCTTGCGCTGCTTATTGTGTTCGTTATTTTCCGCAAGAAAAAGCCCATAGCGGCTCTCCTTGGCGGATATTCCGAAAGCGGTGAATTGCTTGAATACACCGTTGATTACGAGGGCAATATTAGCGATAAAAAGAAAGAAAAAGGAATAGAAAAGCCTAACGAAGAAACCGAAAAAGAAGAAACAGAGGAATAACCAACAAAAGGGATACAACTATAAAGATGTATCGCTTTTTTAATACCAAATGCAAATATCCGCTTGAGCAATTGTAAAACCCTACAAAATATATTCCGATTAAAGGAGAAAGCACTATGGCTAGCATTATCGCTTCTTTTTCCGTTCTGTTTTCAACGCTTTTAGCCTTTTTAGGGCTTGCCGCTTCGCCGTATGACACACCCATTGATGATTTTAACGGCGGTGACCCGTTCATAGTTGAGGACGAAACCGGCTGTTATTACACCTACACCACGGGCGGCGGTGTGACTATCAAAAAAATCAAAGCATATAACGACACGACTGTGCTTGAAGAAAAGGAAGTTTACACAGTCGGTAACAACGGAATTTTGCACAGTATATGGGCACCCGAAATACACAAAATCGGTGACAGGTGGTACATCGTTTCGTGTGCCGTGTTTGACAAAGCAGCCGTTGAAAGAGGCAAAATGCCCGACGGCAGCGAAATAGAAGACCACGACGACTATTACCGCTACGGCTTTGTGCTTGAAAGCAAGAGTGAGGATATTTTCGGCGAATATGAATTTAAGGGTATACTTGCGCCAAACGGCTTGAACAACATTGACGGCACATATCTGAAAAAGGACGGTAAGCTCTATTATATAAGCTCTGCCTACCACGCAGTAGGCACGCAATGCATTTATATCAGCGAAATGGAAAACCCGTATACACTCAAAAGCACTCAAAGCGTTATGCTTTCAAAGCCCGAATACGCTTGGGAAAAGAAGGGCTGGCGTGTAAACGAAGGCCCTGCCGTGCTTTATAATGAAGATGACACTTACATAGTTTACTCCGCAAGCGGTTACAGCTCGGGTGACTACTGTATGGGTATGCTCACCCTCAAAGGTAATGACCCGATGAACGCAAGACATTGGTCAAAAAGCCCTGTAAGGGTACACTACCACCAGCCGAAAAAGAGCATTTACAGCGCAGGCCACTGCTCATTTCTCTACAGAGATAACGGCGAAGTATTTATGGTTTACCACGCAACAAAAACAAAGGCTTTTTTCGATTCACCCCGTATCACCTACATAAAGCCCGTACAGTTTGTTTTCGGCAAGCCGTGGCTGTGGTAAAATAAAACAAAATAGCAACAACCTCTCTGAAAATCGCACATCAGAGAGGTTGTTTTTAGTTCTTAATGCTTTTCGCAGATGTAGACATCACACCTTGTCTTTTCGCCTTTGCCACGGTTGGTGAAGAGTGCGGAAATTTTTACCGTTTCCCCTGCCATACCGTCGGGAAGTTCCAGGAAGAAGGTATTGTTCTTATCCGAGCTGCTGACCATATGCTCCCACTGGTTTGCCTTGTAATCGGGCGCTCTTTCGGGGAAGCCGCAGAGTTTGCCGCCGATTTCAGCCACGCAGTAAACACATTCATCACCGTGTTCGCCGTTAACGGCAACGGTGAGCCTTGAGCCGCTCTTATAATCGGGCAGAGTAAACTCAGCACTTTTTACAAGATTGATTTTCTTGTGGCGGTAATGCGCCTGCATATTGTTGGCGCAAAGAACATCGGTTTTAATTTCCTTACCGTCCTTAATAAGCCTTACTGCGTAAATTCTGTCAACGGGATTTTCAATACGCAGATAGCGCATTTTATCATTGATTTTATAGCTTGCTGTTAGCTTCTTACCGTGCAGATCATAAAGGGTATGGGCGGTAAATTTAATTATTTTAGATGTAAAATCGCTATCGGAAACGCTTGTTTCAGCCAAGGCAGATGCTTTCCAGTTTTTAAGGTTACAGGAATATTCAGCAACTAACGTAAGAGCCTGCACGGCAACCTCTCTTGTCGGGTAATCGCCGCTGAAAAATTCAATTTCAACGCTGTCACAGTCGTATTCTTTGCCGAAATCCACACGCAGACAGCCGTTATTTATACGCAAATCATTATCACAATAGGTCTTGCTCTGAGAATCGTAGAAGGTATCGGGATTGCCGTCAAACATATTTTTAGCTTCACAGCCACGAAGCTGATAATGCAGCTGACCGAAGAAGGCATCCCTTGCCTTTTGTACCTCCGGGATTTTTGTTTCACCCGAGCGCAACAGACTGCGTGCTTCTAAAGCATCGTTAGAAATACAGTACATTGCCGTTTCGTAAAGCTCTTCGGCGTTTTCAGGGTTTCTCGTGTTAATGTCGAGCTCGCCGAGATAAACAGGTGCTTTTTCGGCAATATCACATCTTTCGCCGTGCATAAAGAAACTTGTTTCGCCCCTGTTAACAAGGCTTATATCACCGCCGTTGCAGGTGAGAATTTTAACCTCAACAGGCACACCGTTTTCGTCTTCCTTAACTATTTCATATTTGCAGTTGGTTAGCATTGGCTCGGCTTCATCAACAACCGAAACTTCTACCAACGTTGCTCTGAAAGGCAGAAGCTCAATTTCTATTCTGTCCCCTGCCTTAAACTCACCTAAAGCTTCTTCATAGGGATGGTGGATGTTCACCTGAACGGTTTTATCGGTGTCAAGACCTATTTCTTCGCCGAGTGTAAAGGTGAGTTTCTTGGTTTCCCACGAATTATTACCCGTTGAAATAAAGCGCTTTGTCTTGCTGCCTCTTACACAGGCATTGTCGCCGAAATGTTCGGGCAAAAGCATACCGTTAACAAGGATTCCGGCATTCCTTGCGTGAAGATTGTATACCCTTGCGAGCTTGGGCAGCTCATCGTCACGCATAAGCCACGGATTGCCGTAGATTTCGGGCGCAAGAATCAGCGAACGGTTAAACGCCTGATAAACCAATTCATCCTCAAAATAGTCGATATTTGAGGAAATACAAACACCGTGGTCCTCGGCAAGGCGTTCAAGGTTGTCGGTATGACCTCTCGTGAACATAAATCCTCTGTGATGCATGGCGGTCTGCTTATTACAGGAAAGGATGTCAACATAGGTTTCGTCGCCGTTCCAGAGATATGTAGTTATATGTTTTTCCGCCTCATAGAAATTCAGACGGTGGTTGAGAACAACCAGATCGGGCGAATATTTACGGCATTCCTTGAGCATATCCGCAAAAACCCCTGCCTTTTCGGGTCGGAGATGACCGCATACGCCGTCAAGCTTGAAAAGAGCAAAATCATAGTCCC
>JAZUQA010000030.1:0-48256 GCA_045605425.1 Acutalibacteraceae bacterium
CACTTCTTTGTAAATTTCTTACTCATCCAGGGAACAAGTACGGATGCGACAAGACCGCCGGGAACAACAAGAAGAAGTCGGATCGTAGCCATGTCGTTCTGTGAGCCAAGGAGTTGCTGAGCATGGTTGTCTTCCTAAGACCGCTTGGCCTCCGACTTCACTTCTTTGTAAATTTCTTACTCATCCAGGGAACAAGTACGGATGCGACAAGACCGCCGGGAACAACAAGAAGTGTAATGATACCGTAAAGACCCTCGTTCTGAAGGACATACTTTGCAAAATAGAGACCGCCTGTGTAGGAGTAAACCATTCTTGCACCGCCGAGAACGCCGGAAAGAACGATAAGAAGAAGCTCTTTGTTCTTGAAAAGGAGCTTGAGGTTGTGACCGAATGAGGGAGGATTATCGTCTGAAGTGAATCTCTCTTTTGTGTTCTTGAAGCCGTAGAAGAACATCGGAACAGCGGAAACAACAAGAACAACGGCACAGATAAAGTAAACAATTTTGAGGGTATCTGCGTTTGCAATTTCCTGACCCTTCATAACCGTGCCGACGAATGTATTTGCGGCTTCTTCAGCGGTAATGCCCTGGTTCTTGACCATATTTGCAATCGCCTCTGCCTTATCCTGCATAATAAGGGCAATATCGTCAACCGTGTACTTGAACTTGGCTGTTACTGCGCCGGTTATCATAGGAACGAAAACGGTAACAATACCGGCACCGACTGTACAGAACATACGGGCAACCGTAAGAATGTTACCACGGACAGTTGTGTCGTTTGTAAGGCAGGTTGAAAGTCCCCAGTAAGGAACGTCTGCAATAGTGTAAAGAACAGACCATACAACGTAAAGAACTGCTATTGTGACAAAGGTCTGTGTTGTTTTGGAGCCGTCATAAACAGCTTCTGCGCTGAAAACGGGAAGGAAGCACAGAATTGTTGAAATTGCAATAGGAACAGCCATCCACTTAAGATAAGGACGGCACTTGCCCCACTTTGTACGGGTTTTGTCAACAACGCTGCCCATAATCGGGTCGTTGAAAGCGTCGAAAACACGGGCGGCAAGCATAAGGATAGCAACGGCTACCGCACCGCTTATGTGACCGACCTTAACACCGTCTGCACCGAAGAGAAGGGCGTCTGTCATAAATACTGTGATGTACGAGCCGATAATTGTACAGATGAAGTTCTGACCGAAACCGGCAATACTGTACGCAACTGCTTCCTTCGGCTGAACACCCTTACCGGGAGTTGTGCCGAAGAGCTTGTGAAGAAAAGAAGAATTCACCGCATATACCTCCGTTAAGTTGATTTATAGATTATACCATAACAAAAAAGTTTTTACAAGTACATTTACATATGTTCAAGCGTTAAATCGACAGAGTTTTCAATATCAACCGTTTCCGAGCCGAAAAGAGAGGTATGGATTTTGCCGTTAATCGGCTTTTTCCAGTATTCGTCAATACCGTCAATTGTGTTGCGCATACCGAGAATTGAGCCTACCGTTGCGCCGTTACAGTCCGTATCGAAAGCCATACCTACGGCAATACAGATTGATTTGCCGAAATCCCCCTCACCGTATAAAAGTGCAGCGGTAACAATCATTGCGTTGGAAATTGTGTGGCACCAGCCGTGGTCTGTGTGTTCGTCGTAAGCCTTATGAATGATATCAAAGCATTCCTCAACGGTAACGCCGTTTTTATAGCCGTCGATAATACCCGTTACCGCCTCATAAAGGCGTGAGGTCTGCGGAATCTGTGCAAGTCCGCCGTAAATTATATCCTCGATATTATCTGTTACAGCGGCACAGGCTATCATAGCCGAAGCAAACATTTCGCCGTAAATTCCGTTTTTGGTGTGGGATATTCTTGCATCGTTATATGCCATTTCTGCCGCTTTTTCGGGCTTACCGGGGTTGATATAGCCGAAGTAGTCGCCTCTAATCTGTGCGCCTATCCACTCACGGGCAACGTTTTTATACATTGCAGACGAGGGCGGCATAATACAGTTGATAAAGTTGATATAAGCCGTTCTTTCGGCGGTAAAGTAAGAGTGGACAGACTGGCTTTTAAGCCATATTGAAGCTACGTCCTCCGACTCAAAATCCCTGTCGTATTCTTCAATTAACTTCTGAGCCATAACGACGTAGTTTGTGTCATCGTCAACGGGCATACCGTCCACCGTATCGGCATAGCACTTATTGCGAAGCCAGAATTTATAGTGTGAGCAGACCTCGTTTGTGATATCGGTGCTTAAGATATACCTGTGCATAGGATAATTGCCTGTTTCCTTAAGCAAGGGAATAAGCTCATTACTGCGGATACCCTCAACCGGTTTACCCAGCAGACAGCCGCAGGCTCTGCCCGTCCACGCACCGAGAAGCTTTTTACGCAGGGTATCCTCGTCGGGCTTAGCTGACTCAAAGCTGTGCGGCTTGCAAAGAGCTTTTATTCCGTCAAGTTCATTGGGCTCGTTGTATTTATAGCCCTCTCTCATATCGGCATTAAGCACAATATCAAAAAGCACGTCAGACATTCTCGTTTTATATTCGCCGTTATCGAGCTTTGAAACAGACTCAAAGAGAGGCTTATATTTTTCAACGTCAAGTCCCTCTTCAAACGACTGAACGTATTCCTTCATAAGGTCCGACGGATAGCTGTTGAAGCCGTCCATATTGTTATAATCAATTTTTATTTTAGGGTTATTGTTTTTCGCCATAATAAATCACCTCTGCAAATAATAGTAACATATCTTTACAAATTTGAAAAGAGTCAAGAAAAAAAGCTGTATCAGAGCATCGTAAACAGATGCTTGATACAGCCTCCGAAATAAAATCAGAAATCATTTTCTAATTGCGAAAGCTCTTTTTCTATCAGCTCACCGACACCGGAGGTAATAAAATCGGCAAGAGCTTTGATTTGGTCAACGCCGTTTTCCATTGCGTATGACCTGAACTCCCTTATCATATCGCTGTCGTTGATATTGTCGCCAACGGCAATAATATCCGAATAATCCGCACCGAGATAATCGGCAAGGATTCGCAAGCCCTGTGCCTTGTTCATATCCGCTCTGACTATATCTATGCAGGTGCCGTTCTGCAAGGCATTAAGCTGAGTGCCGAAATGTTCGCTGATGAGCTTTGTTACCTTTTCTGCCGTTTCAAAATCGGGCAGGGCTGTGCTTATCTGGTTGAAATACGGCACCTCGGGCATTGTTTCGAGGGTGTATTCACCGTCCTCATTACAGTCATTAGCGTCAGCATAGACTTTGCAAGTAAAAACAGAATCAACATTGCCCCACTCGCAGCCCCATTCAAGCAGAGCCTTGATCAAAGGCACAGCAAGAGAAGCGTCGCACCGTGTATGCGACACAACAGTGCCGTCTGTTTTCATTATAACAGAACCGTTATCGGCGATAAGGAAGTCACACGGAAACTGCTGGCGGTTATAAAGATTTATAACATCGCTGCGGAATCTGCCGCTGATAAGCGCAAAGATATTGCCCTTACTGCGCCAGAGTGCAAGCTTCTGCTTCTTTGCTTCGTCAATTCCGTTGTGGTTTAAGGTTCCGTCGTAATCACTGCCGATTATTTTCACACTCATCACCTTGGATTTTTATTTTATGATGCAAGATACTATTTCCTTGCCGGAATGGGTCAGCGTTACGCTGTCCCCTGCTTTTATAAGGAGCATATTTTCGTTTTCAGCCGCTTTCGCTCTGAAAATATTACTGTCTGTATCAATAAGATAGATATATGTATTACCGTTGATGTCGATATACTTAACATCAGCTACCGAAATTTCAGTTTCGGTGGTTTCGTCTGAATTTATGCTGCTTTCAATTCCGAGTGCCGCTTTATATTTTGATATACATTCCGCCTGTGTTGCGGCTGTGGTTACGATATTATACTGTTCAACGTTAACTGCGGCATAGAGTTTTACAAGGCCGCCGGAATCCTTGAGCACCATAATGTAGGTGGGGTGTCCGTCAATATTGATAAGTGACGGGAAGGAAGCCTGATAGCCCTTTTCCTGCACCTCGCCTTCTGCGGCGGACATAGCAGATTTTTCGTCTGCACCTGCAACGGAATAGTAACGGCTTTCGCCTGTTCTTTCGTTGGCAAGAAGGAAGCCTATGTTTGAGCTGTCACCGTTGACAGAGGTTACACCTGTGTAAATCCATATATCGCCGTCCTTGGCAACATAGCCGTAATCAGAAACCGGCTTTTCGTCGCTGCTTTCTTCGTCGGATGAATAATATGTAGTTACCTGCTTACAGTCCTTCTTTGCAAAAAGGCTGTTGAGATAGCCGTTCTGCAGCGTTCCGTACCAGTTGTACTGCTCACAGATAAGGTCGCCGTAAAAGACAACATCAACCCACCTTGGTATGCTTTGCACATCATATTTCACGGTTTCGCCGCTTACAGGGTCAAGCACTATACAGCCCGTTACGGTTTTACCGCCAAAGAGCATAACCGTGTTTTCAATAACGGTTGCAACGTAATACGGCTTGCCGCTTTCATCAATCTCAAAATGAAGATTTTCAAGCAGCAGCGTGGGATACGCCTCACGGATATGGCGGTAGGCATCCTCTGAAAAGCAAGCTGAGGGAACATATTTCATACCCTCGGTTTTTTCAAAAGAGGCTGACATTGAAACGGGGTCAACGGTAACATAGCCTTTTATTCCGTTTTCCCTGTTGTTCATCCACTTGAAGAAATCCGCATATTCAAGCGCAGCAACCTTGACGGGCTTACCGTTATAATCAATCTGCGTGTAGTCGGAGGAAACGTCAAACTGGCTGACGACGTCGGACAAGGCACCGATTTCACGGTCACCTAACATCTGTGCAGAAGCGGTATCCATAAGCGCAATTGAATCCGTACCGACCGACTCTGCCAAATCCTCGGAAAAGTCCGCATCGCTGACCTTCAATATTTCAGCGTAAGAGGTTGCATTGAACACGGTACTGCCGAAAAACGCAATAACTGCGGTAAGTACAACAAGCACAAACGGCGCAATATAATATTTGATATTGAAATTAAACTTTGTATGCTTTTTGGTACGACCCTTTGAGCCGATTTTTTCCGTAACCGTAACCCAGCCGAAATCCTTACAGCCCTTTGAAAGGCGCACGGTAACAATAAAAATAAGCAATGCAAAAGAAGCAAGCAGCCACATAACGGGGTTCTGCACGGTGAGGGCAGGACAAAGGAAATACCAACCCAAAGCTGTAACAGCAGCCGTAGCAAGCAAACCGATTATGTACGGAAGAACCTTGAACTTTTTCATTGTTTTTACCACTCCTTTTCTTTGGCTTTAATAATATCATAGTTTTGGGAGCAGTACAACGGCAATAAGTGAAAAAAGTTGATATATATTTTGCAGTTGGTGCAAATTACGGTTTGCCGAAATGAGTACAGAATGCAGAACGAAGAGTGCAGAACGAAGGGTCGCTTCGCTCCGATTTATAATATAAAACCTTACGGCGAGTCATTCTGAACGAAAGTGAAGAATCTTTTGGGCTTTTAAGATTCTTCGGCTTTGCCTCAGAATGACATCACTTTTTTGTTCTGCATAATTACAATCGGGTGAGGGCGGAGCCCTCCCACCGTTCTGCGTTCTGAACTCTGCACTCTGCGTTTAAACAAACTGTAATTTGAAAAAACGCCCACGGTAAACCGCAGGCGTGTGATGCTTTTATTCGATTGTAATATTCTTGCCAATCTTGCAATTTTCTGCAAGGTTGAGGTTCATAAGAATTACAGGCTTATCGGCGGATACGGACACGACCTTGCCGTTTTTCCACTTGAAGGAAAGCTGTGCGCCGTTGATGAGCATATTCTTGACTTCGCCGTTTTCCCAATCCGAGGGAAGTGCAGGCAGAAGCTCGTTTCTGCCGTTTTCGCTGTAAACAAGCAGAGCGTTTACACCTGCGGTGAAGCCGAAGTTGCCGTCAATCTGGAAAAGGAAGGGCGGATGAGTATCGAAAAGGTTGGAGAATACGGAGTAAGTGAGCATATTTGCAATAATCTCACGGGCTGTTTCGGGCTCGTGGAGAGTACCTGCAAGGCAGATTGCCCATGCGGCAGACCAGCCGATATAGTGCTCCCAGTTCTTCTTGCGGAAGTGGTAAAGCTCACGCACCCACTCACGCTGCTGAGCGTTCTCGTAATACTTGATTGTATCCGAGGGGTAAAGACCGTAAAGGGGTGAGAAGTGTCTGTGACCCGGCTCGTGAAGCTCATAGTCCTTTGACCACTCGACTATGCCGTATGCCCCCTTCTGAAGCGGACGGAGTTTTGCTAGCTTTTCCTTAATCTGCTCGGCAAGCTCACCCTCGGACTCAAAATCGAGGTAAGCAAGCATACCCTTTCTTGCAACCTCCATATCAAAGGCAGAGGCGTAGTCAACAGCGACAGCACTGCCGTTGAAGCGGAATTCGTTTTCGGGCGAGGTTGAGGGACAGATAACGTATTCGCCGTTATATTCAACAAGGTAATCGTTGATAAACTCTGCGGAAGCCTTTACGCTTTCAAAAATCTTGTCTTTATATTCATCAAGTCCGCCGTTTTTGTAGTGGCCGTAAACCTCGTTTACAAGCCATGCACCGCAAAGAGGAGCATACATAAAGCAGGGACCGCCCTCAACGGGAGAGGTCTTGCGCCAAAGGTCTGTATTGTGGTTACAGCAGGCACCCTTGCAGCCGTAGTTAGTCTTTGCTGTATTTTTACCAACCTGCATAAGCTCCCAGACCATATTTACAAAGGGCTCGGCACACTCTGCCATATTGCTCTTTGATACGGGCCAGTAGTTCATTTCGGTGTTGATATTTACCGTATAGTTACTGCTCCACGGCGGACGCACTCTTGCGTTCCATATACCCTGAAGGTTAAGCGGCTGACCGCCTTTACGGCTGCCTGCAATCATAAGGTACTTGCCGTAGTTATAGAAAAGCTCAACGAGCTTGGGGTCGGGGTTGCCCTTCTTTGCGGTTGCAAGGAGTTTGACTGTTTCCTCTTCGCTTGTGCCGCCGATTGAAAAGCTCTGTCTGTCAAAAATTCTTTTATAATCCGCAATGTGCTTTTTAAGGAGCTTATCGTAATCTGCCGTTACCTTTGACAGCTTCTTTATGCACTGCTTTCTGACAACCTCACGGTCGGTTTCAGGCATTTTGTCGTAAGCAATAAAGCCCGTAGCTGTTGTGGCAAGAAGCACGGTTGAGGTAGAATTCTTAACTGTGATTTTCTTGTCGGAATATACGACCTCACCGTCTGTTACAACCTTGACAGCAAGACAGAACGCCATACCCTTGTCGCCGTAAATAACGGCATCGGGGATTTTACCCAGATAGCTGGGCATAGAAATATCGGGCGCATTGCCGCAAAGGCAGAGATAACCGTCCTTAACGACAGTCTTTGACTTAATCTTTGACTTTGCTTCAAGTATTATGTTAATCGGCTTTTCGCTTTCACTCTTGTAAACTACAACATCGTCGGGATTTGATGCAAAGGCCGTGCGCTTTTCGCCTTTGAAAGAAACTGTATGTACAGCGTTGTCAATATCAAGCTCTCTCTTATAGCCCCTTGTGCAAAGAGAGGAGAAGCTGATTTTAAGGTCGCCGAGGGGTGTATAAGCCTCACTGTAGCCGCCGTGAAGCTTATGCTCAACTATTTCGTGAGCCTCATCGGGCTTGCCTGCAAAAATAAGCTCACGCACCTTTTCAAGGTTTTCAAGGCTTTCGGGGTTATCCTGATTCTGCGGAAAGCCGGACCAGAGCGTTACATCGTTAAAGCAGAGTGTTTCCTTTTTTCTGCCGCCCCAGACCATAACGCCCGTGTGGCCGTTACCAAGCGGAAGCGCTTCGTTCCAAAGCTTTGCCTGTTTCTTGTACCAGAGTTTGTTCATAAAGCTAACCTCACTTATTGAATATTACGGTGAATATAATTTTTTCGTCTTGTGTGTGTGCAGAAATATCTGCCCTGTGCTTTTCGGCAACCGCCTTTGCGATTGAAAGGCCGAGGCCGTGGCTGCCCGCCTCACGGGAGCGTGATTTGTCCGCCCTGTAAAAGCGGTCAAACAGCCGCTTGGTATCAACGGCTTCGCCCTGAATAAGGCTGTTTTCAACCTCAAAAAACACAGACTTGTTTCTCTTTTTAAGGCGAATGTCAATCTGTGACTCGGGCGGAGAATATTTCACGGCGTTGTCAATGAGAATATTGACAAGCTCGCTGACACTTTTTTCATCGCAGTAAACCCTTATACCCGGCCATACGGAGAGCTTGATTTTCTTACAGTCCTTTTCTGCCAGAATTGCAAAAGCGTCTGCCGCATTTTCGACAATTTCGCTGAGTGAAATTGTTCTGAAATTCTTTTTGTCGATACGTTCTTCCATTCGTGCAAGCACGAGCATCTGATTGACAAGGTCTGCCATTCTGCCCGTCTGCTTGCGGATTGAAGCTGTCCAGTCGTTTTCGCCGCAGGTCATTTCCAACACCTCAGTGTTAGCGGAAATTATGGCAAGAGGGGTTTTGAGCTCATGACCCGCATCTGCAATAAACTGCTTTTGCTTAAGGGAATTTTCCTCAACGGGACGGATGAAGTGCTTGGATACAAGAACCACAACTACAGTAAGCAGAATAAAGAAAAACAGCGCAATTGACAGCGAAATCGTTATCATTGACCCGACATACATAAGCTCCTCGTGTATATCGAGGAAGCACACACGCTGCCCCGAGCCGACAGGCATCACGGTATATTTGTACATTTCACCGCCGTAGCCGTACGTTTTTCCCGAAGCCAATGCCGCCTTTGCGTATTCAACGGCTGTTTCATCGTCAACCGCCGCTATATTCTGTGTATTAACTGCGGCAACCTCACCGTTTTGAGAAAACTCAACATAGAAAAAGCGTGTTATATAAGAGATTTCCTTATAGTTAATATACAGAGAGTCGTCATACTCGTCAATATTGAACACACCGCCGTTTTCGCAGATATGCTCAAGAAGCTCCGTTGTGCGTCTGTCCATACCGATTATACTGACAAAGTTTATTGCACACACAACAACCATAAGCAGCGCAAAGGCAGAGGCGGTAATACTTACAATAAACTGTCTGCGCAGTTTTTTAATCATAGCTCCGCTTCACCGCCGTTCTTTATTTCTACGGAATAGCCTACACCTCTCGTGGCCTTGATTTCGACATCAGCCTCAATCAGCGAGAGCTTTTTGCGAAGGTAAGATATATAAACCCAGACGACACTGCTTTCCGTTTCGCTGTCGTAGCCCCATATATGCTCCATAAACTGCTCAACGGAGATTATTCTGCCCTGTGCGGTCATCAGCATTTCAAGCATCTGAAACTCCTTGCCTGCCAGCTTGAAATTGCCTTTCGGAGCGGAAATTTCGTAGGTTTCTCGGTTAAGCGTAAGGTTGCCGAGGGTAATTACATTGGGCTGATAGTCCGTCCTTCTGCGTGTTATTGCTCTTACACGGGCAAGAAGCTCACCCATTGCAAAGGGCTTAGTCAGGTAATCGTCCGCACCTGCGTCAAGTCCTTGGATTTTATCCTCGATTTCAGCCTTTGCGGTAAGCATCATAACAGGCGTGGTTATTCCCCTTGCCCTGATACCCTGCAGCACCTCTATGCCGTTCATTTTCGGCATCATAATATCGAGAAGTATGCCGTCATAATTTTCCGTTACTGCCCAGTCAAAGGCAGACTGACCGTCATAAACAGCATCAACGGAATAGTTATTGTGCTTGAGCACAGCAACAACTGCGTTTGAAAGCTCTTTTTCGTCTTCCGCAAGAAGAAGCCTCACCCTGTTCACCTCACCTTAACTGTTGATTTTATATTATATCACATTACATAAATAAAACAAATAGAAAAAATAAATTTAGTTTGTTTTTATGTTTTTATTGAATTTGCAGTATTTATAGAGTAATATAAAATTAAATAACTATACGGAGAATTGCCATGATTCGCAAGGTTTACACAAGCAGGGAGGAATTTACTTCCCAGCGTGATGAATTAAAGCTCAATATACCTTTTGCCGAGGATGTTTCCGTTCTCGGCACACCCGTACAAATCGGCAAAAAGACGGTGCAAAACCGCCTTGCCTGCCAGGCTATGGAAGGCTGCGACGGCACGGCTGACGGCTCACCCGACGAGCTGACGGTACGCCGTTATGACCGCTTTGCAAAGGGCGGTGCAGGCGTGATATGGTTTGAAGCCACAGCCATTATGCGTGAGGGCAGAGCAAACCCGAGGCAGCTTTGGATACACAAAAACAATATCGATGAATTCAAGCGTGAGATTGAACGGATAAAGCAGACAGCCGTAAAGGAAAACGGCTTTGAGCCGCTTGTAATAATGCAGGCAACGCATTCGGGCAGATATTCAAAGCCCGACGGTGCACCTGCACCGCTTATTGCGTATAACAACCCTATTTTTGAAAAAGATAATCCGATTGACAAAAGCCGTATTGTTACGGATGAATACATAGACACGGTGAAGGAAGCGTTGATTGAAGCTTCTCTGCTTGCCGAGAAGGCAGGCTTTGACGGCGTTGATATAAAGGCGTGCCACAGATACCTCAACTGCGAGCTGCTTTCCGCTTACACCCGTGAGGGCAGATACGGCGGAAGCCTTGAAAACAGAACAAGGCTTTTGAGAGAGAGTATTTCGGGCGCAAAGGAAGTTTGCGGCAAGGATTTCATCGTTTCGTCAAGGCTGAATGTTTATGACGGCTTCCCCTACCCTTACGGCTTTGGCGTGAGCAAAGACGGCTCAACTGCTTTCGACCCGACAGAGCCGGTATGGCTGCTCAAAGAGCTTGAAAAATCCGGCGTTGAGCTGCTGAACATCACAATGGGCAACCCCTACTTCAATCCGCACGTCAACCGACCGTTTGCAAGCGGCGGTTATGAAATTGACGAGCATCCGCTTGAAGGCGTTGCAAGAATGCTCAACGGCACGGCTGAACTGAAAAAACAAGTGCCGAGCATTAAAATAATCAGCTCCGCTCTTTCTTATCTCGGCGTAGCTGCGCCCAACGTTGCGGCAGGATATATCGAAAACGGCGGCTTTGATTTTGCAGGCTTAGGCAGGACAATTTTTGCCTACCCCGATTTTGCAAAGGACATTATTAATGACGGGTCAATGAAAAAAGAAAAATTATGTATCTGCTGTTCAAAGTGCACACACATTATGCGCTGTCCCGGCGGTACACCCGGCTGTGTAATCAGGGACAAGAATGTATATTTACCGATATATAAAAAGCTTTGCGGAGGTAACGGATAAATGAAAAAAATTGCATTGGTAACGGGTGCTTCCGCAGGCATAGGCAGAGCTTCGGCAAAGGCACTGCTTGAGTGCGGCTATGCCGTAATCGGTATGGGCACAAGAGAAAAGGAAACCAACCCTCTCGGCGGAGAGTTCGCCTACGTTTCGGGCAGCATAGCCGAAGGCGCTGACAGAGAAAGGTTTGTAAAAGTCGCTCTGGACAAATACGGCAAGATTGACGTGCTTGTAAATGCTGCAGGTGTTGCGCCCAAGGTAAGGGCAGACGTGCTGACAATGAGCGAAGAAAGCTACGACCGTGTTATGGGTATCAACACCAAGGGCACGCTTTTCCTCACGCAGCTTGTTGCAAACGAAATGATTAAAAACGAGGGCGAGAACAAGGGCACTATAGTCAACATCTCCTCGATTTCCGCTTACACAAGCTCACCCAACAGAGGTGAATACTGCATTTCTAAGGCAGGCGTTTCGATGATAACCAAGCTCTTTGCAGACAGGCTTGCCGAATACGGAATAGCAGTCAATGAAATCCGCCCCGGTATAATCGCAACGGCTATGACCTCGGGCGTAAAAGAAAAATACGACACGCTTATTGACGGCGGCTTACTGCCGATTAAGCGCTGGGGCAACCCTGAGGATGTTGCAGCGTGCGTAATTGCGCTTTGCAACGGGTCACTCCCCTATATTACGGGTCAGTCGTTTGATGTTGACGGCGGATTCCACCTGAGAAGGCTTTGATTATGGATTTTTTAACCTTTGATGCACTTGTTATCGGCAGCGGAGCAGCAGGCTTCAACGCCGCAAACACAATAAAAAAGCTCGGCAGAAAGAGCGTTGCGCTTATTACGGAGGGCGTAAACTGCGGCACCTCACGCAACACGGGCAGCGACAAGCAGACCTATTACAAGCTGGGGCTTGGCGGTGACAGCCCCGACAGCGTGAGAAAAATGGCACAGAATCTTTTTGCAGGCGGATGTACCGACGGCGACACGGCTCTTTGCGAGGCGGCACTTTCGGTGAAATGCTTTATGCACCTTTGTGAGATGGGTGTGGAATTCCCCTGCAACCGCTACGGTGAATATATCGGCTACAAAACCGACCACGACCCGTATGCAAGAGCAACGAGTGCAGGTCCTCTCACCTCTCACTATATGACAAACGCACTTGAGCAAGAGGCAAAAGGGCTTGAAGTGCCGATATTCGACGGACTTCTTGCCATTGAAATATTAAAGCATAACAATAAGGTCTGCGGACTTATCTGCCTTGAAAAGGCTACGGGTGATTTTAAGATTTTTCGCTGCACGGACATAATTCTTGCTACCGGCGGCCCTGCGGGAATTTACGCACACAGCGTTTACCCCGAGGGGCACACGGGATCAACTGGGCTTGCGATTAAAGCAGGTGCAAGTTTACAGAATATGACCGAATGGCAGTACGGACTTGCCTCAACAAGCCCGAGGTGGAACGTTTCAGGCACGTATATGCAGTGCCTGCCCTGCTTTGTTTCGGTTGACGAAAACGGCAGCGAGCACGAATTTTTAGCTGACTTTTTCGAGGATATTTATGAAGCACTTTCGCTTGTATTTTTAAAGGGCTATCAATGGCCGTTTGACAGCAAAAAGGTGCTTGAAGGCTCGTCGGTAATTGACCTGCTTGTATACCGTGAAACGGCAATAAAAAAGCGCAGTGTCTATCTTGATTTCACGAAAAATCCGTTTGAACTTAAGAACATAGAATTTGAAAAGCTGTCAGCAGAAGCGTATTCATATCTGAACAATGCCCTTGCGTGCTTCGGTACACCGATTGAAAGGCTTACAAAAATGAACGCTCCTGCGGTTGAACTGTACCGCTCGAAGGGCGTTGATATAAGCAAGGAAAGATTGGAAATTGCGCTTTGCGCACAGCACAACAACGGCGGTATTGCCGTGGATTTATGGTGGCAAAGTGGTGTAAAGGGTCTGTTTGCCGCAGGCGAATGTGCCGGCACACACGGCATCAGCAGACCCGGCGGAAGCGCACTCAACGCAGGTCAGGTCGGTTCATACAGGGCGGCACAGTATATATCTGCACAGAATAAAGAATATGTCTGCGAAGAAGAATTTGAAAAAATTTCCGAAGCCGCTATAAAACAGCAATATATTTTTTATCCCGATGCAGAGGATAAAATTATAGAAGCGCAAAGCCGTATGAGCAATGCTTGTGCCGCAATAAGAAATAAGCAAACCATAAAGACCGCTCTTGAAGAAACACTCTGTGCGCTTGACGGATTTGAAGCCGCCGATTGTATGGCACAAGAGCGTTGGACTTCGTTTAAGCTGCGTGATATTCTGCTGACACAGGCGGCTGTGCTCACCTGTGCGGCTGATATGAACATAAGCAGAGGAAGCGCAATTTATACAGACGAAAACGGCAAATTAAGAAAAGGTCTTGACGAAATTTTCCGCTTTTCTTCAGCAGAAACAAATGCCGCCGATAAAATTCAGCAGATAAAATTTTCCGACGGCAGGTTTGAAATTCTGTGGCGTGATGTTCGTCCCCTGCCCGATGATAACGACTTTTTTGAAAACGTCTGGCGAAGCTACAGAGAAAACAAAAACATATTTTAGGAGAGCCGATATGTACAAATTGGGTCTTGTTTCAATATCCTTCCGAAAGCACAGCCCCGAGGAAATCATTATTGCCGCAAAAAAAGCAGGGCTTGAATGTATCGAATGGGGCAGCGATGTGCACGCACCGTATAACGATACAGAAAAGCTCAACCGTATTGCCGCTTTGCAAAAGGAGCACAGCATTTACTGCTCGTCCTACGGCACATATTTCCGCCTGGGAGTAAGTGAAATTGAAGAATTGCCGCAATATATCACCGCCGCCAAAACGCTTGGCACAGATGTTTTGAGGCTGTGGTGCGGTAACAAGGCTTATGCTGAATATACCGAAGAAGAAAAAGAGTTGCTTTTTGCCGAGTGCAGAAAGGCGGCAGAAATTGCAGAAAGTGAAAACGTTACGCTTTGTATGGAGTGCCACAACCACACATTTACGGATGAAATTGAAGCAGCACTTGAGCTGATGAAGGCGGTTGACTCACCCTATTTTAGAATGTACTGGCAGCCCAATCAGTTCAAGACTGTTCGGCAGAATATGAATTATGCCGAGAACATTTCGGAATACACACGGCACATTCACGTTTTCAACTGGTCGGGTGACGAGAGATACCCGCTTGAAGAAAGCATTGAAATATGGGAGAAATATCTTGAAAAATTCAAGGGTGAGAGAGCTTTGCTGCTCGAATTTATGCCCGATGACGATATAAATTCCTTAAGTCGTGAGGCTAATTCACTGAGAAAAATCACAAACAAAACATAAAAAATCACTCCGGATTATCTTTCGATAGTCCGGAGTTTTCGTTTATTATCAGTAAAGCGACAAGTATGAATGAAACAAACAGTATCGCAAAGGTTCTGTAGCCCGAAGCCCATACAGTCGGCGAAAAGCCCATAAGTATGCGGCTGCCAAAGCCTGCTGAAAGTATAAGCACACTTACTATACGTGAGGTTTTAGTTTTAAGAAGCGACACAACCGAAACTACCAAACATAAGAGAACAAGCAGAAACAGCAAATCCGAAACAGGGCTGAAAATATAATCCGCCTTGCCGACACCGCCGTTTACCATACCGCCGCAAACAGCCCTTACCCATTCAGGCTTGACAAGCGACAAAGTACCGAAGCCAAGCGAAAAGAAAAGCGGAAATACACTTGCAGCTTTGAGTGCAGGCTTTTTGTTCAGCCTTAAACCACAGACAGCAAGAAACAACGCAAAAATTACAAACCCGCCAAAGGCTAAACGCAGCTCCATAGTCATGCAGTAAAACGTTGACGAAAAGCCGAGCTCCGCTTTTTCAAGAACATTGAGCTTACCGAAATCAGGAAAATATCTTGCCGTTTCACGCAGCATTCTTGAATTGTCGGAAAAGACATTGAGCGAATACGAATACACAGCCATTACAGCTACGGCAACAGTCTGCAAAGCCGAATACCAATCAAACTCTTTTCTGACAGTCCATATATAAACATTTGTGCAAAGCAGAACACCGAGCAAAACAGCACACATCTGCTGCATATTGCAGGCATAAGCCAAAAGAGGAACAAGTGCAATTTTAAACCAAAGCGGTGTTTTTTCTTTAAGCAGTTTATTTCTTATCGGGAAAAGGCACAGCAAGCCAAAGGTTATCGGCCAGAGGTAATTGACCGTGGTTGCAATAAAGCCGGCATCAACAAGCACCATTGACGGAAAAACCGCAAGCAGACAAACAGCCTTTGAAACCTTACTTTTGCGTATTGGTAATATTTCTTCCGCAACCGCCAAAAGAACAGTCAGCACAAGCGGATTTGTAATACGCCACGCAAGGTTAACCTTTGCAAACACCCAGGTTGCGGCATCGGTCAGCGGTCGGGCACTCGTTAAAAGAAAATCGTCAAGCGAGGTTGAAGCCGCCTTTTCATAAAACACGGCATCGTCCGACCAGTTAAGCGGCAAGAAAAAATGCACGGCAAGCGCAGCGAAGAAGAAAGCAATATAAAACCTGTATCTTTTCATATTAATATTTATAAGGTGTACCGACAAAGCCAATCTGCGAGAAGGCTTCAAAATCGTGGCGGATAATGTAGTCGATATACGAGCTGATAATCTTTGCGGAGAAAAGATAGCCTGCGGCATTCATATGACCGCCGACAAAAAAACGCTTTCTGAATTCTTCGTCACAAACGGGGCCGTATTTGCGCCAGTCAATAATATATGTATTCGGGAAAAGCTCTGCCATTTCATATAGCAGGGCTGACATATCGTCTGCACCGCCGGGGTTTCTCTCATCTCTGCTGTCCTTGGGCTTTGTGACGAGGAAAAACTTTGCATCGGGCTGAATTTCCTTATATCGCTGAATAATTTTGCCGTAGTTGCCTGCAAAGGTATCGGCGTTTTTGTTATAATCCTCAAGGCAGATATCCGCAAGGCTTCCTATCGGGTGACCTGCGTTGATTATGTCGTTAACGCCAAGGGCGATTATGTAGCCCTGTGCAGCCTTTTCCTTGTCCCACATACCGTTTTCTTCGGCAAAGGAAGCGCAGTATTCCCTTGCGGTCATACCGCCACGGGAGAAATTATACACCTTGCAGCCTGCCATTCGGGCAATATACTGACCCCACGAATAATCGAACATATCGTGGTAACCACGCACGCCGTTTTCGTCCATTGACTCAAATTCACCCGATGAAAGGCTGTCACCAACGCAGGCAATTGTACGCATAATTCCGACAAAGCCGCCGTCCGTAACAAGATTATCAAGCGGTTTTTCGTTTTCGTTATTGAAAATAAAATCAAGGTTCATTTTATAAAGCCTCCTTTTTTAAAATTATATCACAATACCGCAATAAAGTGCAACAGATAAATGTCGGGCTTGAAAAAGTGTCAGCATTGCTGTACAATTATTTTCGGGAGATGATAAAATGAAAATTGAGCTTATCGGAAAACCCGAAACAGTAATGTCCAACCCTGACAGCAAGCACAACTATTTCGGCTGGCCGACGGCTGTAACCCTGCCCGACGGCAGAATTGCAGTCGGTGCTTCTGGCTTTCGGCTTGAACATATCTGCCCTTTCGGCAAGGCTGTAATTTCTTATAGCTATGACGGCGGAAAGACCTATACAAGACCTGCACCGGTTATTGACACACCGCTTGACGACAGGGACGCAGGTATATGCGTATTCGGTGAAAACTCGGTTATCGTAACCTCGTTCAACAACTCTGCCGATATGCAGCGCCACCACAACACCAAAAACAGATATGTACAGAATTACATAAACACAATCACAAAAGAGGACGAGGAAAAGTACCTCGGCGCAACATTTCGTATAAGCCGTGACGGCGGCATAACCTTTGGCGAAATTCACCGCTCCCCCGTCACCTCTCCGCACGGACCCGTTGAGCTTCGTGACAGCACGGTTTTGTGGGCAGGAACAAGGTTTGAGGATATTTTTGCAGGTATTGAGGTACACAGGTTTAACACCGAAACCTGCAAAACAGAGCTTATAGGCAGAATAACCTGTCCGGACAAAAATGTTGTACTCAACGAGCCGCACCTGATTGAGCTGCCCGACGGCAGGCTTATCTGCCACATCAGAGGTGAAAATTCCGAGCTGTTTGACGGCGGCAAGGAACACCTTTTCACTACCTTCCAGAGCATTTCCGAGGACGGCGGAAAGACGTGGACCCAGCCCGAAATGCTGCTTGACAAAACAGGCGGTGCACCGCCGCACCTGTTTATGACAAGCAAAGGTGTTCTGCTTTGTACCTACGGCAGAAGAAAAAAGCCCTACGGCATTATGGCAATGTTCAGCACCGACGGCGGTAAAACCTGGGAAAAGGACGTACGCCTTTACGAAAACCCGTTCAGCGACGACCTGGGCTACCCGACAACGGTTGAACTGCCCGATGGCACGCTGATAACCGTATTTTACGCAAAAAACGCCAAAAACGGCCCGTGTGAAATCATACAGCAGAAGTGGAAAATATTATAAGAAAAAGCTGCCTCATTTCAAAGCGAAGTGAAGCAGCTTTTCCTTTATTCCTACAAGCTTATTCACGGGTTGAGACGCTCACGTCCTAACAAGACATTATCAAGCCCGTAAACACACACATTTATTATCTGCGATATTTCTTTAATTGATTTATCGCAATTATTTTTGAGCCATTCCTCGATAATTGCATTGATACCGTTGAGGTAGTACATCATCACATATTCCCTGTCCTTTTCGGGGTAGTGAAACCTGTCAAGTATCGGGTTGAATATATTTTTAAACAGTCTGTCATAAACGTTTTCAAAGCCGAAGGTCTTCTTGTGCGCCAAAGCAGTGGCAAAGACCGCTTTGTTATCACGTATATATGTGAGATACGGCACAAGGTATTTGTCGGTGAGAAAAAACAGCTCTTTCAGGTCGCAGGAATTAATGTTAAAAGCGACTGTCTTTTCATCGAACGAAAAGTAAGTAAGAAAATCGTCAAGCAAACAGCGTGTCGTTTCCTCAAGCAAATCCCCTATAGTTTCATAATGAAGATAAAATGTCGAGCGGTTGACACCCGCCGTTTCACAAAGCTCACGCACGGTTATATATTCCAACGGCTTCTTTTCGAGCAACGATACAAGCGCCATATCCATTTTAACTGCCGTATTGAAATACTTGCTTTCGGATTTATTCACCTGCCGCTCCTCCTGTTCATTATTTGTCAGCTATTTCACGGGCAAGCTGTACAATTTCGTAGGCATATTTAGCCTTGCCCTTTTCAAGCTTTTTCTTGTATATGGGGTAATTTATGCCGCAGCCGACAAGGCCGATTACGCCAACGATAATTCCGACAACCATACCTGCAGTACCGCTGCCGATAACCTGCATTGCAAGCGACATACCCGTTCCAAGTACAAGTGCAGAAATTATTCCGAAGGTATATGCAAAAACCGTTGCAGGCATTTTGGCCTTTTTATCCAGCTTTTTAAGTGCTACGATTTTTGAATTTTCTTTAGGTGCATAATCCTTGGCTATAGCCTCAGCTAAAATTTTATCTGTGTTCATCCGAACAACCTCCTTTTGTTTTTGTAAGGTTATTATACAAATCAAAGGATATTGAACTGAACAACAACATATTAACTTTCTGTTGATTTATATATTTTTTCCTGCTGTTCCTTATAAAACCTTTGCACGTTTATGAACGCACCGATTACGCAGTAAAGCGCATACACGCCGTATATAAGATAGGTTGTTTCTTTGTAGTCGTTCATAACCATCTGCACATTCAGCAAAAGACCGATAACCGCCTGAACAATCCAGAGGTAAGTATATTCGATATAGGCAAGCATAGTCAGCACAGGGATAATAAAGCCGAACAGAAAGGTTATGCTGTCCAGAATTGCGTATTCATATTTAAGCTGGGCAAACACAGCTGCAAGCACCGCCCATGCAGACAGCAAGGCAAGAGTAAATATAATTCTTGCCTTGTTTGTCATTTTTCTGAAAACAGCCGTGTTTTTGTACGCTTTCTTTTTCCACATAAAAAACGTGCCGAGCTGAATCGGAAAGCTGAAAAGAAAGGAAGAAGCAGCAGAAGCATAAACGCCCATATAGATATAAGTTGCCGTATAGACAAGAGAGTTTATTGCACCTATAAGAGCACCCACCCTGTTAGCCTCCGACTGAAACGCCATAACAAAAAGCGAAACAAATAAAGGTATCATAAGGAAAAATTCCTGCTTGCACAATATGCCTGCGGTAAGGATTGCAATACCCGTAACAACTATAATTATTTTCTTTGAGTTTTTCATAAGCACTCCGTTTTTGAATTACTGAACACCATGCCATTATATATTAAACACTCTGACATTTCAACCGTTACGCCTTTTTTACTTTTCAATACTCTCAACCAAATTGACATAAACCTTATAAAGGTATATGATTAATATATATTTTATTTCGGGGTGGCAGATATGAAAAGAGCAATTAAAACGGTTGCAAAAATTATCGGCATTTTTCTGGGCGGCGTAATATCGTTTGTCGCTTTGCTCTGTATCGTAACACTTATATGGGGTGCGGCACAGGCAACAAGAGGCACGGTGACGGAAAGCCTCCCAAAAGTACCCGATGATTTTGTGCCCGAAATCAGGCTGATTGTTTTTACGGACACCCACAACGAAAACGAAAATGTTGCCGACGCAATTGATACCGCCTACGCTCTGTTTGATAACGACAGCGTTTACGCAGGAGTAGACGCTTTTTTCGGTCTCGGCGATTTTTCGAGCATAGGCACCGAGCCCGATTACAAGGCTTACGCCGACACGCTTGAAGAGCACGTGCGTGAAGAAACTATCTGCATAAATGTTTTGGGCAACCACGAATTCAAGGCAGATAACTACAAACAGCTTTTTGAGCAGTATTTTCCCCACCCTCTCAACACGGTTACCGAAATCAACGGCTTTACCTGCATTGTCTTTTCGGGTGAACGCTCGCTGACGGAATGGACATATACCCCTAAAAGCCTTAAATGGTTGAGTGATGAAATTCACAAAGCGGAGGGCACAGCCGGAAACAAGCCCGTATTTGTTTTCCAGCATCCGCACCCGTTCGGCACGGTTTACGGCAGTACTGTCTGGTGCACGCCGCAATTAAACCCGGTATTTGCAGGTCACAGCAAGGTGATTAATTTTTCGGGGCACTCTCATTTCCCGTTCAACGACCCGAGAAGCATTAACCAAAGCTCTTACACCTCTGTCGGTGTAGGCGCAATGGCAAGATTTGAGCTTGACAAGAACTACATAGTCGGTCAGCACCCCGAAAGGTATGAGGACGCCGCACAGTTCTGCGTTGTTGAAGCGGACAGCAACGGCGCCGTACGCATAAGAGGTTACGACCTTTTGTCTGACACATATTTCTGCGATTACTATATTGAAAACGCAAATGCCCCCGACAGCTTTGCATACACATACAAGAATATGAAGGCTCACGACAGAACACCCGTATTCGAAAAAGCAAAGGCAGATGTCAGTTTAACCGAAAACGGTGATTACAGAATTTCGTTTACCGAAGCTAAAGTACCCGAAGGATATATCGTACACAGCTATGACGTAACAGTAAAAGCTGATAACGGTAACGAAGTTTACAGCGACGAGTTTATTGCAACTTATTACATTGTTGATGAAGACGACACACAGGGCTTTACGGTGGCAAAGGACATATTAGAGGCAGGCAAGAATTACACGCTCACCGTAACAGCCGAAAGCGCTTACCACAAAAAGTCCGAGCCGGTAACGCTCAAACTTACAGTACCCGAATAAACAAAAAAAGATTCCGTTCACGGTTGAAGTGTTCGGAATCTTTTTAAAAGTAACAGCCGTACACACAAAAGTAACAGGCAAAAGTATATACTTTCGGGCTGAAACATGGCAAAATAGAAGTAAGAGAAACGGAGGTACAACTATGGAGTTTTCGGAAAAGCTCAGAGAGCTTCGTCAAGAAAAAGGAATATCGCAGACAAGGCTTGCTTCGGACATTCATATAAGCCGTTCAGCTGTTGCAAAATGGGAAAACGGGTTGGGACTGCCCAACGATGAGTCATTGAGAATGCTGGCGGAATATTTTGAAATTACGGTTGACGAGCTGATTCCGAGCAAGAGCAACGAAGAAATAATCGTTTCTAAAAATAAAACAATAGACCAACAGAAAAAAGCTATAATCGGCTTTACCGTCGGCTGTGGTATAGGGCTTTTCATACTGGCGTTTATCTTTATCGAGCCGTTAAGAGGTACGCTTGAGCTGCTCGGGCTGGGAATAATTCTTGTTATAACGGGTGTATTCAATATGTGCGGCAACATAGGCTCAATTCATTGGTATAACCGCCGCAAGGTAACCAAGGAAAACCAAAAGCCATATTGCTTTCTGGTCGGGTTCGGAACACTTATTATGGGAGTCGGTCTGATTGTATCAGGCTTTGTACAAGCATTTATTGGTGTTGAAATCAGTGCAGTTTTTACGGTAAGCGGCTTATTTATCGGACTGCCCATAATACTGTATGCACAGTTCAAATATAACAAAGGTCTGTTTTGAAAAAGCAAAAAGATTCCGTTCACGGTTGAAGTGTTCGGAATCTTTTTAAATTTAAATTATATCCGCACCAAACGGGACATATTCCAACATTTATTCACAATCATTAAGCATAGCTGTAATCCGTTCGGCTTTTTCAAGATATTCGGGGTTGTTTTCCGTTTCGCTGAGCGCTGTCAGGTGGTGGGTTATTCCCCAAGCAAGGGGCTTGAGCGCTTCTTTTGCAACTGCTCTTTTCTCCTCACCGTCAAGAAAATACACAAGGGCATTTTCCCGTGACTTATAGAGGTTAGGGAGTTTTTTCGCCTGTGCAATCGTTTTTTCGTGCTCGCCTATTTTCCAATAGGCAAAGCAGATATTGTAAAGCGTTGCGCCACGCACCTCACAGTCACCGCAAAAGCTGATAATCTGTTCCTGCACGGCTATTGATTCACGCAAGTTTTTCTCTTTTTCTTCGGGCGTACCGTCGAGTTTTTCAAGCGAGGTAGAAAGCTGAACGAGCAAAAGCGCATCATTCGGGAACTTTTTTAATGAGTCTTTCATCAGCTTAACGTTTTGGCTGTGCAAGCCGTTTTTGTTGTTAGATGCCCATATATTATTGATTTCATCGTATCTGCTTTTCTTCTCTTGTTCACTCACACCGAGCAATTCGTCCACGCTGATACCAAAATAATGCGCCAAAGCAGGAAGCAGCTCAATGTCGGGGTAGCCGTCTCCCCTCTCCCATTTACTTATCGCCTGAAAGGATATGCCAAGATGCGTTGCAACCTCTTCCTGCGTAAGACTGCGTTCAAGACGAATCCGTCTGATATTGGCACCGACTGAAAGATTCATAAAATTCCCCTCCGCTTTAAGTTCTGATACTACTATACAAAAATTACAGGCTTTGTTCAATAAGCAGATTTTTGATTTTGTTCTACGTAAGGTTGAGAAAATTACAGTTTGTCGAGCTGCTAAGATAGAGAATATATTGTAGGGACAATTCACGAATTGTCCGCCGTAAAAGTGATATGACGGTTAATTACGGGCGATTCGTGAATCGCCCCTACAAATGAATCATCCCGACAAACTGCAATTCATCTTCTTAACAATATTACGCCTTTTATTACTAGCAGTAAAAAAGCTAAGACTACTGCATAGACCGCTCGTGTTACGGCGAGGAAATTTACCGCAAGAATATTCAGCACAGCAGAGATTGATGTGAGTAAATTATTCAGTTTTTCAGCTTTTACTTTTGTCAGTATCAGTTTAACAATTCCCGAAAGAATAAGTGTGCTGAACAAAACGCAGTAAACAGCTTTGGTTACGAGCGAGCCTTCTGAAAACTCAAAGAGATTCACCGAATAAACAAAGCCGTTAACCGTATTCGGATAAAGAGGAAGAACGAACAGCAAAAAGGTGAGCAAATCCGAAAAGGCGAAAAGCAAATCACAAATATTTTTAATATCGGCTTTCTTCTCCTTTTCAGCCAGAGAAAGCAGCTTTTCGCCCGAAAGCAAATCGTCAATTGAAACGGAAAAGAATTTTGCAATTTCCTTCAACGAGTCAATGTTGGGGTATCCCCTGCCCGATTCCCATTTTGAAACCGCCGTTCTTGAAACGAACAGAATTTCAGCCAGTTCCTCCTGGGTAAGACCTCTGCTTTTTCTTAAATTCTGTAATTTTTCATTAAACTCCATAAAGATTATTCTCCTTGTTTCTGAGTAAAAGCAACGGCTGATTTATAAAGCATAAACAGTCCCGCACTTAACAGAACAGAGCCTATAATATCCGTCAGCCAATGCACACCCGAAATCAGCCTGCCGACAACCATTAAAACGGAAAACAAAGCCGTAAATATTTTTATTGTTTTTGCGGTATGTCTGCTGTTAATTCTGCTGTCTGACTGCTGAATAAGAGTTGGCATTACACACAGCACGAGAAGAGTTGTTGAGGACGGGTAAGACGCTTCTGCTAAACCGTTAATCAGCACGGGTCTGTAATTTACGGGATACGTTTCAAACAAAAGATAACAAAGTATAACTATTATATAATAAAACCCCAGAATTAAAATATCACTATCAACTTTAAAAATACTTTTTCTTTTTAAAAGCTGAACAAGCCCCATAACACCGAACACCGCACACACGAAAAGCGGCACAATCCCCAGCCAATCGATAACCGTATACAGCCACATATTAATGCCCGTAAGCGAATGAAACCAAGTGTTAAGCGCCGTAAAGCCGATATCCGTACCGTTTACTCCGACGGGCTGAATGTCAACCAATTTAATCAGCACAGTCCAAATAACAAACAGAACTGCAAACACACTTCCTATAACAAATAATTTTTTTGATTTCATTTTATATCCTCCGTTTTCACTTTTTGTGATAACAAAAGGTTAGCATAAAATCAAACGATAATAAAGAAATTAACCGAAACAAGCGTGATACTTTTCGTGTCAGGGAGCTGTTTTTACCCCTTTATAAATATAATAAGGCTTTGAGAAAATATATTGTCCCTGCTTTTGTGCCGAGTTCAGGTTTTCTATGAATTCGGCATATTCTTTTTGGCTTAAAGCGCCCGTGTTCTCTTTACAAAGCCAAGCAATATCTACGCTTAAATCATAGCCGAAGGTGCCTTCTTTATATTCCGTTTCAACTACGCTGTGAACGCTTACCGTGCTGTCAAACAGACCCGTTTTATTGAAGAAGCCGTACATTCTCCTGCCTATCCAGCTATCCAGGTCGTCCATCCACGGCTGTTTTGTTACGGCATAAGCGTGAACGGCTTTCGAGATAAGCTCTTTGTTTTCGCCGTTGTAGGCAACGCTGTCCCAATCGCAGTTTACGGAAATTACCGTTCCGCCAGGTTTAAGAATTCTGTGAATTTCATTTACCAGCAAAGCCTTATCCGAAACACATTCAAACATATCTTTGGTAAACACAAAGTCAAAAGTGTTGTCGGGAAAATCAAGCTTTTTCGAGCAATCCATAACCTTTAACTCAACAGGCTTATTATATTCAACGTCCTTAAACCGTTTGTCAGTTATATCCACGCCTACTGCTGACTTGATTTTGTTCGGAAAGGCTTCCTGAAAAGCCAGAAGAAAGGTTGCGTCCTTGCAGCCTAAATCCGCAATTACCGCATTATCAGGTAAGTCTGCTTGGTCTGAAATTGCTTTGAATAACGTCTTATATTTAAAACTGTTCATTTGTAATAACCTCCAAAAAAAGAATAAAAAAATACTGTCAACAGCCGTGTGCCGCTGACAGTAAAATGAAAGGTAAACTTTTCTCTGTTACTTTTTGTCGGGCACACAGCATCATAAGCCTGTACCCGATAAACGAATACAAGCTAAATTCGTCTGCGTCGAACAGAGATAAAGAACATATCAAAATTCCTCCGATTTAAAATTGAAGCGATTATATCACAATAGAACAAAAAATGCAAGTACTATTTTGTTTTTGAAATCCAGGCCTGTGACCAACACAGCAGATTTTCAGACATTTTGTCAAACTCCACCGCTCCGCCGTTTTTCAGACTTATAAATGTTTCAACGATTATTTTTTCATCATCCGAAACTTTTTCAAGTAAGTCCTGCTGACGGCTGATATATTCACCCGATTTGCTGAAGTACACCGCCTGCACAACAAAGGAAGCGGTTTTATATAAGCCTTTGAGGATATCCTCGTTTTTGTCAAAGAGCATATTGTGCACACAGCCGTGGTAAATATTGCAAGCGCCAACCTTTATTGCCCTGTTTACTGCGGTTTCATCGAGCAGAGGCAGCAATTCGTTCAGGCTGCCCTTTAGCGGCTTGGTATCGTAATAAAACTGAAAAAGGTCGGCAGGCTCCCAATTGAGAAGCTCCTGTTTGCCCGAAAAGAAGCCGCAAAGCAGATTTCTGTCGGGTAAGGTATCGAGCATTTCGTTGTAAGCTTTTACATCCGTGGCAGATACTTCATCAAGTATTACAACTGTATCTATATCACTTGTTTGGGTGGCTTCGCCACGGGCATAGCTGCCCTGCAAGCCGACAAACCACACACGCTCGCCGAAAGTATTATCAAGAGACTTTAAAAATATATTTAAAAATGTATTGATATCTGTCATTTCATTCACCAATTATTTTATTACCACCTGTTTTCCACATATTCGCAGAAGGTGAAAAGATCTTTTATTTCAATTTTTGTACCGTCATCAAGAGTAACGTCGCCGTTCCATATTCCGTAAACCTGGTGGCAGTTCATTCTGCCGACCTTGAAATCGACGTCCGAATGGTTGTCGAGAGTGGGAAGCATAGTCATATTGAAGCGACCGTCCTCGGAGATGAATTTCCACGGCTCCATAAACCTGTTCTTCGGAAATTTTTCAACATCAACAGCGCCGAATTTGTGAATTTTTCCGTCGTAAAAAATACAGGTTTCGGTGGCGTTGCTTTCATCGCCTATGGCCCAGGTTATTTCGAAGCCGAAAAGGTGCTTTTCGCCCATATCATCGGTTATATACTGGCTGCCGCTGCCCCAGTACCACACCATTTCGTGCGGCGTATTGACCCTGCCCCAATCAAGCGAGCAAAATGCCTTATCCTTTTTGAACTCGTACACATAATCGCCAAAAACAAACTTACCGCCACAGGGCATACAAAGCTGCTTGGTGGTCATAAAGTATTTGGTTTCATCCCCGTCAAAAGGAAAAACCGTTGTAATGCTTTCAAGCCCCTCGGGAATATCCATTGCTGCGGTAACCTCAACAGGCTTGCCCTTATATGTACCCTTGTACCAAAGCGTACGCTCGGTTTCCTTGGTGTGAAAATCGAACTCTGTTTTACCGATTTTATCTTTAAAACGGCTTGGCGAATCGGGAATAGAATGTGAAACGTGCTTGTTTGCGCCGACGAAATACTGAATGGAGTCACAAACAACCTCGCCCGTTTTAAGGTTGACCAGCTTTGCCGCAACGTAGCCGCCGATATTGATGTTTGCAAAGCTGACAAGGATTTGCATTTCATCATCGAAAATGGTGTAAAAATCCCACTCTTTTCTGCTGATGATACCCTTTTTTACATAATCACGGTTGTATTCAAAAACGTTTTTTCTTGCCCAACCCTTTGCAAGCAAGGTACCGTCCGCAGAAAGCAAGGCCGTTTTTTCGGTGTACTCTGTCTGTTTTGATTTTTCTTTCCACTCTGTAAATGGCACATAGGTGCGCTTTAATTCGTTGCTCATAGTCTTTATCTTATTTAAAAACCTTCCTCAGATTCTTCTGAATTTTATTTTCAACGTAACCCTGGGATATGTAAAATTTATGTGCGTTTTCTCGTTCCATTCCCGAGCAAAGACGAATTCCCGAGGCACCGTTTTGCTTTGCCCATACTTCGCCTTGCTTTAACAAAGCAGAGCCAATGCCCATTCGCTTAAAATCGTTATCGACCGCAAGACCTAAACAATTCTTATAATTATCTGCATAAATTACATCATAATTCGCAAGGTGAATATAACCGACTACCCTGTTGCCGATATCTGCAACAAACACAACCTGCGTGCTGTCACACAATATTAATTCAAGTTTGGCTTTTTGCTTCTCCAAATCGTAATCATAACCAAGACTTGTTTTATTTATATAATAAATATCTTCGGCGTCGGAAACAACTGCTTGTCTTACAATATAATTTGTACCCATTTGTTTCTTCTCCTTATTTCAAAAATACAAATATAAATGCAAACTCCGTTTCAAATTCTTCAATCAGCTTGAGCGTTGTATTTTTTGCATATGCTTTTATGTCGGTTTCGTTATCCGGGTACACCTTGACCTTATATGCGCCCATATCAATGAATTCATCTCTGTTTTTGTCGATTGACAAAACAAATCTGCCGTTGGGATTCAGAAGTCTTGAAACAATATCAAATGCTTTCTGCTTTTGCTGTATATGCATAAAGGTAAGGCTTGAATAAACCACGTCATAGGTTTTTTCAAACTTATATTCAAGGAAATCGGCGCAAATCAGCACAGGCTTTTTAAAAAGACCGCTTTTGATGTTTTTCCCGGCTTGTGCAATCGTCTTTTCGGATATATCAATTCCCGTGAATTCCTTGCACTTGGGCGCAACATTGACCGCAATTCTGCCCGTACCGACACCGATTTCGAGCACGGATTTTGATTTATCAAGCTGCATTTTATCAATAAAAATCTGACCGTCCCACTTGTTCATATACTCCTTAAGCGGCTTCGGGTCGTGGACAGGGTCCTGCCCCTCGTCAATGAGATTGTCATAATGCTTTGCAACTTCGTTCATAAATCTTCCTCAATTTTGCTTTTTCTTTTTGAACACCGATGTAACCTTATAAACCGCTTTGTAGGCAGGGGTTTCAAGCACCTTTGCGGCTTCTTTGAGCTCTTTTCTTATTTCAATTCCCTGCGGACAATGGGTTTCGCATTTTCCGCAGCCTATACAAACACAAGCAGGTGCATTTTTAGCTGTACACTTGACATACTCCTTAAAGCCTGCAAAACTGCCGTCGGCAAAATGTCGGTTATATGCGGAAAAAGTGCCGCTTATGTTGATATTCTTCGGGCACGGCATACAGTATTCACAGCCTGTACAGCCTACCTTCATTTTGGAATTGATAGCACTTACAACCTCTTTAAGCATTGCTTCATCGTTGGCGGTAAGCTCACCGATTTGGGTTTCGCAGGCGGTTTTGATATTATCCGCCACCATTTCATCGGAATTCATACCCGAAAGCACAACCGTAACCTCGGGCTGATTGAACAGCCAGCGGAAAGCCCACTGCGCAGGAGTGTGCTGTACCGGATGCTTTGCAAAAATATCCTTTGCTTCCTGCGGAAGATCGTTTACAAGTCTGCCGCCACGCAGAGGCTCCATAATCATAACGGGTATACCCTTTTCGTGGGCGTGGTTCAGGCCCTTGCGCCCTGCCTGGGTGTGCTCATCCATATAGTTATACTGAATAAGGCACATATCCCAGTCGTAAGCGTCCACAATTTTGCAGAACATATCCGATTTTCCGTGGTAAGAAAAACCGAACTGACGGATTGTACCGCTCGCCCTTTTATCCTCTATCCACTTTTCAATTCCGATAGTTTTAAGGCGTTCCCAAACCTTTATATCCGCCATCATATGGAAAAGGAAGAAATCAACGTGGTCTGTGCGCAGCCTTTTAAGCTGCTCACCCAGAAGCTTATCGAGAATTTCCGTGCTTCGCATAAGCTGCGGAGGGAGCTTTGTGGCAATATAAACCTTGTCACGGATATTGTTCTTTTCAAAAATTTCACCTATCGCCGCTTCACTGCCGGGATAGATAAAAGCGGTGTCAAAGTAATTGACGCCGTTATTAAAAGCTGACATAACCTGACGCTCTGCATCCGCCATTTCAATTCTGCCCAGTTTTTTCTTAAAACGCATACAGCCAAATCCCAACACAGACAGCTCGTTGCCGTATTTATCCAAACGGTATTTCATAAAATGACCTCCGAATTCAAATTAAAGATAAATTATTACAATATCACAGAGCAATCACCGAGGATTTCGGGTTTGTTTGCCATAGAATCATCTTCACTCAAAGTGCGCTTAACACGGCAGGGATTACCCGCAGCAAAGCTGTTTTCGGGAATTGAACGGTTTACCACACTGCCTGCACCGATAACGCAGCCATCGCCGATTGTAACTCCGGGAAGAATAGTAACATTTGCACCTATCCAGCAATTTTTGCCGATTTTGACGGGAAGCGCATAGCAAAGTCGGCGAGCAACCCCATCGGGACACATAAGAGCCCGTCTTTCGTGTGCAAGCATGGGATGAAGAGCAGTTGTTATTGTTACATTCGGCCCGAAATCGCAGTTTTCACCGATAACAACCTCTGTATCATCCTGACAGGTGAAATTGAAATTTATAAAAGTGTTTTTGCCTATCTTTGTATGTTTGCCGTAATGAAACGTTATCGGACCCTGCAGAGTAACATTTTCGTTGAGTTCACCGAGAATTTCACGCAGAACTTCCTTTCTTTTCTCCGGCTCATATTCTGTAAGCGCATTATACTTCTGGTTGAGCGCATGAGTTCTCATCTTGGTTTCTTTTCTCCAATCTTCGCCCGGCATAAACATCAGACCCTTACCGTTATCAAGCACAAATAACACCTCTTAATTTTCATATTTTGCAAATAAATTATATCATATATTGAAAATAAAAAACAAGATACGAAGCTACAAAATAAACAAAACTGACTCCGCTAAAAAACGAAGTCAGTATGTCGGTTATTTAATTTTTGGGGTTAATCAGTTAACCTTGACAATCCAGTTGTTCTTGTCTTCCTTCTTACCCCACTGGATGCCTGTAAGCTCGTCATAAAGGAACTGAGCAACAGGGCCGATTTTAGAATCGTTGATAACGAGGTGCTCATCACCGTCAATATACTCACCGACAGGTGAAATAACGGCTGCTGTACCTGTACCAAAGGACTCTGTGAGCTTTCCAGCCTTGTAAGCCTCTTTAACCTCGTCAACAGACAGCTTTCTTTCTTCAACCTTGTAGCCGTTTGCCTTGAGAACTTCAATACAGGATGCTCTTGTAACACCGGGAAGAATGTTGCCGTCCTCAAGAGTGGGAGTGATTACAACATCATCAATTACAAAGAAAACGTTCATTGCGCCGACTTCGTCGATATACTTTCTTTCAACGCCGTCAAGCCAGAGAACCTGAGCATAGCCCATCTTATCTGCCTTTTCCTGACCGATAAGGGATGCGGCGTAGTTACCGCCTGCCTTAGCCATACCTGTGCCACCCTTTACGCAGCGGACGTATTCTCTTTCAATATAAATCTTAACCGGGTCCATACCGTTAGCGTAGTATGAGCCGACAGGTGAAAGAATGATGCAGAAAATATAGCTGTGAGAAGCGTGAACGCCGAGGAAAGCATCTGTTGCAATGATGAACGGACGGATGTAAAGAGATGTTCCGTCGCTGTGGGGAACCCAGTCCTTATCAACGTCAACAACTGTTTTGATAGCTTCAAGTGCAAGGTCGGGGTCAATACGGGGAACGCAAAGACGGTCGCAGGTGTTGTTCATTCTTTCAATGTTTTTCTGAGGACGGAAAAGCTGAATGCTGCCGTCAGCAACTCTGTATGCCTTAAGACCTTCAAAAAGCTCCTGTGCATAGTGGAAAACCATTGAGGACGGGTCAAGAGCGAGCGGACCGTAAGGAACTACTCTGCCGTCGTGCCAGCCCTGACCCTCGTCGTAATTCATTACAAACATATGGTCTGTAAAGATTTTACCGAAGCCGAGCTTGCTTTCGTCTGCAGGTTTTGCCTTGGGAGCAGTTGTTCTTTCTATTTTAAAATTGTAGCTCATTGAAAATACCTCTTTTCAATTTTTCTTAATAATCGTAACCGAGCTTGAGGGCTGTTTTATTAACCTCGAGAAGATCCTGGTGACGTGCAGACACAACCTTTGACAAGGGAGCGTCAATACCGTCAAAGCCGAGAGTAGGAACTTCCTTAAGGAGCTTACCGGTTATAATCATATTTGCAAGTGTGCTGATGCCCTTTTCGTTGGCAATTTCTGTTGCGGGAATGTAGTAAACGTCAACGTCTGTTCTTTCAACCTTACGGGTGATAAGTGTTGAATCAACAAAAATCTTACCGCCGGAAACAACCTCGTTTTCGTATCTGTCAAGCGAGGGAAGGTTCATTGCAACAAGAACGTCGGGATTGCTGACGATGGGAGAACCGATAGGCTCATCACTTACGATAACGCTGCAGTTTGCTGTACCGCCACGCATTTCGGGGCCGTAGGAAGGAAGCCAGGAAACCTGCTTATTTTCAAGAAGACCCTTATATGCAACAAATTTACCTGCAAAAAGGATGCCCTGACCGCCGAAGCCTGCAAAAAGAATATTACAGCTCATATTATTTTGCCTCCTCTTCTGCGTAAATATCTTTATAAACACCAAGCGGATAGTAAGGAAGCATATTATCTTCAAGCCACTGAAGTGCCTTTACCGGTGTCATACCCCAGTTTGTAGGACAGGTTGAAACGACCTCAACAAGTGAGAAGCCCTTGCCCTCAATCTGGTTCTGGAAAGCCTTTTTGATTGCCTTCTTTGCCTTTTTGATGTTTGCGGGGCTGTTGACTGCAACTCTTTCAAGATATGCGGCACCGTCTACCTGTGAAAGGAGCTCGCAGACCTTGATGGGATAGCCTACTGTTTCAACATCTCTGCCGTAGGGAGAGGTCTGGGTTACCTGACCGGGAAGAGTTGTGGGAGCCATCTGGCCGCCTGTCATACCGTAAATAGCGTTGTTGACGAAAATAATTGTGATATTCTCTCTTCTTGCTGCTGCGTGAACTGTTTCTGCAGTACCGATAGCGGCAAGGTCACCGTCGCCCTGGTAAGTAAATACAATATTGTTTTCAGGGTCTGCACGCTTTACACCTGTTGCAACAGCCGGTGCTCTGCCGTGAGGAGCCTGAACAAAATCTACGTCAAAATAATCATAAGCCATAACCGAGCAGCCAACAGGTGCTACACCGATTGTTCTGCCCTGAATACCAAGCTCATCAATTGCCTCAGCAACAAGACGGTGAATAATACCGTGTGTGCAGCCCGGGCAATAGTGAAGAGTTGCATCTGTTAATGACTTGGGTTTTTCAAATACAACAGCCATTATTTGTTGCCTCCTTCATTGACACTTTCAATCTTTGCAAGAACCTCTTCGGGAGAAGGAATCATACCGCCGACACGGTTGCAAAGATATACGGGCTTCTTGCATTCAATAGCAAGCTGAACGTCCTCCATCATCTGACCCATATTCATTTCTACAGAGATAAATGCCTTGCACTTGTCTGCGGCTGCTCTGAGAACCTTGTTGGGGAACGGCCAGAGAGTGATGGGACGAATCATACCGACCTTGATGCCCTTTGCTCTTGCTTCTACGATAGCGTTCTTTGCTACACGGGCTGTGATACCGAAGGAAACAACGCAGATTTCTGCATCCTCCATAAGGTACTCCTCAAAGAGAACCTCGTTCTCTTCGATTTCTTTATAACGCTCGTAGCGCTCAAAGTTTGTCTTTTCAAGCTCCTCGGGCTTAAGGTAAAGAGAGTTGACGATGTTGTGCTTTCTCTCGCCCTTTGTGCCTGTAAGTGCCCAGGGCTTATCGAATGATTTTGCGTTGGGCTCGGGAAGCTCAACAGGCTCCATCATCTGACCCATTGTACCGTCTGCAAGAATCATAGCAGGCATTCTGTACTTATCTGCAAGGTCAAATGCCGTTGAAGTCAAGGAAGCCATTTCCTGAACCGATGACGGTGCAAGAACAATCTTCTTGAAATCACCGTGGCTGCCGCCCTTGACAGCCTGGAAATAGTCAGACTGTGAAGGCTGAATACCGCCCAGACCGGGACCGCCACGCTGAACGTTGACAATAAGAGCAGGAAGATCCGAGCCTGCAAGGTAGGAAATACCCTCACTCTTAAGAGATACTCCGGGGCTTGACGAGGACGTCATAACACGCTTACCTGTTGCGGCTACGCCAAGAACCATATTAACGGCAGCAATCTCACTTTCTGCCTGAAGGAATACGCCGCCGATTTTAGGCATACGCTTTGCCATATAAGCAGCGATTTCTGTCTGAGGTGTAATAGGATAACCGAAGTAGTGCATACAGCCGGCTCTGATAGCGGCTTCAGCAATAGCCTCGTTACCTTTCATCAATACTTTCTCACCCATTTGTTTTCACCTTACCTTTCAACCGTAATTGCACAGTCAGGGCACATTGTTGCGCAGAAAGCACAACCGATGCACTGACTCTCATCAATACAATGAGCAGGATGATGCCCTTTTGCATTAAGCTTTGCAGAGTCAAGCTCTACTATTTTTTTAGGACAAACCGTGACACATAAGCCACAGCCCTTGCACACATTTTCTGCGAATGTTACTTTTGCCATTTTTTTGCCTCCATTCAAGAAAAATATCTTATACTATCTTTTTTTGTAAAGTCAGCGGAAACAGGTTTGAAATCTTTCCGTTGAGATTATTAACTAAATTTGCCGTTACTGTTGTCATTTTTATGGGAAGCTGAGAAATTTCACTTAACCTCTCCGCCTCGGCAACAGAATCTAAAACGTCCTGCGGTGTTGTAATCTCACCGAGGTTTGAATTGTTAACAATTGCGGTGAAGCTGATTTTACACGCCGCTTCTATCTCCCGCATAATTTCAAGAGCATCCTGCGCCGTAGGAGTAAGGGGTCTGTACTTGTTAAAAACGAAAAGCATTTCATAGTCGTTTTCGTCTTTGATGAAATCGGCATAACGACCTAAAGCATAAGCGCCACGGTCATCCCCGCCGATATCCATTATAGCACTTTCTCCCTGTTTGTCAAAAATCGAGTAAACATCCTGGGGCAGCGCAGGCAAATCCACATTTGATGAAGCAAACGCCGAAGATATAAGGCGTATTCCAGCCTCGGTCAGCTCATCAATACTGTCTCTTGTGCGGAAATATGGGTTAACAATATCAAGGTCTGCAACAACAACATCTTTACCGAGATTTTTAAGATAGAAAGCGTAATTGACCGCTATATTTGTTTTACCTGAGCCGTAATGTCCTGCCAGCAATGTAATTCTCTTGCTTTCCACCTTAATCACCTCTTAAAAATTATAATTTGTTTCTCATTATCTTACCGCTTGTTGTTTTCGGAAGCTCATCTCTGAATACAACAATTCTCGGATATTTGTAAGGAGCAGTTTTTTCCTTAACGTACTGCTGAATAGCTTTCTTAAGCTCTTCCGTCGGCTGAGTGCCCTTGACAAGAACAATGCTTGCCTTTACAACCTGACCACGAACCTCGTCGGGAGCGGCTGAAACACCGCACTCGAGAACGTAAGGAAGCTCCATAATAACACTTTCAATTTCAAACGGACCGATGCGGTAGCCGGATGATTTAATAACATCATCAACACGGCCGACGTACCAATAGAAGCCGTCTTCATCTCGCCAGGCAACGTCACCGGTATGATAGTAGCCGTCGTGCCAGACTTCTTTTGTTTTAGCTTCGTCGTTATAGTAGCCTGTAAACAAGCCGCAGGGAGCGCCGTCTTTAACATTAACAACGATTTCGCCGTTTTCACCGACGGGAACCTCGTTGCCGTCATTATCAACGAGCTTAACATCATAAATCGGAGCAGGCTTACCCATTGAGCCGATTTTATGGTCTGCGCCAGTCATATTGCCGATAATCATTGTGCTTTCGGTCTGACCGAAGCCCTCCAGAATCTGAAGACCCGTTGCTTTTTCAAATTGGCGGTAAACCTCGGGGTTAAGAGCCTCGCCTGCCGTTGTCATATGCTTGACAGATGAGAAATCGTAATTTGAAATATCCTGCTTTATCATCATTCTGAGCATCGTGGGCGGTGCGCAGAAGGTTGTGATATGATATTTCGCAAACATCGGTAAAATATCCGCTGCATCAAATCTGTCAAAGTCGTAAACGAAGGTTGCTGCCTCACAAAGCCACTGACCGTAAAGCTTACCCCACATTGACTTTGCCCAGCCCGTATCGGAAATCGTGAAGTGAAGACCGTCAGGGTTAACGTTGTGCCAGTACTTTGCAGTATGGAAATGACCCAGAGCATATTTATAGTTGTGAGCTGCAATTTTCGGATAACCCGTTGTGCCCGATGTAAAGAACATAAGCATAAGGTCATCGCCGCCGGGAGCATTCTCGCCTCTCTCAAAATGAGTGCTGTAAAGAACTCTTTCCTCGTCGAAGTTTCTCCAGCCCTCTCTTTCACCGTTAACAATAATTTTGTGTTCAAGTGAAGGACAGGTTTTAGCAGCCATATCTACCTGATGAGCCGTATCGCCGTCTGCAGTACAAAGAATAACCTTTACGCCAGCCGCCTGGAAGCGGTACTCAAAGTCGTGCTCCTGAAGCTGATTCGGTGCGGGAATTGCAATGGCACCCAGCTTATTAAGACCAATCATAGCATACCAATACTGGTAATGGCGCTTGAGAACGAGCATAACCCTGTCGCCCTTTTTAATACCCAGGGACTTGAAATAGTTAGCAGCCTGGGCAGAGCCTTTTTTCATATCCTTAAACGTGATGCGTCTTTCGGTTTTATCACGGGAGATGTGAAGCATTGCAAGCTTTTCCGGCTCTTTGTCTGCAAGCTCATCTACAAGGTCAAAAGCAAAATTGAACTTTTCAGTATTTTTGAATTTAATGGATGTCGGAGTTCCGTTTTCGTTTTCAACAACATCAACGTACTTTTTGTAAATACGCTCCTTGGTATCCTTAATCGCCGCAGACTTTGTGTCTTTAACGGTTTTTGCGGGCTGAAGCTCGGGGATGGGCTCGCCTGAAGGATTGAGAACGATAGCGTAGAAGGTACAATCCTTACCGTCAACGGCAATCATACCGTGAGGTGTTAAAGAGTCATAATAAATGCTGTCGCCGGGGCCGAGAATTTCCGAGTGCTCACCGACCTGAACCTTGAGCTTACCTTCGATAACAATATCAAGCTCCTGACCATCGTGAGATGTAAGCTCAATATCCTTGTTCTGGTTTTCTTCGCTGTATGTAGCTTCAACAAAAAGAGGCTCGGCAATTTTGTTTTTGAATTTTGCGGCAAGGTTGAAATATGTCATACCGTGCGCCTTTTCAATTTTCTGACCCTTACCTGATTTTGTGAAAACATAGTTTGTGAGCTTGGGTGTGCTGCCCTCGATGATACTTGAAACATCAACGTTGAAAGCTAACGCACAACGGTAAATAAAAGCAAAGTTAAGGTCGCTTTCACCGTTTTCACAAGCAAGATATTCACTTTCGGAAACACCTGTTTTCTCCGCCATCTGAACAGCGGTATACCCTTCAATTTCACGGAGCTCTCTGATTCTGGCGGCCATTTCCTTGATTTTATAATCAAGACCCGTCATTTTCTCCATTGATTTATCCTCCTGTTTTATGGGACAAAACGTAAAAACCCGTCCCAAAGATATTCTTTGAGACGAGTTATAGCTAACCCGCGGTACCACTCAAATTGCAGTAAGAACTGCCCCTCTCAAGGTCTGTCAACCTCTATGCATTTACGCAGCAATCACGGAGAGGTTCTACTGAGCACAAATGCCTTTCTTCCTCCCGGCTCGGAAACTACAAACACCGGAAACCTTGCTATGACTTGCACCGACCGTCATTTCTCTGAAAGCTCGGTATACCGTGCCCTTTTCTTCAACGCCTTTAATATTCAACTCACTCAAAGATACCACAATTATATTGAAAAGTCAATAGTAATTTTTATATATAAATCAAAGCTTGTTTCTCATGATTTTTCCGCTGATTGTTTTCGGAAGCTCATCTCTGAAGACAACAATTCTCGGATATTTATAGGGAGCTGTGTTTTTCTTGACGTATTCCTGAATTTCTTTCTTGAGCTCCTCCGTCGGCTCCGTGCCCTTTGTAAGAACAATGCTTGCTTTGACAACCTGACCACGTACCTCATCGGGAGCAGCGGAAACACCGCATTCAAGAACATACGGAAGTTCCATAATAACGTTTTCTATTTCAAACGGGCCGATACGGTAGCCTGATGATTTGATAACGTCATCAACTCGGCCGACGTACCAGAGATATCCGTCTTCATCACGCCATGCGGTATCACCGGTGTGATAAAGGCCGTCGTGCATAGCCTCCCCGGTTTTTTCCTCATCCACATAAGAGCCCATATAATAGCCCAGGAAGAGTCCGCACGGATTTTTGTCGCCTAATCTTACAACGATTTCGCCGGTTTCACCGTCTGCAACGGAATTGCCGTCAGGGTCAACAACATCAATATCATAAAGCGGTGTAGGCTTACCCATAGCACCGATTTTGATTTTCGTGCCGTTAAGGTTTGCAATGGAAAGGGTTGTTTCGGTCTGACCGAAGCCTTCGTGAATTCTTAAGCCCGTTGCTTTTTCAAACTGCTTGAAGACCTCAGGGTTAAGAGCTTCACCGGCAGTAGTTGCGTGTTTTATTGAGGATAAATCGTATTGCGAAATATCCTGCTTGATAAGCATTCTGTACATTGTGGGCGGTGCACAGAAGGTTGTGATGTTGTATTTTGCAAACATCGGAAGAATCTTTGAAGCATCAAAGCGCTCAAAGTCATATACGAATACACAGCCCTCGCAAAGCCACTGACCGTAAAGCTTACCCCACAGTGCCTTGCCCCAGCCTGTTTCCGAAATTGTGAAATGAACGCCGTCACGCTGTACGCAGTGCCAATATTTAGCCGTAATGAAATGTCCCAAAGGATATTTATGGCTGTGAGCCGCAATTTTCGGATATCCCGTTGTGCCCGAGGTGAAGAGCATAATCATCGGGTCATCACCGCAGGCTGAATCAGCCTCACGAACGAATCTTCTGCTGAAAAGACCGAACTCTTCATCGAAATTATGCCAGCCCTCTTTGGAGCCGTTAGCAACAATTTTCGTCTTAAGGGTAGGACAGTTTTTCTGAGCCTCGTCAATGTAATCGGTTGCTTTACCGTCTGCAGTAACTACAACCGCACTTACACCGGCTGCATTGAAACGGTATTCATAATCGTGAACAACAAGCTGATTTGTCGCAGGGATTGCAATTGCACCGAGCTTATGAAGACCGAGGATAGCAAACCAGAACTGATAGTTGCGTTTAAGCACAAGAAGAACCCTGTCACCTTTTTTGATGCCTAAGGATTTAAAATAGTTTGCTGCCTGTGAAGAATATTCTTTTATATCCTTAAAGGTGAATTTACGCTCCGTCATATCCTCCGAGATATGAATCATAGCCACCTTTTCGGGATAGTTTCTGCCGATTTCATCAACAACATCAAATGCAAAATTGAATTTATCCTCGTTATTAAATTTGATACTGTTACAAACGCCGTTTTCATCAACTGTTGTTGTGATGAATTTATCGCAGATGAGCTTTTCTTGTGCGGTGGATTTGCCTGTATTGACAGTGCTCATATGGTTATCTGCAAGCTTTTCGTCTTCAGCCATAACCATAGCAAGGAACAAACAGTCCTCACCGTCAACAGCTATCATACCGTGAGGAATTGAGCTGTTATAGAATATACTGTCGCCCTCGTGAAGAATTTCCACGTGGTCGCCGACACGGATTTTAAGAGAGCCCTTGACAACAAGGTCAAATTCCTGACCGGAGTGGGTTGTAACCTCAATCGGTTTTGTCTGCAGCTCGCTTGAATATTCGTATTTTACCCAATAGGGATTAGCAAGCTTATTCTTGAACTTTGGAGCAAGGTTCTGAATGAGAATACCTTCTTCATTAGCGGTTACCTGGCCCTGACCACGTCTTGTAACATTATAGGTTGTGAGCTTTGCGCTCTGACCCTCAAGAAGGTCTGTAAGCTCAACGCCAAAGGCCATTGCGCACTTATGAACAAATGAGAAAGGCATATCTTCCATACCTTTTTCATATGCAAGATATTCTTCAAGGCTTACACCTGTTTTTTCAGCCATTTCAACATCGGATAGGTTGTAAATGTTGCGAAGCTCTTTAATTCGCTCGGACACCTCTACTAATTTGTTTTCATAAGAATTGTTAACCATAATCTCACCCTTTCAGGAAAATAGTTAAGCAAAAAACGCAAATAAAAACGCCCCAAAAAGAAACTCTTACGTTTCTCTTTGAGACGAATATAAAATCCGCGGTACCACTCAAATTGCAAGAAAACTTGCCTCTCAAGGGTCAATCAACCCCTTTGCACTAACGCAGCATACTCGGAAGAAGCCTACTGGAAATTCGTTCGGTTCTTCAACTCGGAAGGGATAGGTTCTTAAAACAAGGTACTGTTGGCTCGCAGCAACCGCCAACTCTCTGAAAGACCATAGTTTCAACCGTCTTCGTCACAGTTTTTATTTGCGATATTTTGTTTTGATATATGTTAGCACAACAATAGCTTTGTGTCAATAGTTTTTGGCAAAAAAATCATTTCCAACAAAAGCCAAGTATAAACATTAAACAAAATCGCAAAAAACTGTTGACAAAAATTCGTTTTGGTGATATCATTTTCTTCAATATTTGTTAAATGCTACGAAGGAATTACGTCTTTTTGGTACGGCAGTTCAGAGAGTTGACGGCAGGTGCAAGTCAATCTGTTACAAAAATTCGGTCTCGTTCCGGAGCAGAGCTCCCCAACCGCTTTTGGCATGTAAGGAGCTACGGACGCCCCGTTATCATGGCTACAGACTTTATAGAGTCTTAATGAGTGACTGCTTTTGCAGTAACCGGGGTGGTACCGCGGATTTGAAATTCGTCCCTGAGGTCATAGTGCATTGACCTCAGGTTTTTTTATTTTCTTCAAACAATCATACTATTTTATTTATTTTACGAAAGGACGAGTAAAATGAGAAAAATCATTATTGCAGACCGTACCGTTGTTCTTAAATCACAATCAAAGGACACATCTCTCAGCTTTAAAGAAAAGGTTGAAATCGCAAGACTTCTTGAAAGCGCAAAGGTTCAGGTTGTAGAATTCCCTGTGATTGAAAACGTCAAAATCGATACTCTCCTTCTGAAAACAATCTGTGCTTTTTTGAAAAACAGCACAATGAGTGTATGCACAGGTATGACTGAGCAGGGCGTTGACAACGCATGGAACGCAATTTCTTCTGCCTCAAAGCCCCGTCTTTCTGTTGCTCTTCCTCTTTCCCCTGTTCAGATGGAATACGTTTGCCACAAAAAAGCACCTAAAATGCTTGAGCTTATCACTTCACTTGTTGAGAAGGCTGCTTCACTTTGCAGTGACGTTGAGTTTGTTGCACTTGACGCAACAAGGGCTGAAAAGGATTTTCTTTACGAAGCAATAAACACAGCCATCAATGCAGGCGCAAAAACCGTCACAATCTGCGATGACGAAGCATCTATGCTCCCCGATACTTTTGTGAGCTTCATTAAAGAAATCAAAGAAAACGTTCCCGCACTGCAAAACGTTAAGCTTGGCGTTATGTGTGATAATAAAAACGGTTGCTCCGCAGCCGCTTCAATGATGGCTCTCGCAGCAGGTGCAGACGAAATTAAGGCAGCAAGCGGCAGCAATATCGGAATCGCTCCGCTTCTTACAGTTTCCAACATAATAAGAAACAGCGGCGACAAATTAGGAATTAACGCTGACCTTAACTACACGGAATTTTCACGTATTATTTCCCAGGTTTCAAATATTACGCACGGCAAGCCCACAGCAGACGACACTGCCGTTACCGTTCCCTACTCGGAATTCAGCCTTACGGAAAACGATGATGCTCAGACCGTTGCAGACGCTGTCAAGAAGCTGGGCTACGACCTTTCCGAGGAGGACCACGCAAAGGTTTACGAGGCATTCAGAGCTCTTGCTAAAAAGAAGCCCGTTTCAAACAAAGAGCTTGATGCCATTGTTGCCACGAGCGCACTTCAGGTAACTCCTGCCTATAAGCTTATCAACTATGTTATCAACTCAGGCAACATTATAAATTCATCCGCTCAGATTACACTTGAAAAGGATGAGCAGGAGAAAAACGCCATTGCCATCGGCGACGGCCCCATCGATGCCGCCTTCAACGCCATTGAGCAGATTTTAGGCCACCACTACGAGCTTGACGATTTCCAGATTCAGTCCGTTACGCAAGGCAGAGAGGCTGTCGGCTCCGCAATCGTAAGGCTCCGCTCAAACGGCAAGCTTTATGCAGGCAAGGGCATTTCAACAGACATTATCGGCGCAAGCATCAAGGCATACATCAACGCTATCAACAAGATTATTTTTGAGGAGAACTGATAACTATGAAGCTTTCTTTTTCAACCAAGGGTTGGCACGGATATTCATGGGATGAATTCTGCAGCATTGCAGAAAAGCAAGGCTTCAACGGTATTGAACTCCATAATATCAACAACTCTTCCTTCAACGAAAAAAACGGTGCATTTTATTCAACCGCAGCTCAGGCAACAGTACGAAATATGTACGAGAAGAACCTGAGAATTCCTTGCATTGATACCCTTGCAAACCCCGCCTGTGTAGAGGACAGAGAGGCTTTCACAAAAGAGCTTGACAAATGCCTTGAGATTGCCTGCACGCTTCACATCCCCTATGTGCGTATCAAGGCAACCGACACGGGTGCAGATTATGATACCCAGAAAAACGAGGTTATAAGCGTACTTTCAACAATCATTCCCAAGGCTGAAAAATTAGGTGTTACCATTATTATCGAAACAGCCGGCATTTTTGCCGATACCACAAAGCTGCTCGAGATACTCAACACCTTCTCCTGCGACAGCCTTGCCGCACTGTGGGACGTTTATTCAACATACTTTATATCAAAGGAAGAGCCTGAAATTACAATCAAGAACCTGGGCGCATACGTAAAGCACGTACACGTTAAGGATGCAGTTTGTGAAAACGGTGCTCTCACGTTCTGTCTTATCGGCGAAGGTGAGCTTCCCATTGATGAGGTTGTGCTTTCCCTTACATCCGTTAACTATAACGGCTACGCCTCTATTGAATGGGACCCCAAATGGATGCCTGAGCTTGATGATATGGAAATCATCTTTTCTCACTACGTCAGCTTTATGGCTCGCTTTGGCAACACCTCAAGAGGCAAGAAGAACCTTTTCTGGAACAAGTCTCATACGGGCAACTACGTCTGGAAAAAGGAAACTCTTATTGAAAAGACCTTCTCACAGGTGCTTGATAAAATGGTTGAGGAATTCCCCGACCAATACGCTTTCAAATACACAACGCTTGATTATACAAGAACATACTCACAGTTCCGTGATGACGTTGACGAGTGCTGCCGAGCATTCCTTGCATTGGGCGTAAAGCCCGGCAGTCATGTTGCCGTATGGGCAACCAACGTTCCCCAGTGGTATATTGCTTTCTGGGCGGCAACAAAAATCGGCGCCGTGCTTGTTACAATGAATACTGCCTACAAAATTGCAGAGGCAGAATATCTGCTCAAGCAGTCTGACACGCATACGCTTATTCTGATTGACGGCTGGAGAGATTCAAACTACAACGAAATAATCGGTCAGCTTTGCCCTGAACTTGAAAACACCGTACCCGGTGAGCCTCTTCATTCAAAGCGACTTCCCTTCCTTAGAAACGTTATCACCGTCGGCTTCAAGAAAAAGGGCTGCCTTACCTGGGATGAGGCTATTGCAAGAGCCTCCGAGGTTCCCGTTGAAGAGGTCTACAGAATCGCAGCTACCGTTGATGTAAATGACGTATGTAATATGCAGTACACCTCAGGTACTACAGGATTCCCCAAAGGTGTTATGCTTACCCACTACAACATAGTCAATAACGGCAAAAACATCGGCGACAGAATGGATCTTTCAACTGCTGACAGAATGATGATTCAGGTGCCTATGTTCCATTGCTTCGGTATGGTGCTTGCCATGACTGCAACAATGACACACGGCGGCACTATATTCCCCCTGCCCTACTTCTCACCCAAGCCGTCACTCGCCTGCATCAACAACGAAAGAATTACCGCCTTCCACGGCGTTCCGACAATGTTTATTGCTCTTCTTGAGCATCCTGATTTCCCGAAGACAGACTTCTCCTATATGAGAACGGGTATTATGGCAGGCAGCCCCTGCCCCATCTCCGTTATGCAGGATGTTGTCAACAAAATGAATATGAAGGAAATCACCATTGTTTACGGTCAGACCGAGGCTTCACCCGGCTGCACAATGAGTTCAACGGATGACCCGTTGGAGGTTCGTGTTGCAACAGTCGGCCGAGCACTGCCAGAAATCGAGTGTAAGATTGTCAACCCCGAAACCGGTGAAGACTGTCCCGACGAGGTTACAGGTGAATTCGTTGCACGTGGCTACAACATTATGAAGGGCTATTACAAAATGCCCAAGGCAACCGCATCTACAATCGATAAAGACGGTTGGCTTCACACAGGCGACCTTGCCTGCAGAACGGCTGACGGCAACTACCGTATCACAGGCAGACTTAAGGATATGATCATCCGTGGCGGCGAAAACATTTACCCCAAGGAAATTGAAGAATTTATTTATACACACCCGAAGGTAAATGACGTTCAGGTTATCGGTGTGCCCGACGAGCAGTACGGTGAAGAAATCTGCGCCTGCATTATTCTCAAGGAAGGCGTAGAAATGACTATAGAAGAAATGAAGCAATATATTATGGATAATATGGCACGCCATAAGGTTCCGAAATATATTGACTTTGTTGACTCCTTCCCGATGAATGCCGCAGGTAAAATTCTCAAATACAAAATGCGTGAAAACGCCATTGAGAAATACGGACTTCAGAAAGCAAACAGCGTAGAAACAGCATAAGAAAGACAAACCGAGTGTTCAGTCAGAACACTCGGTATTTTTTGTCATTAAAGCAACGAAAGTATTTTTCTTTTATACTCAAGAAATTCTGCTGTCAGGTTAAAATCCTCTCGTCGGGGTTTAGGTTCTTTAATGACTATTTCTCCCGTTATTTCTCCGGGTGAGCCCGATAACAGATATATTCTGTCCGAAATGAGAATTGCTTCGTCAATATCGTGGGTAATGAAAAGAGTTGACAGCCGGATTTGCTGCATAACATTAAGATACCATTTGTGCATTGAGCTCTTTGTTATAGTATCCAAAGCAGAAAACGGCTCATCCAGCAGGGCAACATCACTTGAAAACATATATGTGCGCAAAAGTGCCGCACGCTGACGCATACCGCCCGAAAGCTGAGCAGGATATTTCTTCTGTGTCCCCTCAAGACCGAATTGAGAAAACAACGGCGATACTTGTTTACGTGCCTGCTTTTTCTTCATTCCTTTGAGCAAAAGCGGCATTGCAACGTTATCCTCAATTGTTCTGTAAGGCAGCAGCAAATCCTTTTGCAGCATATAGCTTATATTGCCCGGCTGATTGGTTATGTCTTTTCCGTCCAGCAGCACCTGCCCGCTATCGGGTGACAGCAGACCGGAAATAATATTGAACAGCGTTGTTTTACCGCCGCCGCTGACACCCAGCAGACACACTAATTCCCCCTGATTAAGTTCAAGAGAAACATCCTTTAAAACAGAATTTTCGCCAAAGCATTTGCTGACGTTTTTTACTTCTAGCTTTTTCATATTATTGCGGAAGATAGTCGTTTGTAAAGCCGAAATCGGGATCGATTTTTTCTTCAAGAAGCTCCTTTTCGTTCAGCCAGTTATAGAAGGCTGCCCAACGGTCGGAATCAAACTCACCCCATTTTGATGCATCGGCTATGTATTCGTTTGCAAGATACTCCTGGCTTGCATAAACAAGCTCGCTGTTAGCCTTGAGCTCAGGTGCAGCCTCCATAAGAATATCTGCGGCTTCTTTGGGATTCTGAGTTGCATAGGTATATCCTTTTGAAAGTGCTTCAACGAATGCTTTTGCGGTTTCGGGATTTTCGTCAAGCCAAGAATTATTGCCGATAATAACGGGTGTGTAATAATCAAACACGGGATTTATGTCTGCAAACTCAAAGTAATCTGTTTCAAGGCCTGCTACCTGACAAGCTATACCTGCCCAAGCGTAGAAAATCCATATAGCATCAACAGAACCGCTCTTTAACGCCGATACCTCATCGGTTACAGTTGACGGAATCAGCTCAACAAGGTCAAAATTGCCGCCGTCGGCCTTCATTACGTCACGGATTGTTTCCTTTTCAACATCCAAATCCCACGTAGCATATTTCTTGCCTTCAAGACCCTTGGGTGTGTCCATTCCATCTCCCTTGCGTGAAATAATACCCGAAGTGTTGTGCTGAATAACTGCGGCAACAGCGGTAACGGGCACAGCATTATCTCCTACAAAAGCAGGTGCCAAAGAATCCTGGAACGAAACGCCGAACTGTGCTTTACCTGATGCCACCAAGGTTTCCGCACTGCCTTCGGCCGGCTGAACAATTTCAACAGCAAGACCGGCTTGCTCAAAATAACCGTTAGCCTTGGCAACAAATATTCCTGTGTGATTTGTGTTCGGTGTCCAGTCAAGAACAATTGTTATTTTGCTCAGCTCATTTTTATCCTCTGTTTTTCCGCAAGCAGACAAACAGAAAATAATTGTAATAACCAATAGAATTGATATTAATTTTTTCATAAGTTTTTCTCCTTTTCATTAAGGTGACGATAAGGCATACATTTTTTCTCTGCAAATCCGACCAAGGCCATAAGTGCAAGAGAAATTGCCGAAATAAGAAAAATAACGGCAAACATCTTGTCAAAAGCGAAGGCTTTTTTTACCCGTGTCATATAAACGCCAAGACCGCCGAAGCCGCCGAGCCATTCACTTATAACAGCTCCGACAACGCTGTACGCCGCAGCTATTCTCAAGCCTGAAAACAGTTGAGGCATTGCCGAAGGGAATTTGATATAACGGAAAATCTTTGCACGGTTTGCACCCATAGAACGCAACAAGCCTACCGCATCTTTATCTGCGCTTCTGAACCCGTCAAGCAATCCTACAGTTACGGGAAAGAACGTTGAAATAACTATCAGAACAATCTTCGGCATCATTTCATAGCCAAACCAAAGAACAAGAAGCGGTGCTATTGCAACGGAAGGAATTGTTTGAGTGATAATGAGCAACGGATAGAATGCTTTATAGAGGATTTCAAACGTATCCATCAGCACAGTCACACAAAATCCCACACTCACGCCGAGAAACAAGCCTATAAAAGCCTCCTGCAGGGTTATAACGGAATTTTCGAGAAGCAGCGGAAATTCGCTGACAAAAGCCTTGATTACCTCTATGGGTGACGGCAGCATAAAGGACGGTACAAGTCCCGTTGTGCAAAGAAGCTGCCATACAATCAGCAATGCGGCAACGGCGGTGATTGACGGTATGTTACGCCTGAGCATGCTTTTTTATCTTTTTGTCAATGGTCAGAATTTCGCCTTCGGGGCGGTAAACAACCTTGACATAAGCCGAAACGCTTTTTGCACCTGCTCTGATTGCAACGTGCTGACATTCCTTTACAATATCCATAATCTGGTCATAGCTTTCGCCTTCAATTGTGGTTTCAAAGGGACCTACGTGGCAGTTCAGACCGCTGCTTTTGATAAATGCGATAACCTCATCCACAATGCGGATGAGCTCATCCTGGTCTTTGGCTGTGGGAAGAACCTGAATTGCGATACTTGCTTTCATAAAAATTACCTCCAAAAATAAAAATTGCCTCCGCCGGAAAATAAGGCGAAGGCTTCTCAAAGTACGGCTTGTTTACTGCAGATTCACAATGTACTTTTTATATGCTTCCTACGCCGGCATTATCCGGATCAGGTTTACGGGACGCAGGTTTTCCTGCCTCTCAGCCGTTGGGAACGGCTCTCCGGAATTTATAAATATGAAATAAAAATAAGGAGACACCCTGACGGAAGCCTCCTGCAAAATCACATAAATATGACTTCCTACGGCGGCATTATCCGCATCAGGTTATAGGGTCGAAGTTGGATTACTTCCTCTCAGCCTGCTTATACAAGCTCCCCTGTATTCATTTCGTATGTATTATACATCAGATTTTTTAAAAAATCAAGACAATTTTTATAGTTAATAGTAAATAAGTAAAAAAATTCCATCCACATTCGTGAACGGAATTTTTCTGGCGCCCCAAACAGGACTCGAACCTGTGACACCGCGGTTAACAGCCGCGTGCTCTACCGACTGAGCTATTAGGGCATATAAAGCGTTTAGCATATCGCTAAACTATATCAAATCAGCAAAACGCTGATGTTATCAATTCAGCCGGACAAAAATGTCCGGCTTTTGTGTTGGCGTCGACCTATTTTCCCGGGCGGCTTCCCACCAAGTATTTTCGGCACGATTGAGCTTAACTACCGTGTTCGGAATGGGAACGGGTGGACCCTCAATGTCATAAACACCAACTGTTATGCACCGTGGCACATAATCTATACTCAAGCTTCAAAGAAGCAAGAAGTCAAATATGGTGACCCGTAGCGGATTCGAACCGCTGTTGCCGGCGTGAGAGGCCGGAGTCTTAGGCCACTTGACCAACGGGCCATATTTGGTACACCTTCAGGGACTCGAACCCTGGACACCCTGATTAAGAGTCAGGTGCTCTACCAGCTGAGCTAAAGGTGCATATTTAAGGTAAAATCATACCCTAAAAACTGAACAAAGGTTTGAATGGTAATGTGAGTTGTAAGAAAAACCTGAATACCAAGTAGAAAATGGTTCAAGCCCTCGACCTATTAGTACTGCCAAGCTGAACGTATCACTACGCTTACACATGCAGCCTATCAACCTCTTAGTCTATGAGGGGTCTTACTAGCTTACGCTATGGGA
>JAZUQA010000031.1:0-7644 GCA_045605425.1 Acutalibacteraceae bacterium
CCCCCTTCCCCTCAAGGGGAAGGCAAGAAAAGTTACTGCTATAGCTAAAGGCTTCCCCTACTGAGGGGAAGCTGTCACCGCAGGTGACTGAAGAGGTGTATGTGGAGCATTTTTAATTTAATTCCTAATTTTTTTAACAAACTGTAATTCTGCAACGCCTCGAAACCTATTTTATAATACTTGCATATATATTTTTTCTTCTTCACCCCAAGGAGCGATTTTACGGTCTACTACACTGAAACCGTATTTTTCGTATAAATTCTCGTGGTCACTGATAAGATAAACCTTCTCAAAGCCCACGCAACGAAGATAATTCATTGCATACTCAATTAACCTTTGGCTTAGCCTGTTTCCTCTGTATTCTTCGACGACAAATACAAAACTTATATATGGTGTATACGGTACGTTTTTTATGCAGTCGGTTTTTTCTACGGTACAATATCCGCATATTTTTTCGTCGCTGACGGCAACTATAACCCTTTCCCAATCTTCAAAGGAGTTTCGTTCCATTGCCCGTGCAAGAGCCTCGCCTGCACGCCAGGAACAACTTTGAGCATAATCTTTTACTTCGTTCCAGATATTATCGTTTTGAGCGATAGTTTTTATTGTCAATAAATCAATCTCCCATGTATTATTGCATTATTTCAGCGGCAATTTCGTTTACTGTTTTGCCGTCTGTTTGGATTTTTACGGTATTAAGTGAGTTATACTTTTCAAGCCTTGCAAGGCTTCTGTCCAGGACACCCGGTGTACGTATGCCTGCTTCAATATCCTTGACAAGTCTTGAACGGAGTGTAGCTTCGTTACACATCAGCGAGATACATTTTACGTTAACACTATTCAAATCAAGTCTTTTGAGTATTGAATCAATAATTGACTGCTCGTGCACAACCCAACAAAAAATGATATTTTCATACGCCGAACAACGGATAAAATTATTGGGATGATGACAGATATTATCCGTTACCATAGCCTTTGTTTCTTCCGTTACCTGAAAGGGTGAAGAATCCCAGCACCAGTCGCCATCGAGAAACACGGAGTTATTCAGTTGCTTTTTGAGCTGTTGGCAGACTGTCGTTTTGCCGATACCCATTGTTCCGCCGACAAAATACAATGTTTTCATTTGGTTTTCTCCATAAAATATGCCTGTCCATCCTCAGTATAGCCACATTTTTCGTACAAGCCCTTTGCTGTGGGGTTGTTGACGTTTACATAAAGCCTGATACCTGTTGCGTTATATTTTTCTTTCAGTTCATCGGCTTTTTTCACAAGTGCTTTTGCCAGGCCTTTGCCACGGTAATCGGGCTGTACCCACAGTTCATCCACAAAAACATGACCGTGACCGCCCCATATACCGATTTTAGGAATATAAGTAAGCGAAATCCAGCCGACAAACCGGTTTTCAACCTCAACGGCATATACATAAAAATCCTTGTTTTCAAGTTCTTTTTTCACCGTTTCGGGAACAGGCGTGCTGACGGGTGTGCGTTCAGCCGAATTCACACGCCAATACACCATATCCTCAAAGCGATTGTAATTTTCTGTTGTAATTCGTTCAATAATGTAATTCATTGTTTATCCTTTTAAGTGTTTTTAGATACACCTTTTGTTCATCGGTAATTCTGTAGCTTTCTGTTGCTTTTTGTATCGTTTTGTTGTGTACCCAAATATCAAGCTTATTGCTTTCGATAAAAGCAATTGCCGAATCGTACTGCTTGGCAAGGGCTGTTGCAAAAAACCACGCAAGCATCATATTGACATAGTATTCTTCGCTTTTCACGCCTGCGGCAAGTGAAAGATATTCAGGCTTGAACGCTTCATCGAGATAATAACACATCAGCATTTCCAGACCGAAACGCACGGTGTATGTTTCCTTTGAGGTTATCCATATTTTTATATACTCAAGCAATTCAGGCAGATGCTTTTTAAACACCTTCGGGCGCAGTGAATCGCAGGTTGCCCAGTTATCGACAAAGGGCAGAAAAGCGTTTACGGCCTTTATGCATTCGTCGTAATCCCCTATCCGCTCAATTAAAAATGCGTGGAGATTGTTTTCCTCATAATAGAAATGAGGCAAGCCTTGCATAAACTCTTTTGCCTGCTCGGCTGACAGCTCTTTTGCAAATTTTCGCAGCACAGGTATTCTGATGCCTATTACCCTGTTTTCGTCAACGGTAGGCATCAGCTTTGAGTGAAAGGCTTTGTACTGCTCATCTTTCATCGAGAGCAATTTTTCGGTTATATTCATTTGCGTTTGTTACCCTTTTGCAAATTATTCTTCTACAGGCTCCCAGCCGTCCACAACAACATCTTCTTCCTCATCAAGGTGAGTGACAACACGGTACTTTCTGCCGTCGCTGCCTTCGGCTGTTCCGTCTTGATAGCAGGTTATTGTTACACCGTTTTCAAGGCGTGCCGTGTGAGTATAACCAAGATTTTTATGGTATAATTCATAAAACATAAAATCACCGTTATTTGTTTTTTACTGCACCTATTACGGCATTTATATCCGTTTCCCACACGGTTTTAATAACACGGCGTGCATCGGAATATTTTTGAGCGCCTGATTCAAAAATCAGGTAAAGCTTGCCGTTGTAATAATCAAACGCTTCCATAAGTGTGGGCATAGTGATTTTTGTTATTCGGCTGTCATTTTCGGCTATATAAAGCGGAATATCCTTTGTGCCGAACACCTCTGCGGTATCGGTCTTCCAGGATTTATAATCGGAATAAATATGCATTACGGAGTTATTTCGTCTGCCGTAGGAAGTGCTGAAAACAACCTCACCGTTATCGGCAAAAGACATTCCCTGTACCTGGTCGGGAATTGAAAGCACAGCATCGGGCACAATTTGTTCTTCTGCCGTATAATCAACATCAACAGGTAATTCATAGCCGCAGCAGATGGCGGAATTCTTGCCGTAGGAGTGTTCGGGATTTACGGGGTTATCCTTGTTGTAAAACTCGCCTATCCAGAGCATTTCACCGTCACAATACATATAGGAAGCCTTGGCTTCGGTCTGAAATCTGCCGTCAAACTGCACCTTTGCACCGTCTTGTGCCTGAGCAAGCACATCAGCCGTTATGTGGTAGGCGTAGCCGCCTTTTTTCTCGCTGCCGCCCGAAGCAACCCATACATCGTTGCCGTTTGAAGCAATGCCGCCTGCGTGGTAATCAAAGCCCGTGCCGTCGGGACAAATAAGCAGAAATTTTTTTACGGCTTTTGTTTCGTTATTAATAAGATAAATTCTCGAAATGGCTTCGTCACCCTCGCCGCCGGCTGACGAATAGCCGCTGACAGCAAAGGAATTCAAGGCTTCAATAAAACAGAATCCCTGCGGAACAAAGTCATCGTCCAGCCCGGGTATTTCAAAAAGCTCGGTTGTGTAATCTTCAACATCTATATAACTAAATCCGGGCTTAAAAAGCTCATAAATTTTTGCAAAAACAGCTTCAAAAAAATCCGCAATAAGCTCAAAGAAACCGATTTCGCCTGACGGTGATTGTGCGCCGTCAACCGCAGAAGCGGGAAACGAAAACAGCATAGATACAGCAACAATAACGCAAACCAAAGAACGCACAGTTTTACTCATTTACTTTCTCCTTTTTACGGTCGTGAATAATCATACCTGCAACTGTGAAAACAAGCAGCGGTATATGTGAAGTGAGAGCCCCGTAGGACTTTGAAAGAATATCGTATGTACACCAGAGAAGCATATTAACTATAGTCCAGAAGCGGTATTTTGCGCCGCTTTTCTGACCGATACACATAACAAAAGTTAGCGAAGCGACAATCGCAAGCAGACCAAGCGCCGAAAAGCCGCCTACAGCAAGATTGACGGCAATAAAGGCAACAACATAAACTGCAACAAGCCACTTGGGCAAAGGCTTGTTTTTGGAATCGAAGAAATAGTTGATAATCGCCTGCAGACCGCCAAGGTAGCAAGAGGCTGCGCCGTTGATGCCGCTGCCGCCGATAAGATAGCTCGTTGCTACAAGAACATTTCCGCAGAAAACAAAGAAAAGAATTTTCTTCATATTCGGTCCCTTGATAAGTGACGCAATAATCATTGAAGCAAGGCCGATAATGCTTAAAACAAAAGATAAGGTTTGCATTTTAATCTCCCTCAATTTAATAAATTTTTCCGAATAATTTTAGCACAGATTAAGGCAAAAAGCAACGGATAATACACAGATATTGACAATTGAGCAATATAGGCGTATAATCGAAAAAAATTACCGAAAGGCAGGTGGACAAAATGACAATGTATTATCTTTATTATCCGAATATCAAATCAGATGTTGTTTTGTCCGCAATGTAGGGTTTTATATTGCTATAGCCGAACTCCTCTGATTTTGTGTCAGAGGAGTTTTTTGTTTGGAGGGATTAAGAATTGATTTCGTTAAGATTAACCGTTAATGATGATGCTGAAATTCTGACAGATATTCAGCAAAAAGCCTTTCGTCCGCTTTATGAAAAATATCACGATGAAGGCAACCCGTGTTTAAGAGATAAACGGGACATACTTTGCAGATTGAATAATCCGAATTTTCTGTATCTGACAATTCTTTCAGACAAGAAAATAGTCGGCGGTATTTTGTACAGAATAAAAGGCTCTACACCGTTTATAAAGAATCTTCGTTGGGGCAAATATTACCTCGGAAGAGTATATATTTCACCCGAATATCAGAACCAAGGTATTGCAACCGAGGCAATATTACAGTCGGAAAAGTTTTTGAAAAAGCCAAGAAAGCTGTATGTTGATTTTCCCGAGGACTTGGACAAGAACAGAAAATGTTATACTAAATGCGGTTATAAAGATACGGAAAAAAGACTTGAAGCAGAAAAGGGCTTGATGTTGGCTTGTTTTGAAAAGGAATGTTAAAGGAGATTTGCATTGTAGGGTCGATTCATGAATTGACCGTGGTTATTGCACCACCCACCTTTCTGCTGTAAGCAAACATAAAAAACAAATGTCATTCTGAACGAAGTGAAGAATCTTAAAAAGCAAAGAAAGAGTCTTCGGCTACGCCTCAGAATGACATACAGTATGGTTTGTTTAAAATTGTAAAACTGCATATTACTTTTTGTACGGACAATTCGTGAATTGTCCCTACACTCTAAGGAGGTTATTCAACCGATGATAAAAGCCGCTAATGTTATCGGCAACTCACCTGAAATATCGGCAATATATTTTGCGCTGTTACAATCGGGATATGATTACTATTCTCTTGGGAGAACCCAAGAGCAAATCGAAGCAGTTAAATCATTTTACAAGCCTGAAATATCTTCCTGCTTCTTTTCACAAGCCAAGCAGAATACTTGCAAAGCATATTCTTATTGGCCAAGGGCAGCTTTATTGGAATCGGCTACCTTTTATATAGATGCCGATACTGCTCGGTTTTCGGATTTTGAAGCATACAAGAAATTTGTTATGTCAGAAAGCAATCTACAGGACACAGAAAGGGATGATAGTTTCTGGTCTTGGATTTCTGCCTTTCCCGTGGAATTAAACAAAGTTATAAACAGCGAGCATTTTAAAGAATATTTAAAATGGGAAAATGCTTGGATTGAACAACAGAACAAAATTCATGCCGAAGCCTTAACAGCCGTACAAGAAGCAATTGAAACTTGTATAAGCAGGTACAATACTGTGATTAATAATGTTAAAATAGTTTTATCTCCGATTAAGTGTGCATATTCGAGTGATTACCACATTGTTGACAAGCAGTTAATTTTCAGTTCAGGTGAATATAATTCGGAGTCTGTAATACACGAATTCTTACATCATATTATCCACCCGTATATTCTCAATTTGCAAAGCCATATTCTTACAAGCGAAAAGAAATTTGACGGTATAGATTCTTCATATTACCTTTCCGATAATGAGAACGGTAAACTTAATGCATTTGAGGAATATTCAGTAAGGGCTTTAACAAAAGCAATCTCAAAGCAGACACTAACTGATGACTTGGAAAAATATATTCTTTCTTTATTGAACGAGGTTTAAAATGATTACGCTGCGTGAATATCTTAACAACCCTTGCGGCACATTATCTATTCCGTACTGGAAAGCTAAAAATATAACCATTCCACCTGATATGATCATTTTGCACGACAGAGATTTTTCATCCGATATATTATCTGATTACACCGAAGAAAAGTATTTTCGCTTGTATCACAGTCTTATAGAAATACCCGAAATCGCAACTACCGGTTTTGAAATTACAACTGCCACACAAAAAGATATAAAGACAATTGTACAGATAATCAATAATTCATATACAGATATTTCGGTAAACAAAGAGCTTATTAAAAGCTACACTCTAACACCTGTTTACAACGAAAACCTCTGGGTAATGGTTAAAGAAAAAGTAACGGGTAAATATGTCGGCTGCGGTTTAGCAGATTATGATGCACAAGCAAAAGAACTTGTGCTTGAATGGATACAGGTGTTACCTGAATACCGTGGCAAGAAAATCGGTCAGTTGATAGTAACAGAATTGCTATACAGAATGAAAGATGTTGCAAATTTTGCGACTGTTTCGGGCAAAGTTGATAACAAAACAAACCCCGAAGGACTATACAGAAAATGCGGATTTGTCGGCAATGATGTGTGGCATATTCTGCATAAGAAATGAGGCTCGATAATGAAACACAAAGCAATATTCTTTGACCGTGACGGTACGCTTACATATTTCACCGCCGAAAAAGAGGCTTGGCGTGACAGGCAAATCAGCTCTTGGAGCGGTAAGTCGTTTGAGCTTGATTACGACAAAATGATGTCGCTTTTTCACCTTGCAAGTGAGGGCAGAAAGCCGTGGTACAAAACACTCCAAGATGAACGAGAGTTTTTCAGAAGGTACTATTATCACCTGCTTGTCGGTGAGGGTATAACGGAAAACGTTGAAGAAAAGGCGGAGTGTCTTTTGAATGAGCTTTGGTGCAACGGCGACAGGGCTTTGTTCTCCGAAACGGTAGAGGTGCTTGAATATTTCAAAAGCCGTGGCTACAAAATGGGAGTTATAAGCGACACCTCACCGTCGCTTGAATTCACATTGCAACAGCTTGGCATTGCAAAATATTTCACTTCATTCACGGCAAGCTCGTTGGTCGGTACAGGCAAACCGAGTCCGATTATTTTCAACGCCGCACTTAAAGCGCAGGGTGTTAACGCCGTAGAAAGCATATTTGTTGACGACTGCAAAGAAGAAGCCGACGGAGCAAGAGAACAAGGTTTTACAGCCTTTTACCTTGACCGAAGCGGTGAAAGCAACGATAAATGGACAATACATAATCTGAAACAGTTGATTGATTTCGTTGAAAGAATTTGATTTAAAGGATTTGATACTATGAAATTAGTTATAATATTTGGTAATTTAGCTGTCGGTAAAATGACTGTCGGGCAAGAACTCACAAAGATTACCGACCTTAAATTATTTCACAATCATATGACTATTGAGCCGGTAATAGAAATATTCGGATATTACGAGGGGAAAACAGTCAATAGATTACGACAGGTTTTCTTTGAAGAGTTTTCAAAGAGCAACAATTACGGAATGATATTCACCTATGTCTGGGCTTTCGACCACAAAGGCGATTGGGATTATATAAAATTTGTTTCCGATTTGTTCAAAGAACAA
>JAZUQA010000032.1:0-67303 GCA_045605425.1 Acutalibacteraceae bacterium
GTCCATACTTCTTCTCTTCCCTGTGCCTTCAGGAATGCCAGCGTATTTTCGTCGGAGGGGAAGATCGAGGTGGTTGCCCCAAGTTCCGCACCCATGTTGGTGATGGTAGCACGTTCGGGAACGGACAGAGTCTTTACGCCCTCGCCGGTATATTCAATAATCTTGCCCACACCGCCTTTTACGGAGATTCTGCGGAGCAGCTCAAGGATAACATCCTTTGCGGCAACCCAGGGAGAGAGCTTGCCTGTAAGATTAACCTTTACAACCTTGGGCATCGGAATATAGTATGTTCCTCCGCCCATAGCTACGGCAACGTCCATACCGCCTGAACCGATTGCAAGCATACCAATACCGCCGCCTGTGGGAGTGTGGCTGTCCGAGCCGATAAGCGTTTTGCCGGGCTTGCCGAAACGCTCAAGATGTACCTGGTGGCAGATACCGTTACCGGGTCTGGAATAGCGCAGACCTCTTTTCTTTGCAACACTCTGGATAAAGCGGTGGTCGTCTGCGTTTTCAAAGCCTGTCTGGAGAGTGTTGTGGTCGATATATGCTACAGAAAGCTCCGTTCTTACTCTTTCAACACCCATAGCCTCAAACTCAAGGTATGCCATTGTACCTGTGGCATCCTGGGTGAGTGTCTGGTCAATTTTAAGTCCGATTTCCGTTCCGGGAATCATTTCGCCGCTGACAAGATGGCTCTTAATCAGCTTTTGTGCTATGTTGTAACCCATATTCATTTTCCTCCAAAAAACATATGGTACTATATTAAAACTTATTGATTTATTTGTCAATGTTTAATTTATATAAAATAAATCAAGAATTGAATTCAATAACTTCACCTTCAGCAAGCTGTGCAATGAGTATGCCGTTTTCAACGGTACAGGTCTTCTGTGTTTGAAGGTGCGCTGTTTTATCGGTTAGCTTTATGCGCAAAGCTGCTTTTTTGTCTGCGGTAATTTTTATTTTTGTCGCTTTACCTTCGTTCCAGTAAATTTCAACGGTAAAGCCGCCTCGTGCCTTCAGGCCACATATACTGCCGCTTTTCCACGCCTCCGGCAGTGCCGGCAGAATTTCAATAATTCGCTCACCGGGCTTACCGAGGTGGCTTTGCAGAAGCATTTCGTTTATGCCTGCAACACCGCCGAAGTTGCCGTCAATCTGGAAGGGCGGATGAATATCAAAAAGATTGTTTGCAGTGAATCTTGTAATCAGTTGCTGCAGATTATCCCAAGCGTTTTCAGCGTCTTTAAAGCGTGCGTAAAAGTTGATTGTCCACGCTCTTGACCAGCCTGTTGAGCCACCTCCACGGGAAAGTCGGCGAACAATTGTGTTTTTTGCAGCCTGATATATTTCGGGTTTAGTTTCGTTAATACAGTCGCCGGGATACAGACCGAATAAATGTGAAATATGGCGGTGGTTGGGCTCGACCTCTTCATAGTCGTTAATCCATTCGCAAAGTGTGCCGTAGCGCTTGCTTACACGAAGCGGAGGCAATCTCTTAAGAATATTCTTCATAACTTCTGCAAAATCCCCGTCAACGCCGAGCTTTTCGCAGGCGTAAATTGCTCGTGTGAACAAAGCGTCAATAATCTCAAAGTCTATCGTTGCGCCGTGTGTGAACATACTGCTTTTTCTGTTACCGTTTTTATCGTAGTAATAAAACCAGTTTTCGGGTGAATTGGACGGTGCGGTGGTCAGTCCGCCCTTGCCGTCCTCAATCAGATAGTCACGTAAAAATTCGCACGAACCTTTCATTATGGGATAAATTTCCTTAAGTACAGTATCATCGCCGGAAAATTCATAGTAATCCCACAGGTTAAGGCAAAGCCAGGGCCCTGCCATCGGGAAAAAGCAATGAATGGTGTCGTGCGGACCGGTTCTGCCGAAAATATCGGTTGTGTGGTGAATAACCCAGCCGTTACTGCCGAGCTGTTCCTGCGCTGTCTGCTGCCCGAAGCGGCTTATCATCTTCATAAAATGCACAAACGGGCGCATTGCCTCAGGCATATTTCCGGGGCCTGCAGGCCAATAGTTCATCTGCAAATTTATGTTGGTGTGGTAGTCGCTGCCCCATTCGGGTCGGTAGCCGTTGCACCAGATTCCCTGCAGATTGGCAGGAAGAGTTGCGTTTTTCGCAGAGCTTTCAAGCAACAGATACCGTCCGAAATTATAGTATAGCTCATACATATCAAGGTCTTCCTGGCGATTACGCTGCAGGAAATAAAGGCGCCAGTCAACGGGAATATCATCATATACGGGTGCGTTGAGCCGGAATGAAACCTTGTCAAACAACGCCTTGTGTGCAGCTATATGCTCTGCCTTGAGTGTTTCGTAATCAACTGCCGTAATAGCGTCAAGCTTTTGTTTGAGAACGGCACGGTAGTCAATTGATTCATCAATATCGTACTTTTCAACATTGTAATTTGTTTCAAATACTCCGTAAACAATAACCCACGTTGCATCCTGAACAATGATGTGCTTTTTATCGTTGAGAAGTGTGCCGTCGGTACGGACAAAAATATTTGCACCGAAGGCCATGCCTTCTCCGCATTCGCCATATACGTCCTCATCATACCAGGTTACACGGCCGTTCATAAATAGCAGATCCTTATGTAGAGCGGAGGTGTAGGCATCCTGCTCACGCTCCATAGTAACATAGCAGTCAAAGGTTGAGGATGCACTGATTTTATAAACCAGACCGTCGTATTTTTCGCTTACAAAGGTCTCGCTTTTGTATTCAGTTCTACCCTTGTTATACGATACTCTGCCTATTGCTTCGCTCAGCTCAAGCTCCTTGCGGTAGTTCTCATATCGGCTTTTGTCGGGGAACTCAATGCGCAATTCACCCATACTTTCAAAGAAACGTACACGCTCGGGTGATGACATAAAGGTTTTTTCGCAAAGCTCAGCGGCTTCCTCGTAGCATTCATCAAGTAAAAGCTGCCGTATTTTTGCAAGAGCCTCGGGCGAGCTGTTGTATTTTTCCTTAATCTGCCTGCCGCTCCAGAGCGATTCCTCGTTTATTTCGATTGTTTCTTCATACGGGTCACCGTACAGCATTGCGCCGATACGGCCGTTGCCCAGCGGAAAAGCCCGCATCCAATCCCGTTCATAATCCTCGTGCCAGAGCTTTGTTGACATATACAACATCCCTTTCATAAACTGCTTTAACAACTTTTTTCATTATATCATATTTCTTCATAACTACAATAAGGCAAAATAATTTTGTAACTTCTTTTTTGTAAAGATTTGTGCTATAATGGCGTTAAGAAAAACACGAAAGGCGGAAAACTATGGGAGCAATGCTGGTAGGAATGGCAACGGGCTTTGCCGCTATGACCTTTTCGTTTGTAATAATAGGTTTTTCGGTGGTTATGAGGGTGGTTATTGCTCTTGTAATTCGGGTGAAAGCACGGCGGCTGAATATGGATTCGGGTCTTTGGGCTGTTTCGGGCTTTTTTCTCGGTCTTTGGATTATTCCTGTATATATTTTTGTGAAAAGAAAAATGACCTTGTTAAAATGTACGGCTTGCGGTCAGCAAATTGAATACGGCACAAAATTCTGCGTTTCGTGCGGTACACCGGTAAAATCCTTTGATGATGGTGCATTTTTGAAAAAAGTCCTTTTGATTGCTGCTGTTACTTTCGTTGCTGTTTATATTATCAGTGCTGTTTATTATACATTCATTACATAACTTAATTTATAGGTTGCTCTGCTGTAATCGGCAGAGCAATTTTATATATAAATAATTTATGTATTGCACTTGAACAAATGTTTTAAAAGTGGTATAATATCAAAAATATGTTTAATTTTTGTAACTATTAATCTATAAATGAGGAAATTGAAATGGCAGAGAATACTAACAAGAAAAAATCAACCGCACCAAAGAAAAATTCGGGTGCCTCTTCTTCTGCAAAGAAGCAGACTTCGCAGAAGAAAACCAATAACTCAAAAACAAATCAGACTAAAAGGCAGCAGTCGGAAGCCGCAGAGAGAAACACAGCACGCAAGCAGGTTATCTCCAGCGTTATGTTTGCCGTCGGCCTTTTTTTGCTGTTTGTCACTATAGTGCCCAGCGGTGCTGCTGAGGGTGAATCAAACCTCTGGCAGGGTATGAAGGATATTTTCTTTGGTATGTTCGGCGTTTGTGCCTTTGCCGTGCCCGTGCTTTTGTTTTACACGGCTTATGTACTGGCCAAGGACAGACCCTTGGGCAGCCTTGCCATGCGTATCGGTGGTATTGCAAGTGCTACCGTCTGTCTTTCTTCCGTAATTCACGCTGCCTCAAATTCAGCCGATTATCTTAATCAGACCTCGTTTTCCGAGCAGATTAAAGCTGCGTGGGCTGAGGGCTTGAGCATTACAAACGGCGGTGCGGCAGGTGCAATTTTCGGTGGTGCAATAGCAAAGCTTTTCGGAAAAACCGGTGGCCTTATTACTGTTATAATTGTACTGCTTGCTCTAGTTATGCTCCTTACGGGTACAACCGTACCCAAGCTCATTGAGCTTATCAGAAAGCCTTTGAGCCGTGCAACCGATTACACACAGCAGAAAATTGAGCAGAAGCGCTACGAAGAGGTTGTTCCTGCAGAAGAAAAGCCGAAAAAGGCAAAGAAGCACGATGATTATCAGCTTCCCGAGCCTGAAAAGACACTTAAAAAGCCTAAACTTGGCAGGGGCTTTTTCAGCGACGATTATGACCCCGTTCCCAACAAAGAGGATGAGCCTGTTGAGTATGTTGAACAGCCCGAGCCCGAAAAGACAACGGATATACCCGTGTTCAGTCCCATGCCCTCAGGTGTTGATCTTACCGTTGATGTTGACGATGAGCCCGTAAAAACCGAGCCCGAACCGGTTGAGCCTGTTTATGAGGATATTCCGGTAAGCAAAAACCCGATTCCTGCACAGGAGGTGGTTGACCTCATCGAAAAGGCAAGCCTTGAATCGGAAAAGGATGTTCACGAACAGCAGACAATCATTACAGAAGATGATGAGGACGACGTTTCTGCAGCTGAGCATGTTTACGTTTTGCCAGATGTTGAGTGCCTTGCCGAAAACCGCAGTCTTGGCGATTCCGATGTTAAAGAAGAACTTACGGCAAACGCCAACAAGCTCGTTGAAACCCTCAAGAGCTTTAATGTAGAAACTAAAATTGTTGATATAGTCAGAGGTCCGTCTGTTACACGCTATGAAATTCAGCCTGCTCCCGGCGTTAAAATCAGCCGTATTACCGGTCTTGCGGATGACCTTGCGATGAATCTTGCCGCTTCGGGTGTCCGTATAGAAGCACCTATCCCGAATAAGGCTGCTGTCGGTATCGAAGTACCCAACAAGACAAGGCAGACCGTAACCCTGCGTGAGATAGTAGATTCTCCGCAGTTTAAAACCGCAAAGAGTAAGCTCAACGTTGCCCTTGGTAAGGATATTTCGGGTAATGTTACTTGCACAGACCTTGCTAAAATGCCGCACCTTCTCATTGCAGGTACTACCGGCTCGGGTAAATCCGTCTGCCTTAACGCAATGATTGTAAGTATTCTTTTCAATTCAACGCCTGACGAGGTCAAGCTCATTATGATTGACCCCAAGCAGGTTGAGTTTACGGTTTATAACGGCATACCGCACCTTATGGTGCCTGTTGTTGCTGACCCGAGAAAAGCTGCAGGTGCTCTTGCCTGGGCTGTTTCCGAAATGCTCAAGCGTTATAAGATGTTCTCTGAAAAAGGTGTGCGTGATATTTCGGGTTATAACAAGCTTGCTGCAAAAACTCCCGAAATGGCGCCGATGTATCAGATTGTTATTTTCATTGACGAGCTTTCCGACCTTATGATGGTAGCACACAATGAGGTTGAAGACTCTATCTGCCGTCTTGCGCAGATGGCTCGTGCCGCAGGTATGCACCTTGTAATTGCCACGCAACGTCCGTCTGTTGACGTTATCACGGGTATAATCAAGGCAAACATCCCCAGCCGAATTGCACTTTATGTTTCGTCACAAGTTGACTCAAGAACAATTATTGATACCGCAGGTGCCGAAAAGCTTCTCGGCAACGGTGACCTTCTGTTTAACCCCGTCGGTGTTTCCAAACCTGTTCGTTTGCAGGGTTGTTATGTTTCTGATGAAGAGGTTGAAAAGGTTGTCGATTTCATCAAAACTCAGGGCTCTTCTCAGTATGACGATTCCGTTATGGAAGAAATTGAAAGACAGGCAGTTGCCGAAAAGAAGAAGGGTGACGGTCTGCCGGATCCGAACAGCAGTCCCGACAGTGCGGCTGATGATGAAACCATGCGTGCAATTGAGGTTGTTGTTGAAAATCAGCTTGCTTCAACCACTCTTCTACAGCGTAAAATGAAAATTGGCTACGCCAAGGCAGCCCGTATTATGGATGAACTTGAAGAAAAAGGCGTCATAGGTCCGTTTGAGGGCAGTAAGCCCAGAAAGGTGCTTATGACAAAACAGCAGTTCAACGAAATGCGTGCCTTGGGTGATAATAATTACGTCGGCGTTGACGGCGGTGAGGAGTAAAAAATGCCCTTTTTTCCCGTAAATATGCAAGAGGTAAAAGAACGTGGCTGGGATGATATAGACTTTGTCTATGTCTGCGGTGATGCTTATGTTGACCACCCCAGCTTCGGTGCCTCGATAATATGCCGTGTGCTTGAAAGCAGGGGATACCGTGTTGCTTTTCTTGCACAGCCCGATTGGCGCAGTAACGACGATTTTCTGCGCTTTGGCAGACCACGCCTCGGCTTTTTTGTCAGCAGCGGCAATATAGATTCAATGGTGGCTCATTATACCGCCGCAAAAAAACGCAGGCATGACGATGCCTATTCTCCCGGCGGTGTCGGCGGAAAGAGACCTGACCGTGCCGTAATAGTTTATTGCAACAAAATCCGTGAGCTTTACGGTGATGTGCCGATTATCATTGGCGGTCTGGAAGCATCTTTGCGCCGCTTTGCTCATTATGATTATTGGGATGATAAAGTCCGCCGTTCAATTCTTTTTGACTCACAGGCCGATTTGATTTCTTACGGTATGGGTGAAAAGCAGACAGTTGAAATTGCCGACAGACTTAATAATGGAGAACACATTTCCACGCTTCGTGATATTAAAGGCACTTGCTATGCCTGCGATGTTCGTGAAACACCGCTTATGGGTGCGGAATGTCCTTCGTTTGAAAATGTTGTTTCCAATAAGCGTGAATATGCCGTTTCCTGCCGTATACAAATGGATGAAGCTGACCATATAAGAGGTAAGCTTGTCAAGCAGCGTCACGGCAATAAAATGCTTGTGCAGAATCCTCCTATGCCTCCGCTTACCACGGAGGAGCTGGATGCGGTTTATAAGCTGCCCTTTATGCGTGCCGTTCATCCTATGTATGATGATATGGGCGGCGTGCCTGCAATTGAAGAGGTCGAGTTTTCGATAACACATAACAGGGGCTGTTTTGGCGCCTGCAACTTCTGTTCACTTGCTTTCCACCAGGGCAGATTTATAACCTCAAGAAGCAAGCAGTCAATTGTTGAAGAAGCAAAACTACTTACTCAGCAGCCGAATTTTAAGGGCTATATTCACGATATAGGCGGTCCTACAGCTAATTTCCGTCGACCGGCCTGTGATGTTCAGCTTGAAAAGGGTCTTTGCAAGGGCAGAAAGTGTCTTGCACCCAAGCCTTGTCCCAATCTTATAGCAAACCACGAGGAATATCTCGGTATTCTGCGTGAGGTTCGTTCATTGCCGAAAATCAAAAAGGTGTTTATCCGTTCGGGTATACGCTTTGATTATCTTATTGCGGATAAGGACGACAAGTTTTTCCGTGAGCTTGTGGAAAACCACATCAGCGGTCAGCTTAAGGTTGCTCCCGAGCATTGCTCGGCAAGCGTGCTTGATGCTATGGGTAAGCCGCATATCGAAACCTACCTTGAATTTGCCAAAAGATATTATAAGTATAATAAAGAAATCGGTAAGGAACAGTACCTTGTGCCTTATCTTATGTCATCACATCCGGGCAGTACGCTCAAGGATGCCGTTGAGCTTGCACTGTTTCTGAAAAATAACCGCATACGTCCCGAACAGGTGCAGGATTTTTACCCAACACCGGGTACGGTTTCAACCTGTATGTTCTACACGGGTCTTGACCCCTATACTCTCAAAGAGGTCTACGTTGCGAAAACTGAACATGACAAGGCTTTACAAAGGGCTTTGCTCCAATATTTTAACCCCAAAAACAAAGCACTTGTAACCGAAGCACTCAAAAGGGCAGGGCGTACCGACCTTATAGGTAACGGGCCTAATTGCCTTATCAGAGGAGAGCAGAATGAAAAGCATTTTGCACACAATAAACCTCAGCCAAGAAATAATAACCGTATTTTGAAAGGCAAAAATAAATATGGCACAGAGAAAAAACGCAAAAAATAAAAAAATTATCATAAGCATTTTATCTGTTATCATTGTGCTTGTGCTGTCGTTGTTTTCCGAGCAGCTCAAACCTCTTTTTGAGCCGCTTGAAGCAGACGGAACAAGAATTGACAGCGAGTTTTCAGTTCATTTTATAAATGTCGGTCAGGGTGACTGTACGCTGATTAAAACGCCTGACGGAAATATGCTTATAGATGCAGGCGAAAACGGCTATGAAAAAACCGTTCTTGATTACCTTGAAGCGCAGGGCGTTGACAGCCTCAAATATCTTGTTGCTACTCATCCTCATTCCGACCATATAGGCGGTGTTGCCGAGGTGCTTGACGCTGTGCCGACGGAAAAAATCATTATGCCCCGTCTTTCAAAAAACAATACTCCCACAACTGTAACCTATGAAAAGATGCTTACAGCAATTAAAAACAGCGGTGCTAAGGTAATAGCGGCAAAGCTCGGTAACGAGTATTCTTTCAGCGGTGTGGAGTTTACCGTTCTTGCTCCCTTTGAGCAGGATGAAAACCTCAACAATATGTCCGTTGTGCTTAAACTCAACTATAGCGGTTATTCGTTTATCTTCTCCGGTGATGCCGAAAAAGAGGTTGAAAATCAGATTCTTAAAGCAGGTTACGATATTTCGGCAGATGTTTACAAGGGTGCTCATCACGGCAGCTCAACCTCAAATTCAAAGAAGTTTGTACGAGCCATAAATCCGACCTATGCCGTTTTGTCATATGAAGAGGGCAACAGCTACGGTCATCCCCACAGAGAAACCGTTGAGCTGTTCAACGAAGAGGGGATAGTGTACTATTCAACAGCCGATTACGGCACAATTATATTTACCGTTGATAATAATGTTCTTGATATTCTAGCCGTAAATAATAATACAGCCGAGGTAATAAAATGAAAAAGCTGACCGTTGACAGAGTTGAAGGGAATATTGCTGTCTGTGTAGATGATAACGAAATTATTACTGAACTTTATGTTTCGGATTTGCCTTTTGAGGTGCGTGAGGGAACAATAATTTTTGTAAATGATGACGGCAGCTTTGAACAGAATATTGAGTCAGAAGAAGAGCGCAGAGAAGAGCTTTTCGGTTTGCAGGAAAGTCTGTTTGACGAATAACTTTATATTGTTGCAACATTTTTATCACAATCGTGTGTTAGTATTTATGTAAACAAAATCAAGAGGAAGCGAATATTTGAAAATGAAACAGTATTTATTAAGGGCTATGGATTGGCTGCGCCGATTTATGATGGGCAGATACGGTCCTGACGAGCTGACAGCGGCTATCATAATTCTTGGCTGCGTGTTCACGTTTTTATCCAATTTCAGACCGCTAAGGTTTATGTACTTTATCGGTATGCTGGTTATGGCGGCTGCAATCTGGCGTACTCTCTCAAAGAATATTGATGCACGTACCCGTGAAAGAATGTGGTTTTTGCGTGTTATAGAAAAGCCAAAGGCAGAATTTAAGCTGCTCTCCAATATAATCCGTGACAGAAAAACGCATAAATATTTTAAGTGCAAAAACTGCGGTGCTTCTTTGCGTGTGCCCAAGGGCAGAGGCAATATTTCCGTAACCTGTCCCAAATGCAGAGTGAAAGCGCAGAAGAAGACATAAAAAATAGTTATACCTGCCATACATCCTTGAAAACCAAGGTGTGTTTGTGTATAATAAATTTGAGCATAATTCCAACTAAAATAATTTTTGAAGGTGATTAAGATGAACAAATTTGTACTTAACGAAACTTCCTACCACGGCGCAGGCGCCATTGCCGCAATTCCGGACGAAATTAAGGCAAGAGGCTACAAGAAGGCTTTTGTTGCTTCCGACCCCGATCTTATCAAGTTCGGCATTACCGCAAAGGTTACAGACCTTCTTGACAAGGCTGAAATTCCCTACGCTGTATATTCCGATATCAAGCCCAATCCCACAATCGAAAACGTTCAGAACGGCGTAGCTGCCTATAAGGCAGCCGAGGCTGACTGTATCGTTGCTATCGGCGGCGGCTCATCAATGGACACTGCAAAGGCTATTGGTATCATCATCACAAACCCCGAGTTTGAGGATGTCCGTTCTCTTGAGGGCGTTGCTCCCACAAAGAATCCCTGCGCTCCCATTATTGCTGTTCCCACAACAGCAGGTACAGCAGCAGAGGTTACAATCAACTATGTTATCACCGATGTTGAAAAGAAGCGTAAGTTCGTCTGTGTTGACGTTCACGATATTCCCGTAGTAGCAGTTGTTGACCCCGATATGATGGCTTCAATGCCTGCAGGTCTTACTGCCGCAACAGGTATGGATGCTCTTACTCACGCTATCGAAGGCTACATCACAAAGGGTGCATGGGAGCTTTCCGATATGTTCCACATCAAGGCTATCGAGGTAATCGCAAAGAGCCTTCGTGGTGCAGTCAAGAACGAGAAGGAAGGCCGTGACGGTATGGCTCTCGGTCAGTATATCGCAGGTATGGGCTTCTCAAATGTAGGTCTCGGTGTTGACCACTCCATGGCTCACACTCTTTCTGCTTACTATGATATGCCTCACGGTAAGGCTTGTGCTACTCTTCTTCCTGCTGTTATGGCTTTCAACGCTCCCGCAACAGGCGAGAAGTACCGTGACATTGCAAAGGCAATGGGTGTTGAAGGTGTAGACGCAATGAGCCTTGAGGATGCAAGAAACGCCGCTGTTGATGCTGTCCGTCAGCTTGCAGAGGATGTCGGTATCGTTACAAGCCTTAAGGGTGTTGTCAAGGAAGAGGATGTCAAGGCACTTGCAGCAGACGCATTTGCAGATGCTTGCCGCCCCGGCAATCCCCGTGATATCAGCGTTGAGGAGATTGAGGTGCTCTACAGAAGCCTTATGTAAGATTTACCCAATATTATTATAAAAATAATTTCAAATTTATAGCAAAAAACACTTGAAAATGCACGGGCAATGTGGTATAATTGCCCGTGCATTTCGCACGTGGAGTGGTCCTGCCGAAGTGCAGACGGTCTAGGAATCGTCTGTTCGGTAAATTCAAAACAGCTCCACGGAGGAAAAACTAAGGAGGAAAAAACACAATGGCAACAGTATCAATGAAGCAGCTCCTCGAAGCTGGCGTACACTTCGGTCACCAGACCAGAAGATGGAACCCCAAAATGGCTCCCTACATCTTCGCAGAGCGCAACGGCATCTACATCATCGACCTTCAGAAGACAGTTAAGAAGCTCGATGAGGCTTACAAGTTCGTAGCAGACATCGCAGCAGAAGGCGGCGAAATCCTTTTCGTTGGCACAAAGAAGCAGGCTCAGGACTCTGTTCGTGAGGAAGCTATCCGTTGCGGTATGCCCTTTGTCAATGCTCGTTGGCTCGGCGGTATGCTCACAAACTTCAAGACAATCCAGAAGAGAATCAAGAGACTTGCTCAGCTCAAGAACATGGAGGCTGACGGCACATTCGATCTCCTTCCCAAGAAGGAAGTTGTTCAGCTCAAGCTCGAAATCGAAAAGCTCGAGAAGTTCATGGGCGGTATCACAGGCATGAAGAAGCAGCCTGCAGCAATGTTTGTTGTTGACCCCCGCAAGGAAAAGAACGCAGTAGCAGAAGCAAAGAGACTCGGTATCCCCGTAGTTGCTATTGTTGACACAAACTGCGATCCCGATGAAATCGACTACGTAATCCCCGGTAACGACGACGCTATCCGTGCTGTTAAGCTCATCGCTGCAGAAATGGCAAACGCTGTTCTCGAAGGCAGACAGGGTGAGCAGGTTGTTGCTGAAGAAGCAGAAGAAGCTGCTGCTGAATAATTAATTATTGTAATTAATCTTATTAATATATAGGAGGATAATCACTATGGCATTTACAGCTAAAGACGTACAGGCTCTTCGTGAGAAGACCGGCGTTGGTATGATGGACTGCAAAAAGGCTCTCGCTGAAACAGACGGCGATATGGATAAGGCAATTGACTTCCTCAGAGAAAAGGGTCTTGCTGCTGCTACAAAGAAGGCAAGCAGAATTGCTGCCGAAGGTATGGTTTATCCCTACTACGATGCTGACAAGAACGTTGGCGTTATTGTTGAAGTTAACGCAGAAACAGACTTTGTTGCAAAGAACGACAAGTTCACAACCTTCGTAAAGGCTGTTGCAAATACAGTTGTTAATGAGGCTCCCGCTGATCTTGATGCTCTTCTTGCTTGCAAGCTTGCCGGCAGTGACAGAACAGTTCAGGAAAACCTTCAGGACAACATCCTCTCCATCGGTGAGAACCAGAAGGTTCGCCGTTTCGAGAGAGTAGAGGGCGTTTGCGCAACTTACATCCACGGCGGCGGTTCTGTTGGTGTTCTTGTTAAGTTCGACACAGATGTTGCTGCTGACAACGCAGAGTTCGTTGCTATGGGTAAGAACGTTGCTATGCAGGTTGCAGCTATGAACCCCGAATATCTCAGCAAGGAAGATATTTCCGATGAAGAGCTTGCAAAGATGAAGTCTATCACAATCGATAGCTCACTCAACAAGCCCGAATCTCTTCCCAAGCCCATCCTCAGAAAGCTCTTCGACAAGTGCGTAAGCGAAAAGCTCTTCAGCGACGAAGACATCGCAGCTTACGAGGCACAGAAGAACAACAACTTCCTTTTCAATTTCCTTTCCAAGGAAGCAGTTGCAACTCTTGCACAGCTTGCAGTTGCAGGTAAGGAAGAATATGTTAACGACAAGATTTTTGCCGGTGCAGTTGAAGGCCGTATCAAGAAGCAGCTCAAGGAAATCTGCCTTCTTGATCAGCAGTTCGTCCGTTCCGATCTCTTCGATGGTACAGTAGGCGGCTACATTGCTGACGTTGCTAAGAAGCTTGGTGCAAACATCAAGATTGCAGGTATGGTTCGCTTCGGTAAGGGCGAAGGCCTTGAAAAGAGAGAAGACAATTTCGCAGACGAAATTGCAAAGATGGTTAAGTAATTAACAAATAACAAAATCAACGGAGAATGGTGAAAATCATTCTCCGTTTTTTCATCAAACAATATAAAAATACCGCCGTCTTCGTTTGATAGGACAGCGGTATTTTAGTTGTAATGTATTATTCCCAGCTTTTCCACACATCCGGCTGGTAGCCGACTGTGGCTTTTTTGCCGTTGCGGACTATGGGAGTTTTAAAAAGTGCAGGGTTTTCGAGCAGCTTTTCTTCTTTGGCTTCCATTGAAGCAAGGTACTCGATAAAAAGCTCCTCATACAGCTTTGAGTTTTTATCAACAAGGTTTTCAAAGCCGCCGACAGCGGATTTAACGCTTTGGTATTCACCTTTACTCATACCAAATTTTGTAACGTCAATCATCTGGAATTTGATTCTGCGTTCCTTGAAATAACGCTCTGCTTTCTTGGTGTCAAAGCACTTGGATTTTCCGAAAATCTGTATATTCATCTCAGTTTTCCTTATTGTTAAGAGTTTTCATTGAGCGTTTTGCGTTGAGTTCGGAAAGCATATTTTCACGGAATTTGCCGTGTACATTGAACAGCAGCAGGGAGAAGCCATAACCGAATCTTGCAACAGCAGGCGCAAGACAGAAGATTCCCCAGATGCCTTGAAGAATTGACGGGTCTGTGTGTGGAACAATGTTACCGGCAATATCCTTAATGGGTGAGTAATGAATAAACTCAAGTACAAGACCTGAAAGAGCACCGATAAGCGTACCGGAAAGCTTCGTAACGTAGCCCTGAACAGCGTTTACAAGGCCTTCGTTACGGACACCGGATTTCCATTCGAGGTAATCGTAAACATCACCCTGAAGAACGGGACCGCAAACACCAATAAGGCAGTTGGGAAGACCGCAAACAGTAAGCATAAAGGTAACGAAAGCAAGGTTTACGGCGTTGAATTCATCACCGAACGGTGTGTAACCGATGAAGTAAAGCAAGGTATATGCAACACCGGAGAAAATACCGCCGACAGCGGCACAGGTTCTTGCGCCAAAACGCTTGATTAGCTTGGGCGCAAGGGGAGTGACAATATAATTCGGAATACCTGTGAAAAGTCCGCAGATTGTACCGTTTGTCAGCTTGCCTGTACAGTTGAGCCAGAACAAGCCTTCGTTTGCTCCGCCTATACCCTTAACGCTTCCGAAAAAGTTTGAAAGAATGAGAACAAACAAGGGTCTGTTTCGTATCGTGTATTTGATAGATTGGAAGATAGAAACATTTTCCATATCTTCCTTGGAAGCAATCGGTACTCGTTCCTTGATATTGCGGAAAGCAAATACCGAGCAAATAACGAGAATGCCGACAAAAAACAGGGCAAAACCGCCGTATATTCCTTCCTGAGACCAGCCGGTAAGACCGGGCAGGAAGTCAATTGTAACAGGTACCATTGACGGAATCCAGACACCGAACAACTCAACAAACTTCTGAACAGTAATCAGGTTGTTTCTTTCGCTCAAGTTAGGCGTGATGTTATAAAGCAATATTGTCCATGCGTTGTAGTAGGACCAGCCTATACTGTTGAGAATGCTGATTACAATCGCATAAACGGGTCTGTATGCCATCGGAATAGCATAAGGAACAAGGAAAAACAGCATTGTGCATATAGCCCATATCGGCATAGGCAGAATGAGGAAGGGACGAAGTCTGCCCCAACGGGTTCTCATTCGGTCTATAACAATACCCGAAAGCGGGTCATCAAGCGCATCCCATATACTGGTAACAGCATTCATTGATGCTATCGCCGAGCCTGAAAGCCCCGTGTAGTTGAGCAGGAAATACTGCTTCCATGTATCAACATAGGAGTTCAGGTTTTTTGTGCCGTATGAAGTAAGAACATAGGCGGCAATTTCCTTGGGGGTCAGGAATCTGCGGTTTTGTTTGTCAAGCACGGGTGCTTGTTTCGGCTCTATTGTGTCAAGAGCCGAGGAGTTGTTTGTCTGCATTTCTTCACCTCTATCGGAAAACTTGTGATATTCTAAGACATATTATAAAAATAATATCATAAATTTTGAGCTCTTTCAATAGAATTGCTGACAAATATTCTAAATAATAAAAATATTATATTATTTTAAGATTTATGTGTGATTTGTGAATAATTGCTTGGTTAAAACACTTGATTATTTTGGCGGAAGGAGTATAATTATCAAGTATTTTAAAATGGAGTGATATTATGTCTTGCAACTGTTCATGCGGCAAGAGCGATTTGTCCTTGCTCAACGAAACACTTGAACATTATGGCCAAATACCCGGCAGCCTTATTACAATTCTTCAGAAGGCGCAGGGAATATACGGCTATCTTCCTGCTGATGTACTTAACTACATTGCAGAAAAAACCAATATTCCCGCCGCAAAGGTTTTCGGCGTGGCTACCTTTTATACTCAGTTCAGATTTAAGCCTGTCGGCAAGTATCTGATTATGCTTTGCCAGGGTACAGCCTGCCACGTAAACGGCTCGCTTATGATAGAAAAAACAATATTTGATACTCTCGGCATCAAGGACGGTGAAACAACCGAGGACGGTCTGTTTACCCTTAAAAACGTTGCCTGCCTTGGCTGCTGCTCGCTTTCACCCGTTATGATGATTAACGATGAAACCTACGGATCTCTTACACCGCAAAAGGTAAGGGATATTCTTGCACGTCTTAAGGACGAGGCACTTAAGGAGGCGGAATAATGATTACCGTTAAAGTAGGACAGGGCAGCTGCGGTATTTCCGCCGGTGCTGGTAAGGTGTTTTCAAGCCTTAAAAATATAATTCAAGAAAAAAACATCAATGTAAATCTTTCGGTTACGGGCTGTATAGGTATGTGTTACCTTGAGCCTATTGTCGATATTTATAACGATGAAACATTAACAGCAAGACTTGTAAGGGTTTCTGAAAACGACAGTGAAAGCATAGCCGCTTATCTTGTAAGTGGAGATGTTTCTGCGATTGAAAAGCTTCTTCTCAGCGATGAAGATAAAGTATTTCTTGACTCACAGACAAGAATTGCGCTTAACGGCTGCGGTATCATAAACCCCGAAGAAATTGATGATTACGTTGCTAACGGCGGCTATACAGCACTCAAAAAGGCACTTACTGAAATGACTCCTGAAAAAGTTATTGAAGAAATAAAGATTTCGGGTCTTGCAGGCAGAGGTGGTGCCGGCTTCCCCACATGGTTTAAGTGGAATGCCGCCAAAAGCAGCCAGGGTGAAGAAAAGTATCTCATCTGTAATGCAGACGAGGGTGACCCCGGCGCATTTATGGACAGAGCAGTTATTGAAAGCAACCCTCACAACCTTATTGAAGGTATGCTTATTGGTGCTTATGCAATCGGCGCAAGGGAAGCGATTGTTTATGTCCGTGCCGAATACCCGCTTGCCATTATTCGTCTTGAAAGAGCAATTGAACAGGCAAAGGAGAAGGGCATAGTAGGCGAAAATATTTTCGGCACTGATTTCTCGTGCTCATTCCGTATAAAGGCAGGTGCAGGTGCGTTTGTCTGCGGTGAGGAAACAGCGCTTATCGAGTCGCTTGAAGGCTCAAGAGGTATGCCTCGCCTTAAGCCTCCTTTCCCTGCACAGTCGGGCTATTGGCGCAAGCCCTCAAATATCAATAATGTTGAAACCTTCGCCAACGTTTCATGGATTATCCGTAACGGCGGTGAAGAATTTGCCAAGCTCGGCACACCTGACAGCAAGGGCACAAAGGTTTTTGCAATTACGGGAAAAATCAAGCGTGGCGGTCTTGTTGAAGTGCCCATGGGCAAAAAGCTCTCCGATGTTATTTTTGATATCGGCGGCGGTATGAAGACCGACAGAAATTATAAATGTGTTCAGCTCGGCGGCCCTTCGGGCGGCTGTATTCCGGCTGATATGCAGGATACTGAAATTGATTACAAAAAGCTTTCTGCAACGGGCGCAATTATGGGCTCGGGCGGTATGGTTGTAATGGATGAAAGCACCTGTATGGTCGGTATGGCACGCTTCTTCCTTGACTTTACTGCCAAGGAATCCTGCGGTAAATGCACACACTGCCGTGTCGGTACAAAGCGACTGCTTGAAATCCTTGACAGAATCTGTAAGGGTGAGGGTAGAGAAGGCGATATAGAATTGCTTGAAGATACCTGCAACGAAATCAAAGCAGGTGCACTCTGCGGTCTGGGTCAGACTGCGCCTAACCCTGTTCTTACAACAATCAAATACTACCGTGATGAGTATGAGGCTCATATTAAAGAAAAGCGCTGCCCTGCAGGTGAGTGTATTGACCTTGTCAAGTACACAATCAATGAGGATAAGTGTATCGGCTGTTCGCTTTGCAGTAAAAAGTGCCCAGTAGGTGCTATCAGCGGTGAAATTAAGAAGAAATTTTCTATTGACACTACCGCCTGTATCAAGTGCGGTCAGTGTATGGATGCCTGCCGCTTCGGTGCGGTAGAGAAAAGATAAGGAGGGGAATTAATGATGAGTGATAAGTTCAATATTATTATTGACGGCGTTGGAATTAAAGCAACGCCCGGTATGACCATTGTTGAAGCGGCTGAAACTGTCGGCATTGAAATTCCCACTCTTTGCCACGACAAGAGAATTGAAGAATACGGCGCCTGCGGTATCTGTGTTGTAGAGGTTGAAGGTGTGCCGAAGCTTCTTCGTGCCTGTTCAACAAAGGTTTTTGACGGAATGATTGTTAACACCAAGTCCGAAAGAGTTGTAAAATCACGCAAATTTGCGCTTGATATGCTTCTTTCAAACCACACGGGCGACTGTAAAGCACCTTGCTCTCTTGCCTGTCCTGCCGGTACGGACTGTCAGGGCTATGTCGGTCTTATTGCTAACGGCGAGTATGAGGAGGCACTTAAATTAATCAAGAAAAAAGTTCCTTTGCCTGCCGCAATCGGCAGAGTTTGTCCGCACCCGTGCCAGACTGCCTGCCGCAGAGGTCTTGTTGAAGACCCGATACAGATTGCATATTTAAAGAGCTTTGTTGCGGATATTGATATTGAAAGCGAAAATACCTGCGTTCCCGAGCTTGCACCCCTTAACGGAAAAACAGTTTCAGTTATCGGCGGCGGTCCCGGCGGACTTACTGCGGCATACTTTCTGAGAATCAAGGGCTACAGCGTTAAAATCTACGATAAAATGCCGAAAATGGGCGGTATGCTCCGCTACGGAATTCCGCAGTACAGACTGCCCAAGGAGCTTCTTGACCAGGAAATAAAGCTCATAGAAGACCTTGGCGTTGAAATGATTAACAATAAGACTCTCGGTGTCGATTTCACTATTGAGAGTCTTAAGGCTGAAAGCGATGCTGTTGTCGTTGCCGTCGGTGCGTGGAAAAGCAGTCCTATGCGTGTTGAAGGCGAAAGCTTAGAAGGCGTTTACGGCGGTATCGACTTCCTGCGCAGCGTAATTGAGGGCAAGCCCTTCGAAATAGGCAAGAAGGTTGCTGTGTGCGGCGGCGGTAACACCGCAATGGATGCCTGCCGTACTGCAGTACGCCTTGGTGCAGAGGAAGTTTATGTTGTTTACCGCAGAACGAGGGATGAAATGCCTGCCGAAAAACTTGAGATTGATGAAGCAGAGGAAGAGGGCGTAATTTACAAGTTCCTCACAAATCCTGCCGAAATCATCGGTGCAGACGGCAAGGTAAGTGCCGTTAAGCTACAGGTTATGGAGCTTGGCGAGCCCGATTCAAGCGGCAGACGTTCACCTGTTCCCGTTGAAGGCAAGTTTGAAATTCTCGATGTCGACAGCGTTATTATGGCTATCGGCCAGCAGACCGATGTCAACGGTCTTGACGGTCTTGAACTGACACGAAAGAATACAATTGTTGCCGACGAAGCAACGTTTATGACAAATATTGAAGGCGTTTTTGCCGTTGGTGATGCTACTAACAAGGGTGCATCAATTGCAATCGCCGCAATCGGTGAGGCGCAAAAGGCGGCAGATGTTATCGACAGCTACCTTAACGGCTTTACAGTCGGCTACCGTAAGCCCTTTGTAGTTGAAAAGCAGGTTACTGCCGAAGATTTGGCAGACAGAGAAAAAATTCCCTGCGCAAAAATGCCCACTATGCCTGCCGAAGAAAGAAAGCACAACTTCAAGGAGGTTGCATTTGGCTTCACGGAAGAAATGGCTAAAAAGGAAGCAGACCGTTGCCTTGAATGCGGCTGTCTTGATTATTTCAAGTGTAAGCTTCTTAAATTCGCAAGAATGTATGACGTCAATCCTGCCGTATACAGCGGTGAAAAGACAATTTGCGGTAAGGATTCAACCCATCCGTATCTCATTCACGATAATGACAAGTGCATTCTCTGCGGTCAGTGCGTAAGGGTATGTGATGAGGTTATGGGTGTTACAGCTCTCGGCCTTGTAAACCGTGGCTTTATTACGGTTGTTTCGCCCGAGTTCAATAATACTCTTGGTTCATCACGCTGTATTTCCTGCGGTCAGTGTGCTGCCCTTTGTCCTACCGGTGCTCTTGAGCCAAAAGTTCCGTTTAAGAAGAATGTTCCGCTTGAAACAAAGGTTACAAAGACAGTTTGTACAGGCTGTGCAAAGCTCTGCGAAATGAATGTTCACACCTGCGGAAAGACAATTGTCCGCTGTGAGCCGACAGACAGCAGCATTCTTTGTAAGGTCGGCGCTTTCGGTTTTGCAACGATTAACAATCCCTTGCGTGTAACTTCTTCGTTTGTAGACGGCAAGGCTGTTTCAAAAGAAGACGCACTCAATGCTGCTGCCGAAAGAATGAACAACACCGTTGTTCTTGTCAACAGCTCAATGAGTAACGAAGCACTTGACGAAGCAGTTGAATTTGCAAAGGCAAACAACGCAGATATTAAGTATTTCAACGATACGGCTTATATTGATGCCGAAATCAAAGCCTTCGGAATGGCAAGAAAAATCGGCGCAAATATGCCTAAAATAAAGGCTCTCGGCATTGAAGAATATGTAGGCGGCAAGTATGACAGCGCAGTTGTTTTCGGCGGAAAAGTTCCCGAAACAGATTGTAAGATTATCGCCGCAGAAGTATTTGAAAACACCGATGCTGATATAATCATTAAAGCGGTATCAAGCCTTGAAACGTATTGTTCATACACAACCGATACAGGCGTTGTTACAACAAAAGCGGTATATTAAAATAAAGTATGACCTGTATCGAAACCGATACAGGTCATTTTTTAAAGTAAGGTTATAAATTCTTTATACGCTTTTGGGTTAGCGAAAACTACGTCATTTGGTTTTGAAAAATCAATTTCTTTGCCTTCGTAATTCAGTGCAAGACCGCCGGCTTCTTTGATAATCAGCGTGCCCGCCGCAACATCCCACGGCTGAAGCTCTTTTTCAAAGAACACCTCGCATCTGCCGCAGGCAACCATACATATATCGTATGCTGCCGAGCCGCTTCTGCGTATATCACGGCAAAAATCAAAGACCTTTCTTAAAAGAGCAAAGGTTTCGTCCGTGTTTTCGGGGTGATAGGGGGAAGTGCCGAAAAGAGCAAGCCCGTCTGAAAGGGGACGGAGGCTGACCGTGATTTTTTCGCCGTTGAGGTAAGCTCCTTTGCCTTTTTCAGCGCTGAAAATTTCATTGGTGTATGGGTTATAAACAACGCCTGCAATTATGTCGTTGCCTTTGCAAAGTGCAACCGAAACGCAGCTGCAGCGGTAGTCCTGCATAAAGTTTGTCGTACCGTCAATCGGGTCAATTATAAAGCGAAGGGCATTGCATTCAAGGTTGCTTTCGCCTTCTTCGCCTACGAATTCAGCTTCGGGAAAGGCTTTTCCGAGTTCTTTGAACAAAAACTCCTGTACAGCCACATCGTATTTTGTTACAAAGTTTTTCTTGCCTTCCTTGGCAGTTATTGTGTTTTCCTGATTGTGTGCGGAAAGTATAATCTTTCCTGCTTCTTTAACTGTTTCAATAATTTTGTTCAGCATAAATTATCCTTTGATTTTTTTACCGTATTTTATTTGATTATTTATAAAGCCGAATAACAACAGCAGCAGTATCAGCGGAAGAAGTGCAACCACACTTAACAGACCTATTGCTATTATTGCAGGACCTTTCTTGCTCTTGGGTATCTGAGCAAACGGGTCTTTTGTTTTCGGTATGTCACGCCTTGAGCCTTCATCAACATAATCGAATATCGGTAAGCTGGTGTTGTATGCATTGAATTCGCCTTTATAAGCAAGCGGCGCAAGCAGTGAAACCGCATCTGGCGCAACCTTAATAAGCTTACCCAAATCAACGTGAAGCGTTGAAAGTATGCTGTCTATTATTCGCAAAAATCCTATGTATATTCGGCATTTCGGGTCGGTTAAGTCCAAATTGTTTTCGCCCGAAAAGAGGTTGGAAACAAGGCTGATTATAAAATCAATTACCTTCTCGTTTTTAATGGATTCTATATCTTCCTTGCGCAGTCCTGTCTCTTTCTTTGTCCATGCGGCAAAGGTAGAAAAACGTACATTATTCAGAAACTTAAATATCGGTTTTATTATCCAGCCGAAGCGGTAAACCAGCTTGGGTTTGATACTGATACCTACCGCCATATAGGCAAAGGTGTCAATGTCGCTTCCTGCAGCCTTTATCATATCACCGATAACGCCGATAAGCTGTTTTTTCAGGTGCTCTTTGAGCGTCAGACCATTGGTGTCAATATCTGCCTTGTCTATAGTTTCGGTTGAAACATTTACGGTTTTGCTTTCTGCATCAATTTCAATCTTTCTTATCGGGGCGGGGTAGCCGCAGGTCGAACCCGTGCTTATTGCGTAAAATGCGTTACCTCTGTCTGAGAATATTCTGCCGATGTTGTGGGTGTGGGTGTGACCCGTAAGCATAAGCTGAATACCCATATCGGCATATTCTTTTCGTCTGTCTTTATAGTTGCGGTGCATATCGCCCTTACCTATAAGTTCATACATAGGGGACGGAGGAATTATCGGGTGATGCGTCATTGCAACAATGAACTGTCCGTTTTTGCGTGCATCCTCGGCCTGTTCTTTTACCCACTCGTACATTTCGCCCTCAATACCTCTGTCGTCATTAAGAGCAAAAAGGCGGATATTATTAGGTAACTGAACAACGTAGCTCATATATTCGGGCTTTGAAGAAAGAGCCTGTTCAGGACCGAATTCTGCGTAAAAATCATAAAGCTCTTCCCTTAAAAGACCGGGCATTTCTTCGATTTTATCACCGACATATTTCTTGCACTTTTCTTTGTAATCGTGTGTTGCGGTGATTACAAAAATTTGTTTACCCTTGGCTTTTAGTGCTCGGAGCATTTCTCTGAATTCTTCGTGTGCACACTTTTCGCCGTCGTTTGTAACATCGCCTGCAATCAGCAATATGTCACTTGAGTTATCGGCGGCAATTTTATCAAAAGCCGCCTGCAACACCTCACGGCTGCCGCCCAACAGCTTCTGGCTTCGCATAAGTGCAGTCTCATAAGCCTTGCCTTCGGTGCCTGTTTCGGGTGAATAATAGTGGGTGTCGGTTATTACTGTAATTTTAAGGGGAGCCATAAATTAGTCCTCATTTGCTTTAACTTTATAAATTTTTACGGAGTGGGGAGGAAGATAAGCTTCGATTTCATCGTCGGTGTCAAATTCTTCGCCTGTCCACAGCTCTTTGCATTCATAATACTCTGCTTCGGGCAGGTTGCAATACTCTTTACCGATGATTTCCTTGATATTAAGCTCTTCTTCTATTGCTTCACCGAACTTGTTGAAGAAGCAAACTGCTGTTGTACCGTCGGAAAGAGGTTTAACAAGCACGTCAACCTTGATGTTCGTCTTGTGCCTTACGCACTGTACGCCGAGTATATCCTGGTCAACGGCAATAAGGTCTTTATTTGTAAGTATCTTAAGAATAGCATCGTCTTCTTTGACCGTGCCGTCTTCGTTGAGGAAACGGCGGATATCATTGCCGAGAATAAGGGGAGCAGCCATCATACACCAAAGGGTGAAATGTGCTTTGTTCTCGTCAAGTGAGAGGTTGCCGTTGCCGACTTCAAGCATATCAGGGTCATTCCAGCCACCGGGACCTGCGTATTTGGCAAGACGGACATTCTGCTCGTAAATTGAAACAATTGAAGGCCATGTTGCTTTTATATCCATTGTTGTACGCCATAGGTTGCCTGCTTCCTTGCCCCAGTTCCACGGTCTGTTGAGACCCCATTCGCAGATTGAGTAGCAAATAGGCTTTTCTTCAACACCCATTCTTTCAGCGTATTCCTTTGTTGCACGCTTAAGCTCAAGTCCCATTTTCGTATACTGGTGTGCTGCGGCATCCATTCTGGAAGCAAACGGATTGAAAATCTTAACGCTGTTTGTACCCTTAGTGAGCCTTACAATTACTTGTGCTCTGCCTTCTCCGCCTTGCGTTTTTGTCGGCGCCGTTGTCATTTCGTATTCATCTGTACCGTTCACAACGATTTTTGCGTATTTGTAATAAGGACCGCTTTTGCGCAGAGTAAAGCTGAGTATATATTCACCGTCTTCATCAACATCAATGCCGTTATATGTTGCTGTGCCGATTTTTCCGCTGAGGCCTGTAATATATTCGTTGGGATATTTATTATCCTTTACAACTCTTGCATGACCAAAAAGCACAGCATCGGCTGCATCAAAGGAAAGCAGGTCTTTGCCGCTTGTGTCGCTTACAACCATTTTTTCAATATTGGGTGCAGAGGTGGATGTGGGCTTATTGTGGCAGAAATCGTACTTGAAGTATTCAATACCCCATTCTGCAAAGGTGTCAGCATCAACTGCTTCATAGCCGAGAGAGGCAGGAAGATCCTCACAGGTGTGGGTACCGTTGGAGGAATAAATACCAACCTTAAGACCCATTTCGTTTATGTCATCAACGAGGGGTCTTATTCCTCTGGGGAAGGTAGTGTAGTCGGCAACAAATCTGCCGCTCTCATCTCTTGCAGAGGATTGCCAGCAGTCGTCAAGGTTGACATAAGTGTAGCCGGCTTCTTTAAGACCGCTGTTAGCCATAGCAGTGGCAACCTCGAGAATGAGCTTTTCGTTTATATTTCTGCGGAAAGTGTTCCAGCTTGACCAGCCCATAGGCGGTGTGAGAGCAACACCGTTATCGTAGCTTTTTTCACTTTTCTTTGTTACCTTGGCGGCATTGACTGCTCTTGCCGCAACAGCAGGTGCAGAAACTGTTTTATTGTTGAGTGAGAGGGCTATACCCGTTGCCGCAGCGGCGGCAGCAGTAGCTTTGAACAGTTCTTTAAGCATTGTGATATACCTCCGAAAATTCATTGTTAATAAAATTATATTATCAAAATAAAATTATAAAATCAATAACATTATAAAAATAACCGCCCCGAAGGACGGTTGATTTCAGTTGTTTTTGTCGTTTAATCTTTTCCTTATCAACAGCCCGGACAGCTTCTGCCAATCAAACGGAATAAGCGGATAAAGATAGCATCTGCCCGTAACGGTTGAGTTGAAGGCAATTAGTGCGGTTGTTATCAGTAAACCTGCTATAAAGCCCCATAGATTAAACAGAGCAATGAGCACTATAAGCATCATTCTGCACAGCTTGAAGGCATAGCCCAACTCATAGCTCGGCTGTGTGAAGTTAGTTATGCCGACAAAAGCCATATAAAGTACAACCTCTGCCGACAGCCAGCCCGACTGTACGGCAAATTCACCGAGAACAAGTGCACCGACAATGCTTAAAGAATTACTCAAAGCGGAAGGCGTGTTTAGCGAAGCCAGCTTCAGTGCATCAATTATTATTTCAACTATCAGCAGTTGTGCAAACGGGGGAATAAGGTATTCGTCCTGTATTTTGATAAATTCAAGCCAAGGCGGTATGACCTGTTCATTTTGTATAAGAAGCAGCCACACGGGCGTGAGAAGCAGTGTCAAGGCAAAAATCAACATACGGATTATTCGTAAATACGAGCCGATTAAGGCAGGAAAATAATAGTCGTTTGAATCCTGCAAAAAATCGAATATTCCCGTCGGGACAATCATTGCGGACGGTGAATTGTCAACCATTATTACAATACTGCCTTCGTTAATGCTTGCCGCTGCCGCATCGGGTCTTTCGGTATATCTTATTTTCGGGAAAGGATTGAAATGCTGTTTTTTCAATAATGCTTCAGCAAGAGATGCCTGACCCATAGGAAGATTTTTAATATTTACTTTGTCAATTTTTTCTTCGATTGCCTTCAGTGCTTTTTTGTCAACCTTATCTTCGATATAGCATATTACAAGGTCGGTTTTTGAAAGCGTACCGACGTTTTTGTATTTTACCGTAAGAAGCGGATTTCTCATTCTCCGCCTCAACAGGGCAGTGTTGAATATCATCGTTTCGGTAAAACCGTCGTGAGCACCACGCAGCACCTTGTCGTTTTCGGGCTCGCCGACACTTCTTACAGGGTAAGTTCTTGCGTCAATAATTATTGCCTGCTCATAGCCTTCAATCATTATGCACAGTGCACCTGAAAGCACCATAGTTGTTACAACATCAAGGCTTCCCGTTACATCGGTTTCGATATAGCTGATAAACTGATTCACAAAATTTCTTGCTGTCGGTGCGTTTTTCATTTTTTCGTCAGTAACAGCTTGTATGCCCTGAATGACCTTTACCATTGAGTCGTCCTTGACAAGCCCGTCAACAAAATAGAGCTTTGCTTCTCTTTTGGCAAATTCAAAGTTACGGCAAACTATATCAAAGCTCTCTGTTACACGAAGCCTGCTGTCAATAAGCTCAATATTTTTTTTGAAATCCTTTGAAAAATCCTGCGGCAAAATTATCACTTCCGTTTTAGTCTTTATTAAATTTTGCCGCAAATAAACGGTTTTATTCCCTGAATTCGTTGTACGTGTTTATTATTGCATTCCACGTAAGCGGACCGACAGCACCGTTTTCGGGAATTGAGTTAATTCGCTGTATCACTCTCACGGCGTTTTCTGTTCCCGGACCGTAAACTCCGTCAACCGTTACACTCGGAACGGTCGGGTCGTTTCTTGCAATTGTGTTGATAAATGTCTGCAGCTGTTCCACAACTTTGCCTGTTGCGCCCGTTGTTATTAAGTAACCGGGGTATAAGAATGACGAGTAGCTTGTGTATTCAGCAGGAAGTGAGCGAAGAACGGCATCGTATGCATCCTGAATCGCGTACCAGGTCTGCCTGCCGACTACGCCGTCCTGCGGTAAGCCGAACTGTCTTTGAAATGCAAGAACTGCATTCAGTGTTTCGTTGCCGAAAATTCCGTCTATTGTTATATCGGGCAGGGTGTCGTAAAACGAAGCAAGAAAATCAAGATAATACTGTAGTGTTGCAATGTCCGTTCCCGTGTCGCCGCTTTGCAAAACCTTTCGGTACTGTCTTTGCGCCTCGCTTATTGTTATGCCTTCCGAATATAATTCGGACAGCTTTTTTACACCATTATAAATCTGCTTAATTTTGTACCAGGTTGCTTTTCCTACCTGTCCGTCAGGTGTCAAATTAAATATTCGCTGAAACTGCTCAACTGCTCGTCTTGTTGTTTCGTCGAAAATACCGTTAATTTGCGGTATTCTGGGAATTGACGGATAATTTGAGGCTATTCTGTTTAGCTGTCTTTGTATTGTCCGCACATCTTCGCTTGATGAGCCTAAACGAAGAATAATGCCCGGATAAGACTGTACATTTGCGCTTATCGGTGCGTTTTGCACGATGTTTATATCATCGCCGTAATAATATTGCAGTATTTCAAACGGTACAAGTCCTCGTTCAGCAAGGGAAACCGTACCCCATTGCGAAAGCCCGTCACAGGTGACGGTTGTGCCGTTGCAATATGTGGTGAAATACGGCTGTATCTGATTGCCTTTTGTGACATAATCGTTGAAAATATCATCAACAATAAGGCTTATGTTTTCAAAAATCTCACGGTTATTAATGAATTTCTGATCGTATTGTGTTGATGATGTTATATCAAAATCATATCCTCTGCTGCGGTAGAATTCGGTGTAATATCTGTTAAGCGCAAAGGAGATAATTGCGTAAATATTTGCTCTTAAAGCACTTTCCGGCCATGTAGGGTATATTTCGCTTGAAGCAACATTCTTAATGTAATCGGCAAAGGGAAGTGTAACATTCTGTGCCGCTGAATCGGGTGCACCGAGGTGCACTGTTATTGTTTCCGGTACGGTTGGGTTAGGCATAATTATCTCCTCACCGTTCCTGCTTCTGTGTCCATAATTACCTTTGAGGTTAAATTATCGGTTTTCGGCACCATTGCGGCAGGCTGCATTGATTCGATTGAATCGAAAATCGGTACTCTGTCAAAAACGAGAGTTTCAAACTGAGGATGTGAAACCGTTACCCTGTAAGTAGTGTACGGGATTTCTCCGCTTGCAGTAAGCGAAAGTCTTTTATCTTTTGCGGGGAGAACGATGTTTTGCGCTATTCCGTCAATATCGGTATAGCTTTCGTTGAACAGCTCTCTGCCGTTTCGGAATTCTTTTTCAACAGTCACTTTGGCGTTCTGAATTGGGAATACCTGCTGTGAAGCGTATGCCTGAACTCTTAATTTACCGTTTTTTGTATTGTCAGAGGTAAATTCGTCAACATTGTTGTAAAGAGGTGTATTGGCGCTTGTTTCCTCAATTACCGATGAGCCTGACGGTGCCGGAGAAACATCATCGTTGCCGTCGTACTCAATCGGCATAGGTCTGTTGCTGACATATGCAGCATTATATTTAGGTGTACGGTGTGCTATCGGTTCTGCAGGCTTTGTTTCGCTTGGCTGTTCGTAATATACCGTACCGTGCTTTTCTGCGTATTTCACTAGCTCCTGTCTGTATCTTTCAATCTGCTTGTCAAAGCTGTCCAAAATAATCACTCCTTAATATATCTCTGATAATCAGTATATGTTATCTTTAAAAATATGATAACACTCTTGTGAAATTGTTAATTTTCTGTATAACTCTTTATATTTATAAAATTATGTGTTATAATACATTGTTAATTGAAGTATTGACACTTGAAAGGGGTTAAAATATGAAGGTACTTATGGTTGGCTCGGGCGGCAGAGAGCATGCCCTTGTAAAAAAACTGCTTGAAAGCGACAGGGTAGACAGCGTTATCTGTGCGCCCGGTAACGGCGGCATTTCCTTTGATGCTGAGTGCTTCAACGTATCCGTTATGGATATCGAGGGCATGCTTGCTCTTGCCAAGGAACAGAAGGCAGATTTCGTTTTTGTCGCTCCCGATGATCCGCTTGCAGCAGGTATGGTTGATGCATTTGAGAAAGAGGGCTTCAGGTGCTTTGGTCCGTCTGCCGCTGCAGCAAGAATCGAAAGCAGTAAGGTTTTTTCAAAGAATCTTATGAAAAAATACGGTATTCCCACAGCTTCTTATGAAGTCTTTTCCGATGCTGAAAAGGCAATTGCATATATTGAGCAGCAGGGAAAATTCCCTGTTGTTGTAAAGGCAGACGGTCTTGCTCTCGGTAAGGGTGTTATAATTGCCGAGAATATGGCTGAGGCTGCTGATGCAGTTAAGTCCATAATGGAGGACAAGGTTTTCGGTGCGTCGGGCAACAACATTGTTGTTGAGGAATTTCTCACCGGTCCCGAGGTTTCTGTTCTTTCATTTACAGACGGTAAAACAGTTGTGCCCATGGTTTCTTCAATGGATCATAAGCGTGCACTTGACGGCGACAAGGGACTCAATACCGGCGGTATGGGTACCGTTGCTCCCAACCCGTTCTATACCGACGAAGTAGCCAAGGTATGTATGGACACAATTTTTGTTCCCACAATCAAAGCTATGCAGGCTGAGGGCTGTCCCTTCAAGGGCTGTTTGTATTTCGGACTTATGCTTACTCCCGACGGACCCAAGGTTATCGAATATAACTCACGTTTCGGCGACCCTGAAACACAGGTTGTTCTTCCGCTTCTCAATACACCTCTTATTGATGTTATTGAGGCAGTTGCAGATGAAAAGCTCGATGAAATTTACGTTGAGTTTTCAGATGAAGCCTGCGCCTGTGTAATTATGGCTTCCGGCGGTTATCCCGGCTCATATAAAAAGGGTGTTGAAATAAACGGTCTTAACGAAAAGGGTAACGTTGACGGTGCAACCGTTTACCACGCAGGTACAAAGTGTGAAAACGGTAAAATTCTTACCAACGGCGGCAGAGTTCTCGGCGTAACTGCTACGGCTGAGTCTCTTGAAAAAGCACTTGAAAAGGCTTATGCTGCAACTGAGATTATTGATTTTGAGGGTGTACATAAGCGTAATGATATCGGTCAGAGAGCTTTGTCGGCTTTAAAATAATTTTTTTCGGAGGCATTGTAAATGAAGAAAAACAAAAAACCAGCGAAGATTGCGGTTTCGCTGGTTTTGGTTGTTGCGATTATCGCTGCTGCAGTTATCTTTGTCAAGCGTGAAACTGACAACAGATACAAAGCTGTTATTATGGATGTTGCAACAGCACCGATTACGCAGACACTTTCAACCACAGGTACCGTTGAATCGACAAACAGAGGGGAGTTTGTCATTTACACAGGTGTGGTTGTTAAGGATGTATTTGTAAAGCTTGGTGACAAGGTTGAAGAAGGTCAGCTTCTTGCAACCTTTGATTCCGCTTCACTCAACGGCATTGTTGCCGTAAAACAGAGTGAGTACGATACAGCAAAGGTCAACTATTATAATTCAGTTGCCGCTGCACAGGAGGCTGCCGCTAAAATTCCTGCCTTGCGTGTACAGATTGCGGAATATGAAAAACAGATTAAACAGCTTGAAGCTGTCGCAGAGAATAAAGAAGTCGAAGAAAAGGACGAGAATGTTCCTGCCTGGATTGATTCCATTGATTATTCAAAGCTTGCTTCATTGCTCAGGGATGAATATACCGAGCAGGAAATAAGAGACTTCTTTGCAAAATTTGCCCGCAGAGGTGCAAGCCGCAAGAGCATATCCGATATTATTGACAGCATGACAAATGCTGCAAGCTTTGATATGTCCTCGCTTATGGGTATGTCTTCCGCTGAATCGGAGCTTATGAGTGCGCAGCTTAATGTTATGTCCCTCAAGGCACAGATAGGTCTGCTTGAAACACAGTCAAAGAACGTTCTTGGCTCAACGTATGAGTCAATGATGAATACTGCAAAAGCAAACCTTGATTCAGCCAAGGCTGCAGTAAAGCAGCTGGAAAAGGGCTGGTATGCCGAGGGCGCAGGCATTGTCAGCGAGCTGAATATAACTGCCGGTCAGGCTTTTGTTCCCGTTGCCGCTTCCTCTGATTCTTCTGTCGATATCAATTCATTGCTCGGTCTTATGTCCGGCTCAACTCCCGATGTTTCGGGTCTGCTTTCATCTTTTATGTCCTCGGGTACGCAGACGAGTGTGGGTCTTGCGGTTGAGTATTACGACAGCTTTATCGCTTCTTTCTCGCTTGGTAAAGCTGATATTCTTGATGTTCAGGTCGGTAAGACTGCTACTATTGAATCTCTCGGCAAAGAATACGAAGGCGAGGTCACCTTTATCAGCCCCGTTGCCGGCGGCGGTTCGAGCCTTGATATTACTTCAATGTTCGGCAGCATGACCGGTGCAGCCTCGGGCGGATCAAACACAATTCCTGCACAGGTTCTTATCAAGAACCCCGATGAGCGCATTATTATAGGAATTGACGTCAATATAGATATTATTGTTGATACCGTTGAAGATGCTGTTGTTGTTCCGATTGAAGCGGTTGAAACAAGCTCTGTGGGTAACTTCGTTTATAAGTTTAATGAGGAAACAAATACCGTTTCCCGTGTTGAAGTAGAAATCGGTCTTGCATCGGATACGCAGTATCAGATAGTTTCGGGTCTTTCAGAGGGTGACAAAATTGTTCAGAATCAGTCAAGCGCTCTTCAGGAAATTGCCGAAGAGGGCAAGAAGGTTGCTGCAACACCCTATGAGAATTCAACCGATGAAGCAGCTGTCTGACGGCGAGGGAAACAGATATGAATATTATTGAAAATATCCGTATTGCCGTTTTCAGCATCAGAACAAATCTTACCCGTTCGTTGCTTACAATGCTCGGTATTATAATCGGCGTTGCTTCTGTTATCGCTATAGTAACCGTCGGTAACGGCGGCCGTGACTATATTGTCGGTATGATTGAGTCAATGGGCTCAAATATGGTCAGTATCACAGTTTCGTCAGATATTGCTTCGGTTAATGACTATATAACGGATGATGACGTTGCGGCAATAAAGCAGCTTGACAGCGTAGACGTTGTTTCTCCTATGTCGATGAATATGACAACCTGTTCAACTGATACCGAAAACGGTATTGCTATGATTATGGCAGGAACTACTGATTTCCGTTACATTATGAATGCTGCTATGATGTATGGCAGGTTTTACAGCGAGGACGATTGTGATGCGGCACGTTATGTTTGCTGTATTGATAATGTCAGCGCATACACGCTTTTTGGCTATGAAAACTGTGTCGGTGAAAAAATCAATCTCAGCTATAACGGAAATACGGTTGCTTTTAAAATTATCGGTGTCGGTGACAGCACGGCTATGACTAAAATGGATACCGAGTCAATGGCTCAGATGATGGAAGCCAACAGTATGATGGGCACTATGGTCAGCATTATGATTCCGTCAACGACCTTCAACGAATTTTTCGGTCAGAGCGGCAGATACCAGATGCTTTATCTTACTGCAAAAGATGATAAGTTTCTTGACAGCGCAGGTGCTTCTGCGGCAAATGTCCTCGAGGCAAGGCACTCAAACGCAGGGCAGGGGATGTATAAGGTTACCAATATGGCAACATATATTGAGCTTATCGATACCGTTATCAATGTATTTACCGCTTTTATTGCTGCTGTCGGTGCAATTTCGCTTGTTGTCGGCGGTATAGGCGTAATGAATATTATGCTTGTTTCCGTAACGGAGCGTACCCGTGAAATCGGTATTAGAAAAGCGCTCGGTGCAAAAACCTCCACAATTATGTTCCAGTTTCTTACCGAATCTGTAATTTTATGCTGTATAGGCGGCTTTATCGGTCTGGTCATAGGCGTGGCGGGAGCGTTGGCGGTTGCGGCGTTTGTCGGCGTGCCTATAGAAGTTCAGTTTACAACTATTCTTCTTGCGGTCGGCTTCTCAAGCGCAATCGGCATTTTCTTCGGAATCTATCCTGCAAGAAGAGCCGCCAAAATGTTACCCATTGATGCATTAAGAAGAGATTAATAAAAAAATTACGGCATACACTTGTTTTTCAAAGTGTATGCCGTTTATATGTTGGTTGAAAAATCAGCCCTTAACGGTGCCGCCTTTCATTTTGATGAGCTCACGGTAGCTGATAAGCTCAACGCCGTGCTCCTTGAGGTACTTATGTACATAAGGGTCTTTCATAAGCTGGTATTCCCAGACTCTGTCCTGCCATCTGCCGGTGATGCCCTTAAGCTCATCACTTTCAACGGAGGGATGAACAAAGGTTTCTGTTACACCGTCGGGAATATCTGTCCAAATTTTGAGAATTGTATCTCTGTAAACCTCGTAGCTTACACGCATATCGTCATTCCAGTCGGGGAAGAGAAGATAATCGGGAATAACAACGTTATACTTCTTGCCCCATTTCTTGGAAAGAAGAGTAATTGCTGCATAGAGGAAATAGGGAGTACCGTTGGGGCAAATTCTCTTGTCGTGCTTTGTGTAAAGACGATAAGCGTAGCCGTATTCACCGCAGATGCGAAGAGTCATTTTTGCAAGGCCGAGTCTGCCTGTGTAGTGGCCGTAAAGAGAACCCATGTGGTTATCTGTATGAGAGGGCTTCATACCCATGCTGTGTGCAAGGTCAATCTGTGCTCTGATTTCAGCTTCGAGGTCTTCATATGAAGCATTCTTTTCAACCTGGTCGCTTTCGTGCCACATAAAGCCTTCTTCATCAATAAGCGTTTTGCCGTTTGTGAGAGGCTTCCAGCGGTATTTGCCCCATTCACTTGTCATTGTAAGGTGAATGCCGATAGCGTGCTCAGGGTGAGCCTTTGAAAATTCAACTGCTTCACCTGCTGTGGGGCAGGGCATCATAATTGTAGCGGATTTAAGCCAGCCGCCCTCGAAAAGTTCTGCAACAGCTTCGTTTGCAGCGTGACACATTCCGTAGTCGTCAGCGTTTACAATAAGATATTTTGCCATAACCATATCCCTTTCATTTGTTATGTTTTCTATATAATAATACCATATTTTTCTGAATAATCAATAGATAAATTCTTATTTTAATTCTGCTTTATTGACTGTAAAGGGGTAAAATGCTATATTTGTAATGCAATAACTGCAGGGGAGCTGGCGGTATGAATAAAAACAACAACTTTTTTGATGTATATTACCAGTCGGGTGAAAAGCCCGTTTTCTGTTTTAGGAGCGGATTTGCTGTATATGAAGAGGGCTTTATCGACGGTGCTCTTGTGGGGCTAGGCTATAACAGCGCAGGCTATCCGCTTAATGTTCTCACAAACTGTCCGACCCGTCTTGATTGCAGGCGTTTCGGTGAGCCTTATGCATTCAATCTGACCGTTAACGGCTGCTGCCTTGATTTTTCTCTTAAGTTTGTTGATTTTGAAAAAGTCACGGAAGAGAACTCAGTACATACTGTTATTACTCTGGACAGTGAGCTTATGCCGGTGAGAATCAGGGTGCATACCTTGCTGGACGGTACACAGATGTTTACCCGTTGGCTTGAAATTGAAAATCTTTCCGATAAGCTTGCAAATATAAGCAGACTCTGTCCTTTTGCGGGCGGTATTGAAACCATGGATTTAAGGCGAATGATGCACGACGGTGAGGATATATCGGATTTATATTCAACAGGTTATTTTGACGATGATGAGTGGGGCTTGGAGGGTATGCTTTCCTGGCATAAGCTTATGCCCGATACCACAAGCATTGATATCAGGTACAACCGTGACAGACACCGTCATCCCGTGTTCTTTATCCGCAACAATGTAACCGGGGATATGTGGTTTTCACAGCTTGCCTGGAGCGGTGGCTGCCGATTTACAGTTGATTACAACGCACAGCAGGGCAGAAATAACACATATCTTTCATTTAAAGCTGAAATTACGGGTATTGCTCCTTTGATTACTCTTGGTGCAGGTGAAAGCTATACCACACCCGAAGTACATATAGGACTTGTTCACGGCGGTATTGATGAGGCTGTGAACGAAATGCATTCTCACATCCGCAAATCGGTGCTGAATATGCCAGAAGCTGACCCGTCAGCGCTTCTTGTCGGCTGCGGAATGGGTGCCGAGCACGATATGTCCGTTGAAACCAGCAAGGCGTTTATTGACCAGTTTGCTGAAATGGGCGGTGAAGTGTTCATTATTGATGCCGGTTGGCAGAATCCTCCGGGTAAGGAAATGATGTGGTGGGAATATAACGGTTTAAATGCACCGAATGCCGAAAGGTATCCCAGCGGCTTGAAGGAGCTTTCCGATTATTGCCACGAAAAGGGTATGAAATTTGCTCTGTGGGTCGAAATAGAGCGTCTGGGTAAATTCTGTCCGATGTTCACCGAAAAGCCTGAATGGCGCCTCAAAAATGCATTTGGTGAGCAATTGGAGAATCTGCTTGATATGACCAACCCCGAAGCCGCAAAATGGGCAGAGGACGAGCTTGCAAGGATTATTGCCGATTATAATCTTGACTTATTAAGAGTGGATTTCAATGTCAGTTTCCGTGAGCATTTTGCAATGAGGGACACTGCTTACGGAACGAAAGAATGTGTCTCACTTCGTCATTATGAGGCGGTTTATGCTATGTACCGCAGGCTTAAAAAGCGTTTTCCGAATGTTATATTTGAAAACTGTGCAGGCGGCGGTGCAAGAACAGACCTAGGTATGATGAAAGCGTTTAACCATACCTGGGTCAGCGACTGCCAGCGTTATCCCCGTTCCGTGTTGATCACAAACGGTATGACTATGGCACTTCCTCCCGAAAGAGTTGACAGGCTTTTTGCGGGCATGGGCTGTCATGAGGATGGCGCTTTTGATGCCCATATGAGAAACACAATGCTTGGTCATATGTCACTGAATGTCGTAGCACCTGTCTCAACATTTGCTAACCCGAAGCAGATGGAGTTTATCAAACACAGCGTAAATCTTTATAAGAATTTTATCCGTCCGTTTTTGCCTGAAAGCAGGGTTTATCACCACACTCCCGACACAAAAGAAGCCCGGAAAAACGGTAACGTTATTATCGAGGTTGCTTCAAGTGATTCGGCTAAAGGTGCTGTAGGTGTGTTTAATGTTTCATTCAGCGGCGAAAAGCAAGTAATTTTCACACCAAAAGGGATAAACCCTTCAAAGAACTATTTGATTTATTTTGACAATTCCCGTACAAGCGTTGAAATGTCAGGTGTTTCGATAATGCAAAACGGTATTAATCTTAAGTTGAGTGCTTCCTTATCTTCTGAACTTGTTCTTTATAAGGTGATAGATTAATTATATTATATTTAAAGACCGCAGGGGTTTTCCTCTGCGGTCTTTGTCTGCTGCTTAAATTATTCGTCTATTTCCCATCCGTCGGTTATCGTGTCGTCCAGAACATCGTAGAATTCACACTTGTCAATATGGCTTATCGCACGGTATTTGTGCCCGTCGTTACCGTCTGCTGTGCCGTCAGTGTATGCTGTTATAGTTACACCGTTATTCAGCACAGCCGTGTACATATACGGACGGATTTCAAAATCAATTTCTTTATATATCAAAATATTTTCTCCCGAAAGTTTATAGAAAGAATACTTTTGCAAACAGTATAGTTTATGTTTGACACTGTGTCAAGGCTTTAATTATCTTGACTAATTTATCAATTATGATTATATTTTAATTGGTAGATGCTTTATTATCAATCTGAATTTTGCGGGATGATTTTTATGAACAGTACTCAGCGAGTAAAAAACACCATTCTCGGTAAAGATACTGACCGTCAGCCGATATACGGTTGGGTAAAGGAAAACCTTGCAGACGAAATAGCAGGGGAATACGGCAGTGTTTCTTTATTTGAGGATAAATATGAGTTTGATGCGGCTCATATTTTCGGCGGGCCGTGGTCGTTTGATTCGGATACTTTTGATAAAATCAGAAGAGAGTACGAAGAGTTGACGCCGGATGTGTTACTCGACTACAATATCTTTACTTCGCCCGATAATGATAACGATTATGAAAATGTAAAGCGTGAAATTGCACATCATAAAGAACGTGAGCGCTATTGTTATGTTCAGACACCAGGTCTTTTTGAACATTTTAATACTGTTTTCGGAATAGAAGACCATCTTTTGTATACTGCGCTTTATCCCGAGGAGTTGGGTGAGCTTTACAAAAGGCAGACAGAGTGGACACTGAGTTTTGCCGATAAGTGTATAGCTCTGGGTGCGGATATGATACATATTTCCGATGACTGGGGCTCACAGAAGGATATGCTTTTCAACCCATCAACGTGGCAGGAAATTATTTATCCGAATATGAAAACAATTGTTGACTGCGTTCATTCAAAAGGTGCTTTTGCAAGCCTTCATTCCGATGGCTGTATTGCAAAGGTGCTTGACGGTGTGCGTGACATCGGTTTTGATGTTGTACATCCGTGGCAGGAAAATTCAGGTATGCCGCTTGAAATGTATCTTGAAAAGTACAGTAATGATTTTGCAATTATGGGCGGTATATGCGTACAATCCGCAATCGGTATTCTGCCGAGAAACGAGCTTGAAAAGGAAATCAGAAGAGTTTTCTCAATTCTTAAAGGAAAACGCTGGATTTGCTGCACCTCTCACTTTGTGCAGAAGCATTGCTCGATTGAAGACCTTGGCTTTGCTTTTGATTTGATTTATAAGCTCGCAAGAGAATAAAACAAAACCTTTGCATTTCATTTAAGATTTGCAAAGGTTTTGTTTTTATATGCCGTTTACTTTGTCAAGTATTACTTTAATAAGAGTATTGTCAAAATCGTCAAAGTCTTCGCAAACGATTTCTTTTTTCGTAAATGTGCGCAACCATGTTGCTGCGGCGGCAAAGCGACCGTAATCATTGGATAGGTGATATCCGTCACGGCAAAGTGTCATACCGCCGTTTTTATAATCGAATTCTTTTGTTGTGCGAAGCTGCTGAATTACATCACCCGTGGGTATTATTTGAGCCCCAATATCATCTGCTGCCTTATGTGCGGTTTCCCTAATCCGGTTATACATTATTATTTGGTCTTTGTCATAATTTAAAAATCCCGGGTGCTCTGAATCAATTTCATAAGCCCAAGTCTGGTGATAGTATAATTTTGCCTGCGGTTGAGCTTGTTTTACATATTGTGCAAGTTTCATCAGGTATGGCTTGGTGCTGTCAAAAATTCCGCTGAGCTGGCTTACCTGTTGCAGAGTGATAATATCCCATTCTTCAGAATTTAACGTCTGAGCAATGCTTACTACTTCTGTAGCTTCGTTACCGTTAATTTCCAAATCATAGCACGCATTGTTTTCTTCGGCATTTTTCCAATGCGTTTCAAGGTCGCAGCCGCCGATAAACAGGTTGACGGTTTTCATTTCAATTCCGTTAATCTGTGCAAGTCTGTACAAAAATCTGTGCGCATCGGTTGAAAAGCTGTTGCCAATGGAAAGTATTTTCATTTTTCGTTTCTCCTGTCAAGTTTTCTGTTCCTGAAGTAGAGGATAAGGTCTGCTGTGACCATTATTAAATTCAAAAAATAGAAGAACAAAACATACCATTTTGTTGAAATGTCAGCCATATATGTTTCGTTCAGAAATTTTGAGGCTATGCCTGCTATGTAGCCGAATATTATCAGACACAGAAACCAAAGGCTTTTTCCCTTTGCGGTGCGTGCTTTGTATGATTTGAAAACGTTGAACGGCCACGAAGCACCGAAACAGATTATCATTAAAACCTCAAGTATTTCAGCCATGGTTGTACTCCTTAAAATAATGTTACACCTATAAAATAAGACAAATTCAGTCGGTTATCAAGTCTTTTACGGCAAAATTGAAATAAATATTGCTTTTTTACAAAAAATATTATATCATTTATACAATTGCAAACCAATACTTATAAGGAGGAAAATATGTTAAACATTCTTACTGTACTGCTTTTTCTGGCAGTACCGGCGCTGATGATTTTCCTGTGCGTAAAATTTAAGGCGCTGAACAAACTCGGCATAGTTCTGCTTTGCTACATAGTCGGCATGGTTATCGGTAACCTCGGTATGCTGCCGCATTCCTTTACAACGCCGTCGGTAACAAATGTCAGCGTTTCTGTTGCTGAACAAGCGGGGGAAGCTGTTGACGTTGATATTCTCGGTGCTGACGGTGCAGTTGTTGAAACCGTTACACTCAACGCCGAAAACGGATGGACACAGACGGTGAAGCTTCCCTATGAGGATGCCGATAAAAACGCAATCAGCTATACTGCATCAAATGAAAACGCCGTGCTTACCGCTTCGGCAGGGGACAGTACACTCAGCCTTCTGCAAAGTATAACTATCTGTCTTGCTTTGCCGCTTGTTCTGTTTTCACTTGATATCCGCAAATTCTTCAAGGTTGCCAAAAAAGGTATGCTTTGTATGCTTCTTGCAGGTGTATCGGTTGTTCTTGTTACTATGGTGCTTCACCTCATTTTCCGTACTTCAACCGAAAACTCTGCACAGTATGCCGCAGGTGCGGTTGCGGTCTATACGGGCGGTACGGTTAACTTCGGTTCAATCCGTAATGCAATTGGTATTTCAAATAATGACTATATTGTATTCAATACATACGATTCCGTTGTTTCTGTTATCTATATTTTCTTCCTTTCCACAATCGGCAGAAAGTTCTTCCTGAAGGTTTTCAGAATGAGACCTTTTGAGCAGAACAGCTCCGCTTCCGGTGCTATCGACAGCACAACAATAGACGAGTCCGTTTACACATACAAGGAGATACTTTACAAGAAGAATATCCCCGGTCTGTTAGCGGCTTTCGGCCTTTCTGCTGTGATTTTCGGCATTTCCTATGCGCTAAATATGTTGGTTTCGTCTTTTAATCCCGGCCTCGGTATGACTGTAATGATGCTGTCAATCACCACTTTCGGTATTGCCTTCTCGTTTGTTAAAAAAATCCGTGAGATTCGCAAGACCTTCCAGCTTGGTATGTACATCATATATGCTTTCTGCTTCTCGGTTGCCGCAAGTGCAGATTTCAAGGCTTTGCTTAATTTCAGTCTTCCGATATTCTGTTATGTCTGCATAACAATTGTTATAGGCCTGTTTGTACATGCCTTATTGAGCAAACTCTTTAAAATTGATGTCGATACAATGATTATCACATCGGTTTCTGCTGTTTGCTCTCCGCCTTTTGTTCCTGCTGTTGCAGCTTCGCTCAACAATAACGCAATTCTCGTTTCGGGTCTTGCAACTGGTGTTGTAGGTTACGCAGTAGGCAATTACCTCGGAAACGCAATTTATTTCCTGTACAGTATGATTTAAAAATAAAAGGAGAATTGATATGAAAACTATTCCCGAATACGGTCGCCCCTATGATGAAGTGCTTAACGCACTTGACGAATACGGTATGGACGACCCCGATTACAAGGACAAAAAAACCTGGAGTCTTGTTTATTATAAGGATGCGGAGTATACTCATTTTCTTGCAGAAGCTTATGAGAAGTATATGTCTGCAAACGGTCTTAATCCCACAGCCTTCAAGAGCCTTAAGCGCTTTGAAAACGATATCGTTGCATTTACTGCCGAGCTTCTTCACGCCGGTGAGCAGGCTGCGGGCTGTGTAACCTCCTGCGGTACGGAAAGCTGTATGCTTGCTGTCAAGACCTACCGTGACCTCGCAAGAAAAGAAAAGGGCATCAAAAAGCCTGAAATGATTGTTTGCGAAACAGCTCACGTTGCCTGGTTTAAGGGTGCAGAGTATTTTGGTGTCAAGGTTCACACAGTACCCGTTGATAAGGATTGGAAAATTGATATCAATGCCGTAAAGCGTAAAATCAACAAAAACACAATTATGCTTTTAGGTGCAGCACCCGAGTATCCCCACGGCATTATTGACGATATCTGTGCGCTTGGTGCACTCGGTGTCAAGCACAATATTCCCGTTCACGTTGATGCCTGTGTCGGCGGTTATCTGCTTCCCTTTATGGTGCAGGCTGGTGCAGACCTTCCAACCTTTGATTTCCTTGTGCCCGGTGTTACATCAATGTCGGCAGATATTCATAAGTACGGCTTTGCTTCAAAGGGTTGCAGCTGTATTATCTACAAGAATCTTGATTTGTTCAAGTATCAGTGCTTTGTTCATCCCAACTGGCCGGGCGGACTTTTCGCTTCTCCGGCTTTCCTTGGTACTCGTCCGGGCGGTGCTTATGCGGCAGCCTGGGCAGCTATTCAGGCTAACGGCAGACAGGGCTATATTGAAATGGCAAAGCAGACTATGGCTAATGCTGACCGTATTCGTGAAGGTATAAGAAGCTTTGAAGAGCTTGAAATCATCGGTGACCCCAAGTGCAGCCTTGTTGCTTACCGTTCTAAAGACCCGTATAATGTCAACATCTTTGCAGTCGGCGATATTATGCAGGAAAAGGGCTGGCATATTGACAGGCTTATTCATCCCGACGGTCTCCACGCTATGATTACCTGCTCACACGACGATGCTATCGACCGCTATTTTGCGGACCTTCGAGAGGCGGTTGATGCTGTTAAAGGTAAGCCCGAGCTTGCTCTTAAGGGTGAGGCGGCAACTTATTCAACAGTCGGTCACATTCCGTTTCTTGGTATGGTTCGTTCTTCGGTTCTCAATGTTTTCTCACAGTCTTATGAGGTTTCCAAGGGTCTTATTGATATGTCGGATTCAAGCCAGGTTACTGGCGGCGGCATTTTAGACAAGATTACAAATAAACTTGTTATGGCAGACCTTAAAAAGCCCGGCAGTGTTAAGAAACTGGTTAACGGTGCTAAAGCGGCAGGCATCGTTGGTGCTTCTGCAGCGGCAGTAGGCGCAGCAGCCGCTATTGCAAAGAAAAAGATTAAGAAATAAGTTTTGATTATCTGAGCCTTTCGTTTTTCGGAAGGCTCAAAATTCTTTTATTTATACTTGAATTTTTCTAAACATTGGTGTAAAATACTTTTCAAAATTAATTCAGCAAAGAAGTGTTTAAAATGGCAATGATTTTTGAAAGAAAGCTTCCTATTCCAAAGGAAGTAAAGGAGCAGTATCCTCTTTCAGCCGAGCTTGAAAAGATCGTAACTAAAAGAGCAGGGGAGATTGCAGACATCTTTACGGGCAAAAGCGACAGACTTGCGCTTATTATCGGTCCCTGTTCAGCAGATAACGAAGACAGCGTAATTGATTATATTTCCCGTCTTCGTACCGTTCAGGAAAAGGTCAGCGATAAAATTCTTATTATTCCGAGAATTTATACAAATAAGCCCCGCACAACGGGTGACGGATATAAGGGTATGCTTCATCAGCCCAACCCCAACGAAAAGCCCGATATGTACAAGGGTATTGTAACAATTCGTGAGCTTCATATGAGAGCGCTCAGCGAAACGGGCTTCTCCTGTGCGGATGAAATGCTTTACCCCGAGAATTATTGGTACTTAAGCGATATACTCGGTTATGTTGCTGTCGGTGCACGTTCCGTTGAAAACCAGCAACACAGGCTTGTTTCAAGCGGCATTTCCGTACCGGTCGGTATGAAAAACCCCACAAGCGGCGACATTTCCGTTATGATGAACTCTATTACGGCAGCACAGCATAAGCACACCTTCATTTACCGTGGCTGGGAAGTCCATTCTGAGGGTAATCCGCTTGCTCACGCAATCTTACGTGGTTATGTCAATAAACACGGTCAGTCAATGCCTAACTATCATTTTGAAGATTTGGTACACCTCGCCGAAATTTACGCAAACAGCGGTCTTGAAAACCACGGTGTAATTGTTGACACCAACCACGCAAATTCGGGCAAGAAATATCTGGAACAGATAAGAATTACCAAGGAAGTGCTTCATTCCTGCCGCCACGATTCATCTGTCAAGAAACTTGTCAAGGGCTTTATGATTGAAAGCTATATCGAGGACGGAGCACAGAAGATAGGGGAGTGCATTTACGGTAAATCCATTACCGACCCCTGCCTCGGCTGGGAAAAAACCGAAAAGCTCATCTACGATATTGCAGATTTGCTTTGATTTATAAAAAATGCACGGCAGCTCAAAACCGAACTGCCGTGCGTTAATTATTTTGAGATATTAAAGATTAAGAAAATCTTTTCTGTATTTTACACCGAAGAACTCTGCAAGCTCAACCATTTCGCTGTCCTTGATTGTGTTTACTCTGGGCATATGTGCAGTAAGCATATAAATCTGAGCAGCCTTTTCAACTGTTTCAATAAGGCCGAAGGTTTCGTCCATCGTCTTGCCTGCACCGTAGATGCCGTGCATACCCCATACAACAAGGCGGAATTCTTCCATCTTCTTTGCTGTTGCTTCGCCGATTTCGTTTGTACCGCAAAGCATCCAGGGGAGCACACCTACACCGTCGGGGAAAACAACAATACACTCTGTGCACATTTCCCAAAGGGTATGTGTGAACTTCTTTTCATCAAGCTCGTGTATGTAGTTCATTGCAAGTGTGTTTGTGGGGTGTGAGTGCATAACAACTCTGTTTTCGGGGTCAACCTTAAGTCTTGCCATGTGGCTCATAAGGTGAGCAGGAAGCTCGGAAGTGAACTTGCCGCCGTCAGCATAGCCCCAGAGAAGCTCTGCCGTTGTGCCGTCAGCCGCAATGCGGATAATGCCGAGATTGTTTTCAGGGTCATCCATAACGTTTTTGAAGTATTTGCCGGTGCCTGTTACAATGAAAATTTTGCCGATAAGGTCTGTTGCGTCAAAGCCCGTGGGAATTGTGCGGATTACGTTATTAAGGTCGAGATATTCTGCAACCTCTTCAGTTTCCAGCATATAGCTGATGTTGCCGCCGTTACGCTCATCCCAGCCGAGGCGGTACATATTTGCAGTTGTAGCCTGCATTTCCTTGACAAATTTTGCGGTTAAAATATCCTTCATTTCAAATTTCTCCCATTTTTTATTTTACAACAAATTATTATACCACTTTAAATAATTTCGTTCAAGCATAATTTCAATGTTTTTGCTTAACTGTATTTTTTGTTATATATTTACAAATTCTCTTTACATCTGCAATATAAAATATTATAATAATATCAGCTATATTTTTTTTGGGAATTTTAAACACGAAAGGAATTATAATTATGGAAAGATATCTTATTATCAATGCAGACGATTTCGGTATGTGCCGTGCCGCCAACTTTGGCGTATTTGATTTGCTCAAGTCAGGCGGTATCACATCTTCTACAATTATGGCTCCCTGCGGTTGGGCACCCGAGGCTGTGAAGTTTGCCAAGGAGCACCCCGAGTTTGCCATAGGTGTTCATCTTACAACAACTGCCGAGTGGGAGAATTACCGCTGGGGCCCCGTTTGCACAGGTGAAAACTCATCTCTCAGAGATAAGGACGGGTACTTCTACCACGAGTGTGACGAGTTTGAAGAGCATGCAGACCTTGAAGAGGTTGAAAGAGAGATAAAGGCTCAGATTGAAAAGCTCAAGTCACTCGGTCTCAACCCTTCTCACCTTGATAACCATATGGGCTCTCTCTATGGTGTTGCAACAGGCCGTTTTGAGCTGCTTGAGCTTATGATTAAGATTGCAGGTGAATATCAGCTTCCGCTTCGTATGCCTATGAATTTTACGGATGAACAGTTCGGCAACACAATGCTCGATGTTCAGGCACCTAAAGAGCTTGTTCTCGGTCTTATCGGAAAGGTTGTTGCCTACGGTAAATCTCTCGGTGTTGCTATGCCCGATTACCTTATGCCCGGTGACTGGTCAGGTCCTCAGGCTGACAGTTATGAAAACTTCAAGGAATATATCTACGAGATGTACAGAGGCTTCCCCGAAGGTGTTGTTGAAACATATATTCACCCGGCTTACGAAGCTGATGAGCTCAAGGGTACAACAGGATGCTGGAACCGCAGAGTATGGGAATACAAGCTCTTCTCTGACCCGCAGACAAAGCAGCATATAGATTCACTTGGCATCAAGCTGATCAACTATCGTGACCTTGCAAAGATGCGTGCAGAGGGAAGATAAGGAGAATAGCAGATGTTTTCCGAACTTGTAAAAGCAACCCGCAGCTACCGCAATTTTGACCCTGCTGACAGAATTACTGATGAACAGTTAAGCTCACTCATTGAGCTTTGCCGGTATACACCATCAACTGCCAACAGACAGTCGATAAAGTTTGCCTACGCTAACAGCGAGCAAGCCTGCGAAAAGATTTTCGGTATTCTTGGCTGGGCAGGCTATCTTGAAGATAAGCCGCCTTATGACGGGAATGTACCTGCGGCGTATATATTGGTTTGCTTTGACAACTCAATCAGTAATGATCTTGAAATTGATGCCGGTATCTGTGCACAGACTATTGTTCTCGGAGCTATGGATATGGGGATTGGTGCCTGTATGCTCGGCAGCTTCAATAAAGAAAAAGCGGCGGAAATTTTTGCTCTGCCTGAGCATATCAAGCCTCGTCTTGTTATTGCTCTTGGCAGACCGAAGGAAACTGTAGAGATTGTCGATATGAAGGATGGCGACGTTAAATATTACCGTGACGGTAAGGAAAAGCACTTTGTACCCAAACGTCCGCTTTCCGAAATAATGCTGCCAAAGGCAGAATAAGGTGTAATAATGGCTTTTAAAGATTTAGTTGTTTACGGCGCAGGCGGAATGGGCAGAGAACTCATGTGGCAGCTCAATGACCCTGCGTCGCCCAAATACAATATTCTCGGCTTTATAGACGATGACCCTGAAAAGCAAGGCAAGATTATTAACGGCTATCCCGTTGTAGGCGATACGGATTGGCTCCTTAAAATAAACCATGAAATCTGTGTTGTTGTTGCTGTGGGTAATCCTGCTGTAAGGCGCAGTGTAGTTGAAAAACTTAAACTCAACAGCAATATTTTATTTCCGAATATTATTGCTCCTGATGTGAAGATTTCGGAGTTTGTTAGCCTTGGTGAAGGCTGTATAATCTGCTACGGTAATATTATTACTGTTAACATTGAAATAGGTGACTTTTTCATTTCTAACAGATGTTGTACAGTAGGGCATGACTGCATAATAGGTGATTATGTCACTCTGAATCCTATGGTCAGCATTTCGGGTAATGTTACCGTTGAAAGTTGTGTTGATATCGGCACCGGTGCAAATATTATTCAGGGAAAAACAATCGGTACAAATACTGTTATAGGTGCAGGTGCAGTTGTTGTTAGGGATATACCGTCAGGTTCAACAGCTGTAGGTGTGCCGGCCAAAGCGATAGTTAAATAAAGGCAGGTAAGTTTTATGAGTGCAATAATCAGCTTTTTTTCATATCTTTTGGCGCTTATCATAGCCATACCCGGAATTATTGTTTCGGGCGGTGAAAGTGTAAATGATTACAGTTTTACCGTTGATTCTTCGATTTTGGGTAATGAACTTCCCAACGTTGTCAGCAACGTTAATATTTGGGATATGAACGGTTCTGACCAATTTACTAATCTTAAGATTAACGAAGAATACAATATCGGTGAATTTGTTGAATACGTTCAGCTTATGCAGTGTACAGGTGGAAACGCCACAAGAGACCTGTTCAAGGAACCTTTGAATTTCGATGTGCTCGACGATTACGATTTTACCCGTCTTATTGACAATTGCAAGGGTATTCTTCAGCTTGGTGCTAAGCCGCATTTGAAGCTCGGCAGCGTTCCGCTTAAGTATTCTGCCAACGCAATTGAGGGCGAAGATTTCGGCACTAATATTTATCCGCCGGATGATTATGACATTTATTATAGCTATATGGCCGCAATGGCACAGGCTCTTGTTGATGCTTTCGGAAAGGATGAGCTTCTGACCTGGCGTTTCGGTGTTATGACAGAATACGAAAATGCGCAGTGGTTTATGGCTGTCAGCGAAGACCCGCAGGAGTCTGCCGTTGAATACTGTAAGCTTTATGATTACACAGTTGCTGCTTTGCAGGACACAATTGATGAAAATGTTACCGTAGGTGCACATTCAATGACCGTTACGGAAGGTTTGTGGGACGAGAATATTTTTATTCAGCACTGTGCAAACGGTACGAATTATAAAACAGGTAAAAAGGGAACACGTGTTTGCTTTCTGACAGGCTCATTTTACGATTCCAGGCCGGGTGAGCCTACAAGCGGCTATACTGTTTCCGAAACGATAGAATTTCTTCAGAATTGTGCAAAAAAAGCAGGGCTTGAAGACATTATTTTCGGAATTGATGAGGGCAGGCTTTTGTGCGGTATCAGTTCGGGTGCTATTGATGACCAGCTTCTCAACCGTACTGTAGGCTATACTTATCAGGCGGCTTACGATGCTCGCATTTATAAGAAGCTCTTCGATTGCGGCGGCGATTATTTCTCTGCATGGGGCTATCTTTCCAACGGCTTGTTCGATGGTAATCCTACCGTCAGCTATCACGTTGCAAAGAATATTTACTCCTTTGCCGGTACTGACCGTGCAGATGTTCAGAAGAACAAGAACGGTGTAATTTACAAGGCAGATGTTGATGCTGTTGCAGCATTTGATGATGCAGCCGACATTCTGCGTGTAATGGCGTATAATTTTAAGGATGATATTGAATACAACAAAACTGTTGATCTTAACTTTGAAATCAAGGCTTCACAGTTTGACGGTAAAGCCGTAAAGGTTACAAAGTATATTATAGATGATAACTGTAACTATTTCGATGAGTGGGTTGAGGACAGAAAAACCTACGGAATAGGGGATGACTGCTTTGCCTGGTCGCCTGATGACCCGTGTATCGATAGCGGAACAACGCTCAGTAATTCTGCCGCAAGAGAGATTTATCTGACTAAGCTTCGCAGTAAGTATTACGAGTGTTCAAAGCTGGTTCCCGTTACTGAAACGGCAATTGTTGAAAACGGTGTACTTATGCTTGAAGATACTCTTGCTCCAAACGGCGTAATATTCTACGAAATAACACCCGTAAAATAAGTTTTAAAAGGCTCCCACACTCGTGAAAAGAGTATGGGAGCTTATCTGTTATTCCAGTTCTTTAATTACCGATATTATTTCATCAAGCGTATACCCGTGTCCTGTAAAGCTGTACATAATGCTGTCATAAACAAAGGTTACTGTTATTCTGTCGGGGTCATCGCCTGCGGTGTAGCAAAGAGCTTCGGTATCAAGTTCGTCCATGTGGATTTTGTCAAGCAGTATCTTGTGACCCATTGCATCAATACCTTCTTCAAAAGCAAGAACATAGCCTTCTTCTGCGCCGATATTTAGCATATATACGGACTGGTTAATGCTTTTTCCGTCTTCGGTACCGTCTGTTACTATTCCCGGCCACCAAAGGTCAACTCTTGCAATACTTCCGTCTTTATTAAGGCTCGTATCATAGTTTACTGTAGCGTTTTCTGCGTTTGCGTAGTGCAGTATATCAAACCCGAGAAATGCTTCAAGTTCTGCGTGCGACATTGGAAGCTTATTGTCACCTTCCTTGTTTTTTGGTGCCGTGTCCGGTATAGCTTTAAAAAATGCACTTTCAACTATTTGTTCGGTTGAGCCGTCATCAAAAATAATTGATGATGACCAGTTTGTTCGGCTTGCTGCTGTGTAGGCTATTGCTCCGATAAGCATCAGTATAACAACAGTTGCCGCAAGCGGTGCCTTGACAAATAAATCTCTTAAGTTTGTAATTTTTGTATTTTCTTTTTTATATTCGGCAGCTTCAGTGATGAATTTGTCGTTTATGTCTGAAAGGACTTTTGTAATATTATCTTTTTTCATATATCAAACCCCTTTTCGTTAAGATGTTTTTTCAGCGCTTTTCTTGTGCGTGAAAGTTTTACGGTTGCATTGTGCTTTGTAATGCTTAAATCATTTGCAATTGCCGATAATTCTTCACCAAACCAGTATCTTTTTATAAATAGTATTCGGTTTTCTTTTGCAATTGAAGCCAAAAACGAATTGATTTCTGCCGATAAGTTTTCAGCATTTATTTCATTTTCAATACTGAAATCGGACGGTAAGCATCCTTCAATTTCCTCAAGAGCTGTATCATAATGGCTGTTTCGCTTCAAGGCAGTGTTGGAACGGTACTTTTTTAGTGAAACGTTGCGCACAACTTTATAAACATAGGCAGATAAAGGCTCCGGATTTTGGGGCGGTATTGAGTTCCAGATCCCTAAAAATGCATCGTTTACGCATTCCTGTGCATCAGCTTCGTTGCCGAGTATGTTAAAAGCAATTCTGTGGCATATTTCATAATATTTTTCCGACAGCTCGGTTATAGCCTGTTCCGAGCGCTCAAAGAACAATTCTATTATTTTACTGTCGTTCAAGGCTTATCTCCTCCTTTCCGCCCTCAAACATATACTACCGTTATAATGATAAAAGTCACAAAGTTATTTATTCTGTTGATAAAGTTTTAATAATACAGTATAATACAATTATTATATTGAAACGGTGAAATGCAATGGACGAAAAAACTAATGTAATGCGTATTCTCGATCAAAAGAAAATTAACTATATTCCGCACACATACGAAACGCAGGTTGCGGCAAGCGGTACTGAAGCTGCTGACATAATTGGCGTTGAACGCCAAAGGGTTTTCAAAACACTTGTAACAGTCGGCAAGACCGCAAACCACTATGTGTTTGTAATTCCCGTTGAAAACGAGCTTGATTTGAAAAAGGCAGCAAAGGCAGTCGGTGAAAAATCTGTTGAAATGATTAAATCCAAGGAGCTGTTACCTCTTACGGGTTATGTTCACGGCGGCTGTTCACCCATAGGAATGAAGAAGTTTTTTAAAACAACCTTTCATATTACTGCTAATGACTATGACAGCATAGTTTTCAGCGCAGGTAAGATAGGCTGCCATATTCAGCTTGATATTAATGACCTAACCAAAGTAATCCGTTTCGGCTTTGCCGATTTGGTTAAAACAGAGGAACAGCTATGAGTTGTGAGATGATTTCTGCAAAAATCACCAATAAAGATATTAAAGTCATTTGTTTTGACAGTATTGATTCTACAAGCTCTTACCTTCGGCGTTTACTTAATGACAGTGAAAAGGGGAGAGTGCTTGCCGTTGCAAAGCAGCAGACAGCAGGCAGAGGCAGAAGCGGTAAATCCTTTTATTCTCCCGATTGCGGCGGGCTTTATATGTCGCTTCTTATTCATCCCGAAATCAGTTTTGACGCTGTGCCTTCCGTTACGGCAAAGGTATGTGTAGCTGTTTGCAAAGCTATAGAAACAGTTACAGGAATACAAACAGGCATCAAGTGGGTCAACGATCTTTATCTTAACGGTAAAAAGGTTTGCGGGATTCTTTGTGAAGCAATAAACGATTATAAGCGTGCCGTTACAAAAAGCATTATAATAGGTGTTGGCATAAATCTCAACACGGCTGATTTCCCCGAAGATTTGCAAGACATAGCAGGCTCACTCGGCGTTTGTGAAACGTGCCGTGATACGCTTATAACTGTAATTACAAATGCTTTGTTAAATCTTAATTTCGGCGAATTATCCGATGATGAGCTTGCATTTTATCGTGAGCGAAGCTGTGTTCTCGGTAAAACTATAAACTACTTTATCAACGGGCAAAAAAATACCGCCGAAGCAGTCGCAATTGACGCCTCGGGCGGTTTGGTCGTTAAAAATATAAACGGTGAAACCCTTACTCTTACAAGCGGTGAAATATCCGTCAGACTTTGCTGACCCTGCTAAGCCTGATGCTTAGAATTACACTTAAAAAGAGCTTGAGAATATCGGGCAATATAAACGGCAGTACACAGGTTAAAACAGCAGTTTTAACGGAAACATCCGAAACAAGTGCGAACTGGGCACAACCGGCAATATAGCTTAATATAAGACCTGTAAGTAAGGCGAGAGCTTTAATCCAAAGCTTTTCGCCTGCTTTTTTTGTTATCAGCCAATAGGTGAGTGATAACAGCAAAAAACCTGTTATGTACCCTCCGCTCGGACCGATAAGAATACCGATACCGCCGGTAAAAGAATGAAAAACAGGTAGGCCGACAGCACCAAGTAAAATATATAAAATAATTGCTATCGTGCCTCTTTTGCCGCCCAGCACAAGCAGTGTGAGGAAAACTGCAAAGGTCTGCAATGTAAACGGTACGGCAGAGGGGATACTCAGCCACGAACAAACGCAGATTATTACAGCAAACAGAGCTGTCAGCGTTAAATCAAAGGTTTTGTTTTTCATCAAAGGGACGGCTTGAACGAGGGCATAAGCTGGAGCTTGAAGAGGTTTCTTTCGTGAAGAGTGTCAATTCTCTTCTTGGTTTCTTCATTATCGATTTTACCGGTGCGGATATAAATATCAAGTTCAGCGTAAGTGAAGCCGAGGTTGTCTTCGTCAGTTTTTCCGCAAAGACCGTCAATCGGCACCTTGTCAACAAGGTTAGCAGGAAGACCCATAAGTCTGCCTATTTGCTTTATTTCAGTTACGGTAAGGTTAGAAAGCGGGCTGAAATCACCCACAGAATCGCCGTAGCGTGTGGAATAGCCTACCCAGTCCTCAGAAAGGTTGCAGGTGTTAGCAACTCTGCCGTTAAGGCTTTGTGAAACTGCATATAGTGTGGACATTCGGATACGGGGAGAAAGATTAACTCTTGTCTGGTTGCTGATTTCCAGCTTGCCTTCAAGCTGGTTAATTACGCCTTTAACAGCGTCTTCAATATTGATTTCATAATGCTTTATACCAAGGTGGTTTACAAGCTGGTAGGCGCAATCAATGTCGTGCTGCTTTCCGCAGGGCATAAGCACACCAATAACTCTGTCTTTGCCAAGCGCTTCAACGCAAAGTCCTGCAACTATTGAGCTGTCTTTGCCTCCGGAAATGCCAATAACAGCATTGCAGCCCTTGCCGTTCTTTTCAAAAAAATCCCTTATCCATTCAACACATTCATTTTTGACTTTTAATACATCAAACATTTTCTATTCTCCTTAATTTTAGCCTAAAAAGTTAAGTACACGCACCATAATGAATGCTACAGCTACACCGACAGCAAAGCCGCCGGCAATCTCGGGCAGAGTGTGTCCCTCGACCTTTTTTACATCGGAAACATCCTTGCCGTAAAACTTGTCCTGGAGCAGATTAAATGCATCGGTCAGCTTTTCGATAGGCAGTCTGACTTTTATTGCATCAAACATAACGATAAACGCAAAAACGCCTGCAACGGCAAAGAGATCGGAATTCCAGCCGTTGTGCATACCGATTGTTGCAGAAAGCGAAATTACCGTTGCCGTATGGGAGCTGGGCATACCGCCGAGCTTGAAGAGTGTTTCGATAGTAACCTTTTTGCCTTTTTCGCCCTTCTTTTTTGCGATTACATACTTTACAAGATTGATAATTACCTTAATAAGCTGTGCAATAAACCATGCGATAAGACAGATAACAAAAATTTTCATTTTATATTTTTTCTCCCTTTGTTTCGTGGCTGTTAACATTATGTTAACACAATATCCTAATGTTACAATAAATTTACTGGAATTTCAAGAGAAATACTTGAAAAAATTAATATTTTATGTTAATATTATTCACAATTTGTTAAAAGTTCGGCTATATTCGGACTTTTTAGCAAAAAATCAGATTGGATTTTAAAGAAAAATGAAATAATCCGGAGGGGAAATCTGTGAAAAAAAAGCTCAGTAATCTTGGTAATCCCAACATTCCTACTTATTCCACACTTAAAGAAATCATCGTCAAAGGTACTGAAATGGGCGGTGACCACAAGCAGTTTGCTTTCCTTGATAAAAATAAGGTTGAACAGTCAAGAACGTTTAACCAGACCTGGCGTGAAATGATTGGCGTGGGCACATATTTCCACTCAATCGGCCTTGTAAATCAGGCAAAAATCGCTATCGTTGCCGAAAATTCATACGATTGGATGCTTGCCTACTATGCAACAAATATGACCCGCAATATCAGCGTGCCTATGGACTGCAAGCTTTCTGCTGACGATATTGGCGACCAGCTTATCCGCTGCGGCTGTGATGCCCTTGTTTATTCGGACAAGTTTGAGGGTATGGTTGAGGAATTCAAGAAGAATCCCGATATGCCCGTAAAGCACTATCTCCATATTGATGAGTTCGATAATTATAAGGAAATCGGTTACAAGCTCTTCGATGAGGGCAATACCTATGTTGTTGATGTTGAAGTCAAGCCCGATGACCTTGCCTGTATTGTTTACACATCCGGTACAACAGGTAAGAGCAAGGGTGTTATGCTCACACATTTCAACATTGCAAGCAACTGCAGTTCTTCTACTCGTGTTCTTTCCGGTAAGCATGCTATCGGCTTCCTTCCTCTTAACCACACATATGCTTGGGTCAGTGCTCTGTTTGCCTGCTATATCCTCACCGAGTGGGGTTATATGTGCGACAGTATCAAGAGCATTCAGTCCGACCTTAAAAAGCAGAAGCCTTATAATTTCTCCGGTGTTCCGCTGGTTGTTGAAACAATTTACGACCGTATCTGGAGAACTGCAAGAAGCACTGGTAGAGAAGAAATTCTCAAGAAGGGTCTTAAAATCAGCCGCTTTCTTATGAAGCTCGGCATTGACCGTCGCCGCAAGATATTTGCTACTATTATTGACAATCTCGGCGGCAATCTTTCAATGATTGTCTGCGGCGGTGCTAACCTTGACCCCAAATATGAAATCGGTATGCGTGAGTTCGGTATCGACGTTTACAACGGCTACGGTATGACGGAGTGCTCTCCTGCAATTACCTGTAACCGCCCCGATAAGTACAAGCCCGGTAGCGTTGGTGTTCCGCTTGACTGCTGTGAAATCAAAATCCACAACCCCGACGAAGAGGGTGTTGGCGAAATTTATGTCAAGGGTACAAATGTTATGGTCGGTTATTATAACGACCCCGAAGCTACTGCCGCAACATTTGACGGTGAATGGCTCAAGACAGGCGACCACGGCAGAATTGACGAAGACGGCTTCCTCTTTATGGTCGGCAGAAAGAAGAACCTTATCTGCCTTTCCAACGGTAAGAACGTTTCTCCCGAAGAGCTTGAAGATAAGATTTCCTATTTTATGGATTATGTTCAGGAAGTTCTTGTTTACGATGAGGATGAGCAGATTATTGCAGAGGTTTTCCTTAATGAAGAGGATTATCCCGATGCCCGTGAACGCATCAAGGCTGATATGAAAGAATTCAACAAGACTGTTGCTTCCTTCAAACGTATCAACAAGACAATAATCCGTGACGAAGAATTCCCCAAGACAACGACTCTCAAGATAGTCAGAAAGTATATGAACCCGAAAAACTAAGTAACAGATAAAAATAAACGGCAGAGTAAAATCTGCCGTTTATTTTTTATATATTTTTTAAAAAATTACTTTGCAGCTTCTTCCTTTTTCTTGTGGAAGAGAATCTTATCAACAGGGAAGTAAAGGAAGAACTGAACAGCGGAACAAATCATTGTAGCAATGTTCTTTGCTGCAGCTTCTTCAAGATTCCAGCCAACGAAAACTTCCTTGAGCGTGGGGTTGAGCCAAGCTGAGAAGAAGATAAGGCCGATTGTGAAAACTATGTAGATGGGAAGAGCAACAGCAATATTTGCGCCGGAATTGAAGGTTTTTTCCTTGTTTACAAAGAAAGCAACAATCTGTGCAATGATGTTTGCGACATTACTGACTATGAAATAGCCGAGACCGCCGACTGCAACGGGATAAACGAATACCCACCAGGCAAAATCCTGAGTGTAAAGCTCTTTGATTGCAGGGATAAGGTTGAGTGTGTTGAGAAGAACAAACTGAACAATCATTGCAAGAAGGCTTACAACGATGAATTTGACAAACTGCCAGATTGTAACAAGAACTGAGCCCTTGCTTTCAGCAGCTTTGTCGATCTGATTTAATTTTCCCATAATAATTTCTCCTATCGTAAAATTTTGTTTATTATAACATACCTTATATATTATTGGCAAGTAGAATAATAAATTATTTTATCAGGCTGTAGTGTGCAGTGCTGTTGATATAGCGGAATACCGTGTCGCCCCATTTGTATGTTCCGTGTTTGTAATAGGTGACACGTGTTATACCCGTGTTGTTGTAATCAATGTCAAACTCAGGTGCCTGTTTATCAAGACCCATAATCGTGAAAACAAGGTTTGTTATGAATGCGGCATGGCTTACAATTACAATTTTTTCACCGTTTTTATAACGTGAGCGAAAATAATCAATAACAAAGCGTGCCCTTTCATTAACCTTGTCGTTTTCCTCGTGCGTGTCATATCTCATACGGGTTTCAGTTGTTTGCGTATCCTCTGCGTAAATAGCGTGCGGTGAAAATTCACGTATTTCATCTATTTCCACACCCTTGTAATCGGGCGTAACTCCAACCTCACATAACTCCGGCATAATATGAAGTGGCTTTCCTTCGGGATGACTTTTCATAATTTCCGTTGCTGTACGGGCGGCACGAAGCATAGGGCTTGCATAAAATTCGTCAAAGCTGATGTCTTTCAGATATTCACCCGCAGCAGCAGCCTGTGCTAAGCCCTTTTCAGTTAATACGGGGTCAACACCTTCTTTTAGTGTAAGGTCTGTTTTGCCGCCGTAGCCCGCATTGCCGAGGCTTTCGCCGTGTCTGATTATAAAAAGGTCGAGTTCAATAATAGGTTGTGTTTTGTCCATAAAGATAAGTCCTTCTTTCTAAAATACTAAATTAGTTTATAAAAAGATTTAAATTCTGTCAAGGCTTTATTACGGGGTAAGCTGTCAAGTCGGTGCTGCTTTGCATAATGTGTATGGGTGATAATATGTTAATTGATATATACTGCGGAGTTATGCTTCCGCTTTTGGGTACATCCATAGGTGCAGGTTGTGTATACTTTATGAAAAGCAGTCTTAACTTGTCGGTTCAGAATGCACTTGCAGGCTTTGCAGCAGGAGTAATGACTGCGGCTTCTGTCTGGAGTCTGATTATTCCTGCTATTGACCGCTGTGAACATCTTGGTGCATTTGCTTTTCTGCCGGCTGTATTGGGCTTTTGGTGCGGAATACTTTTTTTGTTTTCCGTTGACAGATTTATGCCGTTTATTTCTGTGAGCTGCAGAAAGGCGGAAGGGATAATAAGCAGATTTCAAAAAACAACTATGCTTGTTTTTGCCGTAGCGCTTCACAATCTTCCCGAAGGCATGGCGGTCGGTGCGGTATATTCCGCAATTCTTTCGGGTGATAAAAATGTTTCTCTCAGCACAGCCTTTGCGCTTTCTCTTGGAATAGCCATTCAGAATTTTCCCGAGGGTGCAATAATTTCAATGCCTTTGAAAGCTCACGGTATGAGAAAGGGCAAGGCGTTTGCCTTCGGTGTTCTGTCGGGTGTTGTTGAGCCGTTGGGAGCGCTTTTTACAATACTTCTTTCCGTGCTTGTTGTGCCTTTGCTTCCTTTGTTTTTAAGCTTTGCGGCTGGAGCAATGATTTATGTTGTTATACACGAGCTGATACCGGGCTTGTCAGAGGATAATTCATCGGCAGCAGGTGTTTTGTCATTCTCTTTAGGCTTTTCTGTTATGATGGCTCTTGATGTTGCTTTAGGATAAAACTTTTTGATTTACTCGTTTTTCAAAAAGGTCTCTTAATAAATTTTTATTGACGGATGTGATTATAAAAAGTATAATATATTTATTCAATTTAGGAGGTATAAAGCCTATGACATTCATCATTAAACTGATTTCTTCCATTGCGGCTGCAATAATGGCTGCTCTGCCTGTTTTGAGCCCACTTGCTCCTTCGGGCTTCAAGGCAAAGGATGAGGGTATTCTCCTTAATGCTTCCATTATTTCCGACACTCATCTTGATGTTGCCTTCTCACCCCTTGCCTGGTTTATGGGCATCGGTCTGAGGGATATGAGCCGTTCACAGACTCCTGTGGATGTTGTTGTTGTTTCGGGAGACCTTACCAACTACGGCGATGAAGAATCCATTGACCAGTTCTTCGATACACTCGATAAAAACTGGGACGGCAATGTTGTTATTTCAATGGGTAACCACGACATCGGCCACGTTGAAGATAAGACACATGAGGAAGCAAGGCAGTATTTTGTAGATAAATTCAATGCTCACACAGGTCTGGGCATTGAAAAGTCATACTACAGCACTCAAATAAACGGCTATAAGTTTATCACTCTTACCGATGAATCTGAGGACTCATGGGACCATCCGGACTTGTATGAGGAACAGCTCAATTTCCTTGATGCTGAGCTTGCTGCTTCTGCAAACGGTGAAGACCCTGTATTCGTTGTCTGCCATTGGCCGCTTGCACACACTCACGGCGAAGAAACCGTATGGGATGACGGTGATATGGATGAGCCTTATTCATCACAGGTCAGAGCTATACTTGAAAAATATGAAAATGTATTCTTCATCAGCGGTCATCTTCACCTTGGACTTAACGGTAATTTTACCCGTGATGAATTCGGTGTTTCAAGCATAGAAACGCAGAACGGCGTACACTATATAAATCTTCCTTCCTACGGTCTTCTCAGTCGTTACGGAACTCTCCTTGGCGGCAGAGGTTTTCAAATGGAGGTATATGAAGATCACGTTCTTTTCAGAGCAAGAAACTACGTAACACACAACTGGTTCAATCTTTATGAAACAGATATTCCGCTTGTATAAAATAACAAATTAACCGCAGCATTCTGTCGGTTATGGCGTTTAAGGTGATATTATATGAAAAAAATTATTGCGATTATACTTACAGCTTCTTTGTTGTTAACTTGTCTGCCCGTAGTTTATGCCGGTGCTGCTGAGGTTCCCGAATTAAAAGAATATGGCTTTGTTGATTGCGGTGATGCTGATATTGAATACGGCATCTACGGTGTGGAAAACGGCAGACCGCTTCTCCTTCTTCCGCCAAACGGCGGCGATATGCATGCACTCGACGGCAGTGTTCTGCCCGGACTTGCTCAGCATTTTAAGGTAATAACCGTTTCGCCCAGAGGTACGGGTAATTCTGACTGGGTAGAAGGTACAATGAATTTTGAAACAATGGCACAGGATCTTGTTAAAATTCTTGATTATCTCAAAATTGATAAAGTCGATATTTTCGGGTTCAGCGATGGAGGAAACCTTGGTTTTGTGTTTGCGGTAAATCATCAGGAGCGTGTAAATTCGCTGGTTGCAATGGGATCAAACATTAATACATTGGGCACAAAAACCTTTGACCAGATTCAGATTACTTATCAGTGGATTATTCTTTGCATAGAAGCGTGGTTGAGCGGTGACCCCGAAACAGCACGCAGAAGAGATATAAAAGGTATGATGGTTGGGCAGCCGAGTCTGACTTTTGAGGACATAGCAACAATCAAAGTGCCTGTGCTTAATATTTACGGCGAGCACGATATGATTAAACGACGCCATTCGGAAAGAATAACCAAATCGATTGAGGGTGCTCAGGGACTTATGATTGAAGGCGGCGGTCACGGCAGCTGCTTTGACTATACTGATACCATAATTATGCCGGCCTTACTTGATTTTTACGGTGTAACTGAATAGTAATTAAGTTAAAAAGGACAGATGCGTGAAAAGTGCATCTGTCCTCGTTTATTTAATGCTGAATTACTTTATAAGGTCGTGGTCTTTAATAAACTTAACTGTTTCATCAACTGTTGTGAATGCGAGTGCAACACTTGTATCGGCTGCGCCGTAGTAAATTGCAATTCTGCCGGTTTCACTGTCTGCAAGGGCAGCACAGGGGAAAACAACATTGGGAACATCGCCAACGCATTCATAAAGCTCGTGCGGTGCGAGCAGGAAGCTGTCACAGCGGTGAAGTACCTTCCATGGCTCATCCTTATCAAGAATAGCAGCACCCATAGCGTATGTAAAGCCGTTACAGCTTGTCAGAACACCGTGGTAGAACATAAGCCAGCCTTCGTCGGTTTCAATGGGTGTCGGACCTGCGCCAACCTTGGTCATTTCCCAGTTCTTTTCAGGCTTCATAACAAATCTGTGCTTGCCCCAATAGGTTAAATCCTTGCTGTGGCTGAGGAAAATATCTCCGTAAGGTGTGTGGCCTCTGTCGCAGGGGCGGATGAGAAGCAGATATTCGTCATTGATTTTCCTCGGGAAAAGCACACCGTTTCTTGCTACAGGATAGCAGGCATCCTCAAGCTGTACCCACTCCTTGAAATCGGTTGTGTATGCAATACCGATTGTTGTGCCGTGAGGAGTGAGATTAACCCATGACAGGTAGTACTTGCCGTCAATGAGGCAAAGCCTTGGGTCGTAGCCTTTGAAAATAACCTTTTCTTCAAGCTCCCAGTTGATAGCATCCTTGCTGTAGCCGACTACAAGCGTGTGGTCACGGCTCATAACATCAACACGGAAAACGCCTGCAAAGCCGTCGCCGTAGGGGACAACAGCAGAGTTGAAAATGCTGTTAGCCATATAGAGGTTATCTCTTGTGATAATGGGGTTGCCGTCGTAACGCCATACGGGGTATCTGTAGCCCTCCGGCTTATCCTTCCAAGGAATGTTGGGTATATTTGCTCCTATTATTTTTGTCATAATTTAAACTCCTAAAAATTTAATCAAGTATTATCTTTAATATCATAGTAACATAATCGTGTAATAAATGCAAACCGTATTATTTTATTTTGACAATACTGTAAGGTCATAGTATAATTGAATTAATTTGAAGCTGGCGGTGTTATTTAATGAAAATTATCCAGAAAGCGTTGGGCTTTGCTGCCCGTAAAATAAATTCTCTGGCGCAGGCACAGGGGACAGGCTTTGCCGAGGGTGAGGTTACACCGGGAATGCCCGAACTTGTCCGTGCCGCTGCGGCTGAAGGTGCTGTTCTGCTCAAGAATAACGGTGTTCTTCCTTTCAATAAAAAAGAAAAAGTTTCTCTTTTCGGAAGAATTCAGGTCAATACATTCTTTGTCGGCTACGGTTCGGGTGGTGACGTAAGTGCACCGTACAAGGTCAGCTACCTTGAAGGCATAAGAAAATGTGAGCATATTACTTTGAATACAGAGCTTGCCGATATTTACTCAAAATGGTGTGAGAAAAATCCCGTTTTCGACTCTGTCTGGGGTATGTGGCCCCGTTTTCTGCCCGAAATGCCGCTTGATGAAAAAATAGTTAAAACTGCTGCACAAAATTCTGATGCGGCTGTTGTTTTCATTGGCAGGTCATCGGGTGAAGACAGAGAAAATATCCTTAAAAAGGGTAGTTATTACCTGACAGACGAAGAACTTGATATGCTGCGCAAGGTAACTGCTGAATTCAAGAAGGTTGCCGTTGTGCTGAATATCGGCTGTGTTATAGATTTTTCACAGCTTTGTGAATTCGGCGATAAAATCGGCGCAATTCTTATTGCCTGGCAGGGCGGTATGGAAAGCGGTAACGCACTTGCTGACCTGCTTTGCGGTAAGGCTTCTCCCTGCGGCAAGCTGACGGATACGATTGCAAAAGTTTACACTGATTATCCCAGCAGCAATAATTTCGGCAATAAAAAATTCAACAATTACGAGGAAGATGTTTTTGTCGGTTACCGCTACTTTTCCACATTTGACGGGGATAAAGTGCTCTATCCCTTCGGTTTCGGTCTCGGATATGCAGAATTTGACATTGACTGTCTTTCGGTAAATATAGGTAAAGAAAATACTGATGTTACTGTAAAGGTTAAAAACATTTCTGATAAGTACTCAGGTAAAGAAGTTGTGCAGGTATATTACGGTGCAGAAAATACAGCACTTGTAAAGCCCGGCAAACAGCTTGTCGGTTTTGCCAAAACAAAGCTTCTTGCCCCGGACGAAGAACAGGAATTGATAATTTCTTTTTCAAATAAAGCCTATGCTTCTTACGATGATTCGGGAGTTACCGGCTATAAGCACGCCTGGGTGCAGGAAAAGGGTAAATATAAGATTTTTGTCGGTACAGATGAAGTTTCTGCCTGTCAGTGTGCAGAGTTTGAGTGCGAAACCGCACTTGTCGAACAGCTTACGCAATGTTCTGCACCCGTTGAACGCTTCGACAGAATTGACAGCCTTGATAAATCAAAGCATCCCGTTGAGTTAAACCAAAAAGATATTAAAGCGCTTATTAAAAAGAATAATCCTGCGGATATTGCTTTGACGGGTGACAAGGGCTATAAACTCAGTGATGTTAAATCGGGCAAGGTACTTCTTAACGATTTTGTTGCACAGTTGAGTCTTGAAGAGCTTGAAGCAATCAGCCGTGGCGATTACAGAATGAACAGCCCCTTGGGTGCAATCGGTAACGCAGGTGTTCTGGGTGGTGTTCTGCCTTCACTCCGGGAAAAGGGTGTCCGTCCGGTTACAACAACTGACGGACCTTCGGGTATAAGATTAAAGGTAAGCTGTTCGCTTTTGCCCATAGGCACACTTCTTGCCTGTTCGTGGAATGAAGAATTGGTGGAGGAGCTCTATACTCTTGTCGGCAGGGAAATGCTTGACAGGGGTTCTGATGTGCTGCTTGCACCGGGTATGAATATTCACAGAAATCCCTTATGCGGCAGGAATTTTGAATATTTCAGCGAAGACCCGCTTGTCAGCGGTAAAATGGCTGCAGCCGTTGTTCGAGGTGTACAGTCAAGCGGATTGAATGCGTGTCCGAAGCACTTTGCCTGTAATAATCAGGAAACAAATCGCTGTTACAATGATTCAAGGGTAAGCGAAAGGGCTCTTCGTGAGATTTATCTCAAAGGTTTTGAAATCTGTGTCAGAGAAGCAAAGCCGAAGTGTATTATGACTTCCTACAACAAGATTAACGGCGTATGGGGACACTATAATTATGAGCTTTGTGAATCCGTTCTGCGAAGAGAATGGGGCTTTGAAGGTATGGTTATGACCGACTGGTGGATGAGAAAAAGCAAAAGTCCCGAGTTTTCGTCAGTACGCAATAACGGCTACCGTGTCCGTGCAGGTGTTGATGTGCTTATGCCCGGCGGTGACAGAACCTCCAAACACAAGCCCGACGGTACGCTGCTTGAAACCTACGGTAAGCCCGACGGCATAACTTTAGGTGAAATGCAGCGCACGGCAAAGAATGTACTCGGTCTTGTTCTCAATCTTCCCGAAAAAGATTGACTTTATACTATCGGCAATATATAATAAATTTTATGTTTACGGGGGTGTCGCAAATGGGCAACGGTAAGCAGAGGTTGCTTGCTACGGCTGAATTCTTTAAGAAATATACAGACGAAGAGCATATTTATTCTGCTGTTGAAATCTGTGAATTCCTTGCTGAAAAAGGTATTGATGCCGAGCGTAAAGCTCTGTATGGCGATATTGATGCCCTTCGTGAAACGGGTATGGATATTGTCTGTACCAGAAGCCCTAAAAAGGGGTATTTTCTTGCTTCACGTGATTTTGAGGAGGCGGAAGTACGCCTTATGAGCGATGCCGTTCAGGCGGCAAAATTCATAACTGCGAAAAAAACAGATGCCCTTGTCGGCAAAATCAACTCTCTTCTCAGCCAGCCGCAGGCAGAAAGACTTAAATCACAGGTCTATATTGACCGCTCAAGAAAGCGTAAAAACGAGGAGATTTATTACACGATAGATACTCTTCATAAGGCAATTCTTGCCAAAAAGCAGGTGAGGTTTACTTATTCTCATCTTGCGGTTTCCAATGAGCTTGAGGTTGAGCTTACCGAAAGAGAGTTTACGGTAAACCCATATGCGCTTATCTGGTCAAACGACCATTATTATCTCGTGTGCAATAACCCGAATTACAATAATCTTATGCACACCCGTCTTGACAGAATGAAGGGTGTAGAACAGCTTGATACTCCTGCAAGGCATTTCAGCTTGGTTTCGGGTTATAAGGACAGGTTTGATTCTGCTGATTATGCCGGCAAGCTTTTCAATATGTTTTCCGGTCAGGAACAGCGTGTTTCTTTGAGGTGCTCAAATAAAATACTCGAAGAAATAGTTGACCGCTTTGGCGAAAACATAAAATTCAAATCACAGAACGCTGACTCATTTACTGCGGAAATTACCGCAATTACGGGTGAAGGCTTCATTTCGTGGGTTTTGCAGTACGGTGCGGATATTAAGGTTATTTCTCCTGCAGAGCTTCGCAGCGCAATCTGCGAAAGGGCTTCACAGATTGTTAAAACATACAGCAAGGAATAGTGTGGTGACGTTTTTTCAAAAATGCAATACGTAGTTTTTGACCTTGAATGGAACAACGTTTACGGCCGTAAAATTAACGGTTTTATAAATGAAATAATAGAAATCGGTGCCGTTAAGCTTGATGAGAATCTCAATGAGCTTTCCAGCTTCTCGTGCTTTGTAAAGCCGAGTATCGGTAAGCGCCTGAGAGGCAGCGTTAAAGAGCTTACTCATATCACGAATGACGATGTTCTCGGCGGAGAACCTTTTACCCATGTTTTCTCGTCCTTCAGAAAATGGATTGGTGCAGAGCCTACCGTTGTTCTCACCTGGGGTGACGGAGATATCAGAGTGCTTATTGAAAATTATAAATATCTCAACGGTATTGCGTTTATTCCGTTTCTTACCGATTATGTTGACTTGCAGAGCTTTGTTCAGCGTAAGCTCGATACACCGAAGGGACAGCAGGTGGGTCTCGGAAAGGCAGCCGAACTGCTCGGAATTGACGATAAGAGCTTTTCTCATCACCGAGCTCTTGATGACAGCCGCCTGAGCGCAGAGTGCTTTAAGAAAGTTTTTGATTGGGATGAGTTGACGGATTATATCAGAGTTTGTTCATCGGATTTCTATGCTAAACTTGCGTTTAAGCCGCATCCTATCAGCAACCTTAAGAACCCGCTGGTTGATAAAAAACAGCTCACTTATTTCTGCCCCGATTGCCGTGTAAATGCTCACAGGCAGACCGAGTGGAAGTATTCCAACAGATTTTTCAGAGCAGTTTTCAGATGCCCCTGCTGTGGTAATATGTCCCGTGTTTCCGTTCGGTTTATGAAAATGTACGACAGGGTAGATGTCAAAAAGACTGTTGCACCATACGTTCCTCCCGAACAGGATAAGAGCAAAGCCAATGAATAATTAAATACGGCGGTTGCTGATTTAAAAGCAACCGCCGTTATTATGTAAGCTAAATAATTATTGCGACAAAAATTATTAAAAGCACGGTGTGCGCAATAATAATTCCGGGTAAACCAAGCATAAATCTTTTGTGTCTGGTTTTGTGGTTAATTAATTTCATTGTCAGCAGCATAGGCAAAGCACCGCCGATACCGGCCCAGAAGAAAAGAACCTGTTCTGGTATTCTTCTTTTTCTCTTTTTGGCCGCCTTCTTATCGTAAACAGTTACGATTACGGAAATAATTCCCACGGCAATATACATTAAAGCTGCATAAAACAGATATTCTTTCATAAATATTTCCTCATAAAGTATTTTATTTTTCTATGATATAATTAAAATGTAAAAATGTCAATACAACAGGTGCTATTATGCTAAAAAATAAATTTACATTACTTCTGCTTTGCGTTTTTTTACTGTTGCCTTCGTGTGCAGTCAACAAGCAAAGCAGCCCTTCTCAAAATAATCAAACTCAAGCAGAAGAAGTGAAAAACGAGCAGGTTAGGGCAATGTGGCTGAGCTGTTATGAGCTGTCCGCAATGTTCAAAAAAGGTACACAGGAATATTTTTCCGATAAAATAGTTGAAGTTTTTGAGCTGTGCAAAAATGAGAACATTAACACTCTTTTTGTACAGGTTCGTCCTTTTTGCGATTCACTTTATCCGTCCGAATTATTTGAGTGGTCGGAATTTTCAAAATCATCTTCAGGCAGTACACCTGATTTTGACCCGTTGGAAATAATTATTGATATTGCCGATATTTACGGTGTTTCTGTTCACGCATGGATTAATCCGTACCGTGTGTCCAATGATTCTTCAAAGGACATTTCAGAATCAATTGAGAGCTTTGCATTTTCTTGTGATGAAGGAGTGTTTCTTGACCCGTCAAGCATCCAGGCGCAAAGATTTGTTCTTAAAGGTGTGCGTGAAATACTAGAGAATTATAGTGTTGACGGTATAAATATTGATGATTATTTTTATCCGCAGACAAAAGAAGATTTTGACGAAAACAGCTATAATGAATATCGGGAAAACGGCGGAAAATTAAGCAAAAACAATTGGCGACGAGAAAATGTAAATTCTCTTGTTGCGGCCTTGTTTTCGCTCGTCCATTCACTCAGGAGTGAGGCTGTTTTCAGCATCAGTCCTGCAGGTGATATAAAAAAGAATAAGATTAATCATTATGCTGATGTTGAATTATGGTGCAGCCGAAACGGATATGCAGACTGGGTTATTCCACAAATATATTACGGCTTTGAACATGAAACAATGCCATTTGAAGAAGCGGCAGGTGACTGGCTGAAAATTGCCGGAAACGGCAGTGTAAAGCTGATTTGCGGTCTTGCTTCGTACAAGCAAGGTCAAGCTGACAGAGGTGCAGGCAGCGGAGAAAATGAATGGATTGAAAATGCTGACATTATATTCAAACAAAAAGAATTTGTTCGGGATATAGGGTACGACGGATATGCTCTTTTTTCATATTCAGCAGTAAAAAGCAAGTAAATTATTATTTATTATTGCCGAAGTTCTTATTTTTCTTGTAAATAAAGAAGATATATGCTATACTTACAATAATTATTATAATAATGCTTAATTACGTTACGGATAATTGGGAGTAAGTGATATGAAAAAAGATGCGGGAAGAAAAGCAGGAATGGCTGTTTGTGTAGCGGTTATGCTTATAGGCGTAATTGCTTTGGTGTTTTATCTTGGCGGCTTCGGCGAAAAAATCGCAGCATGGCTGCCTTCCGGGGAAAATGAAACCGAAACGACAACCCAGGCAGATGCATCTTTTGAAAATGTATCTGTCAGCGGTCCTGACGGCGGACTGAATTTTGTTATTCTCGAAAAGGGTGCTGATTTTACGCAGGTTGAATCGGCAAGCTTTGCTTTGAGTCAGATAGCCGAATGGGGTATGAACACAGTTGTTTTCAGCGGATGCAGTGTTGATGAGCTTACACAGCTTGTTTCGCTGTCAAAGGAGTTCGGTCTTTACACCGTTGCTTTGACTGATGCTTCGCAGGTGCTCACCGGCGGTGCTGCTGATACGGCGGCTGTCAAGGAGTATGCAGCAACGGGTGCAGATTCCGTGCTGCTTGATTTTTCAGAAGGCTTCTCTGACAGGGAAATCCGTACAGCGGCAAAAGCGTTTCGCAAAAATGCGCCTGAAATGTATCTTGGCGTCTATTCGGCAGCCGAGAATGAGTACAAGCCCGTATGTCCTGCGGGAGTTTTTGATTATAAATTTGTTGATATATTTACTCCTTCTGCCGCAGTAAACGGCGATTATTCGGCATATCTCGGCAGCTTTATTGATGGCACAACTGCCGAAACAGTTTTTAGTATGCGTGTTGAGCTTGTCGGAAACAAGCAGGGCTATGATAAGCCCGAAGAAATTCTTACGCAGTTTGAAACAGTTACACGTCTTGATTATTCGGGCTTTGGCTTTTATCGTTTCGGTGTGCTTGAAAGAAATGCCAACGGTATTACTGACGCTATTCTTGAATATATGCAGACCGGTATTATGAAGGACTTTTTCAAGGAACTGATTATTTCAAAGCCTGAAAAGAAGTCGTTTACCACCGATGAATCTACCATTTCGTTTGTCGGTACGGGTGATGTCTCACAGCCTCTTACTTTAAACGGCGAAAAAATTGAAATGATTGATGACGGATATTTTTCCGCCGAAGTTCAGCTCAAACCCGGTGAAAATATTTTCACCTTCAAGCACAAAGACAAAACTGTTGTTTACAAAATAACCTATGAAATGGAGCTTATCAGGTCAGTGTCACCTACGGGTACTGTCAGTGCACCCGGCGGCTCAAGCCTTGATATAGCTGTTGTTGCTCACAAATCCTCAACCGTTACCGCTGTTATAAACGGCACATCGGTCAGCTTAAAGCGTTCCGATAACTACAGTGATGACGCAACGGCTGACGACAGCTCCGACTACACATATTTTGTCGGCAGCTATGTTATGCCCGAAGCAACAGCATCAGTGCAGAATCTCGGTAAAATAAAAATTAATGCTTCTTATTCCGGGGTAACGCAAACCGTATCCGGTGCTTCCGTTTCGGTAAACGCAAAAGTAGAGGTTGTGCCGCCCGTTGTTGAAGTTCCTCCGACATCAGCTGACCCAACAACTACCGCAGGCAGCACGACGGAGCCTGTAACCGATGAAATTTCTGAAAACTCATCTTCTGAGGATGACGGCTCTTCACAGACTCTTCCAAGCACAGCAACCACATTGCCCACTACTACCGAAAAGCCTTCCTCACCTACGGAGATTTTCAAGCTCTTAACACCTTATGAGTATAACGGTGTAAGCGGTAAGTCCAAAATGGTTGTTATTAAAGCATCTCTTGCCGAAACACTTCCCGATACAACAACAAATGACGTATCAGTGCCTTACTTTACACCTCTTCCTGCTGGTACTGTCGATTATGTAACGGGTACGCTTTCCTACAGCGGAATTAATTATTATGTGCTTGCTTCAGGCAGAAGAGTATATAAAACCGATGTTGAATATCTCTCAAGCGGCTACAATATGCCTGCAAACGAAATAAAGACAGTCGGCGTCAAGAAGACCTCATCATCAACGGATATTACCTTTACAACAAGGTGGAAGGTGCCTTTCAATGTTCGTGAAAAGCCGCAGTCTTTTTATGAACAGACAGCAGGCAGACCGTACAGCGTAAAGAGCTTTACCGCCGAATATGTCGATATTGTTTTTTACCATACAACCAAAACGGATGCTGCACCGCAGTTTAA
>JAZUQA010000033.1:0-70706 GCA_045605425.1 Acutalibacteraceae bacterium
AGAAAGTCCTTGAGCTGGCCGATTACAACGGTAATCGCAATAACCATTGTAAAGCCCGTTGTGATTGAGTACGGAATAAACTTGATAAGGCTTCCGAGCTTGAAAAGACCCATAATTATAAGCAGTATACCTGCAATTACGGTTGCAAGCACAAGCCCCGAAAAGCCGTTTTTGGCTACAACGCCTGCAACGATTGTTGCAAAAGCTGCCGTCGGACCCGCAATCTGCACACGGCTGCCGCCGAGGAAGGAAATAACAAAGCCGGCAACAATTGCGGTGTAAAGACCCTGCTCGGGGTCAACACCCGAAGCCAGCGCAAGCGCAATTGACAGCGGCAAGGCAATAATCGCAACAATTACGCCTGCTGTCAGGTCCTTGACAAGCTGCTGCCTAGAGTAGTTTTTCATGCACGAAAAAAGTTTAGGTTTTAACGTGTTCATCCTTTTTTCACCCGTTCTCAAAAATTTACAGCACCTATTATATTCCTGCGGTATCGCTGATTTCAAGGCAAAAAAGAGAATAAAAACGATTTCTGCGTTTTGTAAAGATATTACAAATCAAACGCAAAAATTATGTGTATTTTGCTGTGGCGATTCGTAATTAATTGCAAACAAAAAAGCGATGTCATTCTGAGCGAATGCGAAGAATCTTAAAGGCTAAAAAGATTCTTCACTGCGTTCAGAATGACACGCCGTAAGGTTTTACTATATAATCGGAGCGTAGCGACCCTTAATTTTGCAGTTTGCACTTTGCATTTTGCATTATTTAAGGTAGTCTTTGAAAGCAACATCAATTTTTGACGATACCGCTTTGGGGTGGCGGTAGTCAAACAACACGGTGTGTGCGGCGTTGACCTGGGCTTCCGCTTGCTCGGAATAGCTGTTGAAGGCGGCCTCGCTGTCGTAGTCCATATCCTCGCTCTGCGAATACTGACCCGAGGCACGGGTTATAACAGAGCCGTCCTCCCTGACATAGAAAACGCTGTAGGATAATTTTCCTACGCTTCCGTCGAGCTCTTCCTTTACTATCAGCAGGCAGTCCTCGCCGTCACGCTCGGTGACGTAACAGCTTATGCCGTTGCCGGAAGAACGAATTCCGCCGAAATCACGGAATATTTCCGTAACGGTGTTTTCGTTTGTGATAGTGAAAAGCTGAATTATTCTGCCGACTGCCTTGCTGGTTTCCTCATCATAAAGTGGAGTTATGACTATCATATCGGCAAGGTCGTCGTGTGTTATGTCATAAAAGAATACGTCTGCTACCTCGGGGTTTACGGTGGTTTCAAGCACCTGCTTGTAGAGCCTGAAACGGTCAGACTGCTTTTTGAATTCACGCTTTACTGTCCGTGCTTCAAAAACTGTGGTTGACTCGTAGGTAATATCCAGCTTTGACTCTTCCTCCTGCACCGTTGTAACCTCGGGCGAGGATTCGCCTGTATTCTCTTCTGTGGAAATTTCAGTTGTTGTGGGGGCCTGGGTTGTTGTCACTTCTTCTACGGGCTTGCCGTTTTTGTTTATCCAGACGGTAACAAGTACGGCAGCCGCAACACAAAGCACAAGCACAACCGCAAGCACTATTGTAAGCTTCTTCATAATTACTCTATATCAATATATTTCTTTGCAAATTCCCATACCTTTGCCCAGTATGTATCCGGGTCTGTGTCGACGGAAACTGCGTGTGTGGCACCGGGAATTGTGAGCAGGTCTTTTTCGCCGTTGTAGCTGTTGTAAAGCTCGTGCACCATTCTGTACGGCACAAAATCGTCAGCCTCACCGTGGATAAAGAGCAGGGGCGTGTTGGCGTTTTTGAGCTTTTCAATCGGAGAAGCCTGCTTGAAATCAAGGCCGATGTGGCGCTTTGCAGCAAGGTTGGAGGTGTACATAAACGGCATCTGCGGCAGACCGAACATCTCTTTTATCTGTACGGAAAATTCATCCCACACGCTTGTGTAGCCGCAGTCCTCAACAGCGCAGACAACGTTTGCAGGCGGATTTTCACCGAGTGTCATCATAACCGTTGCAGCACCCATTGATTCGCCGTGGAGCATAATTTTACAATCCGGGTTTTCGCTTGTGCAAAAGTCAATCCAGCCGAGCAGGTCAATTCTGTCCATCCAGCCCATTGTGTAGGCGGTGTGACCGTTGGTGCGTACACCCTTTTCGTGTCCACGCATATAGGGCATAATTACATTAAAGCCCTTTTTATAATACTGCCTTGCGTAACGCTCCATACTGGCAGGGTCAGCCGTATAGCCGTGGCAGAGGATAACCCACTTGTCCTTCTTAACATTCGGGAAAAATGTTGCGTTGGCAATTTCGCCAAGGCTGTTGAGTGTTGATATGCCTTTAAAATCGGTCGTTTCATATAGCGTGGGCTCAGGCTCTGCCTGAACAATTGCATCGCAGACGAACTGATTCTGAAAATCCTCGTTCTTTGCCATAAACTTCTGCCCGAGCTTGTTGCCCTTGTTAGTAAGCGTGGTGAACCACATTACCTCGCCGGCAGCAAGTGCACCAAGACCTGCGGCCGCAGCAACAGCACCGATACCCTTAAGTATTTTCTTTTTCATTATACCAGCTCCTTAATTAAGGAATATAATTATATATTAATCTATTTATAGAAACAAGTCAACGGATAAAAAAGAAAACCACTTCCTTGGAAGTGGTTTTGGTGGACGTTAACGGACTTGAACCGCTGACCACTCGCACGTCAAGCGAGTGCTCTACCAACTGAGCTAAACGTCCATATCTGTTCGCAACAGTCGATATTATAAATGAAAAATATAATTATGTCAATAGAAATGGCAAAAGTTTTTGAATTATTTTTATTTTTGTGCCGTTGCAACCTGAAGTTGCGCAATTTAAACTCAAAGCGGTGGCGTGCAAATAACAAATGTGTTAAAATCAAGGCAGAAAAGGAGGCAGCACAAATGGAGTTTTATCAGAATTTATCAGCATTAAGAAAATCTAAAAATCTTTCTCAGGAGGAAATTGCCGACAGACTGGGCGTTTCCAGGCAGGCCATATCGAAATGGGAGAACGGTCAGGCGTTACCCGAAACGACAAACATAATGAAGCTGTGCGAAATACTGGAAGTCACGCCTAACGAGCTGTTGGGATATGAAGAATACAAGGCGCAGACTGTTGAGAAATTGACGTGTGATAACGAAGAAATAAAGGAAAAGAAAAAGTGGTATAAAACAACGCCGTTCAAGGTGTTCGTTGCCGTCCTCGGTGCGTTGCTTGCGGTAAACCTTATAATGGGGCTGATAGCACTCGGGTTTGCAGGGGTCATTATGATGCGCAAGGATGTCAATGACAGCGTTTTTCCGAATGAAGTCGTATCGCTTGAGCCTGGCGAAACCATGACTATGGGCGGTGCTGCGGAGTTTTCAGTTCAGGGCACGCAAGGCGAAAAAATCGTAATCAAGGCAGAGTATATGCCCAAGGTTTATTCAAACGGCTATGAGTACAGCTTTGTCTTTTCGGGTGAGGGTATGCAGACTGTAACCGAAAAAGCTCAAATGAAAAACGGCAGATTGACAGCAATGGCTGCTTTACCGCAAATCAGCGGCACAATTGAGGTTGAGTTTATAACCGATACCGGCTACAAAAAGGTGCCCATGAAAATAGCGACAATTGACGGGCTGGATGAGAGTTCGGTTGAGTGGCACTAAAATACAGTTTGGCGAAATGAACGCAGAGTGCAGAACGAAGGGTTCGAATTATATTATTATCTATTAGTCATTATCTCTTATCTGTTATCTAAGCGGTATCTGAAATCATCGTGAGATAAGAGATAAAAGATAATAAATGTGAGAGAATAGTTATTTTAAATCGGGTGAGGGCGTAGCCCTCCCACCGTTCTGCGTTCTGAACTCTGCACTCTGCGTTTAAACAAACTGTAAATTAACCCATACAAAAACAGCCCTGCTTGAATTTGAGCAGGGCTGTAAATTTTGGTTTATGCTTCCGGGTATCCGTTCATTTCGTTGAGAATCTGGTGCACTCTGTCGGGGCAATCGGTGATGATGCCGTCAACACCTGCTTTAATCATTGTGCGGATTTCCTCTGCTTCGTCAACTGTCCACACGTTAACCTCAAGTCCGTTTTTGTGGGCGTTTTCAACGAACTTTCCTCTGATGCACAGCTTGTGCGGATGTGCTGCGTGGCAGTCCATTTTCTTCATCGCCTTGAAGGGCGGGAAAAAGGCGAGAGTTGCCTTTTTGTAGCCGGCTGGATAGAGGAAGGCTGTTTTGCACTTGGGGTCAATCTGCTTGATGTATTCAAGTATCTCCTTGCTGAAGCTGGAGATGAGAAGAATATCGCTGAGATTATACTGCTCAACAAGCTCAAGCGTTTTTCTAACCAGCGTTTCACGCCTTGCGGTATTGCTTTCGGGCTTTAATTCAATATTGAGAATTTTAAGACCCTTACCCTGCGCAAGCTGTAAAAACTCCTCAAGGGTCGGCAGCGGAGTGCCCTTGAATTCGCTGCTGAAATATGCGCCGAAATCGTACTTTTTAAGCTCGGCAAGTGTCATTTCCTCTATCTTACCTGAGCCGTTTGAGGTTTCGTCAATTGTATAATTGTGGCAGATTACGGGTACGCCGTCCTTTGAAAGGTGAACGTCGGTTTCAAAGCCGTGTGTGCCCATATCAATTGCCTTCTGAAATGCGGGGAGTGTGTTCTGCGGTGCACGCTTGTTTGCGCCTCTGTGAGCAATAATGTTTACGCTGTACATTTCAAACTCTCCTTATATAAATCGGGTTACATGGATTCGGGGACTTCTATCTTGAGCATTGTGAGTACGCTGTGAAGTGTTGCCTTTACGCAGGAGCAAAGGTAAAGCCTTGCCTTTGTGAGTGCCTCATCGTCCGTGCTGACACGGCAGGCGTTGTAGAACTTGTGGAAGAGGGTTGCAAGCTCAACACAGTAGCGTGTGATTCTTGCAGGGTCGTAGTTCTTTGCGGCGTTTACTATTTCGCCCGTAAGGGAAGCAAGGTGGCTGATAAGCTCTCTTTCCTCAGGTGCTGTGAGAAGCGCAAGCTCTTCGTTTGTTGCGTCAATTGCTTCGACATTCTCAATGCCGAGCTTTTTGAATATACTGCAGATTCTTGCGTGTGCATACTGGCAGTAATAAACGGGGTTCTGTGAGCTTTGCTCAACTGCAAGGTCAAGGTCAAAGTCCATCTGTGAGCCGGGCTCACGCATATTGAACAGGAAGCGTACCGCATCAATCGGGATTTCTTCAAGCAGGTCAACAAGTGTGATGGATTTACCTGTACGCTTGCTCATTCTTACAACCTCGCCGCCACGGGTGAGGCGGACAAGCTGCATAAGAATAATGTCGAGCTTTGAGGAGTCTGTGCCGAGTGCTTCAAGCACACCCTTCATTCTTGCAACGTGACCGTGGTGGTCAGCACCCCAGATGTTGATAGCCTTGTCGAACTTTCTCTTTTCAAGCTTGTTGCGGTGGTAGGCAATATCTGCCGCAAAGTAGGTCGGGTTGCCGTTTGCACGCACAAGCACCTCGTCCTTTTCGCCGCCGTGCTCTGTTGCCTTGTACCATACCGCACCGTCCTTTTCGTAGGTGAGGTCTTTTTCTTTGAGCATATTGAGAGTTTCTTCAAGCTCGCCGCTCTGGTAAAGTGAGCTTTCGCGGAACCAAACATCGTAGAAAATTCTGTACTTGTCAAGGTTTTCGTGCATCTTGTCAATGTTGAGAGGAAGAGCAAATTCAACAAGTGCTGCTCTGCGCTCCTCTTCGGATGCGTTCATATATTTGTCGCCGTGAATGTCGGCAAACTGCTGTGCTCTTTCCTTAATATCCTCGCCGTGGTAGCTGTCCTCGGGAAGCTCAACGGCGTCCTCACCCTTGAAAATCTGCTGATATCTTACATCAAGCGAAAGGCCGAATTTTGCAATTTGGTTGCCGGCGTCGTTGACATAGAATTCTCTTGTTACTTTATAGCCTGCTCTGTCCATAACTGCGGCAAGGCAGTCGCCGAGAGCACCGCCACGGGCATTACCCATGTGCATAGGACCTGTCGGGTTGGCGGAAACAAACTCAATGTTTACCGTTTTGCCCTCGCCGAAATCGGATGAGCCGTAGCTGTCACCGCAGGCACGGACATCACGGAGAATTGCCGAATAATAGTCATTGCCAAGGTAGAAGTTAATGAAGCCTGCGCCTGCAACCTCGCACTTTTCTACATATGTGCTCTCAAGGTTGAGGTTTGCACAGACTGCGTCGGCAATCTGACGGGGTGCTCTGCGGAAAGCTCTTGCGCCTGCCATTGCGGCATTTGTTGAAAAATCGCCGTTGGCACGGTCTGCAGGAACCTCGATATTGAAGGACGGAATTTCTGCCTCAGGCAGAGTACCGTCTGCAACAGCCTTTTTGAAGGCTTCGGTGATGGCACAGGTGAGCTTGTCCTGTACCTGCTTTACAATTTTAGACATTATATTTACCTCTCATTCAAAGCGGAATGTAACCTTCAGTTCGTTGTGTGAGCAGAAGCCCGTGTTGAAATCCAGCGTATAGCTGAAATCCAGCTCGCCGCCGTTTTCATTCAGACGGCTTCTTACGTCCTTGCCTCTTACGCCAAGCATAAGGTCGGCATATTCGGTTGCGTACATACAGCTGTAGCGTTTGCCGGGCTCGACAATAAGCTGTGCGTTGTGCTTCCCTCCGAGGCGGTGCATTGTAACCTTGCTGCCGTCAACGGTAAGCGTGGTAACGCTGCCGCTGAAATCCTCGGTTTCGTCGTAACGCAGAACAAAGCCCGTAAGCGTTCTTTCGTATTCGCCGACGGTGGTGAGCTTTGCTTCTTCGGGCTCACCGTCTATCTCGTGCCTGTCGGCAATTGTGATAACTACCTTCCTGCTCATATCTCGTGTGCCCTCTTTTCTATTGCAAGGCAGAGCAGCTTATCTATAAGCTCGGGGTATGAAAGTCCGCTGTGTGCCCAGAGCTTCGGGTACATACTGATTGAAGTAAAGCCGGGAATGGTGTTGATTTCGTTGAGCTTTATTTCTTCGCCGTTTACAAAGAAATCCACTCTCGAAAAGCCCGAGCAGCCAAGAGCTTTGTATGCTCTGATTGCTTCCTTCTGTACCTTTTTGAGCATTTCCTCGCTTATTCTTGCAGGGATGAACAGACCGCTGTCGCCCGAAATGTATTTCGCCTCATAATCGTAAAAATCGTTGCAGGGTGCAATTTCGCCGGGAACTGCGGCTACGGGCTCGTCGTTGCCGAGTACGGCACATTCAACCTCGCTGCCGATAACGGTTTCCTCGAGTACTACCTTGCTGTCGTTTGCAAAAGCGGTTTCAAAAGCGTCAGCGAGCTCGTTTATGTCGCTTGCCTTGCTGATGCCTACGGAAGAGCCTGCCTTTGCCGGCTTTACGAATATCGGGTAGCCGAGCTTTTCGACACATTCGTCAAGAGCTTTCTGCGGATTACTGCGGTATTCGTGTTCGGTGTAGCTGAGCCATTTTGCCTGTGCAATACCTGCCCGGTCAGCAAGTGCGTTTGTAAGTGCCTTGTCCATACAGGCGGTGCTGGATGTCATATCACAGCCGACATAGGGAATTTCTGCAAGCTGAAGCAGACCCTGTACTGTGCCGTCCTCACCGTTTTTGCCGTGAAGCACGGGGAAAACAACATCAACCTTTGTCTGCTTAGCTTCGCCGTTGATTATTTCAACAATGCCGCCGACGGTGGGGTCGGGGGAAACAAAGGCAGGGGTAAGGTTTGCCGTATCCTCAAGCCACTTGTCCTCGGGCAGAAGCGCTGTTTCGCCGTTGAAGCGGTACCAGGCGCCGTCCTTTGTGATACCCATTTTTATTATGTCGTATTTGTCCTGCGGAATATTTGCAATGACGGAGGAAGCGGAAACACAGGAAACATCGTGCTCACTTGACTTGCCGCCGAAAAGCACCAGAACGGTAAGCTTATCCATAATGTGAAAAAATCTCCTTGAAATTATATTGATTAAACAGAATATACTATTAATAAATATTTATACCCATACGAATATATATATTACCATAATTTTGTCGTGGGTGCAATTGTATTTATGACAAAAGGCGCTGCCGTTTGCCGACAACGCCTTGTACAAGTTTGATATAATTGTAAGGTTAAATTACAACTTCGAGTAGCCGTAGCTGTTGATGAGTGCATCGAGCTTTTTACCCTGCTTGCAAAGCGGACACTCGTGTGAGGGCACGGTGAAATAACCGTCGAGGTCGTTGGGATTGAAAACGGAGTTGACCGTATAGCCGGCACACTCTTCCGTTGTGGAGAAGATTGAGGCAACGCCCGAAACCTCGCCGCCGTAGTAGCGTACAGCCTCGATGGCTGCCTTTGCCGTGCCGCCCGTAGCAACGGAAACGGCAAGTACAAGCACGTGCTTGCCCTGAATCATGGGGACGAGGTTGTCACGGAATATCATCTGTGAGCTGCCCGTCATTTCGGGTGTCATAACATAAATTGTCTGGTGAGCATTTATGTTCATAAAGTCGTTCTTTGTAAGCTGGTCTGCAAGGCAGGTGCCTATAACCTCTGTGCCGCCAAGGCAGAGGATGGTATCTATAATTGTTGTTGAATAGTTGTAGCTGCCGCAAAGCGCTTTGGCAACTGCCTTGGCTTCGGAAAGGCGGGATTTCTGGGCAACAACATCAATATAATAATTGCTGTGGGAGTGGTTGGTTGCAAAGTGCCCCTGTGAAACACGAAGGAAAAGGTTATTCTGCTTGGTTTTGATTTTAATCATATTATTTGTAGGCATTGTGTATACCTCCTGTGGTATTAGTGTGCTTATTGTACAATAAATGCGGAACGATTGCAATATTATTCGTTAAATTTGTTGCTAAATTTTAAAGTCGGTAAAAAAGTTGAAAAAACAGTTGACAGCAGGGTTAAAGTCTGCTATCATTTATGAGCAAAACAAAGCAGGATTCTTCCCGTGTCCTCACCGTCGGGGCAAAGCTCTACGGCGGTCAATAACCTCACCGTGTGCCTTTGGGCATATTTTTGCGGTGTATTATTGTGTGCGTGGGTAGTTTCTGCCTGCGTGTTTTTTTATTATTTTTTGGGGGTGCTTGAACATTAGTGCTAAAGAACTGCAGATCAATGAAGAAATAAGAGATAAGGAGCTGCGAATAATAAGCAGCAACGGTGAACAGCTTGGCATCATGTCGGCTAGCGAGGCTCAGAAAATTGCGGATGAGCAGAATCTCGACCTGGTCAAGATTTCTCCGCAGGCTAAACCGCCTGTGTGTAAAATTATGGACTACGGCAAGTATCGCTTCGATATGGCAAAAAGAGAAAAGGAAGCCAGGAAGAATCAGCGCATCGTTGAAGTCAAGGAAATTCGCCTTTCCGTAAACATTGATACGCACGATTTTGACACTAAGGTCGGTCACGCAAGGCGATTCGTTGCCGGTGGCGACAAGGTCAAGGTTTCAATCCGTTTCAGAGGCCGTGAGATGGCTCACACCAACCTCGGCAATGAAATTATGGAGCGTTTTGCACAGGCCTGTGCAGAATTTGCCAACGTTGAAAAGCCCGCAAAGCTCGAGGGACGCCAGATGCTGATGTTCCTCGCACCTAAATCAGCAAAGTAATTGCAAAATAATTAAGGAGGATAAAACAAATGCCCAAGATTAAGACTCACTCCGGTGCAAAGAAGCGTTTTAAGCTGTCCAAGAACGGCAAGCCCATGAGAGGTCACGCCTACAAGTCACACATCCTTACAAAGAAGAGCACAAAGCGTAAGAGAAACCTTCGCAAGACAGCTGTTGCTGACGTAACAAACTGCAAGCAGATCAAGCGCCTTATCCCCTATAAATAAGAAATAGGGTCGGCTCAAACTCAAGAATAATATTTGGAGGTAACTAATCATGGCTCGTATTAAGGGCGCAACTATGACTCGCAAGAGAAGAAATAAAGTTCTCAGAATGGCAAAGGGCTACTACGGCTCAAAGGCAAAGCTTTTCAAGACTGCCAAGCAGGCTGTTATGAAGTCCGGCCAGTACGCATACATCGGCCGTAAGCTCAAGAAAAGAGATTTCCGCCGTCTTTGGATTTCCCGTATTTCCGCTGCTGCAAAGGCAAACGGCATGAACTACTCAACACTTATCAACGGCCTCAAGAAGGCAGGCATCAACCTCAACAGAAAGATGCTTTCCGAAATCGCTATCTCTGACCCCGCAGCATTCACAGCAATCTGCGAGAAGGCAAAGGCAGCACTTTAATAATCAATAACTATGTCAAGCCCTCGGATATAACCGTGGGCTTGAGTTTTTGTTTGGTGATAAATATGCAGACTGTATTAACTGCTAAAAACAACGATAAAATAAAACAGGCTGTGCGCCTGCGTGACGGCGCAAAGGCAAGGCGTGAGGAGGGCTTGTTCTTCCTCGAGGGTGCAAGGCTTTGCGCAGATGCCGCTTTAAATGTGGAAACGGTACGCCTTTTCTATACCGCAAAGGCAAAGGAAAAGTACGCCGAAGAGGTGGACTTGATAGCGGCAAGGGCTGAAGAATGCTGCGAGATTTCGGAAGAAATTGCGCTCAAGCTCACCGATACCTTTTCACCGCAGGGCATATTTTGTGTGTGCAAAACTATTGACAAAAAACATTATATAGATAAAATATATAGTAGCGCAAAATTGGTTGCGCTCGAAAACATTCAGGACCCTGCCAATCTCGGCGCAATTATCCGCACTGCGGAGGCGTTGGGTGTTGGCGGTGCCGTGCTTTGCGGCTGCTGTGATGTTTATAACCCGAAGGCACAGCGTGCGGCAATGGGCTCAATGCTGCGTATGCCGTTTTTGTTTGTTTCCGATATGCCCGAAGCGATGAAGGATTTGGAAAATAAGGGCTACGTAACCCTTTCCTCAACTCCGAGCGAAAGCGCAGAGGATATAACCAAAACCGACCTCGGCGAAAAAACGGTCTGCGTTATCGGTAACGAGGGCAACGGCGTTGAAGAAGCGACAATGCAAAGCTGTATGCACCGTGTGCGTGTGCCAATGCGAGGAAGGGCAGAATCGCTCAATGCTTCAATGGCGGCGGCGATAATTATGTGGGAGCTGATGAGATGAGTTCCGCTTACAGCGAGGACGTTTACCGTATATGGCTTGCAGAGTGTCTGGGCGCAGGCTCGGACTACCTTACCGCTGTCAGCGAATTCGGCGGTGCCCGTGCTTTTTACGAGGCAAGCGAAATTGAGTGGCGTATGCTCGGCGTATTCAGACCTGCACAGCTTTCACGGCTTTCAAAGCGTGATTTGTCTGCTGCAAACAGGGCGGCGCAGATATGTGCGGCAAATTCGTGGCATATAATACCACAGGACAGTGCTGATTATCCTGTGCACCTCGGATTGATAAAGGACGCTCCTGCCCTGCTTTACGCAAACGGTGACAAAGACTGCCTTAAGGAAAAACTCTGTATCTCCATTGTCGGCGCAAGAGAGGCTTCTCTCTACGGCAAGGAGGTTGCCTTCCGTCTGGCGGCTTCGCTTGTGCGTGCAGGCGTTACCGTTATCAGCGGCGGTGCCTTGGGTATTGATTCCGCTTCGCACGAGGGTGCGATAAGTGCCGGCGGCAAAACGGTTGCCGTTATGGGCTGCGGTCTGGGTGCTTCATACCTGCCCGAAAACGAGGCGCTTCGCAATTCAGTATCAAAAAACGGTGTGGTAATCAGCGAGTATCTTCCGCTTTCAAAGCCCAGCAGGGCAAGCTTCCCGATGAGGAACCGTATAATCAGCGGTATGTCGCTTATGACGGTTGTTGTCGAGGCAAGCGAGAAAAGCGGCTCTCTCGGCACGGCAAGGCACGCAATCTCACAGGGGCGTGATGTCGGAGCAGTACCGGGCGATGTAATAAGCTCGGCTTTTGTCGGGTCGAATTTTCTGCTTTCACAGGGTGCAAAACATATTGCCTCGGCGGCGGATGTTCTTGAAGATTATGTATATACTTATCCCGAGCTCATTAATCTGAGCAAGGTTGAACGCACGCTTGAACGCAAGGCGGAGGAAAAGCCTGCCAAAAAGCGTGCACCCGATAATTTATCTCAAAGACAGGCGGCGGTCTACGAGCTTTTCGGCGGTGAGCCGATGAGCTTTGACCTGCTTGTCACCAAAAGCGGACTTGATGCGCCTGCGCTTTCACTTACCCTTACCGAGCTTGAGCTCGAAGGGCTTATCACGGAATGTGCAGGTAACAGATATAAAATAGTTTGAAAAGGAAGGACATACTTAAATGTCAAAGCTTGTTATTGTTGAGTCAATTTCAAAGGCAAAGGTAATCAAGGGCTTTCTCGGCGACGGTTACGAGGTTATGGCTTCCGTAGGTCATGTGCGTGACCTGCCTGCCTCAAAGCTGAGCGTTGATGTTAACAACGACTTTGCACCCAAGTACGAAATAGTCAAGGGCAAGGAAAAGCTTGTCACAGAGCTTAAGAGCGCAGTCAAAAAGAGCGACGGCGTTCTTCTCGCAACCGACCCTGACCGTGAGGGTGAGGCTATCTCGTGGCACCTTGCAACCCTGCTTAACCTTGACCTGAAAAAGAAGAACAGAGTCACATTCAACGAAATCACCCGTGCAGGTATCGAAAAGGGTATGTCTGCCCCCCGTGCGGTTGATATAGATATGGTAAACGCACAGCAGGCAAGGCGTATTCTCGACAGGCTTGTCGGTTACAAGCTCAGCCCGTTTGTCAGCCAGAAAATCCGCAGAGGTCTTTCCGCAGGCCGTGTTCAGTCCGTTGCGGTAAGACTTATTGTAGACAAAGAAAACGAAATCAACGCCTTTGTTCCCGAGGAATACTGGTCACTTGACGCACGCTTCACCTCTTCCGCACGCAGGGTTTTCTCTGCCGCATTTGCAGGCGATGAAACAGGCAAGGTCAAGCTCACCAACGAGGAACAGACGAATTCTTATATTTCAAGGCTTGACGGTGCAACCTACACCGTCGGCACGGTAAAGAAGGGCACACGCAAAAAGAGTCCTGCACCGCCCTTTACAACCTCCACAATGCAGCAGGAGGCTTCACGCCGCCTCAACTTCCAGTCCCAGCGCACAATGAAAATTGCGCAGGAGCTTTACGAGGGTATCAACGTCAAGGGTCACGGCTCAATGGGTCTTATAACCTATATGAGAACGGACTCGCTGCGTATTTCAGACCAGGCAAGAGAGCAGGGCAACGAGTATATCAGAGCCGTATACGGCGACAAGTTCCTGCCCGAAAAGCCCCGTTACTTCAAGCAGCGTGCAAACGCACAGGACGGTCACGAGGCTGTCCGTCCTACAAACCCTGCGCTCACACCTGCAATGGTTAAGGACAGCCTTACAATCGAGCAGTATAAGCTTTATAATCTCATCTGGCTTCGTTTTATGGCAAGCCTTATGGCAGACTGTGTACAGAACACAGTAAAGGCCGAAATCAAGGCACAAAGAGAAGGCGAAGAGCAGTACTGCATCTTCAACGCAACGGGCTACGAGGTCAAATTTGAGGGCTTTACCGCACTTTACGAGGAGAGCACCGAGGATGAGGACGGCGAGAAGGACGGCAAGCTGCCCGAACTCAAGAGCGGTGAGGTGCTCAAGCTCAAGGAGCTTGTACCTGCAAAGCATTTCACTCAGCCCCCTGCAAGATATACGGAGGCTTCCCTTATCAAGGCACTCGAGGAAAACGGCGTGGGCCGTCCGAGTACCTATGCAACAATTATCACAACAATCATCAAGCGTGAATATGTAAAGCGCAGCGCAAAGCAGCTTGTTCCTACGGAGCTCGGCTTTGCAACAACAAACCTGCTCGGCGAGCGCTTCCCCAAGATTGTAAATGTCAAATTCACTGCCCAGATGGAAACCTCACTTGACGAGGTTGAAGAGGGTAAGGAAAACTATATTGATGTCCTGCGTGATTTCTACGGCGATTTCGAGAAAACTCTCGACAAGGCAAAGGCAGATATGCAGGGTGTCAAGATTGAGCTTGAAGAGGATAAGACCGACATTCCCTGCGACAAGTGCGGTGCAATGATGGTTATTAAAACGGGCCGCTACGGCAAATTCCTTGCCTGCCCGAACTATCCCTCCTGTAAAAACGCAAAGCCGCTTGTTCAGGAAACAGGCGCCAACTGTCCCAAGTGCGGCGAAAAGCTTGTTGAAAAGCGCAGCAAACGTGGCTATGTCTTCTACGGCTGTGAGGGCTGGCCCAAGTGCGACTTCGCAACCTGGGATAAGCCCACAAAGGAAAGCTGCCCCAACTGCGGCAAGAGCCTTTTCAAACAGCGTGGCGGCAAGATAGTCTGCCTTAGCGAGGGCTGCGGTTTTGAAAAGAAGGTAAGCAGAAAGAAAGGCAAAGAGGATGAATAAGGCAACGGTAATCGGTGCAGGTCTTGCAGGTGTTGAGGCTGCGTGGCAGCTTGCCAAAGCAGGAATTGAAACCGAGCTCTGGGAAATGAAGCCGCTGAAATTTTCTCCCGCTCACAAAATGCAGGGCTATGCCGAGCTTGTCTGTTCAAACTCACTCAAGGCTATGCGCCTTGACTCTGCGGCAGGTATGCTTAAAGAAGAAATGCGCCGTTTCGGTTCGGTGTGTATGATGGCGGCTGAAAAATGCGCCGTTGCGGCAGGCGGAGCTCTCGCCGTTGACAGGGACGAGTTTTCCGAAATCATCACAAAGCTCATTGACGAAAATCCGCTTATCACCGTTAAACACGGTGAGGTGGAGAAGATACCCGAGGGTGTTGTTGTCGTTGCGGCAGGTCCGCTTGTTTCGGACAGTCTTGCAGCAGATATTGATGCTCTCTGCGGCGGCAGATTGAGCTTTTTTGATGCCGCTGCCCCTATAATCACGGCAGAAAGCCTTGATTACGACTGCCTTTTCACCCAGTCCCGTTACGACAGGGGCGGTGAGGACGACTATATAAACTGTCCGATGAATAAGGAAGAGTATGAGGCTTTTTACGAGGCGATAACAACAGCCGAAAGAGCAGGAGTACACGCCTTTGACGAGCGTCACGACGTTTACGAGGGCTGTATGCCCATTGAGGCTATGGCTTCCCGTGGTGCGGATACAATGCGCTACGGTCCGCTTCGCCCCGTAGGTCTGCGTGACCCGAAGACCGGACACAGACCGTGGGCAGTCTTACAGCTTCGCAAGGAGAATGCAGACGGCACTCTTTTAAACCTTGTCGGCTTTCAGACCAACCTCAAATTCGGCGAGCAGAAGCGTGTTTTTTCAATGATACCTGCTCTTAAAAATGCCGAGTTTGTAAGATACGGTGTTATGCACCGCAACACATTTATTGATTCACCCCGTCTGCTGAATGCGGACTATTCCTTCCGCAACAGAGAGGGACTGTATTTTGCAGGTCAGATTACGGGTGTTGAAGGCTATATGGAATCGGCTTCGTCGGGTATTCTTGCAGGTATAAATGCCGCAAGACACATAAAGGGCGAATCACCGTTAATACTAAAAAATACCACTATGATGGGTGCACTTGCCGAATATATCAGCTCGTCACCCTCAAAGGATTTTCAGCCTATGGGTGCCAATTTCGGCGTTTTACCGCCTCTGGATGAAAAAATCAGGGACAAGCGTGAACGCTATGCGGCACTTTCGGCAAGGGGACTTAATGACCTTAAGACCGAATAATATTCAGCAAAGAAGGAAGAAAAATGAAAATAATTGTTGATGCTTTCGGCGGCGATAACGCACCGCTGGAAATACTCAAGGGCAGTGCACTTGCCGTAGAGGAGCTCGGTGTTGAAATTCTGCTTGTCGGTGACAAGGAAAAAATCCTTGCCTGTGCAAAGGAAAACGGAATTTCAATGGAGAATACGGAAATTCTTCACGCTGATAAGGTCTTTGAAATGGAATACGACCCAAGAACGGTTATAAAGGAGCATTCCGATACCTCACTTGCCGTAGGTATGAAGGCACTCACCGAGGGTAAGGGCGATGCCTTTGTTTCCGCAGGCAGCACGGGCGCAATCGTTATGGGTGCAACCTTTGTTGTAAAGCGTATAAAGGGCATCAAGCGTGCCGCAATTGCAAGCATTATGCCTTCAGACAAAACCCCTTTTATGCTGCTTGACTGCGGTGCAAATGTTGAGTGCAAGCCCGAACACCTTGCCCAGTTTGCAAAGATGGGCAGCGTTTATATGAACAGGATTATGGGCTATGAAAACCCGAGCGTAGGTCTTGCCAATATCGGCGTTGAGGAAAACAAGGGCACACCGCTTCAGCTTGAAACCTATGCGCTTCTCAAAGAAAAGAAGGACATCAGCTTTATGGGTAACGCAGAGGTAAGGGATATAGCCTTCGGCGTTGCGGATGTTATAGTCGCAGACGGCTTTACGGGTAACGTTATCCTCAAAATGTATGAGGGCGTTGCCAAGTCGATGACGGGAAACATCAAAGCAGTGTTCAAGAAAAATGTTCTTTCAATGCTTTCCTATATCGGCGTAAAGAGCGGTATGGATGCCTTTAAGAAGAAAATGGATTATAAGGAATACGGCGGTGCCGTGCTTTTAGGTATTGCAAAGCCCGTAATCAAGGCACACGGCTCGTCGGATGCAAGGGCGTTTAAAAACGCCATACGTCAGGCTGTAAACTGTGTCAAGAAGGATGTAATCGGCGAGATTAAAAGAAGTGTCGGAGAAGAAAAAGATGAAGATTGATTTGAAGAGCTTTCAGCAGAAAATAGATTATAAATTCAATAACGAGGAGCTTCTGCTCACGGCGCTTACTCATTCGTCTTACGCAAATGAGTGCGGCGGTGCATTCAACGAGCGCCTGGAGTTTCTCGGCGACAGCGTGCTCGGCTTCATTTCGGCGGAATTCTTTTTCTCCAACCGAAAAAGCGTGCCCGAGGGTGAGCTGACAAAGCTGCGTGCGGCAACGGTTTGTGAAAAATCGCTTTTCGGCTTTGCAAAGGAGATTGACCTCGGCTCATATATCCGCCTCGGCAAGGGCGAAATGAACACGGGCGGCAGAGAAAGACCTTCAATTCTTTCGGACGCTTTTGAAGCGATAATTGCCGCAATTTATCTTGACGGCGGTATGGAGCAGGCAAAGAAGTTTGTCCTGCCCTTCCTCAAGGAAGCACAGAGTCATAAAAATGACTTTGCCTTTAAAGATTACAAAACCGTTCTGCAGGAGATTATTCAGCGCAACCCCGAGGAAAGGCTCGAATACGTGCTTGTCGGTGAGAGCGGCCCTGCACACGATAAAATATTTGAGGTGGAAATTCACCTCAACTCCAACTGTATAGGCAAGGGCAGCGGCCACAGCAAAAAGCTTGCGGAGCAGGCAGCGGCAGGCGAAGCCCTTAAGCTGATGGGAATAGAATAATGAGGCACGTCAATATAGCGGTTTTTGTTCCGCACAGCGGCTGTCCGAATCAGTGCAGCTTCTGCAACCAGCGTGCCATTTCGGGTCACACAAAGCAGCCCACACCGCAGGATGTTATTGACGCCTGCGAGGTAGCTCAAAAAGGCGGCTGTGAGGAAGCTGAAGTTCAGCTTGCCTTCTTCGGCGGCAGCTTTACCGCAATTGAGCGTGAGTATATGGTGTCGCTGCTTGAAGCGGCTCAAGGGTACATAGAAAACGGCTTTTTAAACAGAGGAATAAGAATTTCCACCAGACCCGATTTTATCGACGGCGAAATTCTCACCCTGCTGAAAAAATACGGTGTTCGTGCAATTGAACTCGGCGCACAGAGTATGGATGACGGTGTGCTTACTCTTAACAAAAGAGGTCATACCGCTCAGGATGTCCGCAAAGCCGCAGTTTTGATTAAAGATTACGGCTTTGAGCTGGGCTTGCAGATGATGACGGGTCTGTGGGGCTCAAACGATGAGGACAGCATAAACACCGCCAAGGAGTTTATTGCCCTTAAGCCTGACACGGTCAGAATTTACCCGACCGTAGTGCTCAAAAACACCCTGCTTGGCGAAAAGTTTGAAAGCGGAGAATACAGTCCGCCCGATTTACAGCACAGCATTGAGATTGTCGCCGAGCTGTTGCCGATGTTCGAGGAAAACGGTATAAGCGTTATCCGTGTCGGCCTACATGCACAGAGCGATGTTGAGCGTGACTACCTTGCGGGTGCTTATCACCCTGCCTTGCGTGAATTATGCGAGGGTGAAATTTACTATAAAAAAATTCTTTCGGCTCTTCAAAATCAGCCGAAGGGAAGCTATGAAATAGCCGTTTCGCCGTGTGAAATATCCAAGGCGACGGGGCAGAAAAAGAAAAATATACTCCGCTTGGCTGAGCAGGGCTACTCCTGCAAGGTTATTGCAGATAAAGATATACAACCATTTGAAATAAGGATTGTGACGAAATGTTTTTGAAATCACTTGAAATGCAGGGCTTTAAGTCGTTCCCCGACAAAACCGTGCTCGAATTCGGGCAGGGCATAACCTCTGTTGTCGGTCCTAACGGCTCGGGTAAGAGCAATATTTCCGATGCCGTGCGTTGGGTTCTCGGTGAGCAGTCAACCAAAAATCTGCGTGGCTCGAAGATGGAGGACGTCATCTTCAGCGGTACGGGCGTGCGCCGTGCGCAGGGCTTTGCCGAGGTTACCTTAAGGCTTGATAATACCGACCGTGCTCTCAAAAGCGACAAGGACGAGGTTTCCGTTACACGCCGCTATTACCGCTCGGGCGAAAGTGAATACCTGCTCAACGGCGAAACCTGCAGACTTAAGGATGTAAACGAAATGTTTATGGATACGGGTCTTGGCCGTGACGGCTATTCAATGGTCAGCCAGGGCAGAGTTGCGGATATGGTTTCCTCCAAATCCAGCCAGCGCCGTGATATGCTCGAGGAGGCGGCAGGCATTTCCGCCTACCGTTACCGCAGAAACGATGCAAACCGCAAGCTCGACCAGGCAGAGGAAAATATGATTCGTCTGCGTGATATTCTTACCGAGCTTGAGGACAGAGTAGGTCCGCTTAAAATACAGAGTGAAAAGGCACAGAAATTCCTTGTCCTTGCCGAAGAGCGCAAGGGACTTGAAATAGGTCTGTGGCTCTATACTATAGATAAGGTCCGTGAGCAGTTAAAGGCTCATACGGACAAGCTCGACACAGCCGTTGCACAGTATGAGGCTGTTGAAGCAGAGCTTGAAACAATTGTTGAAGAAATGGAAACGGCTATGGAAAACAGCCGTGAAATCACCGTGCAGATTGATGATATCCGCCTTGGTGCTTCAAGCATTGAGGAGCAGGCGGCACAGATTGACGCACAGATTGCCGTTGAATTAAACTCAATCGAGCACAACAACGAGGCAATTGCCCGTATCACCCGTGATATGGAAATCGCCGTCGAATCAAAACAAAATCTTGACGACGAAATTACCGAAACAATGAAGACTGTTGAGCTGCTCAAAAATGCCGAAAAGCAAAAGAGAGCCCAGCTTGCTGAAGCGGCAGAAAAAATTGAGGGTCTGCGAGAACAGAGTAGAGCTTTCGTTGAAAAAATTGCCGCACTTTCCGAAGAGATTTCACGTTATGCCGTTAAAATCGGTGATTGCCGTGTTGAAATTTCAACAGCAAATTCCTCAATTGAGGAAATCACCTCCCGACTTGAAACGATTGACGATATAGTTGCCTCCCGTAACGATGCGAAAAAGCAGCTCGACGAAAAGAAGAAGCTGTGTGAGGAAAAACTCACCGAAGCAAAGGCGCTTGTCGTTTCAACGGGCAATGCCGTAAGGGGCTACGAGCTTAAAGTCGAGTCCCGTACCCAAAAGGCAGAGGAAATGAAAAAGGAAATCGATGCGCTTTCTCTTGAAATTGACCGCAGACGTTCAAGGGCAAGGATGCTCGACGACCTTGAAAAAAATATGGAGGGCTACTCAGGATCTGTCAAGGCCGTTATGCGTGAGGTCAAGCGTGGAACACTTCGTGGTATTGACGGTGTGCTTTCACAGCTTATCAGCGTTGACGAGGAGTATTCCGTTGCAATTGAAACTGCCCTCGGTGCAGCACTCCAGAACATAGTCACACAGACGGAAACCGATGCCAAAAAGGCAATTAATTTCCTTAAAGATAACAAATCCGGCCGTGCAACCTTCCTGCCGCTTACCGCCGTAAAGGGCAGAAGCCTTGAAGAAAAGGGTCTTGACGATTGCTACGGCTATGTTGCGGTTGCAAGTGAGCTTGTCGGCTGTGACAGAAAGTATAACGAAATTATATCTTCACTTCTTGGCAGAACGGTTGTTGTCGAGGATATGGACTGTGCCATTATGATAGCCAAGAAATATTCCCACCGCCTTAAAATCGTCACTCTCGACGGTCAGGTTGTCAACCCCGGCGGCTCAATGACGGGCGGCTCCAGAACGCAGAATTCGGGTATTTTAAGCCGTGCAAACGAAATTGAACGCCTTAACGCAGAGTGTGTTAAGCTGAACGGCGAGCTTGAACAAAAGCAGCTTGCCAATAAAGAGCTTCTTGCTGACCTTTCTGCCTGCAGGGCAGACCTTGCCGGCACACAGGCTGATTTCACCCGTGCACAGGAGGATGTTATCCGCTGCGAGAGTGAATTGACCCTCGTTGTTGAAAAGCTCGAGGATACACAGCGCTCAATTGACGAGCTTGCCGAAGAAAAGGTAACGGCAGACGAAAGGCTGAGCGTGCTTGCAAAAACGGTTGAAGAAGCCAGAGCAAGAGCAAAAGAGCTTGAAGAGCACAACGAGGCTCTCCGCCTTGAAATTGAAAAGAGCAATTCCTCCCGTACAAAGCTCGGCGAGGATGAAACAGAGCTTCAGAAGGCGGAGAACAAAGCAAAGCTCGACATTCTTGCCGCACAGAAGGACGTGCAGGCAAAGATGGAGGCCGTTGCTCTGCTTCGCCACCGTATGGTAAATCAGGGCATCCGTATGGAGGACCTCAACCGTGAAATCGGCGAAATTGCGCAGAAAAACTGCGATATAAAGGACAATATCACCGTTCTTGAGCAGCAGGCACAGGCTCTGCGAAGCAAAGGCAAGGAGTCCAAGGAGGACGTTGCCAAGCTGATTGAAAAGAAGAACGAGCTTGATGCAAGGGCTGCACAGCTTCGTGTTGAGGAGCGTGCAAAATCGGCTGACCGTGAAAAGCTCGGCGGCGAGGTTGCAAGGCTTGAAGAACGTAAGGGAGTTATGGAAAAGGAGCACGACGACACCGTTTCCAAGCTCTACGACGAATATCAGCTCACGCAGAGTGAAGCACAGGCACTTGAAATTGACCTGGGCGACCCTGCTGAGGCAAAGCGCCACCTGCAGGAACTCAAAAACAAAATCCGTGCACTCGGCAACGTAAATGTTGCGGCTATTGACGAATATAAGGAAGTATCGGAAAGATACGAATTTATGAGCACACAGATAGCCGATATAGAAAAATCCAAAACAGAGCTTGAAAAGCTCATTGCAGAGCTTACCTCAAAAATGGCTGTTCAGTTCCGTGAGCAGTTTGCAAAAATCAACCGCTACTTCGGCGAAACCTTCTCCGAGCTGTTTGACGGCGGCAAGGCAGAGCTTATTCTTGAGGATGAGCACAATGTCCTTGAGTGTCCCATTGAAATCAAGGTACAGCCCCCCGGCAAGAATGTCCAGAATATTGACCTGCTTTCGGGCGGTGAAAAGGGACTTTCCGCAATTGCGCTTCTCTTCGCTATTCTCAAGGTTTCACCTGCACCCTTCTGCTTCTTTGACGAGGTTGAGGCGGCGCTTGACGAGGTTAACGTTGCACGCTACGCACAGTATGCACGCCGTATGACGGGCAACACGCAGTTTATCCTCATCACCCACCGCAGAGGTACAATGGAGGAGGCAGACGTCCTCTACGGCGTAACAATGCAGGAAAAGGGTGTATCCAAGCTGCTTGAACTCAAAACGGCAGAAATGGCACGCAAACTCGGTATAGCATAATTCTTATCAGCGAATAAGGACACTTTTTTTGCGAAAAGTGTCCTTTACATTTTGATACAAAAGTGGTAAAATGAAAGCGGTTTATTGGTAAATATAAACTATAATTTAATCGAAAAGAGGAAAAGTATATGGTAGAATTTATTAAAAAAATCTTTGCTGTTATTCTTTCTTTTCTGCAGATGCTTGTGCTCAACGTCAGCTACGGCGACTATGTTGAGCCCGAAAAGCCCGAAAAAGAAGAAACACAGCTTGTAAACGATATTACCGGCGACACAACGCTTGCCGACTCAATCAAGTTCGCTTCGTCCGTAGCAAGTCAGGTTGACGCTTATTATACGGACGCTGAGCGCTCTGCCTACGCAATGGCAAACGCCAATGCGGTGCTTACCCACACCCTCGGTAAGGTCAACAGCGCAACTCTTACCGACAAAGACGGCAAGGCTTATATTGCCGACAGCTTTGACAGCTTCTATGAGCAGGACGGCCTGAGAAGCTATTTTTCCACCTCAAAGGACCAGGGCAGAATAAACACCATCCGTCTTGGCGAGTATTATTACGAGTGTCATGTGCGTGATTACGGTGCGGCTGAAAACTTCTTTAAGGTTGATAAGACCTACCACGTTTACGGCGACAGGCTTTATGCGCAGTATTCTCTTCTGGCAAGCGAAGCCACAACCGACCTTGAAGCCTTCGGCAGCGAAATCAGACTTGACGCAAACACCGTAAAGGCTGTTGAGGTTAAGGATAAAAACGGTGTGCACGACGATTTAATCAATATCGACTTTTCAAGCGTTGAATATGCAGCTTTCGATATTGACGGCGTAGGTGTTGTCGGATTTATTGTACCGAATGACGGTTCGACAAAGGAAACCGTTGTAGAGCAGTTCGGCGATACATACTACATCAGACAGTATGCAAACTATACCGCAGGTACCGGCATCAACAAGTTTGACGAAACAGGCGGCTACACCCTCAATAACGTAACCTTCGGCTTCAGAATTTATACTGACGATACTCACAGCTTTGAAGGCGTAGCAAAGAAAAACTACGAAGAAAAAAATCCGCTTACCGTAACCGTTGCTGCGGGCAATTCAAATGCAAAGTACCTCGGCTACGATGCGCTTACGGGTGCTTACACCCTGCGTATGGACGGCACGGATTTCAACACGGCATATTACAATCAGCCTAATTTTCACTACAGAGCACCCATTACCGTAACGGGCGGTGACAGCGACAGAGAAATCTATATCCGTGCAAAGGGTAACAACGGCTGTCTTGAAGCAGGCGCAATTCTTGACAACACGAACACGCTTGTTCCTATCAACGTTCAGGTTTGCAAGAACTTCCAGGGTGATGGCGGCGAGCGCTTCTACAGCGTAAAGGATTACCAGTACGGCGACAGCTTCTTCCCCGTCAGCGTAAAGGCAGATGAAGTAATCAACTTCACGCTTCTCAATCTCTACCAGAACTGGGGCAACAATCCGCTCAAGCAGCTGTCCTCAATCGAATTCCACGTTTCCTACTACCACCTCTCAACGGGTGTAACGGAATCCAACTGTATTGCTCCCTACTTTGTATATGAAAAGGACGGATGGACTCTGCCCGATTTCCGCAACAGAAGCGGTAATATGTGGTCAACCCAGCCGCAGTTCAACTCCGTATGTACGCTTAAGTTTATGACCTACAATAAAAGAGTCTTAGGAATTAAGTCCGAGGAAATCTTAAGCGAATACAAGGGCTGTGAAATCGGCAGCACGGGTCTGCTCTACAGCGATATTACCAACGATTACGAATCCGACTGCGGCTCCTACACCTATTCACTGCGCCACGTTGAATTCCCCCAAACTGACGAAAACAGAACCTACTACACGCTTGACGTTCAGTTCAACCGTGAAATAACCTTCAGCAATTTCAAGCGTGATTTCAGCCTGTTCTATGCAGACGGACGCTTCATTAACTTCAATAAGCTCGGCTATCTTGATGCTGAGAACAATGCTGCATCGGTTGACGCAAATCCCATAACAGATAAGTACTACACCCTTGGCGATAACTGTCCCTACTGGGGCTTCTATAACTCAACTGAATGCACCAACCCCGATCTTGCAGAAGTGTTCGGTTGTAACTTTGCTATGGTTATCAAGGACAGTGAAATCATAATGGGCGGCGAAGAACAGGATATTGCTTTCGTTACCAGACTCAACGCTAACGAAGATACGACCAGCGGCAGCCTGACTCTTGACGCAGAGGCAATCACCTTTATGCCTGGCGACAGTATCAGAATTGATATGATACTCCTTCCCTGGGGTGTAGGTGATGAGGACCACGACAATAATGTACGCAATGTCCGTGAGGACAGCGCACTTAAGCCTATGAAGCTTACCGCCTTTACAGGTGAGGTTGTTGAGGATGCGTTTGTCCCCACAATCCGTGCAGAATCAGGCGTTGCAGACTTTATCATTTCGGGCGGCAGAAACAATACCGCTGTAAAGATTATGGGCTTTACAGACCTTGAAAGCCCGAAAGTCTATGTCGTCAACGGTGAGAGCAAAGAACTCGTGAATTTTGCAAGCGAAAACGGCTACGACGGCTACTATGTGCAGTATGAGGACGACGGAACATATTCCTTCACCTATCTCGATGCCCCCGGTAACCCCGACGACAGCATCAGAATTTATGTTGAACAGTAACAGATAACAACAAAACAACGGCTTGTGAGTGGAAACTCACAAGCCGTTAATTTATTGTGTGAAGTTTCAAACCGTTGGTTTGAAGTTGTTTATACTATTTCCTCTTGAGAAACTATCTTAATTCCGTTATCGGTAAGAATCTTTGCTGCGCCGATATTGTCTTCAACACGGATTATGATATATGCCTTGCCGATTGTGGGGGTGAGGAAGGCGTAGGCATATTCAAGGCTGATATGGTTATCTGCCAGCACAGCCATAGCGTCTGCAAAGGCACCGGGTGTGTCCTCAATTTCAACAACAAGAACCTCCGTAACCGAGCAGGTGATGCCTGCTGCTTTAAGCAGCTTTTCTGCCTTCTCGTAGTCGGAAACAAGAAGCCTGAAAATACCGAAATCCGTGGTGTCTGCCATGCACATTGCTCTTATGCTTACGCCGCCGTCAGCAAGGCAGCGTGCAACGGAGGAGAGCTTACCGTGCTTGTTCTGAACAAAAACCGAAATCTGCTTTACGGGTGTCATATTCTTCCCTGCTTTCTTATTTAAAATTATAGCCGAGCTCAAATGCCTTAAGGTTGAGTTCGAGGAATTTGGGCGGTACTGTTGCCTTGACAGCTTCAACCCATACGTCGTAGGCGATGTCTGTCTTTGCGGCAAGAACGCCCATAAGCACAACGTTTACTGCCTTTGAGGAGCCTGCCTCAACAGCAAGGGGAAGCGCATCAATGCTTGTTACGTCCGTGCCGGTTGCGGTAATTGCTTCGATTACGCCTTCAGGATATTCAGCCGAGCCGATAACAACGGGCATCGGGTCGATTTTCTGTGTGTTTACAATAAGCTTGCCGCCCTTTTTGAGGAAGGGAAGCCATCTTGCAGCTTCAAGCTGTTCAAAGGAGAGAATGTAATCTGCCTCACCCTTTTCAATAATGGGGGAGCAGACCTCCTCACCGTACTTGACATAGGTTACAACGCTGCCGCCACGCTGGCTCATACCGTGAACCTCGCTTACCTTAACGTCGTGACCCTCTGCGGTAAGAACTGTGCCGAGAAGACGGCTTGAAAGGAGAGTACCCTGACCGCCGACACCGACAATCATAATGCTTTTTGTGTTCATTTCTTATTCTCCCTTCTCAATTGCGTCAAATGCGCAAAGCTGCTGGCATACTCCGCAGCCGATGCACTGTGTAAAGTCGATAACTGCCTTTTTGTCACGGAAACTGATTGCAGGACAGCCAATCTTCATACAAGCGGTACAGCCTCTGCACTTGTCGGCATTTACCTTGAGTGAAGGCTCGTGCTTGACGTATTTGAGCAGAGCACAGGGTCTGCGTGAAATGATAACGGAGGGCTCTTCGGCTGCAAGCTCTTCCTTGATTGCTGTTTCTGTTTCCTTGAGGTTGTAGGGGTCAACAACTCTTACTCTGTTGATGCCTACTGCCTTTGCAAGGGCTTCAAGGTCAACCGCTGTTGCGGGATCGCCCTTAATTGTCTTACCTGTTGTGGGGTTCTGCTGGTGGCCTGTCATACCCGTGATTGAGTTGTCAAGGATAATAACAGTTGAGTTACTTGCGTTGTAGGCAATATCAATAAGGCCTGTTACGCCTGAATGAATGAATGTTGAATCACCGATAACGGCTACACTCTTTTTCTCATTTGCGGCGTCTGCCTTGTTTCTGCCGTGAAGAGCTGAAACGGAAGCACCCATACAAATGCAGGTGTCAATCATACCGAGGGGAGCAAGTGCGCCGAGTGTGTAACAGCCGATATCACCGCTGACCGTAACCTTCTGCTTCTTGAGTGCATAGAAAAGACCTCTGTGCGGACAGCCTGCGCAAAGCACGGGAGGTCTGCCGGGAATTTCAAGGTCTGCACAAACGCTTTCGGTTTCAACGCCGAGTATAGTCTTTGCAATAAGGCTCTGTGAGTATTCGCCGAGAAGCGAGAAAGCCTCCTTGCCGATTACTTCAATGCCGTTTGCCTTGCAGTGCTCTTCAATGAACGGGTCAAGCTCTTCGAGAACATAGACCTTGTCGCACTTGGAAGCGAAATCCTTAATCAGCTCAACGGGCATCGGGTAAACACAGCCGAGCTTGAGGTAGGAGGCGTTCTTGCCGAGGGCTTCCTTAGCGTACTGGTAGCAGACACCCGAGGTGATGACACCGATTTTTGTGTCGTTCATTTCAACTCTGTTGAGCTCGCAGCTTTCAGCCCAGTTTGTCTGGTCAATAATGCGCTGCTCAACAACAACGTGTCTGCCCTTTGCCATTGCGGGCATCATAACATATTTCTGAGGATTTTTGATGTATTCCTTAACGCCGATGTCGTTTCTCTCACCCTTTTCAACAAGGCTGCGTGAGTGAGCAACCCTTGTTGTAAGGCGGAGAATAACGGGACAGTCGAACTTTTCGGAAAGCTCAAAAGCCTTCTTTGCAAATTCAAGGCACTCTGCGGAGTCTGACGGCTCAAGCATCATAACCTTGCTTGCCTTTGCGTAGTGGCGTGAATCCTGCTCATTCTGTGAGGAGTGCATACCGGGGTCGTCTGCAACTGCGAGTACCCAGCCTGCGTTAACGCCTGTGTAGGAGCCTGTGAAAATTGCTTCGGAAGCAACATTCAAACCGACGTGCTTCATACCGCAGAAGGAGCGTGCGCCTGCAATTGCGGCACCGAGTGCAACCTCGGCGGCAACCTTTTCATTGGGTGCCCACTCGGAGTAAATGTCATCGTATGTGGAAATACATTCCGTGATTTCCGTGCTCGGTGTACCGGGGTAGCTGGAAGCAACCCTCAGACCGCCTTCGTAAAGGCCTCTGGCAACGGCTTCGTTGCCTATCATAAGTTCTTTAGCCATTGTTATCTTTCCTTCCTCTTATTTTGCGTTTCTAAGGTCAACAACACGCTTTGCCTTGCCGACGAAACGCTCTATCGTACCGTGCTCAACAATGCTGATTTTGCACTGTATGCCGAGAACGGTCTGGATTTTCTTTGCTATATCCTTCTGAAGCTGCTGAATTTTGCCGTAGCTGTCAAGCAGGCTGCTGTCAACAAGCTCAACCTGAACCTCAAGTGTGTCCGCAAAGCCCTCTCTGCGTACAACAAGCTGGTAGTGGGGGCTTACCTGGTCAATTGCAATAAGCACGCTTTCAATCTGTGACGGGAAGATGTTTACGCCACGGATTTTGAGCATATCGTCGCTTCTGCCCTGTACCTTCTGCATTCTTGCGTGTGTTCTGCCGCATTTGCAGGGCTCGTATGTAATCTTTGTAATATCTCTTGTTCTGTAACGCAGCAGGGGAATACCCTCTTTTGTAAGCGTTGTAACAAGCAGCTCGCCGTATTCGCCTTCGGGTCTTGCCTCGAGTGTTTCGGGGTCAACAATTTCGGGCAGGAAGAAGTCCTCGTTGAAGTGAAGACCGTCTCTCTCTCGGCATTCGCCGGAAACGCCGGGTCCCATAAGCTCGCTCATACCGTAGTTGTCGGTTGCGAAAAGACCCCAGCCATTTTCAATCTGTGTTCTCATTTCGGGTGTGCAGCCCTCGGAGCCAAACAGACCGAGCTTTAAGTGGTAGTCACTCATCGGGTATTCAAGGCTCTTTGCAGTTTCGCACATATAAAGGGCGTAGGACGGTGTTGCAACAAGGGCGGTTGTGCCGAAGTCACGCATATACATAAGTGCCTTTTCGGTGTTACCGCTGGAGTTTGGAATAACCGTTGCGCCGATTTTTTCAAGGCCGTAGTGTAAGCCGAGTGCGCCGGTAAACATACCGTAGCCAAACGAAATCTGAACAATGTCGTCGCTTGTTGCGCCGGCAGCCATACAAATTCTTGCCATACAGTCTGACCATATATCAAGGTCGTGCTTTGTGTAGCCTACAACAGTGGGCTTGCCCGTTGTGCCCGAGGAAGCGTGAATACGCACAATCTCCTTCATCGGCTTTGCAAAAAGGCCGAAGGGGTAGTTGTCACGAAGGTCAGCCTTCGTCGTGGGCGGTATGCGCTTGATGTCCTCAAGCGATTTTATGCTCTCGGGTGTAACGCCTGCCTCGTCCAGCTTTTTTGTGTAGAACGGTACGTTTTTGTAGCAGTAGTCAACCGTCCATTTAAGCCTTTCAAGCTGCAACTCCTCGAGTTGCTTTCGGGGCATCGTTTCGATGTCTTTTTGAAAAAACATTTATATATTACTCCTTTTCAATTGTGCCTGTGTAGAAAAATTCGCTGTTTGCGGGGCATTTTTTCTGTGTGGTGTTTGAGATTACAACACATACGATAAGGGAAGCTATCATAGCGGCGCAGGCATAGGTCGGACCCTTTGCCGCAAGAGAAACAACTGTTTCATTTGTAACGCCGAACATTGTGATAACCTTGGAAACCGCAGGGATAAGCGCAATAAAGAAGCCGGTGAAAATGCCGTACCATGCGCCCATACGGTTGAGCTTTTTATAATAGAGAGCAAGTACGTAGGGTGCAAGGAAGGAGCCGGAAATAATACCCCACGAGTAGCTCATCATATCGAGAATGGGTGTGTCCGTGTTTGCGACTATGTAAGAAAGAACAATGAAAACCGCACAGAAAATCTTTGTCAGCCTTGCTGTCTTTTTGTCCGTCATTGAGGGAACGTGTGCCTTAATAAGGTCGATTGAAACAGTTGAGCAGGCTGTAAGCGTGACCGAGCAGAGCGTTGAAACGGAAGCGGAAATGAGAAGCACCATAACTACGCCCAGCAGGATTACGGGCAGGTTAGCTGCCTTGAGCATTTGGGGAACTATGTAGTCCTGTGCCGGCATATCAACACCGACTGTGAAGAAGCGGTGACAGAGAGAACCGATAAAATATCCGCCGCCTGCAACAAGCAGAGCAAAGAAGGTGGAAATGGTAATACCTCTTTTTGCCTGTGCGTCGTCCTTGATGCCGAAATATTTCTGTACCATCTGCGGCAGACCCCAGGTGCCGAAGCTCGTCATAAGCACTGTTGCCCAGAGTGAAACCCAGTCGTCAGCCTTCATAGGCGCAAAGCCGAAGTCGGATTTTGCGTATTCTGCAATGCCTGCAAAACCGCCTACCTTGTCGCAGCGGATGACGAATACGATAAGCAGGGTAACGCCTACCATCATAACAATGCCCTGAACAAAGTCTGCCCTTGCCTGGACAAGGTAGCCGCCGAGCACAAGCAGAAGCAGCGCAACAACGGCAATAACTATCATACATATATTTACGTCAACATCCAGCAGCACCTCTGCAACACTTGCAAGGCCCTTGTAAACGGATGCTGAATAGGGGACAAGGAAAACGAATATTACAACGGAAGCAAAGGTTTTCATAGCCTTTGAGCCGTAGCGCTTTTCAAGGAAGTCGGGCATTGTCTTGAGTTTAAGACGGGAAGCTGTATCCCTCGTGCGGCGTGCAAGCACCTTCCACGCAAGCCACGAGCCGAAAATGCAGTTGCCGATACCGGCAAGAATACCCCACAGACCGTATTTGAGGCCTGTGCCGCCTGCGTAGCCGACAAACATAACGGCGCTGAAATAAGCCGTGCCGTAGGAAAGAGCGGAAAGCCATGCGCCTGCGTTTCTGCCGCCTACCGTAAGGTCTGCAACGCTTTTGGACTTTCTGCCTTCAACAATGCCTATGCCGAACATAGCGGCAAGGTAAATACCGAGTGTTAACCAGAGTGCTGTTTTTTCCATAACGAAATCTCCTGTCGTGCTGTGCTGTTTTAACGCTTTCAAGCGCTAAAACAATAGGTCAAAAAATTAAGATTGCACTTCAATGCTTTAAAGCGTCAGCGCAACTATGGTACCATTTTACGACATAATTTCGCTTTAGTCAATAGTTAAAATGCATAAAGTCAATTTTATTTTATATTATTTCGGAATATAAGTCAAACGACAAAATTATAGTATTAAAAAATATAATATTGAAAAAATTTAGTTAATATGCTAACATAATACTATTAAACTGCGGAATGTGCCGTTTTCATCGGCTTTTACGCAATGAACGGAGAAAAAACAAATGACACTTAAGGAAAAATATCAGGACTGGTACTCAAAGCACGGAGCACAGCTTCAGGCAATTTCGCCCAAGTATGACGTTGTGTTTGAGGTTTCAAAGGATGAGCCTATTGTTTTTGAGGACAGCGCAAATGTCAGACTGTCCGCCGCAATTATTGCGGATACCCATCTGCCCAACCGTGAGGCGGCAGAAAAGAATCTTGCCAACTGCTTTGAGGATATTGCAAATTCAAAGGAAACTATAGATGCCTTTATGCTTGCGGGCGATATTGCCGATTACGGTCTAAAAAGCGAGTACGAGAGGTTTTTCAGACCGCTTGATGAACAGAAGGCTGTAAAGCATCTTCTCGTCACAATGGGTAACCACGACGCAAGATTTTTCTTTAAGAAAAATTCTGCCATTGTTATGAAAAAGGTTGAGCAGTACCTCAACTTGAAAACCAACGGCAGAACCTACTATTCCTACGACATAAACGGCTATACCTTTATCGTTATCTGTACTGAGCAGAGGGTGCTTGAAAAGGCGTACATATCAAAGGAACAGCAGGATTTTCTCGACAGAGAGCTTGCCCGTGGTACGAAGGACGGCAAGCCTGCTTTCGTAATGTGCCACCAGCCCTTTGCAAATATGCACGGTCTGCCCGAGGTGTGGGAAACAGGCGATATGGGTGAGCAGAACGACGAGGTTCGTGCCGTTATGGAAAAGTATAAAAATGTTTTCTTTATCAACGGTCATCTTCACGGCGGTATTTATAAAAACGTTGTCGATACGGTAAACGAAGCAAACGGCGTTCATTCAATCAGCATACCCGGCTACAGAAAGCCAAACAATTTCGGCATTACAGACTGCGGTGTGGGCTATCTTATGGAGGTTTATGACGACAGAGTCATTTTCCGTGCACGCCGCTTCCTCACGGGTAAGAATATTCACGGCGAATATACCAGACTTGAATACAAACTTATATAAAAGGAGAAATTAAAATGCTTAAGGTTGGTCTTGTCGGCGTCGGCGGTATAAGCGGCGCACATATTCCCGCTTGGGATAAAATGGAGGATGTCGAGCTGGTTGCACTTTGCGACATCCGCCCCGAAAGAATGGAAAAATACGAGGGTAAGCGCTGCTACACGGATTTTGACGAAATGCTCAAAAACGAAACACTTGATATTCTCGATATCTGCCTGCCTACATATCTTCACGCCGATTTTGCGGTAAAGGCTATGGAAAAGGGCATCAATGTCCTTACAGAAAAACCGATTTCTCTTAAGGAAGAGGATATTGACAGAGTTTATACAACCGCAAAGAAAAATAACGTCAAGTTTATGGTTGCCCAGGTGCTCCGCTTCTGGCCCGAGTACGAGGTGCTTAAAGAAATTTATGACACAAAGAAGTACGGCAAGCTCCTTTCGGGCACAATGACACGCCTTGGCCACAAGCCCCGTTGGAGCTGGGACAACTGGATGATGGATGAGAGCAGAAGCGGTCTTGTGCCGTTTGACCTGCACATTCACGACCTTGATTTTATGGTATACGCCTTCGGTATGCCAAGGGTTGCACATCAGTACCGCTCAAAGCGCCCCGAGCAGGATTATATCAGCGTAACCTACGATTTCGGCGATTTTACAATTAACAGCGAGGCATCGTGGTACGATAACTGCTATCCCTTCACGGCACAGTTCCGTTTCCAGTTTGAGGGTGCACTTGTCGTAAACGAAAAGGGCAGAATGGTTATCTACGAAAGGGAAGAGGAAATCGACCTTACAAAGGAAACCAAGGGCGACACAGGCTCAATCAACCTGCCCAAGAGCGATGCTTACGCAAACGAAATCAGATACTTTGCGGACTGTGTTATCAACGATACTCCCGTTGAAAAGGTACAGCCCGAAGAGCTTCGCTGCGTAATGAACATTCTCAATAATTTGTAATCCAAGCAGGGCATCTCGGATATTTTCAGAGATGCCCATTATTTTAAAGGAGATGTTTTCAGTTGAAAAAAATATTTTCTCTTTTGCTTTGTATAGTTATTTTATCCTGTACGGCTTTGCCGTGTTTCGCTCTTGACGAAACTCAGCAGCCCGTTATAATTGATACCGTTTATCCGACGGACGATATAGTTATAGCCGATATTATCGCAACCAAAGCACCATACAATGCGGATAATACGGGTGTTGCGGATTCGACAGCCGCAATTCAGAAGGCAATTGACGACTGTGCCGAAAACGGCGGCGGTACGGTGTGGCTGCCCGAAGGCAGGTACAGGCTTACAGGCGAACTGTATATCCGCCAGTTTGTTACTCTCCGGGGTGAATACCAAGACCCGGACGAGGGCACGGAATACGGCACGGTGATTATAGCCGATGTGGAAAGCAGCAGCGCAATGACACCGGGGCTTATAAGAATAGGTGCGAGTGCAGGTGCAGTCGGTCTTACCGTTTGGTATCCCGACCAGAGTATAGACAACGTCAAGCCCTATCCTTATACATTTTATGTTGAGGGCAACGGCGACTATATGCTGCACACTCTCAAAAACTGTACGCTTCTTAATTCATACAGGGGAATAGGCGCAAGCTCGGAATGTGAGAACAATATCTATCAGTGCCACGAGATGTTTACAATTGAAAATGTAAAGGGCACCTGCCTTTGCGAGGGTCTTAATTCCCACAACTCTGCCGATGTCGATACCGTAAAAACCCTCTATTTCCTCAACAAATACTGGCTTGAGGCAGGCGAGGAGTACAACGCCCCTGACAAGGAAAAGCTGGATGCATATACAAGAGCAAACACAATAGCACTTGTTTTCGGCGACCTTGAATGGCCGCAGTTTGCCGACATTAAGATTTCACAGGTTATGGGCGGAATGCTTTTCAAAAAAGGTATACGCTATTGCTTCAGCGGCGCTTTCAATGACATTTACATAACTGATGCCGACTACGGAATGTATATTCTGCAGGATGTTATTCACCGCAGAGGTGAATCGTGGGGTATAGGTATTACAAACGGTGTTATTCAGGGCAGCAAGTACGCAGTATACACCGAGGATAACGACGTAATTATTCTCACCAACGTAGATGTTGAGGGAGAAATCCAAGACAAAAACCTGCGCAGCTATACTGTAGATACAAGCGTATATTCACCCGATTATAAAAAAGGCTACACCAAGCCCGAATCAAACCTGTATGTTGTTTCAGCGGACAAAACGGGTAAAACCGATGCTTCTGCCGCCGTTCAGGCAAAGCTCAACGAAGCAGCACAATCAGGCGGTGTTGTCTATCTGCCGGGTGGACTTTATCGCTTTGATAACCCTGTTACCGTGCCCGCAGGCGTTGAGCTGCGAGGCTCATCAAGCGTTCCCACACGCTGCCAGCGTGACAACAGCAGCGGTACGCTGATTATTTCTTACTACGGCTATGATAAGTCTGCTTCGCCGCTTATTACTCTGGGTGAGGGCTCGGGTCTCAACGGAATAAGGGTGGACTATCCGATAAATAACCCTGTTGATGAGAGCGGTAATTATCGTGAAACCTCACCTGTTGTTTACAGTAACTCAGACAATATCTATGTGACAAATTGCTTTTTAACTCTTGCCTCCTGCGGCATTAAGCTGGAAAATTCGGATAATGCTTTTATCAAAAAGGTTGTCGGCTGCTGCTACGATTCAATGTTTGATTTAAGCGGCTGTGAAAATGCGTTTATCGAGGGCTGTCTGCAAAACGCCAACTCTCTGCCCAGAACGGGCTATGCAAATTTTGATATTCCCGAAATGCAGAACAGAATTGATGAAGCAAACCTTTTTAAATTTGTATTTATTCCGATTACGAGAATAAGAACAGACTATATCAAGCTCAATTCCTGCACAGATGTCACAGTATTCAACACCTTTATTTACGGCGGCAAAACCTTCCTCAATTCAACCGACAGCACTGTTAATTTAATCAATGTCGGTCACGACGGCTCGTCAAAAACCGAGCACGCTTATATTATGTCGGGCGGTGAAGTAAATCTTATCAATTCAATGCGCTCAACAGAGGACGGAAAGCTCGGCTACCGCTTCTATACGGCTGCTAACTGCTGTAAATTCCGTTCCTACAACAGCCTTTCTGTCGATATGCTCTACCGTGAACAGCCCGTGCTGGCAAATATCAGATTTAACGAGCTCGAAAAAAGCGAAATAAAATATTGGCTTCTTCAGCCGCTTTATAAATTCATTTCCTTCTTCGGAAATCTTCATATGAATGTAGAACAGGGATAATAAAGCAAAATAAATCACCGTTCAGGAATAAACCTGAGCGGTGATTTTTAATGTTTTGATTAGCCAACAAACTTGATTGTAAGAATCTTCTTGCCTGTAATCTCAAACTGAGCAAAGCCGTCTGCATCAACGGTGAGCGGTGCTTCGTCAAGCTCTTCGAGAGTGACGAGCTTGATTTCCTTCCACTTCTTGCCGGAATATGCGGGAAGCTCGAACTCTGCAATCTGTCTTTCAACAGGGGACTGAACCTTTTCAATCGGAGCTATGCCGCCGTTAAGACGGATAGAGGACTTGACTGTCCTGTCGGACGGGTTGAACAGTCTGACAACGTAGCCCTCGCCGTCCTCGCTTCTCTTGATAGCGCTGACGTTGAGTGTTTCGTCCTTGATTTCAAGGAAGGAGTGCGTAAGCGGATTTTTGCCGTGTGCTGTGGGAGCAAGCTGGGCAGCTGTGCAGTAGAGGTTGAAGCGCTCGCTTTCCTGCCATACCTTGCCCTCTTCCCAGTCGCCTTTATGGGGCATAAATGCATAGCGGAATGTGTTAACGCCAATGCACTGTGAGCCCTTGTCCCAGTCGCTGTAGTTCTGCATATCTGCAGTAACACAGATACGAAGGGGATAAGCACGGATGAGTGAAAGGTAGAGTGTGTTGCACTCGTCGTCTGCTGCCTCGTATGCCTTAAGACCTGTGTTGAGAAGGGCAACACCGTTTGTGCCGTCTGTAAGGTCAACGAAGGAGTTCATCGGGTGCTCTGTCATCGGGATTTCATCGTAAAGTGAGTAATCGGGCAGAGCAACGGGACGCTTGACAACGTCGAACTGACCCTGTGCGTAAGAGAATTCGGACTTGATGTTTGTCGGGAATGCAACCTGCAGGTAGTGGTCCTCGCAACGGTTGTTGATTGTTGTTTCAATCTCAACATACTTTGCACCCTTGCGGAGAGTAACTACTGTGTCAATATCAACGGGGAGCTTGTGCTCGCTTCTGGACTTCTCGTCTGCGGAGCGCTTTTCGGGAAGCATCCAGCGCATTGAAATCTTGTATGCTGTTTCAAATTCGCCCTCACGAAGGAGTGTGATTGTAGCCTTTTCGTTGAGAGTTGTGAAAATCTCGTTGAACTCGGGCACAAAGTGCTCCCACGGGTTGCCGATTTCGCCGCCGTCCTTGAAATAGCCGAGGTTTTCGTAAACCTTGCCTGTTTCCTTGTCAACAACGTTATATGTACCGTTCATATTGAAGGTTACACGAAGGAACTCGTTTTCCATAACCTGGTTTGCCCTCATCATTGTAACGGGTGTAGTTGCTCTTACATTGTAAAGCGGACGCATCTTGTAGGTCTTGTAGCCCATGCCGGGAATATCGGAAACCTCAAGTGCGATATAGTACTGCTCTGTGTGCAGAACGTTTGCGGTATCGTTGGGGTTCTGAATAATCTGTGCGTTTGCCTTGTTGGAGGAGATAATCTGGTACTTGAGTGCTTTGCCCTCTTCGTCAAGGATTTCAAAGCTGTCTGCCTTCCACTCTGCCGGAACTTCAACACGGATGTTGACTGTTTCCGTTCTCTTGAACGGTGCAGGGTTGAATACTACGATAGCGGCATCGTCACGGCTGAAGGATTTAAGGTCAATATCGCCTGCAATGTCCATAAATGCACGCTCGAATACACAGCTTGAAAGCTCACGGGACTGTCTGTAACGGGACATAACGTCCTCGTAAACAACGTCACGTCCGCAGGAACCGATGCTGTCGTGGCCGTGGTTCTGAAGCAGGTAGTTGTAGGAAAGGTCAATGAAGTTCTGCGGATAGGGTGCGCCCGAAAGAGAAGCGAAAACGGCAAAGGGCTCAGCGTAGTTCATAAGCCTTCTTTCCGTGTCAAAGTTCTCCTGCTTGATATATGTACGGGCGGAAAGAATCCAGCCGCAGAGAATGCTTACGCTGCCCTTGGTGTAGGGGTCACGCATTTCGCCCTTGAGTACGGGTGAGTTGGGGTCAAAATTGTCGATAATGCTCTGCTCCATATCACGAAGCGTGCTGTGGAATACGTCTGCGTTGTCAAGTGCCGCATCAAGGTCTTTAATAAGCTCAACCTCACGGGCGTCGGGGCAGGAGGAGTCGTGACCTGCGGACCAGAAGCGGTGCGGTGTTGTCCAGTCGTTGTCCTGCTCTTTGACAGCCTGCTCGGCTCTTGCCTGGATGTTTTCCTTGTGGTACTCGTAGAAGGGATGTGTGTACTGGTAGTCGAGCTTCCAATCACGGTCAATGAGCTTGAAAATACCGTTGTTCTGGTTCCATACCATATCACGGTTGTTTTCGTTTTCCTGGTTGAAGTAAACGGGACGCTGAACAACGTACCACATATTGTAACGGGGTCTCTTACCAAGACGGGAAGCAAAAATTCTTGTTCCGTCGGGGCTTTCCCAGTAGAATTCGGATCTGGGTGCCTTGTATGTATTGATACCTCTGTAGAAGGAGGCAAAGTTGATGCCGAAGCCGGAATAAATCTGCGGAAGCTGTGAAATCTGACCCCAGCCGAAGGGTGAATAGCCCGTCTTGCTGATGCCGCCCATCTCCTTGCCGATTTTGTGACCGAGGAGAAGGTTTCTGACCAGTGCTTCACCGCCTACCGTAAATTCATCGGGAAGGCAGAACCAGGGACCGACGGCAATTCTGCCCTCTTTGATGTACTTCTGAAGCTTTTCCTTCTTTTCGGGGTAAACCTCAAGATAGTCCTGTACGGGCATTGTCTGTGAGTCGAGGTGGAAGTGCTTGTAATCGGGGTACTTGTCAAGAATGTCAAGCAGCATATCCAGCATATAACCGAGCATGTGCTGAGTGCGGCGAGCGGAAAAACGCCATTCTCTGTCCCAGTGTGTGTTGGATATAAAGTGACATTGAAGCTTATCTTTCTTATCCATAATTAGCCTCCTTAGCCTTTAATAATTTTCATAATTTCTTCAAAGTTATTGCAGAAGTGTGAGCAGACAGCCTTTGTACCGCTGGACTCAATGTTGCCGCCTGCAATACCGATTGTGGTGTAGCCTGCAAGACGTACCGAGCAAGCACCTGCGCCGCTGTCCTCAATGCCGATAACCCTGTTTCTGTCAGCAAAGGCTTCGCCAAGACCGACAATTGAGGTTTCGGAGTACAGCCACGGATGGGGCTTGGGGGAAAGCTCGCCGAGTGTGCCTACGCTGCCCTTTCTAAGCGGGAAGCCTGCGGAAATAATTGCGTCGTAGAAATCCTTGGGGTCACCCATACCGAGTGTCTTGACTGCGGAAAGAATTTCGGGCCAAGCCTTTTCGTAAAGACCGGATGTGACAAGGCCGATTTTGATGCCCATGCTTTTCAGCTCAAGCAGGAAATCCTTGACACCTTGAGTGGGTGTGAAAGCGCCGTCCTTGCCTCTGCCTGCCATAATTTCTTCCATTTCACGGTGTGTGTGCTCAAAGTAGAAATCACGAGCCTTTTCAAGCGACTCACCGGGGCAGTATTTATCAATACAGTACTGAAGGTGTTCGGAAACGCTGTGACCGGAAACAAAGGGAAGGTCAGCATCCTCAAGCTCAAACTTCGGGTTGCCGAGCATACTTGCGGTGCTCATCTGAATAATCCATACCCAGAAATCCTCGCTGCGTACCGTTGTACCGTCCAGATCCATAAGCACAGCGTTGAGCGGATATTCGGTCTTAACGGGGTATACGGGGTAGTAAACGGGGTAGGCGATTGCGGACTTTACACAAGCAAGGGAGTGTGAGCCGAAGGACACGAACTCAACCTTCTTGTCGCCTGTTGCAACAACGCAGTCTACGCCGTTTTTGCCGGTGATAAACTTGCCGTCTTCCGTTGATTCAAGAAGATGGAAACCGCTCTCGGGGCCGACAACACCGAGGTCGGGAATAAGAACATTTTTGTCAAGAAGCATAGGTGTTTTCCTTTCGCAAAATAAAATTCATATTATTTTAGCATATTTGGTTTAAGATGTAAACTGCAATTTTAAAGAATAAAGAAGAAATAATAAATAAGAAAGAATAAATAATGTTTTGTATTGAAATATCCAAATGTTGGTGATATACTGTAAGAGATAAAATTTTGTCACAAGACAATAATCATCACATTTTACATAAAGAAAGGACGATTGGTTTGGCAGAAATCAAGAATATGGACGCTGTTGCTGCTCTTGACGCAATGGATGCCCATGTTGACGACTGGCGTGACGCCACAAAAGGCAAGCAGAGAGGTATTTTCTCGTTTGACGATGTTGTAAACGTCAAGCTCAAGACCCTCAAAAAGAGAATTTACACCGATATTGAATCCCTCCCCGCATGGAAGATGAAGGAATGCATCTACAAGGGCATAGGCGATTACGAATATCTTTACGACGAGTGGAAGGAACTCAACGTTGGCGACCGCTGGGGTAACAACGGCTGGTCTGCTTTCTTCAAAAACTCCTTCGACATCCCCGAGCGCTTTGCAGGCAAGAAGGTAACACTCAACGTTTATTTCGGCGGTGACTCCCTTCTTTCCCTCAACGGCAAGCCCTATCAGGGTCTTGACCCCTTCCGTAACAGCGTGCTTCTTTCCGACTGTGCAGAAGCAGGCAAGCACTACGACGTTGACATCGAGTCCTACTATGTATGGCACTCAAACGAGTCCACAGTCAAGACTCTTTCCTGCTCCTTTATCGGTGTTGTTGACCCGATAGTAGAAGAGGTTTACTGGGATTTCAAGGCTGTTTTCAACGCACTGTTTATGCCCGTGCTTGATACAGGTCTTGCAGAGCTTATCCGTTCAGCTCTTAAGGAAGCCTTCACACACGTTGATTTCGACAAGGAAGGCGACGAGTTCAAGGCAGGTCTTCTTGCAGCACAGAAGGTGCTCAAGGACAGAGTTTACAACAACCCCAACTACAAGACAGAGGGTACTCTTGCTCTTGTCGGTAACTCCCACCTTGATATCGTATTTATGTGGGCTTACAAGGAGTATGTCCGTAAGCTCGGCAGAACACACGCAACAATGCTCCGCCTTATGGAGCAGTACCCCGATTTCATATTCTCACAGAGCACAGCTCCCACATATATCGAGATGGAGGAGAAGTATCCCGACCTTTACAGACAGGTGCTCGACAGAATCAAGGAAGGCCGCTGGGAATATATCGGTGCAATGTGGGTTGAGCCCGACTGTAACCTTGTTTCCGGTGAATCCTTCACCCGTCAGCTTCTCCACGGTGTCCGCTTTGCGGAAAAGAAGTTCGGCATCACACCCAAGACCTGCTGGGTACCCGATGTATTCGGTAACGGCTACGCAATGCCCCAGATTCTCAAGAAGGCAGGCGTTGAGTATTTCGTAACACATAAAATGGGTATCTGGAACGATACCAACCCCTGGCAGTACAACACCTTCTGGTGGGAAGGCCCCGACGGCTCAAAGGTATTCTCCATTGTTCCTCCGACCCACTTCATCGGTACTGTTGAGGCTGACTCACTCAAGATGAACTGGAAGAAGTACACAGACAAGGCAACTATCGGCGAGTCTATGTACTGCTACGGCTGGGGTGACGGCGGCGGCGGTGTTGACACCGAAATGCTAGAATACGTTAAGCGTTATAAGAATTTCCCCGGTCTGCCCGCAACAAAGGTCAGCAAGATTGAGGACTCCCTTGCCCGTATGAAGGCAAAAGCTACAGATACAAACATTCCCACCTGGAAGGATGAGCTTTACCTTGAAGAGCACAGAGGTGTTCACACCACAAAGGCTCTGCTCAAGAAGCTCAACCGCTACAGCGAAAACCTCTACCGTCAGGCAGAAATTTTCGCTTCAATCGCAATGAACAAGGGCTATAAGTATCCGCTTGAAAAGCTCAACGAGGGCTGGCAGATGATACTTACAAACCAGTTCCACGATTCTCTTCCTGGCTCACACATTACAGAGGTTTTCGGCGACCTTTGCGCAATCTATGACGACATCATTAAAATTGGTGAAAGTGTCCGTGACGAAGCTCTCAACATCATTGCAGGCAACATCAGCGGTGAAGCCAAGTACGGCAAGCCCTTTGCTCTGTTCAACTCCCTCGGCACAGCCGCAACCTCAAAGGTTGAGCTTCCCTATAAGGATGTTGAAATTTACGACGCAGACGGCAACAAGGTTCCTGTACAAGGCTACACAAAGCTTGACGGCACAAAGGTGCTCGTGTTCGTTGCCAAGGATGTTCCCGCAGTAGGCTATAAGGTATATTATACAAAGGATGCCGCAGTTGCAGCAGCAAAGGCAGTTGACAGTGCAGATGTAGAAAACGCTAACTTCAGCCTTAAGTTTGATGCTTCCGCAGAGCTTGTTTCTATCTTTGATAAGAAGAACAACCGTGAAGTTCTTGAGGGCAAGGGTAATGTCTTCCGTATTTATGAAGACCTTCCCGGTAAGTACGACGCATGGGACATCGTTGCAACCTATACAGACCGTCAGTTTGATACCGAGCCCGGTAAGGTTGAAAGCGTTGTTGTCGGCGATGTATTCACCTGCGTTACAATCACAAAGAACATTCTCAAATCAACTCTCAAGCAGAACATTATGATTTATAATGAGCTTGACAGAATTGATTTCGATACCTACATCAGCTGGCACGAGCAGGAGAAGCTCCTCAAGGTCGGCTTTGATGTTGACATTAAGGCACAGAAGTTCACAAGAGATATCGCTTATGCAACAATCGAATCCTCCAACTACCGCCACAACCCCTACGATAAGGCAAAGTTCGAGGTTTCCGCACACAACTTTATCGATATGTCAGAGGACGGCTACGGCCTTTCAATCCTCAACGACTGCAAGTACGGCTACGAAGTAAACGAGCAGAGAATGATTATCACTCTCCTCAAGGCTCCTATGAATCCCGACCCTGCATCAGACAGAGGTGAGCACTACTTCACATACTCACTCTATCCGCACGCAGGCAGCTGGAAGGATGCCGAAACACTTGTGCGTGGTCTTGAATTCAATAACCCGATGCTTCCCGTTGAAATCGCAGCAGACGCCAAGGGCGAAACAGCCGCTTCCTTTATCAAGGTGGACGGCAAGAACGTCACCCTTGAAGCAGTCAAGAAGTGCGAGGATGAGGACGCTTACATTGTCCGCTTCGTAGAAAAGAGCGGCAGAAGAACAAAGGTTAATGTCGAGTTCTTCACCGAAATTGCAAAGGTTAACGAGTGTAACCTCCTCGAGCGTGAGGACGAGGCAGCCGATATCGCAACAGGCAAGACAATGAGCTTTGAAATCAAGCCCTTTGAAATCAAGTGCTACAAGGTTTTTGTAAAGTAAATTAAATAAACAAAATAAATTAAACGCCTGCGAAGCACAAAGGTTCGCAGGCGTTTTACTGTGGTTTATGTCTTTATTCCACACCAAAGATGGTTTTGAAGACGTTAACGATATAGCGGTAGATGCGTACAAGGAAGTTCCAGAGCCTTGCAAAGAACGATTCGCCGTCACTGCCTGTTGGCGGTTCCTCGGTCGTGGGTTCCTCTGTCGTGGGCTCCTCGGTCGTAGACTCCTCAGTTGTAGGCTCCTCGGTTGTAGGTTCCTCTGTCGTAGGCTCCTCAGTTGTAGGCTCCTCTGTCGTGGGCTCCTCTGTTGTAGGTTCCTCGGTTGTGGGTTCCTCTGTCGTGGGCTCCTCTGTTGTAGGTTCCTCTGTCGTGGGCTCCTCGGTTGTAGGTTCCTCAGTTGTAGGTTCCTCTGTCGTAGGCTCCTCAGTCGTAGGTCCCTCTGTCGTAGGCTCCTCTGTCGTAGGTTCCTCTGTCGTGGGCTCCTCAGTTGTAGGCTCCTCGGTTGTAGGTTCCTCTGTCGTAGGCTCCTCTGTCGTAGGTTCCTCAGTTGTAGGCTCCTCGGTTGTAGGCTCTTCGGTTGTGGGCTCTTCGGTTGTGGGCTCCTCAGTTGAGGGCTCCTCAGTTGTGGGCTCCTCGGTTGTGGGTTCTTCTGTAGCGGGTTCGTCGGGCGGAAGCTCCGCTCCCTCGGGAAGAACTACAACGTTGTACGAATCGGTAAAGCCGCGTTCACAATGGGTGGCGGTTATCGTTGCCGTACCCTCTTTGAGTGCGGTTATTCTGCCTGAGTTTTCGTTAATCTTTACAACCTCGGGGTTGCTTGAAACGTAATCACATGTTTTCCACATTGCCTCGCTGGGGTAGGTCTTTGCCGCAATGTCCCTGTAATCGCCCTGTGCAATATAAACCGTTTCGTTGTCAAAGGCAATTGACGTTGCGGGTACGACGTCGGTTACGATAAAATCCTGTATCTCATCTTCGTACTCCGGTTTGGCGAATACGGAAAGCCATTCGCAGTCCGGTGCACAGTGAATTTCGAAATCCATATGCCATTTCAGGAACGGAATCATATCATTTCCTTCGTCGTCCCAATCATAATAGAAAAACGTTTCCAGCACCGTTTCATTGGTGAGGTTTGCCGGCAGGTAGAGAACATCTCCGAGATAATCATTATCATAATCAGAACAAATGCCACCGTTAATCTCTATTACCAGTTCCGGATACCTTGCCGGTACTACAACGGTGTCGAAGAGAAGGGACATACGAGCTTCTTCATAGAACCAATAGAAATCTGTATATTCACATTCGGGTACGACAAATAACTTCCCGTAAGCTCCATCGGTAACCATAGCAGTTATTGGGTAACCGTAAATCTTCTTCAGACTTGTAGGAAATACAAAATTAAATTCCGGGTCTTTGTCTTGAGAGTCGCCACACCACAGGGACATATCAGCAATATATTCACAACCTTCGGGTATAATGATTTTAGTGATATATTTAAGTCCGGGGTCATACTCGTATTCGTCGTCTTCGTCGTTATAATTCAGATACAAAAATATTTCCGGAGTCCTTTCAATGTCACCAAGGGTTGTGACCGGGCAGCCGCCAAGGGTAGCCGGCAAGGTCAGCACGGTTTTTTCAGGCCCTCTGTAGGTTGTGTGAACGTTGATTATGGAAGCCTCGTTATTGTTGACGGTGTAAATGTAATACGTGCCGTCAACTTCTTCATAGTGAAGTTCATCGGCGGAAAAACCGTACCAATTAGGAGGAATGTCAACGTCAGGCTTGTCGGCAGCAACACTCCAGACCAGCGCCGAACACAACACCCCAACCGTCAGAATAAAACACAAAAACTTTTTACCGATAGACCTTGCCATAAAATAACCTCCAATTAGTAAATTTTATAAATCACCGCATACGTTGTCTAACTTGCTTATTTGATTGTTTCTGACAACGTAACACTTGGAAACATAAGTAAGGTCTTATGAAACCTATCGGAACGGTCGACCGTTCCTTACACACCCACTCAATGAATGAGATTTGAAATTTAACGTTTTGCAAAGTTTTAGATATTACAGTGCAGCAGTATCTTATTACATATTGAAATTGACTTTTTGTAGAGGCGGATATTATCCGCCCGAGCTGATGCCATTCAGTTTGCAGGCGGCTGATAGCCGCCTCTACGGTGAAGCTTTAATGAAGTACTGCTACTTGGGTTTATTGTTTTTAATCATTATAGCATCTATTTATTTTAGATTCAATTCAATAACTGTTGCCGGACTGAATTTTGTTGCAATTGCAAAAGCTTAAGTATTCTATTTGTGCAAATCACCGAAAATTACATTAAAACCTTGTGATATAATCGCATTGAGTTTTTTACATTAATTTGGTAAAATCTCTTTATTATAAGTAAAGGGGATTTTCAGATGAAATTCAGAAGAATAATCAGTATTGTTCTTGTTCTTGCAATGGCACTTTCAATCTGTGCTTCCGCAAGCGGTACGGGCTACACACCCGATTATGATACCGAAACTCCGGTTATCATTGTTCACGGTATGAGCCAGAATAACACATATCTTGTTGACGAAAACGGCAACTGGGTGCCCGACGAAACAGGCTACGTCACAGGCTGGCCGCTTGAAATCGACGTTATGCCGCTTGTCAAAAGAGCGCTGCCCAACATGCTCGCTTCTATCGTAACAAGGCAGGATATAGGTCTTACAAAGGCTATGTACGAGGGTACATACACCGCACTCAGCCTCGTTGAAAAGGATAACACGGGTAAGTATATTCAGGACATTGTTGTACCCTGCTACGAAATGCCTATGAGTGAGCTTCCCGAGGCTGTAAGAGAAGAGTATTACACCTTCCTTCCCATTCAGGAGCTCAGCGAAATCGTAGGTGAGGACGATGTTTACTACTTCGGCTACGATTCACTCGGCGATGTAATGTACGAAACTGAAAAGCTTCACCACTATATCCACGACGTTGTGCTTCCCAAATCACCCAACGGTCAGGTCAAGCTCTGCCACATCAGCCTCGGCGGTACAATTGCAGTAAACTACCTTGAAATGTACCCAGAGGATTACGAGCTTATCCGTAAGATGGTTTTTGTTATTCCTGCCATTGACGGCTCAAATATCATCGGCGACCTGCTCACAGGTAACCTCAGCGTTTTCTACGACGACAACACTCTTTATGAGGAGCTTTTAGTAACCCTTATGGGTGAAACACCGCTTGCATATCTGCTGAATATGGTGCTCCGTATTCTCCCGACCGATGTGCTCAAATCCGCCCTTTCGGGTCTTGCAAACGGCCTTGTCGATGTTGCGGCACTGCGCACAACAATGATTTGGGCTCTCTGCCCCGATGCATATTATGCCGAGGCAAAGAAAATGTGGCTTGAGGGCAAGCCCGAGCTTGCAGGCATTCTGGAAGATGTAGAATACTTTATGAATGCAAGAGCAAACTTTGAGGAAAACCTCTTTGCACTTCGTGATACGGGCTGTGAGATTTTCAACCTTGCCTGCTACGATGTCAACCTTTTCCCGCTTTGCAAGGATTACAAGACTACCAATGCAGACAGAGTTATCCACGCCGCATCTCCTGCAATGGGCGCAACCTTTGCTGATCTGGGCAAAACTCTCGGCGACGGCTATGTCGCCAAGGGTACATACTGCAGCAATCCCGACCACAACCACCTTTCACCCGACGGCGTAGTTGATGCAACAACTGGTCTGTTGCCTTGCACAACCTGGTATTTCAAGGCTCAGGCTCACGAGCAGCTTCCGCAGAATGACGTTGCGCTCAAGCTTGCTATCAGAGTTATGACCGACGACAATATGAAGGATGTTTATTCCAACCCCGCTTATCCGCAGTTCAACGAGGGCAGACTTACCCACAACGCAATAGGCAATATCAAAGCGTGGGAAGAGGCTGACAAGAGCGGTATCAGCGCAGAAAACACAGCCGCAGTTGAAGCAGCAATTGCAAAAATCAACGCACTTCTCAACGAAACAATTGTTGACCAGAAGGCGTGGAATGATGCAGATGCCGAGCTTGAAAAGGCACTTGTAGACGCAAAGGTTATCGAGGACGAAGCCCAGGGCTTCATCGGTAACGCACTCACTGCCATTCTCCGCACACTCAACCGTGGCGTTAACAAAATTTACGAAATACTCTGATAAAACGGCCCTGTGCTCACAAAAGCACAGGGCTGTTTTTAATGCAAAGTGCAAAAGGCAAAATGCAAAGTTAAGGGTCGCTACGCTCCGATTTATAATAGGTGAGGGCGAAGCCCTCCCACAATTTTGCATTTTGAACTTTGCATTGTTTGTCCCCGATAAACTGTAATTTATGCATATTTTGGTATAGCAATACTCTGAAATTTATGCTATAATATTTCGGCAATAATACAAGAGGTGAAAAGAATGAAAGTTTCAGATACTATTAAATATATTGGTGTAAATGATTATAATATAGATTTGTTTGAGGGTCAGTACATTGTCCCTAACGGAATGGCTTATAATTCTTACGTTGTTTTTGACGAGAAAATTGCCGTTATGGACACCGTTGATGCCGCTTTCGGTGAAGAATGGCTCAACAATCTGGAGGCTGTGGTTGACGGCAGAAAGCCCGATTATCTTATTGTTCAGCATATGGAGCCGGACCATTCGGCAAATATCGATGTTTTTGCAAAGCGTTACCCCGAGGCGGTTATCGTTTCGAGCGACCTTGCCTTCGGTATGATGAAAAAGTTTTTCGGCACGGATTATGCTGAGCGCAGAATTTCTGTCAAGGACGGCGACACACTTTCACTCGGTGAGCGTACTCTGCATTTTGTCACCGCACCCATGGTGCACTGGCCCGAGGTTATTATGACCTGGGATTCAAAGGATAAGGTGCTTTTCTCGGCAGACGGCTTCGGCAAATTCGGCGCAACAGATGCGGACGAGGACTGGGCCTGCGAAGCCAGAAGATATTATTTCGGCATTGTCGGCAAATACGGTATGCAGACTCAAAGCTTGCTGAAAAAAGCAGCGTCACTCGAAATCAACACAATCTGTCCTCTTCACGGTCCTGTGCTCAGTGAAAACCTCGGCTACTATATTGATTTGTATAACACCTGGTCAAGCTACGGTGTTGAAAGTGAAGGCGTTGTTATTGCCTACACCTCTGTTTACGGTAACACGAAAAAGGCTGTAGAATTGCTTGAAGCAGAGCTGAAAGCTAACGGCTGCCCGAAGGTTGCTGTCAACGACCTTGCACGCTGCGATATGGCAGAGGCTGTTGAGGATGCCTTCCGTTACGGCAAGCTCGTTCTTGCTACAACAACCTATAACAGCGATGTTTTTCCCTTTATGCGCAACTTTATTCACGAGCTTACAGAGCGTGGATATAAAAACCGCAAAATCGGCATAATCGAAAACGGAACCTGGTCACCCGTAGCTGCAAAGGTTATGAAGAAAATGCTTGAGGGCAGTAAGAATATTGAATTTACCGATACTACCGTAACAATTCACTCCGCAGTAAACGACAGCACAGTTGAAAGCATAAAGGCACTTGCAAAGGAGATGTGCTGATAAATTACGGTTTGTAGGGATGTTTATCAATGTAAAATTGATTATCGACCGTAGGGAGCGACGCCCTCGTCGCTCCGCTGTAAAACATTATATCAATCTTACGGCGAACTGTAGGGACAATTCACGAATTGTCCGCAGTAAGAGTGATATGACGGTGAATTACGGGCGATTCGTGAATCGCCCCTACAAAAACGAATCATATCGACAAAACTGTAATTTGAAATATCGTTTTGCAACAAAAAATCCCGCCGTAGCGGGATTTTTTTATCAGCATCTTTTACTTAAATCAAGGATTTCTTTACTTGTGAAGGTGTAAACCGCATCGCAGAAGTGGCAGGTGACTTCGGTTTTTTCTTCGCTTGCCATATCCTCAAGCTCAGTTTTGCCCGTGCTGATGAGTGCGGCTTCAACTCTTTCTTTCGAGCAGTAGCATTTGTAGGTCGGTGCGCTTTCGTCGAGTATTTCAATCTCAAATTCCTGTAAGGCTCTCTGGCATATAGCCTCAATCGTCATGCCGGAAGAAAGCATCTGAGTGAAAGAGGGGAGACCCTCTATGCTTTTTTCAACGCCAAATATTGTTTCTTCGCTTGCAAAGGGCAGAAGCTGAATCATAAAGCCGCCAGCCGCTCTGATTGAAAGATCGGGGTTTACAAGCACACCGAGTGCGCAAACGGTAGGCGTCTGCTCGCTTGTTGCATAATAGGCGGTAATGTCCTCGGCAATTTCGCCGGAAACCAGCGGAATCTGTGCAACGTAGGGCTCTTTGAGGTTTAAGTCCTTCATAACTGTAAGTGTGCCGTTGCCGATTGCACCGGAAACGTCGAGCTTGCCCTTGCTGTTCAGGTCGATTTCAACTATCGGGTTTGCAACATAGCCACGGCAGTTACCCTGACTGTCTGCCACGGCGATAACCGAGCCTGCAGGGCCGTCGCCGCTGATGCGAAGCGTAACGCTGTCGTCCTTTCCCTTGAGCATATCGCCCATCATTGAAGCGGCGGCAAGCAGCCTGCCCAGTGCGGCAGAGGTGACTGCAGAGGTTTTGTGAATCTGCTGTGCACGTTCAACCATATCCGTTGCGTCAACGGCTATGCACATAGCTTCGCCGTTGGTTGTTATAGTTCTGATAATTTTTCCCATTTTACTTTTTCCTCGCTGTGATAAATACCCTTTGTGAATTTTCCTGCGGTGCTGTGTATGTCAGCTCGTCGTAAACCGCAATGAACTCAAAGCCTGCACTTTCGAGCATTGCTTCAAGCTCGCTTATTTCATAAGCCCTTTCGCAAAAGCTCTCCTGCGTGCGTTCATATATATCGGGCTCAATTTCGGTGAATATATCAAGGTCAATTTGTACCGTGTCGGTGGTGCTGTCAAGTGTGTTCTGCCATACGCAGTAAACGCCGTCTGCCTCGTAAACGAAGCTGTTGTCCGCCAAAACCTCACGGTGCTTGTACGGTGTGTTTACGTCGAAAACAAAAATTCCGTCCTTCTCCATAAAGAGCGAAACCCTGTCAAACGCAGCTTGTACGTCCGCTTTTTTAGTCAAGTGGTTTATGCTGTCAAGAGTGCAAATGGCAGAGCCGATTGTGCCGTAAAGGTCGAGGTTTTGCATCTGCTGGCACAAAAAAAGAATGTTCTGCTCTGCTTCGTAAGCGTTATTCATTGCAATGCTGAGCATTTCTCCGCTTGCGTCAACGCCTATAACCTCAAAGCCCTTTTTAGCCATTTCAACGCTTAAGCTGCCTGTTCCGCAGGCAAGGTCAAGCAAAATGCCGCCCGTCACGCCGTTACGGCTCAACAGGTCGGCAATATAATCGGCTCTTTGCGGATAGTCAACGTTTTGAGTCAGTATGTCGTATACACCCGAAAACTCTGCGTAGCCGCTCATTCCTGTGTTTCCTTTTCTGCAAGACGGTTGAAGATTTCGTCGTAACCGTTTCTGCCGTAAACAAGTGAGCGGTTTACACGGCTTATTGTAGCTGTGCTTGCACCGGTCTGCTTTACGATTTCGCTGTATACCTGCTTTTCACGCAGCATTTTTGCAACGACTATGCGCTGTGACATTGATTTGAGCTCGGTCATCGTGCACAAATCTTCAAAAAAATCGTAGCATTCGTCAAGGCTTTTGAGTTCAAGCACTGCGGAAAGCATAAACTTTATGTTTTCATCTTCTCTGATGTTGTGGGGCATTACAGTACCTCCCGAAATAGTGGCGTCCACTTAATTTCTATAGGCGCCTGATTAAATGTATTTTAGCACATTAAATTCTAAAAGTAAAGAGGGAAATGCAGTTTATTTGTTTATGTTTTTGTGTAAATTTTATAAAATTATCATTGAAATGTGCAAGAAAGTGTGGTAATATAATAAAAGACTGCTACAGGGCTTTTTACGCAGGCGAGGCGGATTTTTCTGACAGCCGCCATATTTACTGAAACGGAGGTAAATTTATGTCCGAAAGCAACAAAACAAGTACGGCAACCGAGCAAGAGCAGACGGGTATATACCTGGACTATGAGCAGGGTGTAAAAAATCCTAAACTGATTAACCGCAGGTTTGTCGGCACCCGTGAAAAGGTGGGTTACCTGCTCAACGATGCTGCAGCCAGCTTCAACATCAGCAAATACAACGACAGATTTATTTACGATATAGTTAATCTCGATTTCGATTTCCTTGCGGTTTTCGGCTTGTTTTCAGGCTTGTGGGATACAATAAACGATACCTTTATCGGCGTTATTGTTGACCGCACCCGTACCCGTTGGGGTAAGTTCAAGCCCTACATTCTTCTGGGTAAAATTCCGCTTGCAATTCTCGGCCTCTGGTATTGGTTTATGCCGATGCTCTTTGCCGGAACTGCGGGAACATATTTGCCAAAGCTCGTTTTTTACGCCGTTTTCAGCGTTATCTGTGAAACGGCAGGTACCTTTACAGCCGTTGCCAACACCGGCTTTATGGCAACAATCACGCCCAATCCCCTTGAAAGAACGGGGCTTATAACAATGGCAAACCTTCTTTCGGGCTTTGTCGGCGAAAAGCTGCCGGAGCTCACCTTCGGCGTTCTGCTTGACCTTGTAAACAACAACGTTGTTTCGTGGGACAGAACAAAGCTCTTTATGGGCTTCGGTATAGGCACGGCGATTATAAGCTGTATTATGTCGTTCTATTTCATCTGCGTTACCAAGGAGCGTGTGCTCCAGAGTATCGAAAAGCCGAGCATTATCCAAGGCCTTAAGGCGATTATCAATAACCGCCCGATTCTGCTTTATACTCTTTCCGAGTTCCTTGCAGGCTTTGCAGTCGGCAAGAGCAGAACAAACTACTATATCGACGTTCTCGGCTCTGCAACGTATCAGACCATCGTCGGTATTCCCGCTTCCCCGGTTTCTTCAATAAGCTATGCTTTTATAGCTCCGCTGCGCAAAAAGTTTGCCACAAAGACTATATGGATTCTTGAGGATCTCTGGACAGATACCTGCTGGCTTGCTGTTTTTGCAATCGGCTCAATCGGCGGTATGAAGAACGGCTTGTATAAAAACAAGTGGGTTATGCTTCCTGTTATGGCAGTTGAAGAGGTTTTTGAAATGTGCGTCTACGGCCTCAGACACGTTATTCCGCAGGAAATTCTCAACGAGGCTATGGATTACTGCGAATGGAAAAACGGCTACCGTGCCGAGGCTATGACGGGCGTTGCAAGAGGTCTTGTCACAAAGCTCCAGGGCATAGTTATGGGCTCAATCCAGAACTTTATAATGAAGCGTATCGGCTATGTACAGGGTCTTACAATAGGCACTCAGGCGGACTCCACAAAGTGGTGGATTTTTGCTATGGGTACGGGTATACCGGTTATCACGGGTGCTCTGGGCGTTATCCCCAAATTCTTCCATGACCTCAACGGCGAAAAGCGTGACCGTATGTACCGTGAGCTTTACGCAAGGCGTGAGGCTACACAGAACGCAGTTGCCAACGCAAAATCAAGCGAAGAGGTAAAGAATATAGCCCGTGCGCAGATTAACGCCGAATATATACAGGAAAAGAAAACAGAAGAATAATCTTACCTTTTGTACTGTTACATAAAACCAAAAGCCATCAGCAGTTCAGAAAACGCTGATGGCTTTAATCTTTTATCTGTTACAGGGCAGATATATCGACAAATTTTGTAACTATTTGTAACTTCTTTTATGTTGAGTTATATGCTATAATACAATCGGAGAATTAAAAATCCGAAAGGAGAAACTTATGAAAAAATTAGATGTTAAAGCGCTACTTGTTGTGGTTGTAGTTCTTCTATCCGTCGGTCTGCTGTGTGTGTTCTTAAAAGGCGGCAATAAGGAAAAAGACACGGACAAATCTTTGACCACCGCTACCACATACAAAACAGAGGTCGAAAAGAAAATTAACGAAGAAATTGAAAGACTTGAAGCTGAAAATGCTGAAGGCTGGCGAGAGGCGTATATAGATTTATTGAGCAGATATAGCGGCGAATACAGCCAATTCCACGAAGAAAGAGTATTCCTCGGATACGTTGACGATAACGATGTGCCGGAGCTTTTTATTTCCGAAGGAAGCTCCCACGCTTGTTCTGTAGAAATATATACTTTTGAAAACAATATAGTGACCCGGCTTTGTAAAACAGGCTCAAACGGTATGGTGAATTGTTTTGAACGTCAGGGTATACTCTGCGGACATTATGTAGGTATGGGTACCGGTACTTATTGGGTGTACAGCATTGATAACGGAAAGGTTCAGGAGATATATAACGCTTTTACCAACGAAGGCTGGGCAGGGGACGAATTTGATATTGAAAGAAGAATAAACGGTATAGATGTTACCGAAGATGAACTGGACGAGTTTCTGGATTCGTATTTCGGTAAAGAAAAAAGCACCTGTGTGTTTGATGAAGCCAATCCGGGATACGAACTGAAAAATGATGAATACAAAGATTACATAAACGGCTTTGGGAAATAACTGAAATATCAAACCTTCGGCTTATTGTCGGAGGTTTATTTTTGCACTTGTTAAGGGTGATATCTCTTGCAATTTATAAATCTTTCACACGCCGCAGCGTATTTCACATTGCACAGCAATATTTCACATCCCTTTTAGATATTGCTCGTCGGCGGCGAGGATATCTAAAAGATATTTCACAAATCGTGCCAACGATTTATTTCACCGCTTGACATTGGTAAGCATTTAGCATATAATATATTTTAATTGTGTACTAAATTAATAAATATATCGAAAGGATGACTTATAAATGGCACAGGAACTTACCAGAGAAGGCTATGACAAGCTCGCTCAGGAGCTTGAGCACCTTAAAACAGTCGGCAGAAAGGAAGCTGCCGAAAACATCAAGGAAGCCCGTTCACACGGTGACCTTTCCGAAAACGCAGAATACGATGAGGCTATGAACGACCAGGGTCGTCTTGAGGCAAGAATCAGCGAGCTTGAGGGGATCCTTAAGGATGCTATCATCATCAGCGATGCTGCTGCAGGCCTTATTCACGTCGGCTCTGTTATCACGCTCAAGGATCTTGAGGATGACGATGAAGACGATTATGTTATCCTTGGCGAAAACGAGTCAAGCAGCGATGAAAACTACATCTCCGCAGAATCTCCTGCAGGCAAGGTTCTTATGGGCAAGCAGGCAGGCGACACTGTTGTTGTCGATGCACCCGGCGGTCAGATCAGCTACCAGATTGTAAAGATTATCAAGTAATTTCCCACAGGGAGGACTGTAAAAATGGCAGAAGAAAACGTAAACGCAACTCCCGTTGAGGAAGTTGAAGAAATAAGCACCAACGAACAGCGTGCAATCCGCCTTGAAAAGCTCGAGGCACTTCAGGCTGCCGGCAAGGACCCGTTTGAAATCACCCTTGCTGAGCAGACAATTACAGCAGCCGAAATCAACGACCGCTTTGAAGAACTTGAAAACAGCGATGTTTCGATCTGCGGCCGTATTATGACCTGGCGTGATATGGGTAAGGCAAACTTTATCGATATCCGTGACCGCTCGGGCAGAATGCAGGTCTACGTCAGAATTAACGACATCGGCGAAGACAGCTTTGCCGAGTTCAAAAAGTGGGATATCGGCGACATTGTCGAGGTTAAGGGCTTTGTTTTCCGCACACGCAGAGGTGAAATCTCTGTTCACGCAAAGGAAATCAGACTCATCTCCAAATCCCTCCTTCCCCTTGCAGAAAAGTACCACGGTCTTACCGATACCGATACACGCTACCGTCAGCGTTACCTCGACCTCATTATGAACCCCGAGGTAAAGGACACCTTCTTCAAGCGTTCGGCTATCCTTCGTGCAATCCGCAAGTATCTTGACGGCGAGAACTTTATTGAGGTTGAAACACCCATTCTCGTCAGCAATGCAGGCGGTGCGGCAGCAAGACCGTTTATGACTCACCACAACGCTCTTGATGAGGACTTTAAGCTGCGTATTTCCCTTGAGCTTTACCTCAAGCGCCTTATTGTCGGCGGCATGGAAAGAGTTTACGAAATCGGCAGAGTTTTCCGTAACGAAGGCTGTGATACACGCCACAACCCCGAATTCACTCTTATGGAGCTCTACCAGGCTTATACCGACTACAACGGTATGATGGACCTTACAGAAAACCTTTATCGCTTCGTTGCGCAGGAGGTTCTCGGCACAACAAAAATCACCTACAACGGTGTTGAAATGGATCTTGGCAAGCCCTTTGAGCGCATTACAATGATTGACGCTGTCAAGAAGTATTCGGGCGTTGACTGGAATGAGGTCAACACTCTTGAGGAAGCCCGTGCCCTTGCCGACAAGCACCACGTCGAGTACGAAAAGCACCACAAGAAGGGCGATATCCTTGCTCTCTTCTTTGAGGAGTTTGCAGAAGACCATCTCATTCAGCCCACCTTCGTTATTGACCACCCGATTGAGATTTCTCCGCTCACAAAGAAAAAGCCCGGTAACCCGGACTATGTTGAGCGCTTTGAGTTCTTTATGAACGGCTGGGAAATGGCAAACGCTTACTCCGAGCTCAACGACCCCATCGACCAGAGGGAGCGCTTCAAGGCTCAGGAGGAGCTTCTTTCCCAGGGTGACGAAGAGGCAAACACAACCGATGAGGACTTCCTCACAGCCCTTGAATACGGTATGCCCCCCACGGGCGGTATCGGCTTCGGTATCGACAGAATGTGTATGCTGCTTACAGATTCCGCAGCAATCCGTGATGTCCTCCTCTTCCCCACAATGAAGAGCCTGGATAAGTAAAAATAATTAAATTGAAAAGGAAACAAAACTATGGCTTTTTCGGATTTAGGTATTCTTATCGGCGACGTTACGCTCGCCAAGATTGAGCGCACCACGAAGGACCCTATGAAGGCGCAGGAAAAGCTCCTTAAGAGAATACTCAGCAAGAGCAAGAACTGCGAGCTCGGCAGAAAGTACAACTTTGCCGATATTCACAGCATTGAAGACTTCCGCAAAAAGGTACCGCTTTCAACCTATGCGGATTATGACCCGCTTGTTGACCGTATGATTCACAACAGGGAAAAGAACCTTATGTATACGGGCTACAATGTGCGTTACTGCTCATCCTCGGGCAGCGTCGGTAAGCCCAAGACTCTTCCCAGATGTGCGTTTGACCTTTGGAATATGCAGTGCATCGGTTTCTCCTGTACGGTTTCCACCTCGGCACACTACCTCAAAAACGTAATGGGCAAGAAGATGCCTCCTCAGATGGGTCCGCTTGTGCTTGTTCTCACCGGTCACAGGCTGGAGGATAACAAGCAGTGCAACGGCGCAGGTCAGGTACCGCTTACCTACCTTAACCCCATTATGCGCTTTTTCTGCACATCTCCCACATCTCTGCTTTACCCCGAGCACGAGGAGCTGCTTGATATGCCTTATCTCCAGCTTCGCTTTGCTCTTGAGAATGAAAAGGTGTCCTACATAGGCTCACTTATCATCACCCTTGTTACCACAATGTTTGACTACCTTGAGAAAAATTGGCAGCAGCTTTGTGACGATATTGAAAAGGGTACAATAGGCGAGAATGTAAGGATTACACCCGAGCTTCGTGCAGAGTATGAAAAGAAGTTCAAGCCCAATCCCAAGCGTGCAGCAGCACTGCGTAAGGAGTTTGAAAAGGGCTTTGATACTCCCATTGCACCCCGTATCTGGCCGAAGCTCTCCTGGGCTTACGGTATGGTCGGCTCAACTCTTAAGATTTATCTTGAGCAGCTTCGCCATTATATCGGTAATGATATTCCGATTCACAATATGGGCTATGCAGCAGCAGAAGGCTTCTTCGCAATGCCTACAGAGCTCAACTGCCACGACGGCGTGCTTATTCCCTACGGAATTTTCTTCGAGTTTATTCCCGTTGACGACGATTTGGGTGACGAAGAGCCCGACGGCTCCAAGACCCTTCTTATCAATGAGCTTGAGGTCGGCAAGAAGTATGAGATGGTTGTCACTAACTCCTCGGGTCTTTACCGCTACCGTATGGAGGATATTGTTCAGGTTACAAGAATGCACAACAATACTCCTATGATTGAGTTTTTGTACAGAAGAAACCTGAGCATGAACGTTGCCAACGAAAAGACAACCACAGAAATGGTTGACTACAGCGCAAAGACCATGTTTGAAAAAACAGGTCTTGAGCACGTCGGTCACAGCTTCTATGCTGATTTCTCAACCAATCCTCCCCGCTACTGTATGCTTACGGAGGTAAGAGGCGAGGTCACCGAAGAGAAGCGCCAGGAAATGATTGATATTCTTGACGAAGAGCTCAAGGGTGTTAACGAAAAGTACTATAAGTACAGACGCTGGGGTATGCTCAACCGCCCCGAAATTCTCATTCTTAAGCCGAGCACATATTCGGATTATAATGAGCACCTTCGCAGCAAGGGCGTAGTCCTTAACCAGATTAAGCCCGTAACGGTTATCAACTCAAAGCCGAGAGAGGAATTCTTCTTCTCCCACGTCCTTACCGAAAAATCGGAAACGCTCGACTTTGTCAAGGAAAATCAGGATAAATAAAAAATCAGGAGCAGTAGAAATCAATCTGCTGCTCCGTTTTATATGAATTTGCAAATTATGCGTTGAATACGGGCAATCCGTTTTCATCCCACTCAATTTTTCTTATATGTGTGCTTCGGCAGGGGTCATAAAGCGGGTCATCAGCAGCGTGCTCACATTGCTTTTTAAAGCAACGCTCGTCACGGGAGTGGTAAACTATCAGCCAGTCGCCGTTTTCGTCCTTTACAAAGCTGTTGTGTCCGGGTCCGTATTCGCCGTTAAGGTCATCGGAGCACAGCAGGGGATAGTCAAGCTTTGTCCAGTTGCTCATATCCAGCAAATCTGCGTTTTCGTCGGCGTACATCAGCCCTACGCAGTATTCGGGACCTGTTGCACTTGCGGAAAAGGCAACAAATATCCGTCCGCCGTGCTTCATTACGGCAGGTCCTTCGTTAACGGGAATGCTCACACGCTCCCAATCGTATTCAGGCTTCGTAAAGAGAATTGCTTTACAAATTGTCCTATTTGGCTCGCTCGGGTCAATTTCTGCAATATATACGTTTGAGTTGCCGCCGTGCTGTGCCCAAAGCAGGTAATGCCGCCCTAAATGGCTGAAATGCGTCATATCAAGCGAAAATCGGGTGAACGAAAAATCGTCATCATCGGGACATTTCAGCTTGCCTTTGTCCTCCCAAGCGTCAGTGTAAGGGTCAGTGCCTTTACACAAGATTGCGTGGCAGTTTATGTCCCAAACGTTGTCGCCGCTGCCGCTTGCGGCAAAAAATATGTACCACCTGCCGCCGATTTCGTGAATTTCAGGTGCCCAGATAAAGCGGTGCGAGGTAACGCTGTCCTTTTCATCCCATACCGTCTTTTCTTCGGCGTTTTTTAAGCCTTCAATTGTCCTTGAACGGCGCAGAATAATTCTGTCATAGCCCTCGGGGTCATCCTTGCCGTACATAGGGTAGGATGCGGTGAAATAGTAATATCCGTCACTTCCTTTAGTTATGAAAGGGTCAGCACGGTCTCTGATAAAAATTTCATTTTTCTCGTTTCTCATATTCCCACCGCCTTATTTGTATAGTTTGATTGTAACCCTTAAGAAGAATTTGTCAATAGCATTAGTTGACGGAAAAATGATATTGTATTATTATGAAAGAAATAAATTACAGTTTATCTGCCAACAGGCAGATAAACTGTAATTTGAAAGGATGTCAGCTATGAAATACAAGCTTATTACAATTTTTAAAAAGCTCACAGCGGCGATAATGTCGTTTTTTATGCTGTTTGCTTCTTCGGGTGGGGAAACACCTGTGGATGAGCCTGAGGCAAACCTCATTTCGGCTTACGACACATCAGCCGACTACGCTCTTGAGATTGATGCAGCAAACGAAATACACGATATAAGCGACCTGCTTTTCGGAATATTTTTCGAAGATATAAACTTTGCCGCAGACGGAGGTCTTTACGCCGAAAAGGTGGTAAACCGTTCGTTTGAATTTACCGAGGTTGCGGCAAATGACCAGTTGTTTGGTTGGAATACCGTAGGCGGTGCAGCCGCAGAGGTTAAAGTAAACGATACAGTAAGCTGCCTGAATGAAAACAACACAAACTATGCCGTTGTTACCAATAGCGGCACCGTACCGGCCGGTATAGCTAACGTCGGCTTCCTTGACGGAATGAGCATTGAAAACGGTGCAAAGTATCGCTTCTCCGTCTGGGCAAAGGGTCTTGACGACTATGACGGTAAGATTTACGTCAACCTCTGTGTCGGTGAAACGGCAGTCGGCACGGGTGTAATTGAAGCAATTACGGCTGAATGGACGAAGTATGAGCTTGAAATTGTTTCAACCCAAACAGCAAGCAGCGCTGTTACATTGCAGGTACTTGTTGATGGCGGCACAGTTGCTCTCGATATGGTCTCTCTTTTTCCTGTCGATACCTTCAAGGGCAGGGAAAACGGTATGCGCAAGGATTTATCCGTTATGCTCGAGGCACTTCAGCCCAAATTCCTGCGCTTCCCCGGCGGCTGTATTATAGAAGGCTACGACCAATATTCCGCCTATAATTGGAAGGACTCAATCGGTGTGGACTCCAACGGCAATCCGCTTTATTTCAACGGCGGCTACGGCGATGTTGCCGCACGTAAGCAGGGGATGAATATCTGGACGGATTTTGCCGCAACGGAAGACCCGTATCCTTCATTTATGACCTACGGTCTTGGCTTCTTTGAGTATTTCCAGCTTGCCGAGGATATAGGTGCCGTCGGTGTGCCCGTGCTCAACTGCGGACTTTTCTGCCAGATGAGAGGCAAGGGTCCCGTTGCAATGGATACACCAGAGTTTGAGCAGTATGTTCAGGATATGCACGACCTCGTGGAATTCTGCCGTGGTGATGTGAATTCAAAGTGGGGCAAGGTCAGAGCTTCTCTCGGCCATTCTGAGCCGTTTGAGCTTCGATATATATGTATCGGCAATGAGAACGAGGGTACGGATTACTTTGAACGCTACGAGGCTTTCCTCAATTCGTTCAACGAAGCAAAGGCTCAGAAGCCTGAGCTTTACGAGGGTATAGAGCTTATTTATTCCGCAGGTGCATCTGATGCAACCCACAGCGGTAACTACATAAAGTCCTACGAGTTTGCAAAGGAATGGTTGAACGAAAACCCCGACAAAGCAGTTAACGATTTTGCGGGCGCAACAGACCAGCATTATTACAATGACCCCGAATGGTTTTTGGAAAATACCGATTATTACGATGAAAAGAATTACAGGCGCAATCCCGACGAAATGACGGCTACGGGTTACGGCGGCGGAATAAACGTTTTCCTTGGCGAATATGCCGCACGGTCAAATACACTCAAAGCGGCGCTTGCTGAGGCGGCTTATATGACGGGGCTTGAACGCAACGGTGACATCGTTGCAATGGCGGCTTACGCTCCGCTTTTCGGCAATCTCACCGCTACCCATTGGTCACCTGACCTGATATGGTTTAACAACCGCCTGTGTACGGGTTCAATCAGCTACTATATGCAGAAAATCTTCTCTGTAAATCAAGGCACTAAGGTGCTCGATTATTCGCTTTCGGGTGCTGAGGTTGCACAGGATAATCTGAAGGGCAGGGTAGGCGTCGGCACGTGGTATACCGCCGCTGAATTTGACGACGTAAAGGTTGTTGACAATATAACAGGAGAAACCCTCGGCGAAGATGATTTTGGCATAAACACCTTCTGGTGGAACTGGGAAAAGGCAACAGACGGCGATTTTAAGGTTAAGAAAGGCAAGCTCGTTCAGTCAAGCACGGATATGAAATACAGCAACAACGGCTCCGTTGCCTATTTCGGCGAGGATGAGTGGGAAAGCTACACCTACACCGTAAAGGCAACAAAGCTCGACGGTGCAGAGGGCTTCATAATTCCGTTTGCAGTTAAGGATAAGGACAACTGCTTCTTCTGGAATATCGGCGGTTGGGACAACACAGTTTCCTGTTTGCAGGAAATTGAAAACGGTACAAAAACGGGTCAGCTTATCGGCACGGTGAAGCCTTTCGTTGCTGAAACGGGTAAAACCTACGAGCTGAAAATTTCCGTTGACGGCAGAAACGTAAAGTGTTATATCGACGGTGAGCTTTATGTTGATTATACGGCAGGCTCCGACTGCGAAGCCGAAGCCTATTCGGTAGTCAGCACCGATGAAAGCGGCGATATAATAGTCAAAATCGTTAACGTAACGGGTAACAACAAAACCGTAGCAGTCAATGTCAACAATGCAGAAATCACAGAAAGCGCAAGGGTTTATCAGGTCAAGGGTGAAACCCTCGGTGATGATAATATCCTCGGCGAAAAAGAGGATTGCATAATGGAAGAATTTGAATTGAGCGGTTTTTCAAATCAGTTCAATTTCACAGTCCCGAAATATTCCGTAACGGTTATCAGATTGGAAAGATAAAAATACAACAGAAAAACGGACAGCAATCGAAAAAATTGCTGTCCGTTAATTATATCTGCTGTTTTATTTTACCATTTAACAAGCACTGTGGTTTCTGTTACCGTGCAGGTTACGCCGAGCTGTTTTTCAGCGGAAGCTACAAAGGCATCACGCATCTGAGCATCGGGGAAGGTGATAGAGGTTTCCATTGTGAGCTGTCTTTCGTTAACGGGGTCGGAGAAGGCAAAGCCAGTTGCCCACCATGTAACATAAGCCTCACGGTCAACAAAAGTTCTCTCGTCATTATAAACCTTTATTGATATAGGCATCATATCCTCATCGCCTGCGCAGTTGTAGAAGTAGCCGAAGCTGCCTTCGGGGCGGTTGTAAACACCGACTTCGCCGCCAACAAGAAGATTAAAGCCGTAGTTACCTTTCCAAAGCTGGATACACCATTCTTCACCGGCGTAATCGAAATAAACACGGCGTGTCACATAGTCAAAGGCTGTCATATTTGCAATAAGGTCATAAACCGGTGTAAAGCCGAGTGCCCTCTGCCAGCAGTCATTCATTGCATAAAAAATCTCGCTGTGGGCGTTGTAGTTGAAGCCCGACTCAAATATACCCTGTGTGTAGTGTGCTCCTGAAACTTCGCCTGTTGTTTCGTCGTAATAAGCGCCCAAACTGACATCTTTTTGAGTGCCGTCGCTTTCGGTGTAGCTCAGGTGAAATTCGTATTTCTGTCCGTCCTCACACGGTGCAAGATAAACACGGGTGTCGTTAATGCCGTACTTAAAAAAGCTGAGTGCCTTAGTAATGTTGCCGAAGAAGCCGTTTCCGGGCTTATCCTCCTGCAAGGGTTGAGTAGCGTTTGCCGCAATGCCTGCAAATGAAAAAATCATAGTAAACGCAAGCAGTAAAGATATGACTTTCTTCATACTCTTCCTCCCATAAAATGTAAACAATATGTTAATAATAGCATGCTTTGTTAACATTATTTTTCTTTTTTGGAAGAATAATTAAAAATAATACATATCAGTAAATTACAGTTTATCTGCCTGTTGGCAGATAAACTGTAATTAAAATAATAAATAAGAAATAATAAAGAAAAAAGAATAAAGAAGGGTGGGCTTCGCCCACACCCATTTATATTCGGGTGCGGGTGTCCCGCCCTGATTTATTATTTATTATTTATTATTTTTTCTTTCTTCTTTATTCTTTTAGCAACAATTTATTGTTGCGCTAAACTGTAATTTGTCAAACATCCAACTGTGCTATACTTCTTTCAAGTATGCCGTTCATTTTAGCAATTGCTATTCCGTAGTTTGTGACAGGCACGCCGCTGTCAGCCGCATTGCTTATGCGGTATTTCATTTCCCTCTCGTTCAACATGCAGCCGCCGCAATGCACAACAAGTGCGTAGCGTGATAAATCTTCGGGAAATTCTCCGCCGCTCGTAAACTCAAAACGGATATCCCTCTTTGTATATTCCTTTATCCATTTCGGCATTTTGACCGTACCTATATCCTCGCACTGGCGGTGATGTGTACAGCCCTCGCTGATGAGCACAACATCGCCGTCGTTAAGGCTGTCAAGCTTTCTTGCACCCTCAACAGCCGCTTGCAGACTGCCCTTGTAACGCATAAAAAGAATTGAAAAAGAAGTAAGCGGAATTGATTCTGGGACAATTTTTGAAACAACGCCGAAGGCCTGCGAATCTGTTACGACCATTTTCGGCGGTGATTTAAGCATATCCAACGCACCTGCAAGCTCGGTTTCCTTTGTGACAAAGGCGGTTGCGCCCGAATCGAGAATATCACGGATTGTCTGCTGCTGCGGCAGAATCAGCCTGCCCTTGGGCGCAGAAGCGTCAATCGGTGTTACAAGCACAACCGTATCGCCTTTTTTAATCAGGTCGCCTATTATTCTTTTGCCGCTGTCCTTGTGCTTTACAAGTACGGCGATTTTTTCTTTCAGTTCGTTTGTGTTCAGCCCGCTTACGGCGCTGACATATATTGTGTTTTCGGTTTTGTCGGGTATGCGGTCAAGCAAATCCGCCTTATTGAAGGCTTTGATATACGGAATTTTCTTTTGCTCAAAAAGGCTTACAAGCTCTTTGTCTGCCGATGTTTCACCCTTTGTTGCATCAACTACAAGCACTGCAATATCTGCGTAGTTAAGCACCTGCTTTGTGCGCTTCACACGCAAAGTGCCGAGCTCGCCCTCATCGTCAATACCTGGTGTGTCGATGATAACAACGGGACCGAGAGGCAAAAGCTCCATAGCTTTCTTTACCGGGTCGGTTGTAGTGCCTTTTACATCGGATACAAGTGCGAGCTCCTGGCCCGTAACAGCGTTAACAACGCTGGATTTACCTGCATTTCTTAAGCCAAAAAAGCCTATGTGAACTCTTTCGGCAGAAGCGGTTGAATTAAGACTCATAAAATCACCTTAAAATCTGAAGTCTCTTCTGTTTGAAACCTTGATATCAGCAACGTTATCTCTTGCAATTGCCTCAACCTTGGGATTCGTAACCTTGCCCAACTCTGTGTCGATAAGCTCAAAGCCCTTCATTTTTGTAACGTCGCTTGCATAGTCAACAAGGTACTCCGTAAGCGTCATAAGTGCGTTGGGATGGCAGCAGTTGATAATCTGACCGTTTTTGCAAAGGCTCATAAAGCGGTCGCCTGTTCTGCCCTCACGGTAGCAGGCCGTACAGAAGGACGGAATGTGGCCGTTGTCGATAAGCCAGCCGACAACCTCATCGAGTGTACGCTGGTCGGAAACGTCGAACTGCTCGGAATCGTGGGGTCTTTCCTCTTCCGTATATCCGCCGACAGAGGTACGGGAAGCACCGCTGATCTGCGAAATGCCGAGGTTGAGCACACGCTCACGCACTGCCTGGGACTCACGGGTGGAAATAATCATACCCGTGTAAGGTACTGCCATACGGATGATTGCAATGATTTTTTCAAACATCTCGTCGGGAATTGAATTATCGAAAACATCGGGGTCAATATCGTCTGCACGCTTGATTCTCGGCACGCTGATTGTGTGCGGACCGACACCGTGAACGGCTTCAAGGTGCTCTGCGTGCATAAGCAGACCTGCAAGCTCGTATTTGTAAAGCTCAAGACCGAAAAGCACGCCTAAGCCTACGTCGTCAATACCGCCTTGCATAGCTCTGTCCATAGCTTCGGTGTGGTAATCGTAATCGTGCTTCGGGCCTGTGGGATGGAGCTTGAGGTAGCTTTCCTTGTGGTAGGTCTCCTGGAAGAGAATGTACGTACCGATGCCTGCATCCTTGAGCTTTCTGTAATTTTCAACCGTTGTTGCGGCAATGTTGACATTAACTCTGCGGATAGCACCGTTTTTGTGGTTGATAGAGTATATAGTTTTAATTGATTCAAGTATATATTCTATAGGGTTATTCACGGGGTCTTCACCTGCTTCGATAGCAAGGCGCTTGTGACCCATATCCTGGAGCGCAATAACCTCTGCCTTGATTTCCTCCTGGGTGAGCTTTTTGCGTGCAATGTGCTTGTTTTTGAGGTGATACGGGCAGTAGACACAGCCGTTTACACAGTAATTGGAAAGGTAGAGAGGTGCAAACATAACGATACGGTTGCCGTAGAAGGCGAGCTTGATTTCCTTTGCAATCTCGTACATCTTTTCAATCTTTTCAGGAATTTCGCAGGCAAGAAGCACGCTTGCCTCACGGTGAGTAAGACCCTTGCAGGTTGTGCCGTTGCCGTTTTTTACGGGACGTGCCTTTTCAAGAATTTCGTCTATAAGCTCAATATTATTCTTATTTGCTTCGGCATATTCCAGAGTTGCGAGGATTTCCTCGTGATTTATAAATTCTTCTGCCTTGAGTGATTTGGGGTTGTAAACTGCCATTTTTATTCTTCCTTTCTTATTGTCTGATAACGTCGCCACGAGCCGTGACAATTCTGTAGCCTATTTTTTCCATTTTTCCTGCAAGACCGTTTTTCTGCTGTGCAGATTCGGCTCCCGTGGAAATTTTATTGTTGTAGAGTGTGTATTTGCTTCTGACTGCCTCGGGCGATAGATTAGGCATTACTACGTTTGCGCCCGAGAGTATGCCTTTTTCTCTGCCATCGGGGAGTATAGTACCCAGTGCCGTTGTGGAGGGCAAAAGTATATTCGGGCGGATAAGCCTGACTATACTCAGAAGATAACAGGTAAGCTCTGCTGAGCCCTGCGGGAAAGCGGCAAAGGGAGTTGCACTGTGCGGCACAAACGGACCTATTCCGCACATATCGGGCTGAAATTCTTCAACAAATTTCAGGTCCTTTGCAAAGCAGGCATTGGTCTGGTAGGGTGAGCCGACCATAAAGCCGCAGCCGACCTGAAAGCCGATTTCCTTTAAATCGAAAAGACATCTCATACGGTTTTCAAAGGACAGCTCCTTCGGGTGGAGCTTTTCGTAGTGTGCTTTATCTGCCGTTTCGTGGCGGAGAAGGTATCTGTCCGCACCGGTATCGAATAATTTTTGGTAACTTTCCCTGCTTTTTTCACCAAGTGAAAGTGTAACCGCACAGTCGGGATAGCGGTGCTTTATTTCACTTATTATACGGCACATCCGCTCATCGTTGAAATAAGCGTCCTCACCGCCCTGCATAACAAAGGTGCGAAAGCCCAGCTCATATCCCTGCTCGCAGCACGAGAGAATTTCCTCTTCGGTCAGCCTGTACCGCTCACAGCTTTTGTTGCCCTTGCGTATGCCGCAGTAAAGGCAGTCGTTTTTGCAGAAGTTGCTTATTTCAATAAGCCCCCTGATATAGACATCCGTGCCGTAAATCTCACGGCGCACTCTGTCCGCCTTTTCACGCAGCAGGGCAGCTGATTCTTCGCTTCTGCTTTCAATAAGGAATTCATAATCATTGATGGAAAGAGAATGTTCCTTTTCTAATTTTTCTATTAAATATTTAACCTTTTCATTCATGGCTTATCACGTTTGAATAAGCGGTTTTCACGCTTATTCCGGCAAGCTTGCCTATTCTGCCCGAAAGAGCCGAGATAGTGTCCTGCGGCGCATCCACGGCAATGCTCACAACGCTTATCCCCCTTTCCTTATAGGGTATACCCATACGGCCTATGATTATATCGCCGTATTCGTGAAGCAGCTCGTTGAGCTGTGAAACGCTGTCCTTATTCTCAACTATAATGCCCATAACGGCAACTCGTGTATCCATTTCATTTACCTCTGTAATTTTAATCGGAAATAAAAAATCCGCACCCTGACAAGGCACGGATAAATACGCAGAATTACTCTATATTCTCAAGATTATTACAGTATTTTTCTCGCACCTTTCACTCAGTAATACTTTGTGTCAGGAAACAATTATATTATATATGGATTTTATACATAAGTCAACTCACGAAGTGCATAAATTTTTGGGAAATTAGTGCTTGAAAAAATACATATAAAGGCATATAATACAAAACCGTGCGAAAAAATAAAAAAGAAAAGAAGCGATATAATAATGAATGTTCTTTTATCCGTATCAGTAGCCCTGCTTGCAGGACTTATGATGACAAGGCTTTTTAAGCCCTTCAAGCTGCCGAGCGTTACGGCTTACCTTATTGCAGGTGTGCTTATCGGCCCGTATTGCCTGGGTGCGCTCGGTCTTAACGGTCTTGGCTTTGCATCCCACGAAAATGTTGAATCACTCGGCGTTATTTCCGACGTTGCGCTTGGCTTTATCGCCTTCTCAATCGGCAACGAATTCCGCCTTGAAGACCTCAAGAAAACAGGTAGGCAGGCATTTATAATCGGTGTGCTTCAGGCGCTGGCTGCAGCTGCACTTGTTGATATTGCTCTTATTGCAATACACCTCATAATGCCCGACAAGCTCTCCGTTTCACAGGCAATTACCCTCGGCGCAATCGCAACGGCAACGGCACCTGCCGCAACGCTTATGGTTGTACGCCAGTACAAGGCAAACGGTCCCCTCACAAAGCTCCTACTCCCGATTGTTGCGCTTGACGATGCCGTAGGTCTTATCGTTTTCGCCGTTTCCTTCGGCGTGGCAAAAGCGCTTATCAGCGGCTCGGCGGATATGATTTCAATTATCTTAAATCCGCTTATCGAAATTGTCGGCTCGCTCATACTCGGTGCGATTATGGGCTGCCTGCTGACATACCTTGAAAAGCTGTTCAATTCCAACACAAACCGTCTTAACCTCACAATCGCCTTTGTGTTTCTCACGGCGGCTCTTTCCAACCTCAAGTTTGAAATCGGTCACGTACATATCGGCTTCTCCTCACTCCTTGTCTGTATGATGCTCGGCACGGTGTTTTGCAACATCTGTCCGCTCTCACACGACCTTATGGAAAGCTCGGATAAATGGACCTCACCGCTGTTTGCTCTTTTCTTTGTTATAAGCGGTGCAGAGCTTGAGCTCAATGTATTTACAGACGGTGCCATCGTGCTCATCGGTGCAATTTACATTGTTACCCGTTCACTTGGCAAATACTTCGGCGCTCTGGGCAGCGCAAAGCTCGTTAAGTGTGAGCCGCAGATTTGCAAGTACCTCGGTATCACGCTTCTGCCGCAAGCAGGCGTTGCGCTGGGTATGTGTACAACGGCTATGCAGCTTGGCGAAGAAGGCAACCTCATCCGCAATATCGTGCTTTTTGCAGTTCTTATTTACGAGCTCGTCGGTCCGCTGCTCACACGCTGGGCACTCCAGAAGGCAGGCGAAATCAAGCCTATGCCCGACCACGTCAAAAACCGCAGACAGCACAAACTCGAACAGGCAAAGAACAGATAAAAAGATTAATATACAACAAACTGCTGCCGTGTGGTTAATTCCAAACGGCGGCATTTTTGCTTTATTTAATGATTATCACCAAAATATAAATAGTAGTGTGATTGGAATTTATGGTAAAAATGTATTTACTTTTGATTTTGGTGTGTGCTATAATATGCGATGGTACATTGCGTGCAGTTGTAAAATTGTTCGCTGTAACTAATTAATTTGTTTATCATTTATTTATGGAGGTATAAACCAATGGCTTACAAGTATGTTTACCTGTTCTCCGAAGGTGACGCAACAATGCGTAATACCCTCGGCGGTAAGGGCGCAAACCTTGCAGAAATGACCAAGATCGGTCTTCCTGTTCCTCAGGGCTTCACAATTTCTACAGAGGCTTGCACAAAGTACTACGAAGATGGCAAGAAGATCAACGATGAAATCCAGGCTCAGATCATGGAGTACATCGTAAAGATGGAAGGCGTAACAGGCAAGAAGTTCGGCGATAAGGAAAATCCCCTTCTCGTTTCTGTCCGTTCCGGTGCTCGTGCATCCATGCCCGGTATGATGGACACTATCCTCAACCTCGGTCTTAACGAAGAGGTTGTTGAGGCAATCTCCGCAAAGTCCGGCAATCCCCGTTGGGCTTGGGACTGCTACAGAAGATTTATCCAGATGTACTCCGACGTTGTTATGGAAGTCGGTAAGAAGTACTTCGAGCAGCTCATCGACGAGATGAAGGAAGCAAAGGGTGTTACACAGGACGTTGACCTTACAGCTGACGACCTCAAGACACTCGCAGGCCAGTTCAAGGCTGAGTACAAGAACAAGATCGGTAAGGACTTCCCCTCCGATCCTAAAGAGCAGCTTATGGGCGCTGTTGAGGCTGTTTTCCGTTCATGGGATAACCCCCGTGCAAACGTTTACCGCCGTGACAACGATATTCCCTACTCATGGGGTACAGCTGTTAACGTACAGATGATGGCTTTCGGTAACATGGGCGACAACTGCGGTACAGGTGTTGCTTTCACCCGTGACCCCGCTACAGGCGAAAAGGGTCTTATGGGTGAGTTCCTCACAAACGCACAGGGTGAGGACGTTGTTGCCGGTGTCCGTACTCCCATGCCCATCGCAGAGATGGCTGAGAAGTTCCCCGAGGCATTCAAGCAGTTCAACGAAGTTTGCGCTATCCTTGAAGACCACTACAGAGATATGCAGGATATGGAGTTCACAGTTGAAGACGGTAAGCTCTATATGCTTCAGACAAGAAACGGTAAGAGAACTGCAAAGGCTGCTCTCAAGATCGCTTGTGACCTTGTTGACGAGGGCATGATCGACGAGAAGAAGGCTGTTGCAATGATCGACCCCAGAAACCTTGACACACTTCTTCATCCCCAGTTCGATGCAAAGGTTCTCAAGGCTTCCACACCCGCAGGTAAGGGTCTCGGCGCATCTCCCGGTGCTGCTTGCGGTAAGGTTGTCTTCACAGCAGAAGATGCTGTTGAGTGGAACGAGAGAGGCGAGAAGGTTGTTCTTGTCCGTCTTGAAACATCTCCCGAAGACATCACAGGTATGAAGGCTGCTCAGGGTATCCTCACAGTTCGTGGCGGTATGACTTCTCACGCAGCTGTTGTTGCTCGTGGTATGGGTACTTGCTGTGTATCCGGTTGCGGCGACATCGTTATGGACGAAGAGAACAAGAAGTTCACACTTGCAGGCAAGACCTACAATGAGGGCGACTTCATCTCCATCGACGGTTCAACAGGTAACATTTACGACGGCATCATCCCCACAGTTGATGCTGAAATCGCAGGCGAGTTCGGCCGCATCATGGCATGGGCTGACAAGTACAGAACTCTCAAGGTTCGTACAAACGCTGATACACCCGCAGACGCTAAGAAGGCTCGTGAGCTTGGCGCAGAAGGCATCGGTCTCTGCCGTACAGAGCACATGTTCTTCGAGGCAGACAGAATCGCAGCATTCCGTGAAATGATCTGCGCAGATACAGTTGCAGAGCGTGAAGCAGCTCTCGACAAGATTCTTCCCTACCAGCAGGGCGACTTCGAGGCTCTCTACGAGGCTCTCGAGGGTAACCCCGTAACAATCCGCTTCCTTGATCCGCCTCTCCACGAGTTCGTTCCCACAGAAGAGGCTGACATCGCAGCTCTTGCAGCAAGCCAGGGCAAGTCTGTTGAAGACATCAAGGCTATCATTGCCGGTCTCCACGAGTTCAACCCCATGATGGGTCACCGTGGCTGCCGTCTTGCAGTAACTTACCCCGAAATCGCAGCAATGCAGACAAAGGCTGTTATCCGTGCAGCTATCAACGTTAAGAAGGCTCATGCAGACTGGAACCTTGTTCCCGAAATCATGATTCCCCTTGTTGGCGAAGTTAAGGAACTTAAGTACGTTAAGGATGTTGTTGTTAAGACAGCTGACGCTGAAATCGCAGCAGCAGGCGTAGAGCTCAAGTACGAAGTCGGTACAATGATCGAAATTCCCAGAGCTTGCATCACAGCAGACGAAATCGCTAAGGAAGCTGAGTTCTTCTGCTTCGGTACAAACGACCTTACTCAGATGACATTCGGCTTCAGCCGTGATGACGCTGGTAAGTTCCTCAACGCTTACTACGATACAAAGATCTTCGAGTTCGATCCCTTCGCAAAGCTTGACCAGACAGGCGTTGGCGCTCTTATGGAAATGGCAGTTGCAAAGGGCAAGGCAAGCGGCAAGAACCTCCACTACGGTAACTGCGGCGAGCATGGCGGCGACCCGACATCTGTTGAGTTCTGCCACAAGATCGGCCTCGACTATGTATCCTGCTCACCCTTCCGTGTTCCGATTGCCCGCCTTGCAGCAGCTCAGGCAGCAATCGCTGAGATGAAGTAAGCAGAAATTATTCGTTCAGAATAATAAACGCCCCGCAAATAAATAAAGACGAACTCCCCATCGTGCAATCGGTGGGGAGTTTTTGTATGCTTGTGCAACAGATGCTCAGGCAGCTATAAAGGACTAATGGAGAACTTCTTCAAGTTCGCTGAGTTCACTTTAACGCTCGAGGATGCACAGGAATATGCTTATTCCATATCCCCGACAAAGCGTGTAAGAGGCTGGCGAGATATTGAAGTTAACCTCTATATTTAAAAATGAACTCCCCATCGAGCAATCGGTGGGGAGTTTTTGCATTCAGCTATACATAAATCAAGAGTCTGTTCACAAAATAAGACCTTATCAAAT